>CAWIHZ010000017.1:0-376058 GCA_963835955.1 uncultured Alphaproteobacteria bacterium | reverse complement strand
TGCGCTGTTCGCCCGGCGCGTGGTTCATCCGGAGCCTTGATGACGAACGTTTTCGAGGAAATTTATCAGAAGAACGTTTGGGGCAATTCCGAGTCGCATTCCGGTCACGGTTCGTCTGCAAGTGCGACACGGGTCCTTCGGAAAGCCCTCTCGCAGCTTCTGTCCGACCTTGGCGTCCAGTCGATGGTTGACGTGCCCTGTGGCGACTTCAACTGGATGCGCCTATTGGATCTTCAGATCGACTACTTTGGAGCGGATATCGTCCCGCAACTGATTGAAGCAAATCAAAGAAAATATTCTCGCCCAGGACGGGCGTTCGGCTTGCTCGACGTCGTCAAGGACCCGCTTCCAAGAGCCGATCTTGTATTCAGCCGCGATCTCTTGGTGCATCTCTCCGAAAGGGATATCCGATCCGCCCTCCAGAACATCTTCGACTCCGGAGCCAAATATCTGGTCGCCACGACATTCACGAGCCGGGACAAGAATGTGGATATTCCAACCGGGCTGTGGAGAACGCTCAATCTCCAACGTCCGCCATTCTCTTTTCCTCCACCCCTTCGGCTGATCAACGAGCGTTGCGAGGAAGGGGACGGACTTTGGGCCGATAAGTGCCTGGGTGTTTGGAAAGTGAGCGATCTTAAGGCCGCCGCTGCCGCGGATGGCGCTCCACCGGCCACCGACCGCGCGTCTCCATCATCATTCCAACTTATAACCGGGCGAACTTCATCGGCGAGGCGGTCGCGAGCGCGCTCGGGCAGGATTACCAGGACATCGAGGTCATCGTCATCGATGACGGCTCGACCGACGAGACCGAGGACGTCCTGGCGACATTTCGCGATCATCGGCTCATCTGCGTGCGTCAGGACAATGCCGGGCGATCGCGCGCGCGCAATCGGGCCATCGCCATGGCGCGCGGCGAATACATCACCTTCCTGGACTCGGACGATTATTACCTTCCGTCAAAGGTCGGAACCCAGGTCGCGTTCCTCGACGCCAATCCGGAATTCGGGATGGCGTACATGTCAGCTTTCTGCGTGGACGACGACCGGCATGCGCTTAACATGACGTACCGCGCGTCAATGTCAGGCAGACTCTATCCTCATATCGCTTTCTATTGTCCTCACACCATCACATTGCCAAATGTGATGGTCCGAAAGGAAATTCTGGAGCAAGTCGGCGCCTTTGATGAGGCGATGGAACGCTTCGAAGATATCGACTTGTGGCGTCGAATATCGAAGAGAACCTTGGTCGCGGGTATCGACGAAATTGGATGCCACGTCCGCACGCACCGAGGGAACAAGCTTGATTCACTTGACCCAGAACGTATAGCGTCGACCATCGACTACTATGTCGCGAAAATTTGCTTGGAAGACACAGACGTCGACCCCCTCGTGGTCGGGGCAGGTATTCGTCGATTATACGAGTTCTATGCAAGAGCGATGTACACCGTCAAAGGGTTTGAGCCGGTGGGCTCGCGTCTGAGCGATCAGGGACGCAAGTACTTCGAGCCGTTGGTCTCGATCCTGATACCGGTCTATAATGGAGCGAATTATCTAAATCTTGCGATCGATAGTGCGCTCGCTCAGACCTATGGGAATTTTGAAATTATTGTAGTGAACGACGGATCCGACGACGACGACGCGACAGCCCGAGTTGTTCGAGGGTACGGCGATCGAGTGAGGTATTTTGAAAAGCGCAACGGAGGGGTCGCATCGGCGCTCAATCTCGCTATCGCACAGGCGAAGGGCCAGTTCATTTCATGGCTTAGCCATGATGACTTGTATATTCCGGACAAATTGAACGTCAGGTTGATTTTTTGGCGGAACAACCGGAGCCTGGACGCAGTGTCATTTATGGTGATTATTCGGTATTTTCGAATGATCGACGGATGACGACTGATTGCGATGCCGACATTAGTCCGGAGAATTTTCGATACTTCATCACAGCACAAAATGTCCTGCACGGTTGCACCCTGCTTATTCCGAAGTCGGCGTTCGACAAACACGGCTTGTTTGACGAGAGCTTGAGAACGACTCAGGACTACGACTTCTGGTTTCGAATTGCCGAGGATTTCGACTTCCTTCGCTTGCCGGGGATCGTGGTGAGGTCGAGATCGCACGAAGAACAGGGAACACGCAAGCTCCGGGACGTGGCCCTCGCGGAAGCGAACAACCTGCTCTCCCGTTTCACTGAAAATTTGACCGACGAGCAGATCAGAAGCGGCTCCTCGCTGCATCCGTACATCGGTTACCACACAGTTGCCGCCAGTTTCTTTGCAAGAGGATTCGAAGCGGCCGGACGGCGAGCGGCGCAACTTGCCGGCGAAAAATTACGAGCGCTGGCAAGGGATGACGCCGCCGCAGAAGAGCTGAATCGGGCGCTTGGAAGCTATGTTCAAGAGAGTATGGCGAAGGACGAGATAAAGAGCGAGGCTGAAATAGCCAGACTAAAGCGCCAATTGGATGAGATTTACTCGTCATCGTCGTGGAAAATCGCCAGGGAGGCAGTCAGGCCGTTCCGGCGCGTCCGTCGCTCAACTTCGAGGCTAGCGGCGAGTTTGGAGCGGCGACTGGACGAGATCTTCGGGTCCACTTCCTCGAAGGTTACGCGGGAGGTGATCAGGCCACTTCGTTGTATCACCCGGTCGTTATCGAAGCTGGCGGCTCAATAAGAGCCAAGGAGAGCCAAGCCCCAATTGCACCCGTGAAAACAGGAATGATGATGGTGACCATTAGTCCTATCGGTCAATCAAGCCCTCCTCCAATAGGCGGCCGCCCCGTCCACGTCGTGTAGCGGCTCATTGATTCCTTGCTCTCTGCGGAAGTCGTCAACCGCTTGGCGGCAGGCCGGTAGGATGTAGTCATCTATGATTATGAAGCCGCCCCGAGACACCTGGTACAGCGCCTGCAGCGTCTCCATCGTCGACCCGTACATGTCGCCGTCGAGACGCAGTACGGAAAGTCGCTCGATCGGCGCCCGAGGCAAGGTGTCGGTGAACCAGCCCGGCAAGAAAGCGACGTGCTCGTCCAGCAAACCGAAGCGCTTGAAGTTTTCCTTCACCTCATCGAGCGACACGGAAAGTTCATCGAAGTTGTCGTGTGTGTCCCCCTTGTCGGCCGGGTAAAGCGTCTCGTCGGGCTTCGGCAAGCCAGCGAATGAATTGGCGACCCAGACCGTGCGGTTCGTCACCCCATGCGCGGCCAGGATGCCGCGCATGTAAATACAGGCGCCGCCGCGCCATACGCCAGCCTCGAGAAGGTCGCCCTCGATGCCTTCTGCGAGAGCCGTCTCGACCAGGCGGCGCAGGTTGCGCATCCTAGCGGTGCCAATCATCGTCGTGGCGGACTTGGGCCAGTCCCGACCATAAAGCCTTCGATCTGCATCGAATTCTTCGGACCCCCAAGGCGCTGCGTTGCTGTCGCGTGTGAGGACCCCGGTCAAGGCGGATTCGAGCAAGTCGAGATAAAGGCGGCGCGTCTCATCGGAACCGTCTCGCTGGCCTGCAGAGTCAATTTGACGACGAACATCGACGACTTCGGAGGTCAGAAGTTCCAGCCTGCTGGCCAGGCGGTCGCGCACGTCAGACAGCTGTTTAGCGACGGTGTCGGCCACGGCTACTCTCTCCAGCGCGCTCTTGAGGTCCGCTGAGCTTCCGCCAGCGCTGCATTTTCCTTTCGAATCGCAACGAGTGCGGCTTCGAGCGCGTCGCTGCGGGCCACCGCCCGCTGAAGAGAGTCATTCGCTACAGAAAGTTGCAGCCTAGTCGCCTCAAGCTCGTGCTCCACCTGAATCGCTGCTTTACCCCACAAAAGTCTGTTATGCGGCGAAACTCGGCTCTTTTTTCCCGGCTTATGGGATGTCGTAATACCGCGCCCCAATTAAGGTATAAAGGCATTGTTGGCCCGCTATTTGCTCGTTCCAGGTGTTCGACAGATTGGTGTTTGTGCGCTTTTATCGTCTAAAGCGACCCCCCCCGCTAAGTCCTTATGGACGAGAGAGCACCCTCACTTTTGAGTGATGCCCCGTCCATTCCGTCTTCCGAAAAACCCTCAGCCGCTCGCCGCTCGCCGCAAATCCGACTCCGGCGGGCAGGTCAATGACTTCAGAGCTGCCTTCTGGGCGCGCGCTCAAGCGGGATCCGGCCCTTTCAATGGCCAGCATGATCTCCAGCAGCGTCCGCGACGCAAGCTCCTCCCCACAAGGAAGCTCAATGAAGACGGCGTTTGGCATTTCTCTCATCAAATCGGCAAAACTGCTTCCTTCCTGATTACCGATTGCGACTCCTGACGTTCCGGCCTCGATTGAACCGAAGCGGCGATCGCTCCTGCGATGGTCGATCACAACGTGAGCGACGTTCGAATATCCATCTCTCGCCACGCTCGCAATTGTGCGCTCGAGCCCCTCGGAGTGGTCGAAGACCGCGGTGACGACGATCAGCGACACTGTCTCGAGCTTCCGAAAAATCGGGTGCGCCAGCTTTCGGGCGTTTGCCGCGATCGAATAGGTCACGGACCAGAAATAGGTGTCGTCCGGAACGTCGGCGTCCGGCGCCGCGCTGAGCATGGCGCCGTTCGGAAGCTCGCTCAGGACGATGTCGTCCGACACCAGATACGCGACGTCGAGCGCGATCTGGTCGAGATGCCAGGCGATCGCCTGAGGATCGCGCATGCGCTCGGCGATATAGGCCGCGACCCGGTCGAAATAGCTTGCCGCGGCAGGGGTCGAGGCGATGATTACGGAGGCGGAGAACCGCGCCATCAAGTTGAAACGGCCGTAGGGGAAGCGGATCGCCGCCACGTCGGAGCCGGGTTCGATCAGGGCGCCGGATCCTTCAGGACGACCTGATCGATGTCCGCAGCGATCACCGGCTTGTCGTAATGGCGACGCAGCGCAGATAAGACGAAGAACCGGGCCGACGCATAGTAGACGCGACGCTGATCGTTCGAAAGTCCGGATAGGTCGACCTCCTCGGAGGAGAATGTGACCATCGGTCCCGGCCTCTCCTTCATGTAGTCCAGGAGCACGCAGCGTGGCGTCGTCCGGGTTTATGACGTGGATATGGAGGAGGCAGTTCGCATGAACGGCGGCCAGGGACGAATGCAGCGCACGAGCAAATCGTTTCGCGTAGCGCGAGTCGGCCGCAACGAAATAGACGAAATCGCAATCGCCGGCTGATCCGTCGAAGAGGCCATTGACGCTTCGGCGGAACGGGACATCAATTGCTCCGCAGGTCATCCTTCCGTCCGGGGAAGATGATTGAGTGCATGGAGCCGCCCGCCAGCCAAGCTGCGGGCGATCGATGGTGGCGAAAACCGCGCTCGCTTCCGAGAATTTTCGCTGCTCTGCGAGGACGCTTCCGAGCCTATATGCAAGCAATGCGCTAGGCTCCTTCTTGAAGGCGAGACGCAATGCCCGTTCTGCGTCGTCGAGCGTCCGATCCATGCAAGCGCGACACCGTATTGGTGCAATGCGTCGGACGTAGCAGCCTCTTGGTCGGCTCCAATGGCTTCATCAAAAAGAGTGGCGGCGAGATGTGGATCTTCAAGCTCATAGCCTTAAACGCTGCGTCGAGCGCCGTTTGCTGCGCGGCCAACTTTGCGTAATGTGTTTCGACCTCTCGTGACAAGTCGGATTCCGCTTGCGGACCTCTAGCTGGTGGCGCACACGCTCGACCTCTGCGCGCAACTCTGGCTTTCGGTCAGCGATTCGTCGTTGCGCGCGACCGTCATCTGGTGCGTGCTGCGCAGCAGGTACAATTGCAATTGGAGCGCTTCGAGTTCTGACGCGAGACGCCGCGCCTGAGCCGCGCGCTTTCCTTTTTCGCGAGTGCGCCCAGCACGGATAGCTTCAGCGCGATGCGACGAATTTCACGCGGAATTCTCTTCGTCAAAGGTGTTTTCGCGCGGTCACCCGCAGATGCCGATTGTGCATTATTGTTCATGCTGTTACCTGGCTACAAGTAACCCGATCTACGTTAAGGACAATACGCGCCACGTTGGCGAAAGCGGCTTGCCTTTCTCATGGCCCGCAACTCGGCCTAGCGCCGACGCGTATGCCCATTTCAAATCGCTACGCGCGAAACTTGCTCCCGCTCCAAGCCAGCCATCATCACGAACATGACGGAAAAGCCAAATCGGAGCCTCTTCTCGCCGAAACGGCGGCCGCCCGGCGCGCCTCCCTCAGGAGCCAAAGAGAGGCGAACGATTTCGCCAAGCGGCGCCAACATCTCTTCGAGACATCGTTTTCTGCGCAGCCACCGGATCGTCTTTCCAGCGCCCGGCCATCGTGTTGATCACCGTGCTAAGGCGTTCAATCTGCTGTGGGTGCCGAGCATGGAGCGGATGTTTCCTGAGCGTCGAAACGAGTTGCTGATCCCATGCAAATTCCCGCGATGTCCAACAGCTCTGCTGCTGGATCCTCGAAACATTAGCGTTCGTCAATATACAGCACTTCATACCGACCCGCTATGTCATCCCTCTGATCATCTACGGATATCCGGTGCCCCTGGGGAAACGAAAACCTTCGGCGACGAGCAGCCGATGTATCATCACCGTTGGCGTGGCAATCTGCAGCAGCCGATTATTTCGGGGTAGACGACGCCGTCGAGTTTGCCGCTTCGCCATATTCCAAGCCCAAGCAAAGACTCCGGAACTCGATAAAATACGAAGTGTGCGATAACACTCGACCCGCCCGCTGCATCAGCTCCATCTGTCGCTGCAGCTTTTGCGGAAGAAAATAATCGTCCGCGTCAAGAAAGGCAATCTATTCGCCCCGAGCCGCGCTCAAACCGAAATTGCGCGCGTCCGCGGCCGCGTTCGACTGCCGGAACAACCTGATGCGTGGTCGTCGCCACAACGCGGTCACCTCAGACATATCCTCGGCGAGCCGTCGTCGACCACCAACAACTCAAAATTCTTGAGCCTACAAGTACGCTGCGCATTGCCCGGCCTGCCTTTTCTGCCTCGTTCCAGACCGGCATCACCACGGAAACAAGGTTTTCGCGAGGCTAGCGCCCGCCTGCTCACTCGCATATGTTGCAGCTTCCCTATACGGCGTATTCTCCAGAAAACGGCCAGCGAGGCGAATAGCGCTTCCGGCTGCCTACGCGGCCTGCTGAAGCGGTGTGCGCATGAGCATTCGTTTCCACAGCGCGTCCCCTTCAACCGCAGCAGCATTATGCGAGTCTGATTGCGATGCACGCTGTCTTGACGAGACTTGTCTTGATTAAAAAGATGTGTTTCGCTAAAATCCTGTTCCAGAGGTCGTAGTCCTGTGTGTTACACAGGCTTTCATCAAACGGCCCACACCTCTTTCTCATGAAGGCCTTGATCAGCAACGTGCAACCATTGATGCACGCTTTGAGAAACGGCAACAAAGGTTTATCAACGAACTCCTTATGAGGCAGCTTGACTGGACAGATGACTTTCCCGTCGGATCGATCAACTCGTAGTCGGAAAACAGCATCGCCTCCGGTATCCCGAGTTGCCGAGAGAATGCGATCTGCGAGGCCGTTTTGTGCCAAGTGAATGTCGTCGTGGCCGAGCCAAGCTAAAAAATCACCCGTCATTTCACGGATGCCGCGTCAGAGCCCGCAACGCCCTTTTCGCTTGCCGGACTAACAGATCTCGCTCGCCGTACGTCAGAGCGTTGTTCTCTGTTCACCGCCTCCTCACTCTTACACACATCTCGAGATTCTCATATTTGCGCCAACCTCTACCACGAAAGGCCCAAACTTACAATAGCACTTCGATTTCGTTCATACGAGACCTGCTTAACGTTTTCGGCGATACACTTCAGGTTCGGGAACTGCTTGTCATTTTCGACCACACGGTCCGATTGACATAGTCGATATAGCTCAAGACGATGTTGACCACTTTTTCGGAGACGGACCCTCCAAGATAATCAGCGACCAGCCTCGGCTCCGCCGGCGGTCTTCCGAGTGTCACTCTCACCGCGTCAAGCACGGCTTCAGGCCGAACGCCGCACATGATCAGAACTCCCGCGTCCATGCCCTCCGGTCTTTCGTGCGCATCGCGCAGATTGACGGCTCGAAGGCCCAACAATGCAGCTTCCTCGGTTATGGTGCCGCTGTCGGACAGCACGCATTTCGCGTGCTTCTGTAACTGGATGTAGTCGGAAAAGCCAAAAGGGCGCAAAAACTGGACCAACGGATCGATACGCAGGCCCTCGATGGCGTCGAGCCGGCGCCGCGTGCGCGGATGCGTCGAGAAAATGATCGGCGCGCGATACTGGTTTGCAATGACGTTGAGCGTCTCGATCAGGGCGCGGCATCGGAGCGGATCATCGACATTCTCCTCGCGATGGCTGCTGACGAGAAAATACTCGTCGGCCTTCAGTCCGAGGTCGTCGAGCGCGCGGGACGCCTCGATCTTGCGGCGGGACCGCTCTAGAACTTCCTCGAGATGCGAGCCGGTCTTGAAGATTCGCTCCGCCGGCAGTCCTTCGGCGAGAAGGTAGCGCCTGGCGTGCTCCGTCAGCACCATGTTCACATCGGAGAGGTGGTCGATGACCTTGCGGTTCAACTCCTCCGGGACGCGCTGATCAAAACAGCGGTTGCCCGCTTCCATATGAAAGACTGGAACCTTGCGGCGCTTCGCGGCGATGACCGCGAGGCCGGAATTAGTATCGCCATAAATCAAGACGGCGTTCGGCTTTTCGTACTCGAGGACTTTATCCGTTTTGACGATCGTGTTTGCTATGGTTTCCGCCGCGTTGTCACCGGCGGCGCTCAAGAAATGATCGGGTTTTCGGATACCAAGGTCGTCAAAAAAGACTTGGTTCAGTTCGTAATCATAGTTCTGTCCGGTATGAACCAATATATGATCGGTCTCGCGGTCGAGCCGTTCGATGACGCAACACATTTTAATCAATTCTGGCCGCGTGCCGACAATAGTCACGATTTTCTGCACGACAGCGACTCCGATTCAGTTCCTCAGCTCGCTCTTTATATAGTCTAAACCCAAGAGCAGATCCGCTGTTTCGTTGACGCTCAGAAGACGCGTGTTATCGGAAGTGTAGTCGTTGAGGCTTGATACTTCTTGCTCACCATCGACGAAATATTTCGAATAATCTAAATCTCGACCATCGGCCGGGATACGATAGAATTCGCCGAGATCTCTTGCCCGCGCCATTTCCTCACGCGATACGAGACATTCCGACTTTTTTTCGCCATGACGGGTCCCAATGATCTTAACGTCCACTTTCTTGTTGAAGATCTTCATCAACGCGAGGAACAGCGTCTCGATCGTGCTGGCCGGCGCCTTCTGGACCAAAATGTCGCCTTGCATGGCGTTCTTATAGGCGAACAGCACGAGCTCCACCGATTGATCGAGCGACATCAGAAAGCGTGTCATCTGCGGATCGGTCACCGTCAGCGGCCTGCCAACCTTGATCTGTGAAACGAACAAAGGGATGACCGAGCCGCGCGACGCCATCACGTTGCCGTAGCGTGTCGCACAGAGCACGGTGTCGTCTGGGGATACATGTCGAGTCTTGGCGACAGTTATTTTTTCCATCAACGCTTTGCTCATGCCCATGGCGTTGATCGGGTACACGGCCTTGTCGGTGCTTAGAACGATGACCCGGCGAACGCGCGCGTCCACGGCGGCGTCGAGGACATTGGAAGCGCCGAGAATATTGGTCTGCACCGCCTGAAGCGGGAAGAACTCGCATGATGGAACCTGTTTCAGCGCGGCGGCGTGAAATACGTAGTCGACGCCCGCCATGGCCGGACGAATGCTTGCAATGTCGCGAACGTCACCGATGTAGAATCTCAGCTTCGGGTTCGCAAACTCGATCCGCATATCCTCCTGCTTCTTTTCGTCGCGACTGAGGATGCGGATCTCGCTGATGTTCGTTGCGAGAAATCTTCTAAGGACTGCGTTGCCGAAGGAGCCCGTGCCTCCGGTGATAAGGATCGTCTTGCCTTCGAACATCGATTTTCTCTACGCTGCACGCACTGCGGCATTGCCCCGGTGTTCACGCATGGATCGGATGAGCGTCGTCCATGGCGCCGCGACATAGCCAGTGCGCTCTCTGAACCGCTGTCCGTCGAGCGAGCGGTCAATGACCAGCGCATCGTCCGGCGCCAAACTCGCTTCGCTGCGATATTCTTTGGCCACCAGCCGAAGGAGATCGAATTTGGCGATCGGCTCGGCCGCGACATGGTAGAGGCCGGTGAGTTCGCGGTCAGGCGCCACAAAGTCGCGAATGACGCGGGCGAGTTCGACGGTTGGCAATCCAGAAAAAATAGCACGGCGGAACCCCTTCACAGTTCCTCGCTGCGAGAGAAACCAGTCGACGAGCGAAACGGCCCGCTTGACTTCGTGGCCAATGATGGACGTCCGAAGTGTGACCGCATTCGGCGCAAGCGTCTCGCCGAGCTGCTTTGTGCGCCCGTAAGGATCCGCGGCGTCCGGCACGTCGGACTCCTTGTACATGCCCTTCGCGCCGGAAAAGACGCAGTCGGTCGAGATATGGATGAGTTGCGCGCCGTAACGATTCAAGAGGTCGGCGAGGCGATGAGGCAGGAGGGCGTTGGTCTCGATCAGCAGCGGAAGATTTTTCACGCTATCCAGCTGCTTTATGATTCCAACGCAATTGATGACGAGGTCTGGGCCGCACTGGTCAAATACGTAGGCCAGTTGAGATAAATCCAGAGCATTAACACAAGGAATTAATGTCCCCTTGCCTGCTTGAGTTTGTTCAAGTGTACGCAAAGTTCCATAGGTAAGATAGCCGTCCGTCTCCGAAAACAACTTATAGCATGCGCTACCCAGCATCCCTCCCGCCCCAAGGACAAGGACCTTCATTATGGATTCCTCCATCAGTGCGCCCGTCTTTAGAGGCAAGCTGCGCCGCAAGCAATAGCAGCCAATGGCGTCATCCACCCACGTTTGGCACTCGGGGCAAAAAGCGCGGCGGTCCATGTCGACCAAAGCCGCCTTGCGAAGATTGATTCAGCGCAATTACGTCCAACCCAATTGGCGGCAAATTTAATTCCGAATCAACGGCGAGAACCAATCCATGAACCACCACCAACGCAAGGTCATCAGCCGAACTTCGCCCTTCCGGTCAACGCCAACCTCGATATGAAGGACATCACCAACGCTCCTGCACCGGATCGGCGCCGAGATAGACGCCAGAACGAAGAGCCGCATCAGGATCTGAGCCGAACGGCAATGAGACGATCCTGCATCTCACCAACCACGGGCTGATGAAGGCGGAGGCAATGCAGATCGGCAAGTTCCTCGAATCCTACGGAATCTCGGCAGGCGCCTTTCCGGCGTAACCGTCGGCGCGCGGGCGGGGGGCGCCCCTCCGGAGCGCCGCGTCAATTCAGGCGAAACTCCCCGTCGATCGCCTTGAATTCCACCGGCCTGATCAGATGGGTGTGGGCGACGGTTACCGAATGCAGAAGGCCCTCGAGTTCGCGCGCCCAGAAATCCAGGAACTTCTTGAGTTCGGGGAAATGCGGATGCAGATCGTGCTGTTGCCAGATGTAGTTTTGCAGGATGCCCGGGTGGTCGGGCAGGCGATAGAGGATGTTGGCGGTCGTGAGCCCGTAGCCTTCGAACTGGCGGCGGAAGTCGGCGCAGATCATGCGGCCCCTCCAAGTCTGGACAGGAGCGAATCTTCTCACTTCCACAGCGCCTTGGCAAGTGGGAAATTTCATTTACGTAACGATATCAGTATGTTAGCAGCATAACTCTTTGAGTGCTAATTTTTTCCCCGCACGCTCTCGAACGTTGGCGTCCTTCCCGGTGGCGGGGCGCCGCTGCTGCGGGCGTCCCAAGGCGCTCGCTCGCGTCAAGTTCGATCTCATCACGAGCGAGGCGATGGTCGCTCAAAAAGCGGAAGAAGAAAACGCCGGCGCCCGCCATGCCGCCCGGGGCATGGATTACTGAGCGGACGTTAGGTCTTGATCGACGGCGACGGCAGGCCGGGGTCTCGCCCCGCGCCGACCAATGGCTACGGACGCGGGATCGGCGGAACTGTCGAGAGCGGTCTTCGCCGATCTGCGTCGGCCAAGGCTCCGCGAGTCAATGAGCAGCGCGAAGGCGTTCTACGCCGCCTTCTGCTTTTCGCCGTAGGTCCCGTAGAACGTCTCGCCGCGCTCGGCCATTTGGACGAGCTTCTCGCTCGGCTCGAACCTCGGGCCGTATTTGCCCGCAAGCTCTTTTGCGCGCGCGACAAACGTCTTCAGCCCCATGCCGTCGATGAAGGAGATCGTGCCCCCGGTATAGGGCGCGTAGCCGAAGCCGAGGATCGAGCCGACATCGGCCTCGCGCGGATCGGTGACGACGCCCTCGAACATGCAACGGGCGGCCTCGAGCGCCGCGGTGAACAGGAAGCGGTCCTTCAAGTCCTTTACGCTGACCGTGTCGGGGTCGAGCCGTTTGCCGGCGATCTTTGCGATCCCCGGCCACAGGCTCTTTTGCCCGTTAGTGGGGTAGTCGTAAAAACCCTTGCCGTTCTTGCGGCCGAAGCGCTGGTCCTTTGCGACCATTGTCTCGATCAGCTTCTTCTGCGCCGGATCGACGGCGTTCGCGCCGAGATCCTTCTCGGTCGCCTGCAGGATGCGCCAGCTCAAATCGATGCCGACCTCGTCGTTGAGCGCCAGCGGCCCGACCGGCATGCCCGCCATCCTGGCGGCGTTCTCGATCATCGCGGGAGGAACGCCCTCCATCACCATAGCGTGCGCTTCGACCATGTAATTGCCGACGCAGCGGTTGACGTAGAAGCCGCGGCAGTCATTGACGACGATCGGCGTCTTCCTGATCGCGCGCACGAAATCCATCGCCGTCGCCAGCGCTTTCGGGCCGGTCTTCTCGCCCATGATGATCTCGGTCAACATCATCCTGTCGACTGGCGAGAAGAAATGCACGCCGATGAATTGTTCCGGCTTCAGCGAAGTTTCGGCGAGCGAGCTAATCGGCAGCGTCGAGGTGTTGCTGGCGAAGACCACGTCCGGCCCCAGAACGGCCTGCGCCTTCTTGGTCGCCTCGGCCTTGACCGCGCGATCCTCGAACACCGCCTCGACGACGAGGTCGCAGCACTTCAGCTGAGTATAGTCCGCCGTCGCGTGAATGCGCGCGAGCAGCGCGTCCTTGTCGGCCGTTTTCGCCCGGCCTTTGGCGATCTGCGTGCTGACAATCTTGTCGGAATAAGCCTTGCCCTTATCGGCCAACTCTTGATCGCGGTCGATCAGCACCACTTCGAGCCCGGCGCTGGCCGAGACATAGGCGATGCCCGCGCCCATTAGCCCCGCGCCGAGCACGCCGACTTTCTTGAGGTTCGACGCCGGAACGCCGCCCGGACGGCGCGCGCCCTTGTTGAGCTCGCCCATCGACAGGAACAGCGAGCGGATCATCGCCGCGGCTTCCTTGGACAGGAGAATGTTGGCGAAATATTTGCTCTCGACGCTGAGCGCGAGATCCATCGGCAGCTGCAGGCCTTCGAACACGCAAGTCAGGATCGCCTTCGCCGCCGGATAATTGTCATAAGTCTCGCGGCGATAGATGGCGTTGGCCGGCGGCCAGATCATCATGCCCTGCGCGGAAAAGACTTTGCCCGACGGCAGCTTGAACTTCGGATCGTCCCAAGGCGCCTTTGCGCCCGGATTGGCCTTCACCCAGGCCTTGGCGAGCGCGACGATCTCATTCGCCGGCGCGACCTCGTGCGCCAGGCCCATCTTTTTCGCCACGGAGGGGCGCAACTGGTCGCCCTTGAGCAGCATCTGCAGCGCGTCCGGCGTCGGCATCAGCCGCGCCACGCGCTGAGTGCCGCCGCCGCCAGGGAAGAGCCCGACCTTGATTTCCGGCAGGCCCACGCGCGCCTTGTCGCTATCCGCGACGATTCGATAGTGGCATGCGAGCGCGAGTTCGAAGCCGCCGCCCATGCATACGCCATTGATCGCGGCGGCGACCGGCTTGCCGCAGGTTTCCAGCCGCCGGTAGGTGAGCGAAAGCTGCCGCGCCTGATCGACGAAGCCGCGCATCGCCGCCTCCTTGCCTTGCGTCCTGGCGAGGCGGGAATATTCGTCGCCCATGGACTTCAGCATCGTCAGGTCGGCGCCGCCGGAAAAGCCATCCTTTCCGGAAGTGAAGACGGCGCCCTTGATCGCGACGTCGTTCGTGATCGTATCGACGATCGCCGCCATCTCGGCGACCACTTCGGCCGTCAGCACGTTCATCGACCGGCTGGGCATGTCCCAGGTGACGAGCGCGATCCCGTCGGCGTCGGTCTCGAAGCGGAAATTCTGCAGTGTCATCGGAGCTCTCGTTTGTCGGTCAAGATGGGAACGGCGCATCAGATAGGCGAGCCGTCCTTGCGGGTAAATCTGGCGCCGGCGTCTGTCGCCGTGAGCGCGAGATCGACGTCGACGTATTGGACGATATCGCCCGGACAGCGCGAGCCGATTTCGAGATAAATGGCCGTACGGCGCGAACGATTAACGAGGTGGTGCCCATTCGCAACGCCCGCCTTGAAGGCGGCGGCGTCGCCGCTGCGGATCACGGTCTCGCCCTTCTCCTCGATGAGAACAAGTTCGCCATCGAGCACGTACACGAACTCGTCTTCCAGGTCGTGCCAATGACGCAGGGCCGAGGCGGAGCCCGGTGCGAGGGTAGCCAGATTGACGTCGAACTGGTCGAGACCCGCGGCGTGACCCAAGCGTTTGCGCGAACAGCCGCCGACAAGCCTGTCATGCGGCGGCGGATATCCTGGGCGCGAATCCACCGGCAGTTCGTCGATGTCGATTTTAGGCACAGCAGTCACACCCGCTCGATGATGGTGGCGGTGCCCATGCCGCCGCCGATGCAAAGGGTGATGAGGGCTGCGCCCTTGCCGGTGCGCTCAAGTTCGTCGAGCGCGGTTCCGAGAATCATCGCGCCGGTCGCGCCGAGCGGATGGCCCATCGCGATCGCGCCGCCGTTGACGTTCACCTTGTCCGCATCGAGGTCGAAGGCCTGCATGAAGCGCAGCACGACCGAGGCGAAGGCTTCGTTGATTTCGAACAGGTCGATGTCGCCGAGCCTCATGCCGGAGCGCGCCAGCACTTTCCTGGTCACGTCGACCGGGCCGGTCAGCATGATTGCCGGCTCCGAGCCGATGTTGGCGAAGGCGCGGATGCGCCCTCGCGGCCTCAGGCCGGCCTTTGCGCCGGCCTCGCGCGAACCCAGGAGCACCGCGGCGGCGCCGTCGACGATGCCGGACGAATTGCCGGCGTGATGGACGTGGATGATGCGCTCGACCTCCGGATGGGCCTGCAGCGCCACCGCGTCGAAGCCGCCCTGCTCGCCGGGGATCACGAACGAGGGCTTGAGCGAAGCGAGCGACTGCATGTCGGTCGTCGGGCGCATGTGCTCGTCGTGATCGAGCAGCGGCAGACCGTTGACGTCGTTGACCGGGGCGATCGAGTTCTTGAAACGGCCGGCCTGCCAGGCCGCGGCGGCGCGTTTCTGCAATTCGACCGCGTAGGCGTCGACGTCGTCGCGGGAGAAGCCGTATTTCGTGGCCATGAGGTCCGCCGATACGCCCTGCGGCATGAAGTAGGCTGGAATCGCCAGCGACGGATCGGCCGGCCACGCGCCGCCGGAAGCGCCGATGCCGACCCGGCTCATCGATTCGACGCCGCCGCCGATCGTCATGCCATGTTGGCCGCTCATCACCTGCGCGGCGGCGAAATTGACCGAGTCGAGGCCCGAGGCGCAAAACCGGTTGATCTGCACGCCCGGCACCGAATTGCCGTAGCCGGCGGCGAGCGCGCCCATGCGCGCGATGTCGCCCCCCGCCTCGCCGACCGGATCGACGCAGCCCATCACGACATCGTCGACCTGACTGGGGTCGAGATGATTGCGATCCTTGATCGCTTTCAGCGCCGTCGCCGCCAGATGCAGCGTAGTCGCGGTGTGCAGCGAGCCGTCCGGCTTGCCGCGTCCGCGCGGCGTGCGCACGTGATCGTAAATGAAGGCGTCGGCCATGCTTGATCTCCATGCGGCGTCACGCCGCCGTTCGCGTTCAGGTGTCGAAATCGGGGTGCTGGCGGCTGCCGAGCGCCATCGGCTCGAGCTTCAGAAAGTCGCTGATGTTTCGCGCCGGCAAGGCGGGCACGCGATCGAGCCAGGGAAGCCTCGATTCGACGCCGTACTGCATCTCCGGCGCGACGGCCGCGGGTTGGTCGAGACTGCCAATCGTCACCGACACGCGGTCGCGCTCGATGATCCGGTAGGTCAGCGGCGTGCCGCATTCGGCGCAGAAGCCGCGTTCCGCGATCGCCGAACTGGCGAATATCTTCGGCACGCCACTTGTCCAGACCAGTCGATCGACCGGCACGCCCGCAAACGCCATGAACGGTCCGCCGCCGGCCTTCTGGCACATGCGGCAATGGCAGACATTCGGGCCGCTCGGCTCGGCCTCCAGTCGATAGAGCACCGCGCCGCACTGGCAGCCGCCGGTCAAGCCCGCCCGCGCCTCGCTCGCGCCCATCGCCCGAAACCTCCCTTCAACTCGCCTGCGCCCGTCAAAACGCCTCCGCCGGCAACGCCATCAAGGACGCGGCGCCGGCGCTGATCCGCGCCAGCTGCGCCTCCGTTTCCGGCAGCATACGCTCGCTGAAGAACTTGGCGAGGGTCAATTTGGCGTCGAGCGCCGGATTGCTCTGGCCTCGGGCCTGGCGGGTCAGCACCGCCTTGACGATCCGCGCCCACATATAGGCGAGCGCGGTCAGCCCGAAAAGATGCATGTAGTCGGTCGAGGCCGCGCCGGCGTTCTCCGGATCGGCGATCGCATTGCGCGAGAGCCACAGGCTCGCCTGCTGCAGATGGCCGAGTGAAGCTTGCAGCCCAGTCAGATAAGGCGCCAGCGCCGCGTCGGCCTTGGCCTCTTCGACGAATTGCGACGCCTCTCCCAGGAACGACATCAGCGCGCGGCTGCCGTCCTTGGGCAATTTGCGCGCCACCAGGTCAAGCGCCTGCACGCCGTTGGCGCCTTCGTAGATCATGGCGATGCGCGCGTCGCGGACGAACTGCTCCATCCCCCATTCGGCGATGTAGCCGTGGCCGCCGAGCACCTGCTGCGCCTTGACGGCGTTGGCGAATCCGTAATCGGTGAAGACGCCCTTGATGACCGGCGTCATCAGGCCGAGGCGGTCTTCCGCCGCCTGCCGGGCCTTGGCGTCTGGCGCATGACGGCTCTCGTCTTGCGCCAAGGCGACCCAAATCATCAGCGCGCGCGCGGCTTCGTTGAAGGCGCGGATTTCAAGCAGCATCCGGCGCACGTCGGGATGGACCAGCAGCAGGTCCGCCGGCTTGTCGGGCTCCGCCGGTCCTTTCAGCGAGCGGCCCTGGCGCCGGTCCTTGGCGTAGGCGGCGGCGTTCTGATAGGCGACCTCGGAAACCGCCAGGCCCTGAACCGCGACGCCGAGCCGCGCGCCGTTCATCATCACGAACATCGCGTGGAGACCCCGATGCGGCTCGCCGACCAGCCAGCCCTTGGCGCCGTCATAGTTGAGGAGCGCGGTCGCGTTGCCGTGAATGCCCATCTTGTGCTCGATCGAGCCGCAGACGACGCCGTTGCGGGCGCCGGGCCCGCCATCGGCGCCGGGTAAGAATTTCGGCACCAGGAAAAGGGAAATTCCCTTGACGCCGGCCGGCGCCCCTTCGATCCGGGCGAGCGCCAGATGGACGATATTGTCGGCCAGGTCGTGCTCGCCGGAGGAGATGAAGATCTTCTGCCCGGTGACGGCGTAGGAGCCGTCGGCCTGGGGAACCGCGCGGGTCTTGATCAGGCCGAGATCGGTCCCGCAATGGGGCTCGGTCAGGTCCATCGTGCCGGTCCATTCGCCGGTGGTCATCTTCGGCAGATAAAGAGATTTCAGCTCCTTGCTCGCGTGAACCATCAGGGCGGCCACGGCGCCGTTGGTCAGCCCCGGATACATCGAGAACGCGACGTTGGCGGAATATTCGTATTCGCTGAACAGAACCGCGAGAAACGCCGGCAGTCCCTGGCCGCCATAGGCCGGGTCGCCCGCCAGCCCGACCCAGCCGCCCCGGACCAGCCCCTTATAGGCGTCCTTGAAGCCTTTCGGCGTCGTCACGCTGCCGTCGTCGTGGCGGGTGCAGCCTTCGATGTCGCCGATGCGGTTGAGCGGCTGAACGACCTCCTCGACGAACTTTGCGCCTTCGGTCAGCACCGCCTCGACCACGTCGAGCGGCGCATCGGAGAAACCCGGAGCGTTCGCATATTTGGCGTAGTCGAAAACGTCGCTCAGCAGGAAAACGGTGTCGCTGACCGGCGCCTTGAATGTCGGCATTGTCCGCTCCGAAATGTCTCGAATATCCCGCCCAAAAGCGCCTGCTCCCGCTGGAACCGGCGGCAGGAAAGTTCATATATGAACTATCAGCGCGCCTGTTGCAAGCGGAATCTTCAAGCGACTGAGCCTGACGCAATGCCGTCGCGGCGCTGGATGAACATCAGCAGCGCCTGCCATTGCCGCAGGAACCCGCCCTTCAACGGCGTCCACTGATGGAGTCCGGCCGCGATCAACACGCAGCCGCCGAGAATTCGGCTCGCGCTTTCCATCATCGGCGTCAGCAGCGTCGCCCGGTCGAGCCCCCACTGCGTCAGGGTGGCGGCGAAAGAGAATACGGTCCATGCGAGCAAATAGCCGCCCAAAAACCACATAGCGGCGGGAAAAGGCCTGTTCTGGTTCGCCGTCCGCCGGCCGACCCGCGCATAAAGCAGCGTCATCGGCGCGGCCGTCGGGGTTATCATGCCGATCGTCATCACGATCCACATGGCGAAGACGAAAACGAACTCGACCGGCCGCCACGGCGCCGTCGCCGGCATCATCATGCCTATGCCCGCCGGGACCATCCGGAAGCCGGTCATGTCCATCCCGCCCATGGCCATATCGTCGGCGAGGCCCCACAGATACGCCCAGGCCACAAGCGTGAGCAAAACGAGCGCCGCGACAAGGATCGCGCGATCACGACGCGGCACGATTTCTAGCGCCGCGTCGCTCATCGGGCGTCAGGCGACGATGCCGCTGTGGCGCAGATTGGCGCGGGCGAACTGACTGCTCTGGAGGGGGCGCAGCCCAGCATTTTCACGAACTGCCCGCCAGCGCGCCGTTTCGACAAGCAAGCCGTTTCGACCATTGTCCTTGCCGTCGCCCGAGTTTCCTGAGCCAGTCCCGCGCGACCGCGCGCTGAACCCAAGACGCGCTCAAAATGAGCACTGCCGGTCACTCGAACTTCCCGCCAATCTATTGTCGTCGCAAAGGGTCAAGGCGAGCCTAGGCATGGATCACCGGCGCGACAAAGAGACGCTGGGCCGAACAGCTGTTCGACGGGTCTTGTCGGCGCTTGTCGGGGCGTTGACTGCGGCGACCGCAGCCTATGGCGCCTCGCCGACTTTGACGCAGGTCAAGGCCCGGGGCGCCTTGACTTGCGGGGTCAACGAGGGATTGCCGGGATTCTCGCTCCTCGACCGGCGCGGGGCGTGGACAGGTTTCGACATCGATTTCTGCCGCGCCAACTCCGCCGCCATTCTTGGCGATCCGACCGGAGTTGAGCCGGTCCCGCTTTCCGCCGACGCCCGGCCCCAGGCGCTGCGCGATGGGAAGATCGCGCGCCGATCAAACAGGGCGGCGCGGTACGATCCCGATCGGCGTGAAGGTGTAAACCGGCTCGCCGCGCTGGTTGAACGCCGTCCACTTGATCTTCGCGATCCCTTGTGGCTTTGACCGCGACGGCGTGACTTCGACGACCTCACCTTCAAGATGCAGCACGTCATCCGGGCGCACCGGGGCAAGCCACCGCAGTTCGTCGACGCCAAGCCCGAGAAGCGGGTGCGGCCCGAACGGCCGCGTTTCGACGGACAGTCCCATTGCGATCGCCGCGGTGTGCCAGCCCGAGGCGGCAAGGCCTTTGAACGTCGACCGCTCGGCGGCGGCTTCGTCGAGATGGAAAGGTTGGGGATCGAATTCCGCCGCGAACCGCTTGATTTCTTCTCGCGTGACGCGTTTCTCGGGGCTTGTAAAGCGCATGCCGACAACGAGGTCATCGAACCATTCGATCATCGTCTGCTCCTTCGACGCACGGCGCGGACTCGAATTTCAGGCGCCCGTTGTTGGTACAATTCGGTGCGGAGAGGCGCAATGCGCCCCCTCGAGGAACGTACGATTTCCGGTTCAAGCGCTCTCCTTCCCGAGTCCGTGGTCCGAATTCCTCTTCCTCCGCGACGCGGCCTGGCGACCGCTCGTCGGGATGAGGAATTCACCTGAGATTGGGCAAAGATGGTCTCATCCTGAGGGATCGCGCAGCGGCGGCTCGAAATATGGGCCAACGCATCAGAGCGGCCATTGACGAGGGTAACTTAAATATTAATATACATTAAACGAACTTCCGAAGAGGCCGTCGATTGCCGCGCGATCGCGCCAGAACCAGTCCGGACCGAGCCGGAGACGCGCTGCGCCGTCTCGTCGATCTCGCGTCGCACCGCTCCGGATCGGTGTTCAAGCTCATCAGCAACGCCAATGTCACGCTTCCCCAGGTCGTGCTGATCAGCCGGGTCGAGACTTTGGGATCGCCGTCGCTCTCCGATCTCGCCGACGGCGCGAATGTGTCGACCGCGGCCCTCAGCCAGATGATCGACCGCCTCGTTCAGCAGGGTCTGCTCGATCGAACCGAGAACCCGATCGATCGCCGTCGCAAGGCGATTGGCGTAACTGCGCGCGCCCGCGCCTTGTTGCGCAAACTCGAAGCGGCCCGGTCGGCCGATTACGAGGCGGGCCTGGCTTCGCTCGGGCGCGAACTTGGGACGCGGCTGGCGGCGACGCTCGAGCAGGCTGTCGCCGCGATAGAAACGGCGCAGGCTGACGATCGCAATCGCGCGGTTCCGGCGAGAAAGGAGAGTGGGCGATGAACAAGGGTCAATGGCTGCTGATTGGTCTGTCGGCGCTCGGCTTTTACGGCGTCGGACAGGTGTGGCTGGTCCAGCTGTCCAGCTATCCGCTTTGGGCCTACGTCGGCGAGCGCGAGTTCGGCGCCTATCATCGAGCGTGGTGGCGCGGCATTTGGGGCGTCATTCTCGCGCCCGCCGCGCTCTTGATCGCGGGCTCGGCATTGATGCTGTGGCAGCGGGCGCCGGGCGTTCCCGCATGGGCCGCGTGGTGCGCTTTCGCCCTTCAGATGGCGCTCCTTCTCGGCACGGCGATATGGTGGGGTCCCTTGATGGCCCGTCTGGAAGGGCCGAACGGCGCATTGTCGCCTGAACGCTATCGACTGCTGCTGACCTCCCATTGGCTTCGCGTGGCGATCGTTACCGCCTATGCGCTGCTTGTGCTTTGGATGCTGGGGCAAAGCGCGGGGCGCGGCGCGCTCTAGGTCGGCGTCGCGCTCTCGCTAGCGGGGCTCGGTTTCGCGCTTCATTGAAGCGGCCGGGCTCGCGTACGCCTGCTGCCGGTCGACGCTCCAATAACGCAGTTCGTCGAGCGGGATCGGCTGGCCGGTGACGGCGCAGGGCACATAGGCGCCCGGGCGCACAATTCGTATGTCGCCGTCGAGAAACTCGACTTTCGCCTCGCCCGCGTCCGCAGGCCGCCTCTCCATTCTGTTCATCGCGATCAGTTCCTGCTTTGATAAGGCGTTATGCCACGCCGGGCCTCGCAGGGAAACCGCAAGATCGCGCGGGTCCACGCCTCGCCGCCCAAGTGCGGCGGGTTGTCCCGGGGCGATTGACAGCTTCTGCGCGCAACCCCTATCTGACCTCCCGCTGGCGGTCCGGGAGCGGCCCGAGAGCGCTTTGAGCGAGGGAGACCTTCCATGGCGACAGGCCCGGCGCACGATTCAATGGCGAACGCGATCCGCTTTCTGGCTGTCGATGCGGTCGAAAAGGCCAAAAGCGGACACCCCGGCTTGCCGATGGGGGCGGCGGACATCGCGACCGTCCTCTTTCGCGACGTGCTGAAATTCGACGCCTCCGATCCGCATTGGCCGGACCGCGACCGCTTTGTCCTATCGGCCGGCCACGGCTCCATGCTGCTGTACGCGCTCATGTATTTGACCGGCGTCGGCGGCAAAGGAGGCTTGACGATCGACGATCTCAAGGCGTTCCGCCAGCTCGGCTCCAAGACGCCGGGCCATCCCGAATACGGCCATACGTTGGGCGTCGAGACGACGACCGGCCCGCTCGGGCAGGGGTTGGCGACCGCGGTCGGCATGGCGCTGGCCGAGAGGATGCTCGCCGCCCGTTTCGGCGGGATCGTCGATCATCACACTTTCGTGCTCGCCTCTGACGGCGACCTGATGGAGGGCGTCAGCCAGGAGGCGATCGGGATCGCCGGCCACGCGAAGCTCTCTAAGCTGATCGTGTTTTGGGACGACAACGGCATTTCGATCGACGGCAAGGTGTCGCTCGCCGATTCGGTTGACCAGGTCGCGCGCTTTCGCTCCGCGGGGTGGAAGGCCAGCCTCATCAGCGGGCACGACCCGAAGGCGATCCTGCGCGCCATTCGCGCCGCCAAGCGTTCCGACCAGCCGACGCTGATCGCCTGCAAGACGACGATCGGCTTCGGCGCGCCGACCAAGGCGGGAACGAACAAGGCGCATGGCGAGGCGTTGGGAGCAGCCGAAGTCGCCGGCGCGCGTGAGGCGCTACATTGGCCCTACGAGCCGTTCGCGGTGCCGGACGAGATTCTGTCCGCCTGGCGCAAGATCGGCAAGCGCGGCAAGCGCCAGCATGACGCCTGGCGCCGCACCCTCGAAGCGCTCGAGCCGCAGGAGCGGGCTGAGTTCGAACGGCGCATCCACGGCGATCTGCCCAAAGGATTCGACGAGGCGATCGACGCCTACAAGCGCAAACTCGCCGAGGAGGCGCCGGAAATCGCAACCCGCAAGGCGTGCGAGGCGATGCTCGCCGTGATCGCGCCGCTGGTCCCGGAACTCATGACCAGTTCGGCCGACCTCACCCCTTCCACCAACACCAAAGTTCCCGCGACCCCCGACATCACGCCGCCCGACTATTCTGGCCGGTATATGCACTGGGGCATTCGCGAGCACGGGATGGCGGCGGCGTGCAACGGCCTATCGCTGCACAGAGGCATTATCCCTTCGGGCGCGTCGTTCCTTATCTTCACCGACTATTGCCGGCCGTCGTTGCGGCTGGCCGCGCTGATGGGAATCCGCGTTTGCCACGCGTTCACCCACGACTCGATCGGCCTTGGCGAGGATGGGCCGACGCATCAGCCGGTCGAGCATCTGGCGTCCTTGCGCGCGATGCCAAATATGTATCTCTACCGCCCGGCCGACAGCGTCGAAACGGTCGAATGTTGGCAGTCGGCGCTCGAGCGCCGGCGATCGCCGTCGATCATCGCGCTCACGCGCCAAAGCTTGCCGGCGCTGCGCCGCTCCCATGTCGCCGAGAACCTGTCGGCGCTGGGGGCGTACGAAATTTCTCCCGCCTCCGCGCCCGCCGCGGTGTCGATCTTCGCCTCCGGATCGGAGGTCTCGCTAGCGGTCGCCGCGCAGACGCAGCTGAACGCCAATGGGGTCGCGACCCGCGTGGTCTCGGTGCCGTGCATGGACGCGTTCTTCGACCAGCCGGAGGACTATCGTCGCTCGGTGATCGGCACGGCGAAAGTGAAAGTCGCAGTCGAGGCCGCGGTCCGGCAGGGCTGGGACGCCATCATCGGCGACGGTCCGTTCATCGGCATGACCGGTTACGGCGGCAGCGCGCCTTACAAGGCGCTCTTTGAGCACTTTGGCATTACCCCGGAGGCGGTCGTTAAGGCCGCAACCGACCGGCTTGGCGCCTGAACGCCTCGCGGGTCGATCAGGATATGGACTTTGGGCCTTGGATCGGACATTAAGCCGTCGCACTAGGATTGCGATCATCCGGGTCGGAGGATCCGGGCGGCGATGACGGAAAGACGGCGCAGGCGGCAGGAGTGACGACAATGGCGACAAAGGTGGCGATCAACGGATTTGGACGCATTGGCCGGCTGGTGCTGCGCGCGATCGCGGAGTCGGGGCGCAAAGATATCGAGGTTGTCGCCGTCAACGATCTCGGGCCGGTCGAGACCAATGCGCATCTTCTGCGCTTCGACAGCGTGCACGGGCGTTTCCCGCACGAGGTCGGGATCGAGGGCGACTCGATCATCGTCAACGGGCAAAAGATCAGGGTGACCGCGATCAAGGATCCAACCCAGCTGCCGCACAAGGAGCTCGGGGTCGACATCGCGATGGAATGCACGGGCGTCTTTAACGCTCGCGACAAGGCCGCGGCGCATTTGGCCGCCGGCGCCAAGCGCGTGGTGGTTTCCGCGCCTTCCGACGGCGCCGACCTCACCGTCGTCTACGGCGTCAACCACGACAAGCTGACCAAGAATCATCTGGTCATCTCGAACGCCTCATGCACCACGAACTGCCTGGCGCCGGTCGCCAAGGTGTTGAACGACGCGATCGGCATCGAGCGCGGCTTCATGACCACGATCCATTCCTATACGGGCGATCAGCCGACCCTCGATACGCTGCACAAGGATCTCTACCGCGCGCGGGCCGCGTCGCTTTCGATGATCCCGACGACGACCGGCGCGGCCAAGGCGGTTGGTCTTGTCCTGCCGGAGCTCAAGGGCAAGCTCGACGGTTCGGCGATCCGCGTGCCGACGCCCAACGTTTCGGTCGTCGACCTCAAGTTCGTCGCCAAAAGGCCGACGACCAAGGAGGAGATCAACGATGCGATCAAGACCACGGCCGACGGCAATGGCCCCCTCAAGGGCATTCTCGGCTACACCGACAAGCCCAATGTGTCGATGGACTTCAACCACGACAGCCGTTCGTCGATCTTTCACCTCGATCAGACCAAAGTCATCGACGGCGCCTTCGTTCGCGTGCTTTCGTGGTACGACAATGAATGGGGTTTCTCGAACCGCATGGCCGACACGGCGGTCGCGATGGCCAAGCTGATCTGAGGCCCCGGCCGCCTGTCATTCCGGTTCGATCCGCCGTCGGGACGAAGCCTCCGGCGGCGGCATGGCAGGAAGGTCATTTGGTCAGACCTCGATTTCGCAGGGGAGCGAATATGAGCCATCCCTTCCGCACCCTTAATGACGTCGACGTGTCCGGCAAGCGCGTCCTGTTGCGCGTCGACCTCAACGTTCCGATGGAGAAGGGCCGCGTGACCGACGCGACTCGGATCGAGCGGGTCGCGCCGACGATCGAGGAGATCGCCCGCAAGGGCGGCAAGGTCATTCTGCTCGCGCATTTCGGCCGCCCCAAGGGAGGGCCGGACGAAGCCAATTCGCTCAAGCCCGTCGCTGCGGCGGTCGCCGAGATCGTCAAGCGCCCGGTCGCCTTCGCGACCGACTGCATCGGTCCGATCGCCGCCGGCGCGATCGCCAAAATGAAAAACGGCGACGTGCTATTGCTCGAAAACACCCGCTTCCACACGGGTGAGGAAAAGAACGATCCGGCCCTTGTCGAAGAGCTCGCCAAACTCGGCGACCTCTATGTCAACGATGCGTTTTCGGCCGCCCACCGCGCCCATGCCTCGACCGAGGGCGTCGCGCACAAGCTTCCCGCCTATTGCGGGCGGGCGATGCAGGCGGAGCTCGAGGCCCTGACCATCGCGCTTGGGACGCCGCAGCGTCCGGTCGCCGCGATCGTCGGCGGCGCGAAGGTTTCGACCAAGCTGGACCTCCTCGGCAATCTGGTGAACAAGGTCGAGATTCTCATCATCGGCGGCGGCATGGCGAACACTTTTCTCTTCGCCGAGGGCAAGGCGGTCGGCAAGTCGCTGTGCGAGAAGGACATGGCCGAGAAGGCGCGTGCGATCCTCGCTGCGGCGGAAAAAGCCAAGTGCAGGATTGTGCTGCCGATCGACGCGACGGTGGCGAATGAGCTGAAAGCCCATACGCCGGTGCGGGTCGTGGACGTCGACCATGTCGCGGAGGGCGAGATGATCCTCGACATTGGGCCGAAGTCGATTGTCGCGGTCGAGGAGATACTTGGTCAGATCAAGACGCTGGTCTGGAACGGTCCGTTCGGCGCCTTCGAGACGCCGCCGTTCGAGGCGGCGACGATGCAGATCGCCAAGACGGCCGCCTTCCTGACCCGGGACGGCAAGCTCAAATCGGTTGCGGGCGGCGGCGATACGG
This sequence comes from uncultured Alphaproteobacteria bacterium, assembly GCA_963835955.1. Lineage (GTDB taxonomy): Bacteria > Pseudomonadota > Alphaproteobacteria > Rhizobiales > Beijerinckiaceae > Roseiarcus. The sequence continues at coordinate 349,879 of CAWIHZ010000017.1, read as the reverse complement.
TCGCCGCGCTCAACGACGCCAAAGTCGCTGCCGAATTCACCTATGTTTCGGCGGCCGGCGGCGCCTTTCTCGAATGGATGGAAGGCAAGGCCCTGCCGGGCGTCGAGGCGCTGCGGGCGAAATAGCTCGCGTTGGCGGACGAAGGCGCCGCCGGAGGCGGCGGATGAAGGCTTCCGCGCCATTGATCCAAATCTTCGCCGCCGTCGAGCGGGCCGGCCTTGTCGCGCGCGGCGCGATGCGGCTCGAGGATGGCGAGCGGCGAGGAGCGCTCGCGGACGTTCGCACGATCGTTCTCGTCGGCATGGCCGGACGCGACGGCTGGGACGCTTTCGCCGCGAGCGACGAGGCCGGCGATGGGATCGACCATCCGCTCGACCGCTGGAGCCGCCGGGTCATCGACGGACTCGCGCGTGATCTCGGCGCAAAATCGCTCTATCCCTTCCGCGGGCCGCCGAACTTCCCGTTCCAGCAATGGGCGCGGCGTTGCGAGGCGGTGCATCCCTCGCCGATCGGGCTCTTGATCCATTCGCGTCACGGGCTCTGGCACAGCTATCGCGGCGCGCTCGGGTTTTCGCAAGCTCTCCACATTCCCGACGCGGACGCATCCTCCAGTCGGTGCGAGTCGTGCAGCGGGCGCTGGTGTCTCAGCGCCTGTCCAGCCCGGGCGTTCTCGATCCGAGGCTATGACGTCGCGGCCTGCGTCCAGCATCTGAAGACCGCCGCCGGGGCGGATTGCATGGCGGGGGGCTGCCTCGCGCGGCGCGCCTGTCCGATCGGCGCCGAACGCGCGCACGGTCCGGAGCAGGCGCGTTTCACCATGCGGGCGTTCCTCATGGCGCAGGGGCCGTAGCGGTCGGATATTGTTTGCGATTGACCGCGGTGACGATCCAGATCGCGGCGCCGAGCGGCACGCTGTCGCCGCGCGCGAGGGGGGCGAGGGCGGCGCGGATGTCGGCCGTCGCGGCGGCGCGAACCTCCTCGCTTTGGTTGGCAAGCATGCGGCTCGCCGGCCCGACGTTCAGCGCCGAGGCGATCGCGGCCTCCAGACCCCGCCCATTGGCGACGTCGAGTTCAAAGTCGTGCGGGGTGATGGCGACCTCGCTATAGCCCGCCTCGCCAAGGATCCTCCGCACGCGCTCTTCGTTGGCGAAGGCGAACGGGCCGGGCTCCTCCGGACCGGTCTCGGGCAGGTCAGGGGCGTGCTTCCGCGCTTCGTGCAGAGGCAGGACCATCCAAGGATTGAGCCTGGCCGCGCGCCAGCACGCGAGCGCAATGCGCCCGCCCGGCCGAAGGCCCTTGCGCAAATTGGCGAAGGCGAGAATGGGATCGGCGAAGAACATGACGCCAAAGCGCGAAGCGACGAGGTCGGCGGAGCCCGCCGTCAATTCATACGTGGTTGCGTCCGCGAGCGCGAAGCTCAACGAAAGGTCCGCCGGCGCGCGTTCGCGGGCGCGCTCGAGCATCAGTGCGGAAATGTCGAGCCCCAGAACCTCGCCATCCGGCGCGACCCGCCGCGCAAATTCGATCGTCGTCGCGCCGCAGCCACAGCCGACGTCGATCACGCGCTCTCCAGGCTGCGGCGAGGCCGACGCCAGAAGACGATCGTCGACCGGCCGCAGCACTGCGTCCATCTCCTCCTGGCGATTGACCCAGCGCTGTCCGACCGGGCCGCTCCAGAACTCGGCCTGGGCGGCGTTGCCGGCATGAACCCATGGCTCGGACATGCTATATTTCCCTGAGGTGGCCGAGCGTCGCCGGCAGTTGACCGGAGATTTCATCCGGGCGCAACTGGGCGTCAATGAAGCGCTCGATCGTCGCCGAGCGTCATCAGCCCGCCGACAATCGGGTTTACAAGAACCGCAGCGGCGGGCAAAAGCGAGCTGATTGCAGCACGCGAAAAGGAGCTGACTGTGGCGACAGCGCAAAAGAGCGGCGGATCCACCACCCGCAAAGGCGGCAGTCCGGCGGAAACCCGGCCGGACAGCAAGGCGAAAACCAAAAAAGTGGAGAAAAAGAGCCCCACGGGCGAGCATTCGCCGGCGGTCGAGCGCTCCGCGCCGGCGCCGATCGAGGAAGTTCGGATCCGGGAACGCGCTCACAGAATCTGGAACGAGGAAGGGAGGCCGGAAGGCCGCGACGTCGAGCACTGGGAGCGCGCTCGCAAGGAAATCGAGCGCGAGGCGCGGTGAAGGACGCGGATCGCGAGGGCCAGTTCGGTTTCTCGGCATGGGTGGGCCGACGCGGCGCGGATTTCGAGCTTAGTCTGACGCCGGCGCGCGTCTGCTTGATCGCTTCCGGCGACGGAATGCGGCGGCCAGCGTTTCGCGCATTCTGACGTCCTCTACGGCAACTCGGCTGGAGGTATGACGATGGCGACCGCTTTGTCGAAAAGCAAAGGCGCGTCGAAGAACAAAGCCGCGGCGCTGTCGAAAAGCGAGAGCGCGCTCATCGACGCCTATTGGCGGGCCGCCAATTATCTTTCCATCGGCCAGATCTATCTGTTCGACAATCCTCTTTTGCGCGTGTCACTGAAAAAGGAGCACATCAAGCCGCGCCTGCTCGGCCATTGGGGAACGACGCCGGGGCTCAATTTCATTTACGCGCACTTGAATCGGGTGATCAACAAATTTGACCTCGATATGATCTATGTCACCGGCCCCGGTCATGGCGGCCCGGGACTGGTGGCCAACGCCTACCTCGAGGGGACCTACAGCGAAGTCTATCCGCGGATTACCGCCGACGAAGAAGGCATGAAGCGCCTCTTCACCCAGTTTTCGTTCCCTGGCGGCATTCCAAGTCACGTCGCGCCCGAGACGCCCGGCTCCATTCATGAGGGCGGCGAACTCGGCTACTCCATTTCGCACGCTCACGGCGCCGCCTTCGACAATCCCGACCTGATCGTCGCCTGCGTCGTCGGCGACGGCGAGGCGGAGACGGGGCCGCTGGCGACGAGCTGGCACTCGAACAAGTTTCTCAACCCGGCGACCGACGGTGCGGTGCTGCCGATCCTGCATCTCAACGGCTACAAGATCGCCAATCCGACCGTGCTTGCGCGCATCAGCCACGAAGAGCTGGACCATCTCCTTCGCGGCTATGGCTACATGCCGCACTTCGTCGAGGGCGACGAGCCCTTCGCGATGCACGAATTGATGGCGGCGACGCTCGAATCCGTGATCGAGGACATCCGGCGCATCAAGGCCGACGCCCGGCGCGGCGGACGGGTCCGGCGTCCCGCATGGCCGATGATCGTGTTGCGCTCGCCCAAGGGTTGGACCTGCCCGAAGGAGATCGACGGCAAGCGGGTCGAGGGTTATTGGCGCGCGCATCAGGTGCCGATGGCCGAGATGCAGACGAACCCCGAACACGTGCGCATCCTCGAAACTTGGATGAAGAGCTACCGGCCCGAGGAGCTGTTCGATGACAGCGGCCGGCTTCGCCCCGAGCTTGCCGCGCTCGCGCCGAAGGGAACGCGACGGATGAGCGCCAATCCGCACGCCAACGGCGGCGCTCTGTTGTGCGAGCTGAGGCTTCCCGACTTCCGCGCCTATGCGGTGGAGCCGCCGTCGCCCGGCGCCGCGACCTCCGAAGCGACCCGCGTCATGGGCGCTTTCCTGCGCGACGTGATGAAGCTCAACATGGCGGCGCGCAATTTCAGGCTCTTCAGCCCGGACGAGAACAACTCCAACCGCTGGCAGGACGTGCTCGATGCGACCAACCGCGCCTGGGAAGCTGAGACCTTTCCTTACGACGACCATCTCGCTCCCGACGGGCGGGTGATGGAGATGCTGAGCGAGCATCAATGCCAGGGCTGGCTGGAGGGCTACCTGCTCACCGGCCGGCACGGTTTCTTTTCGTGTTACGAGGCGTTTATTCACATCGTTGACTCGATGTTCAACCAGCACGCCAAGTGGCTGAAAGTCTGCAACGACATTCCGTGGCGACGGCCGATCTCCTCGCTCAACTATCTGCTTTCGAGCCATGTCTGGCGGCAGGATCACAACGGATTCACCCATCAGGATCCGGGCTTCATCGATCATGTGGCCAACAAGAAGGCCTCGGTCGTACGCGTCTATCTGCCGCCCGACGCGAATTGCCTTCTCTCGGTCACCGACCACTGCCTGCGCAGCCGCAACTACGTCAACGTGATCGTGGCCGGGAAACAGCCAGCGCCGCAATGGCTGACCATGGATCAGGCGATCAAGCACTGCACGGCCGGGTTGGGGATATGGGAGTGGGCGAGCAACGACCGGGGCGGCGAGCCGGATGTGGTCATGGCCTGTTGCGGCGATGTGCCGACGCTGGAGACGCTCGCGGCGGTCGAGCTGTTGCGGCATCACACGCCTGAACTGAAAATCCGCGTCGTCAATGTCGTCGATCTGATGAAACTCCAGCCGGCGAGCGAGCATCCGCACGGACTTCCCGATCGCGATTTCGACGCCCTCTTCACCACCGACAAACCGATCATCTTCGCCTTTCACGGCTATCCGTGGCTCATTCACCGCCTGACCTATCGACGCGCCGGCCACGACAACATCCATGTGCGCGGCTACAAGGAAGAGGGGACGACGACCACGCCGTTCGACATGTGCGTGCTCAACGACCTCGACCGCTTCCACCTGGTCGGCGACGTCTTCGACCGCGTGCCGGGCCTCGCCACGCAAGCGGCCTACGCCAAGCAGGAGCTGCGCGACAAATTGATCGACCATCGCGAATACATCCGCTGCTACGGCGACGACATGCCCGAAATCAAGAACTGGACCTGGGGGCGCAGGGGCATGGCGGCGGCGGCCGTGAGCTCGACCGGGGCGGACAATGTGTGAAGGCGGGCGCCGCGACGAGGCGCACCGAGGCCGGGATGGCGTCTTGTCAACTCGCTTCGCCGAGCGCCGGGCACGATCCATGTGCGGCGCCCTTAGATTCGACAATGTTGTCGAGCCGGAATGTTCAGACTGGCGGGAACGACGTCGTTTTTTCTCGGAGCAGGGAGGATGGTCTGATGAAAAAGTTCCTCGTGTTGTACATGGCCAAGGGGTCGGAGTTTGAAAAAATGATGAAAAATTCCACGCCCGAGCAGCAAAAGAAGGGGATGGAGGCGTGGATGAAGTGGATGGGCGACCACAAGACCTCCCTCGTCGACGGCGGCGCGCCTCTGGGCAAAACCAAACGCGTCGACGCGAAAGGGGTGTCGGATACGAAAAACGAAGTCGGGGGCTATTCGATGGTGCAAGCTGAATCAGCCGACGAGGCCGCAAAGATATTCGGCAAGGACCAACCGCATCTGCAGATGCCTGGCGCCTGGATAGAAATTATCGAGATAATGCAGATGCCGAGCATGTAAGGAGGCTAGCCCCGGTACGGCAAAAGGGCCGAATGCGGGCCCATTTTTTCCTCCGCTTAATGGGATGCGCGCGGCCTGAGCGTCAATCCGATGTGCTCGTTTGATAGCTCGCGGAACCAGGGCACTCGGCGGTCAGGCCTGTTTGTAGAGCTCCGTCGTCGTTCGACAACAATTTTCTGCTGGACGAAAACCGCGGTAGCCTGCGCGGTCTTCGTTGCGAGCCTGGGGCAGAAAAGTCGGGTTCGGCGTCGCTCCCGCTTCGGTTCGGCGCCATGAGGAGCCGGTGAGGTTCGTGACGCTGGGCGCCAACTGCGATCTCGCGAAGCCGGATGACTTTCGGCCTTGGCCGCGATAGCGTCGCTTCGGCTTTCGGCTTCGTTCGCGGGGCGCCGATTGCAATCTGGCGAGTGGCGGAACCGCCAAAACTTTGATGTGTGGTTGCTCTTGGCTGCGATCGCGGTCCGGTGCGAGGCGGGCGACTGGGTTTAAGCTCGCACTCTCAGCCACGCCGCCAACAGGAGGGGACAATGGCTGACCCTGAAGTGACCAATTGGTTCGGCGACATCGTTTCGCACCCCAAGGTCATTGTCGACGCAAACTCCGTCGACGACATCGTCGCCGTCCTGAAGGACGCTGCGAAATACCCAGCCCCGGTGCGGGCGGTCGGCTCCAACCATTCGACTTCGCCCTGCGGCGTCGCCGACGGCGGCACGCTGATTCGGATGAAAATGAACCGGATCCTCGACATCGGCGCTGATACGCTGACCGTCGAAGCAGGCGCCCGGCACATCGACCTGGCGCGGGAGCTCGAGAAGCGCAATCTGCAATTCTACGTCAACACTGAAATCGGCAGTCTCACCGCCGGGAGCGCGGCTTGCGCCGGGACCAAGGACGCTTCGTTCGAGGGCGAGTACGGCCAGGTCGGCTCCTATGTGATCGGGATCAAGCTGGTGCTGCCGAACGGCGACCTGATGGAGGTCACCGAGGCGCAGCCCGATCTGATCCAGATGGTGCGATCGAGCTACGGCGCTTTCGGCATCGTCTATGAAGTGACCTATCGGATTCGTCCGCTGCTTCCGATGGCGGTCTATCACGAGACCTTCACTCTCGATGAGTTCGTCGCCAAGCTTAAATCGCTGAAGGCGCGCGGCGAATCCATATTCTACTACACGTTTCCGTTCGCAGATAAGATCACGGTCGAGTTCCGTCGCTACAATCCTGGCGCAAGCGGCAGCCCCAATCGTTCGGCCTGGATATTGCGCAATTATCTCTGGGGCACGGCCGGCCCGCGGTTCGGCCATGACATCGAGGCGAACGTTCCCATTCCTTCGGTTCGCTATCAGGTGATCGACAGCTTCGGCGCCATCCTGCGGTTCAAGCTCGAGACGCTCGTGCGCTCGGATTACACCTCTCCGCCCGATCAGATCATCGACTACCCCACGGTGTCCGACGACAGCCGCTACACGTTCAGCCTGTTCGCCTTCCCCGAAGCGGAATTTCCAAAAATATTCGCGGAATTCTTCCGTTTCGTCCGCGACTACTACGACCAGCACGGCTACCGGTCGAACCTGCTGTATGTCGGCTATCGCACCGGGCAGGATCAGAAGTCGTTGCTCTCCTATTCCTATGATGGACCGGTCATGACCATCGACCCGGTATCGACCGCCAATCCGGGCTGGAGGCCTTTTCTCGAGGCCTTCAACCAATTTAGCAGCGATCGCGGCGGAGCGCCGCTTTTCAACCAGACCTTCGGCCTCACTCCGGCGATCGTGCGCAAGGCGTACGGGGACCGGCTCAACGCATTCGCCGAAGCGCGGCGCAAGTTTGATCCCGGCGACAGGCTTTTGAACGACTATTTCCGGAGCTTGTTGCCCTGATGGCGAGGATGCGCCGCACATGACGGCGACGTCCCCGCCGCTTACGCACACCCCAAAGTGAGACCGCTCGATGAAGCAAGAAGTCCTTGTTGTAGGCGCCGGTCCGGTCGGGCTGACGATGGCGGCGGAACTGGCGCGTTACGGCGTCGGCGTCCGGATCGTCGACAAGGCGCCCGCCGGCAGCGAGACGTCGAAGGCTCTCGTTCTCTGGAGCCGCAGCCTGGAATTGTTCGACCGCATGGGCTGCGGGGCGGCGTTCGTCAAGGCGGGCTTCAAGGCGCGGGCTGTCAATATCATCGCCGGCGACACCGAAATTGCGCATATCAACCTTGACTTCCTCGAGACGCCGCACCCTTACGAACTCATGCTCGCGCAAAGCGACACCGAGCGCCTGTTGGAGCTGCACCTGAGCACTTACGGAGTGCGGGTGGAGCGGGGGACCGAATTGACCCGCTTCGCAGCTGATGAGGAGCACGTGACCGCGGCCCTGCGTCGCCCGGACGGACATGAAGAGATCGTCGACGCCCGCTGGATGATCGGCTGCGACGGCGCGCACAGCTTCGTGCGTCACGGCCTAGGAATGGAGTTCGAGGGCGAAACTTCTCCAAGCAGCTGGGTCCTTGCGGACGTACACCTGGCTGGGAGCCCGACAAAGCCGGACGAATTGGCGATCTACTGGCATGAAGCCGGCGTGCTGGCGCTGTTCCCGCTCTCCGCTGACCGCTACCGGGTTGTCGCCGATATCGGCCACGTCGATGGCGACGATCATTCAAGCGCCCCGACGCTGGAGGACGTGCAGGCGCTGATCGGTCAAAGGGGACCCGGCGGCATCCAGGCGTCAGCGCCGATTTGGCTCTCCGGGTTCAAGATCAATGAGCGCAAGGTGAGCGACTATCGCGCAGGCCGCGTGTTTCTCGCCGGCGACGCCGCGCATATCCATAGCCCCGCTGGGGGGCAGGGCATGAACACCGGCATGCAGGACGCCTTCAACCTCGCCTGGAAGCTGGCGCTCGTGTGCCGCGGATTGGTGAGTCCCGAACCGCTGCTGGCGAGCTACAGCGCAGAGCGTAGCGAGGTTGGCCGTCGGGTGCTGACCGATTCCGGCCGCATCACGGCGGTTTCGATGCTCAAAGGCGGTCTGCTGCAGGGGTTTCGCAACCACGTTGGATTCCTGTTGTTAGGTCTATCGCCGCTGCGCAGGACGATGACGAACACAATGTCTGAATTGTCGATCGGCTATCCTCACAGTCCGCTAACGCGGGCAGTCGCGGCGCATCATTCCGGTCCGGCGGCGGGGGAGCGGGCGCCGGTCGAGGTCTCGAGCATCCCCGTCGGTTCGGGCGACAGGCCTCGGTTTGCGTTGTTCGCCCCGGCCGATGCGGGAAGCGCGGCGTTGATCGCCCGGCATAATGATCTTTTGGAAGCCGAGACACGGCGGCCGTTCGTGGAAGATCGGATTTGGTTGGTGCGGCCCGACGGCTATGTGGCGATGACCGCCGAGCCGAGGGATTGGGATAAAGTCAGCGCCTATATGGATTGGATCGCCGGCGCCGGCGGCGTCGCGGCGAATGGCTTCACCGCCGCCAACTGATTCCGATTTGGCTTGCGGCCTGTTTTCGCTGGCGATTGCGCCGGCCAATGGCGGGTCCTAACGGAAGTTTAACCTTAACAACCCCTAATGCCCCGAGGGGCCGTCCCGGGGCGCGGGAAACGCCTCCGATTCGTTGACGCCCACGGGGTCCCATGCTATCCCACGCTATCCCGCTCATGGATCGCGGATGCTTGCCGCCACCGAACTCCAAGGCGGGTCGGGTGACGGGGGCGGTCTGGCCGCACGTCGGGGGACCGCGCCGTGGATCGCTTCCTTTCCCATTTCACCCATCGCTTCGACGCCAAGGGGCGAATTTCGGTCCCCGCGCCCTTCAGGCAGGTTTTGGCGAAAGACGGCTTCAGCGGGATCTATGCCTATCCGTCGCTGGACGCGCCGGCGCTCGACTGTGGCGGACATGCGCTGCTTTCGGAGATCGACGCGCTGCTTGCGACGATGCCGCCCTATTCGCCGGCGCGGGATGCGTTTGCAACCGCGCTTCTGGGCACGAGCGACATTCTGCGCATGGACGGCGAGGGCCGCGTGTCGCTCGACGAACGAGTGAAGTCGAGCCTGGGTCTCGAGGCCGAGGCGGTTTTTGTCGGGCAGGGGCACAAGTTCCAGATTTGGGCGCCGGCGCGCTTTCAGACGCACCTGGAAGAAGCGCGCGCGCGGCTGCGGCGCCTGCGGGTCGAGAGGGGCATGTTGGCGGGGCAGGAGACGCCGGCATGAGCCGCTCCGCCGCGGGCGCGTCGCTCCATGTTCCGGTTCTGCTGCGTGAGGCGCTGGAAGCGCTTGAGCCGTGCGCGGGCGGCCTCTATGTCGATGGCACGTTTGGCGCGGGCGGCTATGCGCGCGCGCTTCTCGACCGCGGCGCGCGGGTGATCGGCCTCGATCGCGATCTGTCGGCGATCCGACTGGGGGCCGCCCTCGCAGCCACATCCGAGGGCAGGCTTCAACTCGTGGAGGCGCGTTTCGGCGACCTCGAGGCGGTCGCCGCGCGTCTCGGCGTCGTGACGGTCGACGGAGTAGTCCTCGACATCGGGGTTTCCTCGATGCAGCTCGACGAAGGCGCACGCGGGTTTTCGTTTCGTTTCGATGCGCCGCTCGACATGCGAATGGAGCCGCTCGGCCGCTCAGCCGCCGACATCCTGCGAGAGGAGGACGAGGCGACGATCGCCGACATTCTCCATTATTTCGGCGAGGAGCGCGCCGCGCGCCGGATTGCGCGCGCCATCGCCGCCGACCGCCGCTCGGCGCCGTTCACCTCCACGCTGCAACTTGCGCGAATGATCGCACGCGTAGCCCCGGTGCGGCGAGGGGAAACGACGCATCCGGCGACGCGCACGTTTCAGGCGTTGCGCATCGCGGTCAATGACGAGCTGGGCGAACTGCTGCGCGGCCTCGTCGCCGCCGAGCGGTTGCTGGCGCCCGGCGGACGGCTCGTTGTCGTGACCTTCCATTCGCTGGAGGACCGGATCGTCAAGCAGTTCCTGGCGCGCCGTTCCGGGCGCGGGCGGGCGCCCTCCCGTCTGCTCCCAGGCGAGCCCGCCGAGCCGGAGCCGACCTTCGAGGTTCCGCGCGGCCAGCCGATCGAGGCGAGTCAAGCCGAGATGTCGGTCAATCCGCGTTCGCGCTCGGCCAAGCTGCGCTACGCCGTGCGCTCGTCCGCGCCGGCGCGAGGAATGGACAGCGTGATCGCGGCGTTGACGCATTTGCCGGCGCGAACCGGGAGAACGGGCTGATGTGGCGGCTCTTGCACGCGGCGGCGATCGCCGCCCTCATCGGATCGGCGGCCTACGTCTATGGCGTGAAATACCGCACGATCTACGCCTCCGAGCAGCTGGTGAAGACGCGTCATCTGATTGGCAAGGAGAAGGACGCGATCAACCTGTTGCGCGCGGAATACGCGCATCTGGCGCGCCCTGACCGCATTCAGGCGCTCGCGGACGCAAAGCTCGGCATGCAGCCGCTCGCATTGAGCCAGATCACGACGGTCGACGACTTGCCTGAGGCCCCGCCCAAGGTCGACTCGATTGGCCGCACGCTGGAGTCGCTCGGGTTGCTGGGCGACAGCGCCACTCCCGCCGCTGACGCCGGCGGCGCGACTCCTCCGGTGAGGTGAGGCATGGCGGAGACGCCCAACGACGCAGGCCCGAGACTCGCCGCTCCTACGCCGCCTCGCCGCAAGCGCGCGGACACCGTCGCCGCCGCGGCGATCCGCTGCTTTCACCGCTACGTGCCGAAGAATTTCGGCGTGGATCTCGAGCCCTCCGGCCCGCGAACGCCGGGTCCGCCGCTCATGGCGCGGATCGCGACGGCGAAAGGGATTGTCCTGGCGACGCGACTCCCGCTGACGCGCCTCGACCGTTCTGGTTCGCGCATCCGCGCGGTCGTGCTGGGCGTGTTCGTCGCCTACGCCGCCATCGGCGCCAAGCTCGTGGCGCTCGGCCTGTCGCATGATCCGCCGCAGTCGCTCAAAGGGGACGCCGATCGAGCCGTTTCGGGCGCGCGGCCGGATCTGCTCGATCGCAATGGTGAACTTCTCGCCACCGACATCAAGACCATGTCGGTGTTCGCCGAACCTAACCGCATCATCGATGTGGACGAAGCTGTCGAACTCATCACTGCTGTGCTGCCCGACGTCAATGCAAAGGAGTTGCGGGAGCGGCTCGCGTCGAAAAAGGGATTCGTGTGGGTCAAGCGCCAGATCACGCGCAAAGAACAGGCGGAGATCTTTCACCTTGGCCTGCCGGGCGTCGGCTTTCTGCCCGAGAACAAGCGCGTTTATCCCAACGGTCCGGTCGGCGCGTACGTGATCGGCTATGTCGACAAGGACAACGTCGGCATCGCCGGGATGGAGAAATATCTCGACGAGCAGAGCCTGACCGATCCGCACGTTGCCGGATTCAGTGTCGACCCCGACATGCTGAAGCCGGTCAGACTGTCGATCGACCTCAGGATGACGCATGCTTTGCGCGACGAGCTCGAGGGTGGAATGGTGCGCTTTCGCGCCAAGGCCGCCGCCGGCATGATCATGGACGTCGATACCGGCGAGGTGCTGGCGCTCGAATCGTTGCCCGATTTCGATCCCAACGACCCGGGCGACATGCGCGATCCGACCAAGATCAACCGCATCTGCGTCGGCGTCTATGAGATGGGTTCGACGTTCAAGGCGCTCACGATCGCGATGGCGCTCGAGTCCGGCAAGGTCAATCTCGGCTCGCGCATCGACGCGCGCCAGAGCCTCCGTTACGGTCGTTTCACCATTCACGATTTCGACGCCACCCATCGCGTCCTGACCGTTCCGGAGGTGTTCACCCATTCCTCGAACATCGGCGCCGCGCGCATGGCGATGATGGTTGGCGTCGACGGGCACAAGGCGTTTCTCAAGGAGATGGGCCAGCTCGACCGGCTGCGCACCGAGCTTCCCGAGAGCGCCGAGCCGCTGGTGCCCAAGCGCTGGAGCGAGCTCAACACCATGACCATCGCCTTCGGCCAGGGCATCAACGTCGCGCCGATTCAGGCGGTGATGGCGGTGGCGGCGCTGGTCAACGGCGGCTACTTGATGACGCCGACCTTTCTTCCGCGCACCCAGGTAGAGGCGGCGAAGGTCCGCCATCGCGTCGTCAGCGCGCAGACGTCCGAGTTGCTGCGCTACCTGATGCGCTCGAACGCGACGCACGGTTCGGCGAGATTTGCCAACGTCCCCGGTTATTACGTGGGCGGCAAGACCGGCACCGCCGACAAGATCATTCACGGACGCTATTCGCAGAACCGGGTGTTCACGACCTTCATGGCGATTACGCCCGCCAACAAACCGAAATACCTTTACCTTACGATCTACGACGATCCGCAGGCTGCGCCTGAGGATCACGGTTTCCATACCGCCGCCTACAACGCGGGACGGGTCACCGGCGCGCTCATTCGTCGGATTGAACCGCTGGAAGGCGTCCCGCCGGCCAAGGAGGCGCCCGACCAGCCGTTCCCCATCATCGCGCGATTGGGCTATGGAGCCGATGCCGACAAGGTCGGCAAGGAGTGAGAAGGGGCGAAATGAGGCGTCTGGGCGATATTCTCGACCTGGAGAGCGCGGACGGCGCGCTGGCCTCGCGGGAGATCGCGGGGCTGGCGTCCGACAGCCGCAAGGCGATGCCGGGCGACGTGTTCTTCGCCCTCGCCGGGGCGAAGGGCGACGGTCTCGATCATGCCGAGGAGGCGCTGGCCAAGGGCGCGGCGGTGGTGGTCGCGGAGCGCGAGCGGCGCTTCGCAGGCGCCGCAGTGGTCAGGGTCGCCGACGCTCGTTCCGCGCTCGCGCATGCGGCGGCGCGCTTCTTTCCACGTCAGCCCGAAACCATCGTCGCCGTGACGGGGACCAGTGGGAAAACCTCGGTCGCCGCCTTCGCGCGCCAAATCTGGCAGGCGCTCGGCCAGGACTCGGCTTCGCTCGGGACGATTGGCGTCGTATCGCGTCCGCTGACCGTCTATGGATCGCTGACGACGCCCGATCCGATCGTGCTGCATCAGACTCTCGATCGGCTCGCCGAGGCGGGCGTCACTCATCTGGCTCTGGAGGCTTCGTCTCATGGCCTCGACCAAAAACGCCTCGACGGCGTGCGTCTGGCCGCCGGGGCCTTCACCAATCTGACGCGCGATCACCTGGACTACCACCTGACCAGCGAGGCCTATCTCGCCGCCAAGCTTCGCCTGTTTCGCGAGCTCCTGCCCGTTGGCGCGCCAGCGGTCGTCGACGCCGACAGCGCCATCGCGCCGCGCGTCATCGAAGCCGCTCGCGGACGCGGCCTCGTCGTGATCACGGTCGGCGCCAAGGGCGAGACGATCCGGCTCGCGTCCACCGCCCGCGACGGCTTTGCCTCGATGCTTGAACTGGAGTTCGGCGGCCGTCGCCGGCGCGCATGGCTGCCTTTGCCGGGCGACTTCCAGATCGCCAACGCGCTGGTCGCCGCCGGCCTCTGCATCGCGACCGGCAGCGACGCCGAGGCGACGTTCGACGCCCTGCGGTCGTTGCGAGGCGCGCCGGGGCGGCTCGAGCGCATCGGCGAGGCGCGCGGCGCCACGGTTTTCGTCGACTACGCGCACAAGCCCGATGCGCTCGAAAAGGCTCTGGCGGCCCTGCGGCCCTACGTGCGCGGGCGTCTGATCCTCGTGTTCGGTTGCGGCGGCGACCGCGACGCCGGCAAGCGGCCGATCATGGGCGCGATTGCGGCCCGCTGCGCCGATGTGGCGATCGTCACCGACGACAATCCGCGCTCCGAGAACGCCGCCGTAATCCGGGCGCAGATTCTCGCCGCGGCGCCCCGCGCGCTGGAGATCGGCGACCGAGCCGAGGCGATTCGCGCCGGCGTCGGCTTGCTCGCATCCGGCGACGCGCTTCTGATCGCCGGCAAAGGCCATGAAATCGGGCAGATCGTCGGCGATACGACGCGGCCGTTCAGCGACGCGGACGAAGCGCGCGCGGCATTGCGGGGGGCGCAGTGACGGCGCTGTGGACCGAATCGGAACTGACGCACGCGCTCGGCGGCGCCGCCAGCGCGCCGCTCGCGGACGCGGTAGGCGGGGTCTCGATCGACACCCGCACGCTGGAGGCCGGCGACATTTTCTTCGCCGTCAAGGGCGAAACCCACGACGGCCATGACCATGTCGCGCGCGCCTTCGAGGCCGGCGCCGCGGCGGCGGTCGTAACGCGGGAGCGAGCCGGCGCGCTCGCCGCATTCGGGCCCGTGTTCGCGGTCGACGACGCGTTGCGGGCGCTGCAGCGGCTCGCAATTGCGTCGCGCTCGCGCTCGAAGGCGCATATTGTCGCGGTGACGGGCTCGGCCGGCAAGACCAGCGCGAAGGAGATGCTGCGCACGATGCTCTCGGCCTGCGGCGCGACCCACGCCTCGCCCGCTTCCTACAACAACCATTGGGGTGTGCCCTTAACCTTGGCGCGCATGCGGGCGGGCGCCGACTTCGCCGTACTCGAGATCGGCATGAATCACGCCGGCGAGATTGCGCCGCTCACGCGGATGGCGCGTCCCCATGCGGCGCTCGTCACCATGATCGCGCCGGTTCATATCGAGCATCTGGGCTCCCTCGAGGCGATTGCCGACGCGAAGGCGGAAGTGTTCCTGGGGCTCGAGCCGGGCGGGACGGCCGCGCTCAATCGCGACGCGCCGCAATTCGGCCGTCTTGCGAAAGCCGCGGCGGCGAGGGGAGCGCGCGTGGTGAGTTTCGGCGCCGGCGCGGAATGCGAAGCCCAACTCCTAGACGTCGTGGAGACCGATAATGGCTCGCGCGTGCGGGCGCGCGTTCTGGGGCGCGAGATGCGCTTCGCTCTCGGCGCCCCCGGCGTCCATATGGCGCAGAACGCCCTTGGCGCGCTTCTCGTGACAAGCGCGCTCGGCGCGGACATCGAGGCGTGCGCCGCCGCGCTCGGCCGTTTTTCGCCGCAGAAGGGCAGGGGCGAGCGCATCAGCGTCGCGACGGCCGAGGGCTTAGCCACCATCATCGACGAATCCTATAACGCCAATCCGGCTTCGATGCGGGCCGCTCTGTCGCTGCTTGGCGCGGCGAGGCCCGGGCCGAACGGGCGGCGGATCGCGATCATCGGCGACATGCTCGAACTTGGGGCCGACGGCGCTGCAATGCACGCGCAGCTGGCGGCCGATCTATGCGCCAACAAAGTCGATCTCCTGTTCGCCGCGGGGCCGCTTGCGCGGGCGTTGTTCGACGCCGCGCCGGCGTCGATGCGCGCGGCCTGGACCCAGGGGCCGAGCGAGCTGACGGCCGAAGTCGCAAGCGCGCTGAGGGCCGGCGACGTCGCAATGGTCAAAGGGTCCAACGGCAGTCGGATGGGTCCGCTGGTCGCGGCCCTGCGAGAGCGTTTCGCCCGCCCCGGCGCGGGAGGTTAGGAAGCTCGATGTTGACGTGGCTCGCTGACATTCCGGAATTGCCGGGCGTATTCCACCTGTTCCGCTATCTCACCTTCCGCACCCTCGGCGCCGCGGGAACAGGGCTCTTTCTGGTCTTCTTCCTCGGTCCGACGATCATTTCCGCGCTTCGTCTCAAGCAGGGCAAGGGCCAGCCGATCCGCTCTGACGGTCCGGCCTCCCATCTTCTGACAAAAAAGGGCACGCCGACCATGGGCGGCCTGATGATCCTGTTCGGTCTGTTCGTGTCCGCGCTGCTATGGGCTAATCTTGAAAGCCCGTATGTGTGGATCGTGCTGTTCGTCACTGCGGGCTTCGCCGGGATCGGCTTCTACGACGACTTTCTGAAAGTAACGAAGCAGTCGCATAGCGGCTTCTCCGGCCGGGCCCGGCTCGCGGCTGAATATGTGGTCGCGGCGCTCGCCTGCTATGCGATGATGCAGATCGGCGCCGTCGGGACGACCGAACTCGCGGTTCCCTTCGTCAGCGGCTACGTATTCGACTTCGGCTGGGGCTTCCTGCTGTTCGGCCCATTTGTGATCGTCGCGTTCGGCAATGCGGTCAATCTGACCGACGGCCTCGACGGTCTAGCAATCGTGCCAGTCATGATCGCCGGGGCGACGCTCGGCCTCATCGCCTATCTCACCGGCAGCGCGATCTATTCGCACTATCTTTTGATCAATCACGTCCCCTTTGCCGGCGACCTTATGGTGGTCTGCGGCGCGATGATCGGCGCCGGCGTCGGATTCCTGTGGTTCAACGCGCCGCCGGCCCAGATTTTCATGGGCGACACAGGTTCGTTGGCGCTCGGCGGCCTGCTCGGCGCTACGGCGGTGGCGATCAAGCACGAGATCGTGCTGGCGGTGATCGGCGGCCTTTTCGTCATTGAGGCGCTGTCGGTCGTCGTGCAGGTCGCTTCATTCAAACTTACCGGCAAGCGCGTATTTCGCATGGCGCCGATCCATCATCACTTCGAACAGCTCGGCTGGTCGGAGGCTCAGATCGTCATGCGCTTCTGGATTATCGCCTTCGTGCTGGCGATGGTCGGCCTCGCATTTCTGAAGCTGAGGTGACGATGACGCCGGTCGAGACTTTGCGCGGTCAGAACGTCGCCGTCTTCGGTCTCGGCGGCTCGGGGCTGTCGACCCTGCGGGCGCTGGCGGAAGGCGGCGCAGCGATCGCGGCGTGGGACGATAACTCGGACGCGCGCGACCGCACGGCCGCCGCGGGCTTCGACCTCGTCGATCTCGCCAAGGCCGATTGGCGCGGTTTCAGGGCCCTCGTTCTGTCGCCAGGCGTGCCGCTGACGCATCCGGCGCCGCATTGGACGGTCAGGCTCGCCAAACAGGCGGGCGTCCCGATCGTGGGCGATATCGAGCTATTCACCCGCGAACACAACGCCAGAGCGCCCGATTCGCCGTTCGTGGCGGTCACCGGCACCAACGGCAAATCGACGACGGCCGCGCTCATCGCTCATATTCTGAAGGACGCCGGACGGGACGTCGCCCTGGGCGGAAACATCGGCGTGCCGGTTCTCGAACTGCCGCCGCCGGCGAACCATCGCACGCATGTGATCGAGTGTTCGTCCTATCAGATCGACCTCGCGCCTTCGCTCGCGCCGAGCCTCGGCGCGCTCATCAATATTACGCCGGACCATCTCGATCGGCACGGCGATCTCGCGCGCTACGCCGCGATCAAGGAGCGCCTCGTCGCCCAGTCCGATGTCGCGCTGATCGGCGTGGACGACGAACCAAGCCGGCAGATCTGCGCGCGGCTGAAGGCCCGCGCAGGCAAGCCGCGCGTCATTGCGGTATCGGGCGAGGCGTCGCCGCTTGCCGACATCATCGTGAGCGAGCGTCGCGTGTTGTCGCGCGCAGAGGCTGCGCTCCCCGTCGATCTCGCCGCCGCGAGGGCGCTGCGAGGCGCGCACAACGGCCAGAATGCGGCGTTCGCCTATGCCGCGGCGAGGGCGATGGGCGTCGAGCGTGAGCAAATCGCGCGAGCGTTCTTGTCCTTCCCTGGCCTCGCGCACCGCATGGAGGAGATCGGGCGGCTGGGCAGGGTGCTGTTCGTCAACGACTCCAAGGCGACCAATTCGGACGCGGCGGAGAAGGCGCTGTTGTCATTTCGCGACATATACTGGATTCTCGGCGGCAAGCCGAAGGAGGGCGGAGTCGAGCCGCTTCGCCGGCTGTTCCCGCGGGTCGCCAAGGCCTATTTGATCGGCGCCGCGAGCGATGAGTTCGCGCGCACGCTTTCCGGCGCCGTGCGGACGCAGAGATGCGGGACCCTGAGCGCGGCGACCGAAGCGGCGGCGAAGGACGCGTCGGGATCCGAGGCGGAGGAGCCGGTGGTGCTGTTATCGCCCGCTTGCGCCTCGTTTGATCAATTCAAAAATTTCGAAGCGCGCGGCGACGCTTTCCGGGCGGCCGTCGCCGGCCTGATCGCGCGCTCGGGCGCCGCCCGGACGCGCGACTAAAGAGGGAGCGGCAGGCTATGGTGTCGAGAGCGGAACGCGGCCCGGTCGCCGATTGGATGCGCACGATCGATCGTTGGCTCCTCGGCTCATTCGGGGCGCTGATGGTGATCGGTCTCGTGATGGCGCTCGCGGCGAGCCCCGCGGTTGCCGAGCGGCTTAACCTTTCGACGTTTCATTTCGTCGATCGACAGGCGTTGATGCTGCCGCCGACGGCGATCGTTATGGTCGCGACCTCGTTCCTGTCGCCGCGCCACGTCCGCCGCGCCGCGCTGCTGCTGTACGTCGTGTCGCTGGCGCTCATTGTCCTGGCGCTGATGTACGGCGTGGAGGTCAAGGGCGCGCGGCGATGGATCTTCGGCCTCCAGCCCTCGGAATTCATCAAACCCGCCTTTGTCGTTCTCGCCGCGTGGGCGTTTACCGAGAGCGGGCGCAGGGCGCCGACGGCGGTGCTGGCGAAGGTCCTGTCCTTCCTGATTCTGCCGCTGACGATCGTCCCGCTGATCCTGCAGCCTGACTTCGGCCAGACGCTGCTGGTGGGGATCGTCTGGGCCTCGCTTTTTTTCATGGCCGGTCTGCACTGGTTCTGGGTGGCCAGCATTGGCGGGCTGGGGGTCGCGAGCGGCTTCACCGTCTTCAAGCTGTCGTCGCATGTGCACGAACGGGTGCTGCGCTTTCTCGACCCCGATTCAACCGGCGGTATGGTCGACACCTTCCAGGTCGACACCGCCCTGCAGAGCATCCTTTCGGGAGGGTGGTTCGGACGCGGGCCGGGTGAGGGCGTCTACAAGCGCATCCTCCCGGATGCGCACACCGACTTCGTTTTTGCGGTCGCCGGCGAGGAATTCGGCATGATCGCCTGTCTGGCGCTGATCGCCTTCTTCGGCTTCATTGTGTTGCGCGGGCTCCTTCTCGCCTTGCGCAACCAGGACCCGTTCTGCCGTTTCGTAGCCGCAGGCATGACGATCATGTTTGGCGTGCAAAGCTGGATCAACATCGCGGTCAACCTGCGGGCCGTGCCGGCCAAAGGGATGACGTTGCCATTCATATCCTATGGCGGTTCGTCCCTGCTCGCGCTCGGGCTCGGCATGGGGTTCCTGCTTGCGACGACCCGCAGGCGCCCGTTGGCCGAACTGGAGCGACACGCGGCCGCGGCGGAATGAACCGGCCGCGCTGCGTTCTGCTGGCCGCTGGCGGCACCGGCGGCCATCTCTTCCCGGCCGCCGCCCTTGCCGCCGCGCTGGCCAGGCGCGGCGTCGACGTCGAACTGGCGACAGACGACAGGGCGATGAAGTTCGGTGAGGATTTCCCGGCTCGCGCGATACACGCCTTTCCCTCCGCCACGACGACCGCCGCCGGATCAATCGCCAAAACGCGCGCGGCGCTCACTTTGGGCGTCGGCGTGGCGATGGCGCTGGTCAAGCTCGGCCGCATAAGGCCGCGCGCCGTCGTGGGCTTTGGCGGATATCCGACGGTGCCCCCGCTCGTCGCGGCCTCCCTGCTGCGCATTCCCAGCGCGTTGCATGAACAGAACGCGGTGATGGGTCGGGCCAATCATTTCCTGAGTTCCCGCGTTTCTCTGATTGCCTGCGGCTTTCCCGATTTGAGGGACGTCGACGCAGCGGCCAAGGCGAAGACGCGCTTCACCGGCAATCCCGTCCGCCCGGCCGTCATCGCGGCCGCCTCGACGCCCTATCCTGATTTCGCGGGTCGCCGCCTCAGATTGCTGGTGACCGGCGGATCGCAAGGAGCGCGGGTGATGGCCGACGTCGTTCCCGCGGCGCTGGCGCTGCTTAGCGCCGACGAGCGCCAGTGGATCCGTCTCACCCAGCAGGCGCGCGGCGAGGACAAGGCCCGCGTCGCCGCCGCCTGCGCGCGGATGAAATTTCCGGTTGAGATCGCCGAGTTCTTCGACGATCTGCCGGCCAGGATGGCGGAGTCGCATCTCGTCGTCGGCCGCGCCGGCGCTTCGACGGTGTCCGAGCTCGCGGTCATCGGCCGCCCCTCGGTTCTAGTGCCGTTCCCGCACGCGCTCGATCAGGACCAGGCCGCGAATGCGGCGGCGCTCGCCGCGTCGGGGGGCTCGACGGTGGTGCCGCAATCCGACTTCACGCCCGAGCGGCTGGCGAAGATCCTTCAGGAAGCGCTGGCCTCGCCGGCGAAGCTCGCGGCCTCGGCTCAGGCCGCGAAATCGACCGGCGTCGCGGATGCGGCCGATCGTCTCGCGGATCTCGTTCTGAGCATCGCGCTGCCGGTATGACGGCCCCTCGACGGCCGGCTCGCTTGTCCTCCTGTCCAGGGAAAGCAAGAGGGGTCCCGCGCGTTCGGAAAGGAAAACCCCGCGCCAGTGGGGATTGACCGGGCGGGGCGAGGCGGCGCCAGCGTTGTGATGAAGCAGATTTTCGCGCCGTTTCTTAAGTTCAGTTGCGCGCGGCGCGGCTGGCGGCCTGCGATAAAATGCCGGCGGCGGCCGAGTCTTGCCGAAGGCCGCCAAGTTTCTGCCTTTTCCCGCCAAGTTCGCCTGCCGGCGCCGCGCCGGCGCGGGCAAGCCCGCGCTTATGCCGACGCCGGAAGTTGCTTCCTGTTCCGCGCGGCGGACGGCGAGCCGCCGGTCCAGCGTTTGAAGGCGTGATTGAACGACGTCGCGCCCTCGTACCCGAGCAGCCAGGCGATTTGCGCCAACGAGAACCCCGGCTCTTTGAGATATTCGAGCGCCAGGCTGCGGCGCAATTGGTCGACGACCTCGGCGAAAGTCGTGGCTTCGGCGGAGAGCCTGCGCGACAATGTCCGGACGCTGACGCCCAGCGCCTTGGCGACCCTCTCCGCCTGCGCCTGGCCGTGCGGCAACAATCGTTGAACTTCGGTCTCAACCGAAGCGCGCATGGAGCCGGTCGCGGTGCTGCGCGCCCTCGCGGCCTCGTCGCAGAACGGCCGCAGCGTTTCGAGCAAATACGGATCTTCGGTGACGAGCGGAAGGGCAAACGTTTCGGTCGAGAACTCGATCTGATCGGACGGCGCGCCGAACTCGACCGGGCAGCCGTAAAATCGTTCGAACTCCCGCACGTCGGTCGCGCGAGCATGCGCCCAGGCGACCCGGGTCGGGCGGACGTCGCGGCCCGTAATCTCCCGTAGAGCCTTGAGGACCACGGAAATCCCGAATTCCGCATTCTGCCGCATCCGATGGCGCGAAAGGCCCACATAGGTGATTTCAACGACGACTCCCTCGGCCTGTCTCACCAATTTCAGACGCAGGCTTTCGTTGACGATTTGGCAGTAGCGCGCAAAGAGCGCCAGGGATTCGCCCAGAGTTCTGGGGGTGGACACGACGTAGAACAATAGGCCTGCCCCGTGCGGATTTGCCTGCTCGGCGAGGTGGAGCCCGAAGGCGCTGTCGCCCATCGCCTCGGCCGCGTATTCGAGAAAATTCACCTGCGCCATCGCGGAGACCCGGCCCCGCGGATCGTCGAAGGCTCGCTCCGAAAGTCCGGCCCGCCGCAACAGCGCCGTTGTTGGCGCGTTGTGCTTTTGCAGAGCCGCAATCGCGCACTTGGCGGCAAACCCCGTCACGGTCGGCGGGTGAAGACTTGCTCGCTCGGTCACGTCAATGCCCCCACGATCAACGCGCAACGTCATCTAGCGGCTGTTTCGGGCGCGAATGCAAGGGGAAAGAAACCAGGGACGACGTCGCGTTCGCCTTCTGGCGGAAGAATGGCGGCGCGCCGGTCGCGCCCGCGGTCGGCCTGATCCGGATGTTCGGTCTTTCCGGCGCGACGCTCGCGTCGCCGGCCGTGGCGCGCGTCGGCCTGCTCAGGATTCCCTGACTTTCATGCGTGCAAGTTGGGACAGGTCCTTAATGACGCGTTTCAAAGAATCGTCGTCGAGCTTGTTCGACGAGAGCGCAAACCCGAGATAGGCCCAGTTCATTATGCGTGCGCGCGTCGCGGCCACGCTGGGATGAACGCCGGCTTCGATCGCCAGTTTGCGCAAATAGCCGATCCGCTCCGCGTCCACCGCGTCGACCGCCGCGCGCGCTCGCGGGTCGGCGGTCGCCCAGGCTCGCACGGCTCTCTCCAGGCCGGCGCCGGCTGAAAACGCGCGACGCAGAAGCGCCTCCAGGCGACCGTCCGCCGCCCGGTCGAGTTCCTCAATGATGTTCTCCAGCGCAACCTCGCGCCAGCGTTGCAGGATCGCCGCATGGTAAGCCGACACATCCGCGAAGTGCCAGTAGAAGCTGCCGCGGGAGACGCCGAGCTTTTTGGCCAGCGTTTCCGCCTTGAGCGCGGAAAATCCGGATTTCGCCAAAGCCTTGAGCCCCGCGTTCACCCATTCCCCCGGCCCCAGTCGCTTGTCAGGCATTTTCCATACACTGCTGTATTGACATTCGGAGATCGAGCTGATATCCAAACCATACACTAATGTATGGAAACGCGCAATGCACGATCTCTTGGTCCAGGCGGCCGGAATCCTGGCTTTCGCGACGTCGATCGCGCATGGGGTCATCGGGGAGAGGAAGGTTTTCGCTCGCGCCCGCATCGAGCCCGCGCGTCTGCGCTTGTTGATTCGGCTGGTGTGGCAAGCGGGCACGGTCGCATGGATAAGTCTTGCGATTCTGCTGATCGCCGCGCCCAAGCTCGGCGCAGACGCCCGCAATTGGATCATTGCGATGAGCATCCTCGCGTTTGGGGTCGCCGCCGTCGGCAACGCTTGGGCGACGCGGGGACGCCATGTTGGATGGGTCGCCATGGCCGTCGTCGTCGGTCTGGCGGCGAGCGGGCTGTGATTTGCTTTCGGCGCCGCCGGCTCCAAGCCAATTGGCCCGCGCCTTAATCCATCGCCACGTGCGCCGCAGCCGCCCGTCCGACCGGCGCCAGCTTCGGCGAGCGGATCAGCGCGAGCAGCGGAAAGGCGGCGAGCGAGACCAGCGTCATCAAGAGGAAGTCGTTCGAATAAGCCATCGCCGCGGCCTGTTGCGTGATCAGCGCGTCGAGCGCGGCGAGGTTCGGCAGGCCGTGGCCCGCAAGCATGCCGGCGCTTGGCATTTTGAGCGCGTCGCTGAAGGGCGTGACGCTTTCGACGAGCTGGCTGTGGAACGCGGTGGTCATGTTCGTCAGCTGGGCGATGACGATCGAAATGCCGACCGCGGAGCCGATGTTGCGGATCAGCGTCCACAGCGCCGCGCCCTCGGTGCGCAATTCCCCCGGCAGGCTGGCGAAGGCGATGGTGTTGAGCGGAACGAACACGAAGCCGAGCCCGAAACCCTGCACGACCGAGTTGATGGCGATGGTTTGCGCCGGGACGTCGAGCGACCAGCCGACCATCAGCCACAGCGACGTCGTCGCCAGCACCAGTCCGACAAAGATCAACAGCCGCGGATCGACCTTGTTGCTGAGCCGTCCGACCAGGAACATCGCGACGAAGGTTCCAATCCCGCGCGTCCCTAGCAGATAGCCGCTGGTGAGAACCGGATAGCCGAGCAGGTTCTGAATGAAGGGCGTCACCAGCGCCATCGTCGCCAGCAGGATGACGCCGATCAGGAACATGAAGACGAGCGCGATCGAGAAATTCCAGTCGCGAAAGATGCGCACCGAAATGAACGGCCGCCGCGAGGTGAAGCAGTCGGCAAGGAAGAAATAGAAGCCGGCGATGGAGATGATCGCTTCGATCACGATCTCGTTGGAATCGAACCAGCCGAGCTCCTGTCCGCGGTCCAGCATCAACTGCAGGGCGCCGATCCCGAGCGACAGGCTCGTGAACCCAAACCACGAGAATGGGACGTCAGGGCGGGTCGGGGTCTCGCTCATGAAGAAAGAGAGGCCGAATGTCGTGAGGATGCCGAACGGCAGGTTGACGAAGAACACCCAGCGCCAGGAATAGGAATCGGTGAGCCAGCCGCCGAGGGTCGGACCCATGATCGGCCCCAGCATCACGCCCATCCCCCAGATCGCCATCGCCGAGCCGCGTCTGTTGGGCGGGAAGATGTCGAGCATCACCGCCTGGCTCAACGGCACCAGCGCCGCGCCGAATACGCCTTGCAACAGCCGGTAGGCGACCATCTGTTCAATCGAGAGCGCGACCCCGCACAGCATCGAGGCGATTGTGAATCCGGCCGTGCAGACGATGAACAGCTTCTTGCGCCCGAACCGCGTCGCCATCCAGCCCAGCGGCGAGGTCATGATCGCAGCGGCGATGATGTAGGAGGTCAGGACCCAGTTGATCTGATCCTGTGTCGTCGAGAGCGAGCCTTGCATGTAGGGCAGGGCGACATTGGCGATGGTGGTGTCGAGCGCCTGCATGATCGTCGCCATCATGATGCAGACGGTCAGCGCCCATCGCACCGTGGGCGAGATGGTCTCGTAGAGCGGCCGGGTCATCTTGCCGTCGCGGAGGCCCTGGACCCGAAGACGCTCTTCGTCAGGTCGCCCGCCCATTGCGCGACACCGCCGATGACGCCGCCAAGCGAGCGCGAGCGGCCGGTGTCGATCGACACATCCGCGCTCATCCCGGCGCGAAGGTTGGTCGTGTCCTCGTGGGGATCGAAGCAGAAGCGCAAGGGCACGCGCTGGACGACCTTGACCCAGTTGCCGCTGGCGTTTTGCGGCGGAAGAATCGCGAACTGAGCTCCGGTTCCCGGCGCGATCGAGCAGACGTCGCCGGCCCAGACCTTGTCCGGAAACGCATCGACCGTCACCGTCGCGGGCATGCCCTGGCGAACGTAGGTCAGGTCCGATTCCTTCGGATTGGCGTCGACCCAGAGGCCGGTGTTGGCGACAATCGCGAACACCGGCTGGCCGGCCGGGGCGACGCGCCCCAGCTCGATCTGCGCCACCTGGGTCGCCACGCCGTCGATCGGCGCCAGGATCCTGGTGTTGCGCAGGTTGCGTTCGGCGTCCTCGACCCCCGCCTTGGCCTCAATGTATTGGGGAAATTTATCGATCGATGCGTCCAGGGCTCCGCCGAGCTTGACCATCGTCGCCGCCTGCTGCAGGCGCACGAATTCGAGCAGTTGCTTGGCCTGGATCAGCGTCGCCATCGAAGTGTCGCGATCGTTGATCGTTCCAGCGGCGCGCGCGACCAGCTGGTTCTTGCGGTCGAAATCGGCCTGACGCACGCGCACCGCGTCCTCGCCCATCTTGATCTGGTCCTGGTTGCTCACATACGAAGAGCGTAAGTTGGCGAATTCGACTTTCGCCGCGTCGAGCCGGCCTTGGGCGAGCAGAAGCGCGGTCTGGTAGGGGGCCGGGTCGATGTCGAACAGCGGATCGCCGGTCTTGACCTTCTGGCCCTCGATCACGTGAACGGCGACGATCGGCCCGGAAACCTGCGGCGTGATGAGCACCTTCTGGGCCCCGACATAGGAATTGTCGGTCGTAACGTAACGGCCGCCCTGCAGCCACCAGGCGAACCCGCCGGCCAGCGCGATCAGCGGGATGACGACCAGCATGACGAATCGCATTGACCCGCGACGTTTGGCGACGATCGCGGGAGCATCCTGCGCCGGCGCCGGAGCGACCCGCTGGGGCGAGGGCGCCGGGCTCGGCGAAGGCGCCTTGGCGGGCGCGAATTGAACCGGCTGCCCTGACGCCGGCGCGACGGACGGCGACGAATGCGGCTGGCCGGACGAGGCCGCTTTGGCCACCGCCAGCTGAACGGGCGGCGGGGCGTCGGCAGGGGAGTCCTGTTCCGCGGATTCCAGCGCCGCGGCCGACTTGGATTGAATCACGTCTTTAGGCTCCCGATTGCAATTCGCTCTTGAGATTGGCTTTGATGGCGCTGAGGCCCTGATGCAGATCGCTAATGGCCTTTCGATCCAGACCGGACAGCGCCCGCGCCATCACGTCCTCGGCCAGCGCTCCGAGCTCGCGCAGCATCGGCGCCGCTTTTGCGGTCAGGTAGAGGCGATGGGCGCGGCGGTCGGTCGCGTCGTCCCGCCGTTCGACCAAACCGGCCGAGGTCAGCTTGTCGACGAGGCGGCCGAGCGTGATCGGCGCCAGGTCGAGCGCTTCGGCCAGTTCGCTCTGCTTGAAGCCCTCGCAACGCTGTAAGCGCACCAGCACCGCCCATTGGGCGCGCGTCGTATTGAGTTCGCGCGCGCGCTGGTCGGAATAGGTTCGCAGCAACCGGGCCGCGTCGCTGAGCGCGAACGCGAGTTCGCGGGCGGGAGTGAACATGAATTTGTGAGCATCTGATAACATAAGCTGACTTATAATATGCAAAACTATGAAAATCAAGCCCGCTTCGGCGTGACCGGGGAAGACTTTTCGTTGGGCGCTTGGGAGCGATCTGCGCTCGACCGGCCGTGTCCTCAACGCCGAGCGGGCGGCGACGGCCGAGAAAAACCCGCTTCAAACGTTGATGCGCCAAATCATAAAAGCCAATTAAGTAATTGTATGAACGAAATACTTTAAGCATGAGGCTTTGGCCGAACGTCATCCGTGGCGGCCCCTCAAGGCGAAAATCCCCGCGCATGTCGCCGGCGGCGCCGGCAAGGTCGCCCGAATTGCGACGGGTGCGAAAACGGTAGTGGGCCGGCCCGATTTCTTGGGACCGACAGCCAGCGCCCAAAAGCGCCAACAAATTATTTGCTGAAAATCAAAAGGCGTGTTATTGTGCTTTCGGCATGGGCGCAGGGATCGCCAATGAGGACCAAGGGAGGAGGGCAGAAGCGGCCTGTTGGGCGCGGGCGGGCGCATATCACATGATGTAAGCGGCTTTTATTAACCCCGATGATTTTTTTCGATCGGATTTGCGCTAATCCGTTGAAAAGTCCCAATTCGCACGAAGGAATCCAAGCAAATCCAAGCAAATCCAAGCATTTTTTTCTTGGATTTGCTTGGATTTCCTTGGTCCGGTTTGGGTTTTCTTGGAAAAATTTGGCTGAACCGCGCAAGCCTTCGGCGCACGATTAAACACTGATAATAGTTGTCAGTTACAGCGCGGCCCTTCGCGACGCCGAATGCAAAATCAACTACCCCGATACGTCGAATAGGCCCAGGGCGAGACGAGGAGCGGCACATGGTAATGCGCCGCCGGGTCAGCGATCCCGAAGCGGATCGGCACCAGGTCCAGGAACGGCGGCTCGGCGAGGTTCGCGCCCCGGCGGCGGAAGTAGTCGCCGACTTCGAAGACGAGTTCGAATCGGCCGGCGCGCGACTGCGCGGCCCCGATCAGAGGCTCGTCGGTGCGCCCGTCGCCATTGGTCGCGACCTGCGCGACCAGTTTGCGTTTCTCCGGCGTCTC
Organism: uncultured Alphaproteobacteria bacterium; assembly: GCA_963835955.1. Taxonomy (GTDB): domain Bacteria; phylum Pseudomonadota; class Alphaproteobacteria; order Rhizobiales; family Beijerinckiaceae; genus Roseiarcus. The sequence continues at coordinate 322,431 of CAWIHZ010000017.1, read as the reverse complement.
CAATTCATAGAGTCGAACGCGCACCCCTTGGGCAGGTCCGCCGCGCGTGACATCGAGGACATGGGTTGTGAGGCCGGCCAATGTCTGCTCCATTAAGTCGGCGTGAGCCCGAGGCCTCGCGCACGCGGGGTTCGCCGGCGACCCTAGCCCTTCGGCGCCAATTCCGCCAAGGTTTCGTTCTTGCATGCGACATTCGCATGGCTGCGACGCCGTTTGGCGACATTGCCAAAGCGATGGACGCGTGAGAAGTAACGGCGTGAATTCGCGCGCGCCGCTTTTCGCAAACGTTAGAGGGAGGCCGACTTGATGGACAACGAGCCCGCAGTCGAAACAGCCGAGACGACCGAATGGCTTGACGCGCTGGACTCGGTGGAGGCCTTCGAGGGCCTCGGCAGGGTCGACGAAATCCTGGACTCGGTGGTCAAATCGGCCCGGCGCAAGGGCGCAAGTCTGCCGTTCGCCGCCAATACCGCCTATGTCAACACCATCCCGCCCGAGGCGCAGCCGCGCCATCCCGGCGACAGAGCGATCGAGCAGCGCATTCGCCGTTTCGTGCGCTGGAACGCGGCGGCGATCGTCGTCAAGGCGAACAAGGAATCGTCCGAGCTCGGCGGGCATATCGCCAGCTTCCAGTCGGCCGCGACGCTATACGACACCGGCTTTATGCATTTCTGGCACGCCGCCAACGAAAACCATGGCGGCGACCTGATTTATTTTCAGGGGCACAGCTCTCCGGGCATTTACGCCCGCGCGTTTGTCGAGGGGCGCCTCAGCGAGGAGCAACTCCTCAATTTCCGCCAGGAGGTTGGAAGAAAGGGCCTGCCATCCTATCCACACCCATGGCTCATGCCGGATTTCTGGCAATTTCCGACCGTGTCGATGGGCCTGGGGCCGTTGATGGCGATCTATCAAGCCCGCTTTCTGCGCTATCTGCACGGCCGCGGCCTTGCCGACACGGCCCCGCGGAAGGTCTGGGTCTTCTGCGGCGACGGCGAGATGGACGAACCGGAATCGCTCGGCGCGATCTCGCTCGCGGGCCGCGAGAAGCTCGACAACCTCATTTTTGTCATCAACTGCAATCTTCAGCGGCTCGACGGGCCGGTGCGAGGCAACGGCAAGATCGTGCAGGAGCTCGAAGCCGACTTCCGCGGCGCCGGCTGGAACGTCATCAAGTGTCTTTGGGGCTCTGGCTGGGACGGGTTGTTGGCCAGAGATTCCGCCGGCAAGCTGCGCCAGCTCATGGACGAATGCGTCGACGGCGAGTACCAGGACTTCAAGTCGAAGGACGGCGCCTATATTCGCAAGAATTTTTTCGGACGCCACCCGGAGACTGCGGCGATGGTCGAGGACTGGACCGACGCGCAGATCTGGTCCCTCACGCGCGGCGGCCACGATCCGATCAAGGTCTACGCAGCTTACAAGGCGGCGGTCGAGCGCAAGGGTCAGCCGACCGTTATCCTCGCTAAGACCGTCAAGGGCTACGGCATGGGCGCAGCGGGCGAAGGGCAGATGATCGCCCATCAGGCCAAGAAGCTCGGCCATGACGCTTTGAAGGCCTTCCGCGATCGGTTTCATATCCCAGTGCCGGACGAGGATCTCGATAAGGTTCCCTTCCTTCGCTTTGCCGAAGACAGCGAAGAGATGAAGTATCTCCGTGCGCGTCGAGAGGCGCTCGGCGGATACCTACCCGCGCGTCGACGAAAGAGCGACCCGCTAACCGTCCCTCCGCTTTCCCATTTCGACGCCCTTTTGAAGGCGACCGCTGAAGGGCGGGAAATCTCGACCACCATGGCCTTCGTTCGCATCTTGACGACGCTCCTGCGCGACAAGGACCTCGGCCCCCGGGTCGTACCGATCGTGCCGGACGAGAGTCGGACCTTCGGCATGGAGGGGCTTTTTCGTCAGGTCGGCATTTTCAGCGAGGTCGGTCAGCTTTACCGGCCGCAAGACGCCGACCAGCTGATGTACTATCGCGAAGATCCGAAGGGGCAGATTCTACAGGAAGGCATCAACGAACCGGGCGCGATGGCCTCTTTCATCGCCGCGGGCACTTCCTATTCGAGCTCGAACACGCCGATGATTCCCTTCTACATCTACTATTCGATGTTCGGATTCCAGCGCATCGGCGATCTCGCCTGGGCGGCGGGCGACATGCGCACGCGCGGCTTCCTGATCGGGGGCACCTCGGGCCGCACGACCCTCAATGGCGAGGGACTGCAGCATGAGGACGGACACAGCCACATCCTGGCTTCGACCATTCCCAATTGCGTGACCTACGACCCGACTTACGCCTATGAAGTCGCCGTGATCGTTCACGCGGGGCTCAAGCGCATGCTCGTCGCTAACGAGGACGTTTACTACTACATCACGACGCTCAACGAGAATTACCCTCATCCAGCCATGCCGGAGGGCGCGGAAGACGGCATTCTGCGCGGCGCTTACAAACTGCGCGAGGTCGCGGCCAAGAAGTCCGGCTTGCATGTGCGCCTTCTCGGCGCCGGCGCGATTCTGCGCGAAGTCGAGGCGGCCGCTCAGATGTTGGCCGAGGAACACGGCGTCAGCAGCGAAGTCTGGAGCGTGACCAGCTTCACCGAGCTGCGCCGGGAAGGACTCGACGTTGAGCGCTGGACGATGCTGCATCCCGAGGCCGAGCCGCGGGTTCCCTATATCACGCGCGCGCTCGCGGGCGGAACGGGGCCCGTGATCGCCTCGACCGACTATATGAAGGCGCTCGCCGACGGCGTTCGGCCTTATGTTCCCGCCCGGTACAAGGTCCTGGGCGCCGACGGCTTTGGGCGCTCGGACTATCGGCGGCGTCTGCGCTCTTTCTTCGAAGTTGACCGCTATCACGTCGTCGTCGCCAGCCTGAAGGCGCTCGCCGACGACCAGCTGCTGCCGACGCGACGCGTCGCCGAAGCGATATCGAAATATGGCATCGACCCGGAGGGGCCGAATCCGGCGCGCAGTTGAGGCCGGATCGTCCCATTCATCCTCATCGCCCGAAGGAGTGCGCCGGTGGCGAAAATCGACGTGAATGTTCCCGATATCGGCGATTTCAAGGATGTGCCGGTCATCGAGGTGCTGGTGAAACCCGGCGATTCGGTCAAAGTCGACCAGTCGCTGCTGACGCTCGAATCCGACAAGGCGACGATGGACGTGCCTTCGCCGGTCGCCGGCACGGTCGCCGACGTGGTGGCGAAGGTCGGGGATAAGGTGTCTATGGGCGTTTTGATCGCGCAGATCGAAGCCGCGGGCGCCGACGCGGCCCAAGCATCGGCTCCGCCTGCGCCAGCGCCGGCCAAGGAGCCTGCCACGCTTCCGGCGCAGCCGGCGGCCCCGGCGCCCGCTCCTGCTCCGGCTGCCGCATCCGGGCCGGCCATGGCAGACTTCGCGGGCGTTTTTGCCGGACCCGCCGTGCGCCGTCTCGCCCGCGAGCTCGGTCTCGATCTCAATCTGGTCAAGGGCACCGGCGAGAAAGGGCGCATCACCCGCGATGATGTCAAGGCGGCGCTTGCGGGAGTGGTCAGCGCCGGCGGCGGAACCGCGCTGCCGACGGTTCCAACGGTCGACTTCGCCAAATTCGGGCCAGTCCAAACTGTGCCGCTCTCGCGCATCAAGCGCATCTCGGGCCCCCGTCTTCACGCGTCCTGGGTCAACGTCCCGCATGTCACCCATACCGACGAGGCCGACATCACAGACCTCGACGCGTTTCGCAGGACGCTCGACGAGGCCGCCAAGAAGGACAAGTCCAAGCCTTACCGGGTCTCGTTGCTGCCGCTTCTTCTGCGCGCGACGGTCGCGACGCTCAAGGTCTTCCCGACCTTTAACTCTGCTTTAGGTAGCGATGGTAACTCACTTATATTACGCAATTATTGGCACATAGGTGTTGCGATCGACACCCCCGATGGCCTCGTTGTCGCGGTCATCAAAGACGTCGACCAGAAAGGCGTCGTCGAGCTCGCCCGTGAACTCGGCGCGCTTTCCGACAAGGCCCGCGCGGGGAAACTCGCGCCCGCGGAGATGCAGGGCGCCACCTTCACCATTTCGTCCCTGGGCGGCATCGGGGGCACGGCCTTCACCCCGATCGTCAACGCGCCAGAAGTGGCGATCCTCGGCGTCGTGCGTTCGAGGATGGCGCCGGTTTGGGATGGCAAAGTCTTCCAGCCGCGCCTGATGCTGCCGCTCTGCCTCTCCTACGACCACCGCGTGATCGATGGCGCCGCGGCGGCGCGATTCATGCGGCATCTGGCGGGAGTGGTCGAGGATATGCGGCGCGTCATCCTCTGAGGCCAGGGAGCAAGGACAGTCATGGCGGGCGAAATCAGGCTTCCTGACATCGGCGACTTCAAGGATGTGCCGATCATCGAGATTCACGTCGCGCCAGGGCAGAGCGTCAGCAAGGAGGCGACGATCCTGACGCTGGAAAGCGACAAGGCGACGTTGGACGTGCCCGCGCCGGAGGACGGCGTTATCGGCGAGATCCATGTCAAGGTCGGCGACAAGGTGAGCCAGGGAGCGCTGCTTGCGACCTACGCGGGCGCGACTGCGCAAAAGCCAGCCGCCGCGCCGGCGCCTCCTGCGGCGCCCCCGGCCGCCCCGGCGCCTGCGCCCGCCGCCGGGGCGAAGGTTGATTTCGAGGCCGATGTTCTAGTGCTCGGCGCCGGGCCCGGCGGATACACCGCCGCCTTTCGCGCCGCCGACCTCGGGCAGAAGGTGGTGCTGGTCGAAAAGCGCGCGACGCTGGGCGGCGTGTGCCTGAACGTCGGCTGCATTCCCTCGAAGGCGCTTCTGCATGTCGCCAAGACGATCGACGAGGCGGCTGCGATGGCCGCACATGGGGTGAAGTTCGGCGCCCCGGCCTTCGATCTCGAAGCGGTCGGCCAATGGAAGGATGGCGTGGTCAAGCGACTGACGACCGGCCTCACCGGGCTTTCCCGCCAGCGCAAGGTCACGGTTGTGACCGGCGTCGGCAAGTTCACCTCGGCCAACGCCCTGAGCGTCGAGACCTCGGAAGGCGCGCGGACCGTGGGATTTAAGAGTGCGATCATTGCGGCGGGCTCCGAACCCATCGCGCCCGGATTCATTCCGTCCGATCCTCGCATCTGGGACTCGACCTCGGCGCTGGAACTGCGCTTTGTCCCCAAGCGGATGCTGATCCTTGGCGGCGGGATCATCGGGCTCGAGATGGCGACCGTCTATCACGCGCTCGGAGCGGGAATCACGGTGATCGAGATGCTCGACCAGTTGATGCCGGGGGCCGATCCGGACATCGTCGCGCCCTTCGCCAAGCGCGTCGGCAAACTCTACGACAAAATCCTGCTGAAAACAAAGGTGACGGCGGTCGAGGCGACTCCCGAAGGACTGCGCGTCTCGTATGAAGGCGAGGGAGGCGCGAAGTCTGAAATGTTCGACGCGATGCTGGTCTCCGTCGGGCGCCGGCCCAATGGGGCGCTGATCGGCGCCGCCGCCGCCGGCGTGGCGACCGACGAGCGCGGCTTCATCGCGGTCGACCGCCAGATGCGCACCAATGTCCCGCATATCTTCGCCATCGGCGACGTCATCGGCCAGCCGATGCTCGCCCACAAGGCCTCGCACGAGGGCAAGGTCGCGGCCGAAGTCGCAAGCGGGCACAAATCCTCGTTTGACGCCAAGGCGATACCGTCGGTTGCTTATACCGATCCGGAAGTCGCCTGGGCGGGCGTCACCGAGACCGAGGCCAAGGCGAAAGGGATCAAATACGGCAAGGCGGTGTTCCCGTGGGCGGCGAGCGGGCGTTCGCTGTCGCTCGGCCGCGACGAGGGTCTGACCAAGACCCTGTGGGACCAGGAAACCCAGCGCCTGATCGGCTGCGGCATCGTCGGGCCGAACGCCGGCGACCTCATCTCCGAAGCGGCGCTGGCGATCGAGATGGGCTCGGAAGCGGAGGACATCGGCCTCACCGTTCATCCGCATCCGACCCTGTCGGAAACCTTCGCGATGTCGGCGGAAGCCTTCGCGGGAACCCTGACGGATCTCTACATGCCGAAGAAGGCCTAGCGGGCCTGCGGCGGCGAGCGGGTCCCGGTGAGGATTTTCTTTTTCGGAACAGGATATTGCGCCCGCCGGCTGATTGCGCGCGAGCGGCGCGTCGAGGCGAGCGGAACCGCGCGCTCGGACCAGACCGTCGCCGCGCTCCGCGCCCAGGGGGTCGAGGCCTATGTCTACGACGGCGAGCGCGCGGACCCTGGGATCAATCAAGCGATAGAGCGGGCGGAGGCGATCGTCGTCTCCATTCCTCCGCGCCCAAGGGGAGAAAGGGCGGACGAGCGGTTCGCGCCGGCGATCGCGAAGGCCCCGGCGCTCGGGCGCATTCTCTATTATTCGACCATCGGCGTTTACGGCGACCACGGCGGCGGCTGGGTCGACGAGACCGGCGCGACTCGGACGCGCTCCGTTCGGGGGTTGGCGCGGCTCGACGACGAAGGGCGCTGGCGGGAGGCGGGCCGGTCGCGCGGCGTGGAAACCGACATCCTGCGGCTTGCCGGGATTTACGGCCCCGGCCGCAATGCGTTGGTGAAACTGAGGCAGGGGGACGCGCGCCGGATCGTCAAGCCGGGCCAGGTTTTCAACCGCGCCCATGTCGACGACATCGCCGAGCTTTCGCGCCTGACGCTGGAGCGCGGGCTTAAAGGCCAGATCTGGAATGTGGCCGACGAAGAACCCGCGCCGCCGCAGGACGTCATCGCCTACGCGGCGGCGCTTCTGGGGATCGAGCCCCCGCCTGAGGAAGTCTATGACGACGCGCTGCTCCCGCCGGCCTCGAGGAGCTTTTTCGCCGACAACAAGCGGATCTCGATCGCCAAGGCCAAGGCCCTGCTCGGCTTCAGGCCAGCCTATCCGACCTATCGCGAGGGCCTGAAGGCGCTGGCCGACGCCGGGGAGGGAGGCGGCGGGTAGAAGCGGGCCTCGCGCGCAAGGCGTCGCGGGCCTCCGCTCGGCGGGCAAAGCAGGAAGGCGCCCCAGCCTGCGCCGCGAGCGAGGCTTCGCAATTCAGGGGGAAGCCAGCGAAAGCAAAAGCGGAAGCAAAAGAAAACAAAAGGGAAGCCCGGGAAAATTAGAGGGAAGCAAAGGAAAGCCTTTTGTTTCCGCGAATCAAGACTTTTCAAGGACTTACGCGCGAATCCAAATGAGAATTTTTTTGCGGCCCCTTGGCGCTCCTTGACGTCCCTGCCTCGTTCTTTCGTCCTCCCGAGGCTCCCGACCCGTACCTTTAGGTTGCGCCAAGGGGCTGGCGCCGTTTTTCGGCATGTCAACCCCGCCCGCGTGAGGGCTTAAAGCGGCCGCTTGACCTCGGCGCGCCAGACGCGCCTCGATCCAGCGACGAGGACAACCATAACACGGCTTCTGATTTTCTCAAAGCGATTGTCGAAGAAAATTGATTTTTGAAAAATTGCGCCGCCGCGCCGGCCCTCACGCGAGGGCCCGAGCCAAAGGACGAAGGAGCGACTGCGGCAAAGGAGTAACATGCACCATCACCGTAACCCTAAGGCTCGAACGAGGCGCAGACAGGCCTCGGCGTATTTCGATCGGCTGCGCGGATCATGCCGCACGGCGACCCTCGCCCAATGGCGGACGGCGTTGGCGAACCGGTCGTTGCGGGCCTGTCGTCTGAGGACGAAGCAACTCTTGCCCGATTGCCGGCGAAGCCGATTGCTCATCGCCGTCGGCGCCTGTAGGCTGGCGGCGGGCCCAGAATGATGTGTCGGGGGCGGCTTTTTCGAGCGAGCAAAGGACCGCGGTCATGACGGCTAAAAAGCTTCTTATTCCCGCAATCGTAGCGGCGCTCGCGCTGCCGCTCGCAGGGTGCTACCAGCCGACGGCCTATGGCGCCGGCGTCTATCCAGCGGCCGTAGGGGTGCAATACGGCTATGGCGGCTATGGCTGGCCGGGCTACTATGGCGGCTACTACGGCGGGTATGGCTGGGGCGGCGGCTATTATCATGGCGGCGTCTACCGCGGCGGCGTCTACCACGGCGGCGTCTACCGTCGCGGCTATTATCATGGCGGCGTCTACCACGGCGGCGTCCACCGCGGCGGCGTCTACCACGGCGGCTATCATGGCGGCGCCTATCGCGGCGGCGCGCACTTCCGGCGGTAGGATCGCGCGGCGGGCCGGCGCGGCGGCGCAAAGCCCAGGTTCGACATTTCCGTCGTCAAAAGCTCGGCCCCGGTCTCTCAACCCCCGGGTTGGTCGTCCTCCTCCGACGGCAGATAGAGGCCCGAATTCGGTTCGATCCAGGCCATATGGTCGTGGACGGCGGTGACGCCCGGCGTGTTCTCGGCGATCACCTTGAGGCCGGCGCGCAGGCGCTCGTCGGTGATCGCGCCGTTGAAGGTGACGACGCCGTTTGCGACCTCCACCCGCACGCTCGCCTTCGGCGCCCAGCCCCGCTTTTCGAGCTCCGCCGCGATCGCCGCCTTGATCTCGCCGTCGGGGCGCGGCGCGCCCGGATTCGGCGCCGGCGCGAGCAGAGCTTTGAGCAGGTCGGAGCGCGAAATGACGCCGGTCACGGCCTGGCCGCGCAGCACCGGCAGCCGCTTCACATGGGCCCGCAACATCAGATCGACCGCTTCGCTCAGCTCTGCGTCCTCGGCGATGGTCATGACTTTCCGGGTCATCAGTTCGCTCACCCTACGCCCATGCGCATGGACGTAGGATTCGGCGAGCTTTCCGCCGCTCAGCAGATATTCGAGCCAGCGCGGGCGCTTGGCGTCGGTGCCGAGTTCGCTTCGGCGCATCAGGTCGCCTTCGCTCAAGACGCCGACCAGGGCGTGATCGGCGTCGAACACCAACAGCGCGCTGACCCGGGAGCGCAGAAGCGTCTCCACCGCCTCGGCCAGCGTCGCGTTTTCGCTGACCCCGATCGCGCCATAGGTCATCACATCCCGAACGCGCATCCTCGCCTCGCTGTCGCGCGATCCGCATCCTGTTGCAACAGCCGCGGCCGCGGCGCCAATCTAAGCAGGGTTTCATTGGCAAGCCAACGAAACCCTGCTTAGAGTCCCTTGAAGAAGCAGGATTTTTATCGGAAAACCGGCGTCCTCTTTTCCGAAATCCTGCTTAGCGCCGGCGCGGCCGCTACGCTATCCGCCAAATGGCCGCTCGCCCCTGATGGAGCCCAATGTTGACGAATCCCGTGGTCGCCGAAGTCATGCGCGCGAACCGGGTCGAATCCGCCCATCGCGGCGCCGGGGCGGTCGTCGACGGGTCCGGGCGGATCGTGGCGGCTTTCGGCGACGTCGAGCGGCCGGTCTATCCGCGTTCGGCGGTCAAGGCGCTGCAGGCGCTGCCGCTGATCGAGAGCGGCGCCGCCGATCGGCTGCATTTGGCCGAGGGAGAGATCGCGCTCGCCTGCGCGTCGCACTCGGGCGAAGAGGCGCATGTCGCGACCGCGCGCTCGATGCTCGCCAAAGCCGGCCGCGACGCGGGCGCGCTCGAATGCGGCGCCCACTGGCCGATCGGCGAGAGCGCGGCGCGGGCGCTCGCGCGCTCCGGCCGGACGCCGAACGCGCTGCATAACAATTGCTCGGGCAAGCACGCGGGCTTTATCTGCCTCGCCTGCGCGCTCGGCGTCGATCCGAAGGGCTATGTCGCGCCCGGCCATCCGGTCCAGCGCCTGGTGACGGCCGCGCTCGCTGAGGCGACCGGCGCGCGCTTGAGCGAGGAGAACCGCGGCGTCGACGGCTGCTCGATCCCGACCTACGCCATGCCCTTGCGGGCGCTCGCGCATGGCTTCGCCCGCTTCGCGACCGGCCAGGGCCTGTCGCCCGCGCGTTCGCGGGCGGCGGCGCGGATTCGCGCGGCGGTCGCGGCCCGGCCGTTCCTGGTCGCTGGCGCGGGGCGGTTCGACACCGAGATCATGACCATGCTGGGCGCGCGCGTCTTCGCCAAGGGCGGCGCGGAGGGCGTATTCTGCGCAGCCTTGCCCGACGCCGGTCTCGGCCTCGCGGTCAAGGCCGACGACGGCGCCGCGCGCGCCGCCCAGGCGATGATCGCCGCGCTCATCGGCCGCCACGGCGGGTTCGACGATGAGTTGAAAGCGCGCCTGTCGCCCTTTATTTCGCCCAGACTGCTAAACTGGAACGGCCTCGAGGTCGGCGTCCTGCGTCCCGCGGGGCCGCTGGCGTGAGCGGCGCCGGCGGACTGATTCGGAAGGAGGCGCGAGAAGCGATGCGGCTCATTGTTGCGATGCTCGCGCTGATCCTTTACGCCAGTCCCGGCCGCGCCGCCGACCCCTGCGCCGATATTGCGCGCGCGGTCTCCGCGCTCAAGGACGGCGACGCCTATCAGGCGACCGCGCAATTGTTCGCCGCCGCCCGGCACAATTGCGAGCCCGAGGCGCGGGCGCTCATTGCTCGCGGCGCGGCGATCGACGCCAGGGACCGCAAAGGCGCGACCGCGCTCGGGGAGGCCGCCGGAGCGGGCAAGACCAGGCTGATGGCGCTGCTGATCGACAAGGGCGCCGACCTCAACGCGCGCGCGGTCGACGGCTCGACCCCGCTGTTCCTCGCCGCCGAGCAGGACCGGCCCGCGGCGACGCGCCTGCTGATCGAACGGGGCGCCGATCCCAACATTCCCGGCCGCGACGGCGTGAGGCCGCTCGCCGCGGCCGCCTATAACGGCGCTGCGGACAGCGTCGATCTGTTGCTGAAGCACGGCGCGGACCCCAACGCGCTCGACGACGAAGGCAAGAGCGCGATGGTGTTCGCGGCCGGCCGCGCCAATACGTCGATCGTAGCGCTGCTGCTCGGCGCGGGCGTCGACGTCAACCGGCGCTACGCCCACGGCCTCACCGCGCTGATGTGGGCGGCCGGGCATGACGCTTCCGCCGGGGTCGAGGATGTCGATGCGACGCTGAAGCTCCTCATCGATCACGGCGCAGCGTTCGACCTCAAGGACGACCGCGGCAAGACGGCGGCCGACATCGCCCGCGGGCTCGGGCGCGAGCGGGTCGCGAAAATGCTGGCGGAGAAATAAGCCCTTCCGTCCTCGCCCTCACAGCCCCGCGAGATAGGCGGCCATGGCGGCGATCTGCTCGGGCGTGGCGGTGTTCAAGAGATCCGACATGCTGGGGTTGTTGGCGCGGGTGTGGTTGCGGAAATCCGTCATCGTCTTGAACAGGTAGTCTCGCTCCTGCCCGGCGAGCCGCGGCACGGTCGAGTCACCGAGAAAATTGCTCGTGTGGCAGCTCGTGCAGACGACCGAGTCGATCGCCTTCAGTCATCGGCGTTTCCTCCCTGACCCTCGAACATTGCACTGAAATTCCGGGTTTGTCACCCGGCGCCACGAAAAAACCGCCGCTTCGACACTCATGTGATTTCGGCTATTTTCCATAGGAGGATAGGCTTAATTGTCATTCATCGTCCGAGGCGAATCCTCCATGCCCGATCAAGCCACGCGTTCCGAAGACGTGCGAACTCTGGGCGACGGCGGGCGGCGCCGGGCGGCGGAATATTCTGAACGTTTGATCTTTTGCATGAGCAAAAGTTCTATTATGCTTCGTCCTCGCCGGCTTGTGGAGCTCGCCCCGAGGAGGTCCTACGATTGAAGTTGCATTCCGCTTCCGCGCGCTCGGAATCTGGCCGTCCCGAGGTCTACGACCGCCTGTCGGTTGAAGAGGCGTTGGGGGCGCTGCGGCGGATGCACCGCATTCGCCGGTTCGAAGAGGCGGCGGAGGATTCCTATATTCGCGGCCTCAGCTACGGGACCATGCACCTGTCGATCGGACAGGAGGCGACGGCGGTCGGGGCCTGCATGCCGCTTACCGACGCCGACTGCGTCACCTCGACCCATCGCGGACACGGCCATTGCATCGCCAAGGGCGCCGAGCTTGCGCCGATGTTCGCCGAGTTTCTCGGCCGCGAAAGCGGCTACTGCAAGGGGCGGGGCGGCTCGATGCATATCGCGGACCCCGCGCGGGGCAATCTCGGCGCGAACGGCATCGTCGGCGGCGGGCTGCCGATCGCGGTCGGGGCCGCGCTCAGCGCCAAGAAGCGCAAGAGCGGCGCGGTCGCGGTCGCGTTCTTCGGCGACGGCGCCAATAACGAGGGCGCGTTTCACGAGGCGCTCAACCTCGCCTCGATCTGGAAACTCCCGGTCGTCTTTGTCTGCGAGAACAACCAATACGCGATGTCGATGGCGATCGCGCGCTCGACCGCCGTCGCCAACGTCGCCGACCGCGCGAGCGCCTATGCGATTCCCGGCGTCATTGTCGACGGCAATGATTTCGCCGCCGTGGCGCAGGCCGCGTTCGCGGCGACGGATCGGGCGCGGGCAGGCGAGGGTCCGACGCTGATCGAGGCCAAGACCTATCGCACCCGCGGCCATTCGCGCTCCGACCGCAATCGCTATCGTTCGCGCGACGAGATCGAGGCGTGGAAGGCGCGCGATCCGATCGCGCGGTTCGAGGCGGAAATCGTGGCGGTCGGTCTCGCGCGCGCTGAGCAAATTGCCGCGATCGCCGCCGAAGTCGAGAACGAGATGGCCGACGCCGTCGCGGTTGCGAGCGCCGGCCCCTGGCCCTCGCCGGCCGAGGTGGCGCGCGACGTCACTTCGCCGGTCGAGGCTTTCCGCCGATGAGCGTCCGGGAGCTTTCCTATGCGGAGGCGATCCGCGAGGCGCTGGCGATCGCGCTCGAGAGCGACGAGCGCGTGTTCGTGATGGGCGAGGACATCGGCGTCTATGGCGGGGCGTTCCAAGTGACGGGCGATCTCGTCGAGCGCTTCGGCGAGGAGCGGGTTATGGATACGCCGATCTCCGAACTCGGAGGCGCTGGGGTTGCGGTCGGCGCCGCGCTGACCGGAATGCGGCCTGTGTACGAGTTCCAGTTCTCCGACTTTTCGATGCTGGCGATGGAGCAGATCGTCAATCAGGCCGCGAAGCTGCGTTACATGCTGGGCGGAGCCGTCAACGTGCCGGTGGTCTTCCGGATGCCGACCGGATCGGGACTCGGGGGCGCGGCGCAGCACAGCCAGAGCATCGAGGCGTGGTACGCGCATGTTCCCGGTCTCAAGGTTGTTGAGCCGTCAACGCCCGAAGACGTCAAGGGCATGCTGCTGGCGGCGATCCGGGACCCCGATCCGGTGATCGTGTTCGAGCACAAGCTCTTGTATAAAATGAAGGGTCCGGCGCCAGAGGGCTATTACGAGACGCCGCTCGACCAAGCGATCGTTAGGCGCCGAGGCCGCGACCTCACGATCGTCGCCACGGCGATCATGGTCCATCGCGCGCTGGAGGCGGCGGAGATCCTCGCCAAGGAAGGAATCGATCCCGAGGTGATCGATCTGCGCTGCTTGAGGCCGATCGACAAGCCGGCGATCATCGCCAGCGTCAAGGAGACGACGCGGCTCCTGGTGGTTTACGAGGGCGTGAAGACGCTCGGGATCGGGGCCGAAGTCTCGGCGCTGGTCGCCGAGAGTGAGGCTTTCGACTATCTCGACGCGCCGATCCTGCGCCTCGGCGGCGCCGAGGCGCCCATCCCCTATAGTCCGGTTTTGGAAAAGGCGGCGGTTCCGCAGGTCGACGACATTGTCGCGGCGGCCCGGCGCCTCGCGCGCGGCGAGGTCTGACATGGCGCGCGAGATCGTCATGCCGCGCGTCGACATGGACATGACGAGCGGCAGGATGGGCCGCTGGCGCGCGTCCGAGGGCGCGCCTGTCGTCAAGGGCGAAACGCTGTTCGAGATCGAGACCGACAAGGCGGCGATGGAGGTCGACGCGCCGGCGTCGGGCATCCTGCGCTACGTCGCGGCGTCCGAGGGCGACGTGATCCCGGTCGGAGCCTGTATCGGCTGGATCGTCGCCGAGGGCGAGACGTTCGTTCCCACTGCCGCCAAGGCCGCGCCGGCCGAAGCTGCGAAGGCTTCGCCTCGCGCCGCGCGCGAGGCCAGCGAGGACCTACCCGCCGTCGCGACGCTGGACCGGGGCCTGCGCGCGACGCCGGCCGCGCGCCGAGCGGCGCGCGAACGCGGTCTGCCGATCGCGAAGGTGAACGGCTCCGGGCCGCGAGGACGGATTCAAAAACGCGACCTCGAGGCCGCTTTCGCCGCCTCGCTTTCCGCACCGCGGGTCAACCGGCTGTGGCTGCAACGCGGGCAGGGCGCCCCGATCGTCTTCCTGCACGGCTTCGGCGCCGACCTCAACATCTGGCGCCCCGTTCAGCGGTTGGTGCAGGAAACCCGCCCGGCGCTGGCGATCGATCTGCCCGGCCATGGCCTCTCGCCGCTCGGCGGCGAGGCGAGCTTTGAAGCGCTGGTTGAAGCCGCTAAGGCCGTGCTGATCGAGGAGGGCGCTGCGGAAGCGCATCTCATCGGACATTCGCTCGGCGGCGCGGTCGCGGCGGCGCTGTCGCGGACGCCGGGCGTCCGGGCGCTATCGTTGATGCTGATCGCCCCGGCGGGGCTGGGCGAAGAGACCAACGCCGCCTTCTTCGAGGGCTTTCTGCAGGCCGACACCGAGGCGAGCCTGACCCCGTGGCTGCGTCTTCTGGTCACCGACCCCGACGCGCTCGGCCCGGCGCTGGCGAGGACCACTTTGCGCCAGCGGGCGGAGAAGCCCCTGGTCGCGGCGCAGCGGCGGCTGGCGCTTGGGCTTTTCGCCCGCGGCCGGCAGGCGTTCAGCGCGCGCGAGCATCTGGCGGCGCCGGACGCGCCGACCAAGATTGTCCTCGGCCTCGAGGATCGCATCGTTCCGCCGCATCATGCCGAGAACCTGAACGGGCTCATCGCCCTTCACCGGCTCCCGGGCGTCGGCCACATGCCGCATCTCGAGGCGAGGCGCGAGGTCGCAAGGCTGATCGAGGAGCTGGTCCGGGCGGGCGGGCGCAATTAGCGCGGTCCGGCCATCAGTTTCCGCGCCGTCGTCTCGTCGGTCACCAGCATCGTCGGCTTCAACAGCTTGATCGCGCCCTCGATGGCGGCGAGCTTATGCGCGCCGCCGGCGGCGAGCACCCGGATCGGCGCGGCGCGGACCGCTTCGAGCGGGACCGACATCACGCGGTGATTGAGCGCATGGTCGATGACCCGGCCGTCGCGGTCGAAGACGTTGCACAGCAGCTCGCCGACGCCGCCATATTCGCGCATCAGACGGCGCTCCGACTCGCCGACGAGCCGGAAGCGCGAGATCGTCGCTTCGCCGCCGAGCGAACCGACGCTGACGACGATTGCGTCGAGCGCGCGGGCGAAATCGTACACCGCCCCAAGACCGCAACGCTCGATCAGCGCCTTCTTGGTCGCCGGACTGTCGACCAGCGCGGGGGCGGGGATGAGATAGCATTCCGCATTGAAGGCGCGCGCAAAGGCCGAAGGAAACTCGGCCGGATTGTCATGCGCGAAGTGGGTGACGCCGCCGACAAGCGACACGACGGTGAGCTCGCGCAGGGAGCGCTCGCGCAAATATTCGAGCGATCGATTGAGCGTGCGTCCCCAGCCGAGCCCGATCTTCATTTGATTGCGCAGCAGCGAAGAGGCGTAATCGCCGAGCGCCGCGCTGATCGCCGCGGTCGGATCGGTCGAGGCGGACGACAGCGGCGCGACGATCGCCTCGTCAAATCCGTAAGCCCGGGCGAGCGCGGCCTCGAGCCCGCCGAGCTCCGCGTCCCCGCGCGACAAAGCGATGCGCACTTCGCCGAGCGCCTTGGCCTCGGCCAGCATCCGCACGACTGTCACTCGGCCGACGCCAAGCGTTTCGGCGATCGCGCTCTGGGTCATCTCCTCGACGAAGTACATCCACGCGGCGCGCTGCCGTAGGCGTTCGACCCGCTTGGGCGTGCGGGCGAGTTCGGCAGAGCGGCCTTGCGCCATACGGTCCTTCGGCTCCCGTCCCGACGCCGCGGGCCTCGCGGGACTGTCCGTGCCCACCGCCGGCGCCGGGGCGGACGCCGCCCCCCCTTCGGTCGCATTCCGGCTCGAGCGCGCCTCAGTCTTGCCCAACGGCCAAACTCTCCTCCAGCATCAGGCGCGCCCGCGCGCTGAGCTTCTCGCTCTCGCTCTTGAGCTGGCCGCAGGCGGCCAGAATGTCGCGGCCGCGCGGCGTGCGCACCGGGCTTGCATAGCCAGCGTTGAAGACGATCTCGGAAAAGCGCTCGATCGTCTCCCAGTCGGAGCATTCATGAACGCTGCCGGGCCAGGGATTGAACGGTATGAGGTTGATCTTGGCGGGCAGGCCCTTGAGCAGACGCACGAGCGCCCTCGCCTCGGCCGGGGAGTCGTTGACGCCTTTCAGCATCACGTATTCGAACGTGATGCGGCGCGCGTTGGAGGCGCCGGGATAGTCGCGGCACGCCCGCAGCAGCTGCTCGATCGGGTATCGGCGGTTCAGCGGCACCAGCGTGTCGCGCAATCTGTTGTTGGTTGCGTGCAGCGAGACCGCGAGCATGGTTCCGCATTCGGCGCCGAGCCTCGCCATCTCTGGAACGACGCCCGAAGTCGAGACGGTGATGCGCCGCCTGGAAAGCGACAGGCCCTCGCCGTCGGTCAGAACCGCGATCGCGTCGCGAACGGCGTCGAAATTGTAGAGTGGCTCGCCCATGCCCATGAAGACGACGTTCGACACCGCGCGCACGCCCTCGCCCGATGGCGCGAATCCGTCGGCCGGCGCGACGCCGCCCGGAAAATCGCCGAGCCGGTCGCGGGCGACCAGGACCTGCGCGACGATTTCCGCAGTCGTCAGATTGCGCACCAGCGGCATCGTGCCGGTATGACAGAAGGCGCAGTTCAATGTGCAGCCGACCTGACTCGAGACGCAAAGCGTGCCCCGGTCCGATTCGGGGATGTAGACGCACTCGATTTCCGCGCCCCTGTCGTGCGCGTGCGCCGGCGCCATCCGCAACAACCATTTGCGCGTGCCGTCGGCCGAGACCTGCTCGGCGACGATCGCAGGCCGCGCCAGCGTGTGGCGTTCGGCGAGTTTCTCGAGCAGCGGCCGGGCGATGTTGCGCATGGCCGAGAACTCGCGCGCGCCCCGATGGTAGATCCAGTGCCAGAGCTGGGCGGCGCGCATGTTGAGCTCGCGCCCCGGAATTCCGAGATTGGCGAGGGCGTGGACGATTTCGGCGCGGCCGGCGCCGGCGAGGCTCGGAGACGCGCTTTCTTCGGCGGCAAGGGCGGCGGGGGTCATGGCCGGAGCTTCTAGCATGCGCCGGCGCAGGTCACCAACGCCCGGCCGTGCGACGGCGGCGTCTTCCCGGCGTCCGCTCCATTTGACCGCGCCGCGGAGAAGCCACTATCAAGTTCACGGCCGGCCCGGCTGGTCGGGCGGCAAATCGAGGGGTGGTTCATGACTGGACGTCAATTTGCTGTCGCATCGCTGTTTTCGCTTGCGCTGCTTGTGGGCTCCGGATCGGCCTTCTCGGCTCCGGCCGATGGTCTTTCATTCTGCAAGGCCGATGTCGCCAGGCTCTGCCCGGGCGTCCAGCCCGGAGGCGGTCGCATTATTGGGTGTCTCAAGCAACACAAGATGGAAGTCAGCGTCGGCTGCGCGAAGGCGTTGAAGAAGATGAAGGCCGAAATGGGCAAGTGAGCCGTTCACGGACTCTAACGCCGGTTGGCGCCGGAAACGACCGCAAGCGGACAACGTTCGGCCCAGTTTCGCTTGTAGCCGTTCGCCCGAATCGATTGCGATAAATCCGGAGCGCCGCCATGCGGGGAAAGCTTTTGAGGACATTGATCCTGGCCGCTATGGTGGCGGGGCTTGGCGTGACGCGCCTCCGGGCCGCGGACTGCGGCGACAGCGCCGCTGGATTTGACAGCTGGCTCGATGGCTTCAAGCAGGTGGCGCTAAATGACGGCATTTCGCCGCAGGTGATCGACGCGGCGCTGACCGGCGTCGCCTATGATCCTGCGGTAATGGCGCATGATCACGGCCAGGGCTTCCACGTGAGTTTCGGCCCCTTCGCCGCGCAGCATATTACGGCGGGTCGGCTCAAGAGGGGCAGGACGAAGTTGATCGCCTATGCCGAGCCGTTCGAAAAAATCGAACAGCGGTATGGCGTGCCCGCGCCGGTCCTGGTGGCGATCTGGGGGCTCGAGACGGATTTCGGCGCAGGCAATGGCGAATTTCCGACCTTCAGCGCCCTGGCGACGCTGGCCTACAATTGCCGTCGCGCTCAGATCTACCGGGCCGAGCTGATCGACGCGCTGATGATCGTCCAGCGCGGGATCCTGCGCCCTTCGCAGATGCGCGGCGCATGGGCGGGCGAAATCGGCCAGACCCAGTTCATGCCCTCGGCCTATCTGAAGTTCGCCACCACTCCCGAAGGCGGCGACAGCGGCGATCTGATTCACAACTCCGGGGACGCTCTCGCCTCGACCGCCAACTTCCTGCACGCGCACGGCTGGACGCGCGGCGCCGGCTGGGACGAAGGTCAGCCTAACTTCGCCGTCCTCCTGCAGTGGAACGCGGCCCCGGTCTACGCCAAGACCATCGCATTGTTCGCAGACAAGCTTGCCGAGCAGAAATAGCGACCGCGCGTTGACGCCTCCTCAACCGCCGAAGACGTCATTTGTCTGCGCGCTCACCCGCACGAAAGTCGTGCGTTTGGAAACCTCTTTGAGCTGGGTCGCGCCGATATAGGTCATCATCGAGCGCACGCCGCCCATGATTTCGCCCATCGTGCCCTCGACCGAACCGCGATAGGGGGTCTCGACCGTCTTGCCCTCGGCGGCGCGGTAATGTGCGACCCCGCCCGCATGCTTTTTCATCGCTGTCTCCGACGACATGCCGTAGAAAGTCATGGCGACCGGGATTTTTTTGCCCGCCCGCTCCTCGTAGCGGATCTCGCCGTCGCATTCATCGTGGCCGGCGAGCATTCCCCCGAGCATGACGAAATCCGCGCCCGCGCCATAGGCTTTGGCGATGTCGCCGGGCACGGTGCAGCCGCCGTCGGCGCAGACCTGGCCTTTGAGGCCATGCGCCGCGTCGGCGCATTCGATAATGGCCGAGAGCTGCGGGTATCCGACGCCGGTCACGCGCCGGGTGGTGCAGACGGAACCCGGTCCGATGCCGATTTTCACGATATCGGCGCCAGCCAGGATCAGGGCCTCGGTCATGTCGCCGGTGACGACATTGCCGGCCATGATGACGGACTTAGGATGATCCTCGCGCACGCGCTTGACGGTTTCGAGGAATTTCTCCGCATATCCGTTGGCGACGTCGAGGCAGATGAACCGGATCGGCGCAGCCCTGGCGACGGCGGCGAGCTTCTTGACGTCGGCGGCGCTGGTGCCGAGCGAATAGAACGCATGCGCGCCGTCAGGGCCGGCAAAAAACTTGACGAGATCCGGCTCGAGATAATGCTTGTGCAGGGCGGTCAACGCGCCGTGGCTGCCGAGCGCCCGCGCCATCGACATGGTGCCGGTCACGTCCATGTTGGCGGCGATGAGCGGAAAACCCTTCCATTCCGAGCCGGTGTGCAGGAGACGAAACGTGCGATTGACGTCGACCGCGCTGCGGGTGTTGAGCGTCGAGCGCTTGGGGCGGATGAGAACGTCTTTGAAGTCGAGCTTGACGTCGGTTTCGATGCGCATGGATACCCAGGATTCAATGGGGAAAAGCGGGCGCCGTCTTTTGTCATGGATTTATCACAGGCGAAAGCTTAAGCAAATCGCACTCAAGCGGCGCAAGAGCGGAAGGGAGATCGAACCATGTTCGAGGATTTGGTTCTCTGCATCCATCCGATCTCGCGCGGCTGTGTCGCGTGCTGGATGCTGGAGGAGGTCGGCGCGCCGAGGACAAGCTCGCGGCGGAGCGGAAGAGGGCGAGTTGACGGCGCGCGGATGCGTTTTGCGGGATTCATAGGGGCGAGGCCATGCGATTGAAGGGCAAGACTGCGCTCGTGACCGGCGCGGGCCAAGGCTTCGGGTTCGGCATCGCGGAGATTTTCATCCGCGAGGGCGCACGCGTCGCCTGCCTTGATCTGAAGAGCGATGTCGCCGAGGCGGCCGCCAAGCGGTTTGGCGGCGACGCGATCGCGCTTCACGCCGATGTCGCGAAGCGCGCGGACGTCGAGCGCGCGGCCCAGGCGGCGATCGACGCTTTCGGGCGCATCGACATCGTCGTCAACAACGCCGGCACAACCCATCGCAACAAGCCGCTGATGGAGGTGGAGGAGGCGGAGTTCGACCGGGTGTTCGCGGTCAACGTGAAGTCGATTCTGCTGACCGCCCAAGCCTTCGTTCCGCATATGCGCTCGCAAGGCGGCGGCGTCTTCATCAATATCGGCTCGACCGCCGCCCTGCGGCCGCGCCCCGGCCTGACCGTCTACAACGCGTCGAAGGGCGCTGTGCACGTGATGACGAAATCGATGGCGGTTGAGCTCGCGCCCGACAGGATCCGGGTTTGCGCGCTCGCGCCTGTCGCCGGAGAGACGCCGCTGCTTGCGATGTTCATGGGCGAGGACACGCCGGAGAAGCGCGCCGCATTCCGCGCGACCGTGCCGCTCGGTCGATTTTCGATGCCGCAGGACATCGGGGCCGCAGCGCTCTTTCTCGCCAGCGACGAGGCTTCGTTCCTGACCGGAGTGGTGCTGGAGGTGGACGGCGGGCGGTGCATCTGAGGCGCCGGACAGGCGACGCCGGCGCCGTCGCGCCTCCGGGCGGAGCGCTTCGACATCAGCGTTGAAACCGGGGCGGTCGAACCGGACCAGGCCAGCGCGCGGAACTCGGATTTCGATGGCGCCGGCGCGACCGCGCTGGTGGCGGATCATGACCCGGCGGTCAGGGTCGAGGATCGGGTGGCGGACGCCGGGCGGGGAAGAACAGCCTTCGAGTTTGGTCTCATGATCGTCCGCCGGGCGCTCGGGGACAGCACTTCGACGACAATGATGAGATCAGGAATCTCGGTCGCATGCGGGCGCATTCGCGTTGCGCGGCGCAAGCAAACATCGTCGCGTTCTGCACCAAATCGTGCTTTTCATAGCGAAGACATTCTACTGCCATCGTATTGACCGGGGCGTGGCGCCGATAGGGCATTTTTTTCTTGCTTTCATTCATATCGAGGATTCAGGTTCACAATCGCGATTGTTCAAGACGTGCACAATCGCCATTCTATAGGCAATTTTCTCCTCTATAGACGTAACGAGGGCTGACAAGACGAGAGGAGAACGAAATGACTCAGCATGCGCTCTATGTTCAACTCGAAGCCAAACCCGGAAAGGAGCAAGAGGTCGCCTCGTTTTTGTCCGGCGCGCGTCCGATGATCGCCGACGAGCCTGACACGACGGCATGGTTCGCGATCCGGATGGGACCGAGGACCTTCGGCATATTCGATGCGTTCGCCAACGAGCGCGGCCGCGACGCCCATCTCCATGGCAAGCTCGCGACGCAGATCATGGCCAAGGCGCCTCAATTGTTCGTCAAGACGCCGGAAATGCAGCGGGTGGAAGTTCTGGCCGACAAACTTCCCCACTGAGGGCGAGCGTTCGGCGCAGCGGCGCCGAAGGACGCGGGGATCGGCATCCCGACCCTGGGCGCCGGTCTTGGGGACGCGAGTGGCGTCTGCGCTGGCGAAGGGCGTGGGACATGTCCCGTGAGACCGGTCCCACGCCCTCTGTTCGACTTGTTCTTTCTTTCGCCACGAATGCAATGGTCACGCTTGTTGGCGCAGCGTCTCGCTTCGCGCGGCTAGGAACTTCGCGCCCGACGTGTTAGGCAGGCCGCCTCATGGCGGACCGCAAACGAATTCGTTCGCAACGAGTCGGACCAAGCGCAGCAGCGTCGTATGGACTGACGCGCCTCGACGGCTTCGGGCGCGTGTCGTGGGTCCGCCGGCCGCGGATCGACGGCTGTTTGATCTTTGTCGCTGGCCCCCCGGCGACCGCAGGGCCCCGCGGAATTCCGCGCCCCGGCGCGATCGCGGCGCTGATCATCGCCGCGAGGGGTCTTTCGACCGGCTGGGAAAAGGCGCCGTGACCGGCGGCGTTGCGCAAAGCTCGCCGACCGCCGCGGCGGTTCGTTGGTGGGCGAACCTCCGGTCCGCCGTCGCGAGACTGCTGCGCGTCCCATCGATCCGGTATGCGCTGCTCGCGCTCGCCGCACTGGCGGTCATCATTGCGGCCATGACCCAGATGGCCTCCCTCATCATCGACCAGTGGTCGCAGCGGGACATCGAGTTGAGGGCCAGCCTGGTGTTCCGCTCGATTCGCGAGCGCGTCGCCTTCGGCCTCGCGGCGAAGACGGAAAGCGATCTCCAGCCGTTCTTCGAGCGACTCGCCGAGGACGAACGGCTGCTGGCGCTCGCCTATTGCGATAATCACGGCCATTTGCTTTATCCGACCAAGGAGCTTCCGAAGACGCTTCGCTGTCCCAGTCCGCCGCTTCCGAAGGTCGATACGTTCAGCGTCGTTCGCGAGGGCGGACGTTCTATCTCGGTCGCCCTGTTCCCGCTTTCCACTACGGAAAACGAGGGGTCGCTGCTGGTGGTGCACGACCTCACATACATCGCGCGGCGTGCGCACGAGGCCGAGTTCTATGTGGCTCTCGCCCTCACCGGCGTCGCCGGCGGGCTTGGGCTGCTGGCGACCGCGATCGTGCTGGCCTTGCAGAAGGGCTGGACCAAATCGCTTCGCACGGCGATCGCCAATCTCAATCGCGGCCGCCAGGGTGACGGCCCGCGGCACGCCGAGCTGCCCATCGGGCGCGACATCGAGGCGATGCTGTCTGAGCTTCGCCTCGAGCGGAAGTACGCGGACGGCATCCATGTCGAATGGTCGCCGAAAACGCTGCACCAACTCCTCGACGAGGAGCTGCCGGGCGCAGAGGTCATCGTGGTCTCCAATCGCGAACCCTATATCCACAACCGCTTGGACGGGCGCGTCACGGTTCAGACCCCGGCGAGCGGTCTCGTCGCGGCGCTCGAACCCGTCATGCGCGCTTGCGGCGGCGTCTGGATCGCGCACGGCTCGGGCTCGGCCGATCGCGACACCGTGGACAAGCGCGATCGGGTCGCGGTTCCTCCCGGCAATCCCGCCTACGCGCTGCGGCGCGTCTGGCTCACCGACGAGGAGCAGGACGGATATTATTACGGGCTCGCCAATGAGGGACTCTGGCCGCTCTGCCATATCGCCTTCGTGCGGCCCACGTTTCGCGAGCAGGACTGGGCTTATTACGTCGCGGTCAACCAGCGCTTCGCCGATGTCGTCGTCGAGGAGGCCGACCATGACAATCCGATCGTGCTGGTGCAGGACTATCAATTCGGGATGCTGCCGCGCATGCTGCGCGACCGGCTGCCGCGCGCGACGATCATCACCTTCTGGCATATTCCATGGCCCAACCCGGAGACCTTCAGCATCTGCCCCTGGCGCGAGCAGATCATCGACGGCTTGCTCGGCAGTTCGATCCTCGGCTTCCACACTCAGTTTCATTGCAACAATTTCATCGAGGCGGTGGACCGATTCATGGAGAGCCGCATCGACCGTGAGCGAAGCTCGGTGACGCTCGGGGGCCATGAGACCCTGGTGCGCCCATACCCGATTTCGATCGAGTGGCCGCCGGCGGCGTTGGCCCGGCAGGCGCCCACGGACGAATGCCGCGAGGCCGTGAAGACCCGTTACGGCCTGACGGCGGACGCGCGCATCGCTGTCGGAATCGAGCGCTTCGACTATACCAAGGGCATCGTCGATCGCATGCGCGCCGTCGACGTCCTTCTGGAGCGTCATCCGGAATGGCGCGGCAAATTCGTCTTCATCCAGGCGGCGGCGCCGACCCGCAGCAAGCTCAACGCCTATAAGGCGCTGCAAGCGGAGGCGATTCGAGAGGCCGAAGAGATCAACGCGCGCCACGGCGACGGCGCCTACAGGCCGATCGTATTGTCGATTCGCCACCACGAACCGGACGAGGTTTTCGAGCTCTTCCGGGCCGCTGACCTGTGCATCGTCTCAAGCCTGCACGACGGCATGAACCTCGTCGCCAAGGAATTTGTCGCCGCACGCGACGACCAGCGAGGCGTGCTCGTGCTGTCGGGTTTCGCCGGCGCGTCCCGGGAACTGTCGGAGGCGCTGATTGTCAACCCTTATGACACCCACGGCATGGCCGAAACGATCGACGAGGCCTTGCGGATGCCGCAAAGAGTGCAAAGCGAACGCATGCGGGTGATGCGCGACCTGGTTCGGCAGCGCAACGTCTACCGATGGGCGGCGCAGATGCTCCTCGACGCGGCCCGCCTCAGGCGGCGCGAGAACATCGCCCTGGCGGCCTTGACTTAACGACGGCGCGCCCCGCCGCCTGACGGCGGGCGACATCCGCGACGTCGGATACCGGCGCAGCCCGCGCGGGGTCTGCGTGCTGCAGCGCGGCTAGGCACTTCGCCCGCGCCGTGATAGGCAGCCGCGCCGTACGGCGGACGACGAAGGGCAGCGGCGATGGCGATCGTGGAGACGGAAGGCTTTCCCGAGGGACTCGCGTTCGACGACGTGCTGCTGCGCCCCGGCCACAGCCTGGTCATGCCGGGCGCGACCGACATCGGCTCGCGCCTCACCCGGACCATTCGGCTCAATCTGCCGATCGTCTCCTCGGCGATGGACACCGTCACCGAGGCGCGGCTCGCCATCGCAATGGCGCAAGCCGGCGGCATCGGGGTGATCCACCGCAATCTCGAGCCCGCCGATCAGGCCGAGGAGGTGCGCAAGGTCAAGCGCTTCGAAAGCGGCATGGTGGTCGACCCGATCACCATCTTCCCCGACGCGACGCTCGCCGACGCGCTCGCGGTCATGCGCCGCGCCTCGATCTCCGGCATCCCGGTGGTCGAGCGCGGCGGCGACGGCAAACCGGCGAGACTGGTCGGCATTCTCACCAACCGCGACGTGCGTTTCGCCGACGATCCGCGCCAGCCGGTGACCGAGTTGATGACGCGCGAGGTGGTGACCGTCGGCGAGGGCGTCAGTCACGAGGAGGCGCGCCGCCTCCTTCACCAGCACCGGATCGAGAAGCTGGCGGTGGTCGACGAAGGGGGGCGCTGCGTCGGCCTGATTACGGTCAAGGACATCGAGAAGGCGACCGCGCATCCAAACGCCGCCAAGGACGGGGACGGACGCCTGCGGGTCGCCGCCGCGACCACGGTCGGCGACAAGGGTTTCGAGCGCGCCGAGCTGCTGATGGCCGCGGGCGTCGACTGCCTGGTCGTCGACACCGCGCACGGGCATTCCGAGCAGGTGCTTCAGCAGGTCCGCCGCATCCAGCGCGCGACCAACAAGGTTTCCGTCATCGCCGGCAATGTGGCGACTCGCGAGGGCGCCGCGGCGCTGATCGACGCCGGGGCCGACGCGATCAAGGTCGGGATCGGGCCGGGATCGATCTGCACCACCCGGATCGTCGCCGGCGTCGGGGTGCCGCAGCTCACCGCCATTCTGGAGGCGGCCGAGGCCGGGCGCGCGGCCGGCGTGCCGGTGATCGGCGACGGCGGCGTCAAGTTTTCCGGCGATCTCGCCAAGGCGATCGCCGGCGGGGCCGATTGCGTGATGATCGGCTCGCTGCTGGCGGGCACCGACGAGAGCCCGGGCGAGGTGTTCCTGTACCAGGGGCGCTCCTACAAGAGCTATCGCGGCATGGGCTCGCTGGCCGCGATGGCGCGGGGCTCGGCCGACCGCTATTTCCAGCAGGAGGTCAGCGATCAGTTGAAGCTGGTGCCGGAGGGGGTGGAGGGGCAGGTGCCCTACCGCGGCCCGGTCGGAGCGATCGTGCACCAGCTCGCCGGCGGGCTTCGCGCCGCCATGGGCTATGTCGGGGCGGAGACGATCCCCGAGTTCCAGCGCAAGGCGCGGTTCATGCGCATCACCAGCGCGGGCCTGCGCGAAAGCCACGTCCACGACGTGGCGATCACCCGCGAGAGCCCGAACTACCACCCCTCGGGCGCGTGATTTTCTGTCCCTTCCGCAACGCCGGGCGGAGTTCGGGGCGCCTCGGCGCCGGCGCCCGCAAATCGGTCGGGAAATGATTCAAAGCCGGAGGAAAGCCAATCCAAGCCAGGGGAAGCGAAAGCCAAATCCGCGGAAGCGGAATCCAAGCAATTTCCTTCCGCGAATCGGGCCCTTTCAAGGACTTATGGGCGATTCCAAATAGAAAATTTTTCGGCCCGTGATTTCGCACATCGCGCTTGCGTGATATCTCCCCTCAAGGCGGCGCTTTCTCCGCTCGGGAAACGAGCCGGGCGAGCGATTTTCGCGAGCCGGCTGCGGAGCGTCGATCATTCCCGCAGCCTAGCACGGTTTTTGATTATCAGGAAGAATTTGTCGCGGCCGCCGGGATTCGCCCGCAAAACCGCCCATCGGCGGGTCCCGCAGTCGGCGTTCCGGCGTGGTCCGGGCCCCGTGGTCTGGCGCGCGCCGGCC
This sequence comes from uncultured Alphaproteobacteria bacterium, assembly GCA_963835955.1. Taxonomy (GTDB): domain Bacteria; phylum Pseudomonadota; class Alphaproteobacteria; order Rhizobiales; family Beijerinckiaceae; genus Roseiarcus. The sequence continues at coordinate 296,074 of CAWIHZ010000017.1, read as the reverse complement.
CTCAGGAGTAGTTTGGCGCCGCCGCCCGCAGCCGCCGCCTGGAAACGGCGCGGGCCGCGAAAAGAGGGAGGACGACAATGCCGCTCTATATGTACCAATTCGCCTATACCCCGGAATCCTGGGCCGCCCAGATCAAGAAACCGGAGAATCGAGCGGAAACCGTGGGCCGCGCCGTATGCGAGGCCGCAGGCGGCAAGCTGGTCGGCGCATGGTTGTGCTTGGGCGAGTACGACGTCGTCCTGATCGCCGAAATGCCCGATATGGAGAGCATGGCCTCGCTCGCCTTGGCGATCGGGGCGGGAGGGGCTCTCAAGTCGAGCAAGACGACCGCATTGATGACCGGGACGCAAGGGGTCGAGGCGCTGAAGAAAGCGGCCAAGGTCGCAAAGACCTATCGACCGGCCAAATAGCAAGATCCGCTTGCCGGGCGCACCGGATTCAATTGGCGGGCTGACGACTGCGGTTAGGCGACTGACGTCGGCGCCGGCAAGGCGCGACCGCGCGCTTTGACCGGCGCGAGGAGCCGACTGCTGGGAGGGTCCTGAGGGTCTGGCGGCCTTTAGCTGTGGTTTTCGAGCTGGGTCTTGGCGTCCAGCGGCTTCGCCGGCGGCGCGACCACCTGCGGCGGCGGGGGCGGCGGCGCGGCGCAGGCGCCAAGACCAGCCAGCACGGCCGAGGCGACGACGGCGCGAAAAATCTTGGACATAGGCGGTTCTCCACTGACCGGCCGGGCGCGACTCAGCGTCTCGGATTATGGGCCGGTAGATCGGGCGCCGGCGCGAAAGGCAAACGCTTTTTTTCGCGTCCGGCGGATGTTGACGACGGTTTGACGACGACAGTCGCCCGGACGAACCTGGTTCCGACCGGCCGCGCCCGGCGCCGCGGTCGCGGCGTCGGAAGATTTTGAATGTCGGGCCGCGGGTTCTGAGCTAAGAAATTCAAGCGCGGCGCTGGTGGCGCCAATCTTTCACTTGGTCCCTTGCCAGCCGTCGGCGGACTGCCGGAAGTTGCGGCCCGGGCCCAGAAGCGCATAAGTTCTGCGCACAAATCGAAACGCGACGTTCGGCCGCTAGGGAGGATTTCAAATGGACCCGTCGAAGGGAGCGCCCGAGCTTCGTTTCGAGCCGCCGGGCCCAGGGACGTGGGAGCTCGATCCCGTCCACTTTCCCCGACCCGCGACGCGCTACCTGACCGAGACCCATGCCGAGCCGTTCCGGCGCGGCGTTCAGGACTTCACCCGCTTCTACGGGATGCTGATCGACGGGCTCGAGTATAAGTTCGTCAACGGCTTCGTCTACAGGACCGTGCATCCGGTTGCGCCGGAGGAAATTCCGGCGCGATTCCAGCGGGCGGAAGAAGTCTTCCAGAAGAAACTCTGGCGCGAGCAGCTCAAGGACTGGGACGAGACCGTCAAGCCGGCCTCGATCAGGGCGCACCGGGAGCTGCAGGCAGTCGATCCCGACGCCCTCTCCGACGAGGAGTTGATCGCCTATCTGACCCGCTGCCGGCGCCACCACGCCGAGATGATCACCCAGCACATGCGCCACACCGCGGGGGCCGTCGTGCCGACGGGAGACTTCCTCGCCCATGTCGGCGACTGGACCGGGCTGGCGCCGGCCGAACTGCTCGACCTAATGCGTGGCGCCTCGCCCGTGTCGTCGGGCGCCTCGACCGAACTCGAGCGGCTGATCGCCGCGATGGGGAAGGATCCGCGCGCCCGCACGCTTCTCGCCTCGAAGGACGACCCAGCTCGCGTGCTCGAGGACCTTCGCTTGCTGGACGGAGAGGCCGGCGCCGCGATGACCGCCTATCTCGACCTCGTGGGCAACCGGCTCCTCGACGGTTTCGACATCAGCGAGCCGCGCGCGATCGAGCTGCCGGACGTGCTGCTGCGGGCGATCCGGGTCGCGGTCGAGGGGAAGAGCAGCCGGGCGTCGGACGTCGAGCAGCGAATCGCGGCCGTTCGCGCCAAAGTCCCCGAGGCGCATCGGGCTGAGTTCGACGAACTCATCGGCGAGGCCCGGCTGATGTACCGCCTGCGGGACGAGCGGGGCGTGTTCAGCGACATCTGGGCGTCCGGGCTGATGCGCCGCGCCGCGCTCGCGGCCGGCCGCCGGCTCGCCGCCAGGGGACGGATTCGCGACGCCAGCCACTTCGTCGACGCCGGCTTCGACGAGATGTGCGCGCTTCTGCGCGGGGCAGACGAGCCTTCCGCCGACGAACTCGCGGCGCGCGCTCAATACCGCGCGGCGCATCGGGCCAAGGACGCCCCGCCGCTGCTCGGCCCTCCGCCGTCTCCGCCTCCGGACATCTCCGGGCTGCCGCCGGCGGAAGCGCGGATGATGCGGGCGATCGGCGTCGCCCTTCAGGAGCTGTTCGGCAGCTCCGAGGCGCCCCACAAGGGAGCGACCCTGCGCGGGCTGGCGGCGAGCCGGGGCGTCTACGAGGGACCGGCAAGGCGCATCTCCAGTCCCGGCGAGTTCGACCGGATTGTCAAGGGAGACGTCCTCGTCACCGAGTTCGACGACCGAGGCCTTCAACATCCTTCTGCCCCTGCTCGGCGGGATCGTGACGGACAGCGGCGGCCTCCTGTCCCATTCGGCGATCGTCGCGCGCGAATACGGGATTCCGGGCGTCGTCGGCACGCGCACGGCAACCCAGCGCATCGCCGACGGAGCACGGGTCCGCGTCGACGGCGACAAGGGCGAAGTGACGGTGCTCGAATGACGCAGGTCGTCCCGCTCGCGAAGGCGCTGGACGAGAAGCTGTTCGGCTCGAAGGCGATCGGCCTCGGTCAGGCGCTTCGCGAAGGCGTTCCAGTCCCGCCGGGCATCGCGCTTTCCGGCGCCGTCGTGGAAGCCGTCGCCGCCGGCGAGGAGCGCGCGATCCGCGCGGTCGACCGGCAGGCGAGGCCGCTCGGCGGGCCGCTGGCGGTGCGCTCCTCCGCCGCCGACGAGGACGGCGCCCAAGCGAGCTTCGCCGGGCAGCACCTGACGCTGCTCAACGTGCCCTCGGCGGACGAACTCGTCGCCGCGCTGAAGGAAATCTGGTGGTCGGCGAATTCCGATTCCGCGATCACCTACCGTCAGCGCGTCGGCCTCTTCACCCGCCCGAGCATCGGCGTCGTCGTTCAAAGGCTGCTCAATCCCGACGCCGCCGGAGTCATGTTCACGATGAATCCGGTCACCGGCGACGACGAGCGGGTGATCGAGGCGAGCTGGGGCTTGGGCGAGGCGGTCGTCGCCGGGCTCGTGATACCGGACCACTTCCGGCTCGACCGCTCGGGCCGGATCCTCGAGCGGACTCCGGGTCTGAAGCAGATCGCGATCCGCGGCGCGCCCAACGGCGGCACGGTCCAGGAGAGCGTTCCGGACCACCTCACCGAGCGGCTTTGTCTCGGCGACGACCAACTCGCGCAGCTCGGCCGGCTCGCGGACCGGTGCGACCAAGTCTATGGGCCCAGGCGCGACATCGAATGGGCGATCGAGCGCGGAACGCTCTACCTGCTTCAGTGCCGCGCTATCACCACGGGAATGAGGTCCTCATGAACGGCGCGACGAGCGAGGATCGGTTTCATGCATGGCGTCCCGATTGAACCCCTGCAGCGTCTGCCGCTGTTCGCCGATCTGACCCGGCGCGAACTGCTGAGCGTCGCGCGCCTGTTCAAGGAGCGGCGTTTCCCCAAGGGCGAGACGGTCGTCAAGGAGGGCTCGGGCGGCGCGGCCTTCTTCGTTATCGAGTCCGGCGAGGCGACAGTGTTCATCGGCGGCAATGAACGCTCGACCCTGAAGGCCGGCGACTATTTCGGCGAGGTCGCCTTGATCGATCAGGGCGCGCGCATGGCGACGATCGTCGCGGCGACCGAGCTGGCCTGCTACGGGTTGACGTACTGGGACTTCCGTCCGTTCGTCGAGCAGAACGGCGCGATCGGCTGGAAGCTCCTCGAGCGGATGGCGATGATGCTGCGCGACGCCCGCAAAGGGTGAGAGTCGAAGCTCTACCGAGATGCATAGCTCGCAACTGAAATTTGGCAGACCGCTCTGGGCGGAGTGCGGGCGTTCCCTGGCGACGCGTGTAGGCCCGGAGTCCGCCCATTAGCGACATTGCCAATCGGGCGCCAATCGTTTGATTTGAACCACTCGCCGCTCGCAGCGCGTAAACAGGGAACGGGGACGGGCGGTCGGGAAGCGCCGCGCCCAGTTTAAATCGGGAGGACGATCAGCATGTCGCGACCCACCGACGACGCCAAGGCGAATTTCACGCAAGCCGATATGGAAATCGTAAAGGCGGGGCTGAAGCTGAAGGCGATCAAACCCGCGCCAGCCGATCAAGCCAGGCACGAAGCCGAATTGGATTTGTGGCGCGGACTCTGGCTCACGAATAAGGGCCTGATCGACCTCAGCACCGGCCTCAGAGCGACCTACATGCTGCTGGAGGAGGTCAAGCTTTTGCTGCTAAGGAAGCCATAGGGAGCCGGATCGGCGCGTTTGCGTTTTTCTCCGGGCGTCTCCCCACCCGGGTTTTTTCGCGGCGGATAAGGACCTGCCGGGGCGCGGCGGGCGACATACCGGGGGGCCAGTCTATTTGTCGGGAGGCAAGTCGATGAAGCGAACCATCATTCTCGCAATTCCTCTGTTGTTCGTCAGTCCGGCCGCCTTCGCCGGGAGCGCCAGCGGCAACGGCGCGCTTTCGCTCGCGGCGCTGGTCGCCGAGCATTCGCCGGCCGTGACGCGGGTGCAAAAGAGGCTGCTCCGCGCCTATCTCGACGGCCGGGCGAGCGCGCGCTTTCGCGCAGGCTCGACCATCGTCGTCAAGGCCGACGAAGCGACCTGCCGCATCAGCGACGTGGACATCACGTACAAGGACTGCCGGCTGACGTTCGGCCCGCGAACCGTAACGCTCGCCGGCCGCCAGGCGCATGAGCTGTACGCGACTCTGATCGAGGTCGGCGTTCCCTCGAGCGGAGCGGCCGGCTCGATCTATGAAAGCGTCAAACAGCTCAAATGCACGATTGTCCCCGCCCAGGTGCGCGACAGAGCCGGCGGCGGCGCGAGCTGCAATTTTACCGCCAATCCGTAGCGGGAACGGCGCGGCGGCGAATCGTCGCCGCCCGCCCGTCATCGAACCTTCATCCCACTCCGGGCGCTCGTATATTCATATTTTGTTGATTAGCCCTATTGCGGCGCAAAAAATCTTGGCCGCCCCCTTGTCGCGGCGCGCCGAAGGCGCTAAAGGGACCGGCTGGGGTTGGCGGCGCGATGCGACCCCAAATGATCATACATGGCTACCGCCCTGTGAGGATTGGACCGTTTGCGGCTGGTCGGAGCGGGAGCGGCGGAGTGGCTGGAGGACGCGAGGGTTATCCTTTTGCGTTCGTTCCGGCCATGTCCTGTCCGAGACTGCCGGCGCGTAACGCCTTCGGGCGAAACGCTTAATTCCTCAAAACCCCGCGAGGGGAAGGGGCCAGCATAGACGGGGAAGACCGAATTTCAAGCCGTCCGGAAATTCCGGGCGGGCCGAATGCGGTTCGAACCTTCTGTCCGGCGCCGGGCTTTTTTAAAGCCCGCCTCCGGGGACAGGCGCAAGCCGTCGCGGCGCTCGTTTTCGTTTTGCGAATTCTGAGCGGCGCGGCATGTGCAACAGGCGGCCCCGAGAGTTCTCGAGGCCCGCCGACCGGAGACGAGCACCGTGGACAAAGCGGAAAAGACCGAAGCCGTCGCGGCCCTGCACGACGTTTTCGCCAAAACGTCGGTCGTGGTGGTGGCGCATTATTCCGGCCTGACAGTCGCCCAGATGCAGCATTTGCGCAAGCAGATGCGGCAGGCTGGGGCCAATGTTCAGGTCGCCAAGAACCGCCTCGCCCAGATTGCGCTCAAAGGCACGGACGTCGCCTCGATCGGTTCCCTGCTCAAGGGGCCGACCCTGATCGCTCATTCGATCGATCCGGTGGCGGCGGCCAAGGCAGCCGTGGCTTTCGCCAAGGATCACGAGAAATTCGTGGTTCTGGGCGGGGCCATGGGCAAGACGGCCCTCGATGTCGAAGGAATCAAGGCGCTCGCGACCTTGCCCTCCCTCGACGAGCTGCGCGCCAAACTCCTGGGGCTCATCGCCGCCCCGGCGACCAAAATCGCACAGCTCGCCACCGCGCCGGCCGCAAAGCTCGCGCGGGTCGTGGGGGCCTATGCCGCCAAAGACGCAGCCTGAAGGCCTTAAAGGCCCTTCACAAACATTCAGTTCGAACTAGATATGGGAAGCACCGTAATGGCCAATCTGGAAAAAATCGTCGACGAACTCTCGAGCCTCACGGTTCTGGAAGCCGCCGAGCTCGCCAAGCTGCTCGAATCCAAGTGGGGCGTCTCCGCCGCGGCTGCGGTCGCGGTCGCGGCGGCGCCTGCGGGCGCGGCCGCCGCGGCGCCGGTCGAGGAGCAGACCGAGTTCACGGTCGTCCTCGCCGCCATCGGCGACAAGAAGATCGAAGTCATCAAGGAAGTCCGCGCCATCACCGCGCTCGGTCTCAAAGAAGCCAAGGACCTGGTCGAAGGCGCGCCGAAGCCGGTCAAGGAAGGCGTCGGCAAGGAAGAGGCCGAAAAGATCAAGGCCGCCCTGGAGAAAGTCGGCGCGAAGGTCGAGCTCAAGTAATGGGCGACCGGCCCTTCAGGGGTCCGGTCTTAAAAATTGGACGGTCCCGGCCTTGGGCCTGGGGCCGTTCAGGCGTTTGGAGCATGAAGCGTTTGGCGCGAGCATCATCGGCGACGGGGGCGGATCCGTCGAGCGGCGGCGCGACAATTTAGAAACCTGGGGCGTCGGGGACGCCACGCCGGTCAGCGGACTTCATCCTTCCCGCGTCTCATCGGCGCGGGGCGGGCTCCGGGACCGGCGGCGAGAATCGAGGAGCGACATGGCGCAGACATTCACCGGCCGTAAGCGCGTTCGCAAGGTGTTCGGGCATGTCAGGGAAGTCGGCGAAATGCCGAACCTGATCGAGGTGCAGAAGGCGTCCTACGATCAGTTTCTGCTCGCCGGCCCGCAGAAGGGCCCGCGGCCGAACGAGGGCCTGCAGGCGGTGTTCAAGTCGGTGTTTCCGATCAAGGACTTCGCCGACACCGCGCATCTCGAGTTCGTGAAATACGAATACGAAGCGCCGAAATACGACGTCGACGAGTGCCGCCAGCGCGGCATGACCTTCGCCGCGCCGCTCAAGGTGACGCTGCGCCTGATCGTGTTCGATGTCGACGCCGAGACCCAGGCCAAGTCGGTCAAGGACATCAAGGAGCAGGACGTCTACATGGGCGACATGCCGCTCATGACGACCAACGGCACCTTCATCATCAACGGCACCGAGCGCGTCATCGTCTCGCAGATGCACCGCAGCCCCGGCGTCTTCTTCGATCACGACAAGGGCAAGAGCCATTCATCGGGCAAACTTCTGTTCGCCGCCCGCATCATCCCTTATCGCGGATCCTGGCTCGATATCGAGTTCGACGCCAAGGACATCGTCTATGCGCGCATCGACCGGCGCCGCAAGATTCCCGTGACCTCGCTCTTGTTCGCGCTCGGGCTCGACGGCGAGGAGATCCTGGCGACTTTCTATCGCCAGATCGTCTACACGCGCCTCAAGGACGGCTGGCGGGCGCCCTATGACGCCGATCGCATGAAGGGCATGAAGGCCGCCGTCGACCTGATCGACGCCGACACCGGCGAAGTCGCCATCGAAGCCGGCAGGAAACTGACCGTGCGCTCGGCGCGCCAGCTGGCCGATAAAGGCCTCAAGGCCCTGCGCGCGAGCGACGCGGATCTCTATGGCCAGTACATCGCCGAGGACCTTTACAGCGCCGAGACTGGCGAGATTTTCGCCGAGGCCGGCGACGAGATCACGGAGAAGTCGCTCGCCCTGCTGCTCGAGGCCGGCTTCGAGGAGCTGCCGATCCTCGACATCGACCACGTCAACGTCGGCCCCTATATCCGCAACACGCTGAAAGTCGACAAGAATTCCTCGCGCGAGGACGCTCTGTTCGACATCTATCGGGTGATGCGTCCGGGCGAGCCGCCGACGATCGAGAGCGGCGAGGCGATGTTCCAGTCGCTGTTTTTCGACTCCGAACGCTACGACCTTTCGGCGGTCGGGCGGGTGAAGATGAACATGCGCCTCGACCTCGACGCGCCCGACACCCAGCGCACGTTGCGCAAGGAAGACATTCTGGCCGTGGTCAAGGCGCTGGTGAACCTGCGCGACGGCCGCGGCGAGGTCGACGACATCGACCATCTCGGCAACCGGCGCGTGCGCTCGGTCGGCGAGCTGATGGAAAACCAGTATCGCATCGGCCTGTTGCGCATGGAGCGCGCGATCAAGGAGCGCATGTCGTCGGTCGAGATCGACACCATCATGCCGCAGGACCTCATCAACGCCAAACCGGCGGCCGCGGCGGTGCGCGAGTTCTTCGGCTCCTCCCAGCTCTCCCAGTTCATGGACCAGACCAACCCGCTTTCGGAGATCACTCACAAGCGTCGCCTTTCGGCGCTGGGGCCTGGCGGTCTGACGCGCGAGCGCGCGGGCTTCGAAGTGCGCGACGTTCATCCGACCCACTACGGGCGCATCTGCCCGATTGAAACGCCGGAGGGGCCCAACATCGGCCTCATCAACTCGCTGGCGACCTTCGCGCGCGTCAACAAATACGGCTTCATCGAGTCGCCCTATCGCAGGGTGCGCGAGGGCAAGGTGACGGAGGAGGTCGCCTATCTTTCGGCGATGGAGGAGCAGAAATACGCGGTCGCTCAGGCCGATACGCCGATCGACGCCAACGGACATCTGGTGGGCGATCTCATCGTTTGCCGTCACGCCGGCGATGTCGTGTTCCTGCCGGGCGAGAAGGTCGACTATATGGACGTCTCGCCCAAGCAGCTCGTGTCGGTCGCCGCGGCGCTGATCCCGTTCCTCGAGAACGACGACGCCAACCGCGCGCTGATGGGATCGAACATGCAGCGTCAGGCTGTGCCGCTGGTGCGCTCCGACGCGCCGCTGGTCGGCACTGGCATGGAGGCGATCGTGGCTCGCGACTCGGGGGCGGCGATCGCCGCGCGCCGCGCCGGCGTCGTCGACCAGATCGACGCGACCCGCATCGTCGTGCGCGCGACTGGGGAGACCGATGCGGCCAAGCCCGGCGTCGACATCTACCGGCTGATGAAGTTCCAGCGCTCGAACCAGTCGACGTGCATCAACCAGAAGCCGCTGGTGCGCGTGGGCGACCGGGTTCAACAGGGCGACATCATCGCCGACGGACCGTCGACCGATCTCGGAGATCTGGCGCTGGGCAGGAACGTGCTCGTCGCCTTCATGCCCTGGAACGGCTATAATTTCGAGGATTCGATCCTGCTCTCCGAGCGTATCGTCAAGGACGACGTCTTCACCTCGATCCATATCGAAGAATTCGAGGCGATGGCCCGCGACACCAAGCTCGGCCCGGAAGAAATCACCCGCGACATCCCCAACGTATCGGAAGAGGCGCTGAAGAACCTCGACGAAGCGGGCATCGTCTATATCGGTGCGGAGGTCGTGGCCGGCGACATTCTGGTCGGCAAGATCACGCCGAAGGGCGAGAGCCCGATGACGCCGGAGGAGAAGCTCCTGCGCGCCATCTTCGGCGAAAAGGCTTCCGACGTGCGCGACACCAGTCTGCGCGTCCCCCCGGGCGTGCAGGGCACCATCGTCGAGGTCCGGGTCTTCAACCGCCACGGCGTCGACAAGGACGAACGCGCGCAGGCGATCGAGCGCGAGGAGATCGAGCGCCTCGCCAAGGACCGCGACGACGAGCAGGCGATCCTGGACCGCAACGTCTACGCGCGTCTGGCCGAGACGCTCGAAGGCAAGCGCGCGCTCTCCGGACCCAAGGGTTTCAAGAAGGATCAGGTGCTGACCCGCGCTCTGCTCGAGGAGCAGCCGCGCTCGCAATGGTGGAGCTTCGCGCTCGAGACCGACCAGACGATGTCGGAAGTCGAGGCGATGCGCAAGCAATACGACGAATCGAAGAAGTCGTTGGAGAGCCGCTTCCTCGACAAGGTCGAGAAGCTCCAGCGCGGCGACGAGCTGCCGCCCGGGGTGATGAAGATGGCCAAGGTCTTCATCGCGGTGAAGCGCAAGATCCAGCCCGGCGACAAAATGGCGGGCCGCCACGGCAACAAGGGCGTGGTGTCGCGCATCGTTCCGCAGGAGGACATGCCCTTCCTGGCCGACGGAACGCCGGTCGACATCGTGCTCAACCCGCTCGGCGTGCCGAGCCGGATGAACGTGGGGCAGATTCTCGAGACCCACCTCGGCTGGGCCTGCGCGGGCCTGGGCAAGCAGGTCGGCGAGGCGGTCGACGCCTATATGCGCAGCAAGGACGTCAAACCGCTGCGCGGCAAGCTCAAGGAGATCTACGGCGAGAACGAGACGATCAAGGCGCTCGACGACAAGGGCCTGTCCGAACTGGGCGAGAACCTGCGGCGCGGCGTGCCGATTTCAACCCCGGTCTTCGACGGCGCGCGCGAGAAGGACATCGTCGAGATGCTCAAACTCGCCAATTACGATCCCTCGGGCCAGGTCACGCTCTACGACGGGCGCACCGGCGACCCCTTCGACCGCAAGGTGACAGTGGGCTACATCTACATGCTGAAACTTCACCACCTCGTCGACGACAAGATCCACGCTCGATCGATCGGCCCTTACAGCCTCGTCACCCAGCAGCCGCTGGGCGGCAAGGCGCAGTTCGGCGGGCAGCGCTTCGGCGAAATGGAGGTGTGGGCGCTCGAGGCCTATGGAGCGGCCTACACCCTGCAGGAGATGTTGACCGTCAAGTCGGACGACGTCGCCGGCCGCACCAAGGTCTACGAGGCGATCGTTCGCGGCGACGACACCTTCGAATTGGGGATCCCGGAGAGCTTCAACGTGCTCGTCAAGGAAATGCGCTCGCTGGGCCTCAACGTCGAGTTGGCGTCGGTCAAGCGCTTGTCGGACGACGTCCCGTCGGCCGAGGCGGCCGAGTAAGCGGCGGGGGCCGCGCTCCGGTGCGCGGGCCCGTCCACCGCCGAGCGTCTCGGTCGCGGCGCCTTCGCCGCGGCTTCTCATTCATCAATGCGGGTTCGAGCGCGGGTTGCGCCGGACTTCGCGGGAGAGGACCATGAACCAGGAAATCACCAATCCCTTCGCCCCGGCCGCAGCGCCGCAGGCGTTCGATCAGATCCAGATCGCGATCGCCTCGCCGGAGAAGATTCTGTCCTGGTCGTTCGGCGAGATCAAGAAGCCGGAGACGATCAACTACCGCACCTTCAAGCCGGAGCGCGACGGTCTGTTCTGCGCGCGGATTTTCGGGCCGATCAAGGACTACGAGTGCCTGTGCGGCAAATACAAGCGCATGAAGTATAAGGGCGTGATCTGCGAGAAGTGCGGCGTCGAGGTGACGCTTTCGCGGGTGCGGCGGGAGCGCATGGGCCACGTCTCGCTGGCCGCGCCGGTCGCGCATATCTGGTTTCTCAAGTCGCTGCCTTCGCGCATCGGGCTGCTGCTCGACATGACGCTGAAAGACCTCGAGCGCATCCTCTATTTCGAATCTTATATCGTGCTCGACCCTGGCCTGACGCCGCTCAAGGACCGTCAGCTCCTGAGCGAGGACGACTATCTGCGCGCGATCGACGAATACGGCCAGGACAGCTTCACCGCGATGATCGGCGCCGAGGCGATCCGCGAAATTCTGAAGGGCATGAACCTGCAGAAGATCGCCGAGGACCTCAAGGTCGAAATCGCCGAGTCGAAGAGCGAATTGAAGCCCAAGCGCCTCGCCAAGCGCCTGAAGATCATCGAGGCGTTCCTTCACTCCGGCAACAAACCCGAATGGATGATTCTGACCGAGGTGCCGGTCATCCCCCCCGACCTGCGTCCGCTGGTGCCGCTCGACGGCGGCCGCTTCGCGACCTCCGACCTCAACGACCTCTACCGCCGGGTCATCAACCGCAACAACCGCCTGAAGCGGCTGATGGAGCTGCGCGCGCCGGACATCATCATCCGCAACGAAAAGCGCATGTTGCAGGAATCTGTCGACGCGCTGTTCGATAACGGCCGGCGCGGCCGCGTCATCACCGGCGCCAACAAGCGGCCGCTGAAGTCGCTCGCCGACATGCTGAAGGGCAAGCAGGGCCGCTTCCGCCAGAACCTGCTCGGCAAGCGCGTCGACTATTCCGGCCGCTCGGTCATCGTGGTCGGCCCCGAGCTCAGGCTGCACCAATGCGGCCTGCCCAAGAAGATGGCGCTGGAGCTGTTCAAGCCGTTCATCTATTCGCGGCTCGACGCCAAGGGGCTTTCGGCGACGGTCAAGCAGGCCAAGAAGCTGGTCGAAAAAGAGAAGCCGGAAGTCTGGGACATTCTCGACGAGGTGATCCGCGAGCATCCGGTCATGCTCAATCGCGCGCCGACGCTGCACCGGCTCGGCATCCAGGCCTTCGAGCCGGTTCTGATCGAAGGCAAGGCGATCCAGCTGCATCCGCTCGTCTGCTCCGCCTTCAACGCCGATTTCGACGGCGACCAGATGGCCGTGCATGTGCCGCTTTCGCTGGAGGCGCAGCTCGAGGCGCGCGTGCTGATGATGTCGACCAACAACATCCTTCACCCCGCCAACGGCCAGCCGATCATCGTGCCGAGCCAGGACATCGTGCTGGGACTCTATTACGTGTCGCTGATGCGCGACGGCGAGCCCGGGCAATACGAGGAAGACCCGGAGACCAAGCGTCCGCTGCGCGGCTTCTACAGCGACATCGGTGAGATCGAGCACGCGCTCGCGGCCAATGCGATCACGCTGCACAGCAAGATCAAGGGCCGCGCCTGGACCTACAACGACAAAGGCGAGCGGGTGCTGAAAATCTTCGACACCACGCCCGGCCGGCTGTTCCTCGGCCAGCTTCTGCCCGAGCATCAGAAGATTCCGTTCGACGTCGTCAATAAGCTGATGACGAAGAAGGAAATCTCCAACATGATCGACGTCGTCTACCGCAACTGCGGTCAGAAGGAGACGGTCATTTTCTGCGACCGCATCATGTCGCTGGGCTTCCGCGAAGCGTTCAAGGCCGGCATTTCCTTCGGCAAGGACGACATGGTGGTGCCCGAATCCAAATCGCGCTTCATCTCGGAGACCTCGGCGCTGGCGAAGGAGTATGAGCAACAGTACAACGACGGCCTCATCACCCAGGGCGAGAAATACAACAAGGTCGTCGACGCCTGGGCCAAATGCTCGGACAGGCTCGCCGAGGAGATGATGGCGGGCATTTCGGCGGTGCGCAAGGACGAGAGCGGCCGCGACAAGCCGATCAACTCGATCTACATGATGTCGCATTCGGGCGCGCGCGGTTCGCCGACCCAGATGCGCCAGCTTGCGGCGATGCGCGGCCTGATGGCCAAGCCCTCGGGCGAGATCATCGAGAGCCCGATCATCTCCAACTTCAAGGAAGGCCTGTCGGTCCTCGAATATTTCAATTCGACCCACGGCGCCCGCAAGGGTCTCGCGGACACTGCTTTGAAGACCGCGAACTCCGGCTACCTCACCCGACGTCTCGTCGATGTCGCGCAGGATTCGATCATCACCATTCCCGACTGCGGCTCGAAGGGCGGCATCAGCATGCGCGCGATCATCGACGCCGGGACGGTGGTGGCCTCGCTGGCGACGCGCATCCTCGGGCGGACCTCCGCCGAGGCCCTGCGCGACGCCGACGGCAAGGTGATCGTAGAGGCCGGGCGCATGATTGTCGAAGAGGACATGCCGGCGATCACGGCCGCGGGGATTCAGGAAGTGAAAATCCGCTCGGTGCTGACCTGCGAAGCGCCCAATGGAGTGTGCGGCGCCTGTTATGGGCGCGATCTCGCGCGAGGCACGCCGGTCAACATGGGCGAGGCCGTCGGCGTGATCGCCGCGCAGTCGATCGGCGAGCCCGGCACCCAGCTGACCATGCGCACCTTCCACATCGGCGGCGCGGCTCAGCTCGCCGATCAGTCGTTCATCGAGTCGAACTTTGACGGCGAGGTGAAAATCCGCAATCGCAACCTCGCCCGCAACGCCAACGGCGACCTGATGGCGATGGCGCGCAACGTCGCGGTCGTCATCCACGACCGCAGCGGGGCCGAGCGGGCGGTGCATCGCGTGCAATACGGCGCCCGGCTCAAGGTCGACGAGGGCGACAAGATCAAGCGCGGGCAGCGGATCGCGGAATGGGATCCCTTCACCCGCCCCATCCTCACCGAGGTCGACGGCGTCATCGGGTTCGAGGATCTGATCGAGGGGTCCTCGATGTCGGAACAGATCGACGAGGCGACCGGCATCGCCAAGCGCATCGTCACCGACTGGCGTTCCTCGCCCCGAACCGCGGGTCTCAAGCCGGCGCTGGTGGTCAAGGGCAAGGACGGCAAGCCCGCCAAACTGCCGCGCGGCGGCGATGCGCGCTATGCGCTTCCGGTCGAATTCGATCATTTCGTTCGAGCCGGGGGCTTCGGTGGTCGCGGGCGACGTGATCGCGCGAATTTCGATCAACAGCGCCAAGACGCGCGACATCACCGGCGGTCTGCCGCGGGTGGCGGAGCTGTTCGAAGCGCGCCGGCCGAAAGATCACGCGATCATCGCGGAAATCTCCGGGACGGTGCAATTCGGGCGCGACTTCAAGAACAAGCAGCGCCTGACGATTCAGCCGAGCGAGGAGGGCGCGGAGCCGGTCGAGTACCTGATCCCGAAATCGAAGCACATCCACCTTCAGGACGGCGACGTGATCGAGAAGGGCGAATATATCGTCGACGGCAATCCCGCGCCGCACGACATCCTCGCCATCAAGGGCGTCGAGGAGCTGGCGGCCTATCTCGTCAACGAGATCCAGGAGGTGTACCGCCTGCAGGGCGTCAGCATCAACGACAAGCACATCGAGGTGATCGTGCGCCAGATGCTGCAGAAGGTCGACATCGTCGAGACCGGCGACACCGACTTCCTCGTCGGCGAGCAGGTCGACGCCAGCGATCTGGAGGCGGCCAACGAGGCGGCCGCGGCCGAGGGCAAGAAGCCGGCGGTCGGAACGCCGGTGCTGCTCGGCATCACCAAGGCGAGCCTGCAGACGCGCTCCTTCATCTCGGCGGCGTCATTCCAGGAGACGACCCGCGTGCTCACCGAAGCCGCCGTCAACGGCAAGGTCGACACGCTGGAAGGCCTTAAGGAGAACGTGATCGTCGGGCGGCTCATCCCGGCGGGAACGGGCGCCGCGATGTCGAAGCTGCGCGCCATCGCTTCGATGCGCGACACCTTGATCCTGGCGCAGAAGGCGGAGGCGTCCGAGGCGCCGCCGGCCCTGCCGCTCGTCGCTCCGGCGTCGATCGCAAGCGCCAAGGAGAAGTCGAAGTCGGCGGCGTAGCGTCTCCCGCCCGCGAAACGAAAAAAGCCGCCTTCGGGCGGCTCTTTTTTATGTCGGGCAGCCGTTTGTTCGCGCATGCGGCGGGTCAGCCCCGCGTCCGGCCGCCATGCGCGCCGGCGTCGCTTTCAATCTCAAGCACAACGCGCGAGCCCGTGTCGGACCGTCTTCCTATAAACGAGCGCCGCGTGGTATCTGCAGAACGAAACCCTTTCAACCGGAAGGCCGCAATAATTGAAGTCCTCGTCCTGCGGTATGCCGAATGTCCATTTGCAGGAATTTTTGGTCAGGGCCTCCAGGGGAACGTGCAGCGGGTCAGCCTTCGGCAATTCGACCGGGCGGCAAACTAATCTTGGTTTTGCAACTCTGGGGCCATATTGTTTCTTTTGGATGGCTCCGTTGCGCGCGCCGATCAATCCGTCTTTTTGGAGCCTGTTGATCTTGCCCATCACCATGTTGCGCGTGAATAGGCGGTTTGACATTCGGCTCAATTCGATGGCGATCAGTCCTGCCGACAGTCCTAGCTCCCATTGCTTGACGGCGGTCGCTTTTTCCGCCTCCGTCCAAAGAGTCCAATCCATAGTCATCCCCTATTTGCGTTGGCGACCCCGGCTCCGCGCTCGCCGGCAACAAGAGGAGTGCCGTGCGCTCGCAAAGCTGAGAGCGTTCCCTTTCGGCATAGTTGAATCGTTTATCCGCCATAAGAATTTTTTATAAAATAACTACGAATTGCAATAGCGACTTGCGCGAGCCAGGCGGGTTATCCACAATTCCGAGAGAGCAATTGACGCGGCGCCAAGGAGAGAAGAAGACCGCGGCGCGCTAAGCCGAGAATTTGGTCCGTTCGCGCGCTCGTTGGAACTGGCTCCTTTTCATCGGTTATCGGTTCCGCTTGTCCCAGCGCGAGGTCGGGGCCCCCTTCTATTGTCTGGCCGTGCGGCGGGGCGCGGTCAGGGCTATTCGGCGATGCGACAATACTCGCGCCGCTGCGGCGATTTGTTGCCGCCAAGGGGTTGACGGCGCGGCAATCGACGAATATGTTCCGCGCGCTTTCGACAGGCCGTAGAGCTTCGCTGTATCGGACGACGCGTCGGGTACCCAACGGCTCTAAACGCTGACGATCTCATCGACGACCGACATGCCGGCCCTTGAGGGCCGGTTCTGTTTGGCACGATCGCGGCTCTGGCCGTGATCCTCTGCTTTCGGCGGCGCCCAAACCCAGTCGGGGTTTTGAGGGCGCTGTTGGTTTCGCGCGTTGCCCTCAAGGTTTCGCGGGCAGCGATGGGTCAAGGGATTCGATGGCGTTCGGCTTTGCGTCGGACGTCGAGGGATGTGAACTTAAGTAAGGGCCTTGCATGCCGACGATCAGTCAGTTGATCCGCAAGCCGCGGCAACCGAAAACCTACCGCGAGAAGGCCCGCCACCTTCAGGCCAGCCCGCAGAAGCGCGGCGTGTGCACGCGCGTCTACACGACGACGCCGAAGAAGCCGAATTCGGCGCTGCGCAAGGTGGCCAAGGTGCGGTTGACCAATGGCTTCGAGGTGATCGGCTATATCCCCGGCGAAGGCCACAATCTTCAGGAGCACTCGGTGGTGATGATCCGCGGCGGCCGCGTCAAGGATCTGCCGGGCGTGCGCTATCACATCCTGCGCGGCGTGCTCGACACCCAGGGCGTCAAGGACCGCAAGCAGCGCCGCTCGAAGTACGGGGCCAAGCGTCCGAAATAATCCGACAGGCGTCTCAAGTAATCCGAGAAGCAAAGCCCGCAAAAGCGAATTCATCCAATGGCCGCGACCAATCCGGCTATGACGAAAAGAGAGAGTTAGGCCATGTCCCGCCGGCATAGCGCTGAAAAACGCGCGATCATCCCTGACGCCAAATTCGGTGACGTGGTGGTTGCGAAGTTCATGAACACGATCATGTACGAGGGAAAGAAGTCGGTCGCGGAGGCGATCGTTTATGGCGCGTTCGACAACGTCGAGGCCAAGGTGAAGAGCGACCCGCTCGCCGTTTTCAAGCAGGCGCTCGAGAATGTCGCGCCCTCGGTCGAAGTGCGCTCGCGCCGCGTCGGCGGAGCGACTTATCAGGTGCCGGTCGAAGTGCGCACCGATCGACGTCAGGCCCTGGCGATCCGCTGGATCATCTCCGCCGCCCGCGGCCGCAACGACAAGACCATGGTGGACCGGCTCTCGTCCGAATTGCTCGACGCCTCGAACAATCGCGGCGCCGCGGTCAAGAAGCGCGAAGACACCCATCGCATGGCGGAAGCGAACCGCGCCTTCGCTCACTACCGCTGGTAAGCCGCGGTCGACAGGGCAAGCGGGAACAGGATCATGGCGCGCAGCCACGCTATCGAAGACTATCGCAATTTCGGCATCATGGCGCATATCGACGCCGGAAAGACGACGACGACCGAGCGCATTCTCTATTATTCCGGAAAATCGCACAAGATCGGCGAGGTGCACGACGGCGCCGCGACAATGGACTGGATGGAGCAGGAGCAGGAGCGCGGCATCACGATCACGTCGGCCGCGACCACGACGCTGTGGCGGGAAAAGCGTCTCAACATCATCGACACGCCCGGCCACGTCGATTTCACCATTGAAGTCGAGCGGTCGCTGCGTGTGCTCGACGGCGCGGTTTGCGTGCTCGACGGCAACCAGGGGGTCGAGCCGCAGACGGAGACGGTGTGGCGCCAAGCCGACAAGTACGGCGTGCCGCGGGTCGTGTTCGTCAACAAGATGGACAAGGTCGGCGCCGACTTCTTTCGATGCGTCGAGGAGATCAACACCAAGGTCGGCGGCCGCCCCGTCTGCCTGCAGCTGCCGATCGGTTCGGAATCCAGTTTCAGGGGCGTCATCGACCTTCTGCGCATGAAGGCGGTCGTCTGGGAGGACGAGGGCCTCGGCGCCAGGTATCACGACGAGGACATGCCCGCGGACCTGAGAGCGCAGGCGGAGGAGTATCGCCATACGCTGATCGAAGCGGCGGTCGAACTCGACGATGACG
Source organism: uncultured Alphaproteobacteria bacterium (assembly GCA_963835955.1). Lineage (GTDB taxonomy): Bacteria > Pseudomonadota > Alphaproteobacteria > Rhizobiales > Beijerinckiaceae > Roseiarcus. Next base: position 277,663 of record CAWIHZ010000017.1, on the reverse strand, counting down.
TGATGACGGCCTATCTCGACGGGCGCGAACCGGACGTCGACACCCTGAAGCGCCTCATCCGCAAGGCGGTCAGACAGATCGCATTCGTGCCGGTTCTGTGCGGCTCCGCCTTCAAGAACAAGGGCGTGCAGCCGCTTCTCGACGCGGTCGTCGACTACCTGCCGTCGCCGGTCGATCGCGGCGGCATCAAGGGGATCGATCTGAACACCGACAAGGAAGTCGTTCGAATGCCGAGCAACTCCGAGCCGTTCTCCATGCTCGCCTTCAAGATCATGGACGACCCGTTCGTCGGCACCATCACCTTCTGCCGCGTCTATTCGGGCAAGATCGAGTCCGGCACGACCGTGTTGAATTCGACCAAGGACAAGCGGGAGCGGGTCGGCCGGATGCTGCTGATGCACGCCAATAACCGCGAGGACATCAAGGAAGCCTTCGCCGGCGACATCGTCGCGCTGGCGGGCCTCAAGGACACGCGCACCGGCGACACGCTGTGCGACCTGCACAAGCCCGTCATCCTCGAGAAGATGGAGTTTCCGGATCCCGTCATCGAGATCGCGATCGAGCCGAAGTCGAAGGCCGACCAGGAGAAGCTCGGCGTCGCGCTGGCGAAGCTCGCGGCCGAGGACCCCTCCTTCCGCGTTTCGACCGATCCCGAGTCCGGCCAGACCATCCTCAAGGGCATGGGCGAACTGCACCTCGACATCAAGGTCGACATCCTGAAGCGCACCTACAAGGTCGACGCCAATATCGGCGCGCCGCAGGTCGCCTATCGCGAGAAGCTGACCAAGAAGACCGAGATCAACTACACCCACAAGAAACAGTCGGGCGGCTCCGGTCAGTTCGCGCGCGTGGTCATGGTGTTCGAACCAGCCGAACCGGGCGCGGGCTCGTCCTTCGAATCGAAGATCGTCGGCGGCTCGGTGCCGAAGGAGTACATTCCGGGCGTCGAAAAGGGCGTCAACAGCGTATTGGGCTCGGGGGTGCTGGCGGGCTTCCCGGTCGTCGACATCAAGTCGACCCTGATCGACGGGGCCTACCATGACGTCGAATTCGTCGGCGCTGGCGTTCGAAATCGCTTCCCGCGCGGCGTTCCGCGAGGGCCTGCAGAAGGGCGGATCGGTTTTGCTCGAGCCGATCATGAAAGTGGAAGTGGTGACCCCGGAAGAGCACACCGGGTTCGTGATGGGCGACCTCTTGTCCCGTCGCGGTCATGTGCAGGGTCAGGACATGCGCGCCAACGCGGCGGTCATCAACGCGATGGTCCCGCTGTCGAACATGTTCGGCTATGTCAACCAGTTGCGCTCGGGCACGCAGGGTCGCGCCAACTTCACGATGCAGTTCGATCACTATGAACAGGTCCCGGCGAACATCGCGACCGAGATCATCGAGAAATACAAGTAAGGCGCCGATGCGCGCCGACGCTTAAAGGGCCACAAGAAGGAGTCCGGCCATGGCCAAGGTAAAATTTTCGCGTAACAAGCCGCATTGCAACATCGGCACGATCGGCCACGTCGACCACGGCAAGACGACGTTGACCGCCGCGATCACCAAGGTCCTGGCGGAGACGGGCGGGGCGACCTTCACCGCCTACGACCAGATCGACAAGGCGCCCGAGGAGAAGGCGCGCGGCATCACGATCTCCACCGCGCATGTCGAGTACGAGACCAAGAAGCGGCACTACGCCCACGTCGACTGTCCCGGACACGCCGACTATGTGAAGAACATGATCACCGGCGCCGCGCAGATGGATGGCGCAATCCTGGTCGTCTCCGCCGCCGACGGGCCGATGCCGCAGACCCGGGAGCACATCCTGCTCGCCCGTCAGGTCGGCGTGCCGGCGCTGGTCGTTTATCTGAACAAGGTCGACATGGTCGACGATCCGGAGCTGCTCGAGCTGGTCGAGCTCGAGGTCCGCGAGCTTCTCTCCCGATACGAATTCCCCGGCGACGACATTCCGATCGTCAAGGGGTCGGCGCTGCTGGCGCTCGAGGGCAAGTCGCCCGAGATGGGGCACGATTCGATTCTCAAGCTGATGGACGCGGTCGACGCCTATATCCCGCAGCCGGAGCGGCCCAAGGACCAGCCGTTCCTGATGCCGGTCGAGGACGTGTTCTCGATCTCGGGGCGCGGCACCGTCGTCACCGGCCGCATCGAGCGCGGAATCATCAAGGTCGGCGAGGAAGTCGAGATCGTCGGTCTGAAGCCGACGGTCAAGACGACCGTCACCGGGGTCGAAATGTTCCGCAAGCTGCTCGATCAGGGGGAGGCGGGCGACAATGTCGGTTGCCTGCTGCGCGGCACCAAGCGCGAGGACGTGGAGCGTGGTCAGGTGCTGTGCAAACCCGGCTCCGTCAAGCCGCACACCAAGTTCAAGGCCGAAGCCTACATTCTCACTAAGGAGGAGGGCGGGCGGCACACGCCGTTCTTCACCAATTATCGTCCCCAGTTCTATTTTCGCACCACCGACGTGACCGGCATCGTCCAGTTGCCGCAGGGGACGGAAATGGTGATGCCGGGCGACAACGTGACCATCGACGTCGCGCTGATCGTTCCGATCGCGATGGAGGAGAAGCTGCGCTTCGCCATCCGGGAGGGCGGCCGCACCGTCGGGTCCGGGGTCGTCGTATCGATCACCGAGTGAGGCGTTGCGACCAGCGACCAAGGGCGGGGCGATGAACGGCCCGCTCGCGCCGGCAGGGATTTGACAGATGAACACGCAAAACATCCGAATTCGTCTCAAAGCGTTCGATCATCGGGTGCTTGACGCCTCGACGAAGGAGATCGTGTCCACGGCCAAGCGCACCGGGGCCAGGGTTCGCGGGCCGATTCCCTTGCCGACACGGATCGAGAAATTCACGGTGAACCGCTCGCCGCACGTCGACAAGAAGTCGCGCGAGCAGTTCGAAATTCGCACCCACAAGCGGGTTCTCGACATCGTCGACCCGACGCCGCAGACGGTCGATGCGCTGATGAAGCTCGACCTCGCCGCCGGCGTCGACGTCGAAATCAAGCTCTAAGGGATTTGACGAGCGCCTCGCCGGTTCTTCCGCAGGGCGCTCACGAAGGATCAACGCCAATGCGTTCAGGGATCATCGCAAAGAAGCTGGGCATGTCCCGCGTCTTCAACGATGCGGGCGATCACGTGCCGGTCACCGTCCTCCAGGTGGAAGGCTGTCAGGTGGTCGCGCATCGCACCCAGGAAAAGAACGGCTACACCGCGCTCCAGCTCGGAATCGGGAAGGCCAAGGTCAAGAATGTCTCGAAGGCCGAACGGGGCCGTTTCGCGGTCGCGCATGTCGAGCCGAAATTGCGCCTTGCCGAATTCCGCGTCGCCGAAGACAAGATGATCCCGGTCGGGGCGGAGATCACGGCCGACCATTTCGCGGTCGGCCAATATGTCGACGTCACCGGCGTGACCATCGGCAAGGGGTTCGCCGGCCCGATGAAGCGATGGAACTTCGCCGGCTTGCGCGCGTCCCACGGCGTGTCGATCTCCCACCGTTCGCATGGTTCGACCGGCGGTCGTCAGGATCCGGGCAAGACCTGGAAGAACAAGAAAATGGCCGGGCACATGGGGGTCGAAAAAGTGACGACCCAGAACCTTCGGGTGGTGCGCACCGACGTCGAGCGCGGCCTCATCCTGGTCGAGGGCGCGGTCCCCGGTCATGCCGGCGGCTGGATCGAGATGCGGGACGCGGTGAAGAAGCCGCTGCCGAAAGACGCGCCGACACCGGGCAAGTTCCGGGTTCACGCCGAGGCCGCTGGCGAAGCCGCGCCCGTCGAAGCGCCAAGAGGAGAATGACGTTATGAAATTCGACATGACGTCGATGGACGGAGCGGCGGCCGGCTCGTTGGAGCTCAACGACGAGATTTTCGGCCTCGAGCCGCGCGCCGACCTGATCGCGCGCATGGTGCGCTGGCAACTCGCCAAGCGACAGGGCGGCAATCACCAGACGCTGGGGCGCGCCGAGATCAATCGCACCGGCAAAAAAATCTACAAGCAGAAGGGCACCGGCGGCGCCCGCCATGGCTCGGCGCGGGTGCCGCAGTTCCGGGGCGGGGGACGCGCTATGGGTCCGGTCGTTCACAGCCACGCCCACGACCTGCCCAAGAAGGTCAGGGCGCTGGCCCTGCGCCACGCGCTCTCGGCCAAGGCGAGAGCCGGAGGCCTGGTGGTCTGGGAGAACGCGACGCTGGAGGAGGGAAAGACGAAGGCGTTGCGCGCCTCCTTCGCCAGGGCGGCGTTGAAGAGCGCCCTCATCGTCGACGGCGCTCAAGTGCACCAGAAATTCGCCATCGCCGCCCGCAACCTGCCGCGGATCGATGTTCTGCCGGTTCAGGGCGTCAACGTCTACGACATCATGCGGCGCGAGAAACTCGTGCTGACCAAGGCGGCGATCGAAGCGCTGGAGGCGCGGTTCAAATGACCAAGGACACCCGCCACTACGACACGATCGTCGCGCCCGTCATTACGGAGAAGGCCACCGTTGCGTCGGAGCACAACCAGTTCGTGTTCAAAGTCGCCCGCGACGCGACCAAGCCGCAGATCAAGGCGGCGATCGAGAAGCTGTTCGACGTGAAGGTGACCGCCGTCAACACGTTGCTGCGCAAGGGCAAGGCCAAGAGGTTCCGCGGGATTCGCGGCCGGCAGCAGGACATGAAGAAGGCGATCGTCACCTTGGCCGACGGTCATCGCATCGACGTGACCACCGAACTCTCGGGATTCCACGACCATGGCTCTCAAGACATTCAAGCCGATCACGCCGGGCCTTCGCCAGCTGACGATCGTCGATCGGAGCGGCCTTCACAAGGGCAAGCCGGTCAAGGCGCTGACCGTCGGCAAGTCCGAAAAGGGCGGACGCAACAACGCCGGGCGCGTGACCGTGCGCTTTCGCGGCGGCGGCCACAAGCAAACCTACCGCATCGTCGACTTCAAGCGCCGAAAGCTCGATGTCGCCGGCAAGGTCGAGCGGCTGGAATATGATCCCAACCGCACCAGCTTCATCGCGCTGATCAAATATGCCGACGGCGAGCAGGCCTATATCGTCGCGCCTCAACGTCTGGCGGTCGGGGACGAGGTGATCGCCGGTCTGCAGGTCGACGTGAAACCGGGCAATGCGATGCCGCTGGCCAACATCCCGATCGGCGCCATCGTCCACAACGTCGAAATGAAGATCGGAAAGGGCGGCGTGATCGCGCGCTCCGCAGGGACGTATGCGCAAATCGTCGGCCGCGATCAGGGCTATGTGTCGCTGCGCCTCAATTCCGGCGAACAGCGGCTCATCCACGGCCAGTGCTTCGCGTCGATCGGCGCGGTCTCGAATCCCGACCACATGAACGCTTCGATCGGCAAGGCGGGGCGCAACCGATGGCTGGGGCATCGCCCGCACAATCGCGGGGTCACCATGAATCCGGTCGACCATCCGCATGGCGGCGGCGAGGGCCGCAGCTCAGGCGGCCGCCATCCGGTCAGCCCATGGGGCAAACCGACCAAGGGCAAGAAAACTCGTTCCAACAAGTCGACCAACAAGTTCATCGTCGCATCGCGGCATGTGCGCAAGAAGAGAGGCTAGGCCATGACGCGCTCGATATGGAAAGGCCCGTTCATCGACGGCTACCTCCTGAAGAAGGCCGACGCCTCGCGGTCGTCGGGCCGCTCCGAGATCATCAAGATCTGGAGCCGCCGCTCGACCATCCTGCCGCAGTTTGTCGGCCTCACCTTCGGCGTCTACAACGGCCACAAGCACATACCCGTGCTGGTCTCCGAGGAGATGATCGGTCACAAGTTCGGTGAATTCGCGCCGACCCGCACGTTTCACGGGCATTCCGCCGACAAGAAGGCGAAAAGGGCTTAAACGTCTCATGTCCAAACAAGCCAATCCGCGCCGTCAGGCCGAAAACGAAGCCAAGGCGACCGCGCGCATGTTGCGGGTCAGCCCGCAGAAGCTCAACCTTCTCGCCCAGCTCATCCGGGGCAAGAAGGTCGCGACCGCGCTCGCCGACCTGGAATTTTCAAACAAGAGAATTTCCACCGAGGTCAGGAAGGCGCTCGAGTCGGCGATCGCCAACGCGGAGAACAACCATGATCTCGACGTTGACGATCTGATCGTCGCCCAGGCCTGGGTCGGCAAGGACATGGTGATGAAGCGCTTCAGCCCCCGCGCTCGCGGTCGGTCGGGGCGGATCGAAAAGCCGTTCTCGAATATTACGATCGTGGTGCGCGAAGTCGCCGCCGACGCCGCCAAAGCGGCCTGAGGAGAGACTTGGAGATGGGTCAGAAGATCAATCCGATCGGGCTGCGGCTGGGCGTCAATCGCACCTGGGATTCGCGCTGGTACTCGAACAAGGGCGAATACGGCAAGCTTTTGCACGAGGACATCAAAATCCGCGATGTGCTGAAGAAAGGCCTCAAGCAGGCCGCGATCTCGAAGATCGTCATCGAGCGTCCGCACAAGAAGGCGCGCGTCAACATCCACTCGGCCCGGCCGGGCGTCGTCATCGGCAAGAAGGGCGCAGACATCGACAAGCTGCGCAAGCAGGTCGCCAAGCTGACCAGTTCGGAGGTTGCGATCAACATTGTCGAGGTTCGCAAGCCCGAAATCGACGCGACTCTGGTCGCCGAGTCGATCGCCCAGCAGCTCGAGCGGCGCGTCGCCTTCCGGCGCGCGATGAAGCGCGCGGTGCAGTCGGCGATGCGCCTCGGCGCGCAGGGCATCCGCATCAACTGCTCGGGCCGTCTGGGCGGGGCGGAAATCGCCCGCCTCGAATGGTATCGCGAAGGTCGGGTGCCGCTTCACACCCTGCGCGCCGACATCGACTATGGGGTCGCGACGGCGCACACCGCCTATGGCACCTGCGGGATCAAGGTTTGGATATTCAAAGGCGAAATCCTCGAACACGACCCGATGGCCCAGGACAAGAGGCTGGCCGAGGCCGATCACTCCTCGACCCATCGACCGCGCAGGGAACCGCGCGAGCGGGACAACCGCGACCGCGATCATGGCCGCGAGGCGGTTTGACCAGGGCCCGAGTGAAAGTCTACGACCATGATGCAGCCTAAGAAAACCAAGTTCCGCAAGGCCTTCAAAGGCCGGATTCACGGCAATGCGAAAGGCGGATTCGCGCTCAACTTCGGCGAATTCGGTCTCAAGGCGATGGAGCCGGAGCGCATCACCGCGCGCCAGATCGAGGCCGCCCGCCGGGCGCTGACACGCCACATGAAGCGCGCCGGGAGGGTGTGGATTCGAGTTTTCCCGGACGTGCCGGTGTCCAAGAAGCCGATCGAAGTGCGCATGGGCAAGGGCAAGGGGGCGCCCGAGTTCTGGATCGTGCGGGTCTCCCCCGGTCGCATCATGTTCGAGATCGACGGCGTGCCGGAGCAGCTCGCGCGCGAGGCGTTCGGCCTCGCCGCAGCCAAGCTGCCGATCAAGACCCGCTTCGTGCAGCGCATCGCGGAATAGGGAGCGCGCGAGATGAAGAAAACCAACCGTCTTTCCGATCTGCGGGTCATGACGGAGGACCAGCTCGGCGACGAGACGCTGAGCCTGAAGAAGGAGCAGTTCAACCTGCGCTTTCAGAAGGCGAGCGGCCAGTTGCAGAACACCGCTCGGGTGCGCGTGGTCCGGCGCGACATCGCTAGGGTCAAGACTGTCGCCGCGCAGAAGCGCGCCGTCGCCAAGGCCAAGGACTGAGGATCGAAATGCCGAAGAGAATATTGCAGGGCGTCGTCGTCAGCGACAAGCAGGAGAAGACGCTGGTCGTGAAGGTCGAGCGCCGGTTCACCCATCCTCTGCTGAAGAAGACTGTGCGCCGTTCGAAGAACTACCACGCGCATGTGGAAAACAAGACGCAGAAGGTCGGGGATATCGTCTCGATCGAGGAGACGAGGCCGATCTCGAAATTGAAGCGCTGGATCGTCATCGGCGCCGACGCGCCACAATCGTGAATCCATCCGGAGGCGGTCAGCTTCCTGCAGACGAAGTCCGGCTTCGGCAGACGCCGGAAACCGATCTGATCAGAAAGGCGAATAGGCCATGATACAGATGCAGACCAATCTCGACGTCGCCGACAATTCCGGCGCGCGGCGCGTGATGTGCATCAAAGTGCTTGGCGGATCGAAGCGCCGCTACGCTTCGGTCGGCGACATCATCGTGGTGTCGATAAAGGAGGCGATCCCGCGCGGCCGCGTCAAGAAGGGGGACGTGATGAAGGCCGTCGTTGTGCGCACCGCCAAGGACATCCGCCGCGCCGACGGCTCGGTGATCCGTTTCGATTCCAATGCCGCTGTGCTGATCAACAACCAGTCCGAGCCGGTGGGAACCCGGATTTTCGGGCCGGTGCCGCGGGAGTTGCGCGCCAAAAACCACGTCAAGATCATCTCGCTTGCGCCGGAGGTGTTGTGATGGCCGCCAAGATCAAGAAGGGCGACCGGGTCATTGTCACCACCGGACGCGACAAGGGCAAGACCGGCGAGGTCCGTCAGGTGATCAGGGCCGAAAGCCGGGCGATTGTCGCCGGCGTCAATCTCGTGCGGCGACATACCCGCCAGACCGCCCAGACCGAGGGCGGCATCCTGACCAAGGAGGCGACAATTCACCTGTCGAATCTGGCGATCGCTGACCCCAAATCGGGCAAGCCGACCCGGGTCGGATTCAAAATTCTCGACGACGGTCGCAAGGTTCGCATCGCCAAGCGCTCTGGAGATCTTATCGATGGCTGAGGCAAAGACCGACAAAGGCGCCAAGCCGGCCAAGGGCGAGAAGCCCGGCGCTGCGAAATCCCCCAAGGCCGCCGCGCCCGCCGACGCCAAGGGCGCCAAGGCCAAGGGCCGCAAGGAAGCCGGCGCCGAAACCGCCGCCGCTGGCGCGGTTAAGGCCGCGCCGAAGGACTATGTCGCCCGTCTGAAGAAGCTCTATCAAGACGAGATCGTGCCGAAGCTCGTCAAGGAGTTCGGCTACAAGAACGCGCTGGAGGTGCCCAAACTCGACAAGATCGTGCTCAACATGGGGGTCGGCGAAGCGGTCAACGACACCAAGAAGGTGACTTCCGCCGCCGCGGACCTGGCGTTGATCGCCGGCCAGAAGCCGGTGGTTACGCGCGCGCGAAAGGCGATCTCGACCTTCAAGGTGCGAGAGAACATGCCGATCGGCGCCAAGGTCACCCTGCGTGAGACCCGAATGTACGAGTTTCTCGACCGTTTGGTGACGGTCGCGCTGCCGCGCGTGCGGGACTTCCGAGGTCTCGACCCCAAATCTTTCGACGGCCGAGGCAACTACGCGCTTGGCGTCAAGGAGCACATCATCTTTCCCGAAATCGACTACGACAAGACCGAGGCCATGCTCGGTCTCGATATCGTGGTCTGCACGACGGCCAGGACCGACGCGGAAGCGCAAGCCTTGCTGAGTGCGTTCAACTTCCCGTTCCGGCAGTGAGCCCAAGGCGCTCAGACGCGGAAAATGGAGTCCATTGATGGCAAAGAAAAGCGCAATCGAAAATAACCTGCGCAAGCAGCGCCTGGTCAAGAAATTCGCGGCCCGGCGCAACCGGCTGCTCGAAATCGCCAATGATGAGGCGCGTCCGATGGAGGAGCGCTTCGAGGCCCGGCTGCGGCTCGCCGCGTTGCCGCGCAACGGCGCGATCGTTCGCGTGCGCAACCGCTGCGAATTGACCGGTCGGCCACGCGGTTTCTTTCGGAAGATGAGGCTGTCGCGCATCGCCGTGCGCGAATTGGGAAACGAGGGCCTTATCCCGGGCCTGGTGAAGTCGAGCTGGTGAGGAGGTTATGGCAGTGAACGATCCTCTCGGCGATATGCTCACCCGCATCCGCAACGCACAGATGCGCAAGCGCGGCAAAGTCTCGACGCCGGGCTCTTCCCTGCGTCAGAAAGTGCTCGACGTCCTAGAGTCCGAAGGCTATATCCGCGGCTACTCGACCACGGATTACGGCAACGGCCGCACTGAGTTCGAAATCGAGTTGAAGTATTTCGACAACGAACCGGTCATCCGCAAGATCGAACGCGTGTCCAAACCGGGCCGTCGGGTCTACGCCACTGTCGGCGCCATGCCTCGGGTCGCCAACGGCCTGGGCGTTTCGATCGTCTCGACCCCGAAGGGCGTAATGGCCGACCATGCGGCGCGTGAAAACAATGTCGGCGGCGAAGTCCTCTGCACCGTTTTCTGACGGCGCCCCGGCAAAGAAATGGAATTTGAGTTATGTCTCGAATAGGCAAAAAGCCCATCGTCATTCCGTCCGGCGTCACCGCGCAGCTGGACGGCCAGACGATCGCGGTCAAAGGCGCAAAGGGTGAATTGACATTCACCGCGCCGCGCGAAGTGGCGCTCTCGATCGATGGCGGCGCCGTCCATGTCCAGCCGCGCGGCGAAGACAAGCGTTCGCGCGCGATGTGGGGGACGACGCGCGCGCAGGTGCAGAACCTGGTCGGCGGCGTCACCAAGGGGTTCGAGAAGAAGCTCGAAATCAACGGCGTCGGCTACAAGGCGGCGGTCGCAGGCAAGAACCTGCAACTGTCGCTCGGCTACAGCCATGACGTCGTGTATCCGATCCCTGCGGGCGTGACGATTTCGACGTCGAAGCCGACCGAGATCACGGTCGCCGGCATCGACAAGCGCCAGGTGGGGCAGATCGCCGCGGAGATCCGGGCGTTCCGGCGCCCTGAGCCCTATAAGGGCAAGGGCGTCAGATACGCCGGTGAATTCATCTTCCGCAAGGAAGGGAAGAAGAAGTGAGGGTGCGCCGCCATGGGTAAGTCGAATACTTCCACCGAGCGGCGCAAGGCCCGGGTGCGCCGCGCAATCGCCGCCAACTCGGGCGACCGTCCGAGGCTCAGCGTTTTTCGATCGTCGAAGCAGATCTACGCACAGATCATCGACGATCGGCAGGGCCGGACGATCACGGCCGCTTCGTCGATCGAAAAGGCGATCCGCGAGTCGATCAAGACCGGGGCGAACGTCGAGGCGGCGCGACGAATCGGCAAGGAACTGGCCGAGCGGGCAAAGAAGGCCGGCGTCAGCAAGGTTGTCTTCGACCGCGGCGCCTATATGTACCACGGCCGCGTCAAGGCATTGGCGGAGGGCGCCCGCGAGGGCGGACTGGAATTCTAAATCGACCAACGGAAGCGAGCCGCGGCGCCATGAAGTGCGGGCCGCGATTTTTCAGTGACGGATGAACGATATGGCGCGTGAAGGAGAAGGCGGCCGCGGCCGCGACCACAACCGCGAGGAGCGCGACAGCGAGTTCGTCGATCGCCTCGTTCATATCAACCGCGTGGCGAAGGTCGTCAAGGGCGGCCGGCGGTTCGGCTTCGCCGCTCTCGTGGTCGTCGGCGACCAGAAGGGCCGCGTGGGCTTTGGCCACGGCAAGGCCCGCGAAGTGCCGGAAGCGATCCGAAAGGCGACCGAGGCCGCCAAGCGGGGCGTCGTGCGCGTACCGCTGCGCGAGGGCAGAACGCTGCATCACGACGTCAACGGCCGCCACGGCGCGGGCCGCGTCGTTCTGCGCGCCGCTCCGGCGGGCACCGGCATCATCGCCGGCGGCCCGATGCGCGCCGTGTTCGAGTCGCTCGGCGTTCACGACGTCGTCGCCAAGAGCCAGGGCTCCTCGAATCCCTACAACATGATCCGCGCGACCTTCGATGCGCTGTCGCGAGAGGACAGCCCGCGTTCGGTCGCCCAGCGGCGCAGCCTCAAAGTGTCGACCTTGCAGTCGCGCCGCCAGGGCGTCGAAGCCGACGCCGTCGATTCGTGAGGACAAGGATCGCCATGAGCACGCAAAAGACCATCACGCTCGAGCAAACGGGAAGCCCCATCGGCCGGCCCGCTTCGCAGCGCGAAACGTTGAGGGGCCTCGGACTCGACCGGATTGGCCGGCGGTCGAGCATTGTTGACACCCCAGCCACTCGCGGCATGATCGCCAAGGTCGCGCATCTCGTGCGCCGCGTCGACGGTCAATGAGGATTGCGCGATGAAACTCAATGAAATCTCCGACAATCCGGGCTCGTCCAAGGCGCGCATTCGTGTCGGACGCGGCATCGGTTCGGGCAAGGGCAAGCAGGCCGGGCGTGGCGGCAAGGGACAGACGGCCCGCTCGGGTGTGCGCATCAAGGGCTTCGAGGGCGGCCAGATGCCCTTGCATCGGCGCTTGCCGAAACGCGGCTTCACTCCGCCCGCGCGACTTATGTATAACGAGGTCAATCTGGGGCGCATTCAGAGCGCCATCGACGCGGGCAAGCTCGACGCCGCCGAGCCGATTACGCTTGAGAGCCTGTTGAAGGCCGGGGTCGTCACGCGTCCGCGCGACGGCGTGAAGATCCTGGGATCCGGCGAGTTGAAGGCGAAGGCGAATTTCGAAGTCGCGACGGCCTCGAAGAGCGCCGCGGCCGCGATCGAAAAGGCCGGCGGCAGCCTCAAGCGGCTGCGAAAAGAGGCCGCCCAGGCCGCCTCCTGAGGGCGAGCCGGACGGGCTGACATTGGCGCGCGCGCCGACCATATGATAGGGGCGTTCTCGCCGCGCGGGGAATGGGCGGCGAGAGCGACTTTTTTGAACAGGGCGCCGATGTCTTGGCGCCGCCGGGAGCGCATCCGCCATGGCGTCGGCCGCCGAACAACTCGCTGCCAATATCAACTGGTCCGCCTTCACCAAGGCCGACGAACTCAAGAAGCGCATCTGGTTCACGCTGGGCGCGCTCGTGATCTTCCGGCTCGGGACGTATATCCCGTTGCCGGGCATCGATTCGGAAGCGTTCCAGACCGCCTTCCTTGGTCAGAAGCAGGGCGTGCTCGACATGTTCAACATGTTCTCGGGCGGCGCCGTTCAGCGGATGGCGGTGTTCGCGCTGAATATCATGCCCTACATTTCGGCTTCGATCATCATCCAGCTCCTGAGTTCGGTGATGCCGTCGCTGGAGGCGATCAAGAAAGAGGGAGAGGCGGGCCGCAAGGTCCTCAATCAATACACCCGCTATCTGACTGTCGCGCTGTCGGTATTCCAGGCCTACGGCATTGCGATCGGCCTCGAGGGACGCCCGGGCATCGTCAGCAATCCGGGCCTCCTGTTCATCATCTCGACGGTCGTGACGCTGACAGGCGGCACGATGTTCCTCGTCTGGCTCGGCGAGCAGATCACCGCCCGGGGCGTCGGCAACGGTTCGTCGCTGATCATTTTCGCCGGCATCGTCGCCCGTCTTCCGCAGGCGATTGCGCAATTGTTCGAGCTCGGCCGGCAGGGGTCGATCTCGACCGGACTGGTGCTCTCCGTCATCGTGATGGTGTTCGTGGTCGTCACCTTCATTGTGTTCATGGAGCGCGCGCAACGGCGTGTTCCGATCACTTATCCGCGCCGTCAGGTCGGCAACAAGATGTACGAGGGACAGAGCTCTTTCCTGCCGCTGAAGCTCAACACCTCCGGCGTGATTCCGCCGATATTCGCGTCTTCGCTGCTGTTGCTGCCGACGACGGCGGCCAATTTTGCGCAAGGGTCCTCGAGTTCTGGCGTGCTCTCGATGATGTCGGCGCTGCTGGGGCGCGGCAGCGCGCTTTATCTCACCCTTTATGTCGCGCTGATCGTGTTCTTCGCCTTTTTCTACACGGCGACGGTCTTCAATCCGGCCGACACCGCCGACAATCTGAAAAAGCATGGCGGCTTCGTGCCCGGGGTCCGGCCGGGCGAACGCACCGCGCAATATATCGACTATATCCTGACCCGGATTACGGTGCTCGGAGCGCTTTATCTCGCCCTGATCTGCCTTCTGCCCGAATGGCTGATTTCCTATGCGGCGCTGCCTTTCTATTTTGGCGGCACCTCGCTATTGATCGTCGTCAATGTGACCATGGACACGGTCGCGCAGATCCACGGCCATCTCCAAGCGCACCAGTACGAAGGGCTGATTCGCAGAGCCAGGCTGAAGGGGCGGAAACGATGAGGTTGATTCTGCTTGGGCCTCCGGGCGCGGGCAAGGGCACTCAGGCCGAGCGCCTGGTCCGCAATCTCGGCATTCCGCAATTGTCGACCGGCGACATGTTGCGCGCCGCCGTCGCGGCCGGCGCTCCGATTGGGCTCAAGGCGAAAGCGGTGATGGAATCGGGCGCGCTGGTGTCGGACGAGACCGTCGTCGCCATTATAAAGGACCGGATCGAAAAGCCCGACGCTGCAGGGGGATTTATCCTCGACGGATTTCCTCGCACGCTCGCGCAGGCTCACGCGTTGGAAAATATGCTCGCCGCCAAGGGCCTGAAGCTCGACGCGGCGATCGAATTGAGGGTCGATTCGGCCAGGCTCGTCGATCGCATCGTCAACCGCGCGGCGGCGGCGAAGGCGGCCGGCCAATCGGCGCGCAAGGATGACGATCCCGAAGTGTTCAAGTCGCGTCTTGCCGCCTACCAGCGGGACACTGCGGCGGTGACGCCGTTTTATCGCCAACGCGGCATTCTGTACGTCGTCGACGGAATGGCGCCGATTGACAAGGTCGCCGCCGCGATCGACGCCGTTGTGACGGAAGTCGCTCCGGCGTGACTAGCGCGGCGCAGGACGCCGAGACGCTTGTCGAGCGACGCGGCGGCGCCGGCTTCATCGTGCTTAACCGTCCCAAGGCCCTGAACGCGTTGACCTTGACCATGGTTCGCGTGATCGCCAGCGCGCTCGATCAGTGGGAGAACGACGGCGACGTCGCTCGAGTCGTCATTCGAGGAGCTGGAGAGCGGGCGTTCTGCGCCGGCGGCGACATCCGCCGCCTCTATGAATTGGGCAAGGCGGGCGACCATGAATCGCAATTGACGTTCTGGCGCGAGGAATATCTGCTCGATCAACGCATCAAGACCTATCCCAAGCCGATCGTCGCAATGGTCGACGGCATAGTGATGGGCGGGGGCGTTGGCCTGTCGATCAACGCCACGCACACAGTCGCTGGCGACCGCTTCGCTTTCGCCATGCCGGAGGTCGGCATCGGCTTCTTCCCGGATACCGGAGCGTCGTGGTTTCTGCCGCGCGTGCCGCGCCGCGCCGGCGTTTATCTCGCCCTCACGGGCCTGCGCGCCAACGCGGGCGACGCCCTCGCCCTTGGCCTCGCCCAGACATTCGCGCCCAGCGCCGCGTTCCGAGATCTGGCGCAGGCGTTGGAGGCAGACCGACCGGTCGAGGCCACGCTCGCGAGCTTTGCCGCGCCGCCGCCGCCGTCGGCGCTTCTGGACGAGGCGGCGGAAGTCGAGACCTGTTTCTCGGCCGCCAGCCGCGAGGCCATTTTGGCGGCCCTGTTCGAGGCCGCGGCCCAGGGACGGGGCTTCGCCGCGCCGGCGCGCGCGGCGATGCTGGAAAAGTCGCCGACAAGTCAGGCGATTGCTCTCAGGCAGATGGCGTTGGGTCCCACGATCGATTTCGACGAAGCCCTGCGCATGGAATTTCGCATCGTCTCGCGCATTTGCAGGGGTCGCGACTTCTACGAAGGCGTGCGCGCGGTCATCGTCGAAAAGGATAACCGTCCACATTGGAGCGCTCCACCCTCGAAAACGGAAGTCGAGAGCTATTTCGCCCCGCTCGGCGACGCCGAGTTGACTTTCCCGGTCCGCCGCCGATGAAATATCTGATGCGTCAAACCCGCGACGGAGTCGTGGAGCTCATCAATTCTTCGCCCGCAAAGCCGGTGGACGGCAAGCTTTCCTCAGTAATCTCGAGCATGCGCTGGAAGGCGGTGCTTCTCTGGTATATGCGCACGCTCGCGTGGGTCTGGGTCAGCAAGGGCCTGTTCAACTGGGCTCTCATTCTCGGGACCTTCCCGAGCCTGGGACAGTTCGCGACGATGGCGCTGCCCCTCCAAGCGACGATCGTCGCCTTCGCCTGTTTCGACCTTCTGGCCGCGGTCGGGTTGTGGCTGGCGGCGCCCTGGGGCGGCGCAATCTGGCTGCTTTGCGCGGTTGTCGAGGCGGCCTCGCCTGTCCTAAACCCGCGCGCGGCGGCGATCGGCGCCGTCGGGGCGCTGCTCAATATCGCGTTGGTCGTCGGCTATTTCTTCCTGAGCTGGCGCGCGGTCAGGGAGCGGGACTGACCAACCGCGCGTCGGCGCAATCACAGCGAACGCGCCGCTTTTGCGCCTCCCGCAACGAAACAAAGACCAACGAAAGACGCCGTTTTGTTCGATTCCGCCGCCCGCCGAAGGCGCGTGGCGCGTCTTTCGTTTCCACCCTGTCAACGTAAACAAAGGCTTTGATTCAATTGAAATTTACCAGGGCGGGAAAACCTTGGATTCATCTTGACTCTTAAACTCGTCTTCATTCGCCTCCGTTACAGTTCTGCCTATAAGTAGAGCGAATAAGGCTCGACAATAAAGAGGCAAACGGACGGGTGTTCCATGCTTAACGCAATTAAAACTAAGGAAGCGCCGGTTCACGTGGAACCTGAACTTCGAGTTTTCGACCTGTACTTGGAAACGTTGACCATGGTCGAGCGACTGCATCGCCGGCTACTCGACGTTATCAAGGATGAGTTCGATCGTCGCGGCCGCTCCGATGTCAATGCGGTCCAGGCGCTGCTGCTTTACAACATCGGAGACAAGGAATTGACCGCGGGAGAATTGCGAACCCGGGGCTACTATCTCGGATCGAATGTTTCTTACAACGTGAAGAAGCTGGTCGAGATGGGATACCTGCACCATGCCCGCTCGCGGGTCGACCGTCGCTCGGTGCGAATCAGTTTGACGGAGCTTGGCAAGGAGGTTCACCGCATCGTGGGGGGCATCTACGAGAAGCACGCCCGCACGGTCGAGCAGATCGGCGGCATACCGGGCGAAGACCTTGCCCGGGTGAACGTCTCGCTGCTTCGCCTCGAGCGCTACTGGACCGATCAGATCAAGTATCGCCTCTGATTTTGATATAAGGTCGGCGATCGGGCGGGGCGTCCAGGCGCGGACGCCCCGACGCGCGTTTTGACGCCGTTCGTCCAGCGGCCTTAAAATCGCCCGACTGGGCCATATCCTTAACACAGTGGCGCGTAAAATCGTTCGCTCGCGACGAGTGGGACGGACGTGTGCCGCGTCATTCGTTTTTGGGGCGGGCGGCTTAACGGCGGGACCGGCCAAATTCCGTTCCTCGAGGAGTTTCAGATCTGATGCGGCAGACAAAAGTCACGTGGCTCACTCGCCGCGCTTTTCTTAGCGCGAGCGCGGTCGGCGCATTCGTGGCGGCCGGCGGCGCGCCTTTTGTCGCGTCCGCGCAGGAGCGCCGGGACGATCAGGCGGAATGGCCGCAGAGCTATGAAGCCTCGCCGGATATGGCGGTCAGGCGCGAGGCGACGCCTGTGTTGTCGCCAGCCACCCTGGCGGCGACCGAGGCGGCGATCGCGAAATACAAGGATCTTGTCGCCCGCGGCGGCTGGAACCTGGTGCCGACCGGCGCCGAATTGGGGATCGGCTCGAAGTCCAAAGCGGTGCAGGCGCTGCGCGAGCGTCTGGTCGCCTCCGGCGATCTCGACCCCGTGGCGGGAATGGGCCAGGTGTTCGATTCGTTCGTCGAGGCGGCGGTCAAACGCTTCCAGGCCCGCCACGGCTTGAGCCAGACCGGCGTCGTCAATCAGGAGACGTTCGCCGAATTGAACGTGTCCGCGGCCGCCCGGCTGCAACAGCTCGAGACCAACATCGTGCGCCTCAACGCCTATTCGGGCGATCTGGGAGAGCGCTTCGTGATCGTCAATATTCCCGCCGCCTCGGTCGAGACGGTCGAGAACGGCGTCGTCTATTCGCATCACGCCGCCGGCGTCGGCAAGATCGATCGTCAGTCGCCGATCATGCAGACCAAGGCGACGCAGATCAATTTCAATCCGTTCTGGACCGTGCCGCCTTCGCTGATCAAGAAGGATCTGATCCCGAAGATGAAGGCCGATCCGAACTACCTGACGGAAGAGAAGATCCGGGTCTTCAACCGCGAGGGCCAGGAGGTCTCGCCCGCCTCGATCGACTGGAACACGACCGAGGCGACGAACTACAAGTATCGGCAGGACACCGGCGGCGACATCAACTCGCTCGGCTTCGTTCGCATCAATATCCCCAACCCCTACGGCGTCTACATGCACGATACGCCGTCCAAGGGCATTTTCGGCGACGACTTCCGCTTCGTGTCGTCCGGTTGCGTGCGGGTGCAGGACGTTCGCGACTACGTGGCCTGGCTGTTGAAGGACACCCCCGGCTGGGGCCGCGATCAGATCGACGACGTCATCCGCTCCGGCCAGCGCCTCGACGTCGACCTCGCCAAGCCGGTCAACGTCTATTGGGTCTACATCACCGCCTGGGCGACCCCCGACGGCATCGTCCAGTTCCGTCCCGACATCTACCATCGAGACGGCGACGGCCCCGGTCCGCTCGCGTCCGCAATCCCGGCGAAGCCGCTGGCGACGCCGCAGGAATAGGCCGCGACCGGGCCCGGCGGAAGCCGAATGCAAGCCCGAGGAAACGAGACCCAAGCCTGCGGAAGCGGGATCAAAGCCAGCGGAAGCGGAATCCAAACGATTCCCTTCCGCGAATCGAGCCTTCTCAAGGGTTTAGACGCGAATCCAAATGATTTTTTTTCCGGCTCCTTAATCCCGCCAAACCCGTCCCGCCGCCGGCAGGACAAGCGGCGCCGGGTTCGCCGCCAAGGCGATCCTAACACAGTTTCGGTTTTTCAGCAAGAAGCCTTGGGGGGGCGTGGACGGATGGAGGTGGGGTTGGGGTAGCAACGCGAAAAGAAGCCTTGCTCGACAGAATTCTGGCCCACCCCTGCCGATCCCGCGAAACGGCCGGATGAAGCGTCCGCGTTTTTCCGTTTTGGCCAGAGCCTCGTGACCAAGGTCGCCTCGGGCGGCTCAGCGATCGCTTTCTCGCCAGGCGGCGTCAGGCGCCGGGAAGGGGCGCACGCGCGTTCTCGCGGGCCAAAATCTTCCGCCGAACTCGGCGTGACGGAACTCTTCCAACGGCCGGGTAGTGGGTCAGTTTGAACTTCAGGTTTGGGCGGAGAGCGCGGTGAAAGGCAATGCCCGCTTACCTGTCCACTTGCGCCGTTCAAGATGGCGATCCGCGACGGTAGTAATACGTCGATTTACAACGTTCAATCGCTCGGGACGAATGTTCGCTCAGGGTCAACTCCGGCCAGTCGGCAGCGCGCTAAAGATTTCGCGATCGAGCTGCCCGCCTAATGGGCGCAGGGGAACGGCAGGACTTGACGTCGAGCGGACATAACGGACCGCCTGGCCTTGGACGCCTCAGTTGGGCGGATATCGCGCAATTAACGCAATCGCAGCGGGCCATCACCGAGGGTGGCAGTAATTCTTAAACTAAGCTTATCTCTAAGCTCGACCGCTGTCTCCCAGGTTATGTGGTTGTACTGCCTGGTGTCAAAATGTACATATCTAATTACGTCACTTCTACAAGTAAATATCACAGGGATTCTTAAGCCGTGCGCAAATCCCGCTTCATAATAAACTCCTCCGCGTACTCCGGTTGAGCCGCAAGTAAAATCAGCAACCAAAAATCGCGATCGCCTGATCTCGGTAATAATTTTGTCATCGATCTTATCGTTATAATGCGAAAGATCGACGCGATACGGGTCGTATCCAGCGTCTCGAACCCCTGCGGCTAGTCCATATTCATAAGGTTCGTTCATCGAAGGATCAAACCACATCGCAATGAAGGCCTGCGACGATGCGGCTCCAAAGTCCGACAGTTCATCGAGGTGAGAATATTCTTCAATGGAAATTACAACCGAATGATATAACTCTGCATAAGGTAGTTGTACCCAACGTCTTTGAAGTAAATAATCCTTAAGAAACCTCACTTCTTCACGTTGCTGCGACTCCGTAAGCGGCAGCATCCGATCGTAGAAATTAGAAAGTTCAACTTTTTGTCCTAAGATTTTAGTTTGCTCAGCGATAAACTTTAAGGCACGATCGGCCCGGTCGCTGACGGAAAGAGGAGCCCAAGTTTGCGCTGTGCGAACAATTGATTCCGATACGACTGGGCAGACAGTTCCGCATTTACGTTGATCGACGAGCCAAGTAGTTAGGCGAAGTTTGACGGAATTATCAATGTTCCTAAGTATGCCGTCCACGGTCATGCTGGTGACCTCATATTTACCCCCCGTACGTTCAGAGAATACAAACCAGGAAAAGGGATCAGGCTTTCCGGCCGTCACAGTTGCAGATGGTCCCCAGATTGGACATGTTTGTTCCATTCTTCAGTTATCCCGTCGTAGCGTATCGCGATAAGATCACTGACGGCTCCGCACTCGACCGATTTGTCGTGCCCGACCTTCCGATTATGTCACTCAGCTTAGCAATCGGCGCGAGCGCGTGTTCTTCGGCGAGGACGACTACGCGCTTTATCGTGATGATCTCCCAGCGAGCCAATGCCGCAAGCGCGGCATGGCGGTCTTTTGCACTATCGGCTGACGCCCGACCGCGGTTCATCTCCGACCATGCGGAGGCCCTCGGCGAGCCACTCCGAAAAGGCCGCTTTTCGGTGCTTTGCATCCGTACCGGGACCGAGCGGGAAGGCGCGCTCTGGGTCGAGAGCAGCCCAAGGCAGAGCGAACGGCGATCGTCCCAGGGGGGCGGACCCGGGCCCGCAGGGTTGCTGGGGTAAGGCAGTTCCCGCATTGGAGCGGTCTTTCGATCTTCGAGGTTGAGACTCGCGCCCAGTCAACTGAAATGGGCGATTTGCCCCCTGAAGGACGGGGCGCTGTGACCGATGCGTTCCAAAACTACGGTGAAGTCGAGCAGTCACCCTTCCGGCACTCCCAGGCTTCGCATACCTTCGAGGAAACGTTCGCGGGCGGATGGGTAGGGGTTGTTGATGGGGATAAGAGCAGCTCGCAAGGTTGCGATGGAAAAATCGGGATTGAGGGCAAGGCCGTTCCTCGCGGCCGCTTGCGCCTCTTCCGTTCTTCCCAGCGCTGCGAGCGCCGCCGCAAGCTGGAAATGCGACATTGGCCAGTTTCGATTGGCGTCAATGGATCGCTGGAACGCAGCGGCCGCCTCGTCGTATCGATCAAGGCAAAAGGCAGCGCCGCCGACGAACGACCACCAGTAAGGAAGCGCAAAGTCGCGAGGACTGAGCCTCAACGCCTCGCGAACGTCGCCTTCCGTCTCCTCTGCCCGTCCGACGTAGATTTTGAGCCAGCCGATGTGGGCGTGGGCGCTCGCCAGATTTCGGTCGAAAGCCAACGCTCGTTCGAATTCGGCAATACCCTCCGCAGCCCGATTGGTCGCGCCGAGAACTAGACCCATGCAAAAGTGAGCCATCGCGCGGTCGGGCGCGAGCGAAAGCGCTTTCCTGGCAGCGGCCTCAGCCGCAACGAGGCGCCCGACCCGATCGTCTACAGAAGAATGGTTAGCCGCGACGATCTCCACGATGGCGATCATCACGAGCGCCTGCGCGTCGTCAGGGTCGAGCTTCAGGGCTTGCACGAAAAAATCGCGCGCTTTGGAAACGTTCTCTGGGGTCGGGCCCTTCAGATACCAGCCCATCCCCTGAAAAACGTGATCGATCGAATCTGGGCTTCGCGCCTTCTCCGAACGGCGCGCTTCGAGAACATTGAGCTCGACACCGAGCTCGTTGGCGAGCCGCGCCACGATCTCGTCCTGCATGTCGAAGAAGTCAGCCAACGGCTTGTCGAAGCGCTCAGCCCAAAGATGCGCCGCGCTTTCGGCGTCGATGAGCTGAACGTTGACCCGCATTCGATCGCCGCGACGCTGGACGCTTCCCTCAAGGACGTAGCGTACGTTGAGCTCGCGGCCGATCGCCCTCACGTCGATCGGCTTATCTTTGAACGTCAAGGCGGTGCTCCGCGCGATCACGACGCCGTTTCTCATCCGGGAGAGGTCGGTGGTAAGGCTGTCGGTGACGCCGTCGACGAAGTGGTCCTGCTGGGGATCGTCGCTGATGTTGGCGAATGGCAAGACGACCATAGAGAGGCGCGGCGGTCCCAGTTTTTCCACCGGAGCGGTGGGCGCCGGTGGTGGAACGCCCATCTTCAGAGCATAGGCGCGTACGGGTCGCGCGATGTTCTTCAGCGTCTTCTCGCCAAGATCGACGAACCGCTCCTTGAGCCGATCGCGCACTTGTTCGTAGGCCGCGCCGGAGAGACAAAGCCCGTTCGGTTCACAAATCCCTTCCAAGCGCGCGGCGATGTTGACCCCGTCGCCCATGAGATCACCGTCGTTTTCCTCAACGACGTCGCCGACGTGGATGCCGACACGGAACTCGATCTGCCCTTCCCGCGGCACGCCGGCGTTACGCTCGATGAGGCCGTTTTGAAAATCGATCGCGCAGCGGACCGCGTCAACCGCGCTACGGAACTCGATGAGGCTACCGTCGCCGGTGCGCTTGACGACCCGCCCGTGGTGAAGCGCGATAGTCGGGTCGATGAGATCGCTGCGGAGCGCCCTCAGGCGTGCGAGCGTCCGCTCCTCGTCGGCTCCGACAAGCCGGCTGTATCCGACGACGTCGGTGACCAAGATTGCCGCGAGCTTGCGGACCTCGCTCATCCCGCCCTCATGAAGTCGCCACATTAGCCTAGATGTGGGCCGAGGTCTGCTTGTTTCCGCGGGAGGACCGCTTAGTGGCGCATTGCTTCCGGACCGGGACCGACCAGGAAGGCCCGCTCAGGGT
Organism: uncultured Alphaproteobacteria bacterium; assembly: GCA_963835955.1. GTDB lineage: Bacteria > Pseudomonadota > Alphaproteobacteria > Rhizobiales > Beijerinckiaceae > Roseiarcus. Next base: position 255,023 of record CAWIHZ010000017.1, on the reverse strand, counting down.
CGGAAGCCGAAATTCAAACAGACCCACTGCCAACGGCCGAACGCCGTCGACGTTGGCCCGTCATGAAGTCTGTGGCCGCGGCCGGCATGCCGCCGCCGCGACCGCCGCGCGCCTCAAAATGCGACCAGCGGCGCGGACCTTCATCCGGCCGACTTGGTCACACGCGCTCCTCCGAAAGTCAGGATTGGCTCTTAATGGCGTTAGATGTTGGCTCCCAAAAATTCGGCCCATTGGGGCCGAAGACCTGCAAGGCTTCAACGCGTCCTGGCCGGCCTTGTGCCGGCCATCCACGCGGTTGGACGCGTCGGGCGCCCGGAGAGACAAGCGATGGCGAAAAGCCCTCGAGACTCGTAGGTCCTTGCAGCGCTGCGGCGTGGATGGCCGGGACAAGGCCCGGCCATGACGACAGGGGATCGAAGGCAAGCAAGCGATTGCGGCCGACCAATAGCCAACGCGAAAAGCGCCTCAGGATTGAGAAGCCCTCGCCTGATCCTCGATCCGTCCCAGGCTCTCTTCGCGCCCCAGCACCGTCAGCACGTCGAAGATGCCCGGCGAGGTCGAGCGGCCGGTGAGCGCGGCGCGCAGGGGCTGCGCGATCGAGCCGAGCTTGGCGCCGGTCGCCTCGGCATAGGCGCGCACGACCGCCTCCAACGCCGGGCCTGACCATTCGGAGACCGCGGCGAGCTTCGGCGCCAGCGCGGCGAGATGGGCGCGCCCGCCTTTCGCCAGAATGTCGGCGGCCTTGTCGTCGATCGCGAGCGGCCTTTTCGCGAACAGAAAGCCGGCGCCGTCGATGAGTTCGACCAGCGTCTTGGCGCGGTCCTTCAGGCCCGGAATGGCGGCGCGGAGCTGCGCGCGCTTTTGTGCGTCGAGTCGCGCTGCGATCTCAGGCCCGCCCTGAAGATAGGGCAGGGCGCCGATCAGCATGTCGTAAAGGTCGGCGTCGCTCATCGCGCGCATGAAATGGCCGTTCATGTTCTCGAGCTTGGCGAAGTCGAAGCGCGAGGCCGAGCGGCCGATCGCCCCGAGATCGAAGGCGGCGACAAGCTCGTCGGCGCTGAAGAACTCCTTGTCGCCGTGACTCCAGCCCAGCCGCGCCAGATAGTTGCGCAGCGCCGCGGGCAGATAGCCCATCGCGCGATAGGCGTCGACCCCGAGCGCGCCGTGGCGCTTGGAGAGCTTGGCGCCGTCCGGTCCGTGGATCAGCGGGATATGCGCCCAGACGGGCGGATCCCAGCCGAGCGCGTGGTAGATCTGGGTCTGCCGCGCGGCGTTGGTCAGATGATCGTCGCCGCGGATCACATGGGTGACGCCCATGTCGTGATCGTCGACGACGACGGCGAGCATGTAGGTCGGATTGCCGTCGGAGCGCAGCAGCACCAGATCGTCGAGATCCTTGTTGGCGAAGGTCACCTTGCCCTGCACCTTGTCGTCGATGACGGTCGCGCCCTCCTGGGCGGCGCGCAGCCGGATGACGGGCGCTACGCCTTGCGGGGCCTCGGACGGGTCGCGATCGCGCCAGCGCCCGTCGTAGCGCATCGGCTTACCTTCGAGGCGCGCCTGCTGGCGCATGTCCTCGAGCTCCTCGGAGCTCGCATAGCAGCGGTAGGCGGCGCCGGCCGCGAGCAATTGCCGGGCGACCGCGCGATGGCGCTCCGCGCGCTCAAACTGACTGATCGCCTCGCCGTCCCAATCGAGCTCCAGCCATTCGAGCCCGTCGATGATCGCGTGAACGGCGGCTTCGGTCGAACGCTCGCGATCCGTGTCCTCGATTCTGAGCAGGAACTTGCCCTCGAAACGTTTGGCGTAGAGCCAGTTGAACAAGGCCGTGCGCGCGCCGCCGATGTGCAGAAATCCGGTCGGCGAAGGCGCGAAGCGGGTCACCACGTGCGTCATGGGCGAGAGCGATCGTTGGCTGAAGCTGAGCAAGGCCGCGGGAAGGCGGCGAGGGGGGTCGCTTTAGCAGAATTGCAACCGAGCGCAAAAGCGCCAGACTGCGCCGAGGCGAGCGCTCGGGCTCGCGACTTGGCGGCGGCCGGTCCTCGCGATCGCGCTCGACCGCGGGTTCGGCGATCTCTCGACCTTCAACCATCGCTTTCGTCGGACTTTCGGCATGACGCCGAAGCAATATCGCGCGTCGTCTGGTTGACGTTCCGCGCCTGGCCGGTCGCCTTCGGCGGCGTCGCGGCGGCCTGTGCTTTGGTCTGTCAAAACTGGAAATGGCGGATGCGCGGCTCGAACGGTCCGTCGCAGCGAATCTGGCCCCTTATCGCCGGGATGCGACGGCCCTTGAAGAACGGCAGACCTCGAAGGTCGCGCACCACCGCGCGGCAGTGTCCGAACGGGGCGAGAAACTCATAGAAGAACGGCAGGTCGCCGCACCTGAATTCGTGGGCTTCCAGGTCGCGCCCGGTGGCGAGCGCCTCGCCGAGAACCGGCGCGTCGAGCCACGCCCAATTGCAGAAGGCGAGAGGAACGCCGCTGGGGTCGGTGTAATAGTGAAACTGGCTAAGCGTCAGCGACGGCATGATGCGACGATCCAGCATCTCCGGCGGATAGCTGGCGTGCAGCCGCGAGTGGGCGGACAGAAACTGCACGCCGCTCATGACCCGCAGCGCCGCCGCCTCTGAGGACGGCGTCGCGACGGCGACGCGCTCCAGCGGCCGCCCGCGGAGCGCCTCGGATTGGGGCGGGTCGATTTCCGTCCGCATGGGCCCCATCACGCGCTCGCAAGACGCCTCGCGTCGAGGAGTCCGCCCGTCCCCGTCGACCGGAATCGACGAGCCATCGGCCCGCTAATAGTAAAATTCGCTCTTTCCTGGCGTTTCCACCAGAACCCGCAGGCCCTTGATGACGATGCCGCCGTTCCTGAGAACGGTGACCTCCGAAAATCCGGTTTTGATCTGCAGACCTTCAGGAATCACCTTCACGTACGACTCGAGTCTTTCGGCTTCCTTCCAGAGGATGTGCACCAGCTTCGTCAAGCGTTCGAACTCTGGCGACGAGGTTGGCCTCAATGGCGAGGTTCGCCGCGCCTAGAGCCAACGCCGCGTCGCCCGAGTTGGGACTCAATGCGCCCGCTCCCTTCGAAATGCCTCCCATCACCCACCTCCTTCGGATTTGAACAGGTCGATCCGACGCGAGCCGCCCAGCCGATCCAAGGTCGTCCGCCTTGGGCGGAGCCGTGAAGGCGGACGCCCGGCGACGGCGCTGCGCCGATTTGCGGCCTTCGCCATCGGTCGTCGCCGCGCTGGATAGTCTTGCACTGGCCTTCGTGCCCTGCAAGACGAGCGTGACCGCAATTGGGGCCGCCGCGAACGCCCGCCGCGCGAGCGTTAAAGCCGCGGCCGAGAACCTTTCTCCCGCAGCCGACGTATGGTTGACTGAACGGCATGACGTCTCGCTCGCACGCCGGCGTCCTGTCGGCCGCCGCCGGGCTCACGCGCGTTTCCGCGTGGGCGCCGGATTGGCGTGCGGCGTTCGCCGCGGCGCTGGCGCGGGAGGCCGAGGAGCGGCGGTTCTTCCTTTGGCTGCCGGTCGCGGCGATGGGCGGGGTCGCGCTCAATCTGGCGGCCGATCGCGAGCCGGTCATCTGGCTGCCGGCGCTGCTGGCCGCGCTATCCGCCGCGCTCGCCTGGATCTGCCGCGCGCGCCCGTTCGCTCTCGGCCTGGCGCTCGCCTTTTCGGCGCTGTTCGCCGGTTTTCTCGCGATGTCGTTGCGAACGGCGCGGGTCGCGGCGCCGGTCATCGACCGTATCCGCATCGTCACAATGCGAGGCTATGTCGAGGAGATGGACCTGCGCCCCGTCGGGGCGCGGATGGTGATCGGGGTCGTCAGCGCCGACGGCATGCCAAAGGAAAAGGTTCCGCGCCGGGTGCGGATCACGACGCGCAGGACGCCCGAGGTCGCCGCCGGAGACTATGTGGCGCTTAAGGCGCGGCTGCTTCCGCCCTCGCACGCGGTATTGCCGGGCGGCTACGACTTCTCCCGGGACGCATTCTTCGCCGGCGTCGGCGCCGTCGGCTCAGCCCTCGGCGCGGTCCGCCGCTTGCCGCCGCCCGGCGACGCGACCTGGCGGCAGCGGTTCGACGCTGGCGTCGACCAGGCGCGCAACCGCCTCGCCTTGCGGGTCAATGCGATCATCGGCGGCGACGAGGGCGCGATCGCGGCGGCGATGGTGACCGGCAAACGCGACTTTCTTTCCACCGACGCCAAGGACCTCATCCGCGAGGCGGGGATCTTTCATATCATCACGATTTCCGGGGTGCAGATGACCCTGGTCGCCGGAATATTCTTCGTTCTTGCGCGCAGCGTGCTGGCGCTGTCGCCGACGCTGGCGCTCACCTATCCGATCAAGAAGTGGGCGGCGGGCGCCGCCATGGCCGGATCCCTTCTCTACGACCTCGCCACCGGCTCGCGCGTCGGCACCGAACGGGCGCTCATCATGACCCTGATCGTGCTCGGCGCGGTGATCATGGATCGGCGCGCGTTGACGATGCGCAACCTCGCCTTCGCCGTTCTTGCGGTCATCGCGCTCGAGCCGGAGGCGATCCTGAGCGTCAGCTTCCAGCTCTCCTTCGCCGCGGTCGCGGCGCTGGTCGCGGTGATGGAGGCGAGGCTCGCGGCCCACGAGAGCGATCCCGACCCGTTCTTGCCGCCGAGGGCCGGGACGCCGAGGCGCGGGTTCTTCGCCGCCCGGCTGATTGACCGTCCGCTCGGCCTCGTCATCGCCACCGCCTGCGCGACCGGCGCGACCGCCTCGTTCATGGCCTACCACTTCCATGATCTGAGCCCCTATGTGCTGATCGGCAATCCGCTGACGCTGACCGTCATCGAGTTTTTCGCGGTGCCGGGGGCGCTGCTCGGCGCGGCGCTCTATCCGCTCGGGACTCGACGGACCGGTCTGGCTCTATGTCGGAGCGGGGATCAAGTTCATTCTGTGGGCCGCGCGCTTCATCGCCGCCGCGCCGGGTTCGACGCTGCACTTGCGGGCGTTCGCGCCCTATGCGTTGCCGTTTCTTGCGCTGGCGGTGATGAGCGCCGCGATCTGGCGGACCTGGACCTTCCGCGCCTGCGCCATTCCCTTCGCGCTGATCGGACTGACCGGCGCGGCGCACGGGCCGCGTTACGACGTGATCGTCGCGCCCTCGGGCGATCTGGCGGCGGTGCGCGACGCCGACGGCGCGTTGCGGATCGTCGGCAAGAGGTTCAACGGCTTCGCCGCCGAGCAATGGTTGACCGCCGACGGCGACGGACGGGACCCAGCGAGCGCGCGCGACCCTTATGCGCCTTGCGACCGGCTCGGCTGCGTCGCCGATCTGCCGGAGGGAGAGTCGCTCAGCATCGTGACCGACCGCATGGCGTTCGACGAGGATTGCGAACGGGCGGAAGTCATCGTGAGCGCGCTCAGCGCGCCGGCGGGCTGCAAGGCGAAATTCGTGCTCGATGGAAGGACGCTCGCGCGCATGGGCGCGGTCGGCCTGACATGGAGCGACGACCACGGCTTCACGATGAGTGGCGACCGTCCGGCCCTGCAGGACCGCCCCTGGTCGCCCGCGCGCCCGGAAGCGCCCGACCATCGGCTCGCGCGCCCCGTGCACGCCACGTCCCACGGCGCCGATCCCGCGGACCCGGCGATCGAGCCGGAAGAGTCGCGTTAGGCGCGGGGCCTTCTTCTCGCTCCTTCCGACCCAGTTCAGGCGAGTTCGTTCGTTGCCGCCGACGCGACGGGGAAGTAGAACTTCCTCCCGCCGATCCGAAGCGCCCAGAGGCTCAGTCTCCAGGAAGCCTTTTTTGCGGGAATAAACCGGGGAACTCGTCAGGGAGGAGACCATGCCAATTCGATCGTTGCCTTTGCTCGTCGCAGCCGCGGTTCTCGGCGCATCCGCAGCCGCCTTGGCCGCCGACCCTCAAATCGAGCGCGGAGAGTATCTCGTCACGATCGCCAGCTGCAACGACTGCCACACTCCGGGATCTTTGCTCGGCAAGCCCGACTTTTCGCGCAGGCTCGGCGGCTCCGACGTCGGATTCGCGATTCCCGGTCTCGGCGTATTCGTCGGCTCCAACCTGACGCCGGACAAGGAGACCGGCCTCGGGAACTGGACCGACGACCAGATCGTCTCCGCGATCACCGCAGGCATTCGGCCGGACGGCCGAGGGCTGGCGCCGATCATGCCCTGGCCGGCGTTTTCCCATCTGTCCTCGGAGGACGCACACGCGATCGTCGCCTATTTGAGGAGCCTTCCGCCGGTCAAGAACGCCGTTCCGGGACCGTTCGGGCCCAAGGAGGCGCCCTCGACGCTGGTCTCCGTAATCGTTCCCGGCGGCGTCTACTCCAAGCTGCCGGCGCCGAAATGACCGGGCAAGGAGGCGATCGACGACGAACCGCCGTCGATTCCCGAAATGGGTCTGCTGACCATGGAGTAAGGACATGCGGCGCAGGACGTTGATCGCGGGCGCTGCGCTCATCGGCGCCGCGCCAGTCGTCGCTCGGGCGAGGGAGGCCGAGAGCGCGTCGATGGCCGAAAGGTTCGCGCGAACGCTGACCGACCACGACCTCAACGCTTTCGCGGCGCTGTTCGCTGAAGATTACGTCAATCACCAGACGAGCGCCGCGGCGCCGCCGCCCAGGGGCGTCGCCCCGAAGGCCGCGACGGTCGGCTTCTTCGACGCGCGCCTGACAGCCTTTCCGGACTTGAAAGTCACCATCCAGCAGTCGCTCGCCCAGGACGATCTCGTCGCCGCCAGCTTCGCCTACGAGGGCACGCACAAAGGCGCCTATCTCGGCTTTGAGCCGACGCACAAGAGGCTTGTCTTCACCTCATGCGACATCTTTCGCGTTTCCCGCGGCAAAATCGTCGAACATTGGGGCATGGGCGACATCGCGGGCGTGCTGGCGCAGTTGAAGGGGTGATCGCCAGCGGCCCGCCATCGGGGGCCGACAAATAAATAGGGCGCCGGCGGGCGCCTTAAACAGCCTGAAAACAGCCTGGAAAACAGCCTCGGAACCTTCCGAAGCTACTTGATCTTGGTTTCCTTGAACTCGACGTGCTTGCGCGCGACCGGGTCGTATTTCTTAAAAGTCAGCTTTTCCGTCTTGGTGCGGGCGTTCTTCTTGGTGACGTAGAAATAGCCGGTGTCGGCGGTCGACAGGAGCTTGATTTTCAGCGAGGCGGCCTTGGCCATGGCGCGGAATCCTTGAGAAGAAAAGCGCCGGGGCGCCGGAAACGACAGGCGCGCCTGCACGTTCCCGCGAGGCGCGTCTTTGGCCGGCAAAATAGTCCGGGCCGGCCGGAAGTCAAGCCGATCGCGTCATCCGCTCCTCGCGCCCTGCGCCGGGTCGGGGCCTCGTTTGGCGTCGACCGCCTCGCTATCCCTGGTTTCCGGCATCCACGCCAAGAAGGCCAGGAATGCGACAGAGGCGGCGCCGCCGAGCGCGAGAAACGAGACCGAATATCCGAAGCGGTCCATCGTCTCGCCCACCGCCAGCGCGCTGATCGACGCGCCGACCCCCTGAATGGTCGCAATCGCCCCCTGCGCCAGATTGTAGCGTCCGGTTCCGCGCATGATGTCGGCGATAACGAGGGGCGTCAGCGCCTCATAGATTCCCGCCCCGACCCCATCCAGCAGCTGGACGCCGATGAGCCAGAAGGCGTTGTTCGAGAGCGTATAGAGCGCGGCGCGGATCGGCAGGACGGCGAAAGCGACGAGGAAGAGCGGCCTGCGCCCCCAGGAATCGGCCCGGCGCCCGACGAGAATGGCGAGCGGCAGCATGACGCCCTGTGCGGCGACGATGCAAAACGACATCATCGCCGTCGCCTCGTTCGGGAACTCGAGCGCGAGCTTCTGTCCGACCAGCGGCAACAACGGCGCATTGGCGAAATTGAAGAAGAACGCGCAGAGCGCGAAGACGGCCAACGGCCTGATCTTGAACAGGACGTTATATCCGGCGGCGGACGCGCCGCCTCGAGCAGCGTCGCGGCTTGCGCCAAGATCCCTCGCCCGGTCGTGATCGATCGCCTTGGCGGGAATGGCCAGCGCCGCCGCCGAGGTCAGCGCGGCGAAGATGGGGACGAGCAGAAAGACGGCGCGCTGCGAGAAAACATATCCGACCGCTCCGGCGACGATCGCGATCGCGATGTTGCCGGCATGATCGAAGGCCGAGTTCCGGCCCAATCGCCGCGCCAGCAGATCCTTGGTCACCAGACCGAGGGTGAGCGCCGCCACCGCCGGAACGAACGCGTCGCCCGCCAGCGCGAGGACGCCGAAAGCGAGCGACATCGGCCAGAATGTCGGAGCGGCGACGATGACGATGGCCGCCGCCGCCATCGCCGCCATCGCCAGGACGATGACGCCGCGCTTGGCGTGGGTCACGTCGATGGCGGCGCCGATCGGAGTTTGCAGGACGATCCCGAGCAGGCCGCTTCCCGTCGCCGCCACGCCGAACTCGGTCTGACTCCAGTGGCGGCCCGTGACCAGATACACATTGACGAAGGGGCCTAGCGCATTGCGAGCGTCGGCGGAAAAGAAATTGAGCGCGTCGAGCGCGGTCGGAACGGAAAGCATTCGGAAGCAATATCGCCTGGGACTGCTTGCGCAAATGACGTTCGCCAGAATTTGTGCCGGGACGCCTGCCTTCGATTTCCGGCGTCCCGGACGCCTCTGGATTGAATTTGCCGCAAATCCAGAATTGGGCTATGCGGGCTTCTCGGCCTGAGATTAGCGACGAAAGCCGCCGCAGGCGAATTCCGGCCCTGCGACGAATTTTTTCCGCAGCGCCAAGACCGGCGACGGCTCGAGTCCGGGGCGCAGAAGGGAGGCCGAGATGCGTCTTTTGATTATGAGCGGCGCGCTTTTGTTGGTCGCGACAGGCGCGCCTGCTCTCGCCACAACCCCGGAAGAAGCCGCGGCCGCTGCGAGATCGAGGCCGTGTGCGGACATGACCACGGCAGAGGTCGGCATACCCAACGTCCGGATCGTTTCCGCAGTCGCCGCGCTGGCGGCGAAGGGCGAACCCGCGGCCTGCGTCGTCACCGGGGCCGCGAATGAGCGCATCGGGGCCGATGGCAAGCATTATGCTCTCGGTTTCGAAATGAGATTGCCAGAAAATTGGAACGGGCGATTTTTGGATCAGGTCAATGGCGGCAATGACGGCGAGATCGTTCCAGCGACCGGCAATCCCCGGGAAATGAACGCGGTCGCGGGCGTCAGCGCGCTTGCGCGAGGTTTCGCCGTGCTCAGCAGCGACGAGGGGCACGCGGGCGCCGATCCCGCGAATGCGTCGTTCGGCCTCGGCGCCGGCGCGGCGTTCGGCCTCGATCCCCAAGCCCGTTCGGACTACGGCTATTCCGGCGACATGACGCTGACGCCGATCGCCAAGACGATCATCGCCCGCTACTACGGCGTCGCGCCCGCGCGCTCCTACATGATGGGCTGCTCAAACGGCGGCCGTCACGTGATGGTGGCTTCCTCTCGCATGGGCGGCGCCTATGACGGCTTTGTCGCCGGCGACCCCGGATTCGATCTGCCGCGCGCTGCGATCCAGCATGCCTGGGACGTGCAGTCCTTTTTGACCATCGACCCCGACATCAGGAAGTCCTTCTCCGAGAAGGACATGGCGCTGATCGCCGGCAAAGTCGTGGACGCCTGCGACGCCCTCGACGGGGCGACGGACGGCATGGTCGACGATATCCGCGCGTGCCAAAGGAAATTTCATCTGGTTGACCTGCAATGCAAAGGCGCCAAAGACGATGCATGTCTGTCCGAGACGCAGGTGAAGGCGTTGACGCGCGCGTTCGCCGGGCCGACCAATTCAAAGGGCGAACATCTCTATTCCAACTGGCCGTTCGACGGCGGCATGGGCGCCCGCAATTGGAGGTTTTGGAAGGTCTATTCCGGCATAAAGCCGTGGCACGGCAATCCGTTGATTGCGACCATGGGCGCAGCGTCGCTGTCGGAGATCTTCACCACCCCTCCGACGCCGACCAAGGGCGATCCGGGCTCACTCCTCGCCTTTCTCGCGCATTTCGATTTCGATCGCGATGCGCCGAAGATCTATGCGAAGGGCAAATTCACTGTCGACGGCAAGGAGATCGACTATCCGGAATCGGCATGGCAATTCATGTCGCCGCCGGACGCCGACGATCCGAAACTCAACACGCTTCGCGACGCCGGGCACAAACTCATCCTTTATCACGGCCAGAGCGACGGCGTATTTTCTTTCGATTCCAGCGTGCGGTGGTGGGAGAAGCTCAACGCCAACGCCGGCGGCAAGGCGGCCGACTTCGCGCGCCTATTCGCGGCGCCGGGGATGAGCCATTGCTCCGGCGGGCCGGCGACCGACAGCTTCGACGCCCTGGGCGCAATCGTCGACTGGGTCGAAAAGGGAAAGGCCCCGGATGAGATCCTCGCGAGCGTGCGCGCCGACAACAAGGAACTCCCTGCGAACTGGAGCAAAACCCGGACGCGCCCGCTCTGCCCCTGGCCCAAGATCGCCCGCTACACAGGCGGAGATATTGAAAAGGCCGAGAGCTTTGCCTGTCAATGAACCGCGCGCGCGGCCTGTCCGCCCGCTTCGGCCGGGCGCGCAACCTGCAGACGGGAATGAACTTGATCAACAGCGCGCCCAGAGTCGTGCTTGGGAGACGGTAGCTCCCGAATGCGCAAGCGCGCGGATATCGTTCTGGTCGAGCGCGGCTTCTTTTCGAGCCGCGCGCGCGCGCAAGCCGCCATCGCCGCCGGGCTGGTGAGCGTCGGCGGCGTCGCGCTCGGCAAGGCGTCCGAGGCGGTCGCCGAGGACGCCGAGATCGCCGCCGCGGCGCCCCATCCCTGGGTCTCGCGCGGAGGCGTGAAACTCGCCGCCGCCCTCGACGCCTTCGGGCTCGATCCCGCCGGCCGCGTCTGCCTCGACGTCGGCGCCTCGACCGGAGGCTTCACCGACGTGCTGCTGACGCGCGGCGCGGCGAAAGTCGTCGCGGTCGACGTCGGCCGTCGCCAGCTCGCGGCGCGCCTCGCCGCGGACCATCGCGTCGTCTCGCTCGAAGGCCTCGACGCCCGCGCGCTCACACGCGAACACACCGGCGTCGCGCCGGGCGCGATCGTTTGCGATGTGAGCTTCATCTCGCAGCGGCTGGTATTGCCGCACGTCCTGCCCTTGGCGGCCCCCTCCGCGTGGCTCGTCAGCCTCGTCAAGCCGCAATTCGAGGTTGGCCCGGCCGAGATCGTCAAGGGCCGGGTGAGAAGCGAGAAGGCGCTTGTTCGCGCTTGTGAGGACGTCGCCGGCTGCGTCGAGACGCGGGGTTGGACGGTCCTCGGCGTGATCCAGTCGCCGATCCTCGGCGGCGGCGGGGCGAGAGAATTCCTTGTCGCGGCGCGTCATGTCTGAAACGCTCGAAGAGCTTGCGATCGTCGCGCTCGACCCGCGCGGCGACGGGGTGGCGACGAGCGGGGCGGTCGTCGCCGGCGCTCTGCCGGGCGAGCGCGCGCGCGTCCGGCCGTCGGGCGAGCGCGCCGAGCTTGTCGAGACGCTCAATGTGAGCCCCGAGCGCGCCCAGCCGATCTGCCGCTGGTTCGGCCGATGCGGCGGCTGCGCCGCGCAGCACATGTCGGCGAGCCTCTACCGCGAGTGGAAGCGCGGCCTTGTCGTCGAGGCGCTGAAACGCGAGGGCGTCGAGGCCGAGGTCGGCGCGCTCGTGGACGCGCATGGCGCCGGCCGCCGCCGCGCGACTTTTCACGCCCATTTTCCGCACGGCGCGCCCGAAGTCGTAGGCTTCATGCGCGCGCGCTCGCACGACATCCTTTCGGTCGACGACTGCCCCCTGTTTAGCCGTTCCATGGCGGGGGCGATTGGCGCCGCGCGGGCTCTGGCAGGCGATCTGCGGGGATTGCGCAAGCCGCTCGACATCGGCGTGACCGCGACGCTGGAGGGCCTCGACATCGACCTGCGCGGCTCAGGGCCGCTTGCGCTCGCCGAGACCCGCAAGCTGACCGCTACCGCACTGGCGCTCGATCTCGCGCGGCTTTCCAATCACGGCGCGGTCATCCTCGAACGGCGGACGCCGCGCGTCGCCTTCGGCGAGGCGCTGGTCACGCTCCCGCCCGGCGGCTTCCTGCAGGCGACCGAGGCGGGCGAATGCCGGCTCGCTGAAATCGCCGAGGCGGCGCTGGCGGGAAGCGCAAAGGTCGCGGACCTGTTCTGCGGCGCGGGCCCTTTCGCGCTCCGGCTCGCCCGCCGGCGCGAGGTCTTCGCCGTCGATTGTGACGCCGCCGCGATTCGGGCGCTCGAACGCGCGGCGTCGGCGACGTCGGGATGCCGGAGATTGACCGCCGAGACCCGCGATCTCTTCCGCCGTCCGCTCAGCGTCCAGGAACTGGCGTCGTTCGACGCCGCGCTCATCGATCCGCCCCGCGCCGGCGCCTTGTCTCAAGCGCGCGAATTCGCGGCCAGCGCGCTGCCGGTCGTCGTTTCGATCTCGTGCGACGCGACGACCTTCGCCCGCGACGCGCGGCTGCTGGTCGAAGGCGGTTACCGGATCGAAGCGGTGACGCCGCTTGACCAGTTCCGCTTCTCCCCCCATGTCGAAATCGCCGCCGTCTTCCGCCGCCCAAGAGCGAAGCGGCGCGCGCGGAGGCTGTTGGGTTGAACATCTCGCGGCGTGACGCCGTTCTTGCCGCTCTGGAAAACATCGTGGGACCGCGCCACGTGCTGACGGACGCATCGCTCTTCGCCGGCGCTCTCGTCGAGCCGCGCGGACTCTATCGCGGCAAGGCTCTCGCGCTCGTGCGGCCGGGCTCGACGCGGGAGGTCGCCGCGATCGCCAAATTCTGCAACGCGGCGCGGATCGGCATGGCGCCGCAGGGGGGAAACACCGGGCTCGTCGGCGGCCAGACGCCCGACGACAGCGGCGATGAAATCATCGTCTCGACCCAGCGCTTACACGCGATCCGCGAGGTCGACCCGCAGGCGGAGGTCATGATCTGCGAAGCCGGCGTGACGCTCGCCGAGGCGCAAGCCGCCGCGCTCGCCGCCGACCGGCTGTTTCCGCTTTCGCTCGCGGCGGAGGGAACCTGCACGATCGGCGGCAACGTCTCGACCAACGCCGGGGGCGTCACTGTGATCGCCTATGGCAATACACGCGATCTCGTCACCGGCGTCGAGGCCGTGCTCGCCGACGGGCGGGTGGTCAATGCGCTGAGCAAGCTGCGCAAGGACAACACCGGCTACGACGTCAAAGGCCTGTTTATCGGCGCCGAGGGCACGCTCGGGATCGTCACCGCCGCCTCGCTCAGGCTCTTTCCCAATCCGCGCGCTCGCGCGACGGCCTTCGTCGGCCTGGCCAGCCCAGAGCGCGCGTTGGCGCTGCTGGGGCTCGCCCGCGAGCGACTGGGCGCGGGCGTCGTGAGCTTCGAACTCATATCCCGCGTCGCCCACGACATGGCGGTCGGCAACGGACTTGCGCGCGCTCCGCTCGAAGGGGCGCATGAATGGTACGCGCTGATCGAGGGCGCCTCGCAAATCCCAGATGGGTTCGAGGCGGCGTTCGGCGGCGCGCTCGAAGCCGCGTTCGAGAAACGCTTGATCGCGGACGCCGCGCTCGCCGCCTCGCTCGATCAGCGCGAGGCCTTTTGGAAGCTGCGTGACGCCATTCCCGAGGCGCAAATTCGCGAAGGCGCCTCGATCAAGCACGACATTTCGGTTCCGGTCGGCGCCGTGCCCGCCTTCCTTGAGGAGGCGACGCGCGCGGTCGAGGCGTTCGCGGCGGGCGCGCGCGTCTGCGCCTTCGGTCATCTGGGCGACGGCAATATCCACTTCAACGTCTCGCAGCCGGTCGGCGCCGACCGGCAGGCCTTCCTCGGCCGCTGGAGCGCGATGAACGAGGTCGTGCACGCCATCGTCGCCCGCTACGGCGGCTCCTATTCCGCCGAGCACGGAATTGGCCGCCTGAAGCGCGAGCTGCTCGCCCGAACCAAGGATCCCGCCTCGCTCGCGGTCATGCGCCAGATCAAGGCGGCGCTCGACCCGAACGGGGTGATGAATCCGGGCAAGGTGCTATGAGGGCGCTCGATCGCATTGGCGCGAATTTTGTCGACGCGATATGGTGGCGCAAGCGCGAGGATTGGGCGCGTGATTCGTTGAGGCGTGATTCGCGTCGATGGCGAGCGCCAGAAACAGACGAAATAAAATGATGCGGCGCGGCATGATCGCCGCCCTCATTGCGCTTGCTGGCGCTGGCTTCGAGGCGCGCGCGACTTTGGCGAACGCGGCCTGCGTGGAAAAGAGTTTCGACGGCGCGAGATTCGCCGAATGCACATTCGATCCACGCCATGACGACATCCGGATGTTTTGGAAGGGCCCGGACGACCGGCCCTTCGGCGCCTTTTCAGCGCTCGCCAAGGCGCTGGAGAGCGATGGTCTTCGGCTTCGGTTCGCGATGAACGCCGGGATGTTCGCCGAGAACCAATCGCCGGTCGGCCTTTATGTCGAGAACAGGCGCAAGCTGCACCGCGCCGACACGCGCGCCGGGCGGACCAATTTTCACCTGAAGCCAAACGGCGTGTTCTGGGTCGGCGACGGCGTCGCGGGCGTCACCGAGACGAGCCGCTTTCTCGCCAACCCGCCGGCGGCGCGTTACGCCACCCAATCCGGGCCGATGCTGATCGTCGACGGCAAGATCCACCCCAAGATCCTGCCGACCGGAACCTCGCAGAAGATCCGCAACGGCGTCGGCGTTCGCGACGACGGCGCAGTCGTCTTCGCGATTGCGGAGGAGCCGGTGACCTTCGACACATTCGCCCGCCTGTTCCGCGACGGTCTCGATTGCCGCAACGCGCTGTTTCTCGACGGCTCGGTCTCTTCGCTCTACGCGCCCGAACTTAATCGCGACGATGAATTGGCGCCGATCGGGCCGATGGTTACGGTCGTCGAACCGGAGAGCGTCGGCGCGAAATAGGCGTTCCGGACCAGGGAACGCAGCGCCGCCAACGGGACCCGGAAACCGGCCAGTCGCTTCAGCAGCGGTTTGTTGCGCCGATTCGCCTCGCCTGCGTCGACTCAGACGCTCGCGTTGATTCCTGTGCGGCCGGGGACCTCGCAGGTCTCTCTGGCGAAGGTCTTCTGTCAGGCGAAGGCCTGCGCGGCGGTCTTGTGCTGCGCGATGAGCGCGTCGAGGTCCACGCCCTCAGGCTGGCCGTCGATGACGCGCCAGCGACCGGCGACCATCACCCGGTCGGCGCGATGGGCGCCGCAGAGCGCCAGCGCGGCGATCGGGTCGATCGCGCCGCTGAAGCGGGGTTCGTCGAGCGTGTAGAGGGCGAGATCCGCCTGAAGGCCGGCGGCGATGCGGCCGATATCGTCGCGCCCGAGGCATCGGGCCGATCCTTCCGTCGCCCAGCGCAATGCGTCATGGGCAGTCACCTTAGACGGCCCATAGCGCAGGCGCTGAAGCATCAAAGCATGGCGCACGGCTTCCATCATGTTGGACGAATCGTTCGACGCCGAGCCGTCGACGCCGAGACCAATCGTCACGCCCGCCGCCTCGAGGTCCCTGGTCGGACAGACGCCCATGCTGAACGCCATGTCCGAGGCCGCGCAATGGCAGACGCAAACGCCCGCGCGGCCGAGTTGTTCGATTTCACTCGCATTGAAATGAATGCCGTGCGCCGCCCAGGTCCGGGGCGTCAGCCAGCCGGCTTCTTCCAGCAGATCGACCGAACGCACGCCAAAGGCCTTCTCGGCGTAGACGTCCTCGTCGAGCGATTGGCACAGATGGGTATGCAGCCGGCAATCGTAACGTTCCGCCAGCCGCGCCGACTCGGCCATCACCCGCTTCGGCACGGCGAGCGGCGAGCACGGCGCGAGCGCGACGCGGATCATCGCGCCCGGCTTCGGATCGTGAAAAAGCTTCAGGACCCGCTCGCTGTCGGTCAGAATCGTCTCCGAATTCTGCACGATCGCGTCGGGTTGCAGGCCGCCGTCCTTCTCGGAAATGCCCATCGATCCGCGCGTGACCGTCATGCGCAGGCCGAGATCGCGCGCCTCTTCAACCTCGATGTCGATCGCGTTCTCGAGCCCCGGCGGGAACAGATTGTGATGGTCCGCAGCGGTGGTGCAGCCGGAGAGCAGCAATTCGACCAGCGCCATCCTGACCGCGATGCGAAGAGCTTCGGGCGTCATACGATCCCAGACTCGTTCCATCGCGACGAGCCAAGGGATCAGCTCCTTGCCCTGTCCGGCCGGGTGGGCGCGGGTGAGGGTCTGATAGAAGTGATGATGCGCGTTGATCAATCCCGGCAGCGCCACGTGGCGCGAGGCGTCAAAGGTCGCGTCGTAGGGGAGCGCCGGCGACTGGCCTCGCGCGACGCACTCGACGATCCGGGCGCCCTCGATGACGACCCCCCGCTCGGCTCGCGGCGCCAAAATGGCGAGTGGATCCTTGATCCAAAGACGCATGAGACGCATTTCTCCGATTAGGCCTGAGAGGGCTATCCTAAAGCCGTCATAATCGCGCTATTCCTCACGCGCAAAGGGCCGCCGCGTCCCGAAGATTGGATTCGACGCCCGCGAGCCCGCCCCCTATTGTAACGCTCGGAATGGGCGTGATCGCACGCGCCCTCTTGACGGATTGTCGGCGACGGTTGAAAGCAGCCGGCAGGGGGGAGGAGGCGCACGCGTTTCGTCGCCTCCGGACGGCGCTTTCGGGAGGAGTGTTTGATGCGCGTTGGGATCATTGCGGCGCTGGCGGCGGCGATCGGATTCGCCAGTCCGGCGCTGGCCCTGGACAAGGTCACGTTCGGCACCAACTGGGTCGCGGACCCGGAGGCGGGCGGCTTCTATCAGGCGCTGGTCGACGGAACTTACGAAAAATACGGCCTCGACGTCACCATTCTGCCGGGTGGCCCGACCTCGAATGGCGGCATGCTGCTGATCGCGGGCAAGATCGAATTCTACATGGGCGGCGACATGATCGGCGATCTGCTGGCGGTGCAGAACGACATTCCCACTGTCGCCGTCGCCGCCGAGTTCCAGAAGGACCCGCAGATTTTCATGTCCCATCCAGGGGTCGGTCTCGACAAATGGCAGGACCTTCCCAAGGCGACCGCGTACGCCAGCAGCGGCGCGGTCAATACTTTTTGGGCCTGGATGCGTCTGGCCTACGGATTCAAGGACGAGAAGATCAAGCCGTACAATTACAACTCCGCCCCGTTCATCGTCGACAAACATTCGATTCAGCAGGGCTACATAACGTCGGAGCCCTACGAGGTCGAGAAGCAGGGACATTTCAAGCCCAACGTGTTCCTGCTTTCGGACTACGGTTATTCGACCTATTCGACCGAAATCCTGACCCGCCGCGAAATCGTGGAGAACAGGCCGGATCTGGTGCAGCGGTTCGTCGACGCCTCCGCCATCGGTTGGTACCACTTCCTCTATGGCGACAACTCCAAGGCGATCGCGATGATCAAGAAGGAAAATCCGGAACTGACGGATGATGAGATCGCCTATTCGATCGCCAAGATGAAGGGGTACGGCATCGTCGATTCCGGCGACACGCTCAAATACGGCATCGGCGCGATGACGGACGCGCGCTGGAAGGATTTCTACGGCAAGATGGTGAAGGCCGGGATTGTGAAGCCCGGCCTCGATTACAAGAAGGCCTATACCTTGCAGTTCGTCGACAAGGGCGTCGGCCTCGACTTGCGGCCGAAGAACTGATCCCGGAGGCGCGGCCGGCGGCAGCGCCCGCGGCGGCTACTTCTGCGATGCCGGCAACGCGTTGTAGACCTCGGGCGGCAAAATTGCGGAGACGGACACTGTCGCATTCTGTGACGAGGCGAACGGCCCCTCGTTCTTGTGGCGCACCGCGGGAATGCTCTTGAGGAAGGCCGCGACCGCCTCAGCGTCCTTGTCCGTCAGATGGGAGAAGGCAGCCCAGGGCATGACGCCGCTGAGCTCGCTGCCGTCCGGCCGCTTGCCGGTGCGGATCGCGGTCACGATCTGGCCGCTCGTCCACTGGCCGAGGCCGGTCTCCTTGTCCGGGGTCAGATTTTGGCCGACGAACACGCCTTGGCCGGGACTGGAGAAGCCGACGTCCGATCCGCCGAGGTAGCGTTTCATGTCGGGCGCGCCTGTGAGCGCGCCGGGGGTGTGGCAGTCCGAGCAGCCGGCGATGGCGACCAAATAGCGGCCGCGCGCGATTTGCGCGTCGTCGGCGCAGGCGGGAGAAGCCAGGCCCGATAGCGCCGCCGCGGCCGCGCTGAATCCGTATGCCAGAGCATTCCGAAGCATTGTCGTCTCCATTCGATCGAGATTTCTTCAGTCAGGCCTGCGCCGCGCCCGATATTTCGATGCCCTCGAGGTGATCGGGCACCCGCCAATTCTGCTCCGGATCCGGCGTATGGTCGACCGGCGAAATGTCGCCTCGCCATGCGGCGCCCATCATCTGCGCGGTCTGATAGGCCCTCACCCTCCATCCCCTCGCTCCGAGCGTGCGCAACGCCGCGGAAACATGCGGCGAAACGAGGTCATGGAACATGACCATCGCGGTCGCCTCGAGATAGGGCGCGCATGCGAGCGCGTCCCTTGTCGGCGCCTCGCCATCGTGGTCGCCGTCGATGAAGGCGAACGACCACCGTGCTCCGGATTCGCCGAGGCGAACCACAGCCTCGGGGCTCCTTTCGGAAACAAGGATCGTCGCCGCGGCGCCGCCGGCGCCATTCGTCACCGCGATGAATTCGCGACGCCAGTCCGGGTCCGCGAGCAGCGGCTCGACGACATGAAGCGGAGCAAGGCCGGCGGCGATGAGATGGGCGGTCGACCAGCCGCGCCAGGAGCCGATCTCGATTCCGGCGCGCCCTGCAAAGGCCCGCGCGTTGGAATAAAGAATGGCGGCCTCGTCGCGATTTATGAAGCCCACCGTCGGGTTGCGCCGGTCCACCCGGAACGGATGGTCGATCTCCTTACGAAAGTAAGGCCAGGTTGACGCGCTTTTGTCGGCCTCGACCATGTTGGGAAAAAGGTGATCGAGAACTGGCGCGTCGAGATTGCCGGAGACGTAATCCTTTGACATCGGTCGGGCCCCGAGGTGGCAGGCGACGGCGCGACGCCAATTTCGGCGCTCGACGGCGACTTGCGACTCGCATGCCCGGCGGCGCCGGGTCAAGGACGTTGCTTGCCAGCGCGCACGGATAAGGAGACGGCGTGGGATGGACCTCCGCGGCCCTGCTTTGACGATGACTGATTTGAGGCGCCCGTTTGACCCGGAATGGGCTGGCCTATAAAGTTATAAATTCATACATATGTTAGACTTCGTAAGATGCGCCGGGCTAACGAGAAGAGGGCGGAATGTCGGCGGGAAATACGAAACCGCTCACGTTGGGGGGCTGGACGAATAAGGCGCGGCATTCAAATTTTTTGGCGCTGCGGCGTCGAGCCGAATCCCGACCGGCTTCGCGGCGGGCCGACGAGTTCGCCACATGATGAAGATCGCGACTCTGACTTCGACGTCCGACAGTTTGATCCAGAGCGCGGGCGCGCCCCCGATGGTGAGCCTGCGGGGCGTCGACAAGGTGTTCGCCAATCACGTCACTGCCCTGGCCGGCCTAAACCTCGACATTCGCGCGGGCGAGTTCCTCGCTCTGCTGGGGCCGTCCGGTTGCGGCAAGTCCACAGTGCTTCGGCTTCTCTCGGGATTGACTGAGCCGACCCGTGGGGAAATCGTCTGGAGCTGCGCGCGTCCGGAGCTCGGCTTCGTGTTCCAGGAGCCGACGTTGACCCCGTGGTCCGACGTCTTCTCCAATGTTTGGCTGCCGCTGCGGCTGGCCGGCGTCTCCAAGGACAAGGCGCGCTCGCGGGTCGAAGAGGCGCTGGCGCAGGTGGGGCTGTCGGGTTTCGCCAATGCTTATCCGCGCCAGCTTTCGGGCGGAATGAAGATGCGCGTCTCGATCGCCCGCGCGCTCGTCACCCGGCCGGCGGTGCTGCTGTTGGACGAACCCTTCGCCGCTCTGGATGAGATCACACGCCTCAAGCTCAACGACGATTTGGCGCAGCTGCAGTCTTCTCTCCGTGCGACAGTCGTATTCGTGACCCATTCTGTTTTCGAAAGCGTCTATCTCGCCAATCGCATCGTTGTCATGGCGGCGCGTCCGGGCCGCGCGTTCGCCGAAATCGAGGTCGAAGCGCCGTCGCCGCGGGGGGAGAGTTTTCGGCTCGGCGCCGCATATGCCGAAACGTGCCGCCGGACGTCTCGTGCGCTGCATCTGGCGATGGGCGAGGAGACGCCGAACGGCGGGGAGGCCGACGCTCTATGACCCGCGACGACTTCGTCGGTTACGCCGTTCCCGCCCTCACCCTCAGTCTGGGCCTCCTGGCATGGGAGGGCTTGGTGCGTTACTTCGCCATCCCCCAATATTTGCTGCCGGCGCCGAGCGTGATCATCGAGACCCTCATTACCGATTGGCCGACCCTGGGGGCGTCGCTCTGGGTCACCCTGTCGATCACGCTGAAGGCCCTGCTCGTGGCGGTCATCGGAAGCGTCACGCTAGCGACGATTTTCGCGCAGTCGCGCCTGATCGAGCGCGCGTTTTATCCCTTCGCCGTCGCGATGCAGGTGACCCCGATCGTCGCGATCGCGCCGTTGCTGCTGATCTATCTGAGCCCCGGGGTGGCGGTTCTTGCGTGCGCGTTTCTGGTGGCGTTTTTCCCGTTGCTTGCAAACACCACGCTCGGGCTGTCGTCGGCCGACCACAATCTCGTTGATCTCTTCGGGATGTACCGGGCGACCCGAATGCAGCAGTTCCTGTTGCTGCGCGTGCCGTCGGCGCTGCCCTATTTTCTCGCGGGGTTGCGCATCAGCGGCGGCCTCGCGCTGATCGGCGCGATCGTGGCGGAAATCGCCGCTGGGTCCGCGGGCCAGGGCTCCGGCCTCGCCTATCGCATTGTCGAGTTCGGATTTCGCCTTAATATTCCGAGAATGTTCGCGGCGCTGCTCTTGATCTCGGTGGCGGGCATCACCATTCATGTCCTGTTGACGGCGTTGTCGCATTGGCTGCTGCGCGATTGGCACGACAGCGAACGCGGGCGCGAGACCTGAAACAAATAACAACCTCATTCGTATCAGCAGTGACGGCGGGGGGCGGACCTGCGCCCGCCGGGTTTCCGCCGAAGCGGTAAATCGTTGCGCTGAAACCACAAAAGGGGCGAAGCGACATGAATATCGAATACAAAAGCGATTTGAATATTGAACATAGGGTCGGCCCGCGGGCTTCCGTCCTTCGAAAGCTCGGCATTTCGAGACTGGTGAGCACGGCGCCGTTCGACATTGCAGCCGCGCATGAGGCGTTGGTGCGCCGTCAGGCGGTCCCGGAACGTATCTTCGCCGACGGTCTAGTCGTCGACGTCCCTGCGGGCGTCTACCACCCGCTTCCCGACTCGAGCTCCGAATTCTTCATTCGCAACATCAAGGCGATGAATCCGAACCAGATCGTAAAGACGTTGGAAATCGGCGCCGGTTGTGGAATCATTTCCCTCTTCATCGCCGCGAACTGGACGTCGAGGACGGTCGCGACCGACATTTCGCCAATCGCGGTCGAGACGACGATCGCGAACGCCCGCCTCAACGATCTGGCCGTGACGGCGTTCCAATCGGACCTGTTCGAAAAGATTGACGAAAAGGATTTCGATCTGATCATTTTCAATACGCCGATGATCGACAAAAACCCCGAGAACGACATCGAACGATTCAGTCTTTGCGACCCGCACGGCCAGATCACAGGCTCCTACCTGCGCCAGGCGAGCCGGCACGTGTCGAAAGACGGGCTGATCATTTTTTCGATCTGCAACAATTCCGCGTATGAGGTTCTGGATTCCATCGACCTCGAATATTCCATCGTCGGATTCGAGCTCGCCTACAGCGGCTTCTGGCGGGCGATCGTCGGAGCGAGGAATTGAATTGGCTAGCGGTCTCACGCTGATCCATCAGCGCCTTTGTGGGAGGACTCATGACGTCGACATTCGCGTGGACCCGGCGGGCCGCGCTCACAGGGTTGGGCGCCTTCGCCGCGGCCGGGCTCGGCGGCTGCAACGCGCCGCAGCCCGCCGCAGTTCAGCCCCAGGCGGCGCCGTCAGGTTTCCAGATCGGCGCTATCGAAGTCGACACCAGCGGTCTGCTGGCCCAGAACGGCAGCCAAGCCGCCGGTTGGGTGCAGCAGGCGCTGCCGGGCCAGCTTGCGCGGGCGTTCGCGGCGCATATGGCGCCGGCCGGTCAGGGCGGCGAGACCCTGAGCGTGCGCATCGATTCCATCAATCTCGGGCAGGTCGGCCCGGGGGGCAGCGCCACCGACTCGATCAAGGGCGGCGCCACGCTCAGCGGCGGCGCGGGCGCCCGCCGCCACACCCATCTGCGGACGACGACGCAATTCACGCCCTCGTCGGTCGATCAGGCGCTCTGGCAGCAGGCGCTGCAAGGCCGCGTTACAACCCTCTCGCAATCCTTCGCGTTCTGGCTCGCCAAGAGAATGGTCCGCTGACGCCCGGAACTGGGCGTCGGATCGTTGGCTCAACAGCGTAAGACCGGAAATGTTCCTGTTGCGGCGGCGAGTTCGCCCGCAGCGATTGACTTTCGCGCGGCGCGCAGGCGAAATGCCGGCGTTGCGAGGCATGGGGCTGGGGCTGGCCATTGCCGTATCGTTTTGATCCGACGGGAGGACGCCGTCTGTGACCTAGGCGCGCCTTGAGCGTGACGACAGGGAGGACCAATGATTCCAAATATGAAAACACTCGCGGCGCTGGCGTTTGCCGCGGCATTGGCTGGTTGCATGACCGTGGGCGCGCAACAGGAAGAATCGCTGCTGACTGCGGCGCCGGCTTTTCGCAGCATCCGGCCGATACGCCGCAGAAGGCCGCCAAGCTTCAGGCGCTGCCGCAACACACCATCGTCTACGCGCAACGGAAGCACGGCACTTTCTACATTTACGCCGACGCCGCTGGATGCAATTGCGCCTACATCGGCAACGCCGCCGCCTATCAGCAATATCAGCAGCTGCGCGCGGCGAACAATCTTGCGGAAATGCAGGAAACCACCGCGATGCTGAATGCGGACGCCGCAATGGATTGGGGCGGTGTCTGGGGACCGGTGGTTCCCGGCTGGTACTGATCGAGGCCCTGGCCGCGCAAGGGGAAACGTGATCGACTCCGCGGACGCCTGGTCCAACAATTGGGCTTGGGGTGTGCCGCTCATCGTGCTGACGGTGCTCGCGCACAGTTTTGGTCTGGTCCTGATCCGCGCGAATGTCGTCGACAGGCTGGCGGGCGAACTGAGCAGGCGTCGCTCCGCCGTCGAATTCGCGGCCATCGTGGCTGTGACCGTGCTGCTGCTGACGATCCTGCATGTGATCGAGGCCATTGCTTGGGCGACCGCTTACGTTGCGCTTGGCGCACGGCCCGCTTTCCCGTCCGCGACGCTCTATTCGCTGAGCGCGATGACGTCCTATGGTCACGCGAGCGTCTTTCTCTCCCCTCAGTGGCGCTTGATGGGCGCTCTGGAGGCGCTCAACGGGATGATGCTGTTCGGCGTGACGACCGCGTTCCTTTTTTCGGTCCTGCAGAGCCACTGGCCGACCCGAACGCGCGACCACGGTTGAGGCGGGACTTTTTCGGGCCGGCGCTTCGGGCTACTCCCCGTCCGCATCCGTGGGATCGAACTTCGCGATCGCCGGCGCGAAACGCCCTTCGCCGCGCAGCAAGGACTCGCGAAGCGAATCGTAGATCGGCGGGTCGCCCAGCAAGGTCGGGACCAGCAACGCCATGGCGCAGGCGCCGAGCATCGGATGGAGGGGCGTGACGCTCCCGGTCATTTCGCTGACCAGCACCATCCCGGTCAGCGGCGCGCGCACGGCGCCGGTGAAGAAGGACGCCATGCCGACGACGGCGAAGACCTCCGGCGGCGCGGCGAGCGATGGAACGGCCCAGTTGCACGCCGCGCCGAACAGGACGCCCGCCTGGGCGCCCAGCACCAGCATGGGCGCGAACAGACCCCCCGGCGTTCCGGCGGCGTAGGAAACAGCGCCGAGACCGAGCCGGATCAGGAAGACGAGCGCGACGAGGTCAAGACTTCTGGTTTCCGGACAGGGCGCTCTGGGTCAGCGCATCTCCTCCGCCGACCAGCCCGGGAGCAAACCACGCCAACGCGCCAACGGCCGCGCCGATCAGGCCGGCGCGCGCTTCTATCGGCAGCCGGACGCGGCCGACCGCGGCGATCGTCGCCATAAGGGTCCGATTGTAGACGACGCCGAGGAGCCCGGCGACCGCGCCGAGGACAAAAAACTGCGGCTGAGCCGCAGCGCCGACATAGGCGAGGGGGACGACATGGAAGTCGGGCGCGTCGCCCAACACGAAGCGCGAAACTCCAATCGCCGCGGCCGACGCCGCCAGCGCTGCGATTGCGGTGCGCAGTTCGAAGCGGCGGACCAATTCCTCGAGCACGAAAGCCGCTCCGGCGAACGGCGCGTTGAAGGCAGTCGCCAGGCCGGCGCCCGCGCCCGCCGCGCACAGCGACCGGCAGTCCGGCCAGGAAAGGCCGAAGGTGCGGCCGACGAAAACAGCGATGCTTGCCCCCATTTGGACGCTCGGCCCCTCGCGCCCGAGCGCGAGACCGGCGCCGATCGCGAGCACGCCGCCGACGAATTTGACCGGGGCCAAGCCGTAGGGGGCGGGGGAAGCTCTCCGCTCAGCACCGTCTCGACCTGCGGAATTCCGCTGCCGGACGCATAGCGGGAGAAGCGCTTGACCAGCCACGCCGCGGCGAGGGTCGCCGTTGCGCATGCGACGACGACCGCCGCGAATCCCGCGATCGGATGGCCATGAGCGGAAGCGATCGAAGCGTCGCGGAGGCGGTCCGCCGCGTCGAGCGCGCCGCGGAAGATTGCGCCGACCAGGCCTGCGGCGACGCCGATGATTATCGCCAGCGCGGCAAGCGCCAGCAGGCTCCCCTCGGGTTCGGGTCGCGGAGCGAGCGACGGATCGGAATCTTTCATTGATCCGCCCTTCCTGTTCGGCGACGAGCGTCTAGAAGCCCAATCCATCGAATGCGATGACGCTGCACGCCTCGCCGGCCTTGGCGGCTTTGGCGCGCGGCGCTCTTACGATGAGGCCGTCGGCGCGGGCCATGGTCTTCACCAGCGAGGAATCCTGCGATGCGGCCGGGGTGGCGAACAGGATTCCGTCGGCGTCGCGGCCCAGCGACGCGCGCATATAGTCCTGGCGCGCACCGTTGGCAGGCAGGTCGACGGCGAGGCGGGCGGCCTCGCTGGGATCGGCGCCCGGGTCGGGCTCGCCATGCAAGGCGCGCAACAGCGGGCGCAGGAACAAGGTCGCGCAGACCATCGACGACGTCGGGTTTCCGGGCAGGCCGAGAACGCGCATCGCGCCCATCCGCCCATGCATCAGCGGCTTGCCGGGGCGCATCGCGATGCGCCAGAAACCGAGCTCCATGCCCGCCGCGACCAGCGCCTTCTGCACCAGATCATGGTCGCCGACCGAGGCGCCGCCGAGCGTCACCAGCACGTCGGCCTCGGCGGCGCGCGCGCGCCCGATCGCCTCTTCGAGCGCGTCCAGTCTGTCGACGGCGATGCCGAGGTCGAAAGCGACGCCCCCGCAGGCCGCAACGACCCCCGCCGCAGCGAAATTGTTCGACGCGACGATCTGGGCCGGCCCCGGCGTCGCGCCCGGCGCCACGAGTTCATCGCCGGTGGCCAGAATGGCGACTCTGGCCCGGCGGCGAACCTGCAGATCCACGTGGTTGGCCGCCGCGGCCAGCGCGACATCGCGCGGGGTCAGGCGACGGCCCGCGGCGATCAGCGCTTCGCCTATTTCAAAATCCATTCCCGCCGCACGCAGGTTGTCGCCGGGGAAAACCGCAGCCGACAGACTGATGCGTCCGCCATCGCGGCCGACATCCTCCTGGACGACAATCGCATCGGCGCCGTCCGGCATCGGCGCCCCGGTGAAGATGCGCACTGCCTGGCCGGGGCCGATCGCGCCGACGAATGCGCGTCCCGCCGCGGATTCGCCAATCACGGTCAAGGCCGTGGGCGCCTTGGCCGTATCGGCGGCGCGCACGGCGTAGCCGTCCATGGCGGAATTGGCGAAGGGCGGCTGGGTGCGCAGGGCGCTCAAATTCCGCGCCAGCACGCGGCCGTGAGCGGCCTCGAGCGCGACCCGCTCTTCGGCAAGGGGCGCATCGACCGAAGCGAGCACGCGCGCCAGCGCATCCTCAACGGTGATCATTCCGTTCATGCGCTCTTCTCCTCAGGCACGCCATTCGCCTGACTTGCCGCCGCGTTTCTCCACGAGCCGCACACCCTCGATGCTCATGCCCCGGTCGATCGCCTTGGCCATATCGTAGATCGTCAGGCAGGCGATCGAGACCGCGGTCAGCGCCTCCATCTCGACGCCAGTCGGACCGGCGCAACGCGCCTCGGCCCGCACGTTGAGTCCCGGCAGGCTCTGGTCGGGCGTGATGTCGACCGCCGCCTCGGTCAGATGCAGCGAATGGCAAAGCGGGATGAGCTCGGCGGTCCTCTTGGCGGCCATGATCCCGGCGATGCGCGCCGCCCCGATCACGTCGCCTTTCTTGGCGTCGCCGGCCAGGATCGCGGCCAGCGTCGCCTTTTTCATGCGCACGCGGCCTTCGGCGACGGCCACGCGGCTCGTCGTATCCTTGTTCGAGACGTCGACCATGCGCGCCTCGCCCTTGGCGCCGATATGAGTGAGGCGGCCGCCGCCGCGTTTCCTGGTGGAGACCATCGATCGCGCGCGCCCTTCGCCCACCCCCGTGCGGTCCGCGGCGCGTTCGATCCGTCCGCACGCCGCCCGCTCTTCAAGCAAAATTCGCGGCGCGCGGCAATCGTTGTCGATGATTGTCGCCTCGCGGGCCGGAGTGTATGGACCCGAGGCGCGCGCGACCCGAGCGGCGCCGCCGAGGTCAGTCATGGGGCGTGAGCCGAAAATCGCGTACGTCCTTTTGCGCAACGCGCATTTCGGCCCGCGCCTTGCGTCATCGGTCGAACTCTGCGTTCGCGATCTGGCGCTGCACAGTCGAAACCGGCGCTCGATCCTCATCGTCTGCCCGAGCGTTGACCAACCATTCGAGGGCGTCGAGATCGCGACGGTTCCCGACGTCTCGATCGGCGGCAATCTCGGCAAGGCCTGGGGCGTCGGGCGTCTGCTGCGGCGGCGCGGGATCGATCTCGCAATCGTCGAAAATCACCTGCCGGCCGCGGCGGTGATCGCGGCGACGTCAGGCGTTCCGGTGATCTTGCACAGCCACGCCTACGAGAAGGCGCCATATGGCGCGGTCAAAAGGGTCGTGCGCGGCCAGGAGCTGCGTCAGCTTTCCGGCTTCGTTTTTGTCAGCCAGGACTGCGAGAATTGTTTCCGCGCGAACTTCCCCGACTCGCCCGCGCCGATGAGGGTCGTCGCGAACGGACTGGATACGGCCGACTGGTCCTTTGAGGCCCCCAAGGAGAGAACGATCCTCTGCGTCGGCCGAGCGCTCGAAGACAAAGGCCACATCGAGGCGATGGGGGCGATGGCGCGCGCGCTGCCGTCACGGCCGGAGTGGGGCGCCCGATTCATTTTGTCCGCCGTCGACAGGGAGCCGCGGACCGTTCAGGCGCTTCATGACGCCGCCAGAGCGTTCGGCGGCCGAGTCAGGGTCGACGCCAGCCTGCCTTACGCCGAAGTCAAGGCGGCATGGGAGAAGGCCGCGATTGGAATGGCGCTGACCAAATCGCCTGAGCCCTTCGGGCGCACGGCCCTCGAGGCCCTCGCAAGCGGCGCGGCGCTCGTCACTTCGGGATTCGGCGGCCTCGCCGAAGTCTGTGGCCCCGACGCCGTGATGGTCAACCCTACCGACGCCGAGAGCGTCGCGGCCGGGCTCGTCTCTCTTATGGACGCGCCCGCCCGGCGCTCGGAGCTCGCGCGCGCCGGCCGCGCCCGCGCGGAGGCGATGTTCGATATTAGAATCGTCGCAAAACGGATGGACGATTTTGTCGAGGAGACGCTCGATCGAGCGCGTAGGCGCGGCTGAGACTCCACGCCGAGCGCTTTGGAAGGCACGCGCTGAACCAAGCCGCCGCCGATTTGGTGAAGGGGCGCTAAGGCGCCGCCTCCGGTCCGGCGGCCTCCCGCCATTCCAGCGTCACCACCTTGCCGTTCTCGACCGTCAACGCGAGGCGGCCATGTTTGAGTTCAATCGCCCGGTCGCCAAACAGCTTTCGCCGCCAGCCGTCGAGCGCGGGAACATCGGCCTTGTCGCTGGCGGCGATCGCCTCGAGATCGTCGACGGTCGCGATCAACTTGGCCGCGACGCCGCTTTCGTCGCTGACCTGCCGCAACAGCACTTTGAGAAGCTCCACCGTCGCCCCGACATTGACGCCGTTGCGGCGCTCGCGCTCGACTTTCGGCAATGACTTGGGATCGCGAGCCAGGCCGCGTTCGATCGCCTCCAGAATCTCCCCGCCCGCGCGCGATCGCTCCATGCCGCGGGGGAAGGCACGAAGATTGCCGAGGGCCTCGACGCCGCGCGGGGCGGCGAGAGACAATTCGATCAGCACGTCGTCCTTCAGAACGCGGGCCCGCGGCACGTCGCGCGTCTGCGCCTCCCTCTCACGCCAGGCGGCAAGCTCCATCAGCACCGCCAGATCGCGCGGTTTGCGGGCGCGGGTCCGGAAGCGCTCCCAGGCGCGTTCGGGATGTTGCTCGTAAGTCGCCGGCGAGAGAAGGACCTTCATCTCGTCTTCGAGCCAGGACCGGCGCCCTTCCGCCTCGATGCGCCTCGACAGCATCTTGTAGATTTCGCGCAAATGGGTCACATCGCCGATCGCATATTCAATCTGCGCCTCGGCCAGCGGGCGGCGCGCCCAGTCGGTGAATCGCGAGGACTTGTCGATCGTGACCCCGCAGATCGATTGCGTGAGCTCGCTGTAGGAGACCTGTTCGCCGTAGCCGCAAACCATTGCCGCGACCTGGGTGTCGAAAAGGGGCGTCGGCAGGACGCCGGAGAGTTTCCAGAAGATTTCGAGGTCCTGGCGGGCCGCGTGGAAGACCTTGACCACGCTTTCGTCGGCCATCAGCCGCAGGAGAGGCTGGAGATCGAGTTCCTTCGGCGAGCGCGTCGATCGCCAGGGCTTCCTGGTCGGTAGCGAGCTGAACCACACAGAGGATCGGCCAGAAGGTGGTCTCGCGCAAAAATTCGGTGTCGACGGTGACGAACATGTCGCGCGCCATGCGCAGGCAGGCGGATTCGAGTTCCTCCGTGGTCGTGATCAGCGACACCTGGAAAGACCTCACGCTTTGCCGTTCTGCGGCGCGGCCGGCTTCGCGCGCTCCTTGCGCGCGGGCGGGGGCGTATGACGCGGCATGCCGAGCCGCCGGTCGAGATAAGCGCCCACGACTCCCTGGAGATCGTCGATGCAATCCTCGAAGAAGTGGTTGGCCTCGGGAATCACTGCATGCTCGATGACGATGCCCTTCTGGGTCTTGAGCTTCTCGATCAGCGCCAAGACCTCCTTGACGGGCGCCACGCGATCCTTGTCGCCGTGCACGAACAGGCCGGATGACGGACAGGGGGCGAGAAAGCTGTAGTCGAAACGGTTGGCGGGCGGCGCAATCGAGATGAAACCCTCGATCTCCGGCCGTCGCATCAGCAGCTGCATGCCGATCCAGGATCCGAAGGACACGCCGGCAATCCAGCAGGCGCGCGCTTCCGGGCTGATCGACTGCGCCCAGTCGAGCGCGGAGGCTGCGTCCGATAATTCGCCCTGGCCGTGGTCGAACGCGCCCTGCGAGCGCCCAACGCCGCGGAAATTGAAGCGCAGCACCGAAAACCCGCGTTCGGCGAAGTTGTAATAGGTGCTGTAGACGATCTGATTGTTCATCGTGCCGCCGAATTGGGGGTGCGGATGGAGGACCACCGCGATCGGCGCGCCGCGCTGCTTGGCGGGATGAAAACGCCCCTCCAGCCGACCGGCGGGACCATTGAAGAAAACCTCGGGCATAAAGACTCCAGGCTACCGGCGGCCCGCAATGCGCCTTGCGGCGCAAGACCCGCGCGCGTATGTCTCGATATCCGCGCGCGCAGGACTCGATCGCTCGAAAGGGGCTCGCCCCGGAGGCAGCCTCATAGCATGCGGGGCGCCCGCGATTGCAAGGAAAAACGGCTGCGCGGGCGCGTGAATTGCCCGCGGGCGTCTTTTCGATCCTGTGCCGCTGGAGCCGTCATGACCGCCGATAGGCCGAAGTTGAGGACCTATTTGGACTACAACGCGACCGCGCCGTTGCGCCCCGAAGCGCGGGAGGCGGCGCTTTCGGCGATGGAGACAGTCGGCAATCCCTCCTCTGTCCATGCGGAAGGTCGGGCGGCGAGACGCATTGTCGAGGATGCTCGGGCCGACGTCGCCCGCCTCGCCGCGGCGACGCCCCGTAGCGTGACCTTTGTTTCCAGCGCCACGGAAGCTGCAAATTACGCGCTCAATCCGCTGCTTGGCGTCGGACCGGGCGGGACGCCGATCCGGCGGCTGATTGTCGGCGCCGGGGAGCATCTTTGCGTTTTGGCGGGCCATCGCTTTACCGCCGCCGCGACCGAGATCGCTCCGCTCTGCGACGACGGGCGCGTCGACCTCGATTGGCTGGAGGCGGCCAGCCGGAGGCCGGGGAGGGCCCTGCTGGCGCTGCAGGCCGCGAACAACGAGACTGGAGTCGTGCAACCGGTCGCCGAGGCGGCGGCGCTGATCCACGCCGCCGGCGGCTTCGTCTTCTGCGACGCCGTCCAGCTCGCCGGGCGGACCAGCTGCGACATCGCTGGACTTGGCGCCGACGTGCTGGCGCTTTCGGCCCACAAGATGGGCGGACCCAAGGGCGCGGGGGCGCTGGCGACGGCGCGCGCCGACTTCAGCATCGGCGAGCGGCTGATCCGCGGCGGTGGCCAGGAGCGCGGCGCCCGCGCCGGCACGGAAAACGTCGCGGCGGTTGCCGGATTCGCCGCCGCCGCCCGCATATGCTTCGACGAGCTTGATCGGGAGGCCGACCGGCTCTTAGCGCTTCGCGAGCATTTCACCGACGCCGTCAGGGCCGCGGCGCCCGACGCCGTGATCTTCGGCCAAGCGGCGCCGCGTCTGCCCAACACCTTGTGTTTCGCAGTTCCAGGCGTCGAGGCAGCGACCTTGATGATCGCGCTCGATCTCGCCGGGGTTGCGGTCGGTTCCGGCTCGGCCTGCACTTCGGGAAAAGTGACGCCGTCGCACGTGCTCGCGGCCATGGGCGTCTCGCCGAAACTGGCGCGCGGCGCGGTCCGCATCAGCCTCGGATGGGCGTCGACGGGAAGGGATGCGGAGCGGTTCGCCGAGGCGTTCAGAGACGCGCTCGGGCGGATGCGCGCGGGGCGCGCGGAAACGAACGTCCAGGGGTGAGAGGTTCTGTCCCGCCCTATTTCGATTCGCGGTGTGGTCGAACAAATTCAAGAAAGGAAAAGACAAACAACTTGCGTCGCCGCGACGGCCGGTGTACGACCCGCGCTTCATTTCCTATCCTGTGAATTCCTACCCGAGGAACCTCCATGGCTCGCGTCACCGTCGAGGATTGCATCGACAAGGTCGACAATCGCTTCGATCTGGTTCTGATGGCCAGCTACCGCGCCCGCTCCATTTCCTCTGGTTCGTCCATCAATGTTCCACGCGACAACGACAAAAATCCGGTCGTGGCCCTGCGCGAGATCGGCGACGGCAAACTATCTCCCGGCGATCTTCGCGAGGATGTGATCCACGCTCTGCAGAAGCACGTCGAGGTGGACGAACCCGAAGCCGAGGCGGCCCCGCCAATGGTCAATCCAGACCCTCAGGCGCAGATCGAGCTGGGCGCCGACGCCCAGTTCGACCGCATGACGGAGGAGGATCTGCTGCGCGGTCTCGAGGGTCTGGCGCCGCCCCCGGAACCGGAAGACGAAAGCGACTAAGAGAACGCCCCCTGCGCCCTGACGTAGCGACATGGTTGCGACGCGCTGCGCAGAGCATTTTCGTCGGTCGATGCGCGCTCGGCGGAATTATTCGCCGGGTATCCACAGCTACGCTCAAGTTTGGCATGTTTTGCATATTCATCGCCGGATGATTTGATATCCTCGTCGATAGAATCACTTGTGGTCGTGGGTCTCCACCGCGTGGAGGAGACCAGGGCGGATGGTTCCGGTCGTAGGCTCTTGGGGTTCGAAGGCGGCGGGGATTTTCGCGACGCGTTGAGTGGGTGCCGAATTGAGCGAGGACTTCGTTAAACCACTGGCCGCGACGGCGCGGACCGAGCCATCGGACGAACGTCCGGTGGAGCTCGTCGAGATCGCGGGCCACGTTAAGTGGTTCGACGCCGCCAAGGGTTACGGGTTTATTGTGCCGGACGACGGCGGGTCGGATGTCCTCATTCACGTGACGGTCGTTCGGCGCGACGGTTTCTCCGCGATCCGCGAGGGCGCGCGGGTTGTCGCCGAGGCGCAGCGGCGCGAGCGCGGGCTTCAGGTCTTCAAAGTGATCTCCGTCAGCGAGCCTGAAGGAATCCAGGCGATGGCGCTGGCTCCCGCGCGCACTCGCGCGCAGGCCAGTTCGGTCGGCGGATTCGAGATTGTCATCGTGAAGTGGTTCAACCGCTCGCGCGGATTCGGTTTCCTGACCCGGGGGGAGGGCACCGAAGACATCTTCGTCCACATGGAGACGCTGCGTCGCTACGGCTTCGTCGATCCCAAGCCTGGCGACAGCATGCTGGCGCGTTTCGGTCCGGGACCGAAGGGGCTGATCGCGGCCGAAGTGCGCCCGCTCGACGGCTCGAAACTCCTGGCGCCGCACTGACGCTTCAGGCCTCAGACGAAGCGCGAGCGTTGGAGTGGCGGCTTGACGGGGGCCGCGTATTCCTCTTGAAACTTCGACTCTTGAAACCTTGCCTCGCGGGCGCCTTCGGTTCGCTGAGCTCGGAGGTCGGCGCAGCAGGCCTTGGCGCCACGCCTTATGCGGGCGTCTTGCCCTCGATCCGGGACGAAAGAGCAGAGCGATGAGCGCGATCCGAATTCGCCTTTGGACAGCGTTGTCGCTGATCCTGGCGGCCGGCTTTCTCGCTGTTCCGGTCCGCGCCGAAGGAACTCGAGACGCTGCGGATCGTCACCGCCAGCGGGAGTCACGCCTTTCAGGTCCAAATCGCCGCCGATGAGGCGACCCGGGAGATCGGCCTGATGAATCGCCGCTTCATGCCCGCAGACCAAGGCATGCTGTTCGAATTCGACCACGACGGTCCCGTGTCGTTCTGGATGAAGAACACCTACATCCCGCTCGACATGATTTTCATTTCCCGCTCCGGAATCGTGACGAAGATCGTCGCCAACGCCGAACCGCTGTCAGAGCGCGCCATTCCCTCCGGCGCGCCCTGTGCGGCCGTGCTCGAACTCAACGGCGGCGCAGCGGCGGCGATCGGGCTCAAGGTCGGCGACAGCGTCCGTCACCCGTTCTTCAAGCCTTGACCCCTCGTGTCGCGGCGTCGGGGCGCCCGGAAGTGGGAGCGACGGATCCGATCCCCCCGCGTTGCATCCTTCGTCAAGCTTGTTACATTCCCGCCATAAAGTCGCCGCGGAGGGATTCGTTTCGTCCGGGCGTCGCCGAGGATTTCGTTTGACTCAATCATCCACGTTGAGTCCGGGCCAGCAGATCTCTTCGCCGCCTTCGGTTTCTCGGGGCGGTTCCGCCGTTCTGGGCGGAGGGCCGGCCGGGACCTACGCGGCTCTGGACCTGGGCACCAACAATTGCCGGCTCCTGGTCGCACGGCCGACGAGCGAGGGCTTCCGGGTCATCGACGCGTTCTCGCGCATCGTCCGCCTGGGCGAAGGCCTGTCGCTGACTGGGCGATTAAGCGAGCCGGCGATCGCGCGCACTGTCGAAGCGCTGCGGATTTGTCGCGACAAGATGGTTTCGCGCGGGGTCACCCGCGCCCGCGCGATCGCGACCGAGGCCTGCCGCTCGGCCGCTAACGGGCGGGCCTTCGTCAACGAAGTGCGCGAGCGCTTGGGCATCGATCTCGAAATCGTCGACCACGAGACCGAGGCGCATCTCGCCGCGGCCGGCGTCGGCGATCTCGCCGACCGTGACGCCAGATCGCTGGTGATGTTCGACATCGGCGGCGGATCGTCGGAAATTATCTGGCTCCGCGCCGACGATCCTTCGCGGCGCCACCTGCGCCGGGTGAAGGCTTGGGAATCCTTGAGGCTCGGCGTCGTGTCGCTGGCGGAAAAGTTCGGCGGCGTGGATGTGAGCGACGAAACCTTCGCCGCGATGACGGCCCACGTCGCCGAGGCGCTCGCCCCCTTCGTCGCCCGGGTCGCCGACGAGACCCGCTGCGCGCGCTTCCATCTCCTCGGGACCTCGGGCACGGTGACGACGATCGCCGGCGTCCATCTCAACCTGTCGCGCTACGACCGCCGCGCTGTCGATGGCCTTTGGCTCGGCCGAGAGCAGGTCGACGGCGCGGTCGCGCGGCTGCGCTCGATGAGCTACGCCGAGCGCGCCGCCAACGCCTGCATCGGCCAGGATCGGGCCGACCTGGTGCTCGCCGGCTGCGCCATCCTGGAGGCGATCCGGCGCGAGTTTCCCGCCGAGCGGCTGCGGATCGCCGACCGGGGCCTGCGCGAGGGAATCCTCAGCCAGATGATGCGCGAGGATGGCGTCGGTCCGCACCGGCGGCGGCGCCGGCGGCGATGACGGGCGGCGGCTCGGGGCGCGAGGGCGGCCGGGCGCTGAAGACCAGAGTGAAGAGCGCGCGCAAGCGCTCGCTCTCCTCGAAAATGTGGCTCGAACGCCAGCTCAACGACCCTTTTGTCGCGCAGGCCAGGCGCGAGGGCTATCGATCCCGCGCCGCCTACAAGCTCCTGGAGATCGCGGAGAAATATAAGCTTTTCCGCCCCGGCCAGCGCATCGTCGATCTCGGCGCCGCGCCCGGCGGCTGGAGCCAGATCGCGGCGGCTCAAACCGAGGCCCGCGCCGGCAGGGGCCAGGTGATCGCGATCGATCTCCTGGAGATGGACGCGGTCGAGGGCGTCGAGTTCAAACGAATGGACTTCCACGACCCCGAGGCGCCGCGGCTGTTGCGGGAATGGCTCGGCGGCCCCGCCGACGGCGTTCTGTCCGACATGGCGGCCAACGCCACCGGCCACCGCAAGACCGATCAACTGCGGATCATGGGCCTCGTCGAGCTCGCCGCCGACTTCGCCGCCGAAGTGCTGGCGCCGGGCGGCTTCTTCCTCGCCAAGGTGCTGCAAGGCGGCGCCGAGGGCGAGCTGCTGGCGCGGCTGAAGCGCGGCTTTACGACCGTGCGCCACGTCAAGCCCAAAGCCAGCCGCGCCGACAGCGCCGAGCTCTACGTACTGGGGACGGGATTCAGGGGAACGAAGGCTCAGCCCGGGGCGGCCTGAGCGGGGGGCGGCTCTATCCCTGTCAAATCATGTGAAACGAGCGCGAAGCATCGGCCGCGCCAAATTATTCCAAGCCGATCCAAGCCAGACCAAGAAAAACCAAGCAAAACCAAATAAAAAAGCGCTTGGATTTGCTTGGATTTGCTTGGATTCTCTCGTGCGAAACGGGACTTTTCAATGGGTTGGAGCGAATCCAGACGAAAAAAATCATCAGGGTTAATAAAGATCACGTACACTGTGTGATATGCGCCCGCGGGCGCCGAGCCGACCGATTCCGCCCCGTTCCTCGGTCTCGCGTTTTCGATTGCTTTGTTCATGACGATAGGCACACTAACGCGGCTTTGGATTTTCAGCAAGGAATTGCATCAGAATTTGAACGGGACGACCCCACGACAATCAAGACCCACGCCGAGGAGAGGCCGCATCGCGCCTCATCAAACTGCGGCAGGTTCGAGCCGGTCGGCGCGGGCGGCGTCCCGCTCGCGATGCGGCGGGGAAGCCGCCGGATTCCGGCCGCGGCCATATCGCCGCGGCGATGAGCCCATGACCCGCTTGAAGGCGGTGCTGAAGGCGCTATCGGATTCGTAGCCGAGCGACAGCGCGATGGCGGAAATGGGATCGGCGGAATTCGCCAGCCTGTCCCCGGCCCGCAGCATTCGCCAGCGCGTCAGGTAGTCCATCGGCGACGCCCCGACCGTCTGCTTGAATTTCAGGGCGAAGGTCGTCCGCGACATGCCGGCGCGCTCGGCCAGCGACTGCAGCGTCCAGCGCCGCGCCGGATCCTCGTGCATGGCGGCGATCGCCGCGCTCATCTGCTTGTCCGCCAGCGCGAAAAGCCAGCCGACGCCGCCCTTCAGCCCCTCCGCCAGATGCAGCCTGAGCGCCTCGACCAGCATCAAGTGAGCGAGATGTTGCGCGACCAGGAAGCCGCCCGGCCGCGGCTCGCGCAGCTCCTGCCGCATTCGCTCGATCGACCAGCGCAGCGCCGCCTTGTCGGATTCCTTGCGAATATGAACGATCGGCGGCAGCATCCCCAGCAGAATGCCGGCATGATCGCCGTCGAGCACGAAGTGGCCGCCGACGATAAAGCCCATCCCGCCGCCGTTGCAGGAGGCGACGCCGCCGTTCGGCCTGGTCTGAAACAGCGTGATGGCGTCGATCGGCGGCAAGGACAGGTCGGTGGCGAGGCGAAAAGGACGCCCCCGCGGCAGCAGAAAGCAGTCCCCGGCGCTGATGCGCACCGGGTCGGGGACGCCCTCCACGCTGAGCCAGCACTCGCCGGAAACCGCGGCGTAGCATTTGATGCCTTCATGCTGAGGGAACCGGATGCAGACCTCTGCGCCGGCGTCAAAGCCGCCGGCCTTGTAACTGCGCGGTTTCAAGAGCGACAGAACGTCTGAGAGCGGGTCCATGGGCTATTCCGGACGATTGCGAAGATAATACGAACGCTACAGCATAGATCGTATTCCCTCGATCTCCTATCTCGATCCCAACGGGCCGCCAAGGCGGTCATCAAGCCGAGCGTAAGGAGAAGCCGTCATGCGTGTTTTCGTCACTGGAGCTTCCGGATGGGTCGGCTCAGCGGTGGTAAAGGACCTGATCGCCGCGGGACACGAGGTCCTCGGCCTCGTGCGGTCTGACGCAGGGGCGGCGGGGCTGGCTGCGACAGGCGCCAAGGTCCATCGCGGGTCGATGGAAGACCTGGAAAGCCTGCGTAGCGGCGCGGCCGCGGCGGATGGCGTGATCCACACCGCCTTCAACCATGATTTCTCGAAATTCGCGGATAACTGCGAGCTGGACCGGCGGGCGATCGAGGCGCTCGGCGCAGCCCTCGAAGGTTCCGACCGCCCCCTGCTCGTCACCTCCGGCCTCGCGCTCTTGGCGTCGGGCCGTCTCGGGACCGAGGAGGACGCTCCCGTTCCCCCCTCCGGCGCCTATCCCCGCGCTTCGGAAGCGACCGCGGCGGCGCTGACGGCGCGCGGGGTGCGCGCGTCGGCGGTCCGCCTTCCGCCGTCGGTTCATGGCCGCGGCGATCACGGCTTCATTGCGATTCTGATCGGGATCGCGCGCGAGAAGGGCGCCTCCGCCTATATCGGCGACGGCCTCAACCGCTGGCCGGCGGTCCACCGGCTCGACGCCGCCCCTGTCTTCCGCCTTGCGCTCGAGCGCGGCGCCGCCGGGGGCCCGTATCACGCGGTCGCCGAAGAGGGCGTGCCGTTCAAGGACATCGCCGGCGCGATCGGCCGCGGATTGAACGTCCCGGTGGTCGCCAAGTCCCCTGAAGAGGCGGCCGACCATTTTGGCTGGTTCGCGCGGTTCGCGGCGTTTAACGTCCCGGCCTCGAGCGCGCGAACCCGGGCGCTCCTGGGCTGGGAGCCGAAAGAGCCCGGGCTGATCGCCGATATCGACCAGCCGAGCTATTTCGAATCCTGAACGGACCGCGGGTGCGCGGGCGCCGTTGCCCCCAATGTTCCCGAAGCGTAGTCTATCGCCTCCGAAATGTCGCGTCCCGCCAGGCGGCGCGAGAGGCGCGATCGAAGCCTTGGCGCTCCGAACTCCGCAGGGAGAGCGCGACGCGGCTTTCAGGAATTGTCGCCAGACGAAATTCATCGGAGGAAACGTCATGAACGTCCAGACCAGGGAGCAGAAAGATCTGGCGGCGCAGATAGCCAAGCTGCCGAAGCCCCCGACCTTCCAGACCCACGCCGAGGAGCGGCTGCACCGGAAGCAAAGACTGGCGGCCGGCTTCCGTCTGTTCTCGAAATTCGGTTTCGACGAGGGGGTCGCCGGGCACATCACCGCGCGCGATCCGGAATTTCCGGACACCTTCTGGGTCAATCCGTTCGGGGTGCATTTCAGCCAGATCAAGGTCTCGAACCTGATCCGCTGCGACCACAACGGCAAGGTGGTGGACGGCGATTATCCGGTCAACACGGCCGCTTTCGTCATTCATTCGCGCGTTCACGCGGCCCGGCCCGACGCCGTCGCCGCCGCCCATTCCCATTCGACTTACGGCCGGGCCTTTTCGACCCTCGGCCGTCCGCTGGCGCCGGTCACCCAGGACGCCTGCGCTTTCTTTAACGACCACGCGGTTTACGACGACTTCGGCGGCGTCGCCGTCGAACTCGACGAAGGCCAGCGGATCGCCAACGCCATCGGCAAGATGAAGGCCGCGATCCTGCAGAGCCACGGCCTGATCACGGTCGGCCGAAGCGTCGACGAAGCGGTCTGGTGGTTCATCACCATGGAGCGTTCCTGTCAGGTGCAGTTGCTGGCTGAGGCGGCGCTGCGCGACGGCGAGACGCTCAAGATGATTTCGCCTGAAGCCGCGGCGCAGGCGCACGCCATCATCGGCTCGGCTTTCGCCGGCTGGTTCCAGTTCCAGCCGCTCTATGCGAGGATCATCAAGGAGCAGCCGGATCTGATGGAGTGATCTCAAAGCTCCAACGCTCCGGGCGCGGCGTCGGGGGGAAACAACGCCGGGTCGGGGATTCCGGGGGCGGAAGCGGCGAGAATTGAGTATCGCAGGTTTCTTACCAAAAAAAGTCGGAGATGTCCGGTGCGTCGCAGAAAAATCGCAATTCTCTCTATCTGCCTCTTGGCTCTGGCCGGGCCAAGCCCCGACGCGACTGCCAGGAACACATTCAATGCCTTCAGGGGCCATTACAAGAATGCGTTCGTCGGCAAGAAACTGGAGTGCCACCAGAAGATCGACCCGAAAAACCTGAAGGGTAAAGTTCGCAAGGCCGAGTGGAAGAAATGCATGGCGGACCCGAGTTTTTATGACACGCAACGGCCCCCGATATAGCGTCTGACGCGCGCTCCGCTCTGCTGCCTTTAGGCGCGAATTGTAGACGCGGTCATTGGACGCGTCGCCATCGCTTCACTTCACTCCGCCGCCGCGGCCGCGCGCTCTTCGCTGGTCGTCGCCTTGCCCGAGACCGCCGCGCCGGCGTCGGGCGAAAGCTGGGCGAAGATGAGGATCGAGAGGCTCGAAATCAGCGCCACCATGACGAAGGCGAGCGAGATGTCGCGCGCGCCAAGCGTCGCGTCGCCGTAGCCGAGCTGAATCGATTCGATGCACAGGGCCGCGACCGCGATGCCGACCGCGCCCGACGTCTGCTGGGAGACGCTGGCGAAGCTGGTGGCGCGGCTCATGCGCGGCGGGTCGATGTCGGCGTAGCTGATGGCGTTGAGGGCCGTGAACTGGAGCGAGCGGAAGAAACCGCCGACGAGCAGGGCGGCGAAAATCACCCAGTGCGGCGTCGTCGGCGTGAACAGGGCGCAGGAGGCCAGGAACGCTCCCGAGATCAGGCCGTTGACGACCAGGGTTTGGCGGAATCCGAACCAGCGCAGCGCGGTCGAGGCGGTGAACTTCATCGCCAGCGCGCCAGCGGCGGCGGCGAAGGTCAGCGAGCCGGATTCGAACGGCGTCAGGCCGAAACCGATCTGCAGCAGCAGCGGCAGCAGAAAGGGCAGGGCGCCGATGCCGACGCGGAAGATGAGCCCGCCCGCGACGCCGGCGCGGAAGGTCGGCAGTCGGAGGAGCTTCAGGTCGAGGATGGCGTTATCGTCGCCCCGCGCATGCGCCGCATAGGCCGCCAGCAGCGCGACGCTGATCGCGATCATCGCCGCCACGAGCCAGAACGGCGCCATCCCGCGTCCGATCAGCGACAGGCCGGAAATGAGACCGAGGAGGCCGAGGCCGGAGAGAAAAAATCCCTTGACGTCGAAGCGCGGCACCGCCTGCTCGCGCAGGTTGGCGATGAACCTGAGCGACAGCAGGACGCCGATGATTCCGATCGGGACGTTGATCCAGAAGATCCAGCGCCACTGGAAATAGGTGGTGATGAAGCCTCCGAGCGGCGGCCCGGCGACCGGCCCGATCAGCGCCGGCACGGTGAGATAGGCGAGCGCGTTGACGAGATCGCTCTTGGGCACGGTGCGCAACAGCACCAGCCGCCCGACCGGCACCATCATCGACCCGCCGAGCCCCTGAAACACCCGCGCCGCGATCAGGGTCGGAAGCGAGTTCGAAGCGCCGCACAGGATCGAGCCGATGGTGAAAACGACGATCGCGGAGCAGAACACCGTGCGGGCGCCGAAACGGTCGGCGACCCAGCCCGAGGCGGGGATGAACACCGCCAGCGTCAGCATGTAGGAGGTCAGCGCCAGCTTGAGGACGATCGGGTCCTGGTGAAGGTCGAGCGCGATCGCCGGCAGCGAGGTTGCGATCACGGTCCCGTCCATGTTCTCCATGAACAGGGCGGTCGCGATGATGAAGGCGGTGAGGACGGCGGAGCGCATAGAGGACTCTTCGAGGCGGAGCCCTTGTGGCGCCCTCGCGCCGCAACCGCAAGGCGAGCGCTGCGGAAGCACGCTCACAATTGTGTTGAATGCGGCGCGAAACGGGCGGGATGCGGGGCGCGGCCGCGTCAGCCGCCGAAGACTGCCTTGTTCATGATGCGGCTCGGCCAGAGCGCGAAGAAGCCGGTCAGGACGAGGGCGAGCGCGTAAATCCAGATCATGGCGAAGCGATGGGCGCGAACCTCGTGCGTCGCGCGCGCAGGATGGCCAGCGGAACGACCGCCAGCGTGAACCGCGACAAAGGATGGATGGGGCTCCACGGGCCTCAGATCCTGATCGTACGGATGAACTGCGACGTTCCCGCGACCAGCATCATCCGCGTCGCCCCCGCCCAGCCGATCGTCCGGTGCGGCAGCGTTCCCTTCGGCGCCATTAACGGCGCGGCGCCGAGGCCGATCGCGGCGAAGGCGAAAGCGGCGTGACACTGGATGACCGGCGAAGCGTCGATGAGGGGAGCGAGGGTCATGACCAATCCTCCTTGGTTGTGTCCGGTCGCGTGTCGTCGGACTTTGGCGGCGTGGCTCGATCGTTCCGGGCCTGCGGGCAACTGAAATTAATAGTGTGATCCGCGTCACGGTGGCGCCCATCGCCATGGGCTATCTCGTCGCGCTATACGGTCTGAGGGCAGGTCCTGTTGTGAAGGAGTGCGTCAGCTGCTTGGCATGATGGACGGCCTCTCTTGAAACGGACGAAACAGAAAGAAGGTTTCGATCAAGCTCGAGGAATTGAAGATGCGGCGACCGACGTTCTACAGAGCGATGAATTTGAGGGAGGAACAGTACGCCTGGGACTTATTCCGGGGCACGTTGCCGCCCGGAAATCAGATTGGAATTGGCGATGGTCTTGGGTTCGGCGACCGGCCGTGGACCGATAAGGGGTTCGACCCGGGCGCCCGCATGCCCTTCATGCGTTATCAAGTCAATCTGGGGGACATGGCGAGCATGGATCTGACTTCAAGGCGTTATTTCGGCGGATTTGGTCGTGTGTGCGACACATTCATTCACGAATTGACGCATGTCTGGCAGTATCTGCACGGCGACTGGGTCAAGACCAGTTCAGTGACCGCGCAAGTAGTTGAGACAGTGGCGCCCTATCTTTTTTGGGGGGAGTTGGCCTCCATCCCCGCCTACGAATACACGCCACTAGACCAGGACAAGGCCTGGGACGATTACAACGCGGAACAGCAGGCCCATATCGTCGAAGACTGGAATTACGCAAGGGACAAGAGCAGTGACCTGTTCCCCTTTATATCCGAGGTGATCCGGAGCCACGGTGACCCGACGGCTCGCAAGGAATCTCTCAAGGAATTGAGAAGTCATCTCTATATTCCTCCTCCCCCACCGCCAAATCCGACATTTATCCGAGTCGCTTCGCCTGACGTGGCGCTACTGCCGCTTCTGGAAAGACGCTTTGCGGCGAACGACGTTGCTGGATTTGGTGGGCGCGTCCGGCAGGTGGAGCAAATCTTTCGGGGGCTTGACCAGTTGCAGGCGCGCCAATTGTTGGACAGGCTTAACTTCCGGCGGAACGGCGACAAGGTATCCATGTACTTTCACGATCACTTGAGCACCGCTACCAGGACTCAGCTTCTTGACATCCTGCGGCGCGCGTCGAAGGCGGTCACGATTTAATAGGGCTCCTACAGGGTTTCGAGGTCGATCACTCCATTCGGCGAACGCGTACGAGTTGCCGGCATTGTCGCCGCGCCGACACCAAGCATACAGTCCCAGACCTTGATGTCTCATCGCTGTCCGTGATTTGCCAGGCCGATGCACTCTGGCGGTGCTTCTTCAACGTAGCGCGCGTACGAGGCCGAATATTCTAGCCCAGGCTCCGATGGGAACGACCGCCAGCGTGAACCGCGACAGAAGATGGATGGGGCTCCACGTGCCCCAGATCCTGATCGTGCGGATGAACAGCGACGTTCCCGCGACCAGCATCATCAGCGTCGCCAACGCCCAGCCGATCCCCCGGGGGGCGGCGTTCCCTTCGGCGCCATCAACGGCGCGGCGCCGAATCCGATCACGGCGAAGGCGAAGGCCGCATGGGCCTGGATGAGCGGCGCGGCGTTCAGAAGCGGAGCGAGCGTCATGATCGAATCCTCGGCTTCAAACGACCGTTCGTGACGGTTCGAGGCGTCGCCGCGACGAAGGCCGAGCGCACGCCTGGGATCTTCCCGCCGTCTTCCTTGTTTTCGCGCTAGCGTTTGAGCATGGCCTCCGCCTTGCGCAGCGCCTTCTCGCATCCCGCGACGTCGCTGGCGGCGTCGGCCTTGCGGGCCTCGGCCATCGCGTCGGTGAAGGCCTGGGCGTCGGCGGCAGAAATGTCGCCGATCTGCACTTCCGCCTCTTCGATCGATTTCGGCGTCGGCTGGCGGTGGGTGGTCGCGGCCAGGGACTGCGCGACCGACTTTCCCGCCTCGGCGGCGGCGCTGAGCTTCTTGCTCAGGAGGACGTCGAAATCGAAGATTTGCTGGGTGCAGGGACCCGCGCGGACTGGCCCGGCCAGCAGCGCCAGCGCCACGCCGTTCAGCGCCATCGCGCGTCGAAGGATCATCGTTCAAACTCCCCGCCGGCCTCGGCACATTCACGATATCAGCAGCGGCGGCGCAATCCAATCTCATGACCGACCTTGCGC
The DNA here is from genome assembly GCA_963835955.1 of uncultured Alphaproteobacteria bacterium. GTDB lineage: Bacteria > Pseudomonadota > Alphaproteobacteria > Rhizobiales > Beijerinckiaceae > Roseiarcus. The sequence continues at coordinate 211,538 of CAWIHZ010000017.1, read as the reverse complement.
GTCGCCAGGGCGGCCGCCGGCCATTCGCCTCAGCGCGGAACCTCGCGCTCTCCGTGTTCCGTCAGCAGCCCATTGAGGCGCTTGCGCATCATCATGCGCGGCGTCCTCGGGGAAAAGCGGATCGGCGGAACCAATGGTCTCGACGCAAGAACCGCGCCTCGGACCGATCATCACAGGAACGTGACGTTTCGATCGGCGCCTGCGACGCAGAGTTGCCGGCAGCGATAGGCCGCGCCGCTTGAAACCGGCGGGTTGCGCGTGCGAGAATAAGCGCGTGCATCGGCGAAGGGCCTGCCTCAAGGGGCAACGATGAGCAAGATCGCAACCAAGACGCGCATCAAGACGGAAACCAAGATTGAACGTCCGCGACTGCATAAGGTCATTCTGTTCAACGACGATTACACGCCGCGCGACTTCGTGGTCCAGGTGCTGAAGGCGGTGTTCCGCCTCAACGAAACCCAGGCGCTCAACGTGATGATGACCGCGCACCGCAAGGGCGTGTGCGTCGTCGCCGTCTTCGCCCAGGACATCGCCGAGACCAAGGCGGCGCGGGCGACCGAGGCGGGCGCCGCCAAGGGCTATCCGCTGCGCTTCGGCACCGAGCCGGAGGAGTAGCGCGTCGCTCCAAGCCCTCTCCCGCGTGGACCGTCGAAGGACGCCCGGTTCTTCCGAACGGGCTATGGCCCGGCCGGATCAGGGCCGACACCGAGGTTCGAACAAATGAACGCACCGCCTGAAACTCAACTGCGGACGCGCAAGCTCGGGCGCACGAATCTCGGGGTGACCGAACTCGGTCTCGGGACCGCGCCTCTGGGCGATCTCTTCGATCGGGTCGAGGACGAGGAGGCGGCGGCGGTCATTGGGGCCGCATGGGACGGAGGAGTGCGCTATTTCGACACGTCGCCCTGGTACGGAAGGGGACAGGCCGAGCATCGGCTCGGCCGGGCGCTCTACCGCAGGCCGCGGGAGACGTTCGTCATCTCCACCAAGGTCGGGCGGGTCTTGCGCCGTCCGCTGGGGAGCGGGCCGTTCGAGCGTGGCGAATGGATCGGCGGCCTGGAATTCGAGACCGCGTTCGACTACGGCTACGATGGCGTGATGCGCTCGTTCGAGGACAGCCTCCAGCGCCTCGGCATCAACAGCGTCGATCTGCTGCTCATCCACGATCTCGACGCCTGGCATCACAAACTTGCGGCCAAGGTGGACGCCTATGTCGATCAGCTGTTCACCAGCGGCTGGCGGGCGCTCGACGAGCTGCGTCGGCAGGGCGTCATCAAGGGCGTCGGCGCCGGCCTCAATACGATGGGCTCGATTCCCCGCTTTCTTGACCTGTTCGACATCGACTTCTTCCTTCTCGCCATGCGCTATACGCTGCTGGAACAGGATGTGCTCGACAGCGAGTTTCCGCGCTGCGCCGAGCGCGGCGTCGGCGTCGTCATCGGCGGGGGCTATAATTCCGGCATTCTCGCCACCGGCGCGGCGCCCGGCGCCATGTACAATTACGAGCCGGCAGGGCCGGCGGTTCTGGAGCGGGTCAAGAATATCGAGCGCGTCTGCGCGCGTTGGCGCGTGCCCTTGGCCGCCGCCGCCTTGCAGTTCCCGCTCGGACATCCGATCGTCGCCTCGATCGTTCCCGGCGCGATCGCGCGCGCCCAGGTCGAACAAAATCTCGCCGCCTTCACCCATCCCATTCCCTCCGACTTCTGGGCCGAGCTCAAGCACACGAGACTGCTGCGCGAGGACGCGCCGACGCCGGCATAATAATCGCGCCTTTAGCGCTCGAGGATGGGTCGTTTCGTGCGTTTGCGGAACCGTCGCGCGCCGGGCGAGTTTCCTTCTACGACAGGACGACGACCAAGGCTCACGGAAGGCGGCAATGTTTGCATGCGTCGTGGACGACGAAGAGACGCCCCGTTCGATAGGCTGCCTCTGCCATAGCCCCGCCTTCGCGCGACTCAACGCGCGCCTAAGCGGGAATTTCGCCCGGTCCTCTTCCATCCTTCCGACCGCAGCGCCGATCGGCGCCTTCGCGGCCGGGGCGGGAAGCGCATCCGCGCGCCCCGAGGACGCGGCCGGCGCGCCGATCGCGTTCGTCAATGTCCGCGTGTTCGACGGCAAGTCGGACGCGCTTTTGAGCGGCCTGAAAGTTGTGGTTCAGGGCGCTGCGATCAAGGCGATTGAGCCGGTCGAAGCCGCTGCGGGCGCCGATGTCCAGACCATCGACTGCGGCGGGCGGGTGTTGATGCCGGGCCTCATCGACGCGCATTGGCACGCGATGATGGCGGCCGTGCCGCTGGAGGTTCTGATGACGGCGGACGTCGGTTACCTCAACCTGGCGGCGGCGCACGAAGCCAAGAAGACTCTGATGCGGGGCTTCACCAGCGTTCGCGACATGGCGGGCCCGAGCTTCTCGCTCAAGCGCGCCATCGACGAAGGCGTCGTTGAAGGCCCGCGCATCTGGCCGTCGGGCGCGATGATTTCGCAAACCGGCGGACATGCCGACTTTCGCTTTCCCTACGAAGTGCCGGCGGCGCCCGGCGCGCCGCCGAGCCGCGGCGAGGCGATCGGCGGCGCCGCCATCGCCGACGGGGCCGATCGCGTCCTCACGCGCGCCCGCGAGCAATTGATGCTGGGAGCTAGCCAGCTCAAATTGGCGGCCGGAGGCGGGGTGACGTCGAACTATGATCCGATCGACGTCAGCCAATATACCGAAGCCGAATTCCGCGCCGCCGTCGACGCCGCCGAGAACTGGGGCACCTATGTCGCGGTCCACGCCTATACGCCGCGCGCCATCCGGACCGCGATCCGCGGCGGGGTCCGATGCATCGAGCACGGGCAACTGATGGACGAGGCGACGGCGGGGCTGATCGCCGAAAGGGACGTCTGGCTCTGCATGCAGCCGTTCCTGGACAACGAATATTCGAGCCCGATGCCGACGCCCGACGGGCAGGCGAAAGCGATGAAGGTCTATGCTGGAACAGACGCGGCCTATCGTTTGGCGAAGAAGCATAAGCTGAAAACGGCCTTTGGCACCGACATCCTCTTCGAACCCGGCATGACGGCGAGCCAGGGCGCGATTCTGGCGTCGCTCGCGCAATGGTACAGCCCGGTCGAGATTCTGAAGATGGCGACGGCGGTCAACGCCGGATTGCTGGCGATGTCGGGCCCGCGAAACCCCTATCCCGGCAAGCTCGGCGTGGTGGAGGAGGGCGCGCTCGCCGATCTGCTGCTCATCGACGGCGATCCGACCGCCGACATCGGACTGATCGCCGATCCGGAGAAAAATCTGGTCGTGATCATGAAGAACGGGCGCATTTGCAAGAATGCGCTGTAGAGCGGCGCGCGCGGGGCTCTCGCTTCCTCGCCTCAGGTCAACCGCGTGAAGCCATCGGAGCTCCAGCGCTCGCTGCCGACCCCGTGATGGGCGAAGAACAGACCTTCGGGATCGTATTTGTCCTTGACCGCGAGCAGCCTGGCGTAGTTCGGCCCCCAGAAGGATTCGCGCCAGCGTTCGTCGAAGAAATCGCTCTCCGCGACATAGGCGCCGGGGTTTGGGACCAGCTTCCGCAGCTCATTCATCGCCTTGTCGATCGCCTGGGCGTGATTGCGGGCGAGCGGGAGATCGGGCTCGCGGCCGGCGACGCCGGGATAGGCCGGCGGTCCTGCGGCGGCGCTGATGACCAGCGCGAAGGCGTCGAGAACGGCCGGATTCATCGGGGTGTCCCTGGCCGCCGCGATCGCTTCCGCCGGGGCCCCGGCCAGCCCTTTGTTGACATGCAGGGAAAAGCCCCAATGCCGGGAGGCCGCGAACAACGCATCGCCAAGACTTTGCCGCCGGTCTTCTTGCAGCAGCGCGGCGGGAAGCCAGGCGGACTGATAGCCATGCAGGACCTGCCCTACCTGGCCCGAATCGCCCGCCCAGAACACATTGGACGGCGGCGCGCCGGGGCGGTCGTCGACGACCACCACGCCCGTCAGCATTCTGAGAAACGCCGGGTCCCAGAAGCGGCGCGCGGGGAAGGCCAGGATGATCGGCGGCTGCACGAATTCGTAGTCCTGCTTTGCGGCGTTTAGCCAATCCAGGAAAGGCCGCCATGCGGCCTGCGCCTTATCCTGTTCGAGCCCCTGGAACACCATGACGATGGCGAGAACATTGCCGGGCCGGAAGACGATCTGCTCGCCCCAGTGCGGATTGAACAAAGCCTCGCTATAGAACGCGACGATCCTGTCGATCAGCCGCCGGTATGCGTCGGCCGAGGCCGCCTTGATCGTCATGAACGCGGGGCCGACGAACTCCGGCAGGTCATGCGTGCGCAAGGTCAGCTTCGTCACCACGCCGAAACTGCCGCCGCCGCCGCCCTTGAGAGCCCAGAACAGGTCGGGATTCATGCAGGCGTTGGCGGTGCGCACGATTCCGTCGGCGGTGACGACCTCCGCTTCCAGCAGGCTCGCCGCCGCCAAGCCGAAGCCCTTGGAGAAGCTGCCGAAGCCGCCGCTCTGGATCAGGCCGGCGACGCCGACCGTCATGCATCCCCCGCCCTGGACATAGCGGCCGCCTTTGGTCGTCACCGCGTCGTAAGCCTGAACCCACATCGCCCCCGGCTCGATGGTGACGGCTTTCAGCGGCTCGACCCGGCCCGGGCAACCGGCGCTGACGAAAGCCTCGTTCAACGTGATTGCGTTCATGCGCCGGGTCCAGATCAGCAGGGAATCGGCCGAATCGGACGTGCCCTGGTAGCTGTGGCCGCCGCCCTTGACGACCAGCCGCAGATTGTTGTCGCGCGCGAAATTGACGGCGGCGACGACGTCCTGCGTCGTTCGAGCGGCGACCGCATAGGCGCTCGGCCGCGAGGTCCAGGCGTCGACCCAGCCGAGCGTCTGCGTCAGCCCGGCCTCGTCGCCGATGTAATAGGGGTTCTTCAATTCCTTGAACACCTGCGCGCACTCTTCGCTCGACGGCGCCGACACGCAGGCGGCGAGCGGCGATCGCACAGCCATCAGCCGGCCCCCGACATTCGAGCGAAGCCGGCTCCAGCTTTCTTCGGACGGCCATCCCGCCTCGCCCGGACGAACGCGCGACATCGGCCGCTTAGCCTCCGCCGCCTGCGCCGGGCCGAACGCCCGCGGCCACAGGCCGGGCGCGCACGCGGTCGTCGCCGTCTGCAAAAAGCGTCTTCTGTCCATCGACGGCCCCTTTGGGATTTTCGATCGCGATCGCTCGACGCGCCGGCCCCGGCCGAAGCGCGAACCCTAACCTCATTCCGCCGGCGGCGGGGCCGCGCCGCCTGCCGCCTGAGTGTGGGCGATGGCGCTGGCGACTGTGGCCATGGCGGGCATGCTGCCGAGCTGCATCGATTCGACTGCGGTCGAGGGCACGATGACGATGGTGGCGTTGCTGCGCTTGAGGCCCTCGTAGAGCATGTTCATCGCGCGCAGGTGAAAGGCGGTCGGATTGTCGGCGTAGGTTTTCGCCGCCTCGGCGAATTTCTCCGCCACCTGGCGTTCGGAATCGCCCAGGATCACCCGCGCCTGACGCTCGCGCTCGGCCTGCGCCTGCATCGACATCGCATCCTGCAGCGCGGCTGGGATTTGCACGTCCTTGACCTCGACCGAGATGACGTTGATCCCCCAGGGTTCGGTGCGCGAGTCGATGATGCGCTGCAATTCGGCGCTCAGCTTCTCGCGCCCCTCCAGCATGTCGGCGAGCATCGTCTTGCCGATCACGTCGCGCAGCGCCGTCTGGGAGGCCCAGTTGATGGCGGCGAAATAATCGGCGACGTCCAGCGCCGCCATTTTCGGATCGACCACCTTCCAGAACAGCACCGCGTCGACGTCGACCGGCACAGTGTCGCGCGTCATCGTCTTTTCCGCCTTGAAGGTGCTGGTGATGACGCGGATGTCGATGCGGTAGGCGACCATCTCGATGATCGGGATGATGAAAAACAGCCCCGGGCCTTCGAGCCCGCGGAAGCGGCCGAGCCGAAGCACCACGATCCGCTCCCACTGGTTGGCGACCTTGACCGCATTGGCGACGATCGAGGCGACGAGGAAGCCGACGACCGCAATCACGGCGGCGGAGACGTACTCGCCCGCATTGGCGCTCGGATAGGCGATGGCCAGGGCCGCGGCGAAAATGAGGATGAAGATCAGCCCAGGAAGCGTATTTCGTTGTGGCATGCGAGCCTCCTTGACGACGACATTGCGTTTTAGCCACCGCCGCGCGCGGCCGTTCCGGCGGCGCGTCTTGCCGAAATATGGGGCGTTTTCCGCTTGGCGCCAAACTTTCGATGCGTTTGCGCGACGGCTGGAAGTCGGGCGGCCCGCCAAGCGGCGTCAATTCGCCTCTCGCCAGTTGACTTTATCGCTCCTCGTCCCCTAGTCGCGCCGCGTCGCTCTTCGGCGCCGCCACATTCGCGCTTAGGGGAAGCGCTCTGGAGCCTTTAGGAGAATGAGCGGCGAAGCCCGGTCGAACGGCCTCAGCACAATATCGCTTCTCCGCGCGGCCGCTGTTTGGGGACCAGGCCTGCTGGTCATGCTGGCCGACACCGACGCCGGCAATGTGGTGACTGCGGCGCAGGGCGGGGCGCAATGGGGTTATCGGCTGCTGCCGCTGTTGCTGCTGATGATCCCGGTGCTTTACCTGGTGCAGGAACTGACGGTTCGGCTCGGCGTCTTCACCGGCCGCGGCCACGCCGAACTGATCCGCGAACGGTTCGGACTGAAATGGGCGCAGCTGGCGATCGCCGGGCTGGCGGCCGCGACCGTCGGGTCGCTGATCACGGAATTCACCGGCGTCGCCGGCATCGGCGAAATGTTCGGCCTCTCGCGCGGCCTGACCCTGTCCGCGGCCGGGGCGGCGCTCCTCATCATCGTCGGCGCCGGGTCCTATCGCCGGGTCGAGCGGGCGGCGCTGATCATCGGCCTGTTCGAACTGGCGTTCTTTGCGGTCGCCTGGCGCGCGCGGCCGAGCCTTTCAATGCTGGCGAGGGACGCGCTCGACTTGCCGCTCGGCGACCGGCAATTTCTGTTCATGGTGGCGGCGATCATCGGCGCGACTTTCAATCCATGGATGATTTTCTACCAGCAATCGGCGACCGTCGACAGAGAGCTCCAGCCGGGCGATCTGGTCCACGCCCGCCGGGATACGGCGGCGGGCGCGATTCTCACCCAGTGCCTCACCGCAGCGGTGCTCGTCGCCGCCGCGGCGGCGTTGGCGACTGGCGGCGCTCCCGCGAGCCTCTCCAGCGTCGGCGAGATCAGCGCCGCCCTGACCCCGGCGCTGGGGGCGGGCGTGGGCAGGACCGTGTTCGCGGCCGGCGTGCTCGGCGCTTCCCTGGTGGCGGCGATCGTCTGCTCGCTGGCCCTGGCCTGGGGCGTCGGCGAGGTCGCGGGCTACCGGCGGATGCTGGAGCGCCGGCCGTTCGAGGCGCGCTGGTTCTTCGGAATTTACGCGATTTGCGTGATTGGCTCCGGCGCGGCGGTCTGGCTCGCCCCGGACCTCGTCTGGCTCAATATCGCCGCGCAGGCGCTCAACGCCTTCCTGATGCCGCTCGTGATCGGCATCCTGGTGGCGCTGGCGGCGACCGCGCTTCCCGAGCCTTGCCGGCTCGGCGGCTGGCGTCTTGCAATGACGGCGGGGGTCTGCGCCGCCGTGTCGGCGCTCGCAATATTCGCCGGCCTCAAAGCGCTGACCTGAGCGCGCCGGTCGAGCTTTGACTCCGTGCCTGCCCGTCGTAATCTTATATTACGGCGCCGCCCCTTAGGAGAGCGGATTGAACGCGATCGTCTACGCCATTCCGGTCTTTGTCGCGTTGATGGCGGCGGAATTCGGCGTCGGTCTAGCGCTGGGACGCAACGTCTATCGGCTCAACGATGCGATCGGGTCGCTGACGGCCGGGATTCTGAGTCAGATCTCCGGCGTGTTCACGCTGGCGCTGAGGGTTGGAATCTATGTTGTCGTCTATCGGCGCTTCGCCCTGTTCCCGCTTAAGCCGGATGACTGGCTGGTGTGGCTGTTCGCGCTTCTGGCCTACGACTTCCTCTATTACTGGAACCATCGGGTCGGCCACGAATGCGGGCTGTTCTGGGCGGCGCACGTGGTGCATCACCAGAGCGAGAACTTCAATCTCTCGACCGCGCTGAGGCAGACGAGCTCGGGCGCGCTCCTGAGCTGGATCTTCTATCTGCCGATGGCGATCGTCGGGGTTCCCCCGCTAGTGTTCATCGTCGTCGGGCTCATCGATCTCCTCTATCAGTTCTGGATTCACACCGAGCTGATCGGCAAGCTCGGATGGTTCGACCGCGTCTTCGCCTCGCCCTCCAACCATCGGGTGCACCACGGCGTCAACGAGCAATATCTCGACAAGAACTACGGCGGGATTCTCATCATTTGGGATCGCCTGTTCGGCACCTTCGTCGAGGAGGGCGAGAGGCCCGTCTATGGCGTGCGCGGCGGCCTTGGCACGTTCGATCCGATCTGGGCCAACGTCTCTTATTACGCGACCATGGCGGACATGAGTTTCCGGGCGCGCGACTGGCGCGACAAGCTGTGGGCGTGGTTCGCGCCGCCCGGCTGGCGCCCGGCCAATCTGAAGCCCGCCGAGCCCGAGCCGCCCTTCGACGTCGGAGCGGTGCGCCCCTACGACCCGCCGGCCGGCCGCGCCGCGTCGGCGTTGGCGTTCGCGGCCTTGGCGTTGATGGTGGCCGCGACGGCGGCGTTTCTCGCGATTGGGCCCGGGCTTCCGCTCGCCGACGGCTTCGCCGTCTTTCTGGCCCTGACGGCGGCGGTCTGGGCGATGGGCGGGCTCGCCGACGGGCGCGTCTCGGTCCTCGAGGCGTTGTTCGTCTTCTCGGCCGCGCTATGCTGCGCTTCCGACGCCCTCGGTTGGCGCAGCGTCGAGATGGCGGCCAAGCCGGCGGCGATGGCGTTCCTGATCCTGTCGGTCGCGATGCGGGCCGGCCAAAGCGACGTCAAGCGCCTCATCCTCTGCGCCTTCTCCGCCTCGCTGGTCGGCGACACCCTTCTGTTGTGGCCGTCGCTGTTCCTGCCCGGCCTGGCGGCCTTCGTGGTCGCGCATGGGTTCTATATCGCAGCGTTCTCGCGCGGCGTCGGGCTTTGGCCCTCGCGCGCCGCCCTGGCCCTCATCGGCGCGTTCGGCGTCCTGCTCGTCGCCTATGTCTGGCCGGGCGTTTCCGCCGACCTGAAGGCGCCGGTCGCGTTCTATGTCGGCGTGGTCGCGCTGATGGCGTCGCAGGCTGTCGGACGAGCCACGGTCCTGCGCAGCCGCGCCGCGCTCGCGGTGGGCGCCGGAGGCGTGCTGTTCATGATCTCCGACATGACGATCGCGCTGACAAAATTCGCCGCCGTCGCCTGGGCCGGCCAATGGACGCTGCCGACCTATTATCTCGCCCAGGGGCTGATCGCTTTCTTTATCCTGCCCCGAGCGCGCCCGGCCTCTCTTGCGCCGAGCGCCGGGGCATGACCGGCCTAAACGGGATGGTTCCGGTATGAGCCAAGCGCCCGAGCGCGGAAGCTGCCTGGTGATCGGCGCCGGCGAGGGTCTCGGCGCCGCGATCTCGCGCGCTTTCGCCCGCGAAGGGCTTGCAGTGTGTGTCACCCGGCGGCCCCGCCATACGGAAGCTGTCGAAAAGCTGGCCGAGGCGATCCGGGCCGAGGGCGGTCAGGCCCATGCCTTCGGGCTCGACGCGCGGGTTGAAGCGGACGTCGCTGCTCTGGTCGAGCGGATCGAGCGCGAGATCGGCGCGATCGAGGTTCTGGTCTTCAATATCGGCGCCAACGTGCGCTTTCCGATCGTCGAGACGACGACGCAGGTCTATTCCAAAGTTTGGGAAATGGCCTGCCTGGCGGGGTTTCTGTCGAGCCGCGAGGCGGCCCGCGTGATGGGCCCGCGCGGTCGCGGCACGATCCTGTTCACCGGCGCGACCGCGAGCCTGCGCGGCGGGTCGGGTTATTCCGCCTTTGCGGGCGCCAAGCATGGCTTGAGGGCGCTGGCGCAAAGTCTCGCGCGTGAACTCGGACCGAAGGGCGTGCATGTCGCCCATGTCGTCATCGACGGCGCGATCGACGGCGCCTTCATCCGCGGCCTCATGCCGGACGCGGCGGAAAAATTCGCGCGCGAGGAGATCCTCGCGCCCGACGAGATCGCCAGGAACTATGTCTGGCTGCATCGCCAGCGGCGCAGCGCCTGGACTTTCGAAATGGATTTGCGGCCCTGGGCGGAGAGCTGGTGATGAGCAAGACGATCGAATTCATTTTCGACTTCGGCAGCCCGAACGCTTATCTGGCCTATCGCGCGCTGCCTCCCATCCTCGAGCGCACGGGCGCGCGGCTGGCGATCGTTCCCTGCCTGCTGGGGGGCATCTTCAAGGCGACCAACAACAAGTCCCCGTTTGTCGCCTTCGCCCCAGTCAAGGGCAAAGTCGAATACGAGACGCTGGAGATCAAGCGCTTCGTCACGCGCCACCGGATCGACAAGTTCCGCATGAACCCGCACTTTCCGGTCAATACGCTCATGTTGATGCGCGCCTTGGTCGCGGCGCGCGAAGCCGGCCAAGAGGCCGCCTTTCTCGAAATGGGCCTCAAGGGCATGTGGGAGGAGGGGCTCAAGCTTGACGATCCGGAGGTCCTCAAGCGGGCGATCGATGCGGCCGGGCTCGATGGCGAAGGTCTGCTCGCCGCCGCGCAGACGGATGCGGTGAAGCAGAAGCTCGCCGACAATACCGCCGCCGCGGTCGCGCGCGGCGTCTTCGGCGTGCCCGCCTTCTTCGTCGGCAAGGAAATGTTCTGGGGCAAGGAGCGGCTGGGTCAGGTCGAGGAGGCGGTCGAGGCGTTGGCGGCGCGTTAGGGGCGTTGGAACTAACGGCACGGCGCGCTGTCGCGATCGTGACAATGCTGGAAGCGGACCGCTTCATGCGATATGGCGGCGTCCCCGCCAGGCGCGGGGCGCAAATGGCGTCAGGATCGGACGGAGCGCCGCATGGACGATGTAACGCGGCTCCTCGCCGACCCTGCCGCATGGGCGGCGCTCGCGACCCTGATCGCGATGGAGGTCGTGCTCGGGGTCGACAATCTCGTCTTCATCGCGCTGCTGTCGAACCGCGTCGATGAGCGCCGGCGGACGCTTGCGCGCGGCCTCGGCCTGTCGCTGGCGCTCGTCTTTCGGCTGGCGCTGCTCGCATCGGCCGCCGCGATCGTGCGGCTGAGGGCGCCGCTGACGACCGTCTATGGGCACGCATTCTCGATCCGCGACCTGTTGCTGCTGGCGGGGGGCCTGTTCCTGGTCTGGAAGGCGACGGGGGAAATCCGCGAACATGTCGAACCGGGCGCGGAGGGCGACGAAGCGCGGAAGGCCGCGCCGCTAGGCGTCGGCGCGGCGCTGGTCCAGATCGTCATGCTCGACATCGTGTTCTCGATCGACAGCATCGTCACCGCCGTCGGCATGACCGATGAGTTTGCGATCATGGTCGTCGCCGTCGTCTTCGCCGTGGGAGTCATGATGGTCGCCTCCGGCCCGCTCGGGGCGTTCATCGAACGCAATCCGACCGTCCTGATGCTGGCGTTGAGCTTTCTGCTGATGATCGGCATGGCCCTGATCGCCGACGGCTTCGGCTTTCATGTCGAAAGGGGCTATATCTACGCGGCGATGCTCTTTTCGGGTCTGGTCGAGGCGCTCAACGCCCTGGCGAGGCGCAAATCCCGGCGATCGACATGACGTTGTCCTCTCTGCTGATCTTCGCTTTTTGTCGCTTTCGCCGCCGTCGCCGCGACGGGGCCGGGCGTCGCCGCGGCGACAAGGTGAACCGATGGGGGACGTGATCGCGATCGGCGAGGCGCTGGTCGAACTCAATCAGCCGCGCGACGGCGCGCCGTTCGTCCAGGGCTTCGGCGGCGACACCTCGAACGCGATGATCGCGGCCGCGCGCCTGGGCGCCGACGCCGCCTATTTCACCGCCGTCGGCGCCGACCGCTTCGGCCGGGCGCTGACGGAATTATGGATGCGCGAGGGCGTCGACGCGAGCCGAATCGTCGTCAACGGCGGCGCGCACACCGGGCTCTATTTCGTCACCCATGGCGAGGCGGGCCACGAGTTCTCCTATTTGCGCGCGGGCTCGGCGGCGAGCCGCATCGGCGAGAGCGACCTGCCGGTCGACCGGATTCGCGATGCCAGGATCCTGCACGCCTCCGGCATCAGCCAGGCGATCTCGTCCTCCGCCGCCGACGCCGCATTCGCCGCCATCGACCTAGCCCGTGAGGCCAAGCGCCTCGTCTCCTACGATCCGAACCTGCGGCTGAAGCTGTGGCCGCTGCGCCGGGCGCGGGCGATCATCCATGAGGCGATGCGCCAATGCGACATCGCGCTTCCGGGGCTCGACGACGCGCTGGCGCTCACCTCCTTGAGCGATCCCGACGCGATCGTCGATTTCTATCTGCGTCTCGGCGCGCGCATCGTCGTCCTGAAGCTCGGCAAGGCGGGCGCGCTGGCGGCGACGCCGAAAGCCCGTGAACGCATCGCCGCGCGCGCGGTCGCCGCCGTCGACGCCACGGGGGCGGGCGATTGTTTCGACGGCGCGTTCCTGGCCGAATTCCTGCGGGCGGGGGATCCGTTCGCCGCCGCGCGCTTCGCCAATGTCGCGGCTTCGCTGTCGACATTGGGCTATGGCGCCGTCGCTCCGCTGCCGCGCCGCGCCGAGGTCGAGGCGGTGATCGCGAGCGCGGCGGAGAAGCAGTAGCGGAGCGGCGCTTTACCCTGTCGCCGTTCGGCGCCAAGCTCAAGCGCATGGACCTTTCCGCTTTTCGCGCTTCGCTCGAGCTGCCTTCGCCGCCGCCGGCCCTGAACCACGCCCTGCGCGCGCTGTGGCTGGACGCCAAGGGCGATTGGGACGGGGCGCACGACGCGGCGCTGTCCGTCGAGGGCGGGACGGGCTATTGGGTCCACGCCTATCTGCATCGCAAGGAGGGCGACGCCGGGAACGCCGCCTACTGGTATCGCCGCGCCCGCAAGCCGGTCTGCGAGACCCCGCTCGAAGACGAATGGGAGGCGATCGCCAAGACGCTGCTGGAGGCGGAGGGTTCGCGCGGTTCGTAGCCGCGCGCGCCTCTCCATCGGCTAAAGATTACATGCGCCTCATGCTAATATTTCTCTTCGCTCGCCGATCTTGCGCGCCGCCGGGCGCGGCTCGGCCAGAAGGCGATGGCCAGGCCGATCAAAAGCGCGGCGGCCAGGACTATGAACAGAAACGACTGGGTGAGCCAGGCGATCGCCGGCACCGCAAGCGCCATGGCCAGGCCCAGAAAGCAGAGCTGCAGCGACAGGAAATTGACGCCGGCGAGAAACGTGCCCAGCGCCAGAATGATCAACAGCACCAGACTGATCGCCTGCGCCGGCACGATGCTCTGAACGCGGGACAACACCATGATGTTCATCGCCACCAGAACCGCCGCCCAGTGGAGCGCCTGGGTCCACATCAAGCGAAAGCGGGCGCTCTTGTCCGCAGCGAACTCCCATTGGGTGAAGACGCAGACGACGCCCACCGCGCAAGCCACGAACTCCCAATAGCCGACCAGCGGCTGATGCGACATGTTGGTATAGGCGACGCCCGAGATCGCCAGCACCAGCGCGGCGGCATAGGGCAATTGGCGCCACATGAATTTCCTTTGCGCGGCGTCGCGCGCATGCTCGATTTCGGTCTCGGGGGATTCGAAGTCGCTCATCGTTGCGGCATCTTTCTCTTGAGCTGATTTTGACCGTTCCGACGAATTCGACGACCGCGCGTGCGCGAGCGAATATGCCCCGCCTCGACGTCGTTTGCCAGAGCCGGGAGTCTTGGTCGGTTCACTGGGAAGAGCCTGAACCGCCGTTTGCGGCCGGGAGGCCCTCCTCGATGCGGCGCGCGAGATAGGCAAAGAACGGATTGAACGAAAGCCGCAACAGCGAATCGAGGCTGACGATCAGCACATTGCGCTCGCCGCGGGGGACGACGGTCCCGAGCCTGACCCCGAAGTCGTCGGAAGGGTCGGGTTTTGCGCCGTAAAGTCCGTCTGTCGTCGGGAACGGCAGGGCGATGTGGGAGAGCGAATAGGCGTCGGCCGGATAGGACAACCCGAGCGGACGCACGCTTTCGGTCGTGGAGCCGGCCTCGACGATCCGTTCGATTTCTTCGCCATTGCCGGCTCCGCCGTTGGTGACCGCCACGGTCCGGTAGTTCCGCGGCGCCGGCGGCAGGATCTCACTCAGTTTGGTCTCCGCGGAGGGGCGCATCAAAAGGCCGAGGGCGGTCGCGCGGTTGATGTCGAACAAGACCAGCTCGCTGCCGTTGGGCGGGAGCAGAGCGTAGAAATCGGAGACGACCGCGGAAGCGCTGACGGTGAAGTCCACCACCGACTGGAAGGTCAGGACCGGCGGCAGCCGGGCAAGCTTGCCGTCGCGGGCGCCGTCGGCGATCTGCCGCTGCAGCGCCTGCGTCAGCCGGTGCGACTGCCAGGCGGCGTTGACCGGAAACGAGTTGTACTTGAAGGGATTGAACTCGGGCGCGACGTCGAGCCACGCGGCCTTGGCGAATCGCGGAAAATACGCGGGCAGGGCCGCCAGCCCGACGAAGCGGGCGAAACGGGTGATTCCGATCATCGGGGATATGAGCACGAGACGACTGGGGCGTTGGAGCGCCGGGTCATCGAGGGCGTCCAGCGCATATTTGAGGGCGAGCGCGCCACCGTTGGAATAGCCGACGATTTGCACCGGTTTTCCGGGACCCGCGCGGCGCCGCGCTTCTCTGACCGCAAGCCGCGTCGCGGCCATCCAGTCTTCCCATTCGACCTCCGTCAGCGCCGCCGGAACAGTGCCGTGGCCCGGCAGCCGGATCGCGATCGCCACGAAGCCGCGAGCGCGGTAAATTTCGGCGATGTGCCTGAGGCTGTAAGGAGAGTCGGTCAGGCCGTGCAGGAGGACGACCGCGCCGACCGGATCGCCGTCCGGCTCGAGAATGAACGACCGGTTCCAGTCGCGCCTGAAGCGGCCCGGATAGATCGGGCTTCCCTCGAAGTAGCGGTTGACCGGGATTCGGTCCGTCTCCGGAAGCCGTTGCGCGACCTCGGCGCGAACCGCGTCGAAGACTGCGTCTTCCGCCGTCAGATATTGCGGCCAATCCGCGGCGTCGATCTCGCGCGCTCCCAACTCGCGCGGCGCGAACGTGTGCCAGGGCTCGAGCGGCGCCCCACGTTGCGAATCCCAGGCGCGAACGCCCAGCAGCGTCACAAACACCGCCGCCAGCAGGATGAGGGTCCGCTTGGCGACGCTCACGATTGTCGACATCATTGGCGCGGCCCTCGGCGCCGGTGCGCAATTGCGCGCGCTGGCGGCCGTGTTCAACTCCATCCCGGCGTTGGCGCCGAACCGCGCCGGAGGCGATCGGTCGGCCTGATCAGGCGGGCGGCGCGGTCTTCGCCGCGGCGGCCGTCTCGCCCGCCAGCGCCTCTCGAAGGGCGGACTCCTTCGTCTCGTCGAAGGACGTGCTCATGACTGTGCCGCCGGCGCCCCTCAAGTCTTTGAGGACCTTATCGGTCGTCATCTTGCGAACCAGCAGGAACAATCCCGCGGTCCCCGGCTTCAGCGCGACCGCTGCGCCCTTCATGAATTCGTCGTCGATCCCGGTGTCGAGCAATTTGCCCTTGAGAGCGCCGGAGGCGGCGCCGATTCCAAAGCCCAGCAACGGATTGAGGAAAATCAGGCCGATCAGGGTGCCCCACAGCGCTCCGGTCACCGCGCCCTGGGTGGTGTTGTTCATCAGTTGGTTGAGCTTTATCCGGCCGTTTTCGTCTTTGACCGCAACGACCGCATCGCCGAGTTCGATCAGATATTCCTTCTGCATGCCCAGGACCTTTTCCCGAACTTCCTCGGCCTTCTGCTCGGAATCAAACGCAATGAAAACCAGATCGCTCATGCTGCGGCCTCCTGTTGGGATCATACTGCGGCGTCGGCGGCGCACGCGCCGCCGCGCAAGGGATGGCGGACGAAGGCGGGCGTAAGGACGATCCGCCGACTGTACAGGGTCGCCCCCTTGAGGCACAAGCCTCGGACCAGCGCCGCATTCGGCCCAATCGGTCGGTTTTCCCAGGAAATCTTCAATGGGAACTAACAAGTCCCTGAAAACATCGGTCGGAATCATAGCGGCCGTGGCCGTCTCGGCGGCGGCCAATCAGGCCAGCTCGGTCTTTGCTCCACTCGCGCTCGCGCTCTTCATCATCGCGATCGTCTGGCCATGGCAACGCTGGCTTCAGGCGCGGATGCCGGCGCTTCTGGCCCTGGCCATCACGATGACGATCACGGTCGCCGCCTGTCTCGCCTTCGCGTCGCTGGTCGTCTGGGCCTTCGGCCGGGTGGGACATTCGCTGATCGCCAACTCCGCTCGCTACCAGACGTTCTACGACAGCGCGATCGCATGGCTGGAGAGCCACGGAATTTCGGTGGCGGAATTATGGGCCGAGCATTTCAATGTCGCCTGGGTCCTGCGCCGGGCGGGCGAGTTGACCGGCCGCGTCAACACCACGCTGAGCTTCTGGCTGATCGCGCTCGTCTATGTGATTCTGGGACTGATGGAAGTCGACGACATCCGCCAGAGAGTGCGGACCTTCCTAGCCCCCGAGACCGCGCGCATTGTCCTCGAGGCGAGCGCCGCGACCGCCGGCAAAATCCGCAAATACCTGGAGGTGAGGACGCTGATGAGCGCGGCGACGGGCGTGCTTGTAGGCACGTTCGCCGGGGTCGCCGGCCTGCAATTCGCGATGGAATGGGGCGTAATCGCATTTGCGCTTAACTATATTCCGTTCATCGGCCCGTTCATCGCCACGCTGTTTCCGACCTTGCTCGCGATGACGCAATTCGGCGCCTGGCAGGCCGTCCTCGGCGTTTTCGTCTGCCTGAACGTCATTCAATTCGTGGTCGGCAGCTATATCGAGCCGCGCGTCTCCGGCGCCGTGCTCGCCATATCGCCGTCGCTGGTGCTGTTTTCGGTCTTTTTCTGGACGTTCCTTTGGGGTCTGTTCGGCGCCTTCATCGGAGTCCCGATCGCAATCGCCATCCTGACTTTCTGCAGCTACTTTCCGTCCAGCCGCTGGGTCGCTGAATTGCTGGGCGGGTCGTCGCGGAGCGAGGGGATCGCGGGCGCGTAGCCGCTTGCCGCCGGAAGTTCGAAGGCGGAGATGCTGCGCAGGCGAACCAATGGCGTTTCCTTGCGGGCTGCTTGCGAGCTCCGCGTCCGGGCTTGCCGAGAAGGCTCGCCGCGCGCGCCTCTGTGCGATAACTTTGCGCCCGTGACCCTTCACCTGATCAAACTTTGCGTCGGCGCCGAATCGCTCGACGACCTGCGGCAATGGATGGCGGCGCGGATGGACGAAGCGCGCGAGCGCGGCGCGCCCGCGCGCCATGCGCATGTGACCCGCATGACGCCAAAGCGGGCGCAAGAGCTTCTCGACGGCGGGTCGCTCTACTGGGTCGTCAAGGGCCAGATCGCGGCTCGGCAAGAAATCGTCGGCGTCGAGCCGTTTCGGGATCCGGACGGGATCGGCCGGTGCAGGTTGTGGCTCGGCGGCCAGGTCGTCGCGGTTGCGCCTCGGCCCATGCGCGCTTTCCAGGGCTGGCGGTATTTCGAAGCCAGGTCGGCCCCGCCCGACATCGACCAAAGCCAGGCGGGCCTCGCGGAAATGCCGGAATCCCTGCGGCGTGAACTGTCGGGGCTGGGGCTGATCTGAATTCGCGCCGTTCCAGCTTGCCGGCCCGATCCCGAGCCCCAATCTAACGGACACGGAGCCAAATGTCGGGAACCGGAATGGACAAGGACAAGGAAACGGAAAAGGGCGCGCCCATTGCCCCGCGCGGCCCGAGCGCCGAGGTCGCCGCCTTTGTTGAGGCGGCGCGGCGAGCCCCCGCGCCCTCGACCCAATCGGCGCGAGGGCGGCTTATTTTCGCGCTCGACGCGACGATGAGCCGGCAGCCGACCTGGGATCTCGCGCAGAGCCTGCAAGCGAAAATGTTCCAGGTCGCGGAAGGTCTCGGCGGGCTCGACGTCCAGCTCGTCTATTTTCGCGGTTTGAACGAATGCCGGGCGTCGAATTTCGTTTCTGGCGGGAAGGGGCTCGCCGCGCTGATGAGCCGGATCGGCGTGCGCGGCGGCATGACGCAAATCCGCAAGGTTCTGGCCCATGCCCGTGACGAGGCCAGCCGGGCCAAGGTCGGCGCGCTGGTCTATGTCGGCGACGCGATGGAGGAGAACCCGGACGCGCTCGCCTCGCTCGCCGGCCAACTGGCGCTGCAGGGGGTAAAGGCGTTCATGTTTCAGGAGGGACAGGATCCGGCGGCCGGGCGCGCGTTCAGCGAGATCGCCCGGCTGACCAACGGCGCCTATAGCGCCTTCGACGCGGGCGCCTCGGCCCGCCTGGAATCGCTGCTGCGCGCCGCCGCAGCCTATGCCGCGGGCGGTCACGCGGCGCTGGTGCGGCAGGCCGCCGCCGATCCGGCGGCGCGATTGTTGTTGACGCAGATGCAAGGATCGTAAAGTTGGCGTAGTCTCGCCGTCGGGACGCCGAGTCCCGGCGGCGCGGATCGTTCCTGGAAAGCCCCCGGCGATGAATTTCGTCATCGGTCTGATTCTTCTGTTTCTCCTTTTGTCGGCGATCAAGCAGTTCGCGCGGATGGACGCCGCCGCCGCCGCGCGGCTGGTGCGTCACGGCGGGGGCGTCCTCGGCTTCATCGGCGCCGGTCTCCTGTTGTTGCGGGGACGAATCGGCATCGCCGCTGCGCTTGCGGGAATGGCGGCGAATTTCGCCGGCTGGCGCCAGACGACCGCAGGTTGGACCTCCGCTCGCGGCCCCGGCGCGAGCGGGCGCGCCGGACAGGCGTCGACCGCCCGCTCGGCGATGATCGAAATGCGGTTGGACCATCGCAGCGGCGTCATGGCCGGCACGGTTTTGGCCGGCGCCTTTTCGGGCAGAGCGCTCGGCTCGATGTCCCGCCCAGACCTGCTGGCGCTGTGGGCCGAGCTTGCGCGCGACGATCCCGACGGCGCCAAGCTGCTAGAGACGTATCTCGACCGCCGGTTTGCCGGCTGGCGTGAGACAGACCAGGGTCAGCGCGAGCGGGGGAGAAGCGGCGGCGGCGGCGCTATGACGCGTGGAGAGGCGTACGAAATTCTGGGCTTGCCGGAAGGGGCGGGCGTAGCGGAAATAATCCGCGCTCATCGGGCGCTGATGAAGAAGTTTCATCCAGATCATGGCGGTTCGACCGCTCTTGCCGCGAGGGTCAATCAGGCCAAGGATGTTCTGATGCAACGACAAGGCTGAGGCGCTCCGCGAAGAGAAGGCGCGCTCGGACGAGCGCGCCCGCATTTCAGTCGTGGGCGGCGAAGCAGGAAAACCCGCTGCGCTTGAGGGATCGGCAGGCGGACGCGGCGGAGTTCGAATCGAGACCGGCAAACCGCGCGCGATAGAACGTGTCCTCGCCTTTCTGGATCTTCTCGGTGTACGGTTTGGCCGAGCCGAGCACGGCGCGGCTGCGCTCACGGGCGCGGTTCAAGAGGGCGTTGGCCTTGGCGGGGTCGTCGAGGGCCCCAATCTGGATCACCCAGCCGCCGCGGTCCGCGCCCGCTTCCTGATCGTCCGCCCTTGAGGGCGCGCGCGCAGCGATTGTGGTCTCGGATGCTGCGGCGGGCCTGCCCGGAATTGCCTTGTCCCTCGTTCTCGCGCTGGCCTCCGAGAGCCAGGGCTTCACGGGCGGCATCGGCGGGGCCTCGGCCCCTTCTCTGGCGACGTCGGCCTCATGCCCCTTTGGCGCGGCGGCGTCCGGACCCTTCACCCAGCCGAGCTGGGCCGGCGTGCGCTGGTCGCGCGGCGGCGTCGACGCAAGGACGGCTCGCCTGGCCGGCCGGCGCGGCTCGACCGGCGTGACCGCGGCGACCCTCAGCGTCGGGGACCCGTCATCCGCGGCGTCGCCTTCGGCGAGTCGGGGCTGCGTGAAACGGCCGGTTGGCACGTGCATCGGAACATTGGCCGCCACCAATATCGGACGCGGGCGCACTGGCTGCTCTTCGCGGGTCGCGGCGGGCTGAACGTCTTCAGCCCGCGACGCGTCGGCGACCATCGTGGCGGTGCGGACGGTGGACGCCTGGGCGATATGGTCTGCGATCAGGTTCTCCATGACGCGGTCCCGCGCCCGCGAGGTGCGCCCGCCCATGACGACCGCGATCAGCGAGCGGCCGTCCCGGTGAACCGAGGTCAGCAGGTTGAATCCGGAAGCGCGGGTGTAGCCGGTCTTGATGCCGTCGACTCCGGCGACATGGCCGAGCAGGTGATTGTGGTTGCCGATGGCCTCGCCCGCGTAGTCGAATTCCCGGGTCGAGAAATAATGGAAATAGCGGGGAAACCGTTCCTCGAGCGCGCGCGCGAGAATGACGAGGTCGCGGGCGCTCGTCACCTGTTCATCATTGGGAAGTCCGGAGGCGTTGCGATAGACGGTGCTCGACATGCCGAGCGCCCGGGCCTTGTGGGTCATCATTTCGGCGAATGCGCTCTCGTCGTGTCCGATCGCCTCGGCGATCGCCACTGCGATGTCATTTGCCGACCGGGTCACGATCGCCTTGATCGCGTCGTCGACGCTGATCGTTCCGCCCGGCGGGATGCCGAGCTTTGTGGGCTCCTGCGCCGCGGCGTGCTCGGAGATCGGAATTCGCGTCTGGAGCGTCATCGCGCCCTTGTCCAGTTGCTCGAACAGGAGATAGAGCGTCATCACCTTGGTGAGCGAGGCCGGATGGCGCAGCCCATTCTCGTCGACCGCATAGAGGGTCCGGCCGCTGTTGGCGTCGACGACGATGGCGGAAAAGGCGGGCGAACGGGGGATGGCGGCGACGGCGTAATGCGCGCGGCGCCCGTAATGCGCGTGGCGCCAGTAATGCGCGTGAACCGCGTAATGCGCGTGGCGCCCGCTATGCGCGTAATGGTGAATATGCCGATAGCGATGCGCCTGGGCGGGCGCGCAGGCAAAGGCGAAGGCCGAAAGCGAAATCAAAGCTCCAGCCGCGAAACGAGCGAGGCGACCGGCCCGCAAATCATCTTCACGCCACGCCATCGGCACGCCCCGCTTCACGCACTCAACCCCGCGCGGCGAAGCCGCAAGAGTTGCACAACAAGCACACGCGTTAGGGTTATGGCGACGCAGTTACATTCAGGTTAACGAGAAGCGGCCGCATCGCTCGCAATTCTCGCTAAAGTCGCTCGACGCATGGCGCTCCTGATTCGGATTGAGGTCCGCCAGCGATGCGACAAAAGATAAGGATACTGAGACAAATATTTGAAAATAATTGATTTTATTCTCAACCACCCGGAGACGGGCTCAAACGGCTGGTCCCGATCGGGTAATTATGGTGCACTGCAAAAATTTGACTTGACTTTCATTGTGCAGCGCACATATAAGCGAGGACGGCAGTGAGCGAATTGCCCAACTGTTCGCCCAACCGGCCCAATCAAGGAGTATTGAACATGACCGCAACCCCGAATTTCGATGGCTTTCAGACACTGACGAAGAATCAGCTTGAAGCGTTTACAGCCGCTTCGACGAACTGGTCGAAGGGCCTGCAGGAGATCGCCGCCGATACGACCGACTATTCGAAGAAGGCGTTCGCGTCCGGCTCGGCCGCGATGGAGAAGCTTCTCGGCGCGCGCAGCCTCGAGTCCGCGATCCAGATCCAGACCGAATACGCCAAGCAGGTCTACGAGGGCTTTGTCGCCCAGGCGACCAAATTCTCCGAGCTCTACGCCAAGGTCGCTTCCGACGCCCTGAAGCCGGTGTCTTCGGCGTACGCGAATATCCTGCCGAAGTAATTTTCACGGCGCGATTCGAACGGACGCCGCGTCCGCGGCGCGAGCCGATCCAAATGACCTAGCCGGCGCCCGATGGGCGCCGTTTTTTTGTCTCTCGCACGAAAGGGCCGGCAACCCCGAACCTCCGACAGCCTGCGACCGATTCCTGTTTCCGCATCGTTGCGGCGACGCGTGCGCCGGCGCCGCAAGTCCGAGAACTTCACCTCCACAGTTTCGCTGTTCGCTGGGCGCGCTTCATGCGCTCGAACCTCTTGCGCGCAACCGGCAAATTAGCAATGCTGGTGCGCCGCCATGAACACTGGCGCGCCCGGCGCCGACGGCTTACATAGAACTGGTCGTCGCGCGCTTACTTGTTTGACGGAGCGTCGAAACCGCAAGGAACGGGGCTATTTCGTGCCTGCCGCGTCAAATCCGCTGGTCGTCCGACTGCGAGCCGGGATGGCGCTTCTTGCGCGATGGCTGCATCCGGGTTTCGGCGTGACGGCGGCGGCGGCGATGCAGCCGTTGGCCTCTCGCGAACGGAAACGCGAGGGGGAGACGCCGGGGAACGCGGCGGCGGTCATCACCCGCACTCGCACCCAGACGAAGCGTCCCCATATGTATCGGGTGTTGCTGCTGAACGACGACTACACTCCGATGGAGTTTGTGATTTCGATCTTACAGGCGTTTTTCAACAAGGATCCGCAGGAAGCGACCCAGATCATGCTGCAGGTGCACCACAATGGCGTTGGCGAATGCGGCGTTTACACTTATGAAATCGCGGAGACCAAGGTGTCGCAGGTGATGGACCACGCACGCAAGAATCAACATCCGCTTCAGTGCATCATGGAAAAGAAGTGAGAGTCGCCCGATGCCGATTTTCTCCCGCGCGCTCGAAAAGACCCTCCGCCGGGCGCTATCGCTCGCCAACGATCGCCGCCACGAATATGCGACGCTCGAGCACCTGCTGCTCGCGCTGATCGACGACGTCGATGCGGCGGCGGTGCTTCGGGCATGCGGCGTCGACGTCGACGCTCTGCGCAAGACGGTGATTCACTACCTTGACACGGAACTGGAAAACTTGGTCGTCGACAGCCAGGAGGAGGCGAAGGCGACCAATGGTTTCCAGCGCGTCGTCCAGCGCGCCGCCTTCCACGTCCAATCCTCGGGCCGCGAGGAGGTCACCGGCGCCAACGTGCTGGTCGCAATCTTTGCCGAACGGGAGACCCACGCCGCGTTTTTCCTGCAAGAGCAGGACATGACCCGCTACGATGCGGTGAACTACATCAGCCACGGCATCGCCAAGCGCCCCGGTCATTCGGACCCGTCGCGGCTGCCGCGCGGGACCGACGAGGAGCACGAGTTCGCGCGAGTCGAAAAACTCCAAAGAAGGGTCGGATTCAAAGAAAAAGGAAGGCGCATTAGAGGCTTATTGCGTCAATCTCAACCGGAAGGCGAGGGACGGGCGCATTGACCCGCTGATCGGGCGCGAGGCCGAGGTGCAGCGCACGATCCAGGTTTTGTGCCGCCGGCAAAAGAACAATCCGCTGCTGGTGGGCGATCCGGGGGTCGGCAAGACGGCGATCGCCGAAGGGCTCGCCCGCAAGATTGTCAAGTCGGACGTGCCCGGGGTTCTCGCCGAGTCGACCGTGTTCGCGCTCGACATGGGCGCGCTGCTCGCCGGCACCCGCTATCGCGGCGACTTCGAAGAACGTCTCAAGCAGGTGATGCGGGAAATCGAGCAGCACAAGGACGCCATCCTCTTCATCGACGAAATCCATACCGTCATCGGCGCCGGGGCGACCTCCGGCGGAGCGATGGACGCGTCCAACCTGCTCAAGCCGGCGCTGGCGATGGGCACGCTGCGCTGCATCGGCTCGACCACCTACAAGGAATATCGCCAATATTTCGAGAAGGACCGGGCGCTGGTCCGCCGGTTCCAGAAGATCGACGTGAAAGAGCCGACGGTCGCCGACACGATCGAAATCCTGAAGGGCCTCAAGCCCTATTTCGAGGATTTTCACAAGCTCCGCTACACCGGGGAGGCGGTGAAGGCGGCGGTCGAACTGTCGTCGCGCTACATCCACGACCGCAAACTGCCCGACAAGGCGATCGACGTGATCGACGAGACCGGCGCCTCGCAGATGCTGCTCCCGGAGGCCAAGCGCAAGAAGACGATCGGGGTCAAGGAAATCGAGGCGACGGTCGCCTCGATGGCGCGCATTCCGCCCAAGTCCGTCTCCAAGGACGACACCGAGGTGCTTCAGCATCTCGAGGAAACGCTAAAGCGCGCCGTCTACGGCCAGGACCAGGCGGTCGGCGCTCTGGCGTCGGCGATCAAGCTCGCCCGCGCCGGGCTTCGCGAACCGGAAAAGCCGATCGGCTGCTATCTGTTTTCCGGGCCGACCGGCGTCGGCAAGACGGAGGCCGCGCGCCAGCTCGCAATCAGCCTGGGGCTGGAGCTGATTCGCTTCGACATGTCGGAATACATGGAGCGCCACACCGTCTCCCGTCTGATCGGCGCGCCCCCAGGCTACGTCGGGTTCGATCAGGGCGGCCTGTTGACGGACGCGGTCGACCAGCATCCCCATTGCGTGCTGCTCTTGGACGAGATCGAAAAAGCGCACCCGGATCTTTTCAACATCCTGCTGCAGATCATGGATCACGGAAAGCTGACCGACCATTCGGGCAAGGCGATCGACTTCCGCAACGTGATTCTGATCATGACCACCAACGCGGGGGCGCAGGACATGGCGCGCGCGGCCTTCGGCTTCCACAAGTCGACCCGCGAAGGGGACGACCGCGAGGCGATCGACCGGCTGTTCGCGCCCGAATTCCGCAACCGGCTCGATGCGATCGTGCCGTTCTCGCGCCTGCCCGAGTCGGTGATCGCGCGGGTGGTCGACAAGTTCATTCTCCAGCTCGAGGCGCAGCTTTCCGACCGCAACGTCACCATCGAACTCACGGAAGAGGCGCGCGCCTGGCTGGTCAAGAACGGCTACGACGAGACGATGGGCGCGCGGCCGATGGCGCGCGTGATCCAGGCCCAGATCAAGACCCCGCTGGCGGACGAGGTGCTGTTCGGACGGCTGCGCAACGGCGGCGTCGTCAAGGTCGTCGTCACCGCCGACGAGACCGGGGTCAAGAAGCTCGGCTTTGTCTATCCCGAAGGTCCGGCCCAGCCGCGCATGGAGCGCGACCTGATCGTCGCCGCGGGAGCGCGCGGCCGCTCCCGCAAGCGCGCCGAATCGGCCGCCACCGGGCCGGCCGCCGACAAGGCGCCCGAACGGCAGACCCCGTAAGGCGCGCGCCTGGGCCGCGGCGGCCCCAAGGATTTCAAGGAGAAATTCAAGCCCCCGTCGATCGAGGACGGGGGCTTTCTTTGGCGCGGGGCCAAAACGGGGCGCCGGCGCGAATCCCGAACAAAAAAAGAGGGAAGGCGAAACGCCTTCCCTCTCTCTCGGTGCTTGAAAATTCCGCCCGGCGATCAGAACTTGTAGTTGATCCCGGCCCGGAGGACCGAACCATCGAAGTTGACCTTCGTCGACGCATAGACGCCCGGAAAAGCCAGGGCGGCGGCGGCGTTCGCGGCCGTCACGATATGCTCAGCTGCCGAGGTTATAGTAAAGATACTCGGCCCTCACCGTGATGTTGTTGGTGAAGGCGTATTCGACGCCCGCGCCGAGGGTCCAGCCGGTGCGGGTGTTGCTGCGGCTATTGCCGACCAGAGCCAGCCATTGATGGTTGTCGAAAACGTTCGAGATGCGAGTTGCCGCCGCCGTAGGCGAAGCCGCCGGTGCCGTAGAACATCAGGCGATTGTCCGGCGTGGCGACGAAGCCGACCCGGGCGCGCGTCGTGCCCAGCCAATCCAGCTTCGTCGACCCGTTCTCCGTCAGGAAATCGTTGAAGCCGTTGCCGTCGATGAACGACGGACCGACAAAGGTCTTGTTTCGGCTCAAGCTGGTCCAGTCGAAGTCCGTCTCGACGCCGAGCACAAACGCGCCGGTCTGCCAGTTGTAGCCGGCCTGACCGCCGCCGATGAAACCGGTCTCGCTGTTGCCGAACGTGCCGCCCGGATAGTAGGTCGCGAGGATCGGGAAGCCGGCGTAGTAGAGCGTGGAGGTCGCGCTGCCCGTGCCCCAGACGCCGCCGGCGTTCAGACCGACGTAGAAGCCGGTCCAGGTGAAGGGCGGCGGGACGAACACCGGCGCGGGCGCTTCCTTCCGGGTCGGAAGGTCGGCGGCCTGAGCCGCGATTGCCCCCGCCGCCGTCAACGCCGCCGCGGCGATGCTTGAAATCAAGCGATTGGTCATTTTTTTCTCCGTTTTGATCGGCGTCGCAATGCGAAAGGAAGTGGAACGCCGCACCCGCAATTGAACGTGCGGACTATAGGATTCGTTGCGCGCCGAGTCCACCGTTTACGTCGGGCAATTGGTCGATTTGGCGCGCCGATGTGGCAAAATTGCCACAAAACCCGGGCGCGAGCGCCCCAAACAAGTGCGTGGCTCGGTCCATCTCACGATCATTTGATAGACTTGGTTATCAATTGCTTACGATGCTCGCCAGCAACACGGCGATGACGCCGGTCAGGAACACGCCGTCGAAGGTTCCAGCCCCGCCGATCGAAGCGACCGGAGCGCCGAGACCGCGCAAAACGCCGAGATTGAGGAGATCCGCGCCCACCAGCACGCCGATGCTGCCGCCGACATAGGCGAGGGGGGCGGCGTATCGTCGCGACAGAATCAGCGCCGTCAAGGCCGCGAGCAGCGGCGGGGCGAGAATCGGCACCGAAATGCCCATTCCGGGAATCGGGGTCGCCATCCGGTGGACGACGAAGGCGACGACCGCGATCGCCGCCGCGCCGAGCCCCCACAGGCGGTAGCGCGCAAGAAGATAGAACGACAGCAGGATCGGAATCACCGCCCCGCCGACATTGATGGCGAGAATCGTGCCCGGCCAGTCGACCGCGACCGGCGCCAGGAACGGCACGCCGAAAAATTCCACCACTTGCCGGGTTATGACCCGCTGTTCGGGCAGCCGCACCAGCGGCAGGTTGACATAGGAGCCCAAGAGCGAGCCGAACAGAATCAGCGTCACCACCATCGGATCGAGACCGAGCGCCGAATAGGCGCGGCTCAAAAGTCCGATCTGCAGCAGAAACAGCAGAACGACCAGGACGGCGAAGAACAGCGCCATGAGGCCGGCGCTGACTGGAAAATAATGGATATGGAGCAAGGTTTTCCTGTGTCCGACGGCCTGCGGAAAGCTCCGGCGCCGCCCTCAGGCGCCGGGAAAAGCGGCGATGATCCTCTCGGCGTATGGGCGCAAAGCCTCGGCGTTCTGGAACGGCCCGCCCGGGGGCCGCAGCGCAACCCCGGTCCAGCAGGGCAGGACATGAAAGTGCAGGTGAAAGACCTGCTGCCCGCTCGGGGCCTCGTTGAACTGCTGTACGACAATGCCCTCCGCCTTCATGCCGGCCATCACCGCGAGCGCGACCTTGCGCACTGCGGGCATGAAGGCCGCCAGATCTCGAGGCGCGATGTCGAACAGGTTTCGCGCCGGAACTTTCGGGATGACGAGGGTATGGCCCTCCGCGCGCGGCATCACGTCCATGAAGGCGAGCGCCAGGTCGTCTTCATAGACCTTCACGCACGGGGCCTCAGCCCGCAGGATTTTGGCGAAGATGTTGTCGGGATCATACGTCGGCGTCAAAGGATTCCCCCAGCGTTTCCGCGCTTGTCGCATGTGCCGGGCCCCGGCGGAAGGGCGCATGGCCTTCATAATGGGCGATCGTTCGCGCGACCGCCGCCCGTTCATGGCGCAAATAGTCGGCGACCGCTCTGGCGAGGCGCGCATCGGCGAATTCATGCGCCGAATAGGTGACGACCGGCCGATAGCCGCGCGCAAGCTTGTGCTCTCCCTGCGCGCCCGCTTCGACCCGCTTCAGCCTCCGCGCGAGCGCGAACTCGATCGCCTGATAGTAGCAGACCTCGAAATGGAGAAAGGGCCGGTCCTCGATCGCGCCCCAATTGCGGCCGTAGAGCGCGTCGTCGCCGATGAAATTGATCGCCCCGGCGATATAGCGCCCGCCGCGCCGGGCCATCACCAGCAGGATGCGGTCGGCAAGCGCCGCTCCGACCCGGTCGAAAAATGCGCGGGTCAGGTAAGGGCGGCCCCATTTGCGCGAGCCGGTCTCCATATAGAAGGTGAAGAACGCGTCCCAATGCTCTCGCCGGATTGATGTTCCCGTGACCCACTCGATCGTGACGTCGTCGCCGAGCGCCTCCCGCCGCTCACGCCGGATCGCCTTGCGCTTGCGCGAGGCGAGGGCGGCGAGAAAGTCGTCGAAGCTGGAATAGCCGTCGCAGAGGAAATGGAACTGCTCGCCGTGCCGGACCAGAAATCCGGCGGCCGACAGCCGCTCGGCCTCGGCGGCGGTCGGAAAGGTCACGTGGAGGGAGGAGGCCCTGGTCTGCCGGCGCAGCTCGCGCAAGCCCTCGATCAGCGCCTCGCGCGCCCCCTCCGGCGCCCCGCCTGCGACCAGGAGCCGCCGGCCGGTCGCCGGCGTGAACGGCGCGGCGACCTGGACCTTGGGGTAATAGCGCCCGCCGGCGCGCTCATAGGCGTCGGCCCAGGCGTGATCGAACACATATTCGCCCTGGCTGTGGGTCTTGAGGTACGAGGGGGCTGCGGCGACCACGCGGCCGGAGGCGTCCTCGACGATCACATGCGCCGGCGTCCAGCCGCTGCGCCCGCCGACCGAGCCGGAAGCCTCCAGCGCGTTCAAGAACCCGTGGGAGACGAACGGGTTGAACCGCTCGCCCTCGGCTGCGTCCTCGCTGAGGCCGGGCGGATTGGCGCAGGCGTCCCAGGCCGCCGGATCGAGGGCGGAAATCGAGGCGACGACGCGAGCGACGAATTTCGATGAGGCCATGGCGGCGTGCGGTTTCCGTGGACGCCCAGTCTGCATCCTAGCATGCTGTGGCTGTTTTGCGGCGAGGCCGGCATGGGCCCGTCCGCAAGGACGCTCCGCCCCGATTTCCCTTTTGCTCAGCGGGATTTCGGAAAAGTGGACACCGGCTTTCCGATAAAAACTCCTGCTTAGTCGGCGTCGCTGCGCACGATCTGATAGATCGCGGTCACGACCTCGCTGAGCTTGTCGGCGCCGGCCGGCGGCTGCGAATTGGTCTGCAGCGTGATCATCAGGTTCTCTTTCGCGAACCAGACGTAAAGCGTCCGGTAGCCCAGCGTCTCGCCCTCATAGAACCATTGCGCCCCGATCGGTCCGAGAACAGCCTTGCTCAAGCCGAGCGAAAAACCGCGCGGATCGTCGGCCGACACGTCCGCGATCGGCTTGCCGGTTTTGGTCGAAACCAGCGCCATCCATTCCCGCTGCTGCTTCGGCGGAACGACGTCGCCCTCGAACACCGCCCGCATCCACCGATTGACGTCGCGGGCGCTGGCGACCGCCCCTCCGGCCGCCTGCGCCCAGGAGGCGCTCATTGCGCGCACGTCCCGGCCCACCATCGGCAGGTTCCACGATTCTTTGCAGTTCGGCTGATAATCGGCGCATGCCGGGTTTTCGAAATAGCCGTGCGCGAGACGGGCGACGACGGCTTTGGGATAGGTCCCGTTTTCGTAGAACGTGCTCTCCAGCCCGAACGGTTCGATCACCATCTCATGCACGAGGTCGCGATAGGATTCGCCGGCGGCCTTGGCGGCGATCATGCCCGCGAGGACGTAGTTGGTGTTCGAGTAGCTGAAACCTTCGGTCGCCGGCAGATCGTCGGCGCCGGTCGGATAGGCGATTCCGACCAGTTCCTCCGCGCTCAGCTCCCGGGCCGGGTCGCTCACCCAGTCGCGGGAAATGGTCTCGGTCTCGGAATAGTTGGGGATGCCGCTCGTCATGTTCAGGAGCCGCCGGATGGTGACGTCCTTCCAGGCCGGATATTGCGGCAGCCATTTGCCGAGCGTGTCGTCGATTGAGAGCTTGCCCGCGGCCTCGAGCTTGAGGATCACCGCCGCGCAAAAGGACTTCGAGGTGCTGCCCATCTGGAACAAGGTGTTCTGGCGCACGAGCGGATCGCCGGGCTCGCGGCCGGTCTTGCCCGCGAACGCCTCGATC
Source organism: uncultured Alphaproteobacteria bacterium (assembly GCA_963835955.1). Lineage (GTDB taxonomy): Bacteria > Pseudomonadota > Alphaproteobacteria > Rhizobiales > Beijerinckiaceae > Roseiarcus. The sequence goes on along the minus strand of CAWIHZ010000017.1, from coordinate 181,550 downwards.
GCCGGACCGGGATCGCCGAAGCTGATGTAAGCGGCGATGCCGGTGATCTTCTCCGCCGGCGCCCGGTTGGCGACCCAGGTCTCCAGCGCCGCCTGGACCCTCTCGGCCTGGCTGCCCTGCGCCCTCGCGCCCGGCGCCGCCATCAGCGCCGCGCCCAATAGGATCGAGGAGGCGATCGAGCCGCTGCGAATCATCACGCCAAGCCTGTCTGAAATGGGGGAGCGGCACTATAGCGCTCGCCCGGCTCGCCGCAACGCGGAGGGCCAGCGCATCGCGCGCACGGATTTGCGCGGGACAAGCGGAACCTTTGTCGGGGTCGGTTGGTTGGGCTGAACGATTGGTCCGGGAAGCCCTGACGACGGGGGAAACTCCCGGCCGGCAGGGGGCGGTTTTGACCTCGACGAATTGGACGCGATCCTGAACAACGCCGGCGACAGGCCGCTAGCGCGGCGGCGGGCGAACGCCCCGAGCTCAGGCGCAATATGGAAAGGACGAATCAATGTTGAGATGGGCCATTATTTTCCTCGTCATCTCGATCGTCGCCGGGTTCTTTGGCTTCTCGGGCGTTTCAGCGGCGACGGCCCAGATCGCCAAGGTGCTGTTCTTCATCGCGATCGTGATCTTCCTCATTTTCGTCCTGATGGCGATCTTCGCCGGTCATGCGATTTTCTGATGGCGGGGATTTCGATCGGGTCGGGAGACGGCGACAGGCCGCAGGCGTAGAAAGCTCAGATCCGGGACCGCGCCGATGAAGTCCTGTTCCTGAACCGGCTCCGGCGCTCGCCGTGAGGCGGCGCGACTGTCGAATGCTCCTTTAGTCGGGAGGGGAGGCGAGCGCGCGCCCTCATCAGTCACAGATGGGCCTGGATTTGACGCTAGCGATCGCCGCCGCCTGCCGCTCCCGGCGGCGACTTCGAGCCGGGGCCTTATTGATTCCATGAACGCAACGCGCAGAGAAATCCTCGCCCTGGCGGCCGCGGCTGCTGTTCTGCCCTGGCCGGCCCGCGCCGAGACCGGCGGCCCGTCCGACGCCCGCCCGGCCGAGCCGGGTCTCGCCGCCTTCGACGAAGTTTGGGCGACCGTGCGCGACCGCTTCTACGACCAGCGGTTCAACGGCCTCGACTGGCAGGCGATCGGCGCGCGCTACCGGCCGCAGGCCGAGGCCGCGCGCTCTCGGGAGGAAATAGCAGTCGCGATCAACGCGATGCTGGCCGAACTTCATGCATCCCATACCCATTTCTACACGCCCGACGAGCCGGCCTATTACCAGCTCGCCGATATCTTTTATTACGCTTTGCGCCGCCGAGGGCTCGAGCGCGAATTCCCGACTGGCGAGGTGAGCTATCCGGGGATCGGCGCCTTCACCCAAGTCGATGGTCAGGGCCGCGTCTTCATCGCCGGGGTGATCGAAGGCGCGCCCGCGCACAAGGCCGGCGTTCTGCTCGGCGACGAAATCGTGTCGGCGGACGGCGAGCCGTTCCGCCCGGTCGCCTCCTTCCGCGGCAAGGTCGGGGCCGCGGCCTCGCTTGCGATCCGCCGAACCGCTGGCGCGGCGCCGATCGCGATCAGCGTCGCGCCCGCCAATCTGCGCCCGAACGAAATGTTCCTGAGCGGCCTCAAGGACAGCGCCCGCGTCATCGCCGCCGGAGAGCATGCGAAGATCGGCTACGTGCATGTCTGGTCCTACGCCAGCCGCCGCTACCAGTCGGCGCTCGAGGACCTGATCGCCGGCGGTCCGCTCAAGGACGCCGACGCGCTGATCTGGGACTTGCGCGACGGGTGGGGCGGGGCGCAGCCGCAATATCTCGATCTGTTCAATCCGCGCGCGCCGACGATGCAGGTGACGGCGAGGAACGGCGACGTGAGCTTCGTCGACGTCAAGTGGAGGAAGCCGGTCGCGATGCTGATCAACGGCGCCACCAGGAGCGGCAAGGAGGTGCTCGCCTACGGGTTCAAGGAATATAAGCTCGGCGAACTGATCGGAACCCGCACCGAAGGCGCGGTGCTGGCGGCGACCGCGTTCCTGATCGGTGAGGAAGGCCTGCTGCTGCTGGCGGTCGAGGACGTGCTTGTGGACGGGAAACGCCTGGAAGGCGTCGGCGTCACGCCGACGATCGAGGTCCCGTTCGACCCCCGCTACGCCGCCGGCCGCGATCCCCAGCTCGACCGCGCGGTTGAGGTGCTGTCGAGGAGTTAGGGGGCGCGCGCGCCCGTCCTGGATGCCGGGCGACAGCCCGAACCTTGTGCTTTTGGCCCATCGGGCCGGAAGCACAAGGTTTCGAGCCGTGGCTTCCCTACCGATTTCCCTGTGGTAGGCTCGTCGGCGATCGCACCGTCCATTGCGTGAGCCGTGGCTTCCCTACCGATTTCCCTGTGGTAGGCTCGGTCATGCGTCTGGCTACCCGTCGCGTCGCCGTGGCTTCCCTACCGATTTCCCTGTGGTAGGCTCGTCGCCGCTCGACCAGCGCGCATTCGCAAGCCGTGGCTTCCCTACCGATTTCCCTGTGGTAGGCTGTGTGGAACTCGGAAGCGCCGTGGCTTCCCTACCGATTTCCCTGTGGTAGGCTTTCGTAGTCTAGCCATCGACGCCGTGGCTTCCCTACCGATTTCCCTGTGGTAGGCTCAGCGGCCAATCGCAGGCCGTCATCGCGCCGTGGCTTCCCTACCGATTTCCCTGTGGTAGGCTCGTTCCGATCAGTGCGTCAGTCGTCGATTGCCGTGGCTTCCCTACCGATTTCCCTGTGGTAGGCTTCGCCGGTCTGCAGCGTAAGATCAACCACTCGCCGTGGCTTCCCTACCGATTTCCCTGTGGTAGGCTCGCGAGCATCGGCGCTTTCCTAGATTTCCTGGAGGTTCAGCATGCCAGCGCGAGCCGTGGCTTCCCTACCGATTTCCCTGTGGTAGGCTACGCTCTCGACCTAAGCACGACAACGGCGGCCGTGGCTTCCCTACCGATTTCCCTGTGGTAGGCTCGCCATCAGCTCGATGCGCTTCGACGGCCGTGGCTTCCCTACCGATTTCCCTGTGGTAGGCTCGGTTGCGCATAACGGACGGAAAAGGCGGCGCAAAGACCGCCGGCGGCGAAAGAAAAATCACAGCAGAACGAGTTGCTGAGGGGCGACTTTTTCATTTTTCGTCGATTTGCCGACCAGGAGCTTCATGCGCGCATATTGGCGCTCGGTGACGGTCAATGTGCGCACATTCCCCTTGGGCGGAAGCCTTTTGGCGACCCGCGCGAGGTGCTTATCCACAGCTTCTTCGCCGCGGTTGACGCGGGCGTAGACCGAGAATTGCAGCATCATGAATCCGTCGTCCTTGAGGAAGTTGCGGAACCGCGTCGCGTTGCGGCGCTCGGTCTTGGTGCCGACCGGCAGGTCGAAGAATACGAACAGCCACATGAATCGCGCCTCCCCGCTCTTCACGGCGGCTTCTCCTTCGCCGCGAGCATTTCCGGCAGTTTGAGCAGCGCCGCGCTGCGGGCTTCCATCGCCTGGACGAGACTTTCGGCCGCCTTTTCCGCCGCCACCAGCAGGCTCACCGTCTCGCCGGCGACACGGCAATCGCGCATCAGAATTCCGGCCATTGCGCGCCGATCCTCGATCGTCAGTTCGCTCGATTTTTCGCGCCCTGTCGCCCTGTCGAACGCCAGCGAGTCGACAAATGGCCGGAACGGTTCGACCATGTCGTCAGCGAGATTGAAGGCGTTGGCGGCGCTTCGTGATGAAGTCCCAGCGCCGGCAGGCAGCCGAAAGCCACCAGCGCGCGGGCGACGGCGGCGCGCACGACCGCATAGCCATAATTGAGCAGCTTGTTGCGAAAATCGGTCTCGTCGGCGCGAACAAAACCGTCGAACAGACGGCTCCAGTATTCGCGGGCGGCGCGCGCCTCGACGTTGTCGGGATCGCCGGAGCCGACCAGTCCGCGCATCGCGCGCAAAGCCTCGGCGCCGCGTCGATCGCGGGCGTCGAGATGCGCCGCCTGATTGTCGATTTTTGTCGAAACGATCCTTTGCCAGCAACGCTTCTTCAGCGGTTCGCCGAGCGCGACCTGCAGGAAGGCGACGCCCGCCTGACGGTGATGCGAATGAAACGGCAGCATGAGGCCGTTCGGCGTGTGCCGCGCGTCGGTCGTCATGACAGCGACGCCGTTGCCCATGCAGGCCGAGAGCAGGGTCGATGTCAGCGTCGCGTGCGGCGCGTCGAGGATGATATAGGCGATGTCCTCGAGCGGAAGACGGACCTCGCCGTCGTCCTGCGCGACGACGATTTGTCCGTCGGCGGTGTTGAGCCGCGCGGCGCGGCTTAGGTGCAAACCTTTCCACGCCATGTACGCAACTCACGCGGGACTTCGGAAACTCGTCCGAGGCGATCGACCGCATACTTTTGAAACGATGACAGCGTTTTAACGCCGAGCCCTCTCACGAGCGCGTCCGAATTTTCATGCGCGGAGAGCGCAATGTTGCCCGTCGCCCGATCCAAGCCCCGGAAATAGCCTTCGACGACTTCGCCGCTGGTCTTGGTCGCGCGGAGCCAGGTCTTCTGGTTGATTGACCACAAGAATTCGAAGGTCGAATCAACGACCGGCCACTCACTTTCGGGTTTCGCCTGTAAGACTGCTCGCATCGGCGGCGTGTGCATCGTGGCGATCTCAGGCGGATAGATCGGGACCAGGAAATATTGATTCCCGTCCCCTCTTGTCTGCCCTTCTGAAAACGTCGACCCGCGCCATTTCGCCGCGATCAACCGTTCCGCCGTTGAGCCTTACGCCGACCTTGGCGTTCGTCAAAACGCGGACTTTGCGGATGAGGTCGCCTTTGGGCGAACGCGGCAGTTGATCGGGACTTTTTGGCTTGCCGGCGGCGATCCATGCGCGCAACGAGTCCACCAGTTCGTCGCGCAACTTTGCCGGATCGGCGACCCTTCCGTAAGGCGCCGGCGTTGGAATCCTTTCCAGATCTTTTTCCGTCAGCTTTTCGATCGCCTTGCGCTCGAACACGATTTCTTCGCCGTCGATCTCGCGAACCTGCTTCACCGTTGCGTCGTGCGCCTTGCCGCGCGCGCGCCGGCGCTCGGCGCGCGAGACGAACACGCCGCCGATGCCGTTCTCGCCGTAAACGACCCGCTCGGCCTCGGCATGAAAATGGGGCCAGGGACGCGCGACGTGGAAAATATCGTCGGCTCGCCCCTCCCTCTCGCGGCGCTGAATTTCCTTGGTCATCGCCTGCAGCAGGCCTTCGGTCGTCACCGCGAGTACGATCGCGTCGACGGCATGATGGCGGTCGTCGGACACGCGCTCGCCGTCGACTTTCTTCAGCGACTCCAGACCCCAGGCGCGACGCAGCTTCGATGTTATCGCGCCAGGCCGAGCAAAGACCCGCCGCTCGCCATCAGGCGCCGGAAAAATTCTCTTGAGTTCATCGGCCAGCAGCCGAGACGCCCAGCGGGTGTCGGTCAGATTGCGGGCCTTGAACTTGTCCTCGACCGAAATAGCGTCCTTCAGCCGGAAGTTGCGCTTCTTGAGGCCCTTCATCTCCTTGAGCCCTTCGAAGCCGGCTACGAACTTCTCCCAGTCGACGGGGGCTTTGTCCGCGTCGAACCATTCGTATGGCGTGCGGCCCCGCTTCTCCTGATTGCAGCGCACGCAGCACAGCGTCTTGTTCAGGTACGAGTCGTCGCCGAAGCGGGACCATGGCAGGATATGGTCGACCTGATAGCGCGTGTCATTGGCGCTGAATCCGTCGGGCGCGATCGGGTTGTCGCAATAGGCGCAGCGGAACTGTTGCTCGGTCGCGAGTTCGAAGCGCATCAACTCGTCGTCGCTGATCTCGCGCCCCAGAAGTTCGCTCGCCTGTTTGCGTTTCTTGTCCTTGTCGGCGTTTCGATCCTCGATGCCCTTGGTGAGCTTGGCCCGCTCCTCGGCGCTCTTGCCGACGTCGCGCGCCAACTCGATGTGAACGCAATCGATCGGCGCGAACTCCCGCGCGACGGCGCGAATCTGCTTGATCGCCTCGCCGAACGCCCGCCGCGTCACCGGGCTGTTGATCTGATCGAGCGACACGGCGGGCCGCGCCGAATGATCGTAGGCCACACGCGCGCAGGCGTCGGAATACATCAGTCCCTCGCGCAGTCCGGGGATGATGTTGCGCGCCGCCTTCGCCGAAATATGCGCCGCGCCGGTGAAGGAATTAAACGCGCCCGCCTCGGCCGCCTTGCCAAGCGCCTCCAATACGAGCGGGGGCAAGCCAATCTCTTGCAGGCCCTGCCGAATGCGGCCGATGTCTTCGCGGAAGGTGAGCACTTCCGCGACGCGGTCGAGCTTTTCCGGCGTCTTGACCAGAGCGTTCCACGGCGCAGCGCCCAGCGCTTCGCGCAGCGCGGATGTTCCGGCCGCCGCCGCGCCGGAGCGCGCTACGACGTCCAGGGCCTCTTTGTCAGGCGACACACCGGCGAAACGGGCGTTGGGATCGAGATCGAGCAGCTTTCGGAGCGTCTTGAATGTGACGCTCTTCTGTTCGCCGAAGCCGCGCGCCGCGAGCGCGATTTCCTCGGGCGTCAACCCACGTTCCGCGCGGCCTGTGGTCAGGCGAAGATTTGCAAGTCGGGACAGGAACCGGAACGCCTCGAACGACGGCGCGCGTTTGGCGGTGCGCTTTTCTCCGGGCTCGAACGGGCAGGGGCCGACCTTGCCCTCGCTGTCTTGCAGCGGCCGCTGCGTGAAGGCCGCGGCCGCGATCTCCGCCTCGAGTTCAAGCGTTGCGCGCGGGTTGCCGAAGCGGCGCTGGGCCGCGAAGATGAAGCGAAGCTCGTCTTCGAGGTCGGAGCGCTTGGGCGTATGCGAATAATCCTTGTCCCGATTGCGCTTGCGTTCCGCGAATTTCGGGTCGCTTTCGATCATCTCTCCGAACGAGCGGTATTTGGCCAGTCCCTCGCGGGTCTGCTCCATCGCTTTTTTCATTTTCGACGTTTCGTCGGCGGCGTTGGCGCCGGCGTCGCGTTTGGAATTCGAACGAAACCCGCGATGGCGCGCGATATGGCCGACGACAATGGACAATTCGTCGTCGTCGAGCAGGCGGTCATGCGCCATGGCGCGCAGCCGCCATGGCGAAAGCGCATGTCCATCGCCTCGCAGTTGGGCGCGCCGCATCGCCTCTCGCAACGCGTCGCTGCCGACGCCGCTCAGGATTCCGAAGCGATGGAGGATCGCGCGCACGTTGTGCATACGCTGTCTGCGGCGTCGGATCACGCGTCGCTGGCCGCGCGCGGTGCGACGGACCGCGCTCTTGGGTTCGCCGGTCTTGTCGACTAGCGGCGCATCGAAGCAGCGAACCCCCGCGCCGATGATCCTCCGGGCTTCGCCTTCGGGTTCGACGACGGCCCATCCGCAGGACGCAATGCCGAGATCGATGCCAAGAACGCGCATGGCGGCAACTCCACGCAAAATACGGCCATTGCCGACTATTGACCCTCAAATCGGGCTGTGCAACATTAACCTCGGGAAATCGGTTGGAAAGCCACGGCAAGGCAGCTTCGCGAGAAGCTGCTGAAGGATTATCCGCAGTCGGGAAACCGGCTGCGGAAATTCCGTTTTTTTGCTTCCAGATTACGCATTGCCGCGACACGTGCATTTTTCCCCGCTGAGCGATCGTCCTTGCGGCGAGCATCAATTTTACAAATATGCCTATGTCACCGTTTTACTCGACGGCGCTTCCTGGCGATGACGACATTTCCTTCCTGAAAAGCCGAACCTGTGTTAGGATCGCCTTCGTCGCCAACCCGGCGCCGCTGGTCCCGCCGGCGGCGGCAGGGGGTTGGCGGGGATCAAGGAGCGGGGCGAAAAAAAACGATTTGGATTCGCGTCTAAGCCATTGAAAAAGCTTGATTCGCGGAAGGGAATCGTTTGGATTCCGCTTCCGCTGGCTTGGATCCCGCTTCCGCTGGCTTTGGTCTCGTTTCCGCGGGCTTTGGTCTGATTGCCGCGGGCTTGGATCTCGTTGCCGCGGGCTTGGATCTCGTTGCCGCGGGCCTGGGCCTCGCGGCCCCTCGACCGTGCGACGTCGGGCCCGCGGCGCGCCTTCGCGCGCGGGCGGGCGCAGCGCCTACCTTGAGGCCTTGGCCGCCGCAGCGCGGAAGGCGAGCGCGGTCGCGCGGACCCCGGTCTCGAACGGGGTCGCGTCCGACCAGAAGGCGTGAGCGAACTTGCTCGAATTGACCCGATACGGGCGATCCCACTGGAACCGCATCTCCTTGAGCTCGCGCATGAACGGCGAGAAGAGCCCGGCCGGGCCGAGGAGCCAGGCGGGCATCGCGTTGATCCGAAGCCTGACCTCGAGCGCGTCGGCTGCGATCCTGAGGATCTCGCGGGTGTTGCGGGTCGGGGCGCAGGGGACATGCCAGGCCTGGCCGAAGGCGGAGTCGGGCGCGGCGAGAAGGGTCGTCGCCGCCCGGGCGAGGTCCGGCACATAGGCGAAGTCGTGCGGAATGTCCGGCGAGCCGATGAAGGTCGCGGCCCTGCCTTTCGCCAGCGCGCCGATCGTCGCGTCGCCGAGGTAGGATTGGCCGACGCCCGGCCCGTAGAAATCCGGCGCCCGCAGGGCCGCGACCCGCGCTCGGGCCCCGGCCGCGGCCTCCATCCAGATCCGGGTCACGGCGGCGCGGACGGCGGGCTTTGCGCCATAATCGGCAGCGGCATGGTCTCGGTCAGCGGCGCGGTCTGCGGCCCGTACATGTAGAGATTGTCGATGAAGACCATCCGCGCGCCGGTCTTTTCGCAAGCCGCGATGAAGTTCGCCATCGCGCGCGGCCAGGCCTCGCGCCAGCGAGCGCTGTCGTAGGCAAAGCCGATCGCGACCACGATCTGATCCGCGCCCTGAGCGGCCTCGACGACGCCGTCGCGGTCGAGCGCGTCGCAGGCGGTGAACGTCGCGCCCTTGGGCAGGTCCGGCGGCGCCTTGCGCTGGGCGACGACGACCTCGCGCCCGTCAGCCAGCAGCCGCGCCGTGATCGCTTCTCCAACAGGCCCATAGCCGTAGATCGCAGTTGCGCCGCTCAATCGACAAAGCCTTTCGCGCTTGAATTTCGCTTGCGGCCAATTACGTAAACATATCAGAGGCGTTGTTCAACGCCCCGTGAATGACATGGAGGTTTGCATGGCAATGGAATCCTCATGGCGCGCGGGCAAGAGCATCCAAGACTGGATCAACCTGGTTTGCGGCGCGCTATTGTTTATCTCGCCCTGGGCCCTCGGCTTCGCCGGGGACATGATGGCGGCGAGAACGGCGTGGGTCGGCGGGATCGTGATCGGCGTGATGGCGATTTTGGCCCTGGTTCAGTTTTCCGAATGGGAGGACTGGATCGCGCTCATCGTCGGCGCCGCGGTGGTGATCGCCCCCTGGGTCCTCGGCTTCTCGATGGTGCACGCGGCGATGGCGTCCTGCGTGGTGCTCGGCGGCATCGTCGTGTTGGCGTCGATCTCGGAACTTTGGGTGGTCCATAATCCCCCCATCGCCGCCAAGTGAGGTGACGCGAGACTGACGAAGGGCGGATCGCCGAAGCCGAGGCGGTCCGCTCGAGCGCGGTTTGCGTGCCCGCCGGCCGGATGATCGGCGCGGGCGGGGCGCGGCCTCTTGACGGCGCGCGCGGTTTGGCGAGTCTGGCCGAACGCCCGCGAATCTCGTGAGGCCGGGAACCGCTCGATGAAACCGTTCGCGCCGCTTGCTTTCGCCGCTTTCGCGCTTGCCGCCTGCAACGCGCCCGCGCCGCAGGCCTCACCGCCTCCGGCGCCGGGCTCGGCCGTGGTCACGCCGCCGGGCTTCCGCCTGCCGGCGGGCGGGAGCTGCTCGGCCGACGTCGCCCGCTATCGCGCGGTCCTGAACAACGACCTCGCCATGGGCAACGTCGCGCAGTCGGTCTACAATCAGATCAAGCGCGAGACCGACGCCGCCGAGGCCGCCTGCTCGGCCGGCCGCGACGCCGAGGGCAGGAGCCTGCTTGCGGCTTCGAAGAAGCGCCACGGCTATCCGGCCGACATCTGAGCGAAAGCCCGCCGAAGGTAGGCGGCGACGAAATCGGGCGTGCGGGCCTCGTCGATGTCGCGCGGACCGCCGACGACATGCATGCGTGAGAATTCGGCGTGAGGGTCGCGCTCAAGGAAGGCGTCGATCCGGGCTTTCGCCTCTGCCGCCGGAACCGCGAGCGTCATCGGCTTCATGCAGGCGATGCGCCGCGGCGCAAAAACGACCGTCCAGCCCGGCGCGGCCGCCGCCTCGCCGGCGCTGACGCCGGTCTCCTCGAACAGCTCGCGCCGCGCGCTGGCGTCGAGATCGACCTTGCCGTTGAAAATATCGCTCTCGTCCGGCGTTCCGGCGGGAAAATAGATGTTGCCGGCGTTGAAGGTGTGGGCGGCCATTTCGCCGAGCAGGAACGCGCCGTCGACGCCCCGCAGGGCCGCCATCGAAAAGCAATTTTCGACCGGGTCGCCCGGATGGCCGAAATCGCGCCAGGCGACGAAATCCGCGTAGTCGGCGCCGAAATAGCCGCCGCTCAGCCTGAAGGTCCCGTCGGATCGGGGCTCGAGCGCGCGCCGGCCCAGAAGCAGCACCCGGCCGTTGAAGAGCATCGGCTTGGCCGCCTTGAGCGCAGCCCAATGGGCGGCGACGCCCGGCGCCTCACGTTCGGCGAAATCCCAGCGCGCCGGCTCGAACGCGAAGTCGAGCTCGGCCACCTCGAGAATGCGCGTCGACTCGCTCAAAGGTCGAGCGAACCGCTGGAGACGATGACGGCCGAGCCGCCGATCGTGGCCGAGCGCAACGCGCCGGCCTCGACCTCGAAGCCTAGCGCAATGAAGCTCGGACGGCCCATCTCGAAGCCCTGCTCGATGGTGAGGACGTGTTCGCCGTCGGCCGGGCGGTCGTGGGCGAGCGCGACCCCGGCGAAGGCGGCGGCCGCGGCGCCCGTCGCCGGGTCTTCGGCGACGCCCCAGCCGCCGCCGAACATGCGCGCGTGGAAGGCCGAACCGGCATGGACGACCTCGCGCGTGTAGAGATAGCTTGCCGGCCCTCCCTCCGCGGCCCAGGACATTTCGCCGGGCCGGGCGCGTCCGATCGCCTCGAGCGAGCGGACGGGAACGAACAGAAATGGCGCGCCGGCGCTAAAGAGGCTCGGCTGATGCGCGTCGAATCCGATGTCGTCGAGCGACAGGCCGAGACCGGCGGCGATCTCGGCGTTGAACGGCGGAGCGCCGTCGAGCCGCTCGGGCGACTTCGGCAGCTCGAAATAGGCCGCGAGCGCCCGGTCCTTGCGATGGCGCGCGATGCAGACGACGTCGCCGATCGCCTCTTCGAGCACGACCCGCAGATCCTGCGCGGCGAGCAGTCCGGGCGCGCGCAAATGCGCGAGAAGCGCGGCGGTTCCGACGGTTGGATGGCCGGCGAACGGCAACTCGCGGGTCGGCGTGAAGATTCTCAGCCGCGCGGTATTGACCGGGTTCCTCGGTTCGAACACGAACACGGTCTCGGAAAGGTTGAACTCGGCGGCGATCGCCTGCATACGGGCGTCCTCGAGGCCGTCCGCGTCGAGAACCACGGCGAGCGGATTGCCGGCGAGCGCCGCCTCGGTAAATACGTCGAGCGTCTGAAATCGACGGGCCATGAAGCCACCGTCCCCCGCTGGCGTCGAGCTTTCGCCGTTCGCGGGCGGCGGCCGCTAGAACGTGAACAGCGGCTCGTTCGAACCCGGGACCGAGAATTGGTTGGGCAGTCGCTCGTCGCCGCGCATGCCGACGAACGTTCCCTGGACCGTATTCCGGTAGGGCGGCTTCAGGGTGTCGAGCACGAAGCGGTTGAGGGAGCCGACGGTCGCGCCCGTGCCGTTGGTTAGGTAGGGCTCTCGCGGGTGAACGACGATCTGGCGTCCGGCGGCGGCGGGATGGCGTGCGTGGCGATGAACCGTCTGGGCGTTCGCGCCGCAAGACAGGCACATGATTATCCCGAGCGCGCTGGCTCCCACGATTTTGGCAGAACGCGCCATGGCTCATTCCTTTCGCCCGCGGAATTCCGTTCCGCCCCGCCGTAATTCTGGGCCGCTTCGGCACAAAAGTAAATGACCCTCGTTCGACCGCCAAAGCGCGGCTGATGAACCCGCAAGCGGCGCGCCGCTGGACGGCGCGTCGTCGACATGTCACCAAATAGCGAGCACGGTGTGGAGGAAACGGCATGAGTTCGCTTTCGATCGCGCTTGCCGTCGGCGCGCTCATCGCGTTGAGCGGCGTGGCGGGCCTCTTGCTTCAGAAGCGGTTGGCGGACCATCATACGACGGAACGTTCGCGCGACATGATCGGGGGCGTGGTCGGGCTCCTGACCCTCTTGCTCGCCCTGGTCCTCGGGCTTCTCATCTGGACCGCCTACGGCGTCTTCAGCACGCAGCAGAACGAGCTTCAGACCATCGCGGCGCGGGCGCTGGAATTCGATCTGGAAATGCGCCAGTACGGACCGGAGGGCGACGCCGGCCGCGAGATCCTGAGGCGGGACCTCGTGTGGGCGCACGAGCAGTTCTGGGGCGACGAGGAATCGAGGAATGCGGCCTATGACGCGGCTTTCAAGAACATGGCGTCAATGAGCTCCTATTTCGACAGCCTGCATCCGAAGACCGACGCGCAGACGCAATTGCTCGGCGACGCGCGGCGCAACTACGCCTTCATCGGCGAACAGCGCCTGCTGATGTCGATGCAGGCGAGCACGCCGGTGTCCTGGCCGCTCATTTATGCGGTTGCGGCCTGGTCGTGCCTGATGTTCGGCGGCATGGGACTGCTGTCGCGACCGAACGCGACCACCTTGACGATGCTGGTTTTCGGGGCCGGGTCGGTCGCCGTCGCAATCTTTTTGATTCTGGAGTTCAACAAGCCCTACACCAGCAGCATTCGCGTCTCGCCGACCGCCCTCGAACAGGCGATCGTCGAACTCGACCAGCCGCGCGCCGCGGCGGCGGACGGCGGCTCGAAGTGAAGGAGGAGACCGGCATGGCGCATTACAGAATTCTCAGCGACGCGGAAATTCGTTCGGCGCTGGCCGAATTGCCTGGATGGTCGGTCAAGTCGCCCAACATCGAGGCCAAATTCGAGCTCCAGACCTTTCGCGACGCGATCGCCTTCATCGTCGAGGTGGCGATCGAGGCCGAGGTCATGAACCATCACCCCGAGTTCCACAATTCCTACAACGTCGTGTCGTTTTCGTTCTGCACCCATGACGCTGGAATGAAGATCACCGATCTCGACATCGAAACCGCCAAACGAATCAGCGCTGCGGCGCGCAGGTTCCAGTCGATGGCCTGACGTCGGGGCGGCGCGCGCGAGGGGAGCGCCAAATCCATGCCGCCCCGAGCGAAACGGAAAGGGCCCCGGGTGACAGAAGGGACTGGCGGGGCGCGCCTGGAGTTCGCGGGAAAGGTCGCGATCGTGACCGGCGGGGGAGCGGGCATCGGCTTTGCGGTCGCGCGCGCCTTCGCGCGACGTGGCGCGAGCGTCGCCATCGCCGGGCGCACGAACGACACGCTCACCCATTCGGCGGCGGCGATCGAGGACGCCTGCGGCGGCAAGGTTCTGACCATTGCCGCCGATGTCGGCGACGCGTCCGACTGCGAACGGATCGTCGCGCTGACAGCGGAGCGATTCGGCGCGGTCGATGTGTTGGTGAACAACGCCGCGCATTTCGCCCTTCGCGCGCTGATCGAGGCCGACGCCGCCGAGACCTCGCGGACCTTCGGGGTCAACGTCGCCGGGCCGTTGCAATGCGCCCGCGCGTTCGCGAAATGGGCGATCGCACGCGGGCGACAAGGCGTGATCGTCAATCTCAGCAGCATCGCAGCGGCGCGCCCGGCGCCGGCTCTCGGCCTCTACTCGGCTTCGAAGGCGGCGCTCGATAGCCTCACCCGCTCGATGGCGCTCGAATGGACCAAGGCGGGCTTGCGCGTTAACGCCGTCGCCCCCGGCCATGTCAACACCGAGGGGGTTCTGGAGGACTTTCGCGCCGGCCGCCTCGATCAGGAGGCGATGGTCCGCAGCATCCCCGCCGGACGGATCGCCGACGTCGACGACGTCGCCGAGGCGGTCCTGTTTCTCGCCAGCGACCGGGCGCGCCATGTCGTCGGACAGGTGCTGACAATCGACGGCGGGGAGGGGCTCTAGGCGTTTCCGGACCCGGCCGCCTAGCGGTCTGGGAACCCCCGTTGTCGTTGTGCGTTGCTTTGGGTCCGTAAGTTGGCGACGGAGACGCGAGCGCCGCAAACCGTCGCTCCCGGCGGCGGCGGCCGGGTTTTCTAGGGGATGTACGGCGAATGACTCACGACAGCATCGCCGCGCTCGTCATCCTCGTCCTCACCTATGTCGGGGTCGCGGCTGGCCGCATCCCGGGCTTGCGGCTCGACCGCGCGGGGATCGCGTTTCTGGGCGGCGCGGCGATGATCGCGCTCGGGCCCTTGAGCCTCGAGCAAGCCTTCCGCGCCATCGATTTCGACACCATCGCCCTTCTGCTCGGCATGATGATCGTGGTCGCCCATCTCAAGGTCTCCGGCGCATTCAGGGCGCTCGGCGGGCTCGCCATCGATCACGCCCATGCGCCGTTCATGCTGCTGGTCGTCGTAACGGTGCTCTCCGGCGTGTTGTCGGCCTTTCTGGTCAACGACGCGATCTGTCTCGTCATGGCGCCGATCGTGCTGCAGGTGGTCCGTGCGCTCGACCGCAATCCGCTGCCCTATCTCATTGCTGTCGCGACCGCGTCCAATTGCGGCAGCGTGGCGACGATCACCGGCAACCCGCAGAACATGGTGATCGGGACGCTCTCACGGATCCCCTATCCGGCGTTCGCCGCGGCGCTTGCGCCGGTCGCGGCCTTCGGCCTGATCGCTGTCGTCGTCGTCGTGCGGCTCGTCTATGCGCAGGAATTCGCGTTCAGGGGCGAGCTCGAGCCGCATCTTTTTCGCGGCCACATGCACAAAGGCCAGGTCCTCAAGGCGAGCGTCACCTGCCTTGCGCTGGCGATCGCCTTCTTCGCCGGCGTTCCCCCGGCGAAGGCCGCTATTCTGGGCGGCGCGTTCCTGCTGCTGACCCGCCAGATCAAGCCTCGCCGCATCTATCGCGAGATCGACGGGCCGCTGCTCATCCTGTTCGCGGGCATGTTCGTGGTCGTGGCCGGCGCGGAAAAGGCGCTGCTGACGCCAGACAGGATCGCGATGGCGCGGGCGTTCGGCCTCGATATGGTTTGGCGCCTGTCGCTGTTCACCGCAGTTCTTTCCAACATCGTCAGCAACGTGCCGGCGGTGCTGGCGCTGCGGCCGTTCATTCCGACTTTCCCTGATCCGCAGCGCGCCTGGCTCGTGGTCGCGATGAGCTCGACGCTGGCCGGCAACTTCACCCTGCTCGGATCGGTCGCCAACCTCATCGTCGCCGAGCACGCCCGCTCGGAGAACATGCCGATCAGCTTCTGGGCGTATCTCAAGGTCGGCGCGCCGCTGACGATCATTACGCTCGCAGTGGGGACCTGGTGGCTGACGTGGCGGTAGCGGGCGTCCTGCAAATCGCAGCGGCCGCACAGCGGCGGCGCTGGCGCCTTGACCTCGAGTGAGAAAGCTCGCCAGTATGGACTGTCGAAGGCGCTTTTGCGTAGGCGCCAAACGGGAGGTATCTCGCGATGGCCAAAACCGCAGTCGCCGCCGCGCTCGCGGCGCTCATCCTCGCGGCGGTCGCGCCGACCGCGCATGCCATGCCGGTTGCGCCGCATCACAGCATGATCGCGGGCCTCAACAGTGACATCCAGGACGCCCGGTGGCGGCGCTGCTGGCGAGACCGCTGGGGACACCGCCGGTGCCAGACCTGCTGGCGTGACCGCTGGGGACGCGTCCGCTGCAACTGACGTTTTGACCGCGTACAGTCTTCGATGGATTTGACCTACGTCCAAACAACCATTGAATGGACATAAAGTAATCGATCAATCGGCAATATTAAGCAAAATAGTTAAAGACACACCAGCTATATTACGCTACCAAAGGACAGATAAATTACATGAAGTATTGAAATCCTAGGAATCGAAGCACACCTATCAATCGCGTTGCAGTAACGAACGATTAGTTTGTTAATGCCTTCTTCAAGGATCTGGATATCACTGGTGGCTAAGCGCTGCGCGGTCGGTTGGGCTAGGTCATTGCTCATTTCGTGGTGTCGCAGCCCGCCAACTTCGCCTCAAGCCTCGGAATTATGCGTGAAGTAGTCCGGCGGATTGGGGCCCCAGACGTAGAAGGAATCCTCCGGCGCGTGATCGCCGCTCTCCCAGTCGCAATCGGCGGGCACATAGTCGATGCCGGCCGAATATTCGCTGAAAGACCCCCACGGGTCGCCGACATAGTGGAAAAAATTGGAGCCCAGGACGTGCCGTCCAAGGCCCCATCCGCGCGAAAATCCCTTGTCCAGCATATGCATGGCGCCGCGGCCGATGTCGTCGACCGAGCCCACGTCCCAGCTCAGATGGTGCAGTCCCGGCGCGCTCGACTTAACGAAGGCGATCATATGATGATCGCTGCCGTGGATGCCGTGCAGAAAGGCGATGCCGTCGCCGGACCGGTCGGAGAGGCGCAGGCCGAGGGTCCGGGTATAGAACTGAACCGCCTTCTCGACGTCGCGCGTGAACAGGAGGACATGCGCCAAGCGCCTGGGCATGACCCGCGCAACGTCGCGCCGGAAAGGCGCGCCGCGCTCTCCCGGACCGATGGAGACCTCGGAGAACTCGGACTTCTCGTTGGGCGAGGATTTCGCCGCGACCTTGATTTCGACCAGGTTTCCGTCGTGATCGTGAAACCATAGGCCGTTCGATTCGACGCCCGGCGGCGGATCGAGCCGCTTGACGCCGAGCGCCTGCAGCCGCTCGGCGAAGCGCTCGAAATCATCGTCGAACGCGCCGAACGAGATATGTCCGAGCTTCTTGCGCGGACCCTCGCCAAGGGTGACCCACACATGCGGATTGCCGCGCGTCTTCATGGAGAGGAGATCGCCGTCCTCGTCGAGCTCGAGCCCGAACTCGCCATAGAAATTCTTGGCGACCGCAAGGTCGGGAACGGAGAAATGGAATCGGTCGACCGAATGCACGCCGAGTTCCCCGGGCCTCCGGGTCGGCTTGATGAATCCGAGAATTTCCGTCATCGCGTTTCCTCCGGGCCGATTGCGCGGGTTGCGGCCCTTCGGGCGATCGTCCGCTGGATCAGGCAGGCCAAGCGGAACGGTATCGCATGAGCGGCGATCGGGCCAGCGCCGGTTGGGGACTTGGGCCGGGTAGGGTGAGCCGGCGTTCAGCGCGAGCGAACGTTGCCCGTAGGCGGCCCCGCGCCGAGTTCGAGCGGAGCGCCATTGTCCGGCGCGGGAGCGGCGATCACTCTCGGCAGCCTCGGCTTGCGCTTCCTCGGCGGGGCGACGGGCGCCGCAGGCGGATTCGGATCGGTCGCGGCTTCCGGCAGCGGATTGTCGTCCGGACCCGGCGCCGAGGCCTCGTAGTCGGGGGCCTCATGGATGATGGTCGTGCCGCCTTTGCAGCCGGTCAGCCAGATGTCGTAAATCGGATGTTCGATGCCGTGCAGGCCCGGGCTGTCGGCGAACATCCAGCCGGAAAAGATTCGCTTGAGATTTTTGTTCTCGTCGATCTGGTCGACCTGGGCGAAGGCGTCGGTTCGCGGCGGCTCGGTCGGCGGGCGGGAATAGCAGACCCGGGGCGTAATCTGGAGCGAGCCGAACTGCACCGTTTCGTCGATGGCGACCTCAAACGAAACCGTTCGTCCGGTGATCTTGTCGAGCCCCTCGAACACCGCGATCGGATGGCTGATCTTGTCGGCGAACGCCGAACTCGGCGCAATCAGTCCCGCAACGACGATGGCGCCGGCGCAAATGAGCCGTCGCGTTCGCGCCATGGCGGCGCTGCTGACGCGCGTCGGATTCGCGACGGCCGATCTCGGTTGATTCATGCGGGCCGATCTGCCGGTCAAGCACGGCGGAATGAAGGCGGCGCTCAGCCCGGGCTCCAGGCCTCGTAGTCGCCGGAAGAGGCCTGGCGCGGCCCCGGGCGAAGGGTCGAGCCGTCGGGGCGAATCGCTTCCGGGGTGCCGGTCGGATTGCCGATATGCGGCGCCTCCCAGGGATGGGGTTTGTAATCTTCCTCGGTCGGCGGCGTATCGACGGTGTGGTGCATCCAGCCGTTCCAGCCCGGCGGGGTCATCGAGGCCTCGGAAACGCCGTTATAGATGACCCAGCGCCGCTCGAAGCCCAGCGCCGGATCGATCGCGCCGCCTTTGGTTCGGTAATAGGCGTTGCCGAACTCGTCGTGTCCGACCAGCTCGCCATTGTAGCGAGTGTAGAACAGGGTGTTCAGAGTCGCCCCGTTCCACCAGGTGAAGAACCGCAGCAGAAACTCTTTCATCCGTCGAGCGCCGGTCTTTTAGCGGAGAAGATGCGCCGGTCCGGCGCGCGCCGGACTATGGCGACGCGGCCCCGGACTGTCCAGCGCGATCTTCGCGGGCAAAGGGGTTTTCGCCCCTTGCGCCAAGCGCCCGACTCGGACGATGCTGTCAAGCGGGGCAGGGCGTTAACCCCTTGTTATACATGTTTGTCCACAATATATTGTAGCAATGTTGGGCCTTAGGCACTAGGTGTTGACGCCATGGTCGTTGAGTCGTAGTCTTCGAATCGTCGGCGGCCTGCAGGCGAGGCGCCAGACGGGGATGGGTGTCGAAGGCTGGTCGATTTTCGCGAATTGGGGTCGCCGGAGCGGCGCGCGCTGGCGGCAAAATCAGCGAAGGGTTGAGGGCGGTCCGGCGCCCGCGGGCGGCGGGCTCTCGCGTCCACGCGGAACCGCAGGGTTCGCCGACAGGCGCGGAACTTGAAAGCGGAGCGGCTCGGCCGCGCATGGAAGGGACTTAGGCGCGATGCGAATCGAACGGCGCTACACGACATCGGACGTCTCTCCGTATGAACTCGTCGCCTTCGCGACCACCAAGAGCGAGATCCGCAATCCGGACGGCTCGGTGGTGTTTTCGCTCGACGCGATCGAGGTTCCCGAAGGCTGGAGCCAGGTCGCGGCCGACGTGCTGGCGCAGAAATATTTCCGCAAGGCCGGCGTTCCGGCGCGCCTGAAACGAGTCGAGGAAGAGAGCGTTCCCTCGTTCCTGTGGCGCTCGGTTCCCGACCAATCGGCGCTCGAGTCCTTAGCCAAGAGCGAGCGCTATGGCTCTGAAACTTCGGCGAAGCAGGTGTTCGACCGGCTCGCGGGCGCGTGGGCCTATTGGGGTTGGAAGGCCGGCTATTTCGATCGCGAGGAGGACGCTCAGGCCTATTTCGACGAGACGCGGCTTATGCTCGCGCGCCAGATGGCCGCGCCCAATTCGCCGCAATGGTTCAACACCGGCCTCCACTGGGCCTATGGCGTCGATGGGCCGAGCCAGGGGCATTATTACGTCGACTTCGAGACCGGCAAGCTCGTGAAGTCGAAATCGTCTTACGAACATCCGCAGCCGCACGCCTGTTTCATCCAGTCGGTCGCCGACGATCTCGTCAACGAAGGCGGCATCATGGACTTGTGGGTGCGCGAGGCCCGCCTGTTCAAATACGGCTCCGGCACCGGCTCCAATTTCTCGGCCCTGCGCGGCGAGAATGAGAGACTGTCGGGAGGCGGGCGCTCCTCGGGCCTGATGTCGTTTTTGAAGATCGGCGACCGCGCGGCGGGCGCGATCAAGTCGGGCGGCACCACCCGCCGCGCCGCCAAGATGGTGGTCGTCGACGTCGACCATCCCGATATCGAGGCCTATATCGACTGGAAGGTCCGGGAGGAGCAGAAGGTCGCGGCCCTGGTCGCCGGCTCCAGAATCGTGAGGCGCCGCCTCAAGGCGATCCTGAAGGCCTGCGTCAACTGCGAGGGTTCGGGCGACGACTGCTTCAACATCGAGCGCAATCCGGCGCTCAAGCGCGAGGTCAAGGCGGCCAAGCGCGACGACGTGCCGGACGGGATCATCCAGCGCATCATCCAATACGCCCGCCAGGGCTATGCGCAGATCGATTTCGAGACCTACGACGCCGACTGGGAGTCGGAGGCCTATCTGACCGTATCGGGCCAGAACTCCAACAATTCGGTGCGCGTGACCGACGCCTTCCTGCAGGCGGTCGAGACCGACGGCGACTGGGATCTGACCCGCCGGCTCGACGGCAAGACGGCCAAGACCCTCAAGGCGCGGGAGCTATGGGAGAAGATCGGCTACGCCGCCTGGGCCTCGGCCGATCCTGGAATCCAGTACCACACCACCATCAACGACTGGCACACCTGCCCGGCGTCGGGGCCGATCCGCGCCTCCAATCCGTGCTCCGAATACATGTTCCTCGACGACACGGCGTGCAATCTGGCGTCCCTCAACCTGCTGCAGTTTCGCGATCCCGCGACCAGGACCTTCGACGTCGCGTCCTATGAGCACGCGACCCGGCTGTGGACGCTGACGCTCGAAATCTCGGTGGCGATGGCGCAGTTCCCCTCCAAGGAGATCGCGCGCCTCTCCTACGACTACCGGACGCTGGGCCTCGGCTACGCCAATATCGGCGGCCTCTTGATGTCCTGCGGCATTCCCTACGACAGCGACGAGGGCAGGGCGGTCTGCGGCGCCTTGAGCGCGATCCTGACCGGCCGCGCCTATGCGACCTCGGCCGAGATCGCCGCCAAGAGCGGCGCCTTCCCCGGCCACAAGGCCAATGCGGAGGCGATGCTGCGGGTGATCCGCAACCATAAGCGCGCCGCCGACGGGGAGGCGGCGGGCTACGAGGCGCTGTCGGTCGCCCCGACCCCGCTCGACCACGAATCGCTCGAAAAGGCCGGCGCCGCCTGGGCCGGGCTTTCCGAGGCCGCGCGCGCCGCCTGGCGCGACGCGCTGGAGCTCGGCCAGCGGCACGGCTATCGCAACGCCCAGGTCTCCGTCGTCGCCCCGACCGGCACCATCGGCCTGGTGATGGATTGCGACACCACCGGGATCGAGCCCGATTTCGCGCTGGTCAAGTTCAAGAAGCTCGCCGGCGGCGGCTATTTCAAGATCATCAACCGCGCCGTTCCCGAGGCGCTGAGGGCGCTCGGCTACGACGAGAAGCGGATCGCGGACATTGTCGCCTACGCCGTCGGCCGGGCGACGCTCGCCCATGCGCCGGGCGTCAATCACGCCGCGCTGATCGCCAAGGGCATGCCGAAGGAGGCGATCGAGAAGATCGAGGCCGCGCTCGCCGGCGCCTTCGACATCCGCTTCGTCTGCAACAAATGGACGCTCGGGGCGGAAATCCTCAGCGGGGCGCTGAAAATCCCGGCCGAGCGCTACGAGGCGCCCGGCTTCGACCTCCTGACCGCGCTCGGCTTCAGCAAGTCCGAGATCGAGGCCGCCAATTCTTTCGCCTGCGGCGCCATGACCTTGGAGGGCGCGCCTTATCTGACGCCTGAGCATTATCCGGTGTTCGACTGCGCCAATCCGTGCGGGCGCACCGGAAAGCGCTACCTCTCGGTCGAGAGCCACATCCGCATGATGGCGGCGGCGCAGCCCTTCATCACCGGCGCGATCTCGAAGACCATCAACATGCCCAACGACGCCACGGTGGAGGACTGCAAGGACGCCTATATGCTGTCGTGGCGGCTGGGCCTGAAGGCGAACGCGCTCTATCGCGACGGCTCGAAGCTGTCGCAGCCCTTGAGCGCGCAGCTGATCGAGGCCGACGAGGACGACGACGAGGCGGTCGAGACTTTTCTTTCGCTCAACGCCCCGGCGCGGGCGGCCGCGGTGGCGGAGCGGATCGTCGAGCGGGTGGTCGAGCGGGTCGAGCGCACCCGCGAGCGCGAGAAGCTGCCCGACCGCCGCAAGGGCTACACCCAGAAGGCGGTGGTCGGCGGCCATAAGGTTTACTTACGCACCGGCGAATACCAGGACGGGCGGATCGGCGAGATCTTCATCGACATGCACAAGGAAGGCGCGGCCTTCCGCTCGCTCATGAACAATTTCGCGATCGCGATCTCGCTCGGCCTGCAATATGGGGTGCCGCTGGAGGAATATGTCGAGGCCTTCACCTTCACCCGGTTCGAGCCGGCCGGCCTGGTGCAGGGCAACGACGCGATCAAGAACGCGACCTCGATCCTCGACTACATCTTCCGCGAGCTCGCGATCTCCTATCTCGGCCGCAACGACCTCGCCCATGTCGCGCCCGAGGAGATCGGCAATACGGTGCTGGGCGGCGGCGTCGATCAGGACAAGGCGCCGGGGCCGGGCTCCGGCGGCCCGCCCACGGCCTCGTCGGTCGTCTCCCGCGGCCTGGTGCGCTCCAAGACCGACAAGCTGATGCTGGTCGGGCGCTCGATCGGCGGCGAGGCGCCGCCAGTGAAGGCCGCCGGCGGCTCCTCGGGGCAGGGGATGGTGCAGGGCGCGACCGCCTTGAAGGGGGATTTGGCGGAGACCGCGCCGGCTGCGCTCGGCGACTCCGCCTTCGCTCCCGCCGCCGACCCGGCCGCCGGGAGGCGGGCGGAAGCGCGGATGAAGGGCTACGTCGGCGAAGCCTGCCCCGAATGCGGCAACTTCACCATGGTCAGGAACGGGACGTGCCTGAAGTGCGACACCTGCGGATCGACGACGGGGTGTTCGTGACACAAGCACTGAGCCGCCGGCGGCGGCGCCCTAAAGGACAACCGTCATGGCCGGGCTTGTCCCGGCCATCCACGCCGTTCCGCCGCTTCCGCCCTGACAGGCTGGCCGCCGGAGCCAGAAAACCGGCTTTGAAGCATGACCGCGTGGATGGCCGGGACAAGCCCGGCCATGACGGTGTAAACCCGTGATCGAAGATCGTCATCGAGGCGCCGATGCGAGGCGGTTGGGTCTATATCATGACCAATCGCCCAAACGGCGTTCTCTACACCGGCGTCACCTCCGACATCGCCCGCCGCGCGTACGAACATCGCGAAGGCCTCGTGAAGGGCTTCACCAAGCGCTATGGCCTCAAGCGGCTCGTTTACATGGAGTTCTACGAATCCATTCTCGACGCGATCCAGCGCGAATTGAACATGAAGCACTGGCCGCGCGCCTGGAAGGCCCAACTGATCGTGAACGCCAATCCGGGCTGGCTGGACTTGTATGAGACGTTGAACCAATAATCGGCTCGGTCAGGGCGGCGTAACCGCGTGGATGACCGGGACAAGCCCGGTCATGACGGAGTAACGAAAAAGTCGGCGAAGCCGGCCCCGAATGCGGCAACTTCACCATGGTGCGCAACGGCACGTGCCTGAAGTGCGACACCTGCGGGAGCACGACGGGGTGTTCGTGACACAAGCACTGAGCCGCCGCCGGCGGCGCCCTAAAGGACAACCGTCATGGCCGGGCTTGTCCCGGCCATCCACGCCGTTCCGCCGCTTCCGGCCTGACAGGCTGGCCGCGGGAGCCAGAAAACCGGCTTTGAAGCATGACCGCGTGGATGGCCGGGACAAGCCCGGCCATGACGGTGTAAACCCATGATCGAAGATCGTCATCGAGGCGCCGATGCGAGGCGGTTGGGTCTATATCATGACCAATCGCCCAAACGGCGTTCTCTACACCGGCGTCACCTCCGACATCGCCCGCCGCGCGTACGAACATCGCGAAGGCCTCGTGAAGGGCTTCACCAAGCGCTATGGCCTCAAGCGGCTCGTTTACATGGAGTTCTACGAATCCATTCTCGACGCGATCCAGCGCGAATTGAACATGAAGCACTGGCCGCGCGCCTGGAAGGCCCAACTGATCGTGAACGCCAATCCGGGCTGGCTGGACTTGTTTGAGACGTTGAACCAATAATCGGCTCGGTCAGGGCGGCGTAACCGCGTGGATGACCGGGACAAGCCCGGTCATGACGGAGTAACGAAAAAGTCGGCGAAGCCTGCCCGGAGTGCGGCAACTTCACCATGGTCAGAAACGGCACGTGCCTGAAGTGCGACACCTGTGGGTCGACGACGGGGTGTTCGTGACACAAGCACTGAGCCGCCGGCGGCGGCGCCCTAAAGGACAACCGTCATGGCCGGGCTTGTCCCGGCCATCCACGCCGTTCCGCCGCTTCCGGCCTGACAGGCTGGCCGCCGGAGCCAGAAAACCGGCTTTGAAGCATGACCGCGTGGATGGCCGGGACAAGCCCGGCCATGACGGTGTAAACCCGTGATCGAAGATCGTCATCGAGGCGCCGATGCGAGGCGGTTGGGTCTATATCATGACCAATCGCCCAAACGGCGTTCTCTACACCGGCGTCACCTCCGACATCGCCCGCCGCGCGTACGAACATCGCGAAGGCCTCGTGAAGGGCTTCACCAGGCGCTATGGCCTCAGGCGGCTCGTTTACATGGAGTTCTACGAATCCATTCTCGACGCGATCCAGCGCGAATTGAACATGAAGCACTGGCCGCGCGCCTGGAAGGCCCAACTGATCGTGAACGCCAATCCGGGCTGGCTGGACTTGTTTGAGACGTTGAACCAATAATCGGCTCGGTCAGGGCGGCGTAACCGCGTGGATGACCGGGACAAGCCCGGTCATGACGGAGTAACGAAAAAGTCGGCGAAGCCTGCCCGGAGTGCGGCAACTTCACCATGGTCAGAAACGGCACGTGCCTGAAGTGCGACACCTGTGGGTCGACGACGGGGTGTTCGTGACACAAGCACTGAGCCGCCGGCAGCGGCGCCCTAAAGGACAACCGTCATGGCCGGGCTTGTCCCGGCCATCCACGCCGTTCCGCCGCTTCCGGCCTGACAGGCTGGCCGCGGGAGCCAGAAAACCGGCTTTGAAGCATGACCGCGTGGATGGCCGGGACAAGCCCGGCCATGACGGTGTAAATCCGTGATCGAAGATCGTCATCGAGGCGCCGATGCGAGGCGGTTGGGTCTATATCTTGACCAATCGCCCAAACGGCGTTCTCTACACCGGCGTCACCTCCGACACCGCCCGCCGCGCGTACGAACATCGCGAAGGCCTCGTGAAGGGCTTCACCAGGCGCTATGGCCTCAGGCGGCTCGTTTACATGGAGTTCTACGAATTCATTCTCGACGCGATCCAGCGCGAATTGAACATGAAGCACTGGCCGCGCGCCTGGAAAGCCCAACTGATCGTGAACGCCAATCCGGGCTGGCTGGACTTGTATGAGACGTTGAATTGTTAGGTTTCTGTGGAACGACGTACCGGAATTGCGTGGATGACCGGGACAAGCCCGGTCATGACGGAGTAACGAAAAAGTCGGCGAAGCCTGCCCCGAATGCGGCAACTTCACCATGGTCAGAAACGGCACGTGCTTGAAGTGCGACACCTGCGGGTCGACGACGGGGTGTTCGTGACACAAGCACTGAGCCGCCGGCGGCGGCGCCCTAAAGGACAACCGTCATGGCCGGGCTTGTCCCGGCCATCCACGCCGTTCCGCCGCTTCCGGCCTGACAGGCTGGCCGCCGGAGCCAGAAAACCGGCTTTGAAGCATGACCGCGTGGATGGCCGGGACAAGCCGGCCATGACGGTGTAAACCCGTGATCGAAGATCGTCATCGAGGCGCCGATGCGAGGCGGTTGGGTCTATATCATGACCAATCGCCCGAACGGCGTTCTCTACACCGGCGTATGGCGCGACAATCAGGGTGAGAACGGCGCGTCAATCAGGATGAGAAGAAGCGGCCGGGTGTGGGCATGATTGTCGCTGACGGCGAGCTTGGCAAGGCCTGATTGACGCGGAGCGACAAACAGGATGCCAAGAGCGCGTCAATCAGGCGCGTGTTCGAGTTCCTTCGGCGTTGCGTGAGCGGGTGGTCGGCCGCGGCTGCGCTTGCGGTCGAGCGCCTCCTTTCTGCGATAGCTCTCGACGTTCATTTCGAGGATCGTGGCGTGGTGGATGAGGCGGTCGATGGCGGCGAGCGTCATCGCCTGATCGGGAAAAATCCGTCCCCATTCGCCAAATGGTTGATTGGACGTGATGAGCATTGAGCGCCGCTCGTAGCGGGCCGCGATCAGTTCGAACAGGACGCTGGTCTCGGCCTGATCCTTGGTGACGTAGGCGATGTCGTCGAGGATGAGCAGGTCGTAGCGGTCGAGCTTGGCGATCGCGGCTTCGAGCGCCAACTCGCGCCGCGCCGCCTGCAGGCGCTGGACGAGATCAGTGGTGCGGGCGAACAGGACACGCCATCCGTTCTCGACGAGGGCGAGCCCGATCGCTGCACTCAAGTGGCTCTTTCCGCCACCGGGCGGGCCGAAAAGCAGCAAGTTGGCCCCGGTATTAAGCCAGACGTCGCCTGACGCGAGGGCCATGACCTGCGCCTTCGACACCATCGGCACGCTTTCGAAGTCGAAGGCGGCGAGGGTCTTGCCGGCGGGCAAGCGGGCCTCGGCCATGTGCCGCTCGATGCGGCGGCGGGCGCGGTCGGCGCACTCGTGCTCGGCGAGCGCCGCGAGGAATCGCGCCGCCGGCCAGCCCTCCTTGTCGGACTGGACGGCGATTTTTGGCCAGATCGCCTTCACGCCCGGCAGGCGCAGCTCGTTGAGCAGCAGTTCGACGCGCGCGGCGTCGATCGAGGTCACTGAGCCGGTCATGCCGCCGCTCCCTTGTTGGCGTTGGCGAGAGCTCCGACGGCGGCGAGTTCGTCGTAGACGCGAAGGGGCGCGAGCTCGACGACGACATTGGGGATCGCGATCTCTGCAGGGCGAAAGAGGGCGCGCAGGGCGGCGAGGTCGGGCAGGCGCCCAGCGTCGAGATCCGCCGCAATCGCCTCGGCGAGCTCGGCCTCGCAGGCGCGCTCGTGCGCCAGCGCCAGGAGCTCGACCGTGACCTTGCAGGCGTTGCGGAGGTCTCCGCGCTCCTGCAAGGCGTCGAAGACTTGCCTGTAGGCGGGGCGCGGGAACAATTGATCGCGGTAGACGAGATTGGCGAGCGCCATCGGCTTGCGCCGTAGCGAGCGGATGACGTGGCGGTAGTCGACGACATGTCCGCCCTGGCTGCCCGAGACGGGGCGGCCGCGCCTCAAAGTCGCCACCGGCGTCATGCCGAGGAAACATTCGAGCCGGTCGTCGAAGATACGCACGCGCAGGCGATGCCCGATCAGCCTCGAGGGCACGGTGTAGAACACGCGCCGCAGGATGAATCCGCCCGACGACGTCACCGGGATTACCTTCTCCTCGAAGTCGGTGGTGCGGGCTCTCGGCAGCGGGACCAGCGCCGCCTTTTCGAGCGCAATAGGCTTGGCGAGATTGGCGTTGCGCCGTCCGACGATGGCGTCGACGAAGGCCCGATAGGCGTCGAGATCGGGGAAGTCGCGCGCCCCGCGCAACAACAGGGCGTCCTCGAGCGTCTGCTTGAGATGGCCGTGCGCGCTTTCGATCGAGCCGTTCTCGTGCGCGACGCCGGTGTTGTTGCGCGTCGCGGTCATGCCGTAATGGCCCATCAGCGCCGCGTAGCGCTCGGTGATGTCTTCCCGCGCGTCGGCCGCCAGATTGCGGAACGCCGCCGACAGGCTGTCGCTGCGGTGCTCCTTCGGCGCGCCGCCGAGCGCCCATAGCGCGTTCTGCAGGCCCTCGGCCAGGGCCGCGAAGCTTTCGCCGCCGAGCACGACGTGAGCGTGTTCGAAGCCGGAAAAGACGAGCCGAAAGTGATAGAGCCGGTGATCGAGCGGCTCCCCGGCGATGGAGATGGCGAGACGGCTGGCGTCGGTGAAGTCGGACAGTCCCAGCCGGCCGGGCTCATGCGTCTGGCGGAAGATCACGTCCTGTTCGGGCCCGTGGAGCGCCCGCCAGGCCAGGATGCGTCGCTCCAGCGTGCGGCGGATGTTGGGATTGAGGTCTGGATGGCGCCGGCGCAACTCCTCGAGCACGCCGATCACCCGGACGCCGGGCGCGGCCTTGAGGATCGGCGCGACCTCGGCGTCCCAGTAAGGCTCGAGCGGATCCGGCCGCCGCCGGCCCCTCGGCTCCGTCTTGGCCGACGGCAGGCGCGGATCGGCTTCGCTCCGATAGCCGCTCGCGGTGGAAAATCCCGCCCTGGCCGCGGCGGCCTCGACGGAAAGCCTCTTTCGATACCTCATGTAAAGCCTCATCTGGCGGTCGGTGATGTGGACGCCCGGCAAACCGTCGATTCCCCCTCGTATCGAGACGAATTAACAGTTTGCGCAGGCCGTTCCCGGCCGCCAGCGGGCCTTCGAAAACCGCGCCGCCGATGGGGCCGGCCCTACGGTCGGGCTTCGCCCTCCCTTCGGTCCGGCCCCATCGGCGTTCTCATCCTGATTGTCGCTGGATTCTCATCCTGATTGTCGCGCCAGACCGGCGTCACCTCCGACATCGCCCGCCGCGCGTACGAACATCGCGAAGGCCTCGTGAAGGGCTTCACCAAGCGTCATGGCCTCAAGCGGCTCGTTTACATGGAGTTCTACGAATCCATTCTCGACGCGATCCAGCGCGAATTGAACATGAAGCACTGGCCGCGCGCCTGGAAAGCCCAACTGATCGTGAACGCCAATCCGGGCTGGCTGGACTTGCATGAGACGTTGAATCAATAATCGGCTCGGTCAGCGGAGGCGCGACCGCGTGGATGACCGGGACAAGCCCGGTCATGACGACGACGGGCTTGTGACGTGGATATTTCGGCCAAGGCGGTTAGGTTCGACGACGATTTGATATGGGTCGAGTTGTCGGACGGACGAACGATCGGCGTGCCCTACGCGTGGTTTCCCCGTCTTCTCAAAGCTAGCAAACGGGAGCGCGAGGCGGTTGAGATCGGCCGCTTTGGCCTGCACTGGGAAGGAATTGACGAAGACATCTCGGTCGCGGGACTCTTGGCGGGGCGGCGAGACCAGACGGCGAAGCCTCATGCTGAGCCAGCCAAGCGGCGGAAGCGGGCATAAAAGGGCCGATGGCGACATTTGCTTCCTGAAAAACCGAACCTGTGTTAGGGTCGCCTTCGCTGAGGAACCCGGCGCCGCTTGTCTCGGCGGCGGCGGGACGGGTTTGGCGGGATTGAGGAGCCGGAGAAAAAAATCATTTGGATTCGCGTCTAAACCCTTGAAAAGGCTCAATTCGCGGAAGACATTCATTTGGATTCCGCTTCCTCTGGCTTTGCTCCGGCTTCCGCTGGCTTTGCTCCGGCTTCCGCTGGCTTTGCTCCCGTTTCCGCTGGCTTTGATCGGCTTCCGCCAGGCTTGGATCGGGGTTAAGCAAGAGGCCGACGGCGCGGGAGCGTCGAGTTTGCCGAGAACCATCGACTGGTCCGCGCCGCGCGCATCGAGGAGACAAGGTCATTGCCGTTCGGGTTGCGCCTTCTGAACCGCGTCGGCCTTGCCGTCCTGATCGCGCTCGCAAGCGCGAGCCTGTCTCTTGCGGCGGGACAGCCGGGCGTTCCGGCCTGGCTTCAGGCCCATGTCGGCGAGGGCGAGGGGCAGATCGCGCCGATCGTGCTCATGCGAGCCCGCGCGCTCTATCAGCGCAAGCTCAGCCAAGGCGCGGTCCGCAATCCCTGTTACTTCGCGTTTGACGCAACCCGTCCCCATGACCTCGGCGGCGGCCGATTGGGGCGCCGGTTCTACATCGTCTGCGAAGCCGAACGCTCGTTTCGCGCGATCTCCGCCGGCCACGGCGGCGGGCGGGATCTCATCGGGGTCGCGGATTTCTCCAACGGTCGGCGGTGCGTGAAGAATTTCGGCAATGCGATGGATTCCGAACTGACGGCGGGCGGGGCCTATGTGACGGCTGAGACCGCCGCGTCCTTCAAGGGATATTATCGCGCCGCGGCCGGAGGAGAGGCGGTTTTCATGCGCGCGTTCCTGAAGTTCGACGGCGAAGGCGAGACCGCAAACGCCAGAGAGCGCGCCATCGGCGGACATGCGGCGGTCCTGCTGAGGGGCGTATGCCGCCTAAGGGATCCGATGAGCCCGCACGCCGACCCGGACGGCTATGTTCCGTTCGGAAAACTGGTGAGTTACGCGGCCGGGCGCAGCGACGGCTGCACCAGCTGGACGCCCTCGGACGCCGGGACCGTGATCGCGATGGCGAGGGACGATCCGACCACGCTCTACATCTATCCGGAGTCCCGCGACATCGACGCCGTCGCGCGGGCGGTTAAGGCCGGAGAGGCGCCGTCGCGCGCGGGGCTCTATTGGAACGCCGCCTGCCTGAAAGACATCGGCGCCCCAAGATTTTGGCGGAAGGAAACGCTCGAGCCGATCCTGGCGCGCTATCGGGCGACGCATCCCGTTCCGCCGCCGCAACCGCCGCCGATTTGCAGGCAGAGCGTCCTGCGACAGGCCGGCCTCAAGGATTGACCCATGCGCGGCCATGCGCCACGCCAAAATTGGCGGCTAAGGCCGTTCAGCCGCGCAATCGCGCCGACCCTTGGGTCGGCCGCATACAAGTCCGTGGCGCGTGACGCGCGCCCGATGGCGTTAAGGCGCGCTTCGCAACTTGACACGAGCCTTCGCCGGCGCCGCGATCAGCGAGGATCGGCCGAGGGGGAAAGGAAAGACATCCCATGAGCGAGAAGATTTGTGTCAGTGTCACCCGCCAGGACAAATACCGGTTCCTGTTGGATTTCGGGCCGGGGATTCCGCAGTCGGCGGGCGACGAGCCGCCGCCGCTCGGCGACGGCGCCGGGCCTTCGCCGGAGCAGCTTCTGGGCGCCGCGATGGCGAATTGCCTGTGCTCGAGCCTCGTCTTCGCCGTCAGCAAGTTCAAGGGCGATCCCGGACGGCTGACCGCGACCGCGACCTGCGAGACCGGCCGCAACGAAAAGAACAGGCTGAGGGTGACCCACATCCAGATCGACATCGCCCTCGGCGCGAAACCGGAAGACCTCCCTCATCTCGATCGGGCGCTGGCCCAGTTCGAGGACTTCTGCACCGTCTCCCAGAGCGTCCGCGCCGGCGTTCCTTTCGCCGTCAGCGTCCGGGGCCCGGACGGGCGCGCGCTCAAACCGGCGGGGAAGACGCCGCCTTGAAGCCTCGGCGGCGGGGAGGTTGACGCGGCCGCCGCCGGCGCGATCCAGCGCCAATGAAAATCACGCCAACAATTTCTTCCGGAAAATAGAAAGCTGTGTTAGTGTGCCTCTCGTCATGGGCAGAGCAATCGCTAGCGCGAGACCGAGGGACGAAGGAGGGCGAACGCCGCCAGCTCGGCGCGCGGGCGCATATCACACGATATGCATGGCCGCTATTAACCCTGATGATTTTTTTCGTCTGGAATTGCCGTAACTCATTGAAAAGTCCCGATTCGCACGAGAGAACCCAAGGAAATCCAAGCAAATCCAAGCATTTTTTCCTTGGTTTTCCTTGGTTTTTCTTGGTGTGGCTTGGATCGGCTTGGAAATATTCGTCGCGCTGCGCCCCGGCCGTCGGCTAAAAAACTAACTAAAGACGTTGTTTTGAGCGTTCCGGACCCAGGCTCGCCCGCGGGCTGGCGGCGGCGGACGGAACCGCGGGAATTGACCTCAAGCCCGGGCGGCGGCGAGACTGCGCCGGCCGTCCCCGCCGGCGCCGGTCGTCGGCCCGGCGATGGCGGCCCTTAGAGGCTTTGCGATGCGCAGGACTTTGGACAGCCGCGCGGCCCTGACGCTCGGCGCGCTTGTCCTCGCCGCCGCCGCTCCGCGCGCGGGACGCGCGCAGGACCCTGGGCCCGCGCTCGCCATGCGCCCCGGCCAGGCGATCACCTTCGCCGTGACGGTCGCCGACGGCGCAGTCACGCTCGGTCGCGCGCGTCTCTCGAGGCCGGGAACCGCCCATCCGAGCGACGGCGAAATCACGGTCAGCGTCGTCAAACAGGGCCGCTCGCCCTATGCCGTCCTGACGGCGAGCGAAAAGACCTCGGCCCCGGTCGATTTCGTCGCCACCGGTCTGGTCGGCGATATCAAGATCGACGAAGCGGAGATCTGCGGCCGCCTCGACGGGGCGTCCTCGACGCGCATCTATTCCGGCTCGTGGCGCATTTCGCTCCATCGGTTCGCGGTCGCGCAAGCGGGCGAGACCTGCCCGTGAGGAGCCTCTCGCCGGTTCCGGGCGGATTCCCACGCCTCGTCCCGATCGACACCGATAAGCACAGGAAGGCAGACCAGCTAAGCTGCGTCCTCGGTGACGCGGTTGCGGCCTTGGGACTTCGCGCGGTAGAGCGCGCGATCGGCGCGGCGATAGAGGTCGCCGGCGTCGCAGCCTTCGATCAATCCGGCGAGACCAATCGACACCGTCAGCGGGATCGAGCCGCCGGCGCCGCCGGTCGGGAACGCCTGACGCTCGATCGATTGACGCGTCCGCTCGGCTATCCTGAAGGCCTGATCGATCGCGACGCCCGGCATGACCGAGACGAATTCCTCGCCGCCGAGGCGGCAGAGCAGGTCGCCGCCGCGAGCGTTGGCCAGCAGCCGGGCGGCGAAGCCCTTGAGCACCTCGTCCCCCGCGCCGTGGCCATGGCGGTCGTTGACCTGTTTGAAGTGGTCGATATCGAGAATCATCAGAGTCAGCGGCGTTTGGCGTTGTCGCGCGGTTTCGATCATCGCGGGTAGCTGTATCTCGAGGAAGCGCCGGTTGTTGAGACCGGTCAACGGGTCGTACAGCGCCATCTCGATCGACTGGCGCACGGTTTCTCGCAGCCGGTCGGCGTAGCGCTTCTGGAGGATATTCGTACGGGCGCGAGCCAGCAGCTCATTTCGATCGATTGGGCGGTTCAGATAATCGTTGACCCCGAGATCCAGACCGCGCAGCACTTTCTGCCGATCTTCGAGGTCGGCGATGAGCAGGATTGGCAGGCTGCGGGTCGGTTCGCGCGAGCGCGCCTGGCTGCAAATTCTCAAGCCGTCGAAATCGGTCAGGCCGAGACTGACGATCAGGAGGTCGACATCATGCTCCCGGGCCAGCTCGACCGCCTTATTCGGATCCTGGCACAGGATGACCTCGTGATGAAGCGAGAGCGTCCGGACGACGCGCTCGAATGAACTCCGCCGGTCGTCGACTAGAAGGATTCGTCCATTGCCGGCGGCATGCGCGCTCAGCGCTTCGACTGGCTCCACCATCCCGGCCGCAGCGCTCCGCGCGGCGCGATCGCGCAACTCGTCAATCGAAAACTTCAGGCGGACAAGCGAGCGCACGCGCGTGATCAGGGCGACTTCATTGATTGGCTTGGTTAGAAAATCGTCCGCGCCCGCTTCAAGCCCATGCACGCGATCGGCGGGCTGGTCGAGCGCGGTGACGAGCACGATCGGCAGATGCGCCGTCAGGGACGAAGCCCTCAACCGGCGGCAGACCTGAAAGCCGTCCATGCCCGGCATCATCACATCGAGAAGGACAATATCGCATCCGCCCTGTTCGCAGATCGCGATCGCGTCAGGGCCGTTGGCGGCGGTCAGGACCTCGAAATACTCGGCGTTGAGGCGCGCCTCGAGCAGTTTGACATTGCGCGGCACGTCATCGACCACGAGCACCCGGGCGGTCATTGTCCCGCCCCATCATCGGCGAGAAAACGGTCGATGGTTTCGAAGAACTTGGCGACCGAGATAGGCTTTGACAAATAGGCTTCGCATCCGCCCTGGCGAATTTTGTCCTCGTCTCCCTTCATGGCGAAGGCTGTGATGGCTACGACGGGAATCGCGCGCAGCTCGTCGTCGTCCTTGAGCCATTGAGTGACCTCGAGGCCGGACACCTCGGGCAATTGAATGTCCATGAGGATAAGATCCGGACGGTGCTTGCGCGCCAGGTCGACCGCCTCGATCCCGCTGCGAGTTTGCACGATCCGATGTCCGCGGGTCTCGACGAGGTCGTTGAAGAGCTTCATGTTGAGTTCGTTGTCCTCAACGATGAGCACGGTCTTGGGCATTGGGCCTTCCCCGGGGGGCGAATTTGGCAATCTGATCGAGTAACACTAACGTAGAGACATTTAGGAATGAAGAATCGGATCATGCGGCAACCGTTAACGCGCCGTCCGTCGAAAATGCGGTTATCCACAAGCCTCGAATCCGGCCGGTCGATCGCGATTTCGGCGCTGACCTTCCTGGCGAGCGACGCCGTCCGGCTCGAAAGGTTCCTCTCCGTCACCGGACTTGGCCCTCAGAATCTGCGAAAGGCGGCCGAGGGGCCGGGGTTCTACAGTTCCGTCCTCGAATACATACTCGCTGACGAGCCGCTTCTTGTCGCCTTCGCGGCCAAGGAAGGCTTGGCGCCAGAGCGGGTTCAGCGGGCGCACGAGACCCTTGGCAGCCGGCCGCTTTCGGACGATCCGTGACCGAGGCCGGCGCCCAGAGGCTTTGCCGCGACTGTTTGGCGGTGTCTTCCCACGCGGCGGACCGCTGTCCACGTTGCTGTTCCCCGAGGTTCGTGGTTCCGGTGTTGTCGGCGGGTCTAACGATCGCCCATGTCGATTGCGACGCGTTTTACGCGTCGGTCGAAAAGCGTGACGATCCGAGGCTCCGGGACAGGCCGGTGATCGTGGGAGGCTCGGGGCCGCGCGGCGTCGTGGCGACATGCTGCTATATAGCTCGAACCTTTGGCGTCCATTCGGCGATGCCGATGGCAAGGGCGCGGGCCCTGTGCCCGGAAGCCGTCGTTGTGGCGCCGGATATGCCGAAGTATTCGCGCGTCGGCCGGGAAATTCGCGTTCTGATGCAGACCCTCACCCCGCTGGTCGAACCGCTCTCGATCGACGAGGCCTATCTCGACCTCGCCGGATGCGAGGGAACCAACCGGGCGAGCGCAGCGGAGGCGCTTGTCCGCTTCGCGCGACGCGTAGAAGTCGAAATCGGGGTAACGGTCTCGGTCGGTCTCAGCGACTGCAAGTTTCTTGCGAAACTCTCCTGCGAACTCGACAAGCCGCGCGGCTTCGCCTCGCTGCGCCGGGAGGAGGCGAGAGCCTGGCTTGCGCCGCAGAGCGTCGAGCGCCTCTGGGGGGTTGGCAAAGCCGGGCGGCAACGGTTGGAGCTCATGGGTTTTCGGGTGATCGGCGATTTGCAGAAGGTCGGCGAACGGGAAGCCGCCTCTCGCATCGGAGACGATGGCCGCCGACTTTGGCGTCTGGCGCAGGGAATCGACGAGCGGCGTGTGAACGGCGAGCGCAAATCGAAAAGCATCTCTAGCGAGACGACGTTCGACCGCGACATCGACGACAAGGCGGAACTCACGCGCGTCCTTCTCTCCCACTGCGATCGGGTCGCGGCGCGCCTGCGCAGGGAGGGGCTCGCGGCGCGCGGGGTGACGCTGAAGCTGCGTTTGCCGAACTTCAGCTTGCGTACGCGTAGCCGCGTCGGCGGAACGGCGACGCAGCTTGCCCCGCGCCTCTTCGCTGCGGCTCGGAGCATGTTGGACACCTTTCCTGACGGCGCGGCCTATCGCCTGCTCGGAGTCGCCGCGACCGAACTCGAGCCGTCTCGGGGCGAGGTTGAGGACGACCTGATCGAGAGCGGCGGCGGGAAGGAAAGATTGCGGGAAGACGCGATAGCGAGGTTGCGCGAGAAGTTCGGCCTGGGGGCAGTGCAGCGCGGCCTCGCCTTCCGGCCCGGACCGCTCAAAAGCTGATTGCCCCGCGCGCCCCTTCGCCTACTTGGCGCAAGCGGACCCTGGCAGAATTTCAAGTTTTCGAAGCCGCGCGCGCAGGGCGAACACTCCATAGTCGAGCTTGAGAGTTCCGGAGACGCCATTCTCATAGAGATCGAACGAAAGCGTATATTCCGGCGATGAGTTCTTCGAGGCTTCGTCGAAGTAAGAGACGACGACCGGCCAATGACGAACGCCGCTCAGTTCCGCCGCAATCTCGGTGTCCTCGCTTGGCTTCTTCGTTTCCTTTCCAATCACCGACATCGTATCGAAAATCTTCGCGCCGGTATCGGAGCCGTCGTAGACGCGTGCCTGCAGAATCCCGCCACCGCTTTTTGCAAGCTCGATCAGGCGTTCGATATGCTGGGTTGGAAACAGAACGTCATGGCCGAAATTGATCGATTTCGCGACCGGCTTAGTCAATTCCACGCGCACGTCATCGTCCGCTCCGCGCGTTGCGGTCCCAGCGACAGGCGGCGTTTTCTGGAACCCCTGCGAATCGACCTCGAACCGCATTGACTTGCCATTCCCCTCCTCATACGACATCGCGTTCACCTGCATCGACAGCTGGTCCCCCTCGCTGCGCTGCATTTCCGTCAGCTGGCGGAAGTTCGACGTATAGCCTTCGCAGGCCGAGCCACGAAATTCGTAGGCGATCAGTCCGCTAGCGGCGATAGGCGTTTGGGCGGACGATGGCGGAGGCGCCGTCGGGTCGGTCAACGAGAGGACGTAGGCCGCGCGGTGGGAAGCGAGCGGCAGGATCGAGGAGGCGTTGGCGAAAGCCGCGAGCGGGGCAAGCAGGAACGCGGCGGCGCCGATGACAAATCTCGAAACCATTGTGTCTCCGCAGGTTCCTGTAACGGCTCAGATTCGCCTGCTTTTTCGGCGCTTTCGTGACGACATCGCGTCGATCGCAGGCCGCGGGCCGCTCACCCCCCCTCGTCGGCCGCGATCGGCCCCCAAGCCTGTTCGAGGGGCCCAGCTTCGTCGAGCGGGTCTTCATCGGCCCTGAGCGCTTGTTCGTCGTTGGGTTGTGGAACGCCATAACCGGCCGGCAATTTGCCGTCAAACAGACCCGCGTCCTGAAGCTCGTCCAACCCCGGCAGGTCGCCGATCGCGTCGAGGCCGAACTGGACCAGGAACTCGCTCGTCGTGCCGTAGGTGATCGGCCGACCAGGGGCCTTGCGACGGCCGCGCATGCGCACCCAGCGCGCCTCCATAAGGACGTCGAGGGCGCCCTTCGACGCTGCGACGCCGCGAATTTCCTCGATGTCGGCGCGCGTGACCGGCTGATGATAAGCGATGACCGCAAGCGTCTCGATCGCGGCGCGCGACAGCTTGCGCCGGTCTTCGCCCTCGCTCGCGAGAAGCCACGAGAGATCGTCCGCGGTGCGGAACGTCCAGCGCCCGGAGACGCGCGTCAGCGTGACGCCCCGCCCAGCGTAGAGCTGCCGCAGCTGTTCCATGACAGCGCCGACATCGGCGCCGTCGGACAGCCGCGCCGCGATCGCCGATTCCTCGAGCGGTTCGCCAGCCGCGAACACCATCGCCTCGGCGATGCGCACGTCTTCGGTGGTCGCGCGCGGCGCGATCGCATCGAACAATCGCGCGACATTGCCGGCTTCGGTCATCCTGCCCATTGCGCACCTCGTGGTTGGCGTTGCGAGAACACGCGGTTGCAGACGCTCCCGCGACCGCGCCAGGAGGAGCGCGGCGACAGAAATAATGTCATGCGGCGCGTCCTTCGAGGGAGGACGCGGGACGGATCCAGAGCGGCGCGAAGGTCTTCTCCTGACGCAGCTCGATCTTGCCCTCCCGCACCAATTCGAGCGAGGCCGAAAAGGTGGAGGCGCGAGCGCTTCGGCGCAGTTCGGGATCAATGCAGGCAGCGATCAGCCAGTCGTCGAAAGCGGTCCAGTCGGAGAGGCCGCCGATGAGACGCCCCAGAGCCTCGCGCGCCTCGGCGAGCGACCAGACCTGCCGCGCCGCGAACCGAACCCTGGCGCGCGCGTGCTTCTGCGCCTGTCGAGCGTAGGCCGCGAGGAGGTCGTAAAGATTGGCCTCGTAGACCGAGCGGCGCGTGATCGACACCGGCTCGGGCGCGCCCCGCGCGAAAAAGTCGCGGCCGAGGCGCGGGCGGTTGATCAGCAGCTGGGCCGCCTTGCGGATCGCCTCCAGATTGCGCAGCCGTCGGGCAAGCGCTTCGGCGAGATCGGAAGCGTCGGGTTCGGCCGCCCGCGGCGGGGCCGGCAGCAGCAGGCGGGATTTAAGAAACGCAAGCCAGGCCGCCATGACCAAATAGTCAGCGGCCAGTTCGAGCCTGAGCTTGCGCGCGGCTTCGATGAAACGCAGGTATTGCTCGGCAAGCGCCAGCACGGAGATGCGCGATAGGTCGACCTTTTGCCGGCGGGCAAGCTCCAGCAGCAAGTCGAGCGGGCCTTCGAAACCGTCGAGGTCGACGGTGAACGCCGGTTCTCCGGTTGCCCGCTCTGCTTCGAAGCCGGCGCTAAACTCTGTCGTTGCCGCCACGAATCACCTCCGCCGGACCTCTCCATGTCTGGCGCAGCCCGCCGCGGGGGGCAAGGGGCGCGCGAATGGCGCCGGCAGCGGAACCGGGCGTCGTCCCAGTTCCGGGTTTACCAAATAAAGTTTATAGAAAATTGCAATTGAGAGAGCTATTCTATGGACATTTATATTTCGGATCGGCGATCGCCGGTTTTGGCGTCATGTTTAACAATATCCATTTAGGTAAATAAGCGGAACTCAATTCAAATGTCGCCTCAGTCATTGCAATATAAGAACCCGCCGGTATCTTGGGGGATCATCGGCCGACACAGGGTCGAACCAACGCCTTGCGTCGCCCGGGTCCGCCGCATCTCCTGGGTTGCGCGAGGCCGGCCGGCTAGAACGTGGTCTGGAGTGGGCCTCCTCGCGCCGCGTTCTGCCGGCCTCCTTCTCTCCGGGCGTTGCGCCGATCCCGTCAATAGCGCCGGATCAGGCTGACCATCTTTCCCTGCACCCGGACCCGGTCCGGCCCGAAAATCCGGGTCTCGTAAGCCGGATTGGCGGCTTCGAGCGCAATCGAAGCGCCGCGCTTTCTCAGCCGCTTGAGGGTCGCTTCCTCCTCGTCGATCAGCGCGACCACGATGTCTCCGGTCTCGGCCGTGTCCTGCTTGCGGATGATGACGGTGTCGTTCTCCAGAATGCCGGCCTCGATCATCGAGTCGCCGCGGACCTCGAGGGCGAAGTGCTCGCCGCTGCCGAGGAACTCCGGCGGCATGGCGAAGGTCTGGGTTCTGGTCTGGATCGCCGAAATCGGGGTGCCGGCGGCGATGCGGCCCATCATCGGCACCATCACCGGGTGCTGCTCGTCGGCCTCGCGCGAGGGCGCGCGAAGTCGGCCGAGATTGCCGGGGATGACGCTGGGCGAGAACCTCTGCGCTCTCGGCGCGGCGACCGTCGCCGATTCGGGCAGCCGCAGCACCTCGATCGCGCGGGCGCGATTGGCGAGCCGCCGAATGAAGCCGCGCTCCTCGAGCGCCATGATCAGGCGATGGATTCCCGACTTGGAGCGCAAGTCGAGCGCGTCCTTCATTTCGTCGAACGACGGCGGAACGCCCGCCTCCTGCAGGCGCTCGTGAATAAAGCGCAACAATTCGCTTTGCTTCTTCGTCAGCATCTTTGATCTCCCGGCGGCCCGAAACGATTCGCGGGCGATTTGCCAGTCTGGCGGCAGAATCGCTGCGCGACCGTAAACAAATCACGAACAATCCCTAATCGTTCATGCTGTGTTCGGCAAGGAGATTCTGTCGCGCCGCCGGCCGGGCGGCCGAAGTCCAATCGGCGCAATTGATGCGGACATGCATTGGCGAATGTTGGGGAAGCCGCCGGCCGTGGCCGCGCGAGGGGAAGCAAAAGAAAATTGGGAGGAAGAAAAAGAAAGCCCAAGGGGAAGCAGAAGAAAACAAAAGGGAAGCAAAAGAAAGGATTTTTCTTCCGCGATTTGGGTCTTTTCAAGGGGTTATGGCCGATTCCAAACAAAAAATTTCTCTGCGCCTGCGGGCGGGCATATCAAACATATCGGTGGCGTAATATGCCGGAGCCAACCCCGGCAAGGCGTAGTCCGCGGGTCCCCAAACATGCGCCGTCGATCCCTCGATTGACAGGGAAGGAAGCCTAGCACGACTTTCGAATTTCCGGAAGGATTTGCTCGAAAAATTTCGCGCGGGCGCCAAGGGCTGGCGGTCAGACGGGTTCCCGACGCTGCCTGCCCGCCCTGCGCCTGCGCGCGTTCGAGATTGAGCGCGAGCAGGCGGGCGAGGGCATCGTCGGTGGCGATGTCCTCGGGCCAGCCGTAGGCGGCGGCGACGGCGCGGTCGAGCGCCTCGTGGGCGTCGGCGAGCCAGCGCGGGCGCTGGTTATAGAGGTTGGTCAGCGTGCGCTCCTTGAGCTTGGCCGCCGCCTCGGCCGTCTTCGGCACGATCCGGTCGGGATAGCGGCGCGGCGCCTCGCCGGGCGCGGCGGTCGGGGTGATTTCGGGCACGATGTCGACGAGATCGGGCGGATTGAGCCAGGCGCGGCGCAATTCGTCGAGCCTCTTGGCCGCCGCCGCGATGCGCATCGCGCGCGGATCGCCGGCGTAGTCGGCCGCCGGAATGTTCGGCGTCAGGCCCTCGGGGAAGGGGAAGGTCTCGAAGGTGGTGGTCGGCGTGTAGCGCGGTCGGTCTTCGAGGGAAGTGCCGAGCCGGAGCGACCAAGCCTCATGGAAGCGCGAATGCAGGATACCGAAGGTCGTGTCGTCGTCGCGGGCGATGGCGATGAGCTGATGGTCGGGTAAACACTCGCGAATCGATCCATACAAATATGCGATGCTTCGCGACTGTGGGATGTAGCGACGAATCAAGAGAAGCGCGAGATGGCATCTCTCATTCGTTGGACACGGTTCTGCGAAGAGCCACCAATAGTTCGCGATAGACTCGCTCTGCGGACGGCCTCGTCGCGCCGGACGCATCGACGCGTTCGGTCAGGTCGAACGGCGTTTCGAAGAGTTTTGCTGCTTCGAGCTCCGATATTGTCGCCAAAGTCGACAACCCAACAGTCCCGCGGTCGCCGCATAATATCGATTGCCGTTGAACCAAGGCGTCAGCACGTCACTGAATTCGGCCGGGAGTTCGGGTTTAAGGGCTCGATGAGCCAAGCACGCGCTGATCGTTCGCCTCGATGTCGAAGGCTCCGGCCTTCACGGTTCCCATGAAGCGCCACTGCAAAGGTTCTCGGGCTGCCGTGCGGCGAGGGTAATGTTGAGACCGCGAGCTTCATCGATGCCGGTCAGGTCCGGATGAATCAGTCAAGACGGGCTTCGCCGTCGAGACGATGCGAGCCGATAGCACCCTTTGAAGCAAAACAGATCAGAGACTGACCCGCACCGCCGCGCCATCGACTGTCCATTCCTCGTCGCTCCACGCTTCGAACATCGCTCTAAGTCATCGGCGATCGGCTCCAGAACCATTGCGATTCGCGCCGCCGCGAATGGAGTTTGTCGCGACGAGGCCGGCACGCTTCACGCTTTCCAGCCTCGATCAGCGTCCCACGCCTTCTCGAACCACCAGCAGACGAGATCGGCAAAGCCAGATACGCGCCCGTTATATGCGCGACCGGAGTGCCTCTACTTCCTCCTCGCCAAGGCCGCCGATGCATCAGCTTTGCCGCCCAGGAACGGCGGGTTGCCGATGATGAAATCGGCCTCCGGCCATTCCGCCTCGACGAAGCCGCCCTTGCCGTCGGGCGTCGAGCAGCGCGTCGCGACATTCGATCGAATCGAGCTTGCGCAGGAGCGGGCGCGGGTGATGGTGAATCGCGTTCTTGACCCGCCACTGGATGTCGCCGATCCAGATCGTCGTGCGCGCGAGTTCGGCGGCGAAGGGATTGATCTCGATCCCGTGCAGGATTTCCGGCCCGACGCGCGGCACGGCCATGCCGAGGCCGAGCGCCTCGCAATCGAGGATGGCGCGCCATTCGATGTCTTTCACGCCTTGCAACGCCAGATAAAGGAAATTGCCGGAGCCGCAGGCCGGGTCGAGAATGCGCAAGCCGCAGAGGCGGTCGATGAAAGCGTCGCGCATCGTTTCGGCCTTGACCCGCGCGGCGTCGAAGCGCTTGCCGAGGTCGCGACTCGCGGTCTTGCCGGCGCCGGCCGAGGCTTCGAGCACGGGCGCCATGATCGCCTCGATCTCCGCTTTCGCCGCCTCCCACTCCGCGCGCAGCGGGCGCAGCACCACCGGCTCGACGATCATCATGATCTTGTCGGGATCGGTGTAATGGGCGCCGATTTGCGCCCGCTTGTCGGGGTCGAGGAAGCGCTCGAACAGGGTGCCGAAAATCGTCGGGTCGATCAGGCTCCAGTCGAGGCTGGCGGCGGCGAACAACAGGCCGATCTCGGTATGCTCCAACGCCAGCGGCGGACGGCCGTCGAACAGGCCGCCGTCGAATTCGAGAATGTTCTCGAGATCGAAGTCGCCGCCCTTCGCCATGTCGTCGAACAGGCGCGCGAGGAACGCCTTGGCCTGAGCGGGCCTGCGCTCCGCCGCCCGCAACAGCTTTTTCCACAGCCCGTTCGGCAGCAGCTTCACGCTGTCGGCGAAGAAGCAGAACACGAGCTGGTTGACGAAATGCGCCACCGCCTCGCGGTCGGGATTGCGATGCTGCAGCTTGTCGGAAATCGCTTGGAAATTATCCGCCGCTTCCTTGGTCAGCT
This sequence comes from uncultured Alphaproteobacteria bacterium, assembly GCA_963835955.1. Classification (GTDB taxonomy): domain Bacteria; phylum Pseudomonadota; class Alphaproteobacteria; order Rhizobiales; family Beijerinckiaceae; genus Roseiarcus. The sequence continues at coordinate 139,239 of CAWIHZ010000017.1, read as the reverse complement.
TGGCGCGCGTTAAGCCCGAGCGCAGTTCATCCGGATTATGAAATACCGCCCGGAGACGGCCAAAATTGATTGGGTCGGCGAGGTCTTCGAGTTCGAACTCGTAGGTCGCCGGGACTTCATTGGTCCAGCGGGTCTCGATCCGGAAAATGTGGGTGTCGCAGGCGACATGCAACGGCGGGTTTTCGAGCGCGGCGGCGTAGCGGGTCAGCTGTTCCAGCGCCTTGCCGAGATCGCGCTTCTTCTTCTTGTATTCCCAGGCGAAATACCCCTTCTTCCAGACATCGGCCCAGCCCTCGCCGCCGCCGGTCTTGGGCGCGCCCTTCTCGAAGGTGAAATGATCGCCGACCGGATCGTCCTCCGCCGGGGTGGGTGACCAAACAGATGGCAAAGGTCGTTGAAATGCTCTTGCGCGGAGGCGCGTTCGGTCAGCGCGACTGCGCTTCCATTTGCCTATGAATTCCTGCGGCGTCATCGGGGAGGCGAGCGGCCTTGGTGCGACGGCCCTGCGCGAGCCGGGACAGGGTTCCCTTCCGCTTAGCACGAGTTGGCTCAAGGGGCGAAAAGCTCGGCGTCGCCTCGCCTATGCGGAAGCCTCGCTCCCGCAGGTCGTCTGGATCGCTTCGCTGACGCTCGCGATGACGGACGGCGGGAGAGTTCAGGTTCCGCCAACCGATCGTCGGCAAGGCGCCGCGCCGCTTGCTTGACGACGACGACGAACATCGGGCAATGGCGCGGGCGGTTCGTTTCAAAAGCGCATTTGAGGACTCAAATCCATGACCGACGCCGTTGAGCGTGAGGCCGTCAGGTGGGACGAGCGCTATTCCGGCGAGGGTTACGCTTTCGGCATCGAGCCGAACGGGTTTCTCGCCGCTCAGCGCGATCGGCTGAAGGCGGGCATGCGCGCGCTGGTTCCGGGCGACGGAGAGGGGCGCAACGGGGTCTGGCTGGCGGAGCAGGGGCTTCTCGTCGACACGCTCGACCTCTCGGCGATCGGGGTCGCCAAGGCGAAGCGTCTGGCCGCGGCGCGCGGGGTCGCGATCAACGCCATCCACGCCGACGCCCTAGCCTGGGACTGGCCGCGGGCGCGCTACGATCTGGTCGCGCTGATCTTCCTGCATCTCGCGGAGGCGGACCGCCGCCGGCTGCACGCGCGCGCGCTCGCGGCGCTCAAACCCGGCGGGCTGATCGTGCTCGAGGCCTTCCGTCCGGAGCAGATCGAGCGTCAGGCCAAGGGCGCGCACGGCGGCCCGCAAGACCCGGCCCTGCTCGTCAGCCTCGCCGCGCTTCGCGAGGATTTTGGCGCGCACGACATCCTTGCGATGGAAGAGGCGGAGATTTGCTTGAGCGAAGGCCCGCGCCATGTCGGCGATTGCGCGGTCGTGCGCGCGCTGGCGCGCCGGCGCTGAGGCGACCCGAGCGGCCCGCTCCCCCGCGCCTTTGCGCGTGGCCGGCCTTTTGTGCAATCGTGCTAAAACAATAAGCGCGCGGGCGCGGCGGTCGAGTAGCGCCCGCGCGGCTTGCAGTTGACGAGGCGCCAAACCGAAAATGTCCTTCGCTTCCTCTCAGACGGTCGATCACACGGCGCCGCCGACTTTTCACGAGGCGCGCGATCTGCTTTTGGACCTGCACGGCGACTATTGCGCCGCCAAGACTTCGTTCGCCTGGCCGCGGCCCGAGCATTTCAACTGGGCGCTCGAATGGTTCGACGCCGAACTCGCCGCCGGCGAACATGGCGCAAGAACCGCGCTGAAGGTCATCGGCGAGCGGGTGGAGACGAGAACTTTCGCCGAACTCGCCCAGGAATCCTCGCGCCTCGCCAACGGCCTTCGCGCCCTCGGGGCCAAGCGCGGCGACCGGCTGTTGATGATGCTGGGGGTGACGCCCGAACTCTGGGCGACGATGCTCGCCTCGATGAAGCTCGGCCTGGTGCTGATCCCGGCGATGCCGCAGCTCGGCCCCGCCGACATCGCCGACCGGCTCGATCGCGGCCAGGCGAAATACCTGATCGCGCACGGCGCCGACGCGGCAAAGTTCGCCGGGCTCGCCGCCGATGTCGAGCGGATCGCGGTCGACGAGACGCCCGCGGGCTGGCGCCCGTTCGGATCGCTGAGGACCGCCAGGGCGCGGTTCGAGCCGGACGGCCCGACCAGGGCCGACGATGCGATGCTGGTCTATTTCACCTCGGGCACGACGGCTCGCTCGAAACTGGTCGTGCACAGCCATGCGAGCTATCCGATCGGCCATCTTTCGACCATGTACGGCCTGGGCTTGAGGCCCGGCGACGCGCATCTCAACATCTCCTCGCCCGGCTGGGCCAAGCACGCCTGGTCGAGCGTGTTCGCGCCCTGGAACGCCGGCGCCTGCGTGATCGCGCTCGCCGGACGGTTCGAGCCGCGCGCCACGCTCGACCTGCTGGTCGAACATGAGGTCACCACCTTCTGCGCCCCCCCGACCGTGTGGCGGATGCTGATCCAGCACGACCTCGGCCGGTGGAAGGTCAAGTTGCGCGAGGCCAACTCGGCCGGCGAGCCGCTCAATCCGGAAGTGATCGAACAGGTCCGCCGCGCCTGGGGCGTGTCTTTACGCGATTCCTACGGCCAGACGGAGACCACGATGATGGTCGGCAACTCGCCGGGCCAAAAGCTCGTCGCCGGCTCGATGGGCCGCCCGTTGCCAGGCTATCGGGTCGCGCTGATCGACGGCGAGGGGCTCGAAGCCGACCAGGGAGAGATCGCGCTCGCCCTTCACCCGCGCCCGACCGGCCTCATGCTGGGCTATCAGGTCGGCGAGGGCGAACTCGCGCCGGTCGAAGGCGAGTTCTACCGCACCGGAGACGTCGCGGTTCGCGACGCCGAGGGCTTCATCACCTATGTCGGCCGCGCCGACGACGTGTTCAAATCGAGCGACTACCGCATCAGCCCGTTCGAACTCGAAAGCGCGCTGATCGAGCACGAGGCGGTGGTCGAGGCGGCAGTGGTGCCGGCGCCCGACGCGCTCCGCACCACGATCGCCAAGGCCTATATCGCGCTTGCGCCCAATTTTCCTCCGAACGAGGCGACGGCGGGGGCGATCTTCGAGCATGTGCGCCTGCGCCTTTCGGCCTATAAGCGGGTGCGCCGGATCGAATTCGCCGAACTGCCGAAGACCGTCTCCGGCAAGATCCGCCGGGTCGAACTGCGCACGCGCGAGAACGCGCTGGCGGAGCGCGAGGAACGGTCGCAGAGCGAGTTCAGGATCGAGGATTTTCCGGAGGGGTAGGGCCTGCCGCGCCGGAGTCGTGCAATTTCCGGACGAAGCGCGCGCCGACCGGCTCTCGACATCGGCGGGCCGCGCTCACGCCGGCCCGCTCGCGACCGGGCAATCGTCGCGCGAACCCCACTCCGCCCAGGAGCCGTCGTAGAGGCCTTCGATCCGCCCTCCGGCCTCCTCGACCGCCAGCGCCAGAATCGCGGCGGTGACGCCTGACCCGCAGGTGGTGATGATTGGCCTGGCGAGATCGACGCCGTGGGCGGCGAACGCCGCCTCGAGCTCCTGTCGCGGCTTCAGCCGGCCGTGCTCGACGATCTCGACGAACGGCAGGTTGAGGCTGCCGGGCATGTGGCCGCTCTTCACGCCCGGCCGCGGCTCGGGCGCCGCGCCGCAGAAGCGGTCGGCGGAGCGAGCGTCGACGACCTGGGCCGAGCCGGTCGCCAGCGCCGCGCGCACCTCGTCGAGCGAGGCGACGAAGTTTTCGTCGAACCGCGGCGTGAACGTGCGGGGCTTCGGATGCGCGTCGCCGCTCTCGACCGGCCGTCCTTCCTTGATCCATCTCGGCAGCCCGCCTTCGAGGATGCGGACGTCTTCGACGCCATAAGCGCGCAACGTCCACCACACCCGCGCCGCTGCGAACAGGCCGAGCGCGTCATAGGCGACGAAGCGCATGCCGTCGCCGAGGCCGAGCGCGCCCATCTCCTGCGCCAGCCCCTCCGGCTTCGGCAGCATGTGCGGCAGGCCGGTCTCGAGGTCGGCGATCGCGTCGATGTCGAAATACACCGCGCCGGGAATATGCGTCTGCCGGAACTCGGCCCGGCCATTGCGTCCGGTCGGCGGCAGATGCCAGGAAGCGTCGATGACGCCGAGATTCGCGTCGCCGAGCTCGGCCGCCAATTCGCTCGTCGTTCGGAAGTTGCGCGAGGCCATGGGCATGAGGCTCCGTTCGCGTCAGGAATCCGCGAGCGCGATGCGGACGCGCCGGTTGAGCCTGCCTTTCTTTTCGATCTGGGTGACCGAGGCGCGGCCGATCTCGCCGGTGCGGGCGACATGGGCGCCGCCGCACGGCTGCAAGTCGAGACCCTCGATCTCGATCAACCGGACGCGGCCGGTCCCCATCGGCGGCCTCACCGACATGGTCTTGACCAGCGCCGGATTGGCCTCCAGCTCCTCATCCGAGATAAAGCGCTGGGTCACCGCCGCGTCGCGCGCGATCAGTTCGTTGAGCCGCCGCTCGACCTCGGCCTTGTCGAGGACCGCCTCGCCCGAATCGAAATCGAGCCGCCCTTCGGCGTCGCCGACCGAGCCTCCGGTCACCGGGTAGGGCAGCACGACCGAGAGCAGATGCAGCGCGGTATGCGCGCGCATGCGCTTGTAGCGTCGCGCCCAGTCGAGGCGGGCGATCAGATGCGCGCCGGCCGCGGGCAGTGCGGCGCCGTCGACGGGCGCATGCAGGATCGTCTCGCGGTCGGCGTCGTAGACGGCATCGAGGATCGCGATCTCGGAACCGTCGTCGAGGATGAGCGCGCCCTGGTCGCCGGCCTGCCCGCCGCCTCGCGCATAGAAGACGGTGCGATCGAGAACGATCCCGCGCGCCCCTGCGGAAATGACGGTCGCATGCGCGTGGCGGAGATAGGCGTCGCCGCGAAACAGGGCCTCGGTCATTGAACGAACACCCCTGGCGCGCTCCCCTTCGCCTCCAGCCAGGCCGGAACCGGCAAGTTCTTGGAGCGCAGGAATTTGGGATTGAAGAGTTTGGAGGCGTAGCGCGCGCCGGAATCGCACAGCAGCGTCACGATCGTGTGGCCGGGACCGAGTTCGCGCGCGAGCCTGATCGCCCCCGCGATGTTGATCCCGGACGAACCGCCGAGCAGCAGCCCCTCGTGAACCACCAGATCAAAAACGATCGGCAGCGCCTCCTCGTCGCGAATCTGGTATGCGGCGTCGACCGGGGCGCCCTCGAGGTTGGCGGTGACGCGCCCCTGGCCGATGCCTTCGGTGATCGACGAGCCGGAGCTCTTGAGTTCGCCGGTCGTGTAATAGGAAAACAGCGCCGCTCCCATCGGATCGGCGAGCGCGATTTTGATCGTCGGGTCGCGTTCCTTCAGCGCCATGCCGACGCCGGCGAGTGTGCCGCCGGAGCCGACCGCGCTGACGAAGCCGTGAAGGTTGCCGTCGAGATCGTCGAAAATCTCCGGGCCTGTGGTCTCATAGTGGCCCCGGCGGTTGGCGACATTGTCGAACTGGTTCGCCCACACGGCCCCGTTGGGCTCGGTTTTGGCCAATGTCTCCGCCAGACGCCCGGAATAGCGCACGTAATTATTGGGGTTGGAATAGGGAACCGCGGGAACTTCGATCAGTTCGGCGCCGGCGAGACGCAGCGCGTCTTTTTTTTCCTGTGACTGGGTGTCAGGAATCACGATCACGGTTCGATAGCCAAGCGCGCTCGCGACCATCGCGATTCCGATTCCGGTATTGCCGGCCGTGCCCTCGACAATAACGCCGCCGGGGCGAAGCGCGCCGCGCCCGACCGCGTCGCCGATGATCGCGACCGCCGCGCGGTCCTTGACCGATCCGCCCGGATTCATGAATTCGGCTTTGCCGAGAATCGTGCATCCGGTCGCTTCCGATGCGGCGCGGAGCTTGATGAGCGGCGTGTGGCCGATCGCGCTGACGACATCGTGGCCGTACTTCATCAAGTTCCTCGAAACTGCGTCTCAACCTGAGATTCCGGAAAGGCGGGCGCCGGCTTTGCGGCGAAATCCTGCTACTTCCAAGGACTCCACGAAGGGATTCGTTGGCGGCCGACGGATCCCTGCATAGGCGACGGCGCGCCTTGCGACAAGTCTCGCCTCTTGCCACAAGGGGCGCGCGGCCAAGGGGGCGTATCGCCAATGTTTTTCGTCGCATCGAAGATTTTCTGGATGATCGCGTCGCCGGTCAACCTGCTGTTGATCGGCGCGCTCGTCGGAACATTGCTGAGCTTTGGGCGGCATGCCCGGTTCGGACGCTGGCTGGCGCTCGCGGCGATCCTCATTTTGTTCGCCCTCGCCGACTCGCCGATTGGCGAAGCGCTGATTGCGCCCCTCGAAGACCGCTTTCCTCAGCCTTCGGCCGACCTGGCTCCGCCCGAGGGGATCGTCGTGCTGGGCGGGGCGATCGACGACGAAGCGAGCAGGGCGCGAGGCCAAACCGTTTTCGACGTCGGCGGCGAGCGGCTCACCGAGGCGGTCATTCTGGCGAAGCGTTACCCGCGGGCGCGCGTCGTCTATACCGGCGGCAGCGCGTCGCTGACTGGAGCGGTTTCGACCGAGGCTCTGCAAGCCAAAAAGTTCATGGCGGCCCTGGGAGTCGCGCCGGAGCGGATCACGATCGAAGACAAGTCGCGCAACACCGACGAAAACGCCCGCTTCACCGCGGCCATCCTCCATCCCGTATCCTCGCAGCGCTGGCTTCTCGTGACCTCGGCCTTTCACATGCCGCGCTCGATGGGCTTGTTCGAGAAAGCCGGCTTCCATGTGATCGCTTATCCCGTGAATTTTCTTACGCTTGGAAGGGGACACGATTTGCGCCTGGACTTCGATCCCGCGCGCAATCTGCGGGTCTTCGAGCTCGCCGCGCATGAATGGATCGGTCTCGCGGCCTATTGGGCGAGCGGGCGGATCGACCATCTTTTCCCGGGACCGGGAGATGCCGGCGGCTGACGGGGCCCGGGACCAGCGCGGCTTCGGCGGCGACCCGAGATCGAAATCCGCGATAGAGGCGGCGGCCGCCTATTCGGAAGACGGGGCGCCGAGGCGGTAGACGCCGCGAAAATCTGTCGGATCGACGATCTTGCCCTTGCGGGTGATGACCAGCTTGCCCGCCATCGCCAGTCTGACAGACGCGCGCCGGACCTCCTGCAGATGCGAGCGCCAGCCGAGGTCATCCTCCCCGCGCGTTTCGGCGAAGGCCTTGGCGGCGTCGGTCGGGCAGATTGTCCGTCCGGCCGGCGCCTCGGCAAGGAGCCTGGCGATGACGGATTCGAGATTTCGGGCGGAATCGGAAAGCGGCGTCATGCCGCTTCGTCTGGTTCAAGCCGGCCATTGGGTCAAGCCGGCGTCATTTGCACAGGCCTCCCGCGGCCATGCGGGCGGCGACGTCGATCGGCAGGCAGTCGGTCTCGATGAGCGCGCGCGTTTTGTTGATGACGGCGAAGCTATCGTCCAGGAGAACGTGAGCTTCCAAGCACGTTTGTTTTTTCTTGTCCGTCAGGTTTAGAATCAATCCCTTGAAATAGAATTGGATCGCCTCGAGGCGTGCGTCATAGGCCATGTTCTGCAGGGCGTTCCGATCCGCGCATTCGCCCGGCACGCTGAGCCGGACGACGGCGAAGCCGGATAGGGGCGACGCAATCACGATCGCCGATGCCAGAAGCAATGCGCGCATATCAACGCTCCATAGTCGGGTCGGGACGCTTCTGGCGCGCCTTCGACGGACGCCGCTAACTTCCCCCCTCGATTCAACCAGCGCAAGAGCTCGACGCTTAGCCCGGGTCATGTTCCACACCGCGTTTTATGCCGCCGCCTTGCGTTCGCCTTTGTCCTGATTACAGTATAGGCATAATGAAAGTTGCACATAATTTAGGCGCGGACTCTCCGATCGTCCTGGGACCGGTTCGGCTCGACGGCGGCGCGATGCTAGCGCCGATGTCGGGCGTCAGCGATCTGGCGATGCGCCGGATTGCGCGGCGATTCGGGGCCGCGCTGGCGTTTTCCGAGATGGTGGCCGCCGAGACCTTTCTCGAAGGCGACGTCGAGGCCGCGATGCGCGCCGAAGGCGACGGTGTCGCGCCGCATGCGGTTCAGCTCGTCGGTCGCGAGCCGCGAGCGCTGGCGGAGACGGCGCGCAGGGTCGAGGCGGCGGGAGCGGACATCATCGACATCAACATGGGCTGTCCGGCCCGTCGGGTGTCGGGAGCGCTGGCCGGCGCCGCGCTGATGCGCGATCTCGACCACGCCGAACGGGTCGTCGCGACGGTCGCCGAGGCGGTTTCAGTTCCAGTGACGCTCAAGATGAGGCTTGGCTGGGACGAGAATTCGCTGAACGCTCCCGAACTCGCTCGCCGCGCGGAGCGGGCCGGGGCGCGGATGGCGACCGTCCACGGCCGCACCCGGACGCAATTTTACGATGGCCGCGCCGACTGGAGGGCGGTGCGGGCGGTTGTGGAGGCGGTCGGCATTCCCATTGTCGTCAATGGCGATTGCGCCAGCATCGAGGATGCGCGGGCGATGCTGGCCCGGTCGGGCGCTCGCGCGGTGATGGTCGGGCGCGCGGCCATGGGCGCGCCATGGCTGGTCGGCGCGGTCGCCCGCGCGATCGAGGACGGCGGACCGCTTCGACTGCCGCCGCTCAAGGACCGACGCGACGCGGCGCTCGAGCATCTCGACTGGCTGATCGCAAATCTTGGACCTCGCTCCGGTCTGCGACACGCCAGAAAGCACTTGGCCGCCTACGCGCTGGGCGTTGGGGCGCCGGATGCGACGCGGCGCGATCTGGTGACCGCCGACGACCCCGTGGGCGCCCGGGCTCTGCTCGCCTTTGTCTTCGAGGCTGCGGAGACGAAGGCCGCGGCATGACGGCGCCCTTTCAAAGGATGCGTGAAGACGCCGCGAAGGTGTTGAATGCGCTGGCCCAGCCGCTGCTTACGGTTGACGCGCCGGGCAGGATTATTGACGTCAATATCGCGGCCGAAACCTTCTTCGACATGGGTCGCGGCGCGCTCTTGCGCGCGAGCCTCGCCGACATCGTGCCCTTTGGCTCCCCAGTGCTGGCGCTTGTCGCCGATGCGTTGAGCAGTCAGGCGACCGTCAACGGCTACAAGATCGACATCTCCACGCCCAGGACCGGGAATTGGGGAATTGTCGACGTTTTCGTGGCGCCGTTGCCGCAGCCGGATCAAGCGGTGGCGATCTTGCTGCAAGAACGGGCGATTGCCGAAAAAATAGACAGACAACTCACCCACCGAAGCGCCGCCCGGTCGATCACGGCCCTTGGCGTGATGCTGGCGCACGAAATCAAGAATCCGCTATCGGGCATTCGCGGCGCGGCCCAATTGCTGGAGGCGAACGCCAGCGACGATGACCGCGGGCTGACCCGGCTGATCTGTGAGGAAACCGACCGGATCGTCAAACTCGTCGATCGGGTGCAGTCCTTCGCCGATTCGACACCGGCAAATTGGGAAAGCCTCAACATTCATGCGGTGCTGGATCATGTCAAACGGCTGGCCCAGGCCGGCTTCGCGCGCCATATCCGATTCGTCGAGACCTACGATCCGTCCTTGCCACATGTCCATGGGTCGCGCGACCAATTGATCCAGGTGTTTCTCAACTTGATCAAAAACGCGGCGGAAGCCATTGGAAACGATAGCATTGACGGAGAAATTACATTAAGCACCGCGTACCGGCCGGGCGTGCGGCTGCGCAGCCAGCCGAGCGCCGAACCCGTGAGTCTCCCGCTCGAAATTTGCGTGAGGGACAATGGTCCGGGCATTGCGCCCGATATTCTCGGCAACCTGTTCGATCCTTTCGTGACGACCAAGCCGCAGGGTTCTGGTCTGGGTCTTGCACTGGTCGCCAAGCTGATCGGCGACCACGGCGGCACGATCGAATGCGAGTCGCATCCGCGCAGGACGACCTTTCGGGTGCTGATGCCTCTCGAAACGCCGCGCCTGTCCGGACCGAGGTGACGGGCGGCCCCCGATTGGCCGAAGGAGCTTGAGGATGCCGTCAGGCAATATCCTGATCGCCGATGACGACGCCGGAATCCGAACCGTCCTCAATCAGGCGCTCACGCGCGCCGGCTACGAAGTGCGGGCGACGAGCACGGTGGCGGGGCTATGGCGATGGGTCGCGGCGGGCGAGGGCGATCTCGTCATCACCGATGTGGTCATGCCCGATGACAACGCCTTCGACCTCCTGCCGCGCATCAAGCGGATGCGGCCCGAACTGCCGATCATCGTCATGAGCGCCCAGAACACGTTCATGACCGCGATCAGGGCCTCCGAGCGCGGAGCTTACGAATACCTGCCGAAGCCCTTTGATCTGCGCGAACTCGTCGCCATCGTCGGCAGGGCGCTCGCCGAGCCCAAGCGCCGAAGGGAAAACCAAGATCCGCCGGCGCCGGCCGAGACGATGCCGATCGTCGGCCGCTCGCCGGCGATGCAGGACATTTTCCGGGTGCTCGCGCGGCTGATGCAGACCGACCTCACCGTGATGATCTCCGGGGAGTTGGGAACCGGCAAGGAACTGGTCGCCCGCGCCCTGCATGACTACGGCAAGCGCAAGGGCGGGCCGTTCGTCGCCATCAATATGGCCGCCATTCCGCGCGACCTCATCGAAAGCGAATTGTTCGGCCATGAAAAGGGGGCCTTCACCGGCGCCGCCGCACGTTCGGTCGGGCGCTTCGAACAGGCGGAGGGCGGGACCCTGTTCCTCGATGAAATCGGCGACATGCCGATGGAGGCGCAGACACGCCTTCTGCGGGTGTTGCAGCAGGGCGAATATACGACCGTAGGAGGTCGGACGCCGATCAAGTCGAACGTACGCATCATCGCGGCGACCAACAAGGACCTGCGCTTCGCCATCCAGCAGGGGGCTTTTCGCGAGGATTTGTTCTTTCGCCTCAACGTGGTGCCGTTACGTTTGCCGCCGCTGCGCGAACGCTCGGAGGACATCCCCGATCTCGTGCGCGCCTTTTTCCAGCGCGGGGCCGGCGAAGGCCTTCCGGTCAAGACGATCGAACCGGCCGCCATGGAGCGGTTGCGACGCTACCCATGGCCCGGCAATGTGCGCGAACTCGAAAACCTCGCCCGCCGACTCGCCGCGCTCTACCCGCAGGATGTGATCGGCGAGGCGCTGATCGAGGCTGAGCTGAGCGCGGGGACGGCGCCCCGCTTCCGCTGCCGGTCGGGAACGAGGACGGCCGGCAGCGCGCGGTCCCGATCGCCGCTCAGATCGCGGGCGACGGATTTGACGCGGCGATGGAGCGCGCCATCGCCGATCTTTTCCGATCCTTCGACGGCGCCAGCCCGCAGGCCGGGCTTTATCATCGGGTGCTGCACGACCTGGAAGCGCCGCTGATCGCCGCGACTCTCGCGTTGACCAGGGGAAACCAGATCAAGGCCGCCGAAATCCTGGGGCTCAATCGCAACACACTGCGCAAGAAAATCCGCGAACTGAACTTGCGAGGCATGCCCAGCTTTCGTTGACAGCGCCGCCAAATCGTCGCAATTGAGCAACATCGTTGCAACATTGCCACGGGCGCAATGCGTCAGCGACTTCGCCGGCCAGCTTTCGGTTCAAGGGTTTGACAGGGACGACGATCACCGGCGCGCGCGCTTCGGCGCCCTTTGAAGAGAGGCCCGCGGGACGATTTGGTCCGTTCGCCGTTGGCGCGGCCTTCGTGCTGGCGCTGGCGACGTTTCTCGTTTTCGCCGGATTCACCCCCATACTCCCCACCGCAGGCGTCGTTTGGACGCTGCTGATCGGCGACGGCCTCGTCGTCATAACCTTGATCATCCTCATCGGCTTCGAGCTGGCGCGGCTCAGGGCGGCGCGGCGCGCGGCGCGCGCGGGCGCCCGGCTGCACAGCCGGGTCGTCGCCCTTTTTTCGCTGGTCGCGGCGATTCCCGCGATCGTGACCGCAGTCGTGGCCACCGTTTCAGTCGAGTGGGCGATCAACCCCCGCTTCATGACCGACGTCGCGGCCTTCATCAATGAATCCAACCAGGCGACCCAACTCTACCGAGAGTCCCAATGCCGCGCCCTCCTTCGGGACGTGGAGCTGACCGCGGACGACATCGCGCGAAGTTCGCTGCTGCTGCGCTCGGACCCAGCCCAATTCAGAGAATACTTCAGTTCGCGATCCAAGACCCTCGGCTTCAACGCCGCCGCGATCATGAAGAGCGACGGAACGCCGGTTGAAATCGCGACGGGCTCGGACGACAAACTGATCGCCAGGCCTGAATCGTCCGATTTCCGGGACGCGGCCAATGACGAGGCCCTGTGCGGCATGCTTGGCGTGGGCAATGTCTTCGTTGGCATCCGACCCATACCAGGCGTGGAAGGGCAATTCCTATACGCCGCGCGCGGCATCGATCCTTTGGCGGCCAAAATGGCGATCGACGCGGCCAGCGTCGGCAACATATTCGGACGGTTCGAGGCCCATAGGCACAATCTCGAGCTCGGCTTCGCCACCGTCTTCGTGCTGCTGGCCCTGACGATGCTGTTTTCGGCGATCTGGCTCGGGCTCGCCTTCGCCAATCGTCTCGTGGGACCGATCCGTCGTCTGATCCGCGCCACCGACCAGGTCGCCTCCGGCGATCTTCACGTCCAGGTGCCCACGCGATCCTCTGACGGCGATCTCGGTCATCTCGGCGACACTTTCAACAAAATGACTTCGGAATTGTTGCGCCAACAAACCGGCCTGATCGAGGCTAACGCGCTCAACGACGAGCGCCGCGCCTTTATCGAGGCGGTGCTGGCGGGCGTGCCGGCGGGCGTTCTGGGCGTCGACAACGAAGGCGTGATCACAGTCTCAAACGCCGCCGCCGAGCGTCTTCTCGGCGGCGAACGCGGGTTGATCGGAAGGCCCGTGGAAGCGGCCCAGCATAGCATTGCGTCGATCTGGGAACAGGCTCGCACGCTGCGGCTGCGTCTTCACCAGGGCCAGGCGACCGTGCTTCGAGACGGACGCGAGCGCGTTCTCAATGTTCGCGTCACCGGCAATCCGGGGCGCGACGATCGCGGAAGCGTCATCACGCTCGACGACATCAGCGATCTCGTCACCGCCCAGCGCACCGCCGCCTGGGCCGACGTCGCGCGCCGCATCGCCCACGAGATCAAGAATCCGCTGACGCCGATCCAGCTCTCCGCCGAGCGATTGAAGCGGCGCTACGGCCGGCACATTGTCGAGGGGAGGGAGGTCTTCGACCAATGCACCGACACGATCATTCGCCAGGTCGACGACATCAAGCGGATGGTCGATGAATTCTCGTCTTTCGCCCGCATGCCAAATGCGCGGCCGAACCGCGACGATCTGACCGATTGCGTGCGCCAGGCGATTTTCCTGATGCGGGTCGGACGGTCGGACATCCTTTTCGAAGAGCAATTGCCGGCCGAACCGGTGTTCGCCGACTTCGATCGCCGGCTCATTTCGCAAGCGCTCACAAACGTCCTTAAAAATGCTACGGAAGGCATTGACGCATTGGGAGAATCCCAGGAAAAGAAAGTCGTCCTGACAACTTTGGCCGCCGACTCGGGGGGGTACGCCGAGATCGCCGTCAGCGATAACGGCAAGGGCTTTCCGCGCGAGGAGCGCCATCGCCTCACCGAACCCTATGTGACGACGCGGGCGGAAGGGACCGGGCTCGGGCTGCCCATCGTGGTCAAGGTTTTCGAGGACCATGGCGGCAGCGTCGAACTGCTCGACGGGCTTGCGCGCGCGCACGGCGGCCGCGGCGCCAAGGTTCTGATGAAATTGCCGTTGCCGGGCGCCCCCCGCAACGACGCCGCGCCGGAGAGCGAGAAGATCGGATCGTCCTGATGATTGCTGATATTCTCATCGTCGACGACGAAGAGGACATCCGTCAACTCGTCGCCGGCATTCTGGAGGACGAAGGCCATGGCGCGCGCCTTGCGCGCAATTCGGACGAGGCGATCGCGGCGATCGAGGCGCGCCGGCCGCAACTGGTCCTGCTCGACATCTGGTTGCAGGGCTCGAAGCTGGACGGTCTCCAACTGCTCGAAGCGATCAAACGGCAAAATCCGCAGGTTCCGGTCGTCATGATTTCAGGACACGGCAACATCGAGACCGCGGTGACGGCGATCAAGCTCGGCGCCTACGACTTCATCGAAAAGCCGTTTAAGGCGGACCGTCTGATCCTGATCGCCGAGCGGGCGCTGGAGACCTCGCGGCTCAAGCGCGAGGTCAACGACCTTCGCGCCCGCGGCGGGGCGGTCACCCGAATGATCGGCTCATCGACGGCGCTCGTCAATCTCAAGCGAATCATCGAGAAGATCGGGCCCGCCAATTCGCGCGTTCTCATTTCGGGCGCGGCCGGTTCCGGCAAGGAACTGGCCGCCAGGCTCATCCATGAAAGCTCGGCCCGCGCGGAGGGGCCATTCGTCGTCATCAACGCGCCGGCAATGTCGCCCGAGGGGATGGAGGCGGAGCTGTTCGGCCTCGAGGCCGGGACCGACGGCTCCAGGCGGACCGGCGCTCTCGAGGAGGCTCATGGCGGCACGCTCTATCTCGACGAGGTCGCCGACATGCCGCGCGAGACCCAAGCGAAAATCCTTCGCGTCCTGGTCGATCAGAACTTTCAGCGCGTCGGCGGCTCGTCTCGCGTCTATGTCGACGTGCGGATCATCTCCTCAACCAGCCGGGATCTCGCCGAGGCGATCACCGAGGGGCGCTTCCGCGAGGACCTCTTTCACCGTCTCTCGGTGGTGCCGATTCGGGTGCCGTCGCTGGCGGAGAGGCGCGAGGACATCCCCGAGCTTGTTCAATATTTCCTGGAGCTGGCCGCGGCCAGCATGGGGGTCGCGCCGCGGCGCGTCGGCGCGGACGCGATGGCGGTATTGCAATCGCACGACTGGCCGGGAAACATCCGCCAGCTGCGCAACAATGTCGAACGGTTGATGATCCTGGCGCTCGGCGATCCGAACGCCGAGATTTCGGCGTCGATGCTGCCGGCGGAGGTCGGCGCGCTGGTGCCGGCGGTCGCCAGCGGCATCGGCGGCGAGAAGCTTTTGAGCCTTCCGTTGCGCGACGCGCGCGAGGCCTTCGAGCGCGATTATCTCGTGGCCCAGCTGAGCCGCTTCAGCGGCAACATCTCGCGAACGGCGGAATTCATCGGCATGGAGCGCTCGGCGCTGCATCGCAAGCTCAAGTCCCTCGGCGTCGAATAGCAAAAGCGCGGCAAGGGGGCTCACAGATGTCGCGCATCGCCTATGTCAACGGGCGCTACCTGCCGCTCGCGACGGCCGCGGTGTCGATCGAGGATCGCGCTTTTACGTTCGGCGACGGGGTCTACGAGGTGTGCGAAGTCAGGCGAGGCGCGCTGATCGACGAGGCGCGCCATCTCGCCCGCCTGGGACGATCGCTCGCGGCGCTGCGCATATCATGGCCGATCGGGGAGGGCGCGTTGCGCAGGGTCATGCGCGAGACAATATCGCGCAATCGGGTGCGAGACGGTCTCGTCTACCTGCAGGTCAGTCGCGGCGCCGCGCGGCGCGACCATGGGTTTCCGGAGCGCGGCGTGAGGCCTGGCCTCGTCGTCGCCGCCCGTTCGCTCGATCCCGCTCTCGGCGCGACGCGGGCGGCGGCGGGAGTCGCGGTGATCACGACGCCCGATGAGCGCTGGGCGCACCCGCACGTCAAGACCCTGCAACTGCTGCCCAATGTGCTGGCCAAGCAGGCCGCGCGGGAAGCTGGCGCGTTCGAGGCCTGGTTCGTCGATCGAGACGGATTCATCACCGACGGAGCCTCGACCAACGCATGGATCGTCACCCGGGGCGGCGAACTCGTCACCCGTCAGGCGGATAATGCGATTTTGCACGGCGTCACCCGCGCCACCCTGCTGGAGGTCGCCGATAGACTCGCGCTTCGCCTCGAACAACGGCCTTTCACGCCTCAGGAGGCCTATGACGCGCCAGAGGCGTTCCTTTCGAGCGCGACGACAATCGCCATGCCGGTGGTGGCGATTGATGGCCGGACGATCGGCGAGGGGCGCCCGGGGCCAATAGTTCTCGCGCTTCGGCGGGCGTTCCACTCAGTCGCGGAGAGGTCATGAAAACCGGTTTAACATTGTGTTATTGGTTTATTCATTCGACCTTCGTGATTTTCGTGATATAAGGGTTCATAATGGCGTGTCACAAAAGGCGCGCATGAGGATTGAACGAGAGCCGCCCGCAGAGGCCCAACAAACGGAAAGACTCATGGCAACCGAGAAGGCGCAGAACCTCCAGGACACGTTTCTCAACCACGTGCGGAAATCAAAGACGTCGGTCACGATTTTTCTGGTCAACGGAGTCAAATTGCAGGGCTTTGTCACTTGGTTCGACAATTTCTGCGTTTTGCTGCGGCGCGACGGGCACTCGCAGCTCGTCTACAAACACGCGATCTCCACCATCATGCCCGCGAGCCCGATCACGATGTTCGAGGCGGTGGAGGATGGCGCCGACGCTCACTGAGCAGACGGATTTGGAATCGTCTCGCGACGCGATCGACAATCGGGAAAAGGTTCTTGCTTCCGGCACGCGCACGCGCGTCGTCTGCCCGCGTTTAACGCGCGGCCAGACCGGCGAGCGGGGCGCGTTGCGCAGTCCCGAAGCGCGGCGCGAAGAGGCGGTCGGACTGGCGCGCGCAATCGATCTCAACGTCGTCGGGGCTGAGACCATCTCCCTGAATGCGATCCGGCCGGCGACCTATCTCGGCAAGGGCAAGGTCGAGGCGATCGCCGCCGAGGTCAAGGCCGAGGCGATCGACCTCGTAGTGATGGATTGCGCGCTCTCCCCGGCGCAACAGCGCAACCTGGAGAAGGCCTTCCAGTGCAAGGTCATCGACCGGACAGGGCTGATCCTGGAGATTTTCGGCCGCCGGGCGCGAACCGCCGAGGGCGCGCTGCAAGTCGAGCTGGCGCATTTGGCCTATCAGCGTTCGCGCCTCGTGCGGTCGTGGACCCATCTTGAGCGTCAGCGCGGTGGATTCGGCTTTCTCGGCGGCCCTGGCGAGACCCAGATCGAAACCGACCGCCGCCTGATTCAGGAGCGCATGGTCCGCATCGAGCGGGAGCTGGAGGCAGTCAAGCGCACGCGAGGCCTCCACCGTGCGAACCGCGGCGACGTCCCCTATCCGACTGTCGCGTTGGTCGGCTACACCAACGCGGGCAAGTCGACCCTGTTCAATCGGCTGACCCGGGCCGAGGTCATGACGGCGGATATGCTGTTCGCCACCCTCGATCCGACCATGCGGCTGATCAAGTTGCCGCACGGCGGTTCGGCGATCCTTTCGGATACGGTCGGCTTCATTTCGGAGCTGCCGACGCAGCTGATCTCCGCTTTTCGCGCGACGCTGGAAGAAGTGCGAGCCGCCGACGCGATCGTGCATGTGCACGATCTCTCCCACGCCGACAGCGAGGCGCAGACCGAGGACGTCGACGCGATCCTCGATCAACTCGGCGTCGCCGACCGGGCCGATCGCGTGATCGAGGTCTGGAACAAGCTCGACAAGCTCGACTCGGACGCGCGCGCTTTGTTCGCCCTGGAGCGGGATAGCGAAGAGGCGGCGCCGATCGCCGTCTCCGCTTTGACGGGGGAGGGGCTCGACCGCCTCCTGGCGGCGATCGAGGAGCGGCTGGCGCGCGCCCGCGCCGTGATCGACCTCACCCTGGATTCGACGGATGGACAGGGCCTGCATTGGCTCTACGAACACGGCGAAGTGATGAGCCGCCGCGACGAGGGGGACGTAATCCATCTCAGCGTGCGCATCGCGCCCGACCGGCTCGCGCGGGTGCGGGACCGTTTCGGTCGGCCGGGCGTAGAGCCGGCCACTCGTCGGCGACGCAAGCGCTAAAGGCGCGGTTTCCCCCCGTTCGCCCGCGAGCCCTCGTGCATAAGCCGAAGTTGCGTCCGGGCCCGGCCACTGCCGTCCTTCACTGTCTGTGAACCTTGTCGCGCGGTTTCCAACCGTTTCGCCGTCTCCTGCGTCATCATTCGATCAATCGAACCGCGCAAGTCCGTCGCCCTGAAATTATTGCGGCGGGCAATAGCGAGACTGGCCGACCCGAAAATATACGGAACGGTGCGTTCCGTAATGATTGTGCACACATCTGTGATTACGAGCCTTATCGTCTCGAAAATAAACGAGACGATCGGTTCTGCCCTGCGCTAGGCTGTCGCAATGAGCGAATCAGGAAGGCGTCCGATCGGCCGGCCCTTCAGCGAGGCGAGCAAGGCGGCGCTGCTCGACGCCGCTTATTGGCGGGTGCTGAACGAGGGTTATGGCGCGCTGACGGTGGACGCGATCGCCAAAGCCGCCGGGGCGGGCAAACAGACGCTCTATCGCCGATGGCCGAACAAGGCGGCGCTGGTCATCGAGGCCCTGGCGGCGAAGGCGGCCGACCGCATCGACCGCCCACGCGAGGCGGCCGTCCGCGCCGGCGATCTTGCGGCCTATCTGAAGGCGGAATTCGCGTCCCTGAAGCCGTTCGCCGCCTCGCTGGCGGCCCTGTTCGTCGACGCGCAGGCGGACCCGCGCACGGCCGAAGCCTTCCGGGCGTCGATGCTGAAGCCGCGCCAGACGGCGCTGAGACAGATAATGGCGGCCCGCCCGGGGGACGCCGAGCTGCGCGACGCGCTCATCGAAGCGATCGACGGCGCCATCTGGCGGCGGCTATTTCTCAGGGAGGCGCTCGACGAAGGATTCGCGCGCCGGTTGGCGAGGCTTGCGCCTCTCGCGCCTATGACCGAAGCCCGCGCGCCGCGATGAGTTCGCCCAGCTTCAGGATCGTGCGCCAGTTGCGCAAGGTCGAAACGACGCCGAGCCTCGAGTTCGAACCAGGCGTTGGTCAGCCTGGTGCGGGCGACGCCCGAAGGCAGGCGCAGATAGACATCCTGTCCGGAAACCAAGAACTCGTCCGGCGGCGAGCGGTTGGGATCGAGACGCGCCAGGCTCGCCGCGCTCGGGGTTTCGGTAAGACAGAGCGCGTGAAGCGTGTCGGGATCAACGCCCCGGCCGACGAATGGGTTGTCGTCGATCAGCGCTCTCCACGCCGCGGAGCCGCGCAGCGCCATCGGCGCGGCGAATCCGAATTCGCGGTTGATCGCGCCGGCGACCGCTCCAATGATCTTCGCCGCCTTCGCGTCGGTCGCGGCAAAAACGACGTTGCCGCTCCGCATGAGGGTTTCGACGTCGCTCGCGCCCGCCTCGACAAACAGCGCCCGCAGCCGCTCCATCGGCAGGCGGTTGGCGCTGCCGACATTGACCCCCCGCAACAGCGCGACATAGGCGCTTTTCATCGCGCGGTTCAGTTGCGGCGCCGTTCGAACCCCTTGGCTTCCGTCCACAAGGCCTCCATCTCCTCGAGATCGGCGCCTTCCGGCTTTCGTCCGCTCTCGGCGAGACGATTTTCGATATGGGCGAAACGGCGTTCGAATTTGGCGTTGGCGCCGCGCAGCGCCGCCTCGGCGTCGATGTCGAGATGACGCGCCAGGTTGACGACGGCGAAAAGCACATCGCCGACCTCGCTCGTCAGAGCTTCCCGCGAGCCGCCGGCGAGTTCGGCCTCGACCTCGGCGATCTCCTCGCTGAGCTTCGCCAACACCGCGCGAACGTCGCTCCAGTCGAAGCCGACCTTGGCGGCGCGCTGTTGAAGCTTGAGGGCCCGCAAAAGCGCGGGCAGTGCGGCCGGCACGCCGCCGAGCGCGCCGGCGGGCGCCTCGGCCGGAACTCCGGCCGCCGCGCGCGCTTGCGCCCGCTGACGCTTCTCGTCGGCCTTGATGCGCCCCCAGAGACTCTTGACGGCGTCGGCGTTTATTTTGCAGGCGTCGCCGAAAACATGCGGATGCCGGCGGATCAGTTTGGTCGTTATCGCCTCGACCACGCCGCCAAAGTCGAACGACCCCGCTTCCTCGGCCATGCGCGCATGGAAGACGACCTGCAGCAGGAGGTCGCCGAGTTCGTCGCGCAAATCCTCGGCATCGCCGCGCTCGATCGCGTCGGCGACCTCATAAGCTTCCTCGATCGTGAACGGCGCGATTGAAGCGAAGGTCTGCTCGACGTCCCAGGGACATCCGCTGACGGGATCGCGAAGCGCAGCCATGATTTCGATCAGGCGACGGATGTCGGGCGAAGGCTGCATGACCCGAGCTTTGGAGCCGGCGGACCGGGGAATGATGACGAGCGAGCCGATTGGCCGCGCAACGCCTTGGCGCGGGCAGGCCAAACCTGCGCCGCGCGTTCAAGGACAAATCAGACTGAAAGCGAAATCGCCTCTCGCCCCTTAGGCGTGTCGACCACACGCATGTTGACCTGCTGACCCTCGGCGAGATGCGTGATTCCGGCCGGGCCGAGGATCGAGATATGGACGAACACATCCTTTCCGCCGTCCTCGCTGGCGACGAAGCCGAAGCCCTTGGCGTCGTCGAACCACTTCACTTTTCCGCTGACGGGAATCGCGGTCGATGGATCGGGCGGGGTGCGGCGAGCCCTGGGCGGCGCGTCTCCGAACGAACGCTGCGGCCGCTCGACCACGCCGGCGGTGTCGACTTCGACCACGCGGGTGACCTGCGCGCCCTTGGCGCCGGCGCCGACCAGAACACGGAGTTTCGCGCCGGCCGGAACCGTGTCGTGACCGGCCGCGTGCAGGGCGTTGGCGTGCAGAAATGCGTCGCCCTGGCCTCCGGCCAATTCGACGAAGCCGTAGCCCTTGTCGGACTTGAACCATTTCACCACAGCGTCCACCGTGGGCGCGTTGGGATTCGCGGGGACCGATGAGGACCCGCCCATCGGCGGGCCGCCATAGGCGCCCTCGGGAGCGCCGCCATACCCGCGCGAGGGCCTTGGCCTTGATTCATAGGACATCGGTCCGTCATCGTCGAAGCCGCGCTTGCGCGGCGCCCGAAAATCCTTACCCTTGCTCATGTTACTCCCAGATCTCCACCCAAATCCCCCAGTGATGGAGGCGCAGGGCCCCCGCGACCGCTGCGTGGCCGCAGCGTGATTCACGCGCGTCAGCGGCGCCTAAACGATCGCCGCTGATCGGACGCAAAATGCAAAATTCCCTCGGAAGCTTCAAAAGCGAGGCCTTTCGGTCAGAGCGGAGGGCGCCAGAAACCTAGCTGCTTTGCGTCGCGCAGCCAGCCCCGCACACTCTCCCCCCGCCGGCGAAAAAACCAAAGAATGCGCCCGCTTCATCAACAGCTCGCCCAACCGCCTGCATTTCGCAAGCGGACCTCGCTTCCTCAGCAATAGCGCATTTCTTCACCCCTTTCCAGATGGTTCGACGGAAGGGAATGAAGTATTATTTCAACTGACATTCTACGTTTTTTATCGAAGGCGCCGTGGCTAACTCAGCGTGACAAGCGCTCTTCCGGCAATCTTTCGAAGGGATTTGCATGTTCCACGCCCGGCGGCAGGCGCATGTAGAGGCCCTTTTTGGGAGTCAATGACGATCCGTTTGATCGCCGCAGGGCCCCAGCACGACGAGTTCATGCCGCCCATCTGTTTGGATCGATCCCGTCGTCGCAAAATCAATCGCGTTGGCATGCAGTCCCAAAGAGTGCGAAGGACGAGGAAACAGCGTCGAGATCATCGCCGGCCCGCCGGTTTGGGCGACGCGCTCAACTTCGACGCCAAGCGCAGTCGCGCCGATGCAAGCGACCGCCGCGCCGGCGGCGATCGTGCGGACCGCTTTCCCTGTGTAAAGAATTTCGAAAAAGCCCGCCATGGTCAGTCCCCACGCTGCAGCGACAGCGCTGGGACACTAATGCGAACGTGGTAAACAAAGCGTATGCGGGTAGGCCCTCAGATATCGACCAGCTCGACGGCGCGCGGCGCGCGTTCCTGGATGAAGGCGAAACGCGCCTCCGGCTTGGAGCCCATCAGGCGTTCGACCGTCTCCGCCGTGGCGACGTTGTCCTTCGCGACAATGGCGACCCGGAGCAGAGTGCGCTTGGCCGGATCCATCGTGGTTTCGCGCAGGTCGCGCATCGGCATTTCGCCCAGGCCCTTGAACCGGCTGACCTCGATCGTCCCGCGGCCGGCAAATCCCGACTTCAGCAGTTCAGCCTTGTGCGCGTCGTCGCGCGCGTAAAGCGACCGGGCGCCCTGCGTCAGCCGGTAGAGCGGCGGTACCGCGAGATAGAGGTGGCCTTCCTCAACCAATTTTGGCGTCTGGCGGAAGAAGAACGTTATCAAAAGCGAGGCGATATGGGCGCCATCGACGTCGGCGTCGGTCATGATGATGATTTTGTCGTAGCGCAAGTCGGCGGAACGATAGTGAGCGCCGGCGCCGGCGCCGAGCGCCTGCAAAAGATCGCCGAGTTGCTGGTTCTGGGCAAGTTTGTCCCGCGTGGCGGAGGCGACGTTGAGGATCTTGCCGCGAAGCGGAAGAACCGCCTGCGAGGCGCGATCTCGCGCCTGTTTGGCCGACCCGCCGGCCGAATCGCCCTCGACAATAAATAATTCCGAGCCTTGCGCGGATGAGTTCGTGCAATCTGCGAGCTTGCCCGGCAGCCTCAGCTTGCGAATCGCGGACTTTCGGGCGACATCCTTCTCCATCCGCCGCCGGAGGCGCTCTTCGGCGCGCTCGATCGACCAATCGAGTAATTTCGCGGCCTGGCTGGGCGCCGCCGCGAGCCAGTGGTCGAAAGCGTCGCGCACGACGCCGTCCACGAGCCGCGTGGCTTCCGCCGTCTGCAGCCGGCCCTTGTTCTGGCCCTGGAATTCCGGCTCCCGAATGAAGACGGAGATGAGCGCGGCGCAGCCGGCCATCACGTCGTCGGCCGTGAGCGCGCTGGCGCGCTTGGCCTGGCCGATCCGCTCCGCGTGGTCCCTCAGGCCTCGCAGCATTGCATTGCGCAAGCCGGCTTCATGCGTGCCCCCGTCGGGGGTCGGGATGGTGTTGCAATAGGAATGGACGAAGCCGTCGGCGCCGGCGAGCCACGCGATCGCCCATTCCACCGAGCCATGCCTGCCCGTCTTTTCGACCCGGCCAGTGAAGACCTGATCGGCGACGAGGTCCTGGCCTTCGATGTCGGCGGCAAGATAGTCCTTGAGGCCGCCGGGGAAGTGGAAGACCGCCTCGGGCGGAACGCTGGCGTTCTCTCCAAGCAGCGAGGGCGCGCAGCGCCAGCGGATCTCGACCCCGCCGAACAGATAGGCCTTCGAGCGCGCCATCTTGAACACGCGCGCCGGATCGAAACGGGCGGCTTCGCCGAAAATCCTCGGATCGGGCAGGAATCGCACCTTGGTGCCGCGGCGGTTCGGCGCCTTGCCGACGGTCGTCAGCGGCGTCGTCGGCGTGCCGCGCTCGAAAGTCTGGCGGTAGAGCGTCTGTCCTCGCACGACTTCGACTTCCAGCTTTTCGGACAGCGCATTGACCACCGAGACGCCGACGCCATGGAGGCCGCCCGAGGTCTCATAGGCCCCGCTGTCGAATTTGCCGCCCGCGTGCAGCATCGTCATGATGACTTCGAGCGCGGACTTCTTTGGAAATTTCGGATGCGGATCGACCGGCATGCCGCGGCCGTTGTCGAGAACGCTGAGATAGCCGTTGTCCTCGAGCGAAACTTCGATGAAGGTCGCGTGGCCCGCGACCGCTTCATCCATTGCGTTGTCGATCACTTCCGCGAAAAGATGGTGCAGGGCGCTGGCGTCGGTGCCCCCAATATACATGCCCGGGCGCCGGCGCACCGGCTCGAGCCCCTCGAGGACCTCGATCGAGGCGGCGGTGTAGTCGGAGTCGCCCGGTGCGCCGTTGCGGGCGGCGGTTTTGGCTTTCAACGGCACGAGCTTGCCGCGCTGGGGCGCCGAGGCGCCGAATAGGTCATTCATATCCGTGCCATGCTTTGGCGAATCGTTCGTGCGGACAGATTAGCACGGACGCGTTTAGAACGAAAAAGGAACGAATCTCGCCGTTCGCGCGCGATCCGGCGGTCGCAGAAGGGTACGGCGACGCCCGGAAGCGAGGAGCGGCCGCGCCCCGCGGCCGAGATCGCCGCTACATCCCGGTCAGCAGCGCACGGGTCGCCGCGGCCACGTCCCGGCAGCGCATCAGCGCCTCGCCGACCAGGAACGTCTCGATCCCGGCTTTGGCGAGGCGCTTGCAGTCGCCGTGATCGGAAATGCCGCTTTCCGCGACCACGATCCTGCCGGCGGGCACGTGCGGTTTCAGTCGCCGACAGACGTCGAGCGACGTCTCGAAGGTGCGAAGGTCGCGGTTGTTGACGCCGATGAGCCGGCCTTCGAGCGCCAGCGCGCGCTTGAGTTCGGTCTCATCGTGGATTTCGATCAGGACGTCGAGACCGAGGTCGTGAGCGGCCTTGTTGAGCGCCTTGGCGGTCTCGTCGTCGACCGCGGCCATGATGACGAGTATGCAGTCCGCGCCCCAGGCCCGCGCCTCCAGCACCTGATAAGGGTCAAACATGAAATCCTTGCGCAGAATCGGCAGGGTCGTCGCGTTGCGCGCCTTGATCAGATGGTCGGGCGAGCCCTGGAACGAGGGGGCGTCGGTTAAAACCGATATGCAGGACGCTCCGCCGGCCTGATAGGCCTTGGCGAGCGCGCCCGGATCGAAATTATCGCGAATGACTCCTTTGGACGGGCTCGCCTTCTTGATTTCGGCGATCAGGCCGAACCGCCCTTCCTGCACCGCGCGCTCCAGCGCTTTGGTGAAGCCGCGGGGCGGCGACTGGGAGGCGATCTCGCGCTCGAGCGTCGCCCGCGGCACCCTGACCTTGGCGTCGGCGATCTCGCGGCGCTTATAGCTTTCGATCTTTTTCAGGATGTCGGTCATCGGGTTCCCGGACCTTCACTCGTTCGACGCTGCTATCAATCGGTCGAGTGCGCGCCGCGCCGCGCCGGCACGAATCGCCCAGTCGCCCTTGGCCACGCCCTCCTTGAGCGACGCCGCCTTGCCGGCGATGACGAGCGCGGCGGCCGAATTGATCAAGGCGATGTCGCGATAGGCGCCCTTGACGCCGTCGAGGACTCCGATGAGCGCCTCGGCGTTGTGCGCCGGTTCACCCCCTTTGAGGGCCGCCGGATCAGCGCGGGCGATCCCCGCCTCTTCCGGCGTCACTTCGAAGGCGCGGATGACGCCGTCCCTAAGCTCGACCACCTTGGTCGGTCCGGTGGTGGTGATCTCGTCGAGCCCGTCCGCCCCGTGCGTGACCCAGACGCGTTCAGTGCCGAGATTGCGCAAAACTTCTGCGATAGGCGTCAGCCAGGCGGCAGAAAAGACGCCGATGAGCTGGCGTCTGACGCCGGCGGGATTGGACAGCGGCCCGAGCAGGTTGAAGATCGTGCGCGTCCCCAGTTCGGTGCGCGTCGGGCCGACGTGGCGCATCGCCGCGTGGTGCGTGGGCGCCATCATAAAGCCGATCCCGGCTTCCTGAATGCAGCGCTCAACTCCTTCCGGCGCCAGCCCGATCTTGACGCCGAGCGCGGTCAACGTGTCGGCGGCGCCCGAGCGGGAAGAGGCCGCCCGATTGCCGTGCTTGGCGACCGGAACGCCGCAGCCGGCGGTAATGATCGAGGCGAGCGTCGAGACATTGTAGGTGCCCGAACTGTCGCCGCCGGTGCCGACGATGTCGATCGCGTCGGCGGGCGCGTTGACGGCCAGCATCTTGTCGCGCATGGCGGAGACCGCGCCGGTGATCTCCTCGACGCTTTCGCCGCGCACCCGAAGCGCCATCAGGAATCCGCCCATTTGAGAGGGCGTCACCTCCCCCGACAGCATCGAGTCAAAGGCGGTCGCCGCCTCTGCCCGGGTCAGCGTCGCCCCCGCTGCGACCTTGGCGATCAAAGGCTTGAACAATTCCATGCGCCCCGGTCGCCTCGTCTCAGCAGGCTTGTCCGCGCGCATTAAAAGCGGCGGCCAAATCGAGGAAATTGCGTAAGATTTGATGCCCGTGCTCGCTGGCGATGCTCTCGGGATGGAACTGCACCCCGTACACGGGCCGGTCATGATGCGCAATGCTCATGACAAGCCCGTCGTCGCTTTCGGCGCTGATCTCGAGTTCGGGCGGGGCGCTCGAGCGTTCGATGACGAGGGAATGATAGCGCGTCGCCTGAAACGGGCCGTTGAGGCCGCGAAACAATCCGCGGGCGTCATGCGAGATGCGCGAGACTTTGCCGTGCATCGGCGCCTTCGCGCGCACGATTTCGCCGCCGAACGCCTGGCCTATCGCCTGATGGCCGAGGCACACTCCGAGAATTGGCGTCGTTTCGCTCGCCGCGCGCACGAGCTCGAGGCAGATGCCCGCCTCGTTGGGCGTGCACGGGCCGGGCGAAAGGACGATCGCGTCCGCTTTGCTCGCGAGCGTCTCTTCGACGGTGATTTGGTCATTGCGCCATACCGCAACGTCAGCGCCCAGTTCGCCAAGATAGTGGGCAAGGTTGAACGTGAAGCTGTCATAATTGTCGATCAGCGTGACGCGTTGCATTCTCTCTCCCGGGCGGGTCGAGCCGTCTTTTCCGACGCCGCGCAACGCCCGTCAAGCGAAGCGCGGAACGAT
Source organism: uncultured Alphaproteobacteria bacterium (assembly GCA_963835955.1). Lineage (GTDB taxonomy): Bacteria > Pseudomonadota > Alphaproteobacteria > Rhizobiales > Beijerinckiaceae > Roseiarcus. The sequence continues at coordinate 112,708 of CAWIHZ010000017.1, read as the reverse complement.
GCGGGAAGCGTTGTCGAACTGCGCTCCTCATCACAATGGCGCTCCGATCGAAAACAACGGCGCTCCGATCGACGCGTCGCTTTGCTTGTCGTCAGGACGGCGGCCATGCCGCGCGCCAATCCTCGCGCCCGAATCCTTCGAAGTCCGCAGCAAACGCGGTGGTGAGGGCGCTGAAGCTGTGCGACTCCGGCGTCGCGGAAGTCGTCTGCCTCGCCCTGTCGATCGCCGGGGCCATCTTCTGGCTTTTGCATTTGCTCGGCGAAGACAGTTCGAGCTGGGCGGCCCAGGTCAGAGAGGGGCTCGCACACGTGACGCTGGCGGGGTGGCGGTCGGTGATCTGCAGCGTGCCGATTTTGTTGTTTCGCTGACTCTGGCGCCGCCTGTTGTGGGCGATGCTGGTATGGCGCATTGCCGCGCTCAAACTCCGGCTGGTGGCGACCCATCCTGACGGGAAAGCGGGGCTCGGCTTCGTCGCTGAATATCCAAACGCCTATTCGATGTTCGTCTTCGGCTTGAGTTCGTCGATAGCGATCACCGTCGTGCGTCACGTCTTCACGGCGATATTCTCGCCGGTCGCTTTGGCGCGAGCCGGTTCAGGCCGGCGGCCCGGCGGCGCGCATCTCGGCGAACGCGGCGAGGGCCCGGGCGCGGGCGAAGGCGTGATCGACGATCGGCCTCGGGTAGGTTTTCCCCAAAACCACGCCCGCGCGCTTGAGCGCGGCGCCTGGCGCGCGCCACGGAGCATGGATGTCCGGCGCGTCGAGCCGGGCGAGTTCGGGAAGCCAGCGGCGCACGTAGTCCCCTTCGGAGTCGTAGCGCTCGGCCTGCAGGACCGGATTGAAAATGCGGAAAAAGGGCGCTGAATCGACGCCGGCGCCGGCGACCCATTGCCAGTTGAGCGGGTTGCTGGCGGGATCGGCGTCCGAGAGCGTGTCCCAGAACCATTCCTCGCCTCGCCGCCAGTCGATCAGCAGGTGCTTGACCAGGAACGAGGCCGTGACCATGCGCAGGCGATTTGGCATATATCCGGTGCGCCAGAGCTGGCGCATGCCGGCGTCGACGACCGGATAGCCGGTTTCGCCCCGCCTCCATGCGCGAAAGCCTTCGGCGTCGTCGCGCCAGGGAAAGCGTTCGAATTCCGGCCGCAGAGGGCGGGTCGCGAGATCGGGATGGGCGACGAGGAGGGCTGCGGCGAAGTCGCGCCAGCCGAGCTCGGCCAGGAACTTCTCCGCGGTCCTGGCGATCGCCGGCTCGGCGGCGCAAGCGCTCTCGACCGCATGGGCGACGCGGCGCGCCGAAATCTCGCCGAATCTCAAATGCGCCGAAAGCCGCGACGTGGCGTCGCGCCGAAGCTGGTCGCGCTCCTCCGCATAAGCGGGCAGCGCCTCGGCGATGAAGCGCTCGAGGGCCGCGAGGGCGCCGTCCTCGCCTGGGGTTTCGCCGGCGCCGAGTTCGCCCGACCAGTCCGGGGCCGTCGGCGTCAGGCCGAGCGCGGCGATCGACACGCGTTCAGGCGCCGCGCGCGGCCATTCCGCCGCGATCAGGCGATCGGGCGCTGGCGACGGCGCGGGAAACGCGCCCAGCGCGCGATGGCGGCGCCAGAACGCGGTGAAGACGCTTAGCCGCTTGCCCGGCGTCTGAGCGATTTCAAATGGTTCGCGCAAGAGCCGCCCGCTGAAAGTTAAGACTTCAATCCCGTGCTCCGAGAGCGCCGCCTTGACGCGGGCGTCGGCCGCTGCCGCTGCGCCGTCGTATCGCCGCGTCCACAGGACCCGGCCGGCGTTCGCGGCCGCGGCCAGCGCGACGATCGCCTGCTTCGTGTCGCCGTTGACGACGTCGAGGCGCGCGCCGCGCGCGGACAATCGCGCAGCAATCGCCTCGAGCGATTTGGCGAGACGCCATTTCGCGGCCCCGCCGGGCGTGCGGGCGCCGGCGGCCGCTTCATCATGCGCGTAGACATAGACCGCCGGACGATCCGCCGCCGCGCCAACCGCCGGCTGATCGTCGAGGCGAAAGTCGTCGCGAAGCCAGACGATATCCGCGCTTGCGGTCAAAAAATGTCCCCTCTGTCGCCAGGCCCGCCAACTTTGCCGATAGCGGACCCGTCCGACAAATAGACTTGCCTGGGCGCGCGAGGCGACGCAATCTCGCCAGGGAAGCGGGCGAACGCCGGTCCGTCGAGGATGCGAAAATGGCTGAGCCGGAAGCCGACAATGGCGCGAGGGGCCCCGCCGCCAAAGCCGACGCCGCGCCGGCCGCCGGGCGATCCTGGACCAAGTGGATCTTCAACAATCTCGGCGCGATCCTGTCGGCCGGCCTCGTCGGCACCGTCCTTAGCGCATATTTTCAATGGCGCAGCTGGGAATACCAGAGCCGGACTGCGCGGATCGACAAGGACACCAACGCGGTGGTCGACGCGCTCGAAAACCTGGACAAGATCATCGACGAAAAGTGGCTCTCAACCTATCAAATGAACGACGCCATCAAGGAGAAGGCGGAAGGCGACAAGTTGAAGGCGGTCACCGATCGATTCTATTCGGCCAATAAAGACTGGGAGCTGCAGCATAATATATTGTCGTCAAACCTCAAGATCGCGGTCGACTCGCAATTTGGTATCGAAGACGCTAAGTTAATTCAACTGACGTATCCCCTCACATGCACGACCTACACGCTCGTTGGACAGCAACCGCATGGCAACGATCCGCTATCGGTGCGCGTGCTGCTGGAGATCGCGTATAATTGCCAAAATATTGTCAAGGGAAAAATTGAGGACGCGCTGCGCGCGAGAGACAAAAACGATTCGCGGTGGTCGGACACGACCGCCGAACCCGATGCTGGCGGCCTGATCTTGAGTCATATCTGGTGGGTCGACAAAGTGCTGCAGTGCATGATGGTCCAACGCGCGCTCGAGCTTCGTCATCAGTCTCCGCGTGTACCGATCATTCCCTTGGGGATTCTTGCGGACTTTCGAACCTACGCGCCAACCGACGAGGAGCGAGTTGAAGAAGAGCAATGCGTGGAGCCGTACAAGAACAACCCGACCCTCGGCATTTCCGCGCCGAAGCCGAAGCTCGAGCCCAAGCCCAAGCCCGAATCTAAGCCACAATAAGGCAAGCGCGGCGCTTCTTCGCGGTTTCAGCCAGGCGGCGTCGGGTTGCGTCGACGCCGCGCAAGGGCTAACTGGCGCGATCTTGCTCGCTCGCCTTGCTGGGAAACATCAATGAATCCGGAAAAATTCGCGTTCGCGGTCGCCGTCGCCGTGTTCGCCGGGGGGGCGCTCGGTCTCGTTCTGCACCGCACTTTGCCCGAACGGCTCCGGACGGGCGGAGCCAAGGACATGATCGGCGCGGTGGTCGGTTTGCTCACGTTGCTGTCCGCTCTGGTTCTCGGCCTCCTGATCTGGACCGCATATGGCGTGTACGCCGGCCAGAACACGGCGATCGAGACCCTCGCCGCGAAGGGTCTGCAACTCGACCTCGCGCTTCAGGATTACGGCCCGGAGGCGCATGACTTGCGCGCCAAATTTCGAGAACGTCTGGCCAAGACCATCGACCAGGTCTGGGGGGCGAACCAGAGCAACGCCAATTTTGCCGCAGCCAACATCGCCGGGGCGATTCAGGGCCAGCGCGGCTGGCAAGCGGCCCTGGATAGCCTCCATCCTTCGACGGACGCGCAAACGAAGGCGCTCGCCACCGCCAGGTCCGCGGTCGAATTGATCGTTCAGTCGCGATTGCAGATGTCCTTCGCGCTGGAAAATCCGGTTTCCTATCCGCTGGTGGGAATCGTAGCTACATGGGCGGTCTTTCTCTTTTGCGGTTACGGTCTGCTGTCGGGAGGCAACGGCATGTCTTACGTCGCCGCGGGCGTTGGCGCTCTTGCAGCTGCGAGCGCCGTTCTGCTGATCCTCGAGTTGAGCAGCCCGTATTCCGGACTGTTCCGCGCTTCTCCCGCGCCGCTCAAAGAGGTGCTGGCGGTGATGGGCAAGGGGTGACTGGGGCGTAGACTCAAGTCGCGTCGCCTGATCCCCGGAACGCTGCGGCTTCGGGACGAAAGTCCGCCCTGCGCTCGCGTTGAGCGCCGGCCGGCGTGGATGCGGAATTGTCTTGCCTTCGTCCTGCTTCGGCGGAAAGGCTGGCGCCATGACGTCCAGTTCCTCGATGTCGGGCCTCGTCGTGGCCGCCGAGCCCCCGTTGACGGCGCGTGGCGAGGCCCGCTTCTGGCGGGTCAGCGTAGCCCTGTTTCTCGGCGGTTTCGCCACCTTCGCGCTGCTCTATTGCGTCCAGCCGCTGATGCCGGGTTTCGCGCGGACGTTTTCGATCTCGCCCGCCGCGGCGAGCCTTTCGCTGTCCGCGGCCACGGGCGTGCTGGCGTTCGCGATGTTCGGAGCAGGAGCGCTGTCGGACGCCTTCGGACGCAAAGCCGTGATGGCGGCTTCGCTCGCCGCCGCGGCCGCCGCGACTTTCGCTGCGGCCTTTTCGCCTGATTGGACGACGCTGATCGTCTTTCGCGCTTTGACAGGCCTGGCGCTGTCGGGCGTGCCGGCGGTCGCGATGGCCTATCTCGCCGAGGAGATGGATCGTTCGGCGATCGGGCTGGCGATGGGTCTCTACATTGCCGGCAGCACACTCGGCGGCATGGGCGGGCGGCTGGTGGTGGCGGCGATCGCGGATCAGGGCGGCTGGCGCGTCGGCGTCGGCGGAATCGGCGCGTTCTCGCTCGCCTGCGCCGGACTGTTCGCGCTTGCGCTGCCGCCGCAGCGGCCAGGCGAGCCGGGGCGGCGATCGAACCCGATTGTTCCGGCGATCCGGGCCCATCTCAGCGATCCGGGCCTGCGCTATCTGTTCGCGCTGGCCTTTCTGCTGATGGGCGCCTTCGTCACCACCTACAATTACATCGGCTTTCGCCTGGCCGCGCCGCCGTTCTCGCTGAGCCAGGCGACGATCGGTCTCGTGTTCGTCATCTATCTCGTCGGCGCGGTCAGCTCGGCGGCGATGGGCGAACTCGCCGGGCGCTTCGGGCGCAGGCGGGTCATCGGCCCCGCCATCGTCCTGATGCCGCTCGGCGTGCTGACGACCCTGCCGGACAGCCTGCCGCTGACCATCCTCGGGGTCGGGCTGGTGACCGCCGGGTTTTTTGGCGGCCACTCGATCGCCTCGAGCTGGGTGGGCTTAAGGGCTGCGAAGGCGCGGGCGCAGGCGAGCGCGCTCTACCTGTTTTTCTACTATGCGGGCTCGAGTTCTGGCGGGAACCATCGGCGGCTCGGTTTTCGCCCGCGGCGGCTGGCCCGGCGTCGCCGCCTTCGTCGGCGGGCTGAGCGCCCTTGCGCTCATCGTCGCCCTGAAGCTCGCGCGGGTTCCGCCGCCCGCGCATCTGCGTTCCTCCTGAGCGGGCGAGAGCGATGGAATGGCGCGACGAAGGACTGGTGATCGGGGTTCGCCGGCACGGCGAGAGTTCCGCGATTGTCGAAGCGATGACACGCGCGCACGGGCGCCATCTCGGCCTGGCGCGCGGCGGACGGTCTTCGAGGCTGAAGGCGGCGCTGCAGCCCGGCAACACGCTTAGCCTCGTGTGGCGGGCGCGGCTCGACGAGCATCTCGGCGCCTTTTCGATCGAGCCGATGGCGCTGAGGGCGGGGCGGCTGATGGAGAGCGCGCTGGCGCTCGCCGGCGTCAACTATCTCGGCGCGCTGACGCGTCTCCTGCCGGAGCGCGATCCGCACGAGGGGATTTACGAAATGCTGACGTTGATCGTCGAGCGCCTTGACGACGATAGCCTCGCCCCGCAGCTTGTCGTACGCTTCGAGGCGCGGATGCTGGCCGAATGCGGCTTCCGGCTTGACCTTGGCCGATGCGCGGCGACCGGGGCGAGCGACGGCCTCGCCTATGTCTCGCCGCGGTCGGGCCGGGCGGTCAGCGCCGAAGCCGGAGCGCCATGGCGCGACCGGCTGCTGCCGCTGCCCGCCTTCCTGCGCGAGGGCGCGAAGCTCGAGGCGCGCCCGAGCGCCGAAGACCTCGCCGACGGCTTTCGCATGACCGGGTTCTTCCTCGCCCGCGACCTCTTTGCGCAGCGCGGCGAACCGCTGCCGGATTCGCGGGCGGCGTTCCTGAGGGCGGCGGCGAAGGCGGAGCGAAGGGGGTAGGGGAGGCGTCTCGCTTTTTTTGCGGCCGGTCTTTCTCGCGCGCCTGGGCTTCGGTAAGGGCGGCTGGTCGCGCGGTCATGCGTGTTCCTCCTTGGCGGAACGGCGGACAGGGATCGGACCGATGGTTTCAGAACTTCGGGGGCAGGGGCGATTGATGCGCATGACCGGTCGAATCCATTTACATAACGATCGTTATTTACACAACAGGCGATTATAATGATCGTTATCCAATCGACGAGCGAAAGAAAGCGTGCGCTACAGTCTGGAACAGAGCGGCGCGACCCGTAAGCGGGTCCTGGACGCCGCGGGCCGCGCGTTTCGCCAGCACGGCTTTGGCGGCGTCGGCGTCGATGGCCTCGCCAAGGCCGCGGGCCTGACCTCAGGCGCCTTCTACGGACATTTCCGTTCGAAGGCGGAGGTGTTTCGCGCCGTCGTCGCGGTGGGGATGGAGCGGCTCAGGGCCGCGGTGGCGCATTTTCAGGCGCGTCACGGCGACGCCTGGTTCGACGATTTCACCGCCTTTTATCTCGGACCCGAGCATCGCCAGGACATTGCCGGCGGCTGCGCCGTTCCGAGTCTTTCGGCCGAGGTCTCGCGCGCCGACGATGACGCCCGGGCCGAATACGAAGCCGGACTGAAACGCGTCGCCAACGAACTGGCCGCCGGCCTCGGCGCCTGGGAGGGTCGCGAAAAGGCGTGGCCGCTGCTCGCCCAACTCGCTGGAGGCGTGCTGCTCTCGCGCGCCGTACGCGACCAGGCTTTGGCGAAGGAAATCGCCGAGGCCACGCTAAAGAGCTTGCGCGAGCTCGCGCGGGCCACGGCAGGCGGTGAGCGCGCTGCGACGGAACCCGAATCGTAGCCCGCGACAGACAAGCGGTCGCAACCTCCTCGACCGTTGTGGGCCGCAAAATAGCGCCGGAAGCGAGGCGGAAGTGGCGGTTGCGTTCCAACTCCAGAAGAAGCCGGTCAGATTCCGGCGTACCATTCGTAGCCGCGGTCCTCCCAGTAGCCGCCGCGGCCGCTGGCGATGCCGGCGAAACTGTCGATCGCCTCGATCCGCATGATGTATTTGGCCATCTTGTAGCCGAGCTGCCGCTCGACCCTGAGCCTGAGCGGCGCCCCATGGTCGACCGTCAGCGGCGCGAAGTTGCGCTCATAGGCGAGGATGGTCTGGGGGTGATAGGCGTCGACGAGATCGATCGTCTCATAATAGCGCCCGTCGGGGTCATGCGGTTCGTCCAGATTGTCGGCGCAGAAGAACGCGATATAGCGCGCCTGCGGCTTGAGCCCGGCCGCGTTGAGGAGCGCCGACAGGCGCGCGCCCCTCCATTGGCCGATGCAGCTCCAGCCCTCCACGCAATCGTGGCGAGTGATCTGGGAACGCGAGTCCAGCTTGCGCAAATCGGAAAGGGTGAGCTTCATCGGACGCTCCACCAGGCCGCTGACCTCGAGCTTCCAGTCGGCGAAGCCGCCCTGACGCAGCGCGACATAGGCCGGATCGTCGGGGTCGACGGTGCCGTTGGGCTTGAAATAGGCGGAGATGGCGGATTGCGGGTATTCCGTCGCGAGCGCCGTGCGGGTCGACAGCAGGGCGCGCTGAACGGTCTCGGTCAGCGCTTCGGCCCGATCGAGGATCGACATCACGCCAGGCGAGCGGGAATCGAGGCTGCATCCGGAAAGGGGCAAGGCGCCGCCGCCGGCGACCAGGCCCAATAGGATTTGGCGCCGGCTGAGGCCCAGTTTCTGAGGTCGAGGCCGATCGCCGGGATTCACAAAGCGTGAACGCACGCCGGCCGCGGAAGCGAAAGGAAAAATCCGTGTCTCGCGGCTCATGGCGCTTCCTCCGATATGCGATAGCGGCCGGTGATCATCGAGCGCAGGTTGTTGACGACGCCGGAGACCAGCACCATCGCCAAATGCGCGATCAGGAACAAAACAAGATAACTGGCGACGAGGAAATGCACGGTGCGCGCCGACTGGCGTCCGTCGAACAGCGGGACCAGCCATGGAAACGCCGCGTCCATCCCGGGCGACATTGTCAGCCCGGCGAGGATGAGGATGGGAAACGCCGCGACGACGCTGAGATAGGCGAGCTTCTGCAGCACGTTGTAGCGCAGCGCCTCCTCGCCTTTGGGAAAGCGGAACCGCGCATGGTCGCGGATCGTGCGCGGAATCGCGCGCAAGTCCGAAAAATTCGGCAACAGTTCGCGAATATGCCTGCGCGCGATCAGGTTGACGACATAGACGAGGCCGTTGAGCGCCAGGATCCAGGCGAAGAAGAAATGCCAGCGCCGCCCCATCGCCAGATCCTGTTCGGCCGGCAGCGTCGCCCAGGACGGAAATCCCCGCTCCTCCAGGTCTCCGTCGGATCCGCGCGAGGCGCCGAGGAAGCCGGTGGTGTCGAACGATCGCCCGAACAGGGTCGCTACGCCTGCGGTCGGATCGCCGTCGCCGTTTTCCTTCGCCGACAGCGAAAAGGGCGGGTTGTCGAAATTTGTCGCGTTGCCCCAGCTGAGCGAGGGATGGGCGTTGAAAATCTGCAATCCGCTCATCAGCAACATGAGAAAGCAGATCGCGTTGACCCAGTGGCAGACCCGCACCACCAGCGAATGCCTGATGACGATACGGGCGCTCGCGAGAGGACGGGTCACGAATGCCGGATGGACTGAAGTCATGTCTATTCTCCAGCGCCTGTAGAGGCGCCGCGCTTGGACTTCGCGCGGGGCGCCGGCAAAGTTTCGCTCCGCCGCCGCATTTTCTTCTAGCGATTTTGCCGGGCGGGTGAAACTTCGGGCTCCGCGGTCCGTATCCAGCGCGTCCCGATCGAATGCCGCCGCGCAATGATCGGATCGAGCAACGGAGACGAACATGAATCCCAAGATCACTTTTTGCGCCGCGGCGCTCGCCGCCGGCGTCGCCCTCGCCGCGCCCTTTGTCGCCGCGCCAGCCTATTCCGCGATGACCGTGATGGTCGGCGGCGCGCCGATGGTTCCAAGCAAGAACATCATCGAAAACGCCGTCAATTCGAAGGATCACACCACGCTGGTCGCCGCGGTCAAGGCCGCCGGCCTCGTCGATACGCTCGAGGGCGCCGGTCCCTTCACGGTCTTCGCGCCGACCAACGAGGCTTTCGCCAAATTGCCCGCCGGCACAGTCCAGGCGCTGCTGAAGCCGGAAAACAAGGGCAAGCTGACCTCGGTCCTCACCTATCATGTAGTGCCGGGACGCCTCACCGAAGCCGACATCGACGCCATGATCAGGAAAGACGGCGGCAAGGCGATGCTGAAGACCGTCGAGGGCGGGGAGCTGACCTTCGAGCGCCACGCCGGCCATCTCTGGGTCATCGACGCCAAGGGCGACAAGGCGGAAGTCACGATCCCGAACGTGATGCAATCGAACGGCGTGATCCAGGTCATCAACAAGGTGTTGCTGCCAGGCTGAGCGGTCGTCCTTCCACGCCTCCTGGCCGCAGCGAGCGGGCGCCTCCGGGCGCCCGCTCTTTCGTGAGGCGTCATTGCGGCGCGGGAGCGTTCGGTTGCGCGCGGCGCTTGCGCCATTCAAAGCGGAGATTCGTTGGCAATCCAACCAATCCCCGCTTAGAGTCCTATGAAGAAGCAGGATTTTCATCGGAAAACCGGTGGCCACTTTTCCGAAATCCTGCTTAGGGTGGCCGCATGACCATCGAAAGAGACGCGGCCCGGAAGGAGGCGCCGGCGCGGGCGGCGGGCGATCTCGCCGATCTCCTGCGCCGAGTGGCGGCCCGCGACGCGGCGGCGTTCGCCGCGCTCTATAAAGAGACGAACGCCAAGCTCTATGGACTTGTCGCCCGCATTCTTCCCCAGGGCGGCGCCGCCCCCGAGGCGCTTCAGGACGCCTACCTGCGGATTTGGGAGAAGGCGGGCGACTACGATCCCGCCAAGGGCTCTCCGCTCGCCTGGATGGCGACCATCGCCCGCAATCGTGCGCTCGACGAGGTTCGCCGCGTTCGTCCGGCGTCGCTCGAGGATTTGCCCGCGAGCTTCGAGCCGGCCGCCGCCGACGTCGACCCGCTCGCTTCGCGCGAGCGCTCGGAGACGCTTGCCGCGCTCATCAAATGTCTGGAGACGCTGGACGAGGAGAAGCGCGCCGTTCTCCTGCTCGCCTACTATCGGGGCGCGAGCCGGGAGGCGCTCGCCAAGCGGTTCGGACGGCCCGTTCCGACGATCAAGACCTGGCTGCATCGCGGCCTTGGCCAGCTGAGGGATTGCCTGGCGTCATGACGCTCGCGCCCGACGACGATTTCGCCGCCGCCGAATATGCGCTCGGCACGCTGGCCGCCGACGAGCGGGCGACGCTGGCCGCGCGGCGGCAGCGCGAGCCCGAACTGGACGCTGCGATCCGCGCCTGGGAGGCGCGCCTGTCGCCGCTCGCCGAAGCCGCGCCGCCGATTACGCCGCCGGAAGACTATCTGGCCGCGATCGAGGCCCGCATCCGGGAGCGCGGCCCCGCCGCCTCGGGGGACGCCGAACTCCTGACGTTGAGGCGGCGGCTGGCGCGCTGGCGCTTTGCCGCCATCGCCGCGTCGAGCCTCGCCGCGCTGCTGGCGATCGGGTTCGCCGTCCGCGAGACGACGCGCAGAACCGTCCCGCATGAATATGTCGCGGTCCTGCAGAAGGACGCCGCCTCGCCGGCTTTCGAGGTGACGGTCAATCTCGACCGCCGGGAGCTGACGGTGCGTCCGGTCGCGGCGCGCACGCCGCCCGGCAAATCTTACGAACTCTGGATCATCGACCCCAAGCTCGGGGCGCCGCGCTCGCTCGGCGTGATCGGCGAGACGGCGCGCGCGGCCAATCTCGCGGCTTACGATCGCGCAGTGCTTGAAAACGCCACCTACGCCGTCACCGTCGAGCCGCCCGGCGGCTCGCCGACCGGCAAGCCGTCCGGCCCGCCGGTCTTCGTCGGCAAGCTGATCCCGGTCGGGCCGTGAGGCGAGGGCGGCGGCTGTGGACGGGCTGTGGATCGCGGCAAGCTGGAAAGCGCATCAGCTCATCGGCGACCGCAATGGACGCGGGCGCTGCGTCTGACCAAGAACTGTCGCATCACGTTCCAGATCGACCATGCCGAAATCGAGATCCTCGACGCGCGCGTCGAGAAGAGTTTCGGCATTTCGATGGACACGCTCATGCGCATGCAGAACAACTATAACATCGCCCAGGCCCGCAGCCGAGAGGGCGAAATCAAGGTGAAACGCTACGAGCCAAAGCCCAAAGACGCGGCGCAGCCGAAATGACCCGCTAGAGATCGAAATTGGTGGGCAGCATGACCACGTCGCGAATTGTCATGCCGCGTGGCCGCGTCAGCATGAACATTACCACGGCGGCCACTTCGCTAGCCTCGAGCAGACTTCCCGACTCCCTGGCTGCCTTCAGCTTCTCCGGCGGCCAGTCGGCGAGCAGAGCGCTGATGACAGGGCCGGGCGAGATTGAACCCATGCGAATGCCGTGCTTGAACACCTGGCGCCGCACCGTCTGGACAAAGCAGTTGATCGCCCACTTGGACGACGCATAGACCGGTTCCCATGGCGTCGGAAAATGGGCGGCCAAGGAACTCGTGACGATGATGTCGCCGGTCCGACGCTCGATCATGTGTGGCAGCACGTCGTGCACATTCTTCATCACGGCGTTGACATTCAAGTTCAGCATCCGGTCGATGGCTCCAGTGTCGGCGTCGACCAAGTCGCCGCCGACGTAGGTCCCCGCATTTGCATGTAAGATGTCGAGTTGGCCTGCCTTCTCAAGGACTCTCGACAGCAGCGAAGCGCAGTCCTTCGGGTCGAGCAGGTCGATAACCAGCGGAATCGCCGCGTCGCCGTGCTTGCTGCAGAGCGCTGTCAGCGCGGCCTCGTCGCGGTCGACCATCGCCACGCGCGAGCCTGCGGCCAACATCGCCTCGGCGCTGGCCAATCCGATGCCCGACGCCGCCCCGGTCACGACGGCGACCTTGCCTTTCAATTCTCCTGCCATAAGTTTCTCTCCCTGTTGCGGTCGCCACAACACGCGCCGCAGCATCTAGAGCATGCCGCCATCGATTGGAAACACGCTCGCGATTGAGCGGCCCTAACGCCGGAGCCGCGGGAACTCTGAAAAACCGACAATTTCTTGCCACAGCGCCAAATCCGTGTCTTTTTTCTCGATTGACCGCGATTGTAGCCACGTCGCCGGGCGCGGCCGACGCGGTCAGCGACCGGGTCTACAGGAACTTCGGCGACTTGCTCCGTTCGCCATCGATGACCTTATCCCATAGGCGGGCTCGGAGCAGGCTTTCGAGCCGCCGTGCTTGCCCGGCGCCTTTTAAAACGAGGCCCGAAACGCCGGTCGAGCGGCCCGGCGGCCGGGAAAAGCTTTTTTCTCTGGAATCGTCCGCAACCCATTGAATAGACCAGAATCGCGGAAGGAAAATGCTTTCGTTTCTTTCCCTATTGTTTTCCTTTTCTTCCCATTCCGCTTTCGTTTGCTTCCGCGTGGCTTTCGGCAATTTCATACGCGCGCGGTCGGCTCAAAGCCCGACGTGTTCTACTTTGCGGCCGACAGCGGCGTCGCGACGTCCTCGAGCGGCTTGCGCTCCGCCCTGACGGCGAACAGGGCGGCGACGAGCGCGGCGGCGAACATGAGCAGGGCGGCGAAGGCGTAGCCGGCGAAAACGCTCTGCCGCGACCCGCTTTCGATCAGCTTCGAGAACACGAACGGCGCGGCGACCCCGCCGAGGCCGGTGCCGATGGCGTAGAAGATTGCGATCGTCAGCGCCCGGATCTCGATCGGGAAGGTCTCGCTGACCGTCAGATAGGCCGCGCTCGCGGCGGGAGAAGCGACGAAGAACACGATCATCCAGCCGATCGTCTGGCTCATCGCCGTAAGAAGGTCGCGTTCGAAGGCGAAGCCGACCGCGACCAGCAGCAGCCCCGAAAGCGCGTAGGTCAGGGAAATCATCAACCGGCGGCCATGGGTGTCGAACAGTCGCCCCAGCACCACCGGCCCGAGAAAATTGCCGAGCGCAAAGGGGAGGATGTACCAGCCGACGTCGCCAGAACTGACGCCATAAAAATTCGTCAGCACAAGGGCATAGGTAAAAAAGATCGCGTTGTAGAAGAACGCCTGCGCCGCCATCAGCGTCAGGCCGACAAAGGTGCGCAGGCGGTAGGTCCCGAACAGCGTCTCGAACACTTCGCGCAACGGCGTATGGGTGCGCGAATTCAGCCGGATCGCCGCGCTTTTGGGAACCGGCGACAGATGCGCGCCGGCCTCGACAAACCGGCGCTCGATTCCCGCGACCACGGCCTCGCCTTCGGGCGCGCGGCCGTGGATCGCCAGCCATCGCGGACTTTCCGGGATCCACATCCGCATCAGGAACACGACAACTCCGAGCCCCGCGCCGGTCAGAAAGGCGAACCGCCAGCCGAGTTCGGGGTCGATGAGGCGAGGGTTGAGCAGCACGACGGCGACGAGGGCGCCGGTCGCCGCGCCGACCCAGAAACTGCCGTTGATCATCAGATCGATATGACCGCGAAACCGCGCCGGAATCAGCTCCTGGATGGTCGAATTGATGGCGGAATATTCGCCGCCGATGCCGGCGCCGGTCAGGAAGCGGAACAGAAAGAACGTGTACGCGTTCCACGACAGCCCGGTCAGCGCGGTCGCCGTCAGGTAAACGGCGATGGTGGTGAAAAACAGCTTCTTGCGCCCCAGCCGGTCGGTCAGCCAGCCGAAATAGAGCGCGCCCAGAACCGCGCCGCTGAGATAGGCGCTGCCGGCGAGTCCAACCTGAAGGTCGGAGAAATGAAGGGCCGGGCTTTCCTTCAGCGCGCCGGCGACCGATCCCGCCAGCGTCACCTCCAGCCCGTCGAGAATCCAGGTTATTCCGAGCGCGGCGATGACGAGAACATGGAAGCGGCCCCAGGGCAGGCGTTCCAGACGCGCCGGGATGAGCGTGGCGATGACGCCTGGTTCGCGATTGGGTGCTGGGGCCGGCATCGCTCGCACCATCCACGAAAAAGCGCGCTTGGTCGAGCGATCAGGCTCATACGCCAAGCTCCGGCGAGGGTCTCGTCGGACCCGCCCGCGTCAACGGCTCTCGGTTCTTTGGGTTCCGGGCTGCGCGTTGGGCGAGGTCAAGTCTCCGCCGGCGCGGCGGCTGCGCTGGCATCGGCGTCCGAATGCGGGACGCTCCCGTCGCCTACGCCTCGAATTGATGAGGGCGAGGGAACAAAAGCCGGAGTTCCTGGTTTCAAAAGATCCGATGTTGGGACCACCTGTTCGTCAATGGCGAGCGGATCGCCGTGAACTGGCCAAGTCGCGCCACGATCGCGCAGCAGGCATGCTGACCACTTCGCTGAAGCGGTCGGTGGATTCCCGGCGGCGCGCCGCCAATTAACGAACGACCAACGAGTAATTTGCGGGCCGCGGCTTTGACCGTTCGTCCGCGAGCCAATCCGAGGACTGAAAATGCGAAACACGCTTGCTATTCTTCTTTCGACAGCGACGATAGGGCTTGGCTCGATCGTCGCGACGACGCCGGCGGCCGCCAATCCGGCGCTTATCATTCCGCTCGCGGCCGCGGCGGCGGGCGGCCTCGCGATCGGAGGCGCGGTAGCCAATGAGGGCCAATACCCCTATCAGTGGCAGGGCTCAGATCGGTGGATGGGCGAGACGCGGGTCGCTCCTCCCGGCAGATATCCAGCCCAAGCCTATCCACCGGCCGTCTACGAATATCCAAACACCGCCTACGAGCCGGCGCCTTATCCCTACGCCGCCAATGGCCCTGGGTACGGCGGCCCGGGTTACGCTGGTTCGTGCCACATTCAAACGCAACGGATTCCGAACGGCTGGACCGCCGAATGGCGGAACTTCACCGTCTGCGATTGATCGGAAGTCGGCCGCCCGCCAGCGCAGCGGCGGGCGGCCGTCCCCGTGACAAGTGCAAACCCCGAGGGGTGCCGCCATGAAACTGGCTTCCCGCGGATGCGCGCGCGGCGACAACGCGTAAATCGTCACGCCCCAGCCGGCGCGGGACGTCTGCCAAGCAGCGATTGGCGTTCGGCGGCGACGAGAAACTCGATCTTCGGCGACCTGGTCAGAAACTGACTGACCTCGTCCTCGATCATCCGGTCAGCGTTGGTGACGCGCTCGCGCAGATGCAGGAGCTCGAGCCAGGATTCGATCAGGTAAGCTTCCTCGAACCGTCCAATTTCGGCCGCGTCTTCGAAAATGCCCCAAGCGAAGGCGCCGTCGCGGCGGCGTTCGTTGCCCAATTCATCGATCGCCCGCAGGAACTCGGCGCGGTCCTTCGGGTCGATAAGATACTCGATCTTGACCAGGATGGGGCCGCGATCGTTTTCGACCTCCTGACTGACCTTCGGTCCGCGCCAGTGCAGCGAAGGCGAAAGATCGAGCGCGGCGCCCTGATCGAGTCCCCATCGCCAAGAGAGCGGGATGCCCAAAAGCACGCCCGCGGCGGCAACGAATAAAGATTGCGTCAATCCGATTCTCGCGGCGATCTCGCCCCACGCGACGCTGCTGATCGTCATCGCGCCGAAAATCAGAGTGAGAAAAGCCGCGAGTCCGCGTCCGCGCACCCACGCCGGCAGCGCCTCCTGGGCCGACAGGTAAAGCGTGGTCAGAACGACGACCCAGGCGACGCCAGCGCAAAAGCTGGCGCCGAGCGCGAGGACGAGTTCGTGCGCCTGCGCGAACATGCCGAGCGCCGCGGCGGTGGCGACCGCTCCAAGCGCAACCGTCCGGTCGAGTTTGATCTTTTCGCGCAGCGGTTGTTGCACGATCGAACCGACAATCGCGCCGGCGCTGATCGCGCTCAGCAGGAGTCCGTAGTTTTCGGCTCCTTCGCCGGTCCTGCGTGCGATCAGGGGCAAGAGGCTCCAATAGGCGGCGGCAAAGGGATAGATCGCAAGCGTCCGCGCCAGCGTCGCGCGGAGAGGCCGATTGTTGGCGACGTGCCTCAGCCCGGTACGCACAGCGCTGCTCAGGCGCTCGGCGGGCAGGGGCGCCTTCTTTTTCCTCGGGCAGCGCCAGCACACCAGCGCCACGACGACGCCCAGATTAGTCGCGGCGAATGCCCAAAGCGGTGCGGACATTCCGAACTTCATGATGATGAGGCCGCCGAGCGCGGGTCCGACGGTGCGGCTCAGATTATAGGCGACGCCCTGGGCGGCGATCGCCCCCGGCAGGGCGGGCTTCGGCACCAGGGTGGGCAGGATCGACAGCCAGGCGGGGGAGTTCAGAGCCCAGGCCGCGCTCAGGAGAAAAGTCGTCAGCAGCAGCAGCACAGGCGTCGCGAGGCCCAACGACACGATCGCAGCGAAGATCCCCATCAGAATCATGACCGCGGCGGACACGACAATAATGAGCCGCCGGGGGTCGAAGATGTCGGCGATCGCGCCGGCCGGAAGCGTGATCAGGAACATCGGCGCAGTCGTCGCCGCCTGCAGCAGCGAAACAGCGAGCGGGGAAAGGTCCAGCGACGTCATCAGCCAGCCCGACGTCGTGTCGTACATCGCAATGCCGGTCAGCGCCATAGTGCTCGCCGCCCAGATGACGGCGAAAGCCGGATAGGCGAATGCGCCGAGCCATGACGCGTCGCTTTCGGGCGGTTGCTGCAAGGGTCGGAAGTCCATTGCGTTAGCCCTTCAGGCTCCCCGGGCAGGCGCGTTCAGTGAGAGGCCAGGACGCAGCGATCGCTCCGCAGCAGCAGGTCGCGCGTCACGCCGCCGAACGCCCACTCCCGCAGCCGGCTGTGGCCGAATGCTCCCGCCACGATCAGGTCGACTTCCAGCTCCTTTGCGATCGCATCCAGCTGCGCCGCCTCCGAACCGTTCGAAATCTCCGCGGAGCACTGCGCCTCGACGCCATGCCGCGCAAGCCAGTCGCCGACGTCGCCGAGACGCCGCCGCGTTTCCTTTAGAGCCGCGGCGCCGGCAATTTCAACCACGTCCACCCGTTGGCTCGCCTTGAGCAGAGGCAACGCGTCGGCGACGGCCCGCCGCGCTTCGCGCTTGTCGTTCCAGCATACGAGCGAACGCGTCAGTTTGAGTCCGGCGGCGGCGGGGGGAACGATGAGAGTTGGACGGCCGAGGCGCATCAGAAGATCGCCGACGTCGGCCTCGCCGGAGGGAAAAAAAATCCGATCGGCGGAATCGAGAGTCGCGACGACCAGGTCGACGCTGCGCGCTTCGTCGGCGATATACTCGCTCGCCGGTCCGAAAATCACCTGCGAGCGCCACTGCAGATCCTGGACTTTCGGCAAGGCGACGCGGAACTCCGACTCGACCGTAGCGGCCTCACGGATAAGCTTGTCGAGCTCGTGTCGCCCCGGCGCGCGCGGGCCGGCGCCCCGGTCGACGACTTGAGCCGATCCTTGTTTCGCGGCGACGCCGATGACGGCGGCCCCGAAGCGCTCCGCCAGGTCAGCGACCACCGTGAGCATCGCCGCGTTCGAGCAATTGATTCGCATGCAGGCCATCAAAGTCGTGATCGTCGCCACCCGCGCCTCCATGGAAGTGTTGCATTCGAACCGCGGGAGCCGTGGGCGCAAATCCGCCACGCGCTTTCAGGACATCGGACTTTGGCTTCTCGCGCCATCGCTCGACCTATCGCGGGTCGGTCTTGCGCTGCAGGGCGCGGAACGCGGCGAGGATCTGATTTCGCTGGGCCGCGTCCTGGACGTAGATGTCCGTCGAGGCGCTGACTGACTTCGCGCCGCTCCATACCGCCCGGATGCAGGGCGCGCCGACGCATCGGAACATCACCCCCCGCGCTTTTCCGCCGCTTTCCGCGACATCATCGGCGACCTCATCGGAAATCTTGACGTCGTCGATCGCGAACGTCGCTTCATGGGTTCCCTCGGCCGTCAATGCGCCGGCGCGATAATCCGCGAACGACTCGTGCGTCGACACGATGACGCCGCCCTTGCCGCCCCGGTGAAACGCGATCTGCTTAGTGAGCCATCGTCTTTCGAGATCGCCGCCCGGCGAGCGGTATTTGGGATTGGCGGCGGTCGCGGCCGGAAGCGCCCGCTGCAGGAATATTTCGGCTGTCGAGGCGGACGCGAACGGATCGGCCGGCGCCGTTTTCGCCACATTGTCCGCCGTCTTTATCTGCGGGGGCGAGGCGAGCGCAGGCGACATCGCCGCGGCGCTCCCGATCCCGAGAGTCACAGACAACAGTGCGGCGAGCCCCCGATAAAGCCGGCGCGTCATCGTTCACCCGCTCCGTGACACGTGTTTCGAGTAGCGAAATCGCGACCCCCACACCGATTGGGCGGCGCCTCGTCGGCGCAACCTGCAACCTTCTGTGGCAATATAGGGACGAGCCGCCGGTCCCGCCAGCCGAACCGGCGCTTCGGTCGAAACGGATCCGCCGCGCGGGGCCCGATCCCAAGGCGGCGCCGCATTTCGCCGGACCGCTGGGGCGGCTTGAAACTCGCGGCCTCCTTTGCCATGTCACCGGTGCGGCGGCCCGCGTTTTGGCCGTTACATACTGTCTTTTTGCGCGGGGTCCTTTTGTCCAGCGAATCCGGCGTCAAATTGGACCCCAACGCGGGCGCCGACTCGCGCTGGGGCGTGTTCGGCAATCTGGCGTTCACCGTGATCCTGATCGCCAGTTCGGTTTCGAACGTCGGCATAGCGATGTTCGACACCTCGATGAGCTGGCTGATGACCAGCCTCAATCCGAACCCGATGATGGTCTCGGCGGTTCAGGTCGCCACGACCCTGCCGTTGTTCCTGCTGACGTTGCCCGCCGGCGCGCTGTCGGACATCGTGGATCCGCGCGGGCTGCTGATCGGCGCGCAGGGCGCGGTGGCGGCGATTTCCATCGCTTTCGCGGTGCTGGCGTCGCTTCATTTGGCGACGCCGATGCTGCTTCTGGCGACGATGTTCTCACTCGGCGTCGGCGGGGCGCTGGCGGCGCCGGTATGGTTGTTGATCACGCCGATGCTGGTGCCCCGGCAGGAGCTCGACAACGCGATTTCGGTCAACAACACCAGTTTCAGCCTCAGCCGGGCGATCGGCCCGGCGCTGGGAGGATTTGCGATTGCGGCCTTCGGCTACGCCTTTCCATTCTGGTGCTATGTCGTGGGCAATCTGACGCTGGTGGGCGCGGTGCTGTGGTGGCGCGCCCCGCGCCGGATCAAGGAAACGCTGCCGGCCGAGCGCCTGTCCAGCGCCTTGCGCACCGGCCTTCGATACGCCCGCAACAATCGCGACATCGACTCGACCCTGATCCGCGCGGTCGCGTTTTTCCCGTTCGCGAGCGCCTACGCGGCCCTTTTGCCGCTGGTCGCGCGCGCCCAGATGCACAATGGCCCGGCGATCTACGGACTGCTGCTCGGCATGATCGGGGTCGGTTCGATCCTGGGATCGTTCGCGCTCAACGGCCTGAAGGCGCGCTTGGGGCCCGATCGCCTGGCTGCGCTGGCGACCGTCGGCGTCGTCGCCGCGCTGGCGATGTACGGCGCCGCGCGGGAGCCCATGCTCGCCATGGCCGCGAGCCTCGTCGCCGGGGCCTCGACGATCGTCATGCTGACGATCCTGTTCATGTCGGCGCAGCTCGCGCTTCCCGACTGGGTTCGCGGGCGCGGCATGGCGATTTTTCTGACCGTGTATTTCGGCGCCGCCACGCTCGGCAGCGCGGTCTGGGGCAAGGTCGCCAGCATGGAAGGGCTGTCCTCGGCGCTCTATCTCGCGGCGGCGGGGGCGGCTCTGGGGTTGGCCCTGACATGGCGGTGGAAGCTGCAGACCGCCGCCGCGCTCGATCTCACCCCGTCGATGCACTGGAACGCGCCCGTGTTCCTGCAGCGGGTCGAGGACGACCAGGGGCCGATCCTGGTCACCGTCGAATACCGGATCGACCCGGAGCAAAGAACGCCCTTTCTCGGCGTCATGCAGGAGATCGGCCTCGAACGAAAGCGCGACGGCGCCTATGCGTGGAACGTGTTCGAAGACGTGGCCGAGAGCGGCAGGGTGGTCGAAACCTTCCTCATTCAGTCGCTGCTCGAACTCAAGCACCTGCGCGCGCGCGTGACCAAGGCCGACCGCATGATCGAGGACCAGGCGCGCACGTTCCTGACCGAGCCGCCAAAGGTGACCTTTCTGATCGCGCCGAGACGCAACCGCGCCAGGCGGCGCAAGCGGGCGCCCCCTCTTGCCGCGCCGCCGCTCGCGCAACCCGCGCGGGCGGAATGAGGTTTTGGAATTCGACCGCGTCGCGGCGCTGGCCAGTCGCGATTCCGCGTCCGGGCATGCGCGGGCGCAAGAGCCGCGCGGCCGCCCAGGCGGCGGCGGAGGAGGGAGGCGCGCGGACGCGTTGAAGGCAAGAGTGGAAATGTGCATCTGACGCCGTAAATCCGGTTGCTTGGGAGCCGCACCGCGGCGCAGGCGGTCGGGAAGGCGGCGCGTTGCGACCGAAGGCAATAGGGCAAATATCCACGTCTTGCTGTATTCTGGTCCTTGGGCCTGTCCGGAAATTCGCCGCTCTCAGGCGGGTTGGGCTCAATCTTGCCAAGAATCCGTCTCAGTTTCACGCCGTCGCCGAGAAGGGCGAAATCGTCGCTGCGGGCATGGTCAGGCGGAGCCAGCTCGTCGTTTTCTTCGCGGAACCGCCGCATTGCCGCCATAGGTCGATCTCGATTGGCGGTTTCTGATTGCCTACGGAGCGTATCGGAGGACGCCTGCCGACATGACCGACCGTAGCAGCGAGTCAAATCCGACCGACGCGCCGCAGGCTGGCGAGGGAAGCGGATCGGCTGTTTCCGCGACCGAAGGGACGCAGACTCGTCAGACACAACCTGGCGGCGCGCAGGCCCCGCCCAAGAGCCGTCAGTCGAAGGGGAGGCGAAGGCTGCTGATCGGAGCCGTGGGCGTTCTCATCCTGGCGGCCGCCCTCTGGTTTGGCATTCCCTGGATCCGGATGACGCTCAATACGGTTTCGACGGATGACGCGTACGTCAATGGTCACGTGACGTTCGTCGCTCCCCGGGTCGCCGGCCAGGTCTCCCGGGTTCTGGTGGACAACGACAACCGCGTGCGCAAGGGCGAGCTTCTCGTCGAACTCGACAAGGAGCCTTTTGAGACCGCGGTCGCCGTGAAGAAGGCGGCCGTGGAGATAGCAAAGGCGGACCTGCGGGCGGCGGCGGCCAGGGTGCGCGGCATCGAAGCCGACGCCAGGAGCAAGCGCTGGAAACTGCAGCACGCCATCGAGGACGTCGACAACCAGGTGGCCCTGCTGCACGCCCGGGTCGCCGCTCTGGACAAAAGCAAGGCCGAGCTCGCGCTGGCTCAGGTTGACTTCGATCGGGCGGCAAAGCTGGTGAAGCAGGGCACGATCCCCCAAGAGTTGTACGACCAGCGGCAAGCGGCTTTGTTGTCGGCTCGCGCGGACGTCACCCAGGCGCTGGCCGATGTCCATCAAATCCGCGTCTCTTTGGGTTTGCCGCCGCAACCCGACGGGGGAGATCTCGCCCAGGTTCCGCCCGATCTCGATCAAACGCTTTCTACCGTGCTCCAGGCGCAGGCGGACCTGATCCAGAGCGCGGCTCAGCTGGGCGTCATCCATTCGTTCGACGAGACGCCGAAGCGGATGGTTGAGGCGTTCGAAAATGAAGGCGACGTCAATCGCACCTTCGCTCGGCTGGCGACGGAGGCGCCAGACGTCAAGCAAGCCGAGGCGAAGCTGGACGCCGCCAACCGCGATCTCGCCCAAGCCGAACTCGACCTGAAGTATTGTGACGTCGTCGCCCGGATCGACGGCGTTATCGCGCGCCGAAATGTCAATCCCGGCGATTTTGTTCAGGTCGGCCAGGGTCTCATGGCGATCCGATCGCTGACCGACGTCTGGGTCGACGCGAATTTCAAGGAGACGCAACTACGCGATCTGCGGATCGGCCAGCCGGTCGATCTCTATCTCGACATGTATGGCGACCGCCATGTGTTCAAGGGACGCGTCCAGGGGTTCACGATGGGGACCGGATCGACGCTGGCGCTTCTGCCGGCGCAGAACGCCACGGGCAACTTCGTCAAAGTCGTGCAGCGGCTGCCGGTTCGGATCGAGGTCGAGAACTACCATCCGGACAAGCTGCCGCTATTCATCGGCTCCTCGGTTGTTCCTTACGTCTATATCAACCGGCCGCCGACCGGGCCCAACGCCGGGAATTTTCTCCAAGCCTATTTGCCTGGGTCGCCGATCTTGAGTTCCGCTCCGAGCCCGCCGAGCGCGGAAAAATGACGGACGCGGCCCTTGCGCCGCCGGCATCCCGCGCCGGAGCAAGCCCGTGGGTCGTCGCCGCCATCGTTGTGGTGCCGACCTTCATGGAGGTGCTCGACACCACGATCGCGGTCGTCGCGCTGCGCTATATCGCGGGCGGCCTGTCGGCGACGGTCGATGACGGCGAATGGGTCATCACCAGCTACCTCGCCGCCAACGCCATCATCCTGCCGATCACCGGCTGGTTGTCGGCGCACCTCGGCCGCCGCAACTACTTCCTGCTGTCGATCGCCGTGTTCACGCTGAGCTCGGCACTGTGCGGAATGGCCACCAGTCTTGGCCAGCTGATCGCGTTTCGCGTGCTCCAGGGCCTGGCGGGCGGCGGCCTGCAGCCTTCCAGCCAGGCGGTGCTGCTGGATGAATTCCCGCCGGAGAGGCAAGGCGCCGCGATGACGATGTTCGCGCTGGCCGCCCTGATCGCGCCGGTTGTCGGCCCGACTCTCGGCGGCTGGATAACGGACAGCTATTCGTGGCGGTGGGTGTTCTTGATCAACGTTCCCGTTGGTCTTTTCGCATTTTTCGGATGTTATCTCCTGCTTCGCGATCCGGACTATCTTATCCGCCAGCGCACGGAGTTGAGGAAGCGGCCTTTCCAATTCGACTCGATAGGCCTGTCGCTGCTGGTCATCACAATAGTCTGCTGGGAAGTGATGCTCAGCAAGGGGCAGGAGTGGGACTGGCTCAGCGATCCGTTCTGGCGGGTGCAGACGCTCGCAATCTTGTTCGCCGCCGGCCTGACCGGCCTGATCGTCTGGGAGCTGCGCCACCCGAACCCCGTGGTCAATTTCCGCCCCTTGCGGGAGCGCAATTTCGCCGCGTGCTGCATCATCATCTTCTTCGCCTACGCCGTGCTTTACGCCGCCAGCACTTCGCTGCCGGGCTTGCTTCAGTCCCTTTTTGGCTACGATGCGCTGAGCGCAGGACTGGTCATGTCGCCGGCCGGCCTTTTCGCCCTCGTCGCAATGCCTGTCGTGGGCCGTCTGATAGGCCGGGGGGCCGACACCCGGTGGCTGATCGCCGCGGGCGTGCTGACGATGGCCGCCGGGACCTACTGGATGTCGCAGATGAACCTGAACATCAGCCCGGGCCAGGCCGTCTGGCCGCGGGTCGTGTTGGTCGTGGGACTCTCGATATGCTTCGCGCCGGCGAACGTGGCCGCCTACCTCTACACGCCCCTGGCGCTCCGTGGAGCGGCCGTCGGCTTGCTCAGTCTGCTCCGCAACGAAGGCGGCAGCGTCGGGACCTCGGTGGCGCAGACGGTGCACGAGCGCCGCGAGCAATTCCACATTCTGCGGCTCGGCGAGTATCTTGATCAACTCAATCCTGCCGTGCATTCCTTCATCGCGCAGGCGCGGGGCCTGTTCCAGACCGGCGACCCAGTTCTCTCGAAGGAGCTCGCCTGGCAGGTGTTGGAGAATCTGCGCCAGCAGCAAGCATCCGCCCTCGCCTATTTCGATTGCTTCTGGCTGATGGCCGTCGTGATGCTCGCCCTCGTGCCCGTGGTTCTTTTGATGAAACGCTCGGTGGCTGAGAAGGGCGCCCGGCACGTTGTTGAATAAGCCTGCTTGCGGGCGACCACTGCGCGACGCCTATCCGCCTTCTGTTCGCACGGGTGCGGCAGCTCTTGTCGGATCACGATAAATTCGTGGAAATGATAACGACCGAACCGACGCGAGCGGGATTTGGGCAATGCCGCATCGAAAGCATTCGGGTTCCGGCGTTCCGATCGATCCGCTGGAGACGGGTCAAAAAGGGGAATTACGGCAATTACGCAATTACGATGACGTTTGCATATTTCCCTCGATTGAATGAATGTTCTCGCTCGGAGCGGCCATTCCGGCCGCATTCGCCTTTTCAGGAGCCCCGCGTGTCCCGCATCGGCCGCTTCGTCGTTCCCGGTCTGCCGCATCACGTGACCCAGCGCGGCAACCGGCGCGAAAAATTGTTCTTCGGCGACGACGACTATGCGCTCTACCGTGATCTGCTCGCAGAGGACTGCCGGCGCGAGGGGGTAGAGCGGTCTGGGCCTATTGCCTGATTCCCAACCACGTCCATTTGATCCTGACGCCGCAGACGCCCGACGGCCTGGGGCGGGCGCTCGGCAAGGCGCACCGGCGCTATTCGGCTTTCGTCAACGCGCGGATGCGGGTGACCGGCCATCTGTTTCAGGCGCGCTTTTCCTCGGTCGTGATGGACGAGGACCATCTGATGGCGGCGGCCGGTTACGTCGCGCTGAACCCGGTGCGGGCAGGGCTGGTCGCGAGGCCCGAGGACTGGCGCTGGTCGAGCGTAGCCGCCCATCTTGCGGGCCGCGACGACAGGCTGGTCGAAGTCGCGCCGCTCATCGAGCGCTGCGGCGGGCGTTTTCCCGATCTGATTGCCGAGGAGCCCGATCCCGCAAAAATCGCCGCTTTGCGCGCCGCCGAAACAATCGGCCGCCCGCTCGGCGGCCCGGCCTTCCTCGATCGGCTCGCGGCGCTGACCGGGCGCGACCCGCGCCCGGGCAGGCGCGGGCGCAAGAGCCGCGCGGCGGCGCGGACGATCGAGGAGGGAGTCCGTCGCGGTCGAAAGAAATAATATAAACATGCAAGCGTCACTGTTTTACGCGTTCGTCGCTTCTTGCGCTGAACGCTCGCGACCCGCGAAGCTCGCCGTCAGTTGTTCTTCGCGCCCTCGAAAATCCACGACCAGATATTCTGGTGAAGACAGTTCGGAAGCGGTTCGTGATGAAACGGCATGCGGATCTTGCCCTTAACCTCTATGAGCACGATGAGATTGCTCACGTCGGGCATAAATTCGGTGTGCGCGCGGCCTGCCCCGACTGCCACGTCCCACATCCGTGGCTCCTCCTGATTCAGCGAAAAATCGAGGCGAGCAACGAACTCTGGCACAAGTTTCTCGGCGCCATCGAAACGCAGGCGACGCCGGCCTTCGCGTTTTCTCCTCCGCCCATTTTCGGTTAGGCGGCGCGCTTCGAGCGCCATCTTCGGGCTGAGCGCGCCATGGCGCACTTAAACGGGCTCAAAGCGGCGAAGAGCTTCTATTCCGCCAAGGACCTTGAGCGATGATCGTCGCAGGCGCGCGAGGCGCTCCCCTACCGCATCGCCTCCGCGACGTCGAGCACCCTTAGCTGCGCACGCTCGCGCCCGCCGTAGCGGTTGACCGCCAGCGCGCCGGCCAGATGCGCTGGCGCGCCCTTGAGGCGGATCAGCGCCTCGCCGAGGGGCTTGCCGACGGCGCGGAAGGCGATCGCCTCGACCCCTTGCCCGTCGCCGGCGACGGCGCGAAGCCGCAAGTGGCCGACGCCGACCGGAAACACTTCGGCGAGGCGATGGCGCGGCAGGGCGAACACTGGCTCGGGATTGCCGGAACCGAACGGACCCGCCGCCTCGAGACGATGCGCCAGCGCCGGCGTCGCCGCCCCGGCGGTCATCGCGGCGTCGACCGAAAGGCTCGCCTCGGCGCGCGCCTTGGCGACCGCCCCCGCGAGCCTCTCCTCGAGAAAGGCGCGCCATTCGCCGAGCCGGCGGCTCTCGAGCGTCACCCCGGCCGCCATCGCGTGGCCGCCGCCCTTGATCGCGATGCCGGCCTCGACCGCCGCGCGCACCGCCTTGCCGAGATCGACGCCGGCGATCGACCGGCCCGAGCCGGTCGCCTGCTCGCCATTGAGCGCGAACACAAAGGCGGGGCGGTCGAACCGCTCCTTCAACCGCGCCGCGACGATGCCGACAACTCCTTGGGGCCAGTTTTCCCCCGCCACCGTCACCGCGGCGCCGCGCTCCTCCAGCCCCAGCGCCATCAGCGCCTCAGCTTCGGCCTCGGCGAGCGCCGCGATCTCGATCTCACGGCGCGCCCGGTTGAGCCGGTCGAGTTCGGCGGCGATGGCGCGAGCCTCAAGTTCGTCAAGCGTGGTCAGGAGCCGCGCGCCGAGGGCCGCATCGCCAATCCGTCCGCCCGCGTTAATGCGTGGGCCGACGAGAAAGCCCAAATGATAGGGCCGCGGCGGCCCGTCCGCGCCGGCGACGTCGAAGAGAGCCGCCAGTCCCGGGCGGCGGCGCTGGCGCATGACGCTTAAGCCCCGGACGACGAAGGCGCGATTGAGGCCGGTCAGCGGCACGACGTCGGCGACGGTCGCGAGCGCGACCAGATCCAGCGCCGCGATCAGGTCGGGAGCCTTGCGCCCGTCCCAGAATCCGGCCTGGCGCAGCGCCCGGTTGAGCGCGATGAGCGCCATATAGACGACGCCGGCGGCGGCGAGATGGCCGAGGCCCGAAAGATCGTCCTGGCGGTTCGGATCGACAAGCGCCAGCGCCTTCGGCAGCGCCTCGGGCGCTTGGTGGTGATCGAACACGATCACGTCGAGGCCGAGCCGTTCGGCGTGAGCGAACGGTTCGTAGCTAACCGCGCCGCAATCGACGGTGACGACGAGCTGCGCGCCTTTGGCCGCGAAGCTCGTGATCGCCTCCTCGTTCGGGCCATAACCTTCCGAAACCCTGTCGGGGATGTGCACGATCGTCTCGCAGCCGCAGGCGGCGAGAAACTCGCTCAAGAGCGCCGCGCTGCAGGCGCCGTCGACGTCGTAGTCGCCGAAGATCGCGATCTTTTCGCCGCGCTCGGCCGCGCGCCGGAGGCGCTCGGTCGCCGCCTCCATGTCGCGCATGCAATAAGGGTCGGGCATCAGGTCGCGCAGCGTCGGATCGAGATAGCGCTCCACCGCCTCCGCTTCGACGCCGCGCCCGGCGAGCACGCGGGCGATCAGTTCATCATGGCCGCCGACCTGGGCGATCGCCAAAGCGCGCGCCTCGCCGGTCGCATCCAGGCGCGGTCGCCACGGCCGGCCGAGGGCCGAACGCTCGACATCGAGAAAGAAGCCGGAGGATGTCACCAATTAGCCCTCACCCCAACCCTCTCCCCGCAAGCGGGAGAGGGTGGCGCGCAGCGCCCGGATGAGGGTCAACGCCCTAACCGCCGAATCGCCGCGCGGCCAAGCCGCCGACGAACACCATGCCAGAGAGCGCCGTAATCCAGAAGCTCGTCGGCCAGTCGGTGTAGAAGGAAAGCGTCAGTCCTCCCCAGGCTTCGGCGAGCGCGAGCGCGGCGGAGAGCGCGACCGCGACTGGCAGCCGACGGGTCAGATTGATCGCCGCCGCCGCGGGTCCGACCATCAGCGTGAAGACCAGCAGAATCCCGACGATCTGGGCGCATTCGGAGACCGCGACCGCGACGATCGCCAGGAAAGCCGTCGCAATGAATCGCATCGGCACGCCGCGCGCCTCGGCGAGTTCGGCCTGGAGGGAGGCGAAAATTAGCGGCCGCGCGATCAGCGCCAGGGCGGCGAGGCTCAGAATTGCGAGGACGGCAAGAGTGATGAGCGCCGAATCGTCGACGCCGAGCACATTTCCGAACAACAGCGCCGTGGCCTGGGTCGCCGCCGAGGTGTAGAAATGCAGGAATAGGAGCCCGAGGCCCAGCGCCAGCGACAGCATCATGCCGATCGCCACGTCGCGCTCTGAGAGCCTTTCGCCAAAAAGCCCCATGCCGATTCCGGCGACGAAGGTGAAGCCGACGAGGCCGGCGAGCGGCGACAGGCCGAACAGAACGGCTCCGGTCGCGCCGGTGAAGCCGACATGCGACAGCGCATGGCCGGCGAAAGTCTGGCCGCGCAGCACCAGAAAGAAACCGACGGTCCCGGCTACGATCGCTGCTATCCCCGAAGCGGCGAATGCGGTGCGCATGAAATCATAGTCAAGCATGGGCGTCGTTGTGATCGTGCGCGTGACCATGGGCGTCATCGTGGCGATGCGCTTCGCGCTCGACGTCGACGTCGCCCGCCATCACGAAATAGCGGTCCTTGACGCGGATGACCTCGATTTCGGCCCCGTAGAGCCGCGACAGCACCGGCCCGGTGACGACCTCTTCGACCGCGCCGATCACCGCCCCTCCGCCGCCGAGATAGAGGACGCGATCGATCGCGTTGACGAGCGGATTGAGCTCGTGGGCGCTGAACAGTATGGCGAGTTTCAGGTCGTCGCAAATGCGTCTGGAGATTTCGACCACGCTCTTCTGATGCGCCGGATCGAGCGAGATCAGCGGCTCGTCGAGCAGCAGCAGACGCGGCCTGCCGATCAGCGCCTGGCTCAACAGCAGGCGCTGGCGCTCGCCGCCCGACAACTCGCCGATCGAGCGGCGGGCTAGGTCGCGCGCGCCGACCTCGTCCAAAGCCCAGTCGATCTCGCGTCGCAACGCCTTGTCGAGTCTCACGAGGCCGAAGCGGCCGCCGATCGCTGCGCTCGCCACGACGTCCCAGCCGGTCAGCCTCAGGGTCGCGATGGGGCCGCGGTTCTGCGGCATGTAGCCGATGGCGGAATTGCCGCGCGTGACTGGCCGTCCGAGCACACTGATCGCGCCTGAGGCGACGGTAACGAGGCCGAGCGCGGCGCGCATCAAGGTGGTCTTGCCGGCGCCGTTCGCGCCCAGCATGCCGACGAATTCTCCGCCCCGAATCGAGAAGCTGGCCGCCGAGAGGATGTCCCGGCGGCCGAGGCTGATCGTGACGTTGTCGAAGCTGAGCGCGCTCACTGCGTTGGGCCGGCGAGCGCCTTATCGAGAGCGTCCAATTGCCCCAGCATCCACGCCTGATAGGTCGAGTTCGGCGGCTCGGTTTCGGAGACGCCGACAACCGGGATGCCGTTGGCCTTGGCCAAATCCACGAGTTTTGCCACCGCCGGTTCGCTCGCCTGGGCGTTGTAGAGCATGACTCTGACTTTGTGGCCCTTGAGGTCGTTCTCAAATCCAGCCACTTCCGAGGGGGTCGGTTCGGCATTGTTCATGACGGCGAGAGCGTATTTCTGGTTGTGGACCTTGAGTTCGATCAGCCCCGCCTGATAGCCGAACACGGGCTCGGAGGCGGTGACGGGCTGGCCGGCGAACTTCTTGCGCATGGCGGCGATCTTCGCGTCCAGGGGCTTCATTGCAGCGAGGAACTTAGCTTCGCTCTGTTCATAATCCGCCTTGTGCGCCGGGTCGACCGCTGCGAGGTCGGCCGTGAGCGCTTTCGCGGCGGCCTTCACATAGGCCGGGTCGTACCACAGATGCGGGTTGTCGCCGGCCTTGCGGCCGACCAGCGCGCCAACCACGATCTCCCTGCGGCCGGGAGCATTGTGCGCCTTGAGCAGCTTTTCCACCCAGGGATCGTAGTCGACGCCGTTGACGATCACGATTTTGGCGTCGGTCAGCGCCCTGGCGGTTGCCGGGCTCGCCTCGAACAGATGCGGATCCTCGTCCGGGCTGCTGAGGATGCTGGTCACGGCGACATTCGCGCCACCGATCTGGGAAGCGAGATCGCCGTAGAAGTTCTCCGCGGCGACGATTTTCACCGGGTCGGCGAAAGCCGGCGCGCTGAAGGCGAAGACGGTCGCGACGGCGAGAGCGTGAAGTTTTGTGTTCATCGGACGGGTCGCTCCTTGGATTCAGGCAAATCGTCCTCTATGTGTTATGTTATAACAATGCAAGATCGAAACCGGGTGCAGGCGGCGGAGCGCGACGGATCGTGTCGGGGGTGGTAGGTTTCACCCGATGAGGGCGAAGATGGCGAGTGCGTGCGGCTGCGAATACGAGCCGGCCGCCTGGGCGGCGCAGGTCGAGAGCGCGTGCCGGCGGGAAGGGGCTCAACTGACGCCGTTGCGCCGGCGGGTGCTGGATATCCTCAGCGACCGCGCCGCCCCCCTTGGCGCCTACGCGATCCTGGAAGAAATGTCGCGGCGAGAGGGCAAGCAGGTCGCCCCGCCGACCGTGTATCGGACGCTCGATTTCTTTCTCGAGCGCGGTTTCGTGCACAAGATCGAAAGTCTCAACGCCTATGCGCCCTGCGAGCATCTCGGCCACGCCCACCACGGCATGCTGCTGATTTGCGAGGCGTGCGGTCGCAGCGAGGAGGTCGAGGACGCCGACGTGATGGCCGCGATCGCCGCCAACGCCGCGGGCGCCGGCTTTATGCTGCGGCGGGTGATGGCGGAGGCGCAGGGCCTGTGCCGGCACTGCGCGAAGACGCGCGCCGAGCGATAGCGCTTGCAACATACCGCGTCGAGCGACGGCGAGAGTGTTGGATAGGCGCGAGATTGAAGGTATCAGCTCCACTTGACCCCGAGGGACGATTCGGGAGCGAGCGCTAAAGTCGACCGCGTTCCCTAGATCAGGTGGAGACGAGCCGTGTCGCACTTTCTGTCAAGCCAGCCGATTTGGCTGCTCGTCATTCTGCTCATGATCATTCCCACGCTCGCAGCGATGGTCGCGCAGGTGTTCGTCCGCCGCTGGGTCGGTCTCGAGAGGCTGGTCCTCAATAATGAAATCGCCGGATTCAAGTTCGCCACCGTCGGCGTCATATACGCCGTGCTGGTGGCTTTCTCGGTCATCGTGGTCTGGGAGAAATTCAGCGACGCCGAGACGGCCGTCACCCAGGAGGCCGGCTCAACCGCCGCCCTGTTCCGATATGCGCAGGGGAAGGAGCCCGAGGCGATCGCCCTTCGAGCGGCGCTCGCCAAATACGTGAAATTGGCGATCGAGGACGAATGGCCAGCAATGGCCGACGAGACCGAAAGCCGGGAGGTCAGGCGCGCGCTCGACGCCGTTTATAACGCCGCGCTCGCGCTCGATCGAACCGGGACGCGAAACACGGCGGACATGAGCGAGGTCTTCCGGCAGCTCGACAACGTGACCGCCGCGCGGGAGACCAGGCTTCAGCTGGCCGAGGGACTTGTGCCGAACATCATTTGGTTCACCCTGTTCGGCGGCGCGATTCTGACTGTTGGATTCACGCTGTTCTTCGGCAGCGAAAATCTTCTAGCGCAGATTTCGATGACCTGCGTGTTGTCGATCCTGATCACGATGGGCTTGGTCGTCATCGTTTCCACCGATCACCCTTTCACCGGCCCGGTGCATATCCGTCCGGAGGCCCTCGCCCACGTGCTCGCGGATTTTGAGCACGGATAGCGCGCTTCGGCCGCAACCCGGAACGTCTGCGTCGTCGGGTCGCGATTGCCGACCCCGGATCGGGATTGGCGCCGCGCCATCATTCGCTCACACCCCAGCTCACCCGCAGACGTCAACCAGACGATTGCCTAGGTAATGGCCCCACTGGTCGTAGACGTTGCGATATTGGTAGCAGGCGCCATAGCCGTAATAGTGAGGCGCAGCCAGGGAACCGATGATCGCTCCGGTGGCTAGACCGCCCAGCACGCCGAGGCCGACTCCAGGCGCCCAGCCGTAATGGTGTCGCCAGCCGCCATGCCAGCCGTGATGCCAGCCGCCGAAATGCCCGTGATGGAACGGAGCCGCCGCCGCGCTCGTCGACATGCCTGGCGCGGCGAGACCGAGCAGGATCGCCATGACCGGCGCTACGATAGAGCTGTTCGATAATTTGCGCATGTTAGCCTCCGATTCCGTTGGTCGGGTGGAAACGTGCGCTCGTCGCGACAAATCGACTGGCGGTTTCGGCAAGGATTCGCTGATCGCCAGACTTTGCGGGGCGGCGCGCTTCTCGCAGCGCCCGTCGTCGCGCACCCGACAGATGCGTCGCCTCCAACAGCGCCCGCTCGGGCAGACTATCTGCATGAAGGCAAAGCTGATTGAAAAGGATTCTAGTCGAGAGATTGGCTTAAATTCGACAAGACCGCGGCCATACCTGGGAAATTGGGCTTAACTGGTAAACTTCGCCGGTCAAGACTGTTTGAAACATTAATTTGCGTTCAGAATCGACTGCCGCTCGGACCGTTGCGAGCCGCGAAAACTGGGAGAAGCTGTCAACCAGCTTCGGACCAGGACGAATTTGCGCTCGAGCTTCACCACCAAAGCCCAGGCGTCGCCAGTTCCACCAACGCTCCGTCGGGATCGCGGAAATAGAGGCTGGCTCCTCCGCGCGGCCACCGATACTCGCCGACGATCGCTATCTTGCGTTCGGCGAGCCGCGCGCGCCACGAATTGAGATCGTCGGCGGCGATCGAAAGCGCGAGATGCAGGCGTCCCGACCCGTCGTGACCCGGAATCGTGCCCCGGGCGTCGATGCTGTCGTCCTCGGTCGCGCCGGCTTGAAAGACCAGCAAGACGCTGCGCGCAGCGATTTCAAACGCGACCAGCCGTGGCGACTCGACCAGCGGCTTGAATTCGAACATTTCGCGATAGAACGCCGCGGTGAGCCTGAGATCGCGGGCGTAGAGCGAGGTCTCGAGCAGTCCGTCGATCGATGGGGCCTCGCGCGCCTTTGACATTGCATGCTACCCGGCGGTCCGATGACCCCTGTGGCCGGCCCGCACTGAACTGGAGCTTTAACTGGAGCTTTCTTGCAGAACGCGCCGCGAATGAACAGACCCGATTGCTCCGCAAAGGCGATCGCCATCAGCGTAATCGCCGTCTCGCGCAATCCGACGCGAAAATACCCAATCCGCCGCCGGCCCAATCGCAAGCGTTGGCGCGAAGTTTCGCAAAGCATCCATAAATTGACCATAAAAATGGTGTTGGCTTACCAAAGGGCTAGGCTGCGGAACTTTGGCTTCGGCGGGTGAACCCAAATGCGGGGAACGCGATATTCGGTTTCGTAAGGCGTTGCTCCTTTGACGATTGAGTCACACGACGCGTCGTGAGCGGATGACGTGCTCAGCGCGGGTGCAATTGTCTTTGGAGGGGCGGCGCTGAGATCGACCGCCGCCGCCCGGCGAAAAACACAACCGACCAAATCATCCGGCGTTGTGAGCCGAGCGTTATTCAACAGCCTTGCGCATTGGGCCCTCGGAGCGCCGTCATAACGCGCGCATTCGCTCGCGGAAGGCGCCGGATCGACCCGGTCGCGCAGCCTTGAACGAACACTTTTGAGGAGGATGCGATGGGTAACGAGGCAATGGCGAAATTGCGCCAAAGTCTGCGGGGCGACCTGATCGAGCGCGGCGACCCAGCCTACGAAGAAGCTCGCAAACTCTACAACGCCATGATCGACAAGCGGCCGCTGATGATCGCCCGCTGCGCCGACGTCGCCGACGTGATCACGGCGGTAAATTTCGGTCGAGACAGTCAGCTCCCGATCGCCATTCGCAGCGGCGGCCACAACGGGCCGGGCCTTGGCAGCGTCGACGACGGCCTCGTCATCGACATGTCCATGATGAGGGGCGTGAGGGTCGACCCGGCGAAGTCGACGGTAAGAGTCGGCGCCGGTTGCGTCACCGGCGATGTCGACCACGCGACGCACGCATTTGGTCAAGCGGTGCCGTTCGGCATCATTTCGACCACCGGCGTCGCCGGCCTGACTTTGAGCGGCGGTCACGGTTACCTCAGCCGCCAGTACGGTCTCGCGATCGATAATTTGATCGAGGCTGACGTCGTGCTCGCCGATGGCCGCTTCGTCACCGCTTCGGAAACCCAGAACGCAGATGTGTTCTGGGCGCTGCGCGGCGGCGGCGGCAACTTCGGCGTGGTGACGAGCTTCCTGTTCCGGACGCACCCGGCGAGCGTCGTCTATGCCGGGCCAATCGCCTTCGAGCTCGCGGACGCCGCCAGGGTCATGCGGTGGTACAGGGACTTTCCGTCATGGGCGCCGGACGATTTCTATATCTTTCTTGGACTGCAGGTGATTCCCCCGGCTGAGCCCTTCCCGATAGAGCACTGGGAGAAGAAGGTTTGCGTGCTGCTGGTCTGTCACAACGGGCCGGCCGCGGAAGCCGAGAAGGCCGTCAACGCCGTCCGCAGGGCGCTGCCGAAACCGATCCTCGACTGGGTCCAACCGATGCCGTATCCGGCGCTGCAATCGCTGTTCGACCCGCTCTTTCCAAAGGGCCTGCAATGGTACTGGAAGGGAGATTTCGTCAAGGATTTGCCGGACCCGGCGATCGAGGCGCACCTCGCGCATGCCGCCAAGACGCCGACCGTGTTCTCCGGAATGCACCTCTATCCGATCGACGGCGCCGTCCACCGGCAAGGGCGCGACGCCGCCGCCTGGAATGTCCGGGACGCAACCTGGTCGATGGCCATGATTGCGGTCGATCCCGATCCGGCCAAAGCGCCCGTCCTAAAGAGATGGGCCAAGGACTATTGGGAGGCGGTCCACCCGTTCGACCTCGCGGGCGCGTACCCGAATTTCATGATGGACGATGAGGGTGAGGCGCGCGTCAGGGCTGCCTACGGCCAAAATTACGATCGCCTCGCAAGGCTGAAGAAGAAATACGACCCGGCCAACCTGTTTCGAGTGAACCAGAACATCCGGCCGGCGGCCTAAGCGGTCGCGGCGATGACACGGGGTGGACCTGATGCCGATCTTCATGGACCGCCACGACATGCGCGGCGCGAAGCCGGAGGATGTCGCCGACGCCCACCGTAGGGACCTCGAAGTCCAGGGCAGATACGGCGTGAAATACATGACCTATTGGTTCGACCAGGAGCGGGGCGCCGGCTTCTGCCTGGTCGATGCGCCCGACGCGGAGACTGCCGATCGAGTCCATCGTGAAGCCCATGGGATGATCGCCAACGCCATCATTCCGGTTGATCTTGCGGCCGTCGAGGCGTTCCTCGGCCGCATCACCGATCCGCGCGCGGCGCCCGGGGCTGCCTCCCCGGCGATGGATTCGGGGTTGCGGGCCGTCATGTTCACTGACATCGTCGGTTCAACCGAGATGACGGGGCGTCTCGGCGACGCCGCAGCGCTCGAACTGGTGCGCGTGCATGACGCGCTGGTTCGGCGTGGGCTCGAGGCGCATGGCGGGCGCGAGGTCAAGCATACCGGCGACGGCATCATGGCCGCGTTCGAAAGGGCGCCGAACGCCGTGCAGGCCGCAGTCGATATCCAGCGACGCTTTGCCGCCTACAATGCGAACGCGTCCGAGACTCTCAGCGTTCGAATCGGCGTCGACGCGGGCGAACCGGTCGCGGAACACGACGACCTGTTCGGAGCAACGGTGCAGCTCGCGTTCCGCCTGTGCAGCGAGGCGGAGGCCGACGAAGTCGTCGTCTCCGGACACTTGCGCGAGCTGTGCAAGGAAGACGCGGCGCGCTTCGTGGCGCTCGGCGAGCGGCGGCTGAAGGGATTTGCGGAACGCATCCCGGTCTTCCGCCTTGAATGGCGCGATTGATATGAACTGCCGACCGCTTGAGCGCCGCGCGACGCGCTCGAGACCGATCGGCGACGCTACGCCTGACCAGCGCTTCCCCGCTCGCGCAGCGCGAGCCAGGCGCCGCAGACGACGACCAGCGCCGCGCCGATCAACGTCGCCGCCGGCGGCCAGTCGCCGAAGATAAGCGCCCCCGAGACGATCATCCAGACGAGCTGGGTGTAGGTAAACGGAGTGAGGACTGGCGCCGGGGCGAATTTATGGGCGACGATCAGAAGTCCGTGACCGGCGGCTGCGAACACGCCAAGCCCGGCCATCGCCAGCCACACTTTCGCCGACGCCGGCCATCGCCAGACCAACGGCAATATGGGGGTGAGAAAGAGGATGCCCGCCGCCTGGGTCCAAAGGAGGGTCGTGCGCGCGGGATCGACGCCGGAGAGCCGTCGGGTCGCGATCACATAGCCCGAGTTGCAGGCGACGCCCGCGATGGCGATCAGCACTACCGGCTGGAACGCGCTCGTGCCCGGCCGGGTCGCGATCAGCACGCCGAGGAATCCCACGGCGATCGCGACCATCCGTTCGCGGCCGACGCGCTCGCCGAGCAGCGGTCCGGCCAGGAGCGCGACAAAAATCGGGGTGAGAAACGAGATCGTCGCGGTCTCCGCGAGCTGCAACCGGCGCAGCGCGACGACGACCGAGACGGTCGACCCGAGAAGCAGCAGCGAGCGCAACGCCTGCAATCGCGGGCGCTTCGAGCGGACGGCCGCGAAACGCGACCCGGGTCGCGCCGCGATGAGCGCGATGAGCGTCGCGCCGACATAGCGCGCCCACACGATCTGCGCGACCGGGAGCCTGAGGCCGAGCCACTTGGACGAGGTGTCGAGCCCGGTGAAGCAAACCATCGCCGCGCACATCAGGGCGATCGCCACGATGCGCATGCGGCGGCGCTCGGCATCGGCGTTGACGGCCGCGGACGGCGTCGAGGCGCCCGCCAGCGCTTCGCGTGGCCTCACACCGCTTCTCGTTCGATGCGGATGACCTGCGGCTTCTCGCGCACCACGCCGTCCTCGACCGCGTGCGACAGCGCGTCGCGAATGGAGGATTCGGTCGTGCCGTGCGTCATCAGCACGACCGGCACGACGCCCGCCGCGGCCGTTTCCCTGGCAGCGCGCTTCTGCATGATCGCCTCGAGCGAGATCAGCCGCTCGCCCATCCGCGCGGCGATGGCGCCCATCGCGCCCGGTCGGTCGGCGACGGCGAGGCGGACGTAGTAGCCGCCCTCATGACGCTGCATCGGCACGCGGTCCGCTTCAACCAGCAAGGCCGCCGGCCGCCCGAAAGCGGGCAGTCGCGCGCCGCGCGCAACATCGACAATGTCGGCGGCGACCGCCGACGCGGTCGCATCCCCGCCGGCGCCCGGACCGACCAGCGTCAGCTCGCCGATGGCGTCGCCGTCGATCGAAACCGCGTTGAGCACGCCCATGGTCTGGGCGAGCGGCGCGCTTTTGGCGACCATGGTCGGATGGACGCGCTGCTCCACGCCATGGGAGGTGCGCTCCGCGACGCCCAGGAGCTTGATGCGAAACCCGAGTTCGTCGGCCGCCGCCAGATCGGCGAGCGTGATCGAACTCGATCCCTTCAACCGACACCGCCCCGGCGTCGATCCTGGACCCGAACGCCAGCGAGGCGAGAATGGCGAGCTTGTGCGCCGTGTCGAGCCCGCCGATGTCGAAAGCCGGATCGGCTTCCGCGTAGCCGAGCCGCTGAGCCTCGCCCAGGCAGACGTCGAACGGCAGATTCCCGGCTTCCATACGCGACAGGATGTAATTGCAGGTCCCGTTGAGAATGCCGGAAACGCGCTGGATGGCGTTTCCGGCGAGGCTCTCCCGCAAGGTCTTGACGACTGGGATGCCGCCGGCGACCGCCGCCTCGAAAAGGATCGGGGCATTGTGGGAATCCGACAACACCGCCAGCGCCAGCCCATGCGCGGCGAGCATCGCCTTGTTCGCGGTGACGACCGGCAGACCGCGCGCCAGCGCGGACTGCACCGCCTCGAAGGCGATCCCGTCCGCCCCGCCGATCAATTCGATGAAAACATCGATGTCGGCGGACGCGGCCAATGCGGCGGCGTCCTGGTAAAAGGTCGCGCCGCCAAGATCGACGCCGCGGTCGCGCGCCTCACGCGCGCTATAGGCCGCAATTACGCAGTCGCGGCCCGCTTTTGCTGCAAACCCGGACCGCTGGCGGCGCAGAAGCCGGATCAGGGCCGTCCCGACGACGCCGAGTCCCGCGACGCCCAGACGGAGCGGCTTTGCCATGCTCTCCTCGCTCCGCTCTCCGGGTTTGAAAATCCGCGAAACCCTGGCCCCGAGCTGGGGTCCCCGACCGACGAAGAGCGGAATGGTTCAGCCGTATCGCTCGGAGGCCGACTTCTTCTTCCGCTTGCGCTCCTTGCGCGCCGCGTAGCGGGCGTCCCGCTCGAGCTTGCGCTCGTATTCGGCCTTTTCGGCTTCTTCGTGCGCGCGCTGAGCCTCGGCCTCGCGGGCGAGCGCCTCCAGCCGCAGCTGCTCCTGACGGGAGGACTCCTCGGCGGCCCGCCGCGCGGCTTCCGCGACCGCCTCTTCCGCCTTGCGTTTGGCCCGCTCGGCGTCGCGCACCAGGCGCGCCTCGAGAATCGCCTTACGCTTGGCCTCGCGCTCCACCACTGCGGGATCGTTCGGGTCGTATTTGGAATTGGCGAGAAATTTCTCCGCCATGGCCTTGCGCGCCTTGGCGGCGGCGGCCTGACGATCGGAGAAGCTGTTGCCGTTCAAAAAAGACATCGCGTTCCTAGGCAATTGATTATTGGGGATGCGTGCTGATGCCACAGCGCGGACGAGTCGGCAATGATTTTCACCGCAATGCAGCGATGCGAAACCGGCGCCTCTCAATTACCAAACGAACGAAAGGCGTGCGAAAGAGGGCGAATTTATGGTGTTCGAGAAGTGTTGCGCCTTCGGCGGGCTTGGGCGAAAAGCGCAGCGCCAGAACATCAAAGATGCGACCCGAGAAATCAATGACCGCGATCGACGCCCTCGCCGCCGACGCCCGGCCGGCGCCTATCGAGGCGCGATCCGGCGTCCGGCTCTGGCTCATTTTGATGGCGGGGCTGGTCTTCGCCATGGTGCTGATCGGAGGGGCGACGCGGCTGACCGAATCCGGCCTGTCGATCACGCAGTGGAAGCCGGTTACCGGGGTGATCCCGCCGCTCGACGCCGCGCAATGGCGGGCGGAATTCGACCGCTACAAGCAGATCCCTCAGTTTTCCGAGCTCAACCCGGACATGACGCTCGACGGCTTCAAGATCATTTACGCCTGGGAATGGAGCCATCGGCTGCTGGCGCGCATCGTCGGCGCGGCGTTCATTCTGCCCGGCCTGTGGTTCTGGGCGCGCGGCCGGCTCAGGGGCGCGCTCGGCCGTCAGGTCGCGGTCGCGACCGGCCTGCTGGCGCTGGAGCCGATCGTCGGCTGGTGGATGGTGAGTTCGGGCTTAAGCCAGCGCGCCGAGGTCGCCCAGCAGCGCCTCGCCCTTCACCTCCTGATCGCCGCCGCGACCTTCGGCGCGCTGATCTACGCCGCGGTCGGCCTCGGCGAGCGACAGCGCTCCAGCGTCGCTTTCGCGCGGCTACGCCGTCTGCGCCGGCGCGTTCGCCGCCCTCGTCTATGGCCAGCTCGGGCTCGGCGCCCTGGTCGCGGGCCTGCGCGCCGGGCGCATCTACAACACCTGGCCGATGATGGGTTCGCGCTGGATTCCCGCCGAGGCGTTCCAGTCGCCCTGGCCGATGGCGATGCTCAACGACCCGGCGACGGCGCAATTCGATCATCGGATGGTCGCCTATGCCGTCGTTGCGTTCGCGCTCGCCCTGGCTCTCGCCGCCTGGCGGGGGCGCCCGGTTCGCCGCTGGCGCGACGCGCGACCGTCCTCGCCGGCGCGGCGACGCTTCAGGCCGTGCTGGGGATCGCAACCCTTCTCTATGTCGCGCCGCTCGGACTGGCCCTGGTTCATCAGGCGTTCGCGCTCGTCGTCTTCGGCCTCGCGGTCGCGCATTGGCGGGCGACCCAGATGGAGCAAAGGGCGTGAGCGCGCGATCGGACTTGGATTCGGCGCAAGCCGAAACCTTTGCTCGGCCGTCAGCTTGTCAAGCGCCATAAGCGGGCCCGGCGCGCTAGACCGAATGCCGGCTGCGCGCCCTGACACCGGAAACCGGTCGGTTTGCGCGACAACAGCTGCGCTGCCGACCTCAACGTCCTGTCTTGGCGGAGGCGGTTCGGCCGCGACGGCCGCCGGCGTGGGCGCGGCGCGCGGCGCCGTCGCCGGGGCGGAGCGCCATGCGGATCGTTTGCTACCGCAGCACATCGTCGTTTCCTTCCATCGTTTGCAAATTCGCGCGCGCGCCGGCGGACGCGCCGCCGAGCCGTTCCAGCAGGCATGCTGCTCCCGAGAGCGCCAGCCAGCTCACAAGCCAGTTTAGAGGATTCGTCGAGACAAACAGCGCCAGCGGCGCCGCGACCCAGACGCTCATGCAGTTGAAACAGTCCATCAGACCGCCGATGAGACCGTCGCCCAAGCGGCGGCGCAGCCGGAAGACGACGTCCGCCGGGCCATCCTCGTTCGCCAGCAGGTGGGTGACCCGCCAGGTCGCGAGGACGGCCAGGAGGAAATGCATCAGGGACAGCTCGGTCGAGGCGGTGTGCGCTGCAGCGGTCATTTGAATATGTTGTCAACCAAAGCGGTTTCCCCTCCGCCCCTTGCGAGGAATGGAGAGGAAACCGGCCACACGCTCCCGCTCATGCTGAGCGGGGAGATCCCCGACGATCCCTGATCCCGGACGCCTGGCGGTCTACCTCTTGCAGAAGGCGATCTGATCGTACCGCGGATCGGGGTTGTGGTCTCCGTCGGTCAGCAACACATTGACCGTGAGGGTCACGAGGTATGCACACGGTTTGAGCGCCTTCACGACAAACCCGCTCGGCGCCGCTGTTCCAAAGTAGTCGACGGAACTCGATGCGCCGTCCGGCGTGAGCGTGAACGAATATGGACCGCCTGGCCCATCCATCTGCAGCGACACCGAGCCCAGGTTCGGATGGGCGGCCGTGAACAGCACGGTCAGCTTGTCGGTGATCAGCCCACACCCGTTGGGCCCCAGAAGTTCCTGGATGTCGACGAGGTAAACCGCGAGGTCGCCGGGCGGATCTGTCAGGTTCCGCCACGCCGGCTGGTGCGTGACGTTGTCGTAGAGGGTGTTGTCGATCGCAATGTGGTGGCACGTGCCGGCGTCGAATTCCGAGCCGGGATCCCCGACATTGCGGACCCTCATGCGGATCCCGAAGTAGGTGTCCTGCGCCAGCGGGTGGGAAGAATGGGCTCCGGCGACGACTCCAGTTTCATCGAGATGAGGCGCCCCGCTGAGCTTGGTCGAATTGAGACGGAGCAGATCCGCGGTCGGCGTGTAGGACACACTCGCCAGCGGGACCTTAATCCATCCCTGAGCGTCAAGCGAGGCGAATACGGGCGTGAATATCAGGTGCGGAAAGAACGTGACGGTGTGTCCGATGATGGTCGGAAGGGCCCCGCCAGCAAGAACAGGCTGCCAGGTGGCGCCCATCAGGGGATTCCCGGTCGCGTCCGTCTGGATGGTCTCGAAGCGATATTCCATCTGCGGCGCGCCGGTCTGTAGCGTGTAGCCGCCGTTCAGCCGCAGGGTCTGGAAGAAGGCCCTGCCGTCGCTGGTTAAGCCCGTGCCGCCGATCTGGCTCTCGATCTTGGGCGTGGTCCCGCCGACCGGATAGACCTCGCTGTACTCGTACGCGCCGATATTGATGAAATAGGCGGCCGAGGTCGGCGGGCAGACGCAAACGCAATATTCGTAGCAGACCTCCGAGCACACCCATGCGCACACCTGCCAGCAATAGGGGCCGAGACCGAAACGGTCGATGATGGCGCCGTAGGCTTCAGCGTTGTTGCTGATCACGGCGGCGACGAGATCGGAGAGCGCGCGGGGTTGGCTGGCCAACGCCGCGGCGGCCAGCGCGAAGCTGCGGGCTTCCTCGACGGCGTAGGCTCCGGTGAGAATTTTCGGCGGGATGACGCACAGCGCCCGGCACACCCAGACACACCGCCAGACGCAAATCAGCCGGCAGATGATCTCGCAATGGGACAGGAACCCCGCCCGGTCGAGCGCCGTCCGCAACAGCTCGCAATCCAGCGCGATCGCCGCCTTGCCGATCACGGCGGAAACGTTCTCGTTGGCGACGACCTTGGCCAGAACTTCCGCGTCCGCCCGGATGTCGAGGGCGACGTCGGATGCCGGGATCGTCTGCCCCGTGCAGACGACCTCGCAGATGCGCCGGTAGTACACCGAGCAGATGTAGCGGCAGATGAGATGGCAGAAGGGTTGAAGCTTCGCCTCGGCGACGGCGGCCTGATAGGCGTCCGCGTCGCCGCAGGAAACGGCGTCGACGAGGCGGCGCAACAGCTTCTCATTCGAGGCAAGCTGGACGAGCGCGCGCGCGAACTGGGGAAGATCGGGGACGTCGACCTTCGGATCGAGCGGCCCGCACACTTCGACGCACCGCAACACGCATCGCTTGATCCGGATCCACTGACAGATCAGCTCGCACCGCGGAAGCAATTCGAGGCGCTGGAGAACCCAGCCGAGCGCGTTCGGATCATTGGACTCGAAGGCCGCAAACACGGCGGCGAAGGCGCCCGTGTCCTTTGCGAGGCCCCCGACGGCGTCGGCTTGCGCGGCGAGCTGGGCGACAGCGTTCTGTTGCAAAGTCACAATGGTCATGGCGTAGGCCTCCCTTGATGTTCAACGGCGTCTTGTAGAAACGTGGTTGTCTTCCGGAATGTCCCGGATTTCCTAAGAACTGAGCCAGAACTGTGCGGGACTCTTAAGCGACGGCGCAAATCAGGCAATCGATTTCACTTTGGGCAGGACGTAAATCCCGCAGCAAAAAGTGACATCTTTTTCAATCCTCGGCAACAGAATTTAGATTTGCACGCACATTTTCTTTGCAGTTCTTTAAATGTTATGAAAGCAGAGGTTGTATTCAATAGTTTAGTACCAAACTGCTTTGAATTTTGCGTTTGATTCGATTAATTTTTTCTGTTCACGATATCGTGATAATACCCCAATTCGGTTGCAATGGCATTGCGGGGGTCCTGCGATTCGCGGGCGTGCGCCCGAGGTCAGGCGGTCGCGTAGCCTATTTGGTCCGTCGCCGGCTTCGGCTTGGCCGGCTTGATCAGACAGAACTCGCTGGCAAGCGCCGTGATCAGCCCGATGATGAAGATGGTTCCGATCACCACCGCCCGCAGTTTGTCCACTGGCCATGCCGAAACCGAAGACACCGACAGCGAAAGCGACGGCATCAACGAAAAGGCGGTGACCAGCAATCCAAACAACAAGCAGCTGATCAGACGCTGGGGCAGCCGCCAATGCGCGCCATAGGAGCCTATGTCAGGCAACATTGGATCGATTTGCCGATCGACGTGATAGGCGACATAAACGGAGACCACGGCGGGAGAGAAACACCACTTTACCTCTGAGAACACGAGCTCGAGAAAGGGCTTGGCCGCGAATTGTTGCGTGCCGACAAACTTGATTGCAAGGGAAAGGCAGAGGACCGAGACGCCCAAAGCGACCAGGAAGACCGTCGCATAGGATATGAGATAGGAAGTGGGCTGGTCCGGGTCGTTTGTCCAACCCAGATAGCGCAACAGAAGCACCGCCAGGATCGGCATCCCGTAACTGGCCAGAGAATAACCAGTCCATCGTGTGACAAGGTCAGGGTCCTGGATGAACGCGGAATCGGGACTGCCGTGCAAAAGGTCCCAGGTCATCGCTGAAAGCCAAACTCCAAGATAGATCGCAATCGCAATCGCCACCACAAATATGACAATGTAACGGAGGGGGTTCGCCCGCGACGTGTTTTCACAAATTCGCGCCCCAAATTGCCTCGCATCGCGAATGGCGTTCTTCTTGGTGTCATTCTTGTAAACAATGAAACAGGCTGCGAGCCGACAATATTGGCAACGCAACGATTCGATTGTCGCCGCCACGTCCGCGAAAATGTTTTGTTCGGCTCCATTGCTGCCATTGAGGGCTTTCTTCAGCGGCGCGACAAGGTTGCGGGCACGCTCATAATCCGTCCCAAGTTTGCTCCAGGAGAAGCTAGGCTCGTTGAAAAAGGTGTAGTGTGAGCCGTCGGCGCGGTTTTGATCAAGCCAGACGCGAATGTAGCAGAGTTCGGCCCAATTACGATCCAGACTGTGCCTCTCCTTGTCGAAATCCCCAATGTCGATGTTCGGCGTGTCCGCATCGCTCGCGACATCTGCCCGCGCTTCATTCGGGACGACGAGGTCATCGCGTGCGGCGCCCATAATAGCATTGGCCAGATGCGGTATTGACGCCCAGCCCCATACAAGGCGGCGAAGCATGAACAGCGGATTCCAGTCCGCTTCGTTCTTCAGCAACACGAACAGAACGCCGGCGGCAAAAATGATCACGAGCGGGAAGGAAAGCGAGCCGTCTTTCGTCGAATTCTCAATTGCCTTTTGCAACGATTCCGGGGCGATGCTGCCGACGATCGGGAGTAATCCCTTGTAGAAGTAAATCGCCAGGGCGTAGATTAGTAGGCACATGGCGACGTAGACGATCGCCCCCAGCCGATACTGGCGCGGTTGGGTCATATATCGTGGCGGGGCGGGACCGTCTCCCAGAGCGACCGGGGGGGAATCGAACGCCCCGTAAGTCCGATAGCCGACAAGAACCATCCCGAGGAAAAAAAGGACGGTCTGCGCGGCGTTGAGCAAGGAATGAGGCGGGTCGAAGCCGGTCTCCTGTGCGTATACGGGCGAGTTCAACGCCCCGCTCATCAACAGCAATAAGAACATTCGCTGCAGCATAACGCCCTCCCCATCAATCAGCCGGCGGTCGCATCCTCTCCATCTTTAAAAAGGCGCGCGGGCCGGACCCGCTCAATGCCAGGCTTGTAGCAGTCTTTGACCGGACGTCATGTGAGCCGCGTCACATGTCCATCCGCATCAGGTCCGCTTCCGGGCAACTCCAAGCATGGAGCGCGACGCCGGAGTCTCGCCGTCAGAGGCGTCGCTGACAGATCGCGACGGCCGACATCTGTTCGATGCGGCGAATCTCGCGCGGGACGTAACGCGCCGGACCAGAGTGGCGGATGGTTGAGGCAGGTCGGCGGCTAGGCGAGAGGGAGACGGTGCGGCCCCCGCGGAAAGGGCCTGTCGGTCTGACCGGCGCGCTCCTTGCGCATGTTGCCACATTCTCATGGTT
Source organism: uncultured Alphaproteobacteria bacterium (assembly GCA_963835955.1). GTDB lineage: Bacteria > Pseudomonadota > Alphaproteobacteria > Rhizobiales > Beijerinckiaceae > Roseiarcus. The sequence continues at coordinate 67,827 of CAWIHZ010000017.1, read as the reverse complement.
CTCGCGTTTCGGCAAGAAATTGTCGTGCTTTCTTCAATCTGACACGCCGGCGGTCGGCCCCGATCGAGGGGCGCTCGGCCTAAAATTCCATCATTATATCAAATATTTACATTATTTTGCTGACATAGCAGGCAACTCCCAAGCTCCCCCACGTTCGGATGACGAGACTGGCCGATCCAACCGTGCCGCCCCCCGCGAACGCCGCGGGGGCCCAGAGTGCAGGGGCCGGACTTACGTTCACGCTTACTCAATTCCCTTTTTTACAGGAGCGGCTGCTAAGGTTTCAGATAATAAAAATTGCGTAACCATCTGAAAACACGAGGGTGCAGGACCAAGGCGAAAAATTTGGCGACAATTTCTTTCTGATTCTCAAAAGCCATGCTATCCTGACGTTTGCCTCGATCGAGCGGCGTGGGCCGCGGCCGCAAGGAGAGTGGTCGATGGTTCAACAGACGGCGCTCGCCTCGAAGCGGCGGCTCGACGGGCTTGGCCGGGAAAATGCGGCGGACGAGGATTGTCGCGTGGGTTTACGCGAGGGCAGGGGCTATGCGGAGATCGCGGGCGGGCGTCGCGGGGCCGGAGGGAGGGCGGCGGCGAGGCATGAGGGGCGCGTAGCGGCTCGCCGGAGAAAAAATAAGTCGGGAATCGCGCATAAGCCCTTGAAAAGCCCCGATTTGCGAAAATAAAAAGCTTTCGTTTCCTTCCCTTTTCCTTTCGCTGGCTTCCCTTTTACTTTCCTTTGCTTCCCTGCGGACTTTCCAAAGCTTCCCTCGGGCTTTCGTTAGCTTCAACCTATAGATAACGTAGTTTACCCAGGCAAGGACCTGTCTTGAGGCCCCTCGCAAGGTCGGCCGGCCCGCGCCTCCGCCGGCCTTCGCGCCTTCCCCTTCGCCCTTCTTCGGTTAGCAAGGCGGCCGGCGAGCGCTGCGCCGCGTCCGCTTAGGATTGGCGCCGGCGAACGCCTCAATCCAGGCGAGGCGATTGGGCCGCGAACTGGTTGAGCCGGTCGATCATTTCTGCGCTGTCCCAGTCCGCCGCGCCCTCGCGGAAGCCGAGCAGCGCGCCGTCGCGGCCGAGAATGACGGTCGACGGCATCCCGTGCGCGCCGATTTCGCTCTCCAGAGCGCCTGTGGGGTCGAGATACATTTTGAGATGCCGCAGTCCCATCGCGTCGAATGCGCGTTTGGAGGGCGTGTCGCCGAGCGCGTCCTTGGTCACGGCCGCGATGGCGAAATCCTTGGGGGACAGGCGCCCGGCGAGACGGTCGAGAGACGGCAATTCCGTAAGGCAGGGGACGCACCACGGCGCCCAGAGATTCAGGATCAGAACCCTGCCGCGAAACGAATCGACCGAGACCTTCGCGCCCGTCTCATCGAGGAAAGCACTGAGCCTGGCTGGCTCCTCGGTCCGCAGCCCGACAATCTCGGTCCTCGGGAGCGGATTGATTTCGCGCCAAGCCGTCAGCGCGAGCAGTCCGGCGACGACAGCAGCCAGCAGAGCCGCCCTGCGCGCCGCCCCGGCCTTCAGCGCCCGCATCGCACTCAGCCGTTCGCGCGCGCGACCGCGGGGCGCCATAGCGCTCGAACGGCGACCACGATGAAGGCTGCGCCGCCGAGAATGGTGAAGATCGAGGCGACGCCGTGCACGGCCATGCCGGCCGCGGCGACGGCGTCGAGGGACCCGACTCCGTCCGGCGTCTTGCGCGCCGCGCCGTAGCCGCCGGCGACGAACATGGCGATCGAGGCGACGAACTGCCCGCCGCCATAAAGTCCGATCAGGATTCGGGTCGCCCGCGCAGACGCCGGTCCGCGCCCGAGCTCATCCAGGCCGAACGTCAGCAGCATGCCGACGCTGGAGACGCTGACCGCCGTGATCACGGCGTGATAATGCGCGGGCGTGCGGGTGTCCGAGCCGGTGATCAGGAAGCCCATGACGCCCCCGAGCGCGAACAGCGCCAGCGACATCGCCAGGGCGAAGAAGGCCGGATCGCGCCACGGCCACCCCGACGGCGGCCGAAGCGTTCGGGCGTTGGCGATGAGCGAGACGGCGAATAAGACCGAGGGCAGGGCTATGCCGAACTGCAGCAAGCGGAACGCCTCGTGCTGATCGTCGGAAAACGGCGCGAAGACGGCGTAGAAGATCGGCGCCAGAATCGACAGCGCCACGATGAGCAGGACCGCCAGCCGAAATACGCCGCCGTGAACCGCCTTTTCGCCCAGGCTGCGGCGGGCGAGGATCGACCAGTTGGTCAGCATCAGCGTCGCATAGACGAACTGCAGCACGTGGCCGCCGCCCCAGAACAACCGATCACGCGCCGACGCCAGGTCGCCTTGTCGCGCGAGCAGCCCCGCCGCGATCGCAAAGCAAAGAAGCGCCATGCAATAGATGAAACCGCCAGCGGACATTGCAAACGCCATCGGCGGCAACCTCGCCAGCCGACCCGGAAGATTGACCATGAGCCGGGTCACGGGCGCCAGAACGCCCAGCGCCAGAGCCAGGAGGCCGAGATCGTAGGCCGGATGACGAATGAGTGGAATATAATTGGTGAGCTCCGGCCGGGTCGAATCGAGGAACGCCGGCGCGAACAGACACGGAAAGGCGATCAGCACGGCGCCTTGCCCGATCCGCCCGAGGATCGCGGCGCGCGTGTCCTCGCCAGCCATCCGTATGGTGGCGTACGAGGTCAAGAAGGCGAATATCCCCATTAGCCAGACCGCCAGCGAGAACACCACGTGGATCACGAGGCCCTTGTAAAAGAACCCGATTGGCCAAAACGGCGCCTTGTCCATTCCTGGGACACGCGAGAGCGCGAGCAGAAAAGCGAACACGCCGGCGACCGCGAGCGCGCCGACGGCTAGCCACGCCCACCCGACAAGTTCGCGCCTCAATGCGCCCGCGAGACCGGCGGCCGACGCGAGTTCAAGGCCGGAGCGGGAATGCGACTGCGCCAGTTCGCTCATATTTCCGCTAGCTGACGTTCAGCGGGTAGAGATGGACCGCCATCACATAGACCACCAGCCCCGAAGCGGCGACGAAGAGCCACATCGGCAGAGTCACGCGGGCGATACGACGGTGCGCGTCGAAACGGCGCGTCAGCGCGTTGTATAGCGTCAACGGCACGAGCGCCGCGACCGCGAAGGCCATCATCACATGGACCGCGAGAAGCGTGAAATAGATCGGCCGAATGGGGCCATAGCCGCCGAATTTCGCCAGGCCGGCGGAGGCGTGATAGACGAGATAGACCGCCAGAAAGGCGACGCCAAGGCCGATCGCCACCATCATCGTGCGGCGGTGTCCTTCGCGATCCTTCGCCCGAATGCGGCCATACGCCCGAAGGAGAACAACGATCGTCGCCGCGTTGATCGCGGCCATCACGTGGGTCAGATCGTGGATGGAGATCATGACGGCGGCAATCCGTACTTGATGGCCTTGACGATGATGCCGACGTACATGAGAGCCGCAAGCGCGACGAGCGCAGCGAAAAGGATCCATTTGCCTCGCTTCGCCGAACGGCCGGACTTCGGGGCGACCGTCCCCTTCATCGGGGCTGTCCATTACAACAATTGGCCATTCCGCGCGCCGCTACCTCAGAGTGACCTCGGCGAGCATCGCCGCGAATAGGATGAACAGGTAAAGGATCGAGAAACCGAAAAGCGACATTGCCGCCTTGCGCCGGGGCGACTCGTCGCCGTCGCGCAGACGATAAAGCGCGACAGCCCGCCAAAGGAACACGGCGCCGCACGCAGCCGCGATCATACCGTAGAACAGTCCGACGCCGGCAATAAGAAGCGGACCGAAGGACGAACCCACCACCAGCAGCGAATAGATCAGAATTTGACGGCACGTCGCAGTTGGGCCAGCGACATTGGGAAGCATCGGCACTTTGACGCGCTCATAGTCGGCGCTGCGGCACAACGCCAATGCCCAAAAATGGGGCGGCGTCCATAGGAAGATGACAAAGAACATCGCGATCGGACCCGCCGACAGGCTGTTCGCAGCGGCCGCCCAGCCGATCACAGGCGGCAGCGCTCCCGCAGCGCCGCCGATCACGATATTGAGCGGTGTGCTGCGCTTCAGGACCATCGTATAGAGCGGAATGTAAATGGCGATTGTAAGCGCGAGCAAACCACCGGCGAGCCAGTTCACCTGCGTTCCGAGCGCGGCCACCGACACGACCGCCAGCAAAACGCCAATCGCCAGCGCCTCCCGTGCGATAACGGCGCCCCGCGGTATCGGCCGCATCGCAGTGCGCGACATCATGGCGTCGATGTCGGCGTCCCACCACATATTGAGCGCGCCGCACGCCCCTGCTCCCGCGGCCATCGCCGAAAGTGTGGTGAAGAGCTTCATCCAGTCGACATGTCCCGGCGCCAGCGCGAAGCCGACGGCCCCGGTGAACACGACGAGCGACATGACGCGCGGCTTCAGCAGAACGAGATGATCGAACACGCGCCCGTGCGACCGCGAGATTGGCCGCGTGCTTGTGTTCCTTACAACTGTTTCCATTCTCGACGCCAATTCCCGGCTTCCGAATTGATCCAAATCCTCGCGTCGACGCCACGAGACGCTCAGCGAAGTCTCGGGCGCCGTCCCGGGGCCGCTTTGCGTCGCAAGAGCCGACCACGCAGCTCGATTGGACGCCACGCCGGCCACTCGTAAATTCGGCCTGCGTCAAATCCAACGACGATCGGAACGGAAGGTCAAGCGTCGTCGGATCGGATGGAGCCGATAGACGCCTTTCATCCGCGCTAAATTGTCGCACCCCCGTCCGTCAGTGCCACGGCTCCGACATGAAATTGCAGCCGCGCCAGGCGCGCGTAAACACCGCCGCGCGCGACCAGCGAAGCGTGGTCGCCCTCCTCGACAATGCGCCCGGATTCCATCACCAGAATCCGGTCGGCTTTCAGCACGGTCGCAAGTCGGTGGGCGATAACCAGCGTCGTTCGTCCATTCATCACATCGTCAAGCGCGGCCTGCACTTGCGCCTCGTTCTCCGCATCGAGGGCCGAGGTTGCCTCATCGAGCAGCAGCACAGCGGCATCTTTCAGGATTGCCCGCGCGATCGCCAACCGCTGCTTCTCACCACCTGACAGGGTCACGCCGCGCTCGCCGAGCTCCGTCGCATAGCCTTTGTCGAGTTCGCGGATGAAGCCGTCCGCGGCCGCCCGCCGCGCCGCCCCTTGGACCGCGCGCTCGCTCGCGCCGGCGCGACCATAGGCGATGTTCTCCGCGACCGTGACCCCGAAAATCGAAGGCTCCTGAGGTACGGGCGCAATGCGGGTGCGGAGGTCCTTGGGATCGACAGTCTTCACGTCGACGCCGTCGACGAGGACCCGGCCCTCGTCACAATCGTAAAAGCGCATGATGAGCTGGAACAGCGTCGACTTGCCCGCCCCTGAAGCGCCAACGATCGCCACCCGTTCGCCGGGCGCGATCGCGAAGCTGAGATCGTCGAACACTCGCACGTCCGGCGCGCTCTTGTAGGCAAAGCTGACATGCTGGAAAGCGATCGCGCCGCGCGGAGGCGTAGGCATCGCAAGCGGACTCGCCGGGGAAACGATAAGCGCCCGCACCGCGAGAAGTTCGGCGATGCGCCCCGCGGAACCGGCGGTGGCGGCCGCTTCGCTCCACACCTGCGACAATTCGCCGAGCGACGTCGCGGCGAGAACGGCGAACAGCACGAATTGCGACAAAAGCCCTGCCGTCATCCGACCCGCGAGCACATCGCGCGCGCCTAGCCACAACACGAAGACGACGCTGCAAAAAGCGAGCGAAACCGCGATCGCGATCAGGAGCGAACGCGTAACCGTGGCGGCGCGGGCGGCGCGATAAGTGCTCTCAATCGCTTCGGCGAAATGCGCCTTGCTGCCCGATTCGGCGCCGAACGCCTGCATCGTGCGCACCGCGCCGAGACTCTCGGCCGCGAAGGCGGTCGCTTCGGCCAGTCTGTCCTGAGCGTGCCGGGAGCGGCGCCGGACGACGCTGCCTGAAGCTATCAGCGGCGCGGCGATCACTGGAATGGCCACGAGCTCCAGCGCCGACAGCTTCGGACTAGTGTAGACCATCAACGCCGTCGAACCGACGAACATGAACAGATTGCGCAGCGCTGTCGAAGCCGAAGAACCGAAAGCCGCCTTGATCTGGGTCGTGTCGGCGGTAAGCCGCGAGACCAGTTCGCCGATACGCGCGCGGTCATAAAACGAGGCGTCGAGCCCTGTGAGATGGGCGAACACATCCCGGCGCAGATCCGCGACCACGCGCTCGCCGAGCGTGGTGACGAGATAGTAGCGCGTCGCCGCCGCCAGAGCGATGACCAGCACAACGCCCGCCACGACCAGGAAATATATGTCGATCGCGCCGCCACTGTCCTTCGAGAAGCCAAAATCGATCATCCGGCGCAGGGCGAACGGAACCGTCAGTGTCGCAACGGACGACACTATTAGCGCCGCCAAAGCCGCGATCGCCCGTCCCAGATGGCGCCGAGCGTAGCGGATCAGCGGCGCCAGCGCACGGAGAGAGGCCGTTTTGGCTGCGGGCTCGGCGGTCATGGGCCCTTCCATAGCCGCTTTGGCGGCGAAAGACATGCCTCGCGACTGCCGTCCCGCGGCGCCGGCCCGGCGCGCGGCGGAGATGTTCCCAATGGCCTGACGCTTATAGTTGCGGGGTCCATTCGACCAGCGACACTTCCTCGTCGAGACGCTGCGTTTCGCCCGCCTTCAGCCCCGCCTCGGTCAGGACGTCCTCGGGAGAGCGGCCGAGCCGGCACTCCGCGAACAGAGGCACGCCACCCGGCAGCTTCACTTTGGGGGCGCGGCTGAGATAGAAATCGTCGTAGCCAATCTTCAGAAAATGACTGTATATGTGCGGACCGCCGAGAACCGCGACAGTGCCCGATCGACATCCGACCGACGCACAGGCTTCCTCGAGCGACGCGCCGGCGGGGTTCCAAAGCCTGGCGTTTGCATTGCCCGGGTCGGGAGCCAGGGCGGCGACTTGGCGCGTCAGAATCAACCGGCGCCGATTTGGCGAGTTTGGCTGATCTTCCTGCGACAGCCGACCGTGCGCCACGACGGCGGCGCGGTCCAGTCCCGCCTCAAAAAAGCGCTGGTCAGCTTCGAGCTCGAGTGATTTTGGCATCGACCCGGTTTCGTCCGCGATCATGCCGTCCGCGGACGCGATGGCATAGGCTACAATGCGGAATGGCCCGCGCATGCTCGATCTCCCTCGGTTCCCGTCGCCGACAGGCGATCACGCTATGAAACGAACGCATCAACGCCTTGGATCACGTTCGCGGGCTGAACGCAAAACATCTCCAAATTGGGCTGGCTCAACTCTACGATCTAGAGGATTGCGCCGGCGACCGCAATCGCCGCGATCGCGAGCGTGGCGATGACCATTCCATTGGCCGGCGAAACCATGCCATATCAGCGACAGAGCGGCAGCGGCCGGCAAACGACGATGGCCACTGTCGGTCGGGAATCGTCACCCGCCAGCGGATGCCGACAGGCGCGGGATGCCCAAATGTCGAGGGTAGGATCATAAGCACGGTGAGCCCCGACAAGGCAAAGAGCCGCCCGACCGAAATCGCTGGCTACGCCATTGTCTCGGACGACGACAGGATCGCCGGCCCTGACGGACTGGTCCCTGCTTCCCTGCGCAATGAAAGTGATTGGGACTATTACCAGCAGGCGTTGGCGCGCTCTGACCTTATCGTGTTCGGCCGTCGCAGCCACATCGCCGAACCTAATGTCAGAGGCGACCGACGTTTGGTGATTTCGAGTACGGCGTCCGGACTCGAGGAACGCGCCGACGCTTGGTGGTGGAGCCCGGCGCGCATAATTTGGCAGGAAGTCGCGAAAATACTGCTGCCTCTCGGCGGTGACGTGGCGGTGCCAGGCGGCCGGGACGTATTCGATCTGTTCTTGGGGATCGGCTTCGACGCATTTCATTTGTCGCGCGCGCATGGCGTCAAGCTTTCCGGGGGGCGGGCGATTTTTTCCGCCTGCGATACGGGCATGTCAGCGGAGGCCGTGCTCGCGGACGCGGGCTTGCGCGTCAGCGAAACGATCGCACTCGATCCGCAGCGTGGAGTTGACATGCATGTCTGGCGCGCCGTCCGCGAAACCGGCGAACGATCCGGCGCCGGACATCGTTGAATGGGTCGATTGGCAAACCTCCTGAGGCTGGGAACTATTGGGAGCCGCGACCCAACGTCATTTCTTCAATTAGAGCTGGCGCGGCGCCCAGGTCGGAAAAGCGGACCCAAACCGGCTCGAACCGCAGGAAGAGCGTATGGGGATCACTGTCAAACTGCCGAGCGTTGGGGTGGACGGCATAGTGCGCCGCCTTTGCAGCCTCGGTCTCTGCGGCCAAGGTCAGGGCTCGCAACACGCCACGCATCTGCACCGTCACCCAGTCGACCTCGCTCCACCCTATCGCCACCGAGGCCCGTGGATTCTCGCGACAATCCCTGGCTTTTGCGGATCGGTCGTCGGTACTGAAGTATAGAGCAGGCAGTTCGGCTGCACAGGAATAATGCATCACGCTTGAATGCGGCTCTCCGCTGGATGCGCAGGTTGAAAGCACGGAGACCCTGCCTTCACGCAAATACCTAAAGAGTCTCTCTCGCGTTTCCGGGGACATTGATTTCCTCCAATCTTAATCGCCGCATCAGCTCGTGGAAGACTTATCGAAATTTCGAAAGCACTCCGCCCGCGTTCCCGCGCCCTACCAAGCGCTGAATATTCGCGTCACCCGCCTGAGATACTGCGCCCGTCGCTGCGGCGTCGCGGCGTCCAAGCCGTCTAAGGCGAAGTATTCGCATTGTGCGCATGGGAGGGCCTCAGCCAGACTGCGCATGACGAAGCGGCGCACCGGATCGCCGACGCGGGACGCTCGCTTGCGGTCGGCGCCATAGCCGCAAACCGCGGCGAGCCGCTTGATGTTCAGGAGAGTTGGCCGAAAGACCCCGTGTTGATCAATCTTGAAGCTGACGCCCGGCAGGAAGACGCGGTCGAAGTAACCTTTCAGGATCGCTGGAAACCCATCATGCCAGATCGGGGACACCACGATCAGGGCTTCGGCGGCAAGCAGCCGATCGACATAGGGACCCACTCGCGCCCGATTGGCTGCCGTATCCAGGTAGTCGACAAGGGTCTGGCGCGTCAGCACGGGATCGAATCCTTCGGCGTAGAGGTCGAGGTCATCGACCTCATGTCCAAACGCACGCAAGGTCTCGACGATTCGCGCGTGCACCGCGGCTACGAAACTCGTCTCTAGTGGGTGAGCGAACAGAACGAGAATGCGCATGCCACAACCGACATCCCCCAGACGGCCACCGAATTGACGGGCAGATTGCGCCATTTGCATCACCGGGGCAATGCTGAAGCTCCGTTGCGGAAGTTCAAGCCGAATTGAGGCGCCGAACGCGCTCTGGTAGGGTGACCGAGCGGTTCGACGGCATTGAGTCGGTCGTCGGGGCACAATCTCGAAACTGCGGCGATTGGGCGGCTTGGAGGCGACCGCCTCCGCTCTCGGCGCATAGCGGTATGGGTATCGAAACGAATGAACGGCCGTAAACTCCTTCCCGGCAGGCCATTGCCGGAGTCGGAAATCCCCGACTATACGATCCGTCGCGACACCCTCGACGAAATGTTCTCGGAAGCGTTCCGCCGACGGCTGCGTCGCCTCAACGAGATTGTCAGGCGCTCGGCCGAAAGGCTTGAGGGAAACATCTTTTACGGCGACGGCGAGGAGCGCTACGCCGACCGTCCCCCAGCCGAAGGCCTCGCTCCGGCCCGCCGCAATGTCTGGCGCGCCGTCCGGTTCAAGCAGCGCCTGCTGGAAGTCGGCGTCAACGCCGGCCACAGCGCGCTGCTTGCCCTTTCGTCCAGCCCGACGCTCGAATATTACGGCGTCGACATCATGACCCACGCCTATGTGATCGAATGTGTCGATTTCCTCAAAGCCGAGTTCCCCGGACGCGTTCACCTCATCCCCGGCGATTCGCGCGCGGTGCTTCCCCGGCTTGCGGATCGGCGCGAGGAAAACGGGTTCGACATCCTGCATGTCGACGGGGGTCATACCAGCGAAATCTGCCGGTCCGATATGTCGAACTGCATCCAAATCGCCAAAGGGGGGCGGGGCCGGCATTTGCTGCTGGACGACGTCCATGCGAGCTGGATCTTTGACATCTATTGCGACTTCGTCTCCCAGGGAGATTTGACGACCGAGACGTTTTTCGGCGACTGGGAGGACGCCGGCCGGAATGTTCTGGCCCGGATCGACTAAGCGGCGAAGGCGCGACAGCGCTGCAGCGGACGGAGACTCCAATTCGCATAAGCGACGACATCGCCTTCGCCGCGCCCATGACGGCTGCGAATACGATCGAATTCGGCTCCTTCTGGCACGGGCCGCTCAATCCCTTCGCTTACGCCTGTCTCGCCTCGTTCGCCCAGGCCGGCGCGGAGTTGCGGGTCTACAGTTATGATTCGCGCCTCGATCTTCCGCCCGGCGCGCGACTCGTCGACGCGAGGGCGATCTGCCCCGACGAATCCATGGTCAACCGCTTTATCGCCAACGGCAAGCCGTCGGTCGCGACCTTCGCCGACATGTTCCGCTACAGGATGATCCAGGCGACCGGCTGCTGCTGGGTCGATACCGACATCGTTTGCCTGGCGAGGCCCGAATTCGCGAATGACGAATTCGTCTTTTGCCGGCAGGCCGACGCCGTCGGGACGAGCCTCATCAACAACGCCGTGCTGAAGCTGCCGGCGTCGCACGAGGCGCTGGCCGAACTGGTCGCGAGCGCACGGAACTCGGTCGACGTCGACCAGCCGTGGGGCTCGATCGGCCCCTTCCTGCTGACGCCGGTTCTCAAGAAATATGGGCTGGACGTCCGGGCGCTCGATTCTCATGTTTGCTATCCGATCGAACCGGAGCAATTCTGGAAGCCGTTCCTGCCCGCCTATCGGGGTGAGGTCGCCGAGGCGGTCAGCGGCGCAGTTCTCCTCCATTTGTGGAGCGAAGCGATCGCCTGGAGCGGCTACGATTTCGGGACCTGCCCCCCAGTCGGCTCCTATCTCCACGACGCCTTTCGGCGCGCCGGCGCGCTTGACCGGTTTCGCCGCGTCGCGGACGCGGACGAGGTCATCGGCCTGATGGCGCGGCGGATCGCCCAGGTCGAGCAATCGGCGCAGGCGTTAGCAAATGATCGGATGGCGTTCGCAAATTTAGCGAAGCGTGGCGTTGACCCAAAGCCCGCGAGGCGCCGACTCGAAGCGGAAGCGGCGTCGACACGTCATTCACCGATCGCCTTGGACGAAAATCGAACCCGCGTCGCATCGGCGGCGAAGGAAGCTCGGCCCGGTTTGAATTCGGCGAGGCTTGCCGAGTGCGCGGCCGAGCTCAACGCATGGGCGACCGAGCAGGGACTGCGCGGCGCCGCGGCGCGCGAGCTCTTCGAAGGCTACTGCCGGAAACTCGCCGCGTTCGGCTTCGAGCTCCTGCGCGCCTATGTGTCGACCCAGACATTGCACCCGCAATGGAGCGGCTACGGCTACACGTGGCGACGGGAGTGGCAATCCGTCCGCGAGCAGCAATTCGCCCGCGGTCCGGTTTCCGAGGAATGGCTGCGGAGCCCCTTCTACGCGTTGGTCCAGCGCTCGGCGGCGGGAGAAAAGAAAGCATGGCTGCGGCGCCGCCTTGAACTTGGACCGGAGCAGCGGGATTTTCCCGCACTGGTCGATTTTTATCAGGCTGGCGGCACGGACTACCTGTGCCTGGGCTTTCGGTTCGGAGAGACCGCCGATCCCTCTCATGGAACCGGCGCCCTTTATTCGTTCACGACCGACCGCCCCGGCGGCTTCCACGACCAGGAGATCGAATTGCTGCATTCGACCCTGCCGGAACTGTCGCTCGCGATGAAGGCCCACGCGGGTCACGACATCGCGTCCGGGCTCCTGCGGACTTATCTCGGAACCGACGCAGGGTCCCGAGTGCACTCCGGCGCGGTCGAGCGCGGAACCGTCGATGGCCTCCACTCGGTGCTCTGGTATGCGGACCTCCGGGGCTTTACCCGGATCAGCGACGTGTCGTCGGGCGGGCAGATTGTTGAGATGCTCAACGAGGTCTTCGAGACCTTGACGGCCTCGTTGCGGCCTCGCGGCGGGCACGTCCTCAAGTTCATAGGCGACGCGATGCTGGCGACGATCTCCTTCGAGGAGGCAGGAGAGATGGCCGCTTGCAATCGCGGCCTCGACGCCGCCATTGAGGCTTTGGCTAACGTGAAATCCCGCAATTTGGAGCGCCAGGCGGCGGGCGCGCCATTTGCCGACGTCGACATCGCGCTGCACGTGGGCGAGGTGCTGTATGGAAACGTCGGCGCCGCCGACCGGCTCGATTTCACCGTGATCGGACCCGCGGTCAATGAAGTGGTCCGCATGGAAAAGCTGTGCGACGCGCTTGGCCGACATCTCCTGTTCTCCTCGAGGTTCGCCGAGTCCGCCGGGTGGTGCGACGGACGCCTCGAATTGCTCGGCCAATTCCAACTCCGGGGAGTCAGCGAACCGAAGGAGATTTTTGGACTTCGGCCTCCGCGGGCCGACGCATAGCGTCGTTAGGCGCCGCGGCGCCTTACCCGGCCCAAGACGGACAGCCTCGCCGCATCGCGTTGGCGAACCAGAACCAACTGAGAGCAAACGGCAGGAAAAAGCTCAACGACATCGCTTCCAGCAGGTTCCGCTCGGCGGCGAGATCAATCATGACGCTGGTTCCGGCTGCCGCAGGCAGAGCAGGCGGCAAATAGGGCGCCCACGAACGATCGTCTGCGTGGCGCAAGTCCCGGTCCCGCACCCAATCGTCAGATTCCCCCCCTGGTTCGTCAGTAACGATGAACGGCGTGATTTCGCCGGTCAGCGCTTCGGGATCGGCCGGACTTCGTTCGAGTGGTCGCGGCGCCGTCGCCGGCATCGTGAACGCGATCGTCTTCTTGCTCACGCCGCCTCCCTTCTGCGCGCGCCGACGACCTCCTGGACCAGCGCGTCCATCTCCCGCGCCGCCTCGCTCGCCGGCGCGGCTTCGATCACCGAAAGCCCTTTGGCCGCGCTCTCGGCGTAAATAATGCGTTGATTGAGGACCGCCGCGAGTACGGGAATCTCGCTGAATTGCGCCAGTGCGGCCGCTGCGTCGCGGCCGATCGCGGTTCTGGCGATTCGGCGATTGACGAGGAAAGCGGCCTTGAGGCTTTCCTTCAGTTGTCGCGCTTCGCGGATCAACTGCACCGTGTCGGCGGCAGCCCACACGTCATAGGGCGAGGGCTGGACCGGAATCAGGACATAGTCGCTGGCGAGGATCGCCGAGCGCCCAAGCTCATTGACGCGCGGCGCGCCGTCGATGATCACGACGTCGTAGTCTCCCGCAAGCCGCGCCAAGTCACGATGCAGGGTCGGCTTGGCCATGCCAACGACCGCGAAGGGAGGCTCGCTGTCGCGCGTGCTCGACCAGGCCATGGCGCTGCCTTGAGGATCGGCGTCGACCAGCAACACCCGCGAACCTGAATGCACGAGGCTCGCGGCCAGGTTGATCGCGACGGTCGTCTTGCCTACGCCCCCTTTTTGATTGAGAACGCCGATAATCATCGCGACGCGTTCCTTCAGCAAAAGATCGTCGATTCGACGGGCTTTACTATGATGCAGCGCAACGTTGGCAGATTCGTGCGGTTGGGGCAAGGTCGAAGATAAAGCGCGTGTTCAAGCCAACGAGCCGGAACGATTTCGGCTTCGCTGCGGAGCGCGCCGCCTCGCGATGACGGGGCAGACCGCCATCGCGAGGCTGCAGAGCGAGCGAAGTCAGGCGGCCCTTCTAGCCAACACCATTTCATCGAAAGACGGAAGCGGCGCGATCAGAGGGTTGAGCTTTTCGGCCGCCTGAGCGACCGTCAGCACCTCCGACCGATCGAGTTTGATGATCTCCGCTTTCTCCGGCTCCGGCTCCCAGACGTTCTCGCCGACCAGCCGTCCCCGGTCGTCGTAGGGCCAGATCATCTCGACGTAGTTTGAATAGAGATACATCGAATTCTCGTCCGGCTTGACGGCCTTCGACTTGAGGACTTTGGCGACGAGCGGGCGCGAGAGAAAGCCTGGCAGATAGGACACCACCTTGTTGAAGTTGAGCGAGGCCCCGGACACCTGCTGGTAAAGCTTTGCTGTCGAGGCGATGTAGTTGTCCGCTACCGCGACCTGCTCGCTTTCGGCATAGAAGATGCACTGGTTGGTCTCGGCCCACATGCGATAAAGGCTCTTCACCGAATTCTGGCCAACCAGCTTGGTTTTATTGCTGGCCAAGTGGATGTGGTAAAGCGGCTCTTCGACCGTCATGTCCGGAGCGAAGATTTCCTCATAGCGTCCGGCGATTTCCAGATACCGATGGCGATAATAGGCCAGCAGCATGAACTTATGACGAGGATCGTGGGTCGTCTTCAGAAGCTCGTCAATGGCGATGTTGGTCTTGGTGACGTCGTGCTTGAACATGGGTTCCTCCCTGGGGGTGGGATACGTGTTGCTTCGGGTAGCTCATAGGGTTACGGACTTGACTTCCGGCTCCGCGCCGACCAGTCTGACCGATTGCCTGAGCAACCGGCGCCGATCCTTGCGAGCCGTTTCTGTCCTGACCGTTTAGAGGGAGCCGTGCCGGGCCCACAAGGACCGTTCCCGTCAGATTGGGGGACAGATTTCGCCAGCCCGCCCCGTGTGCCGGCGAGACCGCGGATTCTTCCGCCCCGCGAGAAAATCGTTCCGGTCCACGCGATTTCTCCGCTCATCGCTTTGTCGTTCGAGCGCGGCTGGGACGCGCGCGAGATGTTTCCATTCATCGATTTCGAGGCTGAGGCGGCAGCCGCGCCCGGGCAGTATCTGTCATATAACGAGGGACGAGAGGCCTTCTTGCGGGCGCGGCGGCGACTCGGGTCCGTCTTCGCCGTCGACTACCCCTGCCGCAAGTCGCTCGCCTTCCTCGGCGTGGTCGGACTCGGAATGCTCGTTCAGGCGACGCTCGGGGCGGCGTTGCGATTCTTGCTGGATTTCCAGTCGCTGGCCGGTGTGGTTCATGGCCTGGAGCTCGAAGCAGCTGGCGGGGAGGCTTCGGTCGTCGCGTTCGATCTCACCGGCGACGCGGAACTGGCGTCATTCTGGCGCATCGACCATTTGATGACGGTGGCGAACCTGTTGGGTCAGTTGCCGTGCGATGAGGCCCGGCCGCTCCGCATCGAACTGGACGGGCTCCTGTCGGAAGAGGCCCGAGGGAGGATCGCCCAGCGTCTGGGCTGCGCCGTGCTGGACTCGGCGGATCGCTCCCGGCTCGTCTACAACAGGAAGACATTGGAATCGCCGCTGCGGTTTCCCGACCGCGCGGCGGCCGCGCTCTGGCGCCAAGCCGCCGAGCGCGAACTCGCCGCCCTTCCCCCGCCGGGCGCGCGCAGCCGAGTGCAACGCCTCGTTTCCGAGGACGGGCGGCTCATCGGTCGGCGCGAGGTGTCACGGAAGCTCGGCGTCAGCGAACGCTCGCTTGACCGTCTGCTGGCGCGAGAAGGGGTGCGATTCTCGGCGCTGACGGAGATCCGGAGGCTTGAGCGGGCAAAGACCTTGCTTCGCGCGGGCAAGACCGTCGAAGACGTCGCTGAGGCGCTCGGCTATTCCGAGGCGCGCAGTTTCCGCCGCGCATTTCAGCGCGGCGCCGGGCTGAGCCCGATCGCGTTCAAGCAGTCCGCGTAGCCTTCTTCGGTTGTTGCGCGCGCGCGCAAGCCTCGATGATCAGCCGGGCGAAAGTCTCGGGATCGTCCTCCTGAACGAAGTGGCCTCCCCGCAGAATCGTGTGCGGCTGGCCGCGCGCGCCAGGAATCCGGTCCCGAGGCGCGCGCGCGAACGCCCTTGTGATTGGGTCGCCGTCGCTGAAGCAGGTGATGAACGGCTTTTCCCAGCGTTCGAACACTTTCCAGGCTTGCCGGTTCGCCTCCGAGGCAGGGTCGTCGGGGCGAATGGGAACGAGCGAGGGAAAGACGCGCGCGCCCGCCATGTATTCGCTCTTCGGGAAGGGAGCGTCGTAGGCGGCGCGCTCGGCTCGGTCGAGCTTTCGCTTCGTCCCGGTGGCGACGATGCGGCCGATCGGAAACCACGGGCTCGCGATCGAGAACGCGCGCCAGACGTTGAAGGCGAGCGAGATGCTGTGGTCACCGGTCGGTAGGCCGCCGTTCGACAGCACGATCCGTTCGAAGCGGTCAGGATGCTCCGCGGCCAGACGCAGACCGATCAGCGAACCCCAGTCCTGGCAGGCCAGGGTGACGCCCTTGAGGTCCAGCGCCTCGATGCAGGCCAGGATCCATGCGACATGGGCTGCGTAGCTGTAGGCGCGACGTTCGGCGGGCTTGTCGGATTTGCCGAATCCGATCAGGTCGGGCGCCAGCACCCGCAATCCGGCCGCCGCGACGAGCGGAATCATATGCCGCCAGAGGTAGGACCAGGTCGGCTCGCCGTGCAGCATCAGCACGACCGGACCGTCCTTCGGGCCTTCGTCGACATAGTGGAGCCGTAGGTTCGGCGCCACGTCGAGGTAATGCGGCCCGAATGGATAGCCCGGAAGATCGGCGAAATTCGCCTCCGGGGTTCTCAGCACTTTGCCAAGCGGGCGCGGAACGGACATTGAACAGTCCAACATCGAGATCCTCCGTCAGCCGTCTTTCGGCCGGCCCAACCGTTGGTCGCGCATTTATAGACGGCGACGACGAGGCCAAGGACCCGATCGGTCAATCAGGGGACAATTTGCGACAGCGAGGAACTTGCGGCGGGACCACCGCGTCGGCAGCGGCGGTCAGCCGCCCGCCGACGCGTCGACGGGGCCGTTCCGAAGCGCCGTGGTCCGCCTCAGGGCCGCCCGTCGCCCTCGAACACGATCTGGTCCGCCCATTTTCGCGCGGCCTCGCGCTGCCGGGCCGAGCGCACCGTCCAGGCCATGACTGGAGCGCCGAGGAGTTCCTTGACCAGGAACGGGAGCTTGTGCGGCAGGTCGTCGACGTTCCAGGACAGGAAGTCCGGCCTCAGCCGGTCGTAAAACTCGAAATCGGTCCAGTCCTTCCTTTGTTCCGCGGTCAGCATGTCCCAACCCGGGCGGTCGTAGGACGCCTCGGCGACGATCCCGAGCGGGCAGGGGACGCCTGCCCGGCCGAGGCGCGGATAGCGCAGCCGCGCATAGGCGATGAGGTCAGGGTCGAAGCTCTTGAACGCGAGCGGGCCGTGGTATCTGGCGGCGAGCGGGGCGATGCGGTCGACGATGCGCCAGTCGCCGTCGAACCGGCTCTTGAGTTCGCAGATGATCGGCGCGCGGCCGGCGACGACGGCGAGAAACGCGCCGAACGCCGGCGGGCTTTCGCTCGAGCCCTTGATCCGCGCCTGACCGATCTCCGCCGCGCTCTTCTCGCACAGCGTGCCGTGGGCGTCGGTCATGCGATCGAGCGTCTCGTCGTGAAACACGAACGCCTCGCGGTCTCGGCTGATCTGAACGTCGCATTCAATAGCGAACCCGGCCGCGATCGCCGCTTCGGCTGCGCCGAGCGTGTTTTCGAGGACGCCATGTTCCTGGTCGTGAAGACCGCGGTGGGCGATCGAACGTTCCGTCAGCCAGACCGGCGCGTTAAGCCCTCTCAAGGCGAGGTCTCGAACAGGGCCTCGAGACGCCCGGCAAATTCGCTCTTCGCGCCAAAACCAGACGAGGACCGGCGGTTTCGGGATTGCGGTTGACGCATGCCCGAGAATCATTATCGAACGACGGGTTGCCGGTAAAGCTCGCTCCCGCGACCGGCAATGCCGTGACGGCGCGGCGCCGAGGCCGAGCGGGATCGCGCGGCCGGCGACGCCGACGGACGGTTCGCGCTGACAACGGCCACGCAAATCCTGGACTGCGCGCTTGTTTTTGCGCCTCCACGCGCATAGGTTTGCAGCAACGAGGACGCGCCGGCGGCTCGAGGCCGGCGAGCGCAAGTAGGGACGATCATCATGGGTAGCTTTAGCATTTGGCACTGGATGTTGTTCATTGCGGTCGCGCTGTTACTGTTCGGCGGCAAGGGAAAGATCTCCGACATCATGGGCGATGTCGCCAAGGGCTTTAAATCGTTCAAGAAAGGCATGGCCGACGACGACGAGGAGGCCAAGCCGGCGGCGACCGCCCAGCGCACGATCGACACCCGCGTCGGCGTCGACGCCAACGACGTCCACAAGGTCGGCTGAGGGCGTCTCGGCCCAGACGTCTTGGGGAAGGGAGACGCGGACGCGTTTCTCCGAGTGCTTGTTTTCGCCGGGCCTTAGCATCCGATGTTCGATTTCGACGTTGGCAAGCTGATGATTTTCGCGATCGTCGCTCTTGCGGTGATTCCGCCGAAGGATCTGCCGCGGGTTATGCGCACAGTCGGGCAGACCGTGGGCAAGATGCGGCGTATGGCGGCCGAATTCCAGGGCCAGTTCATGGAGGCCATCCGCGAGGCCGAGTTCGACAGCGTCAAAAAGGAGCTCGACGCGATCAACGAACAGACGAAGGTCGATGTCGCCTTCGATCCCGCCGCCATGATCCGGGATGACGTGACAAAGGCCGTCCAGGGGCCGTCCGAAGTTCACACCTCCGAGATCGTCCTGAACGCCCCCGAGCCCGCCACGCCGGGACCGCCCGAGGCGCCGCAATCCGAAACGCATGACGCGACCGAGACGCCCGCCGCCAAGCAGAGCGCTGCGGAATGAGCCAGGAGGACATCGACGCCACGAAGGCGCCGTTGATGGACCATCTGATCGAACTCAGGGCGCGGCTGATTTGGTCGCTCTACGCCTTTTTCGCCGCGTTTCTGGTGTGCTTTTATTTCTCCCGCACGATCTACAACGTGCTGACAGAGCCTTATGTGCGCGTGGTCGGGCCGGAGAAGGCGACGCTGATCGCCACCCATTTTCTCGAGCAGTTCTACACCAACATCCGCCTCAGCATGTTCGGGGCCGCCGTCATCGCCTTTCCGGTCATTGCTGTCCAGCTTTACAAATTCATCGCGCCGGGCCTGTACCGGAACGAGCGCCAGGCGTTTTTGCCCTATCTGATCGCGACCCCGATCTTCTTTCTGGGCGGCGCGCTACTGGTCTATTTCGTGGTCATGCCGCTGTTGATCCGCTTCTCGGTGTCGCTGCAGCAGGTCAATGTGCCGGGAGAGGCGACGATCGAGCTGCTGCCGAAGGTGAGCGAGTATCTGTCGCTAATCATGACGCTGATCTTCGCCTTCGGGATCGCCTTTCAACTGCCTGTGATCCTGACCCTTCTCGGCCATGTCGGCATCGTCGATTCCGCCTATCTGATCAAGATGCGGCGCTACGCGATCGTGGCGGTGGTCGGGATCGCGGCCATCCTGACGCCGCCCGACCTCATCAGCATGACCTCGCTCGCCCTGCCGATGCTGGCCCTTTACGAGGGCTCCGTCATCGCGGTCAAATACGTCGAGAGGAAGCGGGCGCAGGCCCAGGCCACCGAGAACAAGGCCGCGACATGACCCGCCCAACGCTCAGCGCGCGCCAAGGGAGGGGAAGTCGAGGTGTTGCTCGACGGGGCGCATTCGCGCCTTGAGTTCGGGGCGCGCAACGCAGGCCGACGATCTTCGCTCAATCCCTTGCGGGTTGACAACAAATCGGAGGCGACATCGGTTCAAGGCGGACCTATGCCGGATTTCACTTCGGCGCGTAATGACCCCATGTAGGATTCGACCGAGGCGAGTCCAGATCGCAACTCCTGCACGTCGGCTTTGGTCGCGAGCTCCACCCGCATTTGGCGCAGAAGCTCGAGAATGACGCTTTCGGGCGCGGCGTTCATGGGCTGCTCCTAACGGTGTCGCCGGCCGGCGTTGGCGGTCATCCCGGCCACGTCCTCTTTGCCGACCAATTTGAGTCTTTGGAGCGCCCTGGTTCGTGACTCAATCCACCCGCATGAGGCCTCGCGACATTCTGGCGGCGTCGAGCGTCGCGGTCGTCTGGGGCCTGGTCTTCATCGCCATCAAGATCGGCGTCGGCGAGACCACGCCGCTGATGCTGTCGGCGTTGCGGTTTGTCTTCGCCGCGGTTCCGCTCGCCTTCTTCCTGCCCCCGCCGAAGGCGCCGGCCTGGACCGTCGCGCTCTACGGCCTCATGATCGGCGTCGGGCAGTTCGGCCTGCTGTTCATCGCGATCCATCGGGGCTTCCCGGTCGGACTCGCTTCGCTGGTCATCCAGGCGCAGGCGTTCTTCACCATTTTTCTCGCCTGGGCGTTCCTGAACGAGCAGCCGCGGCGGGCGCAGCTCGTCGGCGCCTTCGTCGCCTTCGCCGGAATGGCGGTCATCGGCTCGGGACGCCTCGCCGGCGCCAGCCTCGGGCCATTCGCCCTAGTGATTCTGGCCTCCTTGTTCTGGGGCTCGGGCAATGTGCTGGCGAAGTCCGTCGGCAGGGTCGACATGCTCGCCTTCACCGTCTGGTCGAGCCTCGCCGCGCCATTGCCGCTGTTCATGCTGTCGCTCGCGCTCGATGGGAGAAGGGCGCTCGCCGGGCTCGCCCATCCGAGCCTCAGGCTCGTCGCCAGCGTGCTGGTTGTCTCTTACGCCGGCACGCTCTTCGGCTTCGGGCTATGGGCCCGGCTGCTGGCCCGCTATTCGGCGGCGACCGTCGCGCCGTTCGCGCTCCTGGTGCCGGTCGTCGGCATGGTCGCCGGCGCCGTCGTTTTCGGCGAGCGGGTGAAGGCGGTTGAGCTGTTCGGCGGCGTCCTGGTGATGGCGGGCCTCGCGCTCGCTGTTCTCGGCGACGGGAGGTTGCGACGCCTCGCGGCCTTTGTCAGGGCGCGTCGATCGCCCATGACTCCGACGCTTAAGGACTGAGGGTTCGAATCGTCTCTTCGCCCTGCATCGAAAAGTTGACGACGTTCTTGGCGTCGAGATTCATCTTGGCAAGGTCGATCATGCGGATCTGGCTATCCTGGTAAGTGCGAAAGTAGAACCGCTTGGCCTTGAGATCGCTGGCGCTGGTCCATATCGTGTAGTCGGCGAGAATGTTGCCGTGCGAGTCTTTTTCGGCTTCGCGCGCCGCGCCCTTTGGGATATCGAAGTTGTTGAGGATGTGAAACGCTTCGAGAACGGCGTCGTCGCCAGTCCTCGGCCGCAATACGGACTGGCTGAACGCCACCGCGCGGACAAAGCGCGAAGGGGGCGTAAAGTCCCCCGGCAATCCCAGCATCCCAGAACCCTGACCGAACGGTTCGAGTTTCACCGGGCCCAGTTGCACGGGCGGCACGTTGTTGAGCGAGAAATTGACATAGTTTCGCAGATTGGTCATGTGCCAATCAAATCCGGGCGAGTTGGTCAGCACGCCCAGCGGATCGTCGTAGACGTTGAGTTTCCCGCCTACGTACTCGATGACGATGCTCTTGCCGGACGCGTCGTGAACGATGGCGTGGATCGGTGGGGAAAATCCCCACTGCTTGAGTACGGTTGCGGGAACGACGATGGCGCCGATGTTCGCCTTCACCTCATTGACGCTGGCGAAATTGTCTAGGAGCCAGGAACCCAATTGCCAGGGAGCGATGGACTTGCCGGCATCGCCCGGCCCATAGGGCATGTATCCGGCGGTCGTTGGAAAATAGAACAGCCCGACGGCCAGCCCCGCCTCATTCAGGCCGTCAATGATGATCGGCAGACCGAGGGCGTTTGCGCCGACGCTGGCGTATTTCGTTTTCCACTTGAGCCCGTCTTTGTCGTCCGGCGCCGTCCCAACCCGTTCGTAACCGCGCGGGACCACGATCACGTCGGAATGAATATCGATGGCGAATTCGAGCGTTCGCGCATGGATCACCGAGCCGTCGGCGGCGATCAAGCGGATTCCGGTGCAGGCTTGGGCGCATTCAACCGCGCTCGCCAGGAAGAACCCGGCGGCCGAAATCACTGCGGTAATTTTGCGTGCGCAGCTAAGTCCGGCCATGCCGTTTTGCTCCGGGATAAAGAACATCGTGAATTGTTGGCGGGGATTTGGAGGATTCAACGAATGTTGTGTTTGAACGTCGACTCGGGCTGCGTCAATCTTGATTCCATCGCCAAGCTTCACACGGTGTTGAAACAATTGCACGACATGTCGGGATCGCCGAGGCGACCGTCGATGAATTCGCCTTCGCCGAGCCGTCGAAGCTGGTTGAGTCTTGCGGCGGCGTTCTGGTAATGGCGGGCCCAGCGCTCGCCGGCCCGGGCGATGGAATGTCGTGGCAGCGCGGCCATTCTCAGGTGATTCATGCACGATATCAGGGTGATTCGCGATAATCCGGAAGTCTTTGACGAGGGACTGCGGCGTCGCGGCCTCACCGCCCGGGCCGAATCGCTGATCGCGCTCGACGAAAAGCGCCGGGCGGCGATCGCCGACCTGCAGCGCGCGCAGGAGCGCCGCAACGCCGCCTCGAAGCAGGTCGGGTTGGCAATGGCGCGGAAAGACACTGCCGCCGCCGAGGATTTCCGCGCCGAAGTCGCCGGACTGAAGGCGGTGATGCCGGAACTGGAGGCGGCGGAGAAAAGGCTCAGCAAGGAACTCGACGACAAGCTGGCGGAAATCCCCAACCTGCCGCTCAAGGATGCGCCCGACGGCAAGGACGAGAACGACAATGTCGAAATACGCCGCCACGGCGCGCCGCCCCCGTTTCCGGAAGGGTTCCAGCCGAAGGAGCACTTCGAGATCGGCGAGGCGCTGGGGCTGATGGATTTCGAGGCCGCCGCCAAGCTTTCCGGCGCGCGTTTCGTGGTGCTGAAGGGCGCGCTGGCGCGGCTGGAGCGGGCGCTGATGCAGTTCATGCTCGATCTGCACACGGGCGAACATGGTTACCAGGAAATTAACCCGCCAATCCTGGTGCGCGACGCCGCCATGTTCGGCACCACCCAACTGCCGAAGTTCGAGGACGATCAGTTTTTTGCGATGAAGTGGAATCTGGTGAATGCGGCGTGGAGTGAAGGCCTCGAAGGTGAAAAAGAAGATGATCCAATCTTTGAGTCATTGGGCTACGAAGATACCTTCCGATATTTTTTAAATCTGCTCCGGAACGATCGCCTTTCGCTCATTCCCACGGCCGAGGTGCCGCTGACCAATCTCGTGCGCGAAAGCATCCTGGACGAAAAGACACTCCCGTTGCGCTACACTGCCGGTACGCTCTGCTTCCGGGCCGAGGCGGGGGCGGCGGGGAAGGACACTCGCGGCATGATCCGCCAGCATCAGTTCGAGAAAGTGGAACTCGTCTCGATCGTGACGCCCGAGGAATCGCGGGCCGAGCACGAGCGCATGACCGCCTGCGCGGAAGAAGTTCTCAAGCGCCTCGGCCTGCATTTCCGAACCGTCGCGCTGTGCACCGGCGATCTGGGATTCGCGTCGTGCAAAACCTACGATCTCGAGGTTTGGCTGCCGGGGCAGGGGCGGTTCCGCGAGATATCCTCCTGCTCCTTGTGCGGCGACTTTCAGGCCCGGCGGATGAACGCCCGCTCAAAGGCGGCCGACGCCAAATCGACCCGCTTCGTCCATACCCTCAACGGGTCCGGCGTCGCGGTCGGCCGGGCGCTGGTGGCGGTGCTGGAGAATTATCAGCAGGCCGACGGGTCAGTCACAATTCCTGAAGTCTTGAGGCACTATATGGGCGGGCTGACGCGGATCGAGGCGCGGCCCTGACTGCGGCGCGCCGGCTTCGGGGCGCCCGACCGCCTTCCGCTCACGCATCCTCGCCATCGCGCGAATTGGCGAAGCGCGCTAGAACGCGCTCGCCTCGGCGTGAGCCGCGTGCGAAAGAGGCGCCATGCGAATCTTGCTCACCAACGATGACGGCATCCACGCGCAAGGGCTGAAGCTTCTCGAAGCGATCGCGGGCGAACTCTCCGACGACGTCACCGTGGTCGCACCCGAATACGACCAGTCGGGCGTCGCCCATTCGCTTTCGCTCAGCGACCCGCTGAGGCTGCGCAAGATCGGCGAGCGCCGTTTCGCGGTCAAGGGCACGCCGACCGATTGCGTCATCATGGGGGTGCGCAAGCTGATGGCCGACCGGAGGCCGGACCTGGTGCTGTCCGGCGTCAACCGCGGCCAGAACGTCGCCGAGGACGTCACCTATTCCGGCACTATCGCGGGAGCGATGGAGGGCGCGATTCTCGGCATTCCCTCGATCGCGCTGTCGCAGGCCTATGCCGGCGTTCATGGCAGGCCGGCGATCGAATGGGACGCGGCCGAGGCCCACGCCGCGCCGCTGATTCGCAAGATCCTTGCGGCGGGCATCGCCCCCGGCGGCCTCGTCAACGTCAACTTTCCCGCCTGCGCCGCCGATGAGGTGAAGGGCGTGGCGTTCACCCGTCAGGGTCAGCGCAACGCCGAACTGATGCGGGTCGAGGAAAGGCGCGACGGGCGCGGCTTCGCCTATTACTGGCTCATGTTCCAGCGCGGCGAGATCCAGTTCGGGGACGGCACCGACCTGGCGGCGCTGGCTGGCCAAATGATTTCGGTGACGCCGCTTCGTCTCGATCTCACCGACGATGATTCTCGGCTGCGGCTGGAGCAGGCGTTCGCCGCGCGGTAGAAACGAGGAACTTAAGATCGCATGGACCGGGAGAGGGGACATTGACCGCGTCCGAGGCGGAGGAGCGCGCCCAGTTCACCCTGGCCATGCGCGCAAGAGGCATCAACGACCTTGAGCTGTTGCGCGCGCTCGAGCGCGCCCCCCGGGCGATGTTCATGCCGCAGCGCTTCGCCGACATTTCCGGTCGAGACATCGCGCTGCCGATCGGCTGCGGACAGACGTCGCCGCCGCCTTCCGTGCTCGCCGCCATGATCGCCGCGCTGGATCTGCGGCGGTCCGATTGTGTCTGCGAAATCGGAACCGGAACAGGCTATTGCACGGCTTTGCTCGCGCAACTTGCAAAAGAAGTCGTTTCCCTCGAGCGCTTCCAGACCCTGGCGGTGGAGGCGTCGGCCCGGATCGAGGCTTTCGGGCTCCCCAATGTCGAGGTTCTCTGGCGCGACGGGTTCGAGTTTCATCTGGAGGGCGGGCGGTTCGATCGCGTCATCGTCCACGGCCTCATCGAGCCGCCGGCCCAGGCGTTTCGCGAACTCCTCGCGCCCGACGGGGCGCTGATCGCGGCTGTCGCGGCCTCTGATCCGCACGAGCAACGAATCGTCCGCCTCGCCAGAGGCGCCGGCGGCGCGGTTGACGCCGCCGAGCACGGCCCGGCGCGCGGATTGCGAGCGCTTGAGCATGGCCTTTCCCGCGCGCTCTAGGGGCGCGGGCGCGCACCGAATAAATCGTCATCACGATCGATTCACCTTAAACCTTCCCTTAACCCGATCGGTGCAAAGTGTTCACGTTTTCAGTCGCGTTTTCGTGGGTTGAAGCCGATGAGTGATCGCGTTGCGTTTCTGGGAGGGCGCGCGTTTCCGCGTCTCGCGCTGACTGGCTTGGCGGTGGTGTGGCTGGCGGGGTGTTCGTCTGACATCACCCGTTTCGCCGACAGCAGCAGTCCCTTCGGCAATCCATTCTCGGGCGCCCAGACGGCGAGCGCGGCGCCGACGGCGAGCGTCGCGGCTGTTCCGCTCGCGCCGCCGGCAGCAAGCCCGGTCGCTTCGGCGGGGCCGGCGCGCGCCAGTCAAGCTGCGCAGCCGGTCCGCGGCTCGGCCGTCGGATGGACCGCGGTCGGCGGATCGCCCGTCGTCGTCGCCCAAGGCGAGACGCTGGATTCGGTGTCGAGCCGCTATGGCGTTCCCGTGTCCGCGCTGCTCGCCGCAAACGGCCTTTCGAACGCCGCCGAGGTCCATGGCGGCATGCACCTCGTCGTGCCTGTGTATCACGCAAACGGCGTCGCGGTCGCAGCGGCGAAGCCCAGAGAAAAGACGAGCGCCGAGGGTTCGACCAAGGACGCTCGGAAGCACGAGCGGGAGGTCGCTGGGCGCGAGGAGAAAGTCAAAGACAAAGACAAGACCGAGCTGTCTTCGAAGGCCAGGAAGGCCCACGCGAAGGAAGCGGCCGCCGAAGCTGCGCCGCCCAGCAAGTCTGTGGCGGAGAAGCCGGCCTCAACCGTCGTCGCCAAGACGGAGCTCGGAAAATCGCCCGGGCAGGGCAAGAAGTCAGCACTCGACTCCGCCCCGACCGGCAATCTCGAATCCGGCGCGGCTGAGAAGAAGGCCCCGCTAACCGGAGCGCAGGCCGACGCCTCGGGCGTCGCGCCGGAATTCCGATGGCCGGCTCGCGGCCGCATCATTCAGGGCTTCAAGACCGGCGGGAACGACGGCATCAACATTTCCGTGCCGGCGGGCACGTCGGTCCGCGCCGCCGATAACGGCGTGGTCGTCTATTCAGGCGACGGGCTCAAGGGCTACGGCAATTTGGTTTTGATCAAGCATCCGAATGGCTTCGTCACCGCCTACGCCAACAATGGCGAACTCGACGTCAAGCGCGGCCAAACGGTCAAACGCGGCCAGATCATCGCCAAGTCCGGCGATAGCGGCGACGTCAACTCGCCGCAGCTCCATTTCGAATTGCGCAAGGGATCGACCCCCGTCGATCCAACCAGCTATCTCGCCGGCCTTTAGGGACCGGACGGGATTGACGAGGTCCAGCCCCAGACTGGACGGCCCCCGACCCTCGAGGATCTTTGCCTCCCACTTTTGATCTTCGAGAGCCGACCGGGGCGGCGGGTCCAAGGAAAGGCCCGCCGCCCCTGACTTTTTGAGCCTTTGGCGCAAGCGCTGGAACATGATGCGATTTTCGTGGAATCGCATCACTTTCTAGAACCCCAAATGCGCGTTATTTTTGCGAAAAACGGGGATCAACTTTTCGCATCCCGCTCTGAGGCAAGACCACGGACCGATGAGCGCCCGAATCCGACCGATGGATCGAATAGGCGCCGCGATCACTCTCTCCATATGCGTCGTCTGGGGCTTCAATCAGGTCATCGCCAAGGCGGCGCTCGCCGAGGTCGGGCCGATCGCGCAGTCGGGCGTTCGCGCGGCGATCGGTTGCGTCTGCTTGATCGTCTACGCGGCTCTGACCAAGCGGCGAATCTTTCGAATCGACGGCTCCGAGGCGGCCGGGGCGCTCGCGGGCCTCCTGTTCGCCCTCGAATTCATGGCCCTTTTCGAATCGCTGCGCTGGACCACGGCGGCGCGCTCGATCCTGTTTCTCTATGCGGCGCCGTTCTTCGTCGCGCTGGGCGCGGCTCTTCTGCTCACGGACGAGCGTCCGAGGCCTATCCAATGGTTGGGGCTCGCGGTGGCCTTTGTCGGCGTCGCCGGCGGCCTCGCGAATCCCGCGCCCGGCGGCGGGATGATCGGGGATGGATTAGCGCTCATTGCCGCGGCGCTCTGGGGCGCGACGACGGTTCTAATCAAGGCGACGCGGTTGCGCCGGACCGACCCGATCAAGACGTTGCTCTATCAGATCGGCGCTGGGGCGCTCGCCGCGCCGTTTGCGGTTTACCTCTTCGGCGAACCGATCCCCACGCATATTTCCATCGGGACCTACGCCGCGCTCATCTGGCAAGGCGCGGTTGTCGTCGGCGTAACCTACGCCCTGTGGTTCTGGCTGCTCGGCCGGTACCCCGCCGCCCAGCTTTCAGCCTTCACCTTCGTCACGCCGCTGGTCGGAGTCTTCGCCGGCTGGCTGGTGTTCGGCGAGGCGGCGACGAAGGGGTTCGCGGTCGCGATCGTGTTGGTCGTAACGGGCCTCGCGCTCGTCAACTGGCCGCGACGTCGAGCGGTTTGCCGAGGCGGCCGGCGAGGTCCTGCGTGAACTGCCAGGCGGCCCGGCCGGAGCGGGAGCCGCGGGTCGTCGCCCATTCGAGCGCTTCCGCCTCGAGCTTTTCCGCCGGGGCGTCCAGGCCGTAATGCTCGGCGTAGCCGTGCACCATGGCGAGATAATCGTCCTGACTGCAATGGTGGAAGCCGAGCCAGAGGCCGAACCGATCGGAGAGGGAGACCTTCTCCTCGACCGCCTCGCCCGGGTTGATGGCGCTGGAGCGCTCGTTCTCCATCATGTCGCGCGGCATCATGTGGCGCCGGTTCGAGGTCGCGTAGAACAGGACGTTCGCAGGCCGTCCCTCGACCCCGCCCTCGAGCGCCGCCTTCAGCGACTTGTAGGAGGCGTCGCCCGCGTCGAACGAGAGATCGTCGCAAAAGACGATGAATCGATAGGGCGCGTCCCGCAGCAGGCTCATCAGCCCCGGCAGGCCCTCGATGTCCTCGCGATGGATCTCCACCAGCTTGAGGCGGCCGTCGACTTCGGCCTCGCGGTTGATCGCCGCGTGCGCGGCTTTGACCAGTGAAGACTTGCCCATGCCGCGAGCGCCCCACAGCAACGCGTTGTTGGACGGCAGGCCGCGCGCGAAACGGCGCGTGTTCTCGACCAGAAGGTCGCGCACCCGGTCGACGCCGCGCAGCAGCGAGAGATCGACGCGGTTGACGCGGGCGACCGGCGCCAGGACGCCGCGTTCGGCGCGCCAGATGAAGGCTTCGGCGACGTCGAAAGCCGGCGCGGACGGCGTCGCCGGAGCAAGGCGCTCGAGCGCGTCGGCGATGCGGTTGAGGAGGTCGGCTTGGCTTTGGAGCGGCGGCAATGAGAGAACCCGGTTCGATTGAACAATAGGCGCTTTGCCACAGTTGCTGGCGAAGCTCCAGCAGCTGCCGAGGGCAATTCGACCATGCGTAAAGGCTGTCCGGAGCAGCCCTTATCCTGTCTGGCTACGACCAGCTGTAAGCGAACAGCCCCATGACGACGAGGATGATGACGACGGAGATGACGTAATGTTTCGCCGTCCAACCGTGCATGGTCAGCACGGGCAAGCGGGTCTTGAAGCGACGCCGGGAAGACATGTTTCCGTATAGCACGAAATGAGTGCGCAGAAGTCGCCGCGGCTCGAAATCCCTCAACCCTGTCAAATCGGGCGGCCCGATGCTATATATGGCGCGACGCGCCGGGCCTCGAATCCGGTCGATCGGAGAAAAGCGATGGCGTCCAAGCTGTTACGGCGACAGGTGATGACCTTGACTGAGGCGGCGGCGGCCCGGGTGCGGGAATTGACCGAATCCGCCGGCAGGCCGGTCGCGGGCGTCAGAGTCGGGGTGAAGAACGGCGGCTGCGCCGGCATGTCCTATACGATGGAGCTGGCCGAGACCGCTTCGCCGCTCGACGAGATCGTCGAGGACAAGGGCGTCCGCGTCCTTGTCGATCCCAAGGCGGTGCTGTTCCTGCTCGGCGCGCAAATGGATTTCAAGGTCGACCGCCTGTCGGCGAGTTTCGCCTTCGCCAATCCCAACGAGACTTCGGCCTGTGGATGCGGCGAGAGCGTCGCCATCACGCCCGCCAGCCCGGAAACGCTCAACGCGCCCGCATGACTGCCGACGGCCTGAGGGCGCTGTTTGCGCCGCTCGGCGCGGTGGCGGTCAAGCCGATGTTCGGAGGCCATGGCGTCTTTTCGGAAGGCCTCTGCTTCGCGATCGAGATCAAGGGCGAAGTTTTCCTGAAGGCCGACGCGCAATTGGAGCCGAGCTTCGCCGCGGCAGGCTCGTCGCCATTCGTCTACAACGCCAAGGGCAGACCGATATCGACGTCCTTTTGGCGCCTGCCTGCGGCCGCTCACGACGATGACGAGGAACTGGGCCGCTGGATCGCTATGGGCTTGAGCGCCGCCCGACGCGCAGCGGAGACCAAGTCGAAGTCGTCGAAGAAAGGCGCGCCGAAGGCAGCGAAGGGCGGGGCGAAGGCCAAATAGAGCGCTCGGCGGGAGACGCTTCCGAAGCCGCGGAAGCCCACGGAGTCGCGTCGCGCTCATCGGGCCGCGGGAATCCGTCGCTATCAGTGGCGGCTGCTTTTACTCCTCCGCCTCGACATGTTCACGGGCGGGCCGAGGGCGCAATTTCACGGGGCGCAGAAGGAAGCTCGGCACATGATCGCCGAGGCCGATCACGGGTTTATCGTCGTTCCTTTGCGCGCGCGACGGCTCCCGACGCGGGGAAGGGTCGGCGAAGCCGACGGCTTGGGGGCTGGGGGTCCGCTCCGGCGCCGAGGCGCGGGGAAGGGGCGAAGACCGTCGCTGATCCGATGCCGCACGTTCGCGCGCGGGGCGCTCGGCGTGGTGTCGGCGCGAGTCCGCGACGCCCTTGGCTTGCCCATCGGCGCGCTTGCCTTCCTCGCCGCGTTCCGGGCGAGCGCCGCGCGCGCGCGCGGCGCGGCGACCCTCGCGCTTCGGCGCGTCGTCCTCGTCCTCCGCGGGCAAATCAGCGCCGTCTTGCCACACGATTTTTTGCGCGGTCAGTTTTTCGATTGCTTCGATCGCCTTTTGATCGGCGCGCGAAACGATGGTCAGCGCGACCCCCGTCTTGCCGGCGCGGCCGGTTCGGCCGATGCGATGGACATAGTCCTCGGCGTGATGAGGCGCGTCGTAGTTGATGATGTGGCTGACGTCCGGAATGTCGAGCCCGCGCGCGGCGACGTCGGAGCAGACCAGCAGTTGGACCTGGTCGCCGCGAAACCGGTCAAGCGCTGCCATGCGCATCCGCTGATCGAGGTCGCCGTGCAGCGCGTCGACCGAGAAGCCGTGCCTTTGCAGCGAGCGATAAACCACCTGCACGTCGCGTTTGCGGTTGCAGAAGATAATCGCGTTCTTGAAGTTCTGGGCGCCCCGGATAATGCGCCTCAAGGTCGAGCGCTTCTCCTCGGGCGACCCGCCGGTCGCCACCAGAACCTGGGTGATATTGTCGGCGGTCGTCGCCGACCGGGTGACTTCGACGCGCACCGGATTGTGGAGAAACGTGTCGACCAGGCGGGTGATTTCGGGCGGCATGGTCGCCGAGAAGAAGAGCGTCTGGCGGGTGAAGGGAACCAGCTTGCAGATGCGCTCGATGTCGGGAATGAAGCCCATATCCAGCATGCGGTCGGCTTCGTCGATAACCAGAATTTCGATTCCGGTCAGCAGCAGGCCGCCACGTTCGGTGAAGTCCAGCAGGCGGCCGGGAGTCGCGATGACGACATCGGCCCCGCGTGCGATCTTGGCCTCCTGTTCGCCGAAGGAAACGCCGCCGATCAACAGGGCGAGGTTCAGCTTGTGGTTGACCCCGTATTTGCCGAAGGCCTCCTCGACCTGGGCGGCAAGCTCGCGCGTCGGCTCCAGAATGAGCGTCCGGGGCATGCGGGCGCGGGCGCGGCCGCGCTCCAGCGTCGACAGCATCGGCAGGGTGAAGGCGGCGGTCTTGCCGGTGCCGGTCTGGGCGATGCCGAGCACGTCGCGACCCTGCAGAGCAAATGGAATGGCTTGTTCCTGAATCGGCGTCGGCGTGTCGTAGCCGGACGCTTCGACGGCGTTGAGCACTTTCTCGCTCAGGCCGAGTTCGCTGAATTTCATCGTTTCTCGCTTGCGCGGACGCTCTTAAGAGTCCGCAATCAGGATAGGAGGCTTCGTGGATCGCGCTCCCGCGCTGCGGATCCTGGCGCGTATGCTTGGCGCAGCGCGTCGGCGCGAAGCGCCCGCCAACGCCTAGCCCGAGCCTTCCATGGCTCCCGGCGCGCTTTCCCTTAGATCAAATGGCGAAAATGTCAACAAACTTCGGATCGATATGCCTATGCGCAGGCGTATCGAGGGCGGTTGCGCTGACGCTTCGATATGATAGCGTTGTCGGGTAACCAACACGAAATGGATGCTGCGCCAAGTCGCGACGGCTCCGCGAAAGAACTCGGGAGGCGGCGTGGCGACGATCGCCAACTTCTATTTCAGCGATATCTTCCGCGCGGAGCCGCCATGAACGCGCAGGCTCAGAGCGGCGCCGCGCTGCTCGCGATGAGCGGGATCGTCAAGCGCTTCGGCGGAGTCCAGGCGCTCCGGGGCGTGGATTTCGACCTGCATCCCGGGGAGATTCACGCGTTGCTCGGCGAGAACGGCGCCGGCAAGTCGACGCTGATGAACATACTCTCCGGCGTGGTGGAGCCCGACGCCGGCGAAATGCGAATAGACGGCGCGGTGGTGCGTTTCGTCGACCCGCGCGCCGCGCAGGCGTCGGGCGTCGCCACGATATTTCAGGAACTCGATCTTGTGCCGAGCCTCGACGTCACCGCCAATCTGTTCCTCGGCAGGGAGTTGACGCGCGCGGGCGTGCTTGACCGCGCGGCGATGCGGCGGGCGGCGCTCTCACGTCTGGAAGCAGTCGGCGTCGAAATCGACGTCGACCAGCCGGTCGGCGAGCTATCGGTCGGCCGTCGGCAAATCGTGGCCATCGCCAAAGCGCTCACTTACGCCTCGCGCATCCTCATCATGGACGAGCCCACCGCGGCGCTGACCGCGGTCGAGGTCGAGCGGCTTTTCAAGGTCATGCGCGAGATCGCCGGTCGGGGAGTCGGCATCGTCTATATTTCGCACCGGCTCGAAGAGGTTCCGCGAGTGGCCGACCGGGTGACGGTTCTCCGCGACGGTCAGGTCGCCGGAATCGCGTCCGCCCGCGCGCCGCAGTCGGAACTGGTGCGACTGCTGGTCGGCAGGCCGCTGACCGAGCTTTACCCGGGCCGCAGCGGCGTCTTTGGACGACGCGTTCTGCGTCTCGCCAAGGCTCGCTACCTGCCGAAGCGCCGACGTCCCGGCTGGCAGGAGCCGCGCGATATTTCGCTTGACGTGCACGCCGGCGAAATTGTCGGCCTGGCGGGCATCATGGGGGCCGGGCGCACGGAGCTGTTGTCCACGCTCTACGGCGCCGCCGGCCCGGGCCGCTGGTCCGGCGTTGTCGAAATCGACGGGGCAGCCGCGCGCCTACTTTCGATACGCAGCGCCCGTAAGGAAGGTCTCGGACTCGTCACCGACGACCGGCGCGGAAGCGGTCTGATGCTGCGCGACAGCGTCGGACGAAATCTGGTGATGTCTGTTCTGCGCCGGGTCTCGCCGTTCTTCCTGATGTCCAAGGGGCGGGAAGCGCAGCTTTCCAGTAGGGCTATCCGTTCGTTTGACGTGCGACCCGCTTTGCCTGAGGCGCCTGTCGGCGCCTTGTCGGGCGGCAATCAGCAGAAGGTCGTGCTCGCCAAGGAAGTGCTCGGCGGACCGCGCCTCCTATTGCTCGACGAACCGACGCGCGGCGTCGACGTCGGCGCGAAGGGAGAGATCTACGCCCGGATCCGGGAACTGGCGGGCGAAGGGCTCGGCGTCCTCATCGCATCGAGCGAAATGCCGGAACTGCTCGGTCTTTGTGATCGAGTTGTCGTTCTGCGCGGCGGCCGGACCATCGCAGAATTTCCCGGCGGCGCCGATGAACGCGAAGTTCTGGCCTCGGCCGAAATGAGCGAGGAAGACGTTCATGAATGACGCCGCGCCCTTTGACGCAGCGTCGGCCGCCCGGCCCGCCGCATGGCGTCGCATCGATCTGTTTGCGATCGCCGTACGTTTTCAGAGCGTCATCGGCCTCATCCTCGTGGCGATCGGCGGCGTCATCTTTTCGCCTCGCCGCCACGGCCACATCCTATTCCTCGCTCCCGACAACATGGCCAACATCGTGCGCGCCGTCTCCGAGACCGGGATCATCGCGGTCGGCATGACCTTCGTCATCATTACCGCGGGCATCGATTTGTCGGTCGGCGCGTTGCTGAGCCTATCCAGCGTCCTCACCGCCACCATCATGACGACAGCGGGGTGGGGACTCATACCCACGGTTCTCTTTGTCGTGGCTTGCGGGGCCGCCTTCGGAGCGATTCAAGGAAGCATTTCGACCCGATTCCGGTTGGAGCCGTTTATTGTCACCCTGGCGGGTCTTCAGGTCGCGCGCGGACTAGCGCTCGTGATCTCCAACAATCAGTACATCAACATTTCCTACGGCGAAGGACCGGGCTTGGCGCCGCCGGTCTTTTCCATCCTCGGCGACCGTTTGTTCAACAATACGGTGCCGGTGGCAACGCTGGTCTTCGTGGTCGTTGCGGCCATCGCGACCTTCGTGCTGAATTTCACCCGATTTGGCCGCTACGTGTTCGCGGTCGGCGGCAACGAACGCGCGGCGCGGCTCTCCGGCGTGCCGGTGACGATCGTGAAGGTTTCCGTCTACGCGGTCACGGGCCTGGTTTCGGCGATCGCGGGGATTGTCCATGCCGGGCAGTTCAATTTCGGCAGCGCCAATGACGGCACCGGTTATGAGCTGGTTGCGATCGCCGCGGTCGTTATCGGGGGCACCAGCCTGTTCGGCGGCGCCGGTTCGATGGTCGGCACGGTCGCCGGCGCGATCATGCTCGGGGCGCTGGCGAACGTGCTGCAGCTCAACAACATCAACGCGGCGCTGCAGCTTCTCGCGACCGGCGCGATCATCGTGCTCGCTGCGGTTCTTCAATCTCTCGTCCGTCGCCGCGAGGGACTGGGTCGTTGATCTTGATGCGACGCAACAAAATGATCGCGGACCGGCGAGAAATCCGGGCCGCGGTCGCTATCCGACGCCAGTCGGAAGTCGAGGATCGGAAGCAAACAACCAACGGAGTCAATTATGGCCTTTGCAATTGCTAAAAGACCGGCGGCATGGACGCTCGGCGTCGGGGCGCTGGCGCTCGTCGTCGGCGCGGCGCACGCGGCGCCCCTCGTCAAGGATTGCGGGAAAGACGGAAAGTACGTCATTGGCTTCTCGCAAGCCAACAACGCCGAGCCCTATCGCCAGCATGTCAATGACGAACTGACCGCGGCGGCGAAGAAAGTTCCGCAATTCACGCTGCAGATCGCCGACGGCGCCGGCAACGTCAACACCCAAACCTCGCAGATGGACAATTTCATCACTCAGAAGGTCGATCTGATTCTGATCTCTCCCTTCGAAGCCTCACCGCTGACGCCGGTCGTCGCGCGCGCGATGAAGGCTGGGATTCCGGTCATCGAACTCGACCGCAAGACGGTGGGCACGCCCGGCAAGGACTACACCGCCTTCATCGGCGGCGACAATTTCAAGATCGCCGAGGCGGCAGGCAAATACGTCGCCGACAAGCTGCTGCCGAACGGGGGCGAGGTCGCCGTCCTCGAGGGCCTGCCGAGCTCGACGCCGGCTGTTGAGCGCCTCAACGGTTTCAAGGACGGCGTCAAGGCCAACCCGAAGATTCAGGTCGTCGCGGAACAGGCGGCCGACTGGCTTCCGGACAAGGCCCAGACCGCCTTCGCCGCCATGCTCCAGGCCCACCCGAACATCAAGGCGCTCTATGCGAGCAACGACATGATGGCGGCGGGCGCCAGGTTGGCGGCCAAGGGCGCCGGCAAGAAGGACGGCGACATCAAGATCATCGGCACCGACGGCTTGCCCGGACCGGCCGGCGGCATTCGCGCGGTGGCCCAGGGCGAGTGGGCGGCGACCTTCGTCTATCCGACCGGCGGTCCGCAGGCGATTGACATGGCCAAGGCGATCCTTCTCGATTGCGCCGCGACCGTCCCGGCGACGGTCACAGTGCCGACGACGGCGGTCACTCCGGACAACGCCAAGCAGATGATGGGGAACTGAGCGCCCGTTCCGCCGGGGTTAGGCGCGGCCCGGATGCTGGGCCGCGCCATTCGAGCGTCAGGGAGAAGCCGCGCGTCATATCCAGCCCGTTTACGCGCGGGCGCGGTTGCAGTACGGTTTGGGGAAGCATCGAGGCCCTCTCAATCAGGCCGCTCCGTATGAGCACAGCCGCGAAGACCGGCGTCGCGCCCGGGGCGGGAAGAGCGCAGTCGTGGGCGCCGGCGGCGCTCGCTTGCATGGGGATCGTCTTCGGCGATATCGGCACGAGCCCGCTCTATGCGCTCAGCGTGGCCGCGAAAGCCGCAAGTCCGGCCGGTCAGGTTTCGCCGGCTGCGGTGCTCGGCGTCGTGTCATTGATCTTCTGGTCGCTGATCGTCGTCATCTCCATCAAATACGCAATCCTGATCATGCGCGCCGACAACCACGGCGAAGGCGGAATCCTGGCGCTTTTGGCGCTGGTCAGCCCCCGACGCGCTAAGGAAAGCAGGAGGGGCGCCGTCATGGTGCTCATCGGCCTTGTCGGGGCGACGCTGCTCTACGGCGACGGCACGATCACGCCGGCAATCTCCGTTTTGAGCGCGATCGAAGGCGTGAAGGTCTATGCTCCCCACATGGGACATGCGATCGTCCCGCTGACGGTGGCCATTCTCGTCGTATTGTTTTTCATCCAACGCAACGGGACGTCCTGGATCGGCGGCGTATTTGGCCCGGTCATGCTGATATGGTTCGTGGCGGCGGGCCTCCTTGGGGTCGTGGGAATCTCCCGGTCGCCATCGGTGCTCGCGGCGCTCAGTCCCTTGCCCGCCACCGCCTACCTCTGGCACGCCGGACCTGTTGTGGCCCTGGCGGTGATCGGCGGCGCGTTTCTCGCGGTGACGGGCGGCGAGGCGTTCTACGCCGACATGGGCCATTTCGGGCCGCTGCCGATTCGAATCGCCTGGTTCGGCGTGGCGTTGCCGGCGCTCACCCTCAATTATTTTGGACAGGGCGGGCTATTGCTCGCGAACCCCGGCGCGATCGACAACCCGTTCTATCTGCTGGCTCCGCACTGGGCGCATTATCCGCTCGTGGTGCTGGCGACGGTCGCGACCGTTATCGCCTCACAGGCGATCATCTCGGGCGCTTTTTCATTGACGCAGCAGGCGATCAATCTCGGCTTTTTGCCGCGCATGAACGTCGTCCATACCGAAGGCCGCGAAATCGGCCAGATTTATATCCCGTTCGTCAATTGGGCGCTCGCCGCCGGGACGCTGGTCGCGGTGCTCGGCTTCGGCTCCTCCGACGCGCTCGCCGGCGCCTACGGCATCGCGGTTTCACTGCTGATGGCGATCACCACCCTGATGGCCACGTTCGTCGCTCTGCACTGGAAGCACAATCCCTTCGTCGTCTATACGGTCAATAGCGGCCTGCTCGCCGTCGACCTCATGTTCTTCGCTTCGACTTCGACAAAGGTTTTTGAGGGCGGCTGGTTCCCTTTGCTCATCGCCTTCGTCATCGCCTCCGTGATGCTCACTTGGCGCAAAGGGGAAGCGCTCATGGACAAGGCTCGGCTGGAGATTCGAGAGCGTTCCTCACAATTCATTGAACATCTCAAGAGCGATCCGCCGTTGCGCATTCCGGGCACGGCGGTCGTCCTTGGCCGGATGTCCAAGGGCGTGCCACTGGCGCTGTCGCACAACGTCAAATGCAACCACGTCCTGCACGAAAACGTGTTGCTGGTCGCCGTGGCGACGACGGAGACGCCGCGCGCATCGGACGAAGAGCGTATCGTGGTCGCGCCGATCGCCGAAGGCGTCACCCGCGTCGAGCTGCGCTTCGGCTTCATGGAGCAGCCCGACGTGCCGCACGGACTAGCGCTCGCGATGGCGCGCGGCAAGATTCCGACGTTCCATCTGGCGAAGGCGATCTATTTCACCGGTCATGAAACAATCATCCCGTCCGGGCGGCGCCCGGGCCTGTCGCGATGGCGCGAGGCGCTGTTCGCTTTCATGCATCACAACGCCCAGCGGCCAGGCGCCTATTTCAAGATTCCAGGCGCGCAAATCCTGGAAATCGGAGTCGAATTCGAGATTTGAGCGTCGGGCGCCCCGTTCTGGTCTCGTTGATCCGCCGCGCCCGAACAGCCGCCGGAAGTCAATCCTCGGGCAGCAGTCCACGCAGAATCTCGCTGATCGACTCCTCGGCTACGCCGTCGATCGCCGCCAAATCAGGGGCCCCAATGGGGCCGGCGCTTGTCGAGGAAGGCGCTTAAGCCTTCGACGCTGTCAGGGAGAGCGAGATTGTCGACCATCGCCTTGACCGCGAGGGAATAGGCCACGTCAAGCGGTTGCTCGATCTGGGCGTAGAAGGTGCGCTTGCCGATCGCCAGCGTCGGGGCGGAGTGTTCGGCGATGTCTCTGGCCAGCGCCTGCGCCTCCGCGAGCGCGCGGCCCTGCGCGACAACCCGATTGACGAGGCCGAAGCGTTCCGCCTCGGCGGCGCTGTAGAGCCTGCCGGTCAGCGCCATCTCCATCGCGTGCTTGCGCGAGACCGCGCGGCCGACCGCGACCAGCGGCGTCGAACAGAACAACCCGTTGTTGACGCCAGAGAGCCCGAAGCGGGCGTTCTCGCCGGCGATCGCCAGATCGCATGAGGCGACAAGCTGGCATCCGGCGGCGGTCGCGGTCCCCTCGACCGCGGCGATGACGGGCTTGGGCAGCGCGACGATCGCCTGCATGAAGAGCGAACATCGGTCCATCAGCTGCTCGTAGTAAGCGTGCCCGAGATCGGGATCATTGCGGTGTGCTTGCATCTCTCTTAGGTCGTGGCCAGCGCTGAGCGCGGGTCCTTCGCCTGCGAGCACGACGGCGCGGGCGCGATCATCCTTGGCGAGGTCGGCCAAGGCCACGATCAGCGTGTCGATCATCTCGAGGCTGAGCGCGTTGCGGTTCTGTGGCGTCGTCAGCGTCAGGGTGACGACTTCGTTGTCGGCGTCACGACGGACGAGCGAGGAAGCAGCGAGGGAGGCGGAGGACATCAAAGGTTCCCCGAGCGCGGAGGGCTCCACGGCAAGATACGCGGCCGCAAGCGCTGCGTCGATTCCGTCGCCGCCGAAACGAGACCTTAATTCCGCCACCGCCGACGTCATGGCAGAATCTATTTCAACTCCACTGCCGAGGAGAAAAATTGATTTTCAAAAAACGCCGCCTCCTGCCTCTGGCCGCCGGGGAACCCGGCAAGCCGACCGCGCCGCCCCGTTTTTTATTGACTCGTCACACTCGAGGGACGCAGTCCAAATCAACGAAAGTGGGCAAAAAATGCAAGTTTCGCTGTAATACCCAAACCCTCGCTGGAAACACGGCCAACCTCATCCACGCCGTCTCCGCCTAACCGACGGCTTTGGGAGTTGGCGTAGAGCGCCGCTTTGGGCTCCGTGTCGTAGCGGAGCGAGGAATTGGCGATTTCGACGACGAGCAGCACGCTCTCCCCGGTCAGTCCTCCGAGGCCGGTCGCGCGGGGATAAATGACGGCGTCCGGCTCGAGATAGGTGTCCCCGCTTAAACGGAATGTCGTTTCGGGGGTCAGGTCGACGTCGTCCGGGGCCATGCGAAACCGCCGCCGCAGCAGCGCCTCCTTCACGACCTCATGCTTGTTTCCCCTCGGCGTCATCAGAACCAGCTCCCCCGATCAGTTCGACGCGCTCGTCCTCCTCCATCACGCCGGCGGCGACCATCGCATCGACCTCCGCGACCGTGAACCGGCGGCGCGGCAGTCCTCGGCTGCCGAAGCGACCCTGCCGGCGGAATTCATGGGCCGAGTTCTCCTCTTGATCGCTGCGAGCTCGCGTTTTCGAGCCTCACGGGACTATCACATTAGCATCGACGTGGCGCCGATTGACCCTGCTGCGCGACAAAAGGCCAAAGCCGTACGTATTCCGCGAGCCCCTTGGTTCGGAATTGGACCTCCGCATAGTAACATTAACATTCGGATTGAATTGTCTAAAATCCTTGGAGGTCTCATTTTGCCTGGGCGAAAGGAATGGGACCGATGGCTTATGTCGCGCTGCTCTCGAACGCCGCCGCCGCGCCTGAGGCCGAACGTCAGGCTCGGGTTGACCGCCGCCTGGGCGCCTCGCCGTTTCTCGCCGCGCCTCTGCGCCGGCTCGGTTACGATAGCCGGGAACTCTGGGCCTGGGATAACTACCAGGCGAGCGTGCTCGGCTTCGCTGACCATTGCCGGGCGGCCGGACGGCACGAGAACTGCCTCGTGCGCGCGTTGGAAATCGGCGGCGGCCGCGGACCGCTCTTGACCCCCCAAGAAGCCGATAGCGCGGGCATCGCCTACGCGGTCAACGACATCGACGCGCGCGAACTGGCGATGTGCCCGGCGGAATTCGGCAAGGTCCAGTTCGACATCGCCGGCGCGATCGATCCT
Organism: uncultured Alphaproteobacteria bacterium; assembly: GCA_963835955.1. GTDB lineage: Bacteria > Pseudomonadota > Alphaproteobacteria > Rhizobiales > Beijerinckiaceae > Roseiarcus. The sequence goes on along the minus strand of CAWIHZ010000017.1, from coordinate 27,897 downwards.
TCCTTTCGCGGACGTTACGATCTCATTTTCTCGCGCATGGTGATGGAGCATGTCCGCGACGCCGCGCGCGCCTGGTCCAACATGTTCGAGTTGCTGGCGCCGGGAGGGGTGGCGCTGGCCTTTCATCCGACGCTCTATGCGCCCCCCTTTGTGATCAATTGGCTCGTCTCCGAGGCCTTGACGGCCCCGGTCCTGCGCTTTTTCTTCTCCGACCGTCACGACGGCGACTACCCGAAGTTTCCGGCCCGTTACGATCTCTGCACGGCCGATCCGGATGTGATCGACCCCGCGCTCCGACGGGCCGGCTTCCGCCACGCCCTGAGCGCGCCCTTCTGGGGCGACCGTTATTTCAGGCATTTGCCCGGAGTCCGCTGGGCCAACGACGCCTTGAGCGCGCTCGCGGAAGCCCGCGACTGGCGGCTCATGACGAGCTACGCTTACACGATCGCGGCGAAGTGATGGTCCATGGCGCCCGACCTTAAAGTCGTTTGACGCGAGTAGGCCAAACTCCGCGCAGTTCGGCGTCCGTCCGTCCGGTCTTCAGCTCGCGCTCCTTGATCGATGCGGCCGAAGCCAGGCCATAGAGGCACCCGAGCAGCAGATAAAGATGACGCCAATGATCGGTGTCGATTTGCAAGCCCTGCGCCATCTGCGGCAACAAGCACGACCAGACGGCGATCGCGTCGAGCTGCATCGGGGAGCGCCGAAGAACGGTGCGAAACCCGACATAGACTGTGACAAAGGTCAGCGCGAAAAAACCCAGTCCGCCGAGCCAGCCATACGCCGCGAAGGCGTTGACATACACGTTGTGCGGCGCCGCCGGAAAGATCGTCTCGAATCGCAGGGGACCAAAGCCGAACGGACGTTCGAGCAACATCGGAATCGAGCGCAATTGCGAGCCGAACCGGCCAAGCTCACCGACGTCGTATTCTTGGGCGAGCGAGGCGCGCTCGACGAACACGTCGCCGATCGAGGGAATTGACACCGCCGCCGCCAGCGCCAGAACGGCGAGAGCTGCCCCAGCAATTGTGACGATGAGGATGCGCGCCCGCAGGCGTGGCGACGTCGTCGTCGCGAAAGTCTGCAGGGTCAGAAGCAGGAACGAGAACACCATCACGCCCCACGCGCCGCGCGAGAAGGTCAGAAGCAGAGCGAGCAGCATGACCAGCATCAGCGTCACGCGCCGCCAGAGTCCGGCGCCCCGGCCGATCAGAACGTCCTGCAGAAGAAAGACGATCGGGGGAACGAGGAATGGCCCGAACACGTTCGGGTCCTTGAAGGGGCCGGCCGCGCGCAGATTGTCGTACCGGGTGAAATGCTCGCCGAGCCCCGCGACGTCGAAATAACCCAGAATGCCGAGAATCGCGGCGACCGCGCCCGTCGCGACATAGCCCGAACGGATTGTGCGCATGCGCGACAGTGGGTCCTTAGCGACGATGGCGGCGAAGAATATCGAGGTCAGCGCGACATACGACGAGATCGCAACGAACATGTCGCTCTTGGGCTCGTCGACAAACGGAACGAGAGCCAGCATTCCGCCCGCGTTGTAGAGCGCGAGCGTAACGATCATCGGGATCATGGCGCGATGGAATCGCAATGTCGCGGCGCCAAGCGCCAGCACCGCGAACAGGAACATGAATTCATAGGGCGAGGGTTCGATCGAGGCCGAGGCGCCGCTGGCGACGAAGGCCCAGAGGACCCCGCGCTGGAGGGTCGCGACGTCCACCGAGTAGGCGGGATCGCGCGCCGCGCGGAGTGATGACGCCTCGATGCTTCCGCCCATCGCGCTCAGAATGCGTTCGTCGCTCTGATCAGTGAGATCGGCGTCATGGCGAGAATGCGCAGATCGAACAGGATCGACCAGTTCTCGATATAGTAGAGGTCGTGCTCGACTCGGCTCTGAATTTTTTCCTGCGTGTCCGTTTCGCCGCGCCATCCGTTGATCTGCGCCCAGCCGGTCATGCCGGGTTTGACGCGATGGCGGGCGAAATAGCCGTCGACTACTTCGTCATACTGCCGGTCCGCCGCCTTCGCGTGTATGGCGTGCGGGCGTGGTCCGACCAGCGACAGGTCTCCCTTGAAGACGACGTTGAGGAGTTGGGGCAGTTCGTCGATCGACGTCTTGCGAATAAAGCGGCCGACGCGCGTGACGCGAGGATCGTTGCGGGTGACGAGCCTGGACGCAGCAGCGTCGAGCTTGTCGGCATACATTGAGCGAAACTTGTAGATCTCTATCAGCTCGTTGTTGAATCCGTAGCGCCTCTGCTTGAACAGCACCGGCCCGCCCGAACTCGATCCTGATCGCAAGCGCCGTCAGGGCGAACACAGGGATGAGCGCAATGAGGGCGAGCAGGCCGACGATTTTGTCGAAAAGCAGCTTGATGACGACGTCCCAGTGGGCGATGGGCTTGTCGAGAATGTCGAGCACCGGCAGTTCGCCGACATAGGAATAAGACCGCGGCCGGAAGCGTAGCCGGTTGGCGTGGGCCGCGAGGCGGATGTCGACCGGCAGTACGCATAATTTGCGCAGCATCGTCAGAATCCGCTGCTCAGCGGTGATCGGGAGGACGAAAACGACGAGATCGATGCGGGAGCTCCGCGCTAGGTCAACGAGATCGTCGACGTCTCCGAGCTTGGGGAATCCCTCGACAGTATCCGGCGAGCGCGCGTCGTCGCGATCGTCGAAAACGCCCAGAACCCGGATCTCTGTCGGATCGGCTTTTCTCAAATTGCGCAGCGCCGGTCGGGCGAGGTCGCCGCCCCCCACCATGACCACCCGGCGCTGAAAGCGCCCTGAGCGCGCAAGCGCCGCCACGAGACCGGCGAGCGCGGTCCGGAGGATGGCGAGGACCGTGATTCCCGAGACGAACCATGCCGCCATCCAGATGCGCGAAATGTATGGGTCCGCTTTGAGGAAGAAGGTCGCCGTAATGACGGCGAGAACCAGCGCGGTCCAGCCTCCGGCCATGCGGATAAGCGGGCGAAGCGGGCGGCGTAACGCCCGCGGCGCATAAACGCGCAGCGAATGGAAGACGACGATCGCAAGGGTCGCTGCGAGCGCGCTGATGGCGGTGTAGAGCGGCTGCGGGCCGATGTTGGCTACAATATGGACATGATAGGGGATGACGCCTGAAAGGGTAAGCGCGAGCCATTCGAAGGCGCTTATGACGCCTGACAGCACAATCATTGAATAGGCCGGCTTCGCCGGTTCGGATGCGAGCGCGCTGAGCGCCTCGGAGAACGATTGCTTCGATCGTTCCCTGGACGACGACGGTTCCGCGGAGGGCAGCCGCCGAAGCTCGCTTGCTGCGATATCGGACATACCCCTAGCCCCCTGGACGTGGCCGCATCGAGGCCCCGGAGGCCGCAAGAGATTCGATCCGCCGGCTCGCGAGCGCGTCCCGGTAACCCGACAGCACTGCGTCAGTCATGGACTCGATAGAGAATTTATCGCCGACGAACCGGCTCAGATCTGCGGCTTCGTCGTCCCGCTGCGAAGGGCTCTTGTCCAGCATCTCCGCCAGCCGACGGGCGAGATCCGCGGGATCGCCGGAAGGGCCAAGCCGATCCTTGTACGGCCCGAATATCTCGGGGATTCCGCCGACGTCGGTGGCGACCAGGGGAACGCGCGCCGCAGCCGCCTCCAGCACGACATAGGGGAGGGACTCGGCACGCGAGGGGACCACTAAAATCCGACCGAGCGTCATCGCCGCGCGAATCGGCATTGGGCCCGGAATCGACAGGCGATCGGCGATACCGAGGCGGCGCGCTCTGGCCGTCAGCAGGTCCTCGTCCGGACCAGAGCCGACGAGAACGAGCCTGGGCCCCGGCTGGCGGGTCTGGCGCAGGAGTGCGACGGCCTCGAGTAAGGTGTCGACGCCCTTCGCCGCGCGAAGCTCACCGACATAGAGGAGTTCGGCCGCGTCCTCGGCGTGCTTGACTTCAACGAATTCAGCGGCCCGCAAGCCGTTATGAACGACGCGTCGAACCCTGGTTTTTGCGCCGACGGAAAGATCAAACCGGCTTTCGATATAAACGCTCTCGAAAAGAAAAACGTCGGTCGCAGGAGAAAGCAGCCGCTCGATCGCCATGTAGGCGGCGCTCGCGATGCCGCCGGGCTTATAGTTGAAACTGCCGCCGTGCGGCGTATAGGCGCGCGCCGCCGTTCTCGCGCGGCCCGCAAGCTTGGTCGCCCGGGCGTAAAAGCCGCCCTTCGAGCCATGCCCATGCACGACGTCTGGCTCCACCTCGCTGAGCCAGGCGCATAATCGCGTGAATGCCGAGATATCGGACAGGCCCGGTTTGCGACGAATTGGCGTCGTGCGGACGCCGAGCCTGAGACCGCCCGGGATTTGGGCCAGCGCCTGCTCGACGCGCTGGCAATTCCCTCGACTGTCGAAAAACATGCCGATATCATGTCCGCGGCTCGCCTGCTCGCCCGCCAGATCGACGACATGGCGAAAGAGCCCGCCAAGCGGCGCGCGAAAAACATGCGCGATCCTCAGCTTGTCGGCCGCGCCCCGAGAGGTCGACATGAGTGGTGGTTCCGATTGTCCCGCGATCGGCAGTTGTAGCGCGAGTGTCTAAAAGAACCTTTCACGCACTGTTATAGTGTCGCCCGGCGACAGGAGGAATGACAGGGGCTCCTGAAACGTCACCGGGCGCCGGTTGACGATCCGGGTGATGTCGACGCTGTCTTCGACAGCGCGAGGCGTGAAGCCGCCGGCGACGGCGACCGCGTTCTGCACCGTCATGCCGCTGATAAAGGGATACTGCCCGGCGACGCCGACCTCGCCCAACACGAAGAACGGCCGAAAGGCCTCGACTTCCACCGACACGCTGGGATCGCGCACATAGCCTTGCCGCAGGCGCGCTGCGATCGCCTGTTCGAGTTCGGCCGTGGTGAGGCCCTGGGCGCGCACCCTGCCGATCAACGGCATCGCGATGACGCCGGCGCTGTCGACCGAGAACGAATTGCTCAGATTGTCTTGTCCAAACACGATCACCCGCAGACGGTCGCCGCTCGCCAGGCGATAAGGCGCGCCGGCGGGCGCGGGGGGCGGCGAGTATGCGTAGTTAGGAGTGGCGCAGCCGCCGACGATCGCGGCCGCGAGCATCGCCAGAACGCCCAGAAAAGCTCTCATTGCGAAGTCCGCGACGGCCGTGTTCGATCACAATATTTTTCTATCGGCGCATGGTTAATGAACCGCCAACGCGAAAGCTGCGTCTTTAACTCCGCGGCAACTATATTGACGCAATTTTCAGACATGAGGGCGCGGGGTGCGCGCGAGTGAGCGGAGCGTGGCATGAACGGCGAGAGCGCGTCGGAGATCGCGGCGCTTGGCCGCGATCAGGCCATCGACCTGTCGCGCCTCGCCAGGGGAATCAAACGGCGCTGGCGATGGGTCCTCCTGCCGGCGCTCGCGGGTGCGCTCCTCTCCTCGGCCTTCGTCCTGGTGGCGACGCCCCGTTACACCGGGGTCGCCAAAGTGCTGCTGGAGGATCGCGAAAGCTATTACACGCGTCCGGACAAGGCGCCAGGGTACGATCCGGCGTCGACGATCGACCCCGAAGCAGTCCAGAGCCAGGCCGAGACGGTGGCGACAGTCGACCTTGCCCGCAAGGCGATCGACAAGCTCGCGCTTGCGCAGAACCCGGAATTCAACGCTTCGGCGAGCAGCGGCCCCGATGGAAAAGTCGACCAGCGGGTCGTCGACAAATTTCTGTCGCGTCTGACCGTATTTCCGGTGCCTCGGACACGGGTGCTGCAGATCGAATTCGTCTCGCGCGATCCGCAGCTCGCCGCGCGCGGCGCCAATACCGTCGCCGAGCTCTATCTGCGGTCGCAGGAAGACGCCAAGGCGAACGCGGCGCGGACCGCCGGAGCGTGGCTGTCGCGAAAGATCGAGGAATTGCGGGTCAAGGTCGCCGACGACGACGCCAAGGTCGAGGCCTTTCGCGCCCAATCGGGGCTGCTCGCCGGCGCCAACGGCCAGACCGTCCCCGCTCAGCAGCTGTTCGATCTCAATGCCCAGCTCGCCAACGCGCGCTCCGCCCAGGCGGCCGCAGCGGCCAAGGTCGAGCTTCTGCGCCGGCTGGAGAGAGAGGGTCAACTCGACGACGCGCCCGACTCGATCACCGACCAATCGATGCGCCGCTTCGCCGAGGCGCGGGTGGCGCTGAAGGCCCAGATCGCGGAGGCCGCGCGCACGCTCCTGCCGCTGCATCCGCGGATGAAGGAACTGAACGCCCAGCTCTCCTCGCTGGACGCCCAGATTCGCGACGCGGCGGCGAAAAACGTCCGGGCGTTGGAGAATGACGCCCGGCTCGCGGGCGACCGGGTCGCCTCCTTGAGCGCCGATCTGGCGCAGCAATCCAAGACGGTCGCGACCGGCAACGCCGAGGATGTGCAATTGCGCGCGCTCAACCTCGAAGCCACAGCGGCGCGCCAGCAACTCGAATCCTATCTGCAAAAATATCGCGAGGCGGCGGCGCGGGAAAACGACAGCGCCGCGCCCGCGGACGCGCGCATCATCGCCGCCGCCGAGCCTCCCCGCTTGCCGACTTTTCCCAGGACCGTGCCGACCATCCTGCTGGCGACGCTCGCGGCCCTGGCGATCTCGGGCGGCGTCGCCGCGGCGTCGGCGCTGCTCTCGAACGAGGCCTACGCGGGGGCGGCAGGCGCTCTGCCAGCGAGCGAAGAGATCAGGACCGCGCGGTTGCTCGCAGCGCCCGCGCGGCGCGCCGAAGACCGGCCGGCCTTAGAGCCGGCCTCGCCGGCCGCTCCCGATCCCGCGCCGAACGCCGAGGACGAGCCCGACGCAGCCGATCCGTTCGACGCGCTCGCCGAGCGTCTCGCGCGGGCGAGGGCGCCGGGCTGCGGCCAGATCGTCCTGATCACCGGGCAAAGGTGCGGGCAGACGCTCGCCATCGCGCTTGGAACCGCCCGCAGGCTCTCGGCGCGCGCCCCGACCCTGCTCCTCGATCTCGGGGTCACGCAGGACTGGTTCGCCGACATTCTCGATCGCGACGAGGCCGGCGAGATCGAGGTCGCGGGCCTCGCCGACCTCTTGGCGGGCAGGGTCGGGTTCGGGGAGATCATCCGCCGCGACCTGTCGTCGAGCGTCGACGTCATTCCCTCGGGCGGAGAGCCGGGGGGCGGGGAAGCGCTCGAGGACGCGTTCGACGCCCTGGCGTCGGCCTACGACTGCGTCGTCATCCACGCTTCCGACTGGCGCAAGGAGGCGGCGCGAACGGCGGGCAAATACGCCGACGCGATCGTCGTCGCCGCGCCCGAGGCCCGGCTCGAGCGCGCGCTCGAGGCGGCCAAGAAGGCCTTCGGCGAGGTCGCGTCCGAATTCATCCCGTTCCCGGCGAGGCCCTCGCCGTCGGCGCTCGAGGAGGCGGCGTAGGGAGCCGGCGGCGAAGCACCGATCGTCGCCGTTTATCGAGCGCCGCCAAATTTTTCCAAGGAAAACCAAGCCAATCCAAGCCGGACCAAACAAATCCAAGCAAATCCAAGAGAAAAAATGCTTGGATTTGCTTGGATTTGCTTGGATTCCTTCGTGCGAATCGGGACTTTTCAATGGGTTACGGCGAATCCAAGCGAAAAAAATTCAGGGTTAATAACGAGCATGTGTCTCCTGTGATATGCGCCCGCGCGCACTGAATGGGGGCTTCCGTCCCGTCCCTCGGCCTCGCGCTTGCGATTGCTTTGCCCATGACGAGAGGCACAGTAACACGACTTTTGATTTTCAGGAAGAGAATGCGTGAAAAAGTTGCAAGCTACTGATAATACTCATGTATCATCGAGCGCGACCGAGCGGACCTGGCCGAATGAGGGTCGGCGGGGTATCGCAAGTCAGGCCCTGGCCTCGGACCCGAAGCAATGAATTCAGGCCGCTATCCCCAGCCGCGCAAGTTCCTCTTGAAAAGCGAAGCACAATTGCTGGGCCTCGGAGGCCGGCAGCCAGTTGGCCATTTGCGGAAAGACGATCTGGTGCATCCGCGTCGTGCGCTCGTTCCAGGGCGGCCGGGATTGCGCCGCGCGCGCCTCGGCCAGCAGCTTGTGCAGCCGGGCGCGGATGTCGTCGGGGTCCGCGACGCCGACGCCATTGTTGCGCCCCGGCTCATCGGCGAAAAGGTCGCCTTGCGCCGGCCTGAAGCCAAAAAGATCGGGGGTTGGATCACTCATCGACGACGGCGGGCTCCGGCTCCGCAAGGCCCAGCGCGCCACGACTCAAAGTCGCGGTCAGGGCGTGCGCAAGAACCTGATCGGCCCGGCCGAAAAGGTCAATCAGCTCGGCGATTCTGCCCACAACAACGCGAAACGCCGTTATCAGCGCGTGATCACGATCTCGCCCTCCGCGTCGACGCCATGAACCTGGCGATTACGGTGGCAGTGCGCTCAACCCCTCATGGGTTCCTGAGGAGTTAAGACTGCCGGCTTACCAGTCTATTGATTTGAAAAATATGCACTGTCACCGTATCGCCGACCTGGCGTCTACCGGTTGGCTCAAAATTATTCGATTGTTCACTCGTTAAACTTGATCCAGCCTCTGAACGACCGTTCGGTCAACCAAAATATGAGAACTAAAAACTTGGAATTATTCTCAGATGAGTCACCAGACGATACCGAAAAGTTATTCCCTCTCATATATTCGAACGATCCGATGCATCGAAAAGCATTCTAGAATTCGTTCAATGGGTCGAGGTCGGAAACCGCGTCAGGTTCGAATGACGCTTAAAATTCGACTGTCAACAGGCGAAACGCCGCTGGACGGCCCCGTTTTGTCACAAACGACGCAATTCTCTATCGCCCCAACCGGCGCAGCCGCCCGACGGCGGCCATCAATCGCGGCGAGCTTTTGACGCGGCCCTGGAGCCGTCGCCCGAGGCCAAGGGCGAACGCGGCCGCCCGGCCGAGGGCGCTGACGGCGATGAACGAATCGAACAATATATCAATACTTTCGCAGCATTCGCTCTTGTAGCGCGCCGCGCCGACGCCGAGATCGAATTCGGCAAAGCCGCGCTCGATCGCCGAGCCGACGACCTCCTGCACCAACAGTCTGCCGGGGCTGCAGCGGGCGATCTCCGGGTCGGGGTCGAAGGCGACCAGGAGGCCGCTGAGGCGCTCGCGGCCGGGCAGGGCGCCCATGGTCGCGACCACCCGATCGCCAGCCGTCAGGGCGTGCAACTCCATCGCCGCCTTGGCCCCGCCGGTCGCGTCGGACGCCAGCCGGCGCAGGAACGCCTGCGCCGCCGCGCTTTCGTAAGCGCTCGCGGGGCCGCCCTCGCTCGCGCGCGCCCGTTTCTGGGCGATGGCCGCGTCGAGAAGCCGGGCGGCCTCGGCCTCATCGCGCGCGACCACATGTGCGAGCGCGCCGATGGAGGAGAGGCGTTCGGCGCCTTTGCGCAGCTTCTTGCGGGCTGCCTTCGAATTGTGGGCGTCGCGCCACGCGGCGAAGGAAAGGGGAAGCGAGGACTTGTAGCCGAAACTCGGGCTCGGCTGGCCGGCGAGCGCGGCGAGGGGATTCTTGTAACCCTCCCAGTCGCGGGGCTGATTGAAGAGGGCGAAGAGATCGACGCGGGCTTTCGCGGCGCGCGCGGCTTCGGCGAACAGGGCTTCGAGCGCCTCTTTGCTCCAGGCGCGGCCGGGCCGGAACAGGCCGAGGTTGTAGTTCGAGTGCTTGCCGCCGAGAAACTCGGCGACGCCGAGCTTGCCGTAGCGAACCCGCGCCAGCGGGAGGAGGGCGAGCGGCGCGCCGGAAGCGCCGCGCGCCACTACGATGTAGGGCGCGGCGCGGCGCTCGGCGCCGAGGGTTTCAAACCAGGCCTCGGCGAACCCAAAGCTCTGGTAAGGGCAGGCATAGGCGATCGCCGCGAGCTCGGCCCAATCGCGCCCCGCCTCGGCGAGCGAGGCGAAAACCTCGACGCGGGAGAAACCCGTCGCGTCGAGGCTGACCGGAGCGCCCGGCTTCACAGATGGCGCGGAGGGCGCTTTGTCGGCGATGGCGCGGGCGGCGTTCAAGATTTCACCCTTTCGGAACGGCGGCGCTCACCCTCGGCGAAATCCCTCAACGATCGGTTTCGCGGCGCTTGGAGCAAGATTTCGCCGAGGTCAGGGTAAAGTTTCGGAAAGGAGCGCCGGGTCATGCTGTCTTGCGACCGAACATGCCGCTCAGGAACAGGCTCATCAGCGCCGGCTTCGCCGGATTTCGCGCCAGCGGATTGCACCGTCTGGCCAGGACCGCGACGCGCGGACGCGGCCTGATTCTGACCTTCCATCGGGTGCTGCCCGCGCGCTCGCGCCCGCGCCGCTACGCGCCCAATCGAGGCCTGGAGATCACGCCGGAATTTCTCGATCTCGCGTTGCGGATCGTCGCCCGCGAAGGTTTCGAACCGGTCTCGCTCGACGAGGCGCGCCGGCGGATCGCCGATCCGCAGAGCGCGCCATTCGCCGCCGTGACCTTCGACGACGGCTATCGCGACACGCTCCAAGTCGCGCTGCCGGTCTTGGAGAAGCGCGGCGCGCCGTTTACGGTCTATTGCGCGACCGGATTTATCGAGCGCACGGCGCGGCTGTGGTGGCTGGAGCTGGAGGAGGCGGTGCGGCGCCTCGAGACCGTCGAACTCTCCATCGCCGGGGCGCGGGTGCGCCTGGCCGCGCGCACGCCGGAGGAGAAATCGGCGGCGTTCGACAGGATCTATTGGCTGCTGCGCCAACGGCCGGAAGCGGTGCTGCTCGATAGGGTCGGGGATCTCGCCCGCCGCGCCGCCGTCGACGCCCGCAGGCTCGCCGACGGGCTGTTCATGGACTGGAGCGAGATCGCGGCGCTGAGCCGCCATCCGCTCGCGACCATCGGCGCCCATGGGGTGACGCACCGGCGCCTGGCGCATTGGTCGGCGGCCGAGGCCCGGGCCGAGATGAAAGAATCGAGAGCGGCGCTGGAGGCGCGGCTCGATATCCCCGTGCGTCACTTCGCCTATCCGGTCGGCGACGCCGCCAGCGCGGGGCGGCGGGAGTTCGAGCTGGCGCGCGAGGTCGGGTTCGAGACGGCGGCGACCACGCGGCCGGGCATGCTGTTTGACGGCCACGCCGGGCGATTGACCGAGCTGCCCAGGGTCTCGGTCAACGGTCGCTGGCAGAGCGCCGAAGCGCTGGAAATCCTCCTGACCGGCGCGCCATTCTGGCTCTGGAACCGCGGGCGGCGGATCGCGGCGTGACGACGCCGGCGCTCCGGCGAATATCCTGGCCGTCGGGGACGCTCCGCTCGATCGCGACTGGCTGAACATGAACGTTGGCGTCGGGGCGTTCGCTCGGCGAAACTACATTGCCGGCCACAGCCAAAACGCCACCCCGACCAACGCGATGAAAGCTCCGCTCAACACCTCGCCATAGCGCTCGAACGCGCCGAAATGCAACCGCTCCAAGCCGGCCGTGGAATAGACGCACATCACGACGTAGGTCGCGATCGTGCTCGCCGCGAACACAAGCGCCATGGCGACAATGACCCCGAAACCGAATTTGCCGGCGGCGAAGAAGGCCGGGATGCCTTCGACCATCGGCGACGATCCGAGGATCAGCAGCAGCGCCATGCGGGCGGTTGTCTTGTGCAGGTGCGAATGCGGCGGCGGGAAAGCGTCCAGGTCGGACGTCACCGGATGCGCGGTCGCGGCGTCGTGATCGTGCCAATGCGTGTGGACGGCGCCGCGGTCGCCGTGCCGATGAGCGTGCTTATGCCGGACCAGGACCGCGACCCCGCCGCGCATCGGCGCATAGAGCGGGTCATCCGCGAGCAGCGTCCCATCCTCGCAGTCGCCGTCACGATCGCCGCCGCGCCCGTGGTCATGGTCGTGGGCGTCATCTTCGGCAAAGCTGGCGCGGTAGGAATGCGCATGGCCTTCGTGTCCGATCGTCACCACGACATCGAAGCGGTGCGGCGCCGCGATCTGTTCGAGGGACTCCCAATACCCGTCCCGCATGGCGAAAGAGAAGCGTCGCCGCTCGCCCGTCTCCCGTCGCGTTTCCAGTCTTACCCAATCGGCCGGCGGCCCGGACAGGCGGAAGCGAGGCGATGCGCCATCTTCGTTGATTGACAGCTCAACGATCCCATGGCCGGTGTCGATGCGCCGCAACTCCAGGCCATGGACGCGCTCGGGCGTAATTCCGGCCAGGAACGAAAAAACGTGGTCGTGCTCGTGTCCGCGCCCGTGACCAAATCCGTGTCCGGTCGCCCGACGCAGGTCGCGCCATGCGGCGATGGCGATCCAGCCGCCAAAGACGACCAAAGCGAGACTGGCGGCGCTGTCGACATAATGAGCGAAGCGCGCGGCGACGGCGACGCCTGCGATCCAAATGACCGCCGCAATGGCCAAAGTCGAGAGGATGTGCCCAACGCCCGCCTGGAGCGCAGCGCGCGCAGTCTCCGCTTTTGACCAGCCTCGCTGTCGGGCAAGCAAGGCGATTGGAACCCAATGATCGGGGACGATCGTGTGCAAGACGCCAACGACGCCGACGGAGACTATGAGAAGAATTTCAGGGCCAAAAATCATGTCTGGCTCCAGCACATTGCCGAGCTGCCGCAAATCGCGCGGGGGCGGCTTTGGCGCTATTGCCGCTGAGCGGCCCAAAAGGGGCCGAAGGAAGGAATTGGGCCGTCGGCGGGGCCCAAACCTTCACGCCGCCCGATCAGGGAGTCGCGACGTCGATTTCGAGCTCGTCGTAGCCCATGAACTTGTAGAAAACGACCGAGCCAAGCCAGCTTAGCACGAAAATGCCGATAATGACGTAGCCGAGCACGCCGAAGTTATCGTTGAGGGCGCCGATCGCGCCCCAGAATCCGCCCCCATGGGTGAGGCCCAATTGATCGCCGACGAGGTTGAGCGTTTCCAGGCCGCCGATGACGACCGCGACGATGACGGAAACAGCCGTAATCGTCATGTTGTAATAGAGCTTGCGGACCGGCTTCATGAAGGCCCAGCCATAGACTCCCAGCATCAATACGCCGTCGGTGGTGTCGATGAGCGACATGCCGGCGGTGAACAGCGCCGGGAACACCATGATCGAGCTGAACGACATGCCGTTGGCCGCCTGCGCCGAGGAAATGCCGAACAGCGCGACTTCCGTCACGGTGTCGAAGCCGAGCCCCAACAGGAACCCGATCGCCAGCATGTGCCAGCTCTTGGCGACCAGCCGGAACAGCGGACGGAAGATGCGTGAGAGGAATCCGCGCTTGTTGAGCAGGATATCGACATCGTCCTCTGCGAATGGTTCGCCCCGCTTCAACGCCTGAAAGGTCCGGTAGACCGAAATCAGGACCAGAATGTTGATGAAGGCGATGGCGAACAGAAAGAGCGCCGACGCGCTCGTGCTGATGACGCCGCCGACCGCCTTCATCGAGTCAAAGCGCGTGGTGAGCGCCGACGCCGCGAACGCGACGGCGATCGAAAGCAGCACCACGACGGCGGAATGGCCGAGCGAAAAGAAGAAGCCGACGCCGACCGGACGTTGGCCTTGCTGCATCAGCTTGCGGGTGACGTTGTCGATTGCCGCGATATGGTCGGCGTCGACCGCGTGGCGAAGGCCGAACGTATAGGCGAGCAGCGCCGTTCCGATGAGGACCGGCTGGCCGCGCAGGGCGACGAGCGCCCAGAGCCAGATGAAAATATTGCCGCCGATCAGAACAGCGTAGATGGCGGTCAACCGGCCGCGCAGATCAGCGCCGCCTTCGTTCAGCAAGCTTGAGACGATTCCCGGCATGGCGCCCTCGCATGCTGTTGGGGGGAAACAGCACGATCGCGGGCGGCGCCGCAAAAGAGACAAACCATCGGTCACCTCGCCCGAGATCGGCTTTAACGAGCGATGGCAGGTCTCCTGGCTCGCGGGTCAACGACGGACGCCGATCTTCCCGGTTTCCCAGTGATCATGAGTGGCGTCGTCTCACCGCTTACAGTTGCGGGGGCAGCCGCGGAATTGGGCGTTTCCGCCCGCACCGCGTTCCCTTTTGATCCCCGAAGGGAACCATCGCTGCTGAAGCTAGACGGTCCCTCGAAGGGCGGCAAGGCCTTTTGAGTCCCGTCGCCTTGACGGTTGGCGCGGGCGGCCCCACGATTGCCCGATGAAACCCAGGCCACGACAATTCGAGTTGACGGCCGACATCCTGCTCAGGGCCTATTCGATCGGCGTCTTTCCGATGGCCGAAAGCGCTGAGGCCAAGGAACTGTTCTGGGTCGAGCCGCAAGAGCGGGGCGTCTTTCCGCTTGATGGCCTCGTCGTCTCCAGACGTCTCGCCAGGACGGTGCGCTCGGATCGTTTCCGCGTCGTCGTCGACCATGGGTTCGAGGCCGTGATGCGCGCCTGCGCCGAGCGTGAGAAGACCTGGATCAATGACGACATCGTTCGCCTCTATTGGGCGCTCTACCAGGCGGGGCACGCCCATTCGGTGGAGACCTACGACGGTGACGCGCTGGTCGGCGGGCTCTATGGGGTCAGCCTTGGCGCCGCGTTTTTTGGCGAAAGCATGTTTCATCGCGTGCGCGACGCCTCGAAGGTCGCGCTGGTCCATCTGTTCGCCCGGCTGCGCGCCGGCGGCTTTCGACTGCTCGACGCGCAGTTTCTCACCGACCATCTGGCGAGCCTCGGCGCGGTGGGAATGCCGCGCGAGACGTTCCGGCGCCGGCTCGCCAGCGCGCTCGCGTTGGACGCGGATTTCGACGTCTGGCCCGCCGAGGCGCCCATTAGCGGCGCCGAGGCGCTCGAGATTGCCCGTCGCGGCGGCACGGAAGTTGCGACCACGGATTGAGAACGGCGCCCGTGTCGCGCCGGGGGAGGCGGATTGGCGAAAGATTCGGGCGCGCGGCATGACGACGTTTGACGAAATGGGGCTTGACCGCAGCCGGACGCGACCGCTCTACCACGAGGTTGCGCAATGGCTCGCGGAGACGCCGCCGGAATTGCTGGCCGCGCGGCGCGCCCAGGCCGAATACATGTTCCGCCGGATCGGCATCACGTTCGGCGTCTACGGCGACAAGGACGCCGCCGAGCGGCTGATCCCTTTCGATATCGTTCCGCGCCTCCTGTCGCGCGCGGAGTGGCGGCGGCTGGAGCAGGGCCTAACCCAGCGGGCGAATGCGCTCAACCTGTTCCTGAAGGACGTCTACGGGGCGCGGGCGATTCTCAAGGAGTTGATCGTTCCGCCGGAGTTGATCCTGCGCAATCCCTACTATCGGCCGGAAATGATCGGCCGCCGCGCCCCGCACGACATCTGGGTGCATATCGCCGGCATCGACATTGTGCGCGTCGACGACGAATCCTTTTACGTGCTGGAGGACAACGCCCGGACGCCGTCCGGCGTGTCCTACATGCTGGAAAATCGCGAAGTGACAATGCGGTTGCTGCCCGATCTTTTCGCGCGCCACCGCGTCGCCCCGGTCGACGACTATCCCGATGAACTTCTCGCCTGCTTGCGATCGGTCGCCCCGCGACGCGACTGGGGCGAGGCGACGATCGTGCTGCTGACGCCGGGACCCTTCAATTCGGCGTATTACGAGCATTCTTTCCTCGCCGATAAACTCGGCGTCGAGCTGGTCGAGGGCCGCGACCTTTTCGTCGACGACGACCAGGTTTTCATGCGCACGACTCTCGGGCCGCGCCGCGTCGATGTGATCTATCGGCGGGTCGACGACGATTTTCTCGACCCGCTCGTCTTCAATCCGGACTCGATTCTGGGCGTGCCGGGGCTCGTGGGCGCCTATTTGGCGGGCAATGTGACGCTTGCCAATGCAATCGGCACCGGCATTGCGGACGACAAGGCGATTTACAGCTACGTCCCCGAGCTGATCCGTTTCTATCTTTCCGAGGAGCCGCTGCTCAAGAACGTGCCGACCCATCGCTGCCGGGAGCCTCAATGGCTTAAATACGTGCTTGAGCGCCTCGATCAGCTGGTGGTCAAGGAAGTCAACGGCTCCGGCGGCTACGGGATGCTGGTCGGCCCCCAGGCGACCGTCGCTCAGCGCGAGCAATTCGCGGCCAAGATCAAGGCCGATCCCAACAACTATATCGCCCAGCCGACGCTTGCGCTGTCGACCTGTCCGGCCTCCTTCACGAGCGGCGTCTCGCCCCGTCATGTCGACTTGAGGCCGTTCGTGCTGTCGGGCGCGGACGGCGTGCGGATCGTCCCCGGCGGCCTCACGCGCGTCGCGCTGACGGAGGGCTCGCTGGTGGTCAATTCGAGCCAGGGCGGAGGCACCAAGGACACCTGGATCGTCGACGACGCCGACGGCGAGACGTAAGCTATGCTCGCCCGCACCGCCGACAATCTTTTCTGGCTCGCCCGCTCCATGGAGAGGGCCGACTACATCGCCCGCACGATCGAGGCGACGCTGAGGCTCGAATACTTGCCCAAATCCGAAGGCGAGAAGAACGGGGAGTGGGAGAGCGCGCTCAACGCCGCGGGCGCCTTCGACAGCTTCATCGCCGCCCACGGCGAGCTCGACGAAGAGACCGCGGTCGAGTTCCTGACTTTCGACCGCTCCAACCCGTCCTCGATCCGCAACTGCCTTGAAAACGCGCGCGCGGCGGGAAGGGCGGTCCGGACCGCGCTCACCTCCGAAACCTGGACCGCAATCAACGACGCATGGCTGGAGCTCAAGCGCTTCGAGGGCAGCCACCATCTCGCTCAACCGCTCGATCGCCTGGCGCTGACGCGCTTTCTCGACTACGTGAAGAAGGCCTCGCTCGATTTCGACGGCGCCTGCTACCGCACCATGCTGCGCAACGACGCCTACTGGTTCAACCGCCTCGGGGTCTTCATCGAGCGCGCCGACAACACGGCGCGCCTGCTCGACGTGAAATATCACCTGCTGCTGCCCTCGAGCGAACCCGTCGGCGGCTCGCTCGACTATTTCCAGTGGGTCGCGATCTTGCGCGCGGTCTCGGCCGCCACCGCCTACCACTGGGTCTATCGCGACCGGGTCAGGCCGTGGCTGATCGCCGACCTCTTAATCCTGAAGGCGTCGATGCCGCGCTCGCTGATCTCGTGCTACGAGAGCATCGACCGCGCGCTCAATTCGCTGGCGCGCGAGGACGGACGCAGCGGCGTCGCGCAAAGACACGCGCGCGCGACCCACTCCAGGCTCGAGCGCTCGAACATGACCCAAATCTTTCAGGGCGGCCTGCACGAGTTCATCACCGAATTCATCGAGGATAACGCGCGCCTTTCGGCGACGATCTCCGAGCAATATCTCTTCACCTGAAAGGCCGGCGGATCGAACCATGCGGATCAGGATTTCGCACGAGATCGTTCATCGGTTCGCCCCGGCGGCCCGCACGATCAATCTCAACCTGCGGCTAACCCCGCACGGCTTCGACAGCCAATATGTGCTGCGCTGGCGGCTCGGCGTCGACGTCGACGGGGCCCTGCGCAAGGGCGAGGACGCGCATGGCAATGTCCTCACCTCGTTCTCGCATCACGGGGTGGTCGAGCGCTTCGTCGTCGCGGCCGCCGGCGAGGTCGAAACCACCGACGCGGCCGGCGTCCTCAGGGGAACGGTGGAGCGGCTTCCGGCCGATATGTATCTGCGCGACAGCCCGCTCGCGCGGGTCAACGGCGCCTTGCATGATTTCGCCGCCGCGGCGACCGCCGGCGCCGCCGACCCGCTGGACGCGATGCATCGCCTGACGAGCGCGCTCAACGGCGAGATGGCGTTCGAGCCGGACGGCTCTGACGCCCCCGATTCCGCCGCCGAGGCGTTCGCGCTGCGCCGCGGCCGCGCCGTCGATTTCGCCCATGTCTTCATCGCCTGCGCGCGCAGGCTCGGCGTTCCGGCGCGTTTCGTCGCCGGCTATCGGACAGCCGACGAAGACGGGGAGGGCGCGGGGGTTCACGCCTGGGCCGAGGCCCATACCGCAGGCCTCGGCTGGGTCGCCTTCGATCCGACGGAGAGCATCTGCGCCGACGCGCGCTACGTCCGGGTCGCGGTCGGCTTCGACGCCCGCGACGGCGCCATGAGCCGCAGCGCCCACGCCGGGGGAGACGAAGAGGTCGAGACGGCGATCCGGGTCGAACAGGCCGGCGCGCAGAGTCAGGCGTGAGAGGACATGACCGCCGACATTTTCATCCGCGCGCTGTCCTTGGCATCGATGCTGCGTGGACTGACAAGGAGCCAAGCGGGGTCGCGGCTCAGCGCATCATGTCCGCGAGCGCATGGCGCATCGATGTGCTCTCGATGCCGAACAGGCCGCCGTAGGGCAGGTCCATGTCGAGGATCGCGAACATCGCGACCGCCATGGAGACCGCCGACAGCAGAATGACGGTCACGCTCATCGCGTTGGGCGGCGCCATGACGCCGAAGCTCGCGAACAGGATCACGAACCAGAACACCAGCAGCCAATAAAAGGCTGGCGAGATCGACGGGCGAATGCTTTCGATCACCGCCCATCGGCTCTTGATTAGATCCGAATACTGACGGATGCAGGCGGAGGCCAGGTGTTGGCGCAGCGGATCGGTCGGCGTCAGCGAGCGGATCTCCAACCCGACGTCGTTCATGATATCGCCGAGGACGAAGCTCTCGCCGAGTTGCGGAATGTGCGACACGTCCGGGTATTTGACATGTGTCGGGGGCGGCTCGCTCGGCCAGGTGCTGGCGATGACGGCGGCGACGTAGCCGCGCAGCTGCTCGCGAATGTGTTGCGTCTCCGGACCATAGTCGCGCAGGCATCGATCCATCTGGGCGAGGTTGGCGGCGTAGTTCCCGCGCGCGTCCTCCGCGGCGTCGAAGCCCGCCTTGACCGAAGTCGTCAGAAGCGCGAGGACGATCGCGGCGAATGTCACCAGCAAAGTGATCGCGACCTGCACCAGTTCGAACGCATTGCGCGACCTGTGCTTTTCGGGCAGGCGCGAATTGACGAAGAATCCGATGGCGGCGCTCGCGCACAGCATGAGCAGGAAAAGGAGCGCAGATCGGAGATTCGCGCCTGGAGCTTCCATGGTCTGACGCCCTCGTCGAGCGGCCGCCTGGGCCGGCGCGCCCTTCGCGCCGAGGGCGGAAAATGCCCGCCTCGGGACGATTTGGCCCATTCGAATTGCTCGACCAGCCGCCTGGCTTCGGCGGCCGGAAAGGCTTGGTAGAGTGACGCCTTGCTGTGGATGTTGAGATTGTCCTGGACCAGAACGATGATCTGGGCGGCGGAAAAGTGGATATCGGCCAAGTCTTTCAAGACGTGAGCATAATCCACGGCGGTGTGGCGGTCCGTGACTTTGACATGGCGCCAGCCTTCGAGCGGCGCGAACAGCATGAAGAGGTTGGCGGTCCCATTGCGCTCGTACTCGTAATCGCAACGGACCGGGCGCCCGGTTTCATCGAATCGTCGTCCGCGTCTCGGCGAGGAGTTGCTTCGAGGTCTCGTCCAGGCAAACCAGCGGACGGTCGGGATCGCGTGGCCGCGTGTAGACGGCCAGCACGTCTTCCATCGCCGCTACGAACGCGCCGTTGGCCTTGGGCGGGATGACCCAGCACTGTCGGCGATGGGGCTGGAGAATGTTTTTTTGAGCGCCCGCCCGATCGTCGAGTTGCTGGCTAGAGCATGATGCGGTTTCGTTGAATTGCGGGTCGAGAACGCGCGCGCGCTTCAGGATAATGCGCTTGCGGCGGCGGCCAAAAGAAAGACCGCCCGAGGGCGGTCTTTCATCAGTTTGTCCGCGGCGCGGCTTTGCAAGCCGCAACCCCACATTGGCCTTTGAAGCGAACTTCTTATGAACAAACACGCCACGGGACGGCGCAGGTTCAAAGCAGGTTCACACGACCGGGGTTGCACCGCCATCCCGGTCGCATACGCCGGTTGTACAATTCGATAGTTGTATCGAATAGTCAAGTCCAATTGGACGGAATTGGCGGCTCGGCGCGAAGAAATTTCGGGCCGAATGGCGCCCGTGAAGACGGCGCCGAGAGAAGACCGCCAACGGGACGGGCGAGATCGCGCCGACATCGAGGTTTCGCGGACGCCGACGCCAATCGCCGCTCGGCAAATCAAGCCGAGCCTTGTGGACGGGGTCTCGCCGGCGCGCCGGCCGCCTCGACTTGCGCGACCGGCGCGGCAACGCCCGCCGGCTCGTCGGACAGCGTCGCGTGCTCCGGCGTCAACGGCTGGACGAGCTGGCCGACCAGCGAATGGGCCATCGGCTCGGCGATGCCATAGCGTTCCGGCCAGACGTCGGGCAGGTAGTGGGTGCCGAATAGACGATCGATCCAAGGCAACATTGTGGAATAATTGCAATCACGCTGTCGCCCGCCGTAGGTGTGATGCCAGTGATGGAAGCCTGGCGTGGCGATCAGCCACTCCAGCGGACCGAGCCGCCAGCGCAGGTTTGAATGAATGAAAAAACCCCAAATCGTTCCAAAAAGCAGGACGACTATCGGGATTATCCCGTCGCTGAATCGGACGGTATTGACCAAGCCCAACGCAAGAAGTGGGGTCAGCATGCACATGCGGGAAAATACGACATCAACTGGATGCCCGCGTGAACTCACGAGAAAGTCGAGTTGCTCGGCGCTGTGATGCACCGCATGGAAGCGCCATAGAAACGGGACCTGATGGGTCAGGCGATGGCCCCAGTAGTAGCCGAACTCGCCCACGACCATCGCCGCGCATGCCCGGACCCAAAGCGGCCAGGCGCCAATCGTCAAGACGACGCTTCCGGGAATCGCGTGACGGACGACCATAGCAACAATCGAGAGCGGCGCGGCAAGCACAAACGCAATAGCCAAGCCGTTGAGGAAATAGTAGCCGATGTCGACCGCCGCTTCCTTGCGGAAGATCTTCTGCGGATGAAGCGCGAACAACCGCTCCAACGGGACAAAGATGGCCGCAATTATAACGAGCCAAACGCCGCTTCGCAGCAGATTTATGAAAACGGGCCGAGAGTGCTCAATCAGGTACGCGGCCATGAGAAATTCCAAGCACCCCGCCACTCAAGTCGGGCCGAGTTTTGAGGGCCCGGCGAAACATGCCCCAAGCGCTCAAAACGATCAAGAGGCGCTCAAAACGATCAAGCCGCCCGTGAACGGGCGGCTTGTCGTTTGGTCTGATTGAATGCGAGTCTCAGACGATCGAGATCGCCGGGCGCCGGCGGCTGCGGAAGCCCGCGTAGCCCAGTCCGGCGAAGCCGAGCAGCATCATCGCCCAGGTCGACGGTTCCGGCACCGCCGCCATGCTCACGCCATCCAGCAGCGCGAAGGGCGGCAATGGGGCGCCCCCCGTTCCAGTGGCGAGGAAGGAGAGCGTCTCGCTCGTTCCTTGCGCAACGAAGTCAAAAGTCGACATATTCCAACCGCTGAAACCATGCGACCCAATCGACGCGTTCCCGGTCGACTGAATTGGGTCAGAACCTAGGGCGACGTCCCACCCTGCTGAGGTAGGTCCGCTGAAGCCGTGCTGCTGCCCTGCGGCCCAGTAAAAGGACACGGCGTAGGTTTGGCCGCTGGTCAACCCGGTGATGGATTGTGTCAACGCTCCGTTCTGGAAATCCGGATCCGACGCGACGAATGCACCGCCATTGGGACTGAGCGTGAGTCCGTTGCTCGAACCATTGCCAGGTCCCCAGATCGCCACGTTCCCATACTGGCCAGTCGCGCCGCCGTTGTCGGCGGTCGTGCCGCTCGAGCCGCCGCCGCCCGCGTTGTAGAGGAAGGCATAGCTGCCATTCAGCGCGGGCACGGACCAGTCCATCGCGGTCGTGTTGAAGGCGAGCTGTCCGTTGCCGCCGTTGGTTTCGAAGTCGCCGTTCGAGACGAGATTCACCATCGCGAAAGCCGGCGTCGCCCCGACCAGCGCAAAGGCCGTCACTCCAATCGCTAGATATTTAAGTTTCCCCATGGTCGAACTCCTCGTCGGAAAAAACGCCAACGGCGTCGGCGCCAAGCTAAAGAGGGCATTAACGGTCGACACTTTAACCGCCCCCTGTTTCAATATACGACCGCTCGTTCCCAAAGGTACAATTCCATCGGTTGCGATCACTGTCAAGTTCATATTTGACGCGCCGCAGCGGAAATTCGCCCAAATCGAGATCGGCGCGCCATCGCCCGCGCGCCAGAGGCGATTGGTCGTTGCGTCAATCGACTGTTTCTTCTTTATCTCATTCACTGGCCCCGCGAGCAGCGCCGGGCGCTGGCCATCGTTTTGCGCGGAATTCAGCAGCAGACTTCACGACAAGTTGAATGTTCGGCGCTTCGGCGCGCCGGCGGCCAAAAAGAGCGGCCAAAAAGAAAGGCCGCCCGGAGGCGGCCTTTCGCGAGTTTTGGTCTTGCGCCCCGATTACGCGGAGACGATCGAAATGTCGCCCTTGCGCCTGCCGTAGAAGGCGGCGAAGCCGAGGCCGGCGAAGCCAAAAACCATCATCGCCCAGGTCGACGCCTCAGGCGCCGCCATGTCGAACTCGAATGCGTTGGTCGACGAGCTAACGGTGAACGAACTGAACGCTTGACCGTTGGAGTCCGAGATCCGGAACCACTGGTTGTCACCCGCGCTGTGTTGATTGCCGCTTCCGTCCACCCCAATTCCCATCCCGGCGAGGTCCGCTCCGGTAATCGTATCCCCGGCGATGCTCAAGGCAAGAACATTGTTGTTGGAGCTTCCGGGAGAGCCATCGATCGAGCCCCAATAGATATCAACCCAATGAACAGGGCCATTGGTGAACGTGACCGTGGCGCCCGCCACGTCCCACAAATAGTTGCTCGTGTCGCCCGCCGGCGCGGCGTTAGTTGAAGCTGTGCCATTTGCGACCGCGCCGGCGGCGGTCGTAAATGAAATCGGCCCTGAATTGGTGGATGAAGTGCCGGAGGTCGAGCCGACCGCGTTGTTGTCGAAGGTCCTGGTATTCTGCGGCCCGATCTGAGTGATGACGACCGACGCTTGCGCAACGCTCATCGCGGCGACGCTGGCCGTCATGGCGAGCGCGCCCAGAGCCAGATATTTAGATTTCCCCATGCTCGAACTCCTCATCGGAGAACCGCCGAAGGCGTCGCCGCCAAGTCCACGCGACCAGCAGCGTCCAAGCAAGCACCAATGCCCGACGCTTTAAACCGTCGCCTGATTCAATTATTCGACCGCCCGTTCCCCAAAAATACAATTCCATTGGTTGCAGTCACTGTCAAGTTCATAATTTGTGCGCCGCAGCGGAAATTTGCCCAAATCGAGATCGGCGCGCCATCGCCGCGCGCGCCAGAGGCGACTCGCCGTTGCGTCAATCGACTGTTTCTTCTTTATTTTATTCACTGGCCGCGCAAGCGGCGCCGGGGGCGGACATGGGTCGCTATCGCGTCACCATGCGTCAATGCGCCGCATCGTTACGGCAATACGAAACGACGTTCGCCCGAGGCCGATCGGGCGCGCGCCGGTGATCCCGATCGTCGCCCGAGGGCGCTGAACTCGACATGAGCGTCGCGGGATTTATGCCAAACCCGCGCGTTGGCCCCAGACGGCCTGGCGCGCCGCCAAAGCCGCGGCGTCAGCCCGCGTCGGCTTTTACATTTTCATCGTTGATGTTCATCGTCGCGAAACCATCCGGCTTTGCTGCGCCTTAACTGTGCCAACACGCCGCCCGTTACGTCAGGGCCTGGATTCACATACTGGAAAATATTGGCGCGCAGGCTTCGTCCTACCAAGAGAGCCGGCCGACAGAGCCGACGGGTCGGGCGTAAAGCTAGGGTGCGTGGAAATGGCGTTTGCAATCGACAGGAGCCGCACGATCATCAGCGCGATGATCCACGGCCGCAGAGTGACCGCGCAGGATGTCGCCTGGCTTCGGCGCGAGGTTTTTCCGGACGGCGAGGTCAGCCGGGAGGCGGCGGACGAGCTGTTCGCCGTCTCCAGGGCCGGCATGAGCAACGCGAGGGAATGGTCGGAGCTTTTTGTCGAGTTGATCACCGAGCATGTTGTCTGGCAAGCTCGGCCGACCGGCGTCGTCAGCGACGCCGACGCCGAGTGGCTGCTGGCGCGCGCGGACGAATGCATGTCGGTCGAGGCGCTGGCGGCGCTGGTCAACGTTCTGGCCGAGGCCCATCGGGTGCCGCAATGGTTCCTGGGCGCAGTCAGGGCGCGCGCGGCGCGCGGCTGGCCAGGGGTAGATGAGGCGCTACGGGCCGCGATGACTGGATAGGGCGCCTCGTCAGGAGACCATCCCGGCGCGATCATCGCTCCGGACGAAAGCTCGCCCAAGTATGGTCGCCTCGCCGCCGCGGAATGACCTTATCTTCCGTGGGAACCTACGTCTGTTTGCTGGGTTTGATGGGCCTGAAGGCTCCTCACTTGTGGGGGAGTCGCCCCCGCGCGCGGGCGCCGTATCGCGACAATCCTCGCAGCGGCTGCCGCGAAATCGGGCGTGAGGACGCGCCCGTTGTGGACGTTCCGCCGTCCAGCGGGGGCGTTTCCAAAAAGGAAGGATGTCATGCACAAAGCAGTGACGACCTTGACCGCCGCCACGATCGCGCTCGGCCTTGCCGCCAGCGCCCCGTCCGCCGCTCAGGCCAACCCGCTCATTATCGTTCCCGCCGCCGCCGCGGCATGGCTTGCCGGCGGCATCCTGGGCGGCGCTTGGCTCGGCGGCACGGTCGCGACCGACAACCCGGCCTGGTTCGCGACGCCTGCCGCGGCGCCGGGGCCCGCGGTCTCGGTCAACTCGACCACCTGCCGCTTCACCCACGCGTGGGTCGACCACGTTTGGCGCCGGGTGCAGGTCTGCAACAACTACTGAAGGCATGAGGGCGGGGCGCGCGCGGCGTTCGCCGCGGCGCTCCGCCCGCACTTTCCGGAGCTTGCAAAGTCTCGTTCTCGCTGCCGCGGCCGCCCTGGCCGCGGACGCTGTTTACGCGCCGTTTTCGTTCCAATAGAAACGGCTTCCAGGGGCAAGCCTCGCGCTGTCCTCGCGAGGGGAGCCGATGTTCAAGAAAATCCTCGTCGCCAATCGGGGCGAGATCGCCTGCCGGATCGTCCGGACGGCGCGGCGCATGCGGATCAAGACCGTCGCGGTTTATTCCGAAGCCGACAAGGACGCGTTGCACGTCGAGATGGCCGACGAGGCGGTCGCCATCGGTCCGCCGGCGGCGGCTGAGTCCTATCTTTCGATCGAGAAGATCGTCGCGGCCTGCAAGTCGACGGGCGCCGAAGCGGTCCACCCGGGCTACGGCTTTCTTTCCGAGCGCGCAGCCTTCGCGATCGCGCTGGCCGAGGCCGGCGTCGTTTTCATCGGCCCCAACCCCAAAGCTATCGAGGCGATGGGCGACAAGATCGAATCGAAGAAATTCGCCAACGCCGCCAAAGTCTCCACCGTTCCAGGCCATCTCGGCGCAATCGAAACGCCGGATGAGGCGGCCAGGATCGCCGAGGAGATCGGCTATCCGGTCATGATCAAGGCCTCGGCCGGCGGCGGCGGCAAGGGCATGCGCATCGCCCATTCGCGCCGCGAAGTCTTCGAGGGCTTCGCGCGCGCGCGCTCGGAGGCGAAAACCTCGTTCGGCGACGAGCGCGTGTTCGTGGAGAAATTCATCGTCAACCCGCGCCACGTCGAGATCCAGATCCTTGGCGACAAGCATGGCAATGTCATCCATCTCGGCGAACGCGAGTGTTCGATCCAACGCCGCAACCAGAAGGTGATCGAGGAGGCGCCTTCGCCTTTGCTCGATGCGGCGACCCGCAAAAAAATGGGCGAGGAGGCGGTCGCGCTCGCCAGGGCGGTCGACTACGATTCGGCCGGCACGGTCGAGTTCGTCGCCGGGCAGGACCGAAGCTTCTATTTCCTCGAGATGAACACCCGTCTCCAGGTCGAGCACCCGGTGACTGAACTCGTGACCGGGGTCGATCTGGTCGAGGAGATGATCCGAAGCGCCGCCGGCGAGCGGCTCAGGCTGAAACAGGCCGACGTCAAGCTCAAGGGCTGGGCGGTCGAGAGCCGCGTCTACGCCGAGGACCCGACCCGCGGCTTCCTGCCCTCGACCGGCCGCCTGACCAAATATCGGCCGCCGCCCGAAGGGACGAAGCGCGGCGTCACGGTTCGCAACGACACCGGCGTCTTCGAGGGCGGCGAAATCTCGATCCACTACGATCCGATGATCGCCAAACTGGTGACGCATGCGCCCGATCGGGCCGGCGCGATCGAAGCGCAGGCGAGCGCGCTCGACGCCTTCGTCATCGACGGCATCCGCCACAACATTCCGTTCCTGTCCGCCCTGATGCTGAATCCGCGCTGGCGCGAGGGGCGGCTTTCGACCGGCTTGATCGCCGAGGAATATCCCGACGGCTTCCGGCCGCTCAGCCCCAAAGGCGAGACGGAACGCCGTCTGGCGGCGGTCGCCGCGCACATCGATCATACGCTCAATCAGCGCAAACGGCTGATTTCCGGGCAGTTGCGCGAGCCGGATGTGGTGCGGTTCGAGCTCAGCCGCCTCGTCGCCATCGGCAAGAGCCGGATTAAGATCGAGATCGAAGACAACAAGGACGGGGTCGCGATCCTGTTCGCCGATGGTCGCAAGGTCGCGGTGCGCTCGGACTGGAAGCCGGGCGACCCGCTGTGGCGCGGAACGGTCGATGGCGTCGAGATCGCCGCGCAGGCGCGCCCGATCCTCAACGGTTATGCGCTTTCGCACGCTGGCGCGGCCGCCGACGCGCGCGTCTACACCCGCCGCGAAGCCGCGCTCGCCGCGCTGATGATCGAGCGCAAGGCAGCGGACGGCTCGCGGGCGCTCCTGTGCCCGATGCCGGGCCTCGTCAAGGCGATCGCGGTCAAGGCGGGGCAGGAGGTGAAGGCGGGCGAGCAGCTGTGCATCGTCGAAGCGATGAAAATGGAGAACGTGCTGAGCGCCGAGCGGGACGCGACGGTCAAAGCGGTCCTGTGCAAGGAGGGAGATTCGCTGGCGGTCGACGCGGTGATCATGGAGTTCGCGTGACGACTATGCCCGCGGTCCGGCGTCTGATTTCATCCGGCTCGCCGTTCGAGGCTGCGCACGGCTATTCGCGCGCGATCGTCAGCGGCGACGAGGTCCATATCGCCGGCACGACCGGATACGATTACGCGACAATGGCGATGCCCGACGATCCCGCCGACCAGACCCGAAACATCTATTCGACGTTCGCCGCGGTCCTGAGGGAAGCCGGCGGCGGCCTCGCCGACATCGTGCGCTTGCGGACCTTCGTCACCGACGCCGCCTATTGCGAAGCAGTGCTGAGGGTCCAGGGCGAGGTCTTCGGCGCGATCCGCCCGGCGGCGACGATCGTGGTCGTCTCAGGCCTGCTCAAGTCCGAAATGAAAGTCGAGATCGAGGCCGACGCGCGGCTCGGCCGCAAGGGCTAGTCGCGCGCAGAGGTCGTCACCGCCGAAGCGCTTTGGTCATGCGGCCTTCTTCACCCACAACAGGCACCAGCCGGTCGGAGCGATGTCGCCGTCGACCATCTTGCACGAATTGGGGGCGACGAAGAAATTGCAGGCGTCGCACTGCTTGCCGTCTTTCGGCGTGGTCTGATATTTCACCGCGGCCTGCGCCATCTTTGCTTCCGCCGAGCCCGACATTAGCGCGAGAACCGGCGCGGCGCCGGCCGCGGCCATGAGAATCGTCCTGCGGCTAACGCCCTTCTGGCACTTATCCATCGACTGCCTCCTTCCTCTGAAAAATTAGCGTGTTTCCCCCGGCCGACGCATGCCGTGAATCTCCGTCGCGATCAGCCGCGGATGACATTACAGCGAAATCCGGCGCTTATTGGATTACGACCTTTTGCGAACGCCGGGCGCTTTGACCGTCACCATCTACCATAACCCGAAATGCGGCACGTCGCGCAACGTCTTGGCGATGATCCGCGCGAGCGGCGAAATGCCGGTGGTCATCGAATATCTAATACCAAAGGCTCTGCTG
>CAWIHZ010000016.1:0-147544 GCA_963835955.1 uncultured Alphaproteobacteria bacterium | reverse complement strand
GGGGCGCTCAGTGACGGGCGTCCTTACGGGATTCCGTAACGCCTCGAACGCGCCATCGACGGCGTCCCCTCAACGGCTTACCACGAACAGGTCGCCGAGAAAATTCACGTGTGGCCCAAGGTGTTGTTTGTCGTGCGTCAAGGCCGCGAGGTCCAGGCTCATGGCGCTGGCGAGCTCGGACATCGAGATCAGCCCGTGACCCTCGGGGTCCGCGCCGCCGGCCAGGGCGTCGAGGAACGCCTGGGTGAAGGCGCCATGCCTCCAGCGCGGAAGCTCCTCGGAAAGCTCATTCTTCCTCGATGAGGTCAAGACGGTGACATCTCCATGTCCATCGCGTCCTGCAGGACCTTGGCGTCGGGGTCGGTCGCCAGCTGCCGGCGGACCGCGCCGGAATGGCAGGCGTCGAGCAGCAGCAGAACCCGTCCGTGCCTGGCGATGGACGCCACCTTTTTCGCGAACGCGCTCGCCGGGACGGCGCTCCCGGCAGCCGCGTTCTGCGACTTGGCGTCGAAATCATAGGGGATGAGATAGAACTGGCCGTCGATCATCTCGCCGTGGCTCGACACGAGAATGACCGCCACGTCCTGATCCGGACCGCTCTTGCGCATGGATTCCTCCACTGCGTCGAGCGCGTCGAGAACGGCGGTGCGACTGGCCTGATCGTTCGGCAGGTATTGAACGCTGACGCCAGCGTAGAGGCTCGGCTTGCCCGGCGCGCCCCTCTGGCTGTCGAGCAGCGCGTTCGCCACGTCGCGGGCGTCCTCGGCCGCGTAGTCGAGATGGAGGCCGCCCGCGGCCTTGCCGAATTTGTCGATGCCGATCGCCAGCACGTGCAACACCCCGCCGGGCGGCTTGGCGCTCCCGGTCGCTCGTTGGACGTCCAGCCGGGCGGCGGCCACGTCGGCGATCCCGAGCGCCCGCGCGGTTTCGAGTTCGTCGAGAACGAGTGGCAGCGCGTCCGGCCGGTGCAATCTGGCAATGGCGGAGACCGGCAGCGTCGTGGCGGGCTTGTCGGGTCCGTGATTGGTCACCCACTTGAGCACATCCTGCGCTCCCGGCGTCGCCTGATAGAAGCCTTCCGGCGTCCACAACACCCAATCTTTTTTGTTCGGCAGGACCTGGAGCGCGAGCAATTCGCGCCCGTCGTCGGCGCGATACCAGCGGATCGTCCCGTCGCCTTCCGCCGCGACCACGATCCGTCCGTCCCGGCTAGCGTTGACCGCCCAGACCTCGCCTCGGGTCGGCCGCCGCCATTTCTGCGCTCCCGTGTCGTCGAACAAGGCGAGGGCGTAGCTCGAGCCAAGGAAGAAGCGCTTGGCGTCCGAGGCGATCGCGAGGCTCCGGGCGATGTCATACTTCCGGAGAGGAAGCGAATGGCCATTCAGGGTCGGCCGGGTTCCGTTCAGCCAGCCGTCGATCGCCAACCCCTTGCGGTTCGGCGGGAGGGTGGGGTCGTCGTTCGGAGGAGCGGGCGACAGTGCGAGCGAGCGCAGATCGAATTGCAAAATCGCACCGGCTGATCCGCGATCGCCGAATTCGACGACCTTGCCGTCGGGCGAGACCTTCATCACGTCGCTTTGGTTGCGGAAATCGAGGACGGGCGGTTCGTGTGCCCAGACCGGCCGGCCGCGGGCGTCCATGAGGCCGAGGCACGGGGCCAGCGAGGCGATCAGGATACGCCCGTCCGGCAAGGCGTTGACGTCCGTCGCCGTGTCTTGCGCGCAATAGGTCATGCGCCGCTCGCCGCCCAGTCCGCCCCAATCCCAGGCGAAAAGCGGCCTCCGGCCCTGAGCGTCGTTCACGGCGCCGGCCGCGTACAGCGTCCGCCCGTCTCGCGACCATGCGACCTGCGAAAGCCCGACAGGGGACGGCGTCGCGTCCGCGGGGCTCTGCCCGCCAACGCGTTCCAGGGTTCTTGCGTCGAGCAGGTCGACGGCCGCCACGAATTCGTACCCGACCGCGAGCCTGTTTCCGTCGGGGCTGAATGCTATTCCCCGCGGAGGACTCCTGCCGGGCGCCTCGACCGGCTCACCGACGGAGCGGAAGTTCGGGCTGGCGGCTTCGCGGTCATACCGGTAGAGGCGAATCTTGCCGTCGTAGGACGTTGTCGCCAGACGGCCGTCTGGCGCGAACGCGACGCCGTAACTGTTGTCTCCGTAGCGGTCGTCCCGAAACGCCTCGCTCCAGCCGTTGTCCCGATCGAAAACCCGCAGACCCTTCGCGCCGCCGAGCGTGGCCGCGAGGTAGCGTCCATCCGGCGAGAACGTCAGGAAACGGGCGACATCGGGCAGGCCGCCGATCCGCCGGACGAGGGCGCCGGACTCGCGATCGAACAGGTAGATGACCGTGCTGCTCTGCATCTTCTCAGTCCAGCCGCCGGCCGCGATCGTCGACCCGCCGGGGCTGATCGCCACGGCATAGATGGCGCCAACCGGATCGGGGCCGACCGGAATAAAGATCGTGCGCAGCAGCTTGCCGTCCGCGACCGACCAGATCCGCAATGTGCGGTCGGCGCCGCCGGTGACGGCGTACCGC
This sequence comes from uncultured Alphaproteobacteria bacterium, assembly GCA_963835955.1. Classification (GTDB taxonomy): domain Bacteria; phylum Pseudomonadota; class Alphaproteobacteria; order Rhizobiales; family Beijerinckiaceae; genus Roseiarcus. The sequence goes on along the minus strand of CAWIHZ010000016.1, from coordinate 145,009 downwards.
CCCTTTTCGTCGGCGGCTTGCGCCCAGATTGTTGCCGTATGCATCCCCGGGTCGACGGCGAGCACCGGGCGGTCGTAGAGATCCGTCCTGGCGTTCGGCCCCTGATCCGCGGCGAATGCCGGCGCGAGGACCAGACCGGCCAATGACCACAAAGCCGCGGCTATCGCGCGGCGACGTCTCCAAATTCGGGCCATCTCGCGGCCTCCAACTGGGCCTTCTTCGTCTCGAGTGCGAGCCTGTCCTTCTCGGCGTGATGCGTCCACAGCGCACCGATCCCGTCGGAAATCTTGTTGACCACCGGTTCGATCGCTCCCTTGGCGATCTCCTCCCACACGCCCTTGGTGTTGGGGGCGACGGTTTTGGTCGCGGCGTCGCAGATCGCTTTCAGGCTCTTTCCCGAGCTCTCGAGGCTCGCCCGGACCGTCGGCAGGCTCTCCGGCTTGCCGCCCTCGACCAGCGCCGTCGTGAGCCCGGCGATGACGCCGTCCATCTCCGCCCTCGCCGCTCCATAACTCATTTTGGCGTTAGCGATTGCGCTCTCATCGCCGCTCGACTTGATCAGGCCGACGCAGGTTTCCGCCTGGGTCCGCTCCTTCGTCAGATCGTCGATGACTTCCGGCCAGCCGAGGGTCGCCGTCTGCGCCGCCGATGCGGCCGTCGGTAGGATGAGAGCAATCGCCACCGAAAAGCTCGCGATCCTGCTCATGGACGAGCCCCGCCATTCGCTATCGTGACAAAAAAGTCTAGCACCCACCCCGTTTCTAGCAAGGCCTCAACAGGACGCAGTGACGAGCCTCACATCGTGGAAGGCCGATATCAAGGTGACAGCTACTTCAATCTCCATTTCAATTTCCGCCCCTGGCCATGGTTGTTTGAGCCGGTTCGGCCGATCCGCGCCGCCGAGGCTCCAGGTCCAGGGCGACCGCACGTCCGCATTTTCGACGAGCATCGCCAGCCCATTGCCGTAATGCCCGAAGAGACCGTAGCGGCGGCGAAAGCTAACCGAAGGTCACCGGGTCAGAGCGACATCATCTCCTTGACCAGGGCGTCCGCATCGACCCAGTCGCCGCCGATGTTCACCTGATCGAAGTAGTCGTACCAGCCGATGCGCGCCGTGCCGTCGGCGACCTTATGCGTGCCGGTGATATCCTTCATCTGCCAGACCGCGACATAGCGGTAATCGAGACGAGGAGCGGTGCTTCCGTCGTTCATCGTGCAGCCAATAAGCTTCACGTCATCCGACATCAGCTCACTCAAGAGTTGGTCCACCTTCTTCATGAAAGCGGCGCGATCGCCGGGTCCGAGCCCAAGCCACGACGCTCTGGCGTTCCAGAGTTCAACGTATAAGTACATGTGCGCTGTCCTCTTTCCGCCTCGGGCGTTTGATCCGCGCCGATGCCGTGATCGGCCCCCCGTCGGCTGGTCCGCTTCGATAGCGTCGGGCGTCGGCTCTCGGCGCGCGACCATAGCCAGATCGCAAACGATGATCAAATCGGCTGGGCCAGACCCGGAAAACGCCGAAGATAAACGAGAACCAGGTCGTCGCCGGGATTCTCAACCGCGAAGGCGGGAGCAATCGCCGTCGCTGCCCGGCGCCCTCAATCGGGCGCATTGATCAGGGTCTCAAGGCGGGTTCATGTCCCGCGATCGCGGTTCCTTGCACGGGCCAAACCGGGCCCTTCGGAGCGGCGACCGGAATGCCTTGCCGGAAGCCTCCCCGCGCGATGCGGTTCCCAGACGCAGCCGGTTCCGCCGGTCCGCCGAGGGCGGCGAGCCGGACGCGATCGCCTTCGCCAATCGGCGCCGAGGTCACCGGCCCTCCGTGATCCAGACCTCCATCGAGCCGGCCTCGCGATTGGCCCACAGGAAATAGGGAATGGCGGTCAGCGCCGCGTCCCGGGTCGCCGGCGGCTTGGTCGAATAGAGGGCGCCCTCGGCGTCGTCGCAGACGAGGCGCTTCGCCGGCGCTGCGAGCATCACGACGCCATCGAAAAGATCGGACCGCCAGTGCGCCGCAAGGGCCGCGCCGCGAGGCAATTCCAGCGTCTGCACCGGCTGGCCGGGATTGTCGGCCTCCTCGGCGCAGTAGATGAGCGGACCTCTCCTCAGCGCCGCGCGCCCGACATCCATGCGCACGCGCGGATGCGCGTAGAGCCGCTCCGGCGGCATCGGCAGGTTTAACCCGACGACATCGCCTTTGGACCAAAGGCGGCGGACCGTCGCATAGCCGCGTGTGACCGCCAGCGCGACCGGTTCGCCATTGACGGTCGCCGTGGCCTTTTTCGCCCAGTCGGGAACGCGCAATTTCAGTTCGAAAATTGTCGGCGTTTCGGGGTCGATTTCAATCCGGATCTCCCCTGACCACGGATAGACGCTCGTCTCCCGCAACGCCACCGTCGTCGCCGCGATCGCGACCCTTGCTTCAATGCCGCCATAGAGATGAAACGCGACGCCGTCTTCGCGGGTCGACAGGAAATATCCGCCAATCGAAGCGACGAGCCGCGACACGTTCATCGTGCAGCAGGGGCAGACATGCCAGGCCCAGCGGCTGTGCTGGCCCCGGCTCTCCAGCGGGTTTGAATAGAAGTAGCGGGTCCCTTCGCGCGAGAGACCGCTCAGCGCGCCATTGTAGAGCGCGCGCTCCATCACGTCCGCGTAATGGCCGTCGAGGTCGAGATGCAGCATGCGATGGGCCCAGAAGGCGAGCGCGACCGAAGCGCAGGTCTCGGCGTAAGCGGTCTCGTTCGGCAGATCGTAAGGTTCGGTGAAGCCCTCGTTGGTCTCCTTCGGGCCGAGCCCCGCCGTCACATACATCTGCGCCGTCGTCACGTCCCGCCACAGCGTCTCGCAGGCGCGCTTCAGGCCCTGGTCGCCGAGTTCGGCGGCCAGATCGGCCATCGCGCAGCACATGTACATGGCGCGGACCGCGTGGCCGACCATTTTCGTCTGCTCGCGCACCGGGATGTGCGACTGGTTGTATTCATAGGTGCCCGCCCAGTAGTTCGCCGGATCGTCGCCGCGCGCGTTCGCTTCCTGGGTGAAGTAATGCGGCGGCTGGCGGCCGCGCTCATCGATGAAATAGGCGGCGAGATCGAGCCGGCGCCGGTCGCCGGTCAGGCGATAAAGCTTGACGAGCGCAAGCTCGATCTCCTGATGCCCCGGATATCCGCGCTTCTGCCCCGGCCCGTCGCCGAAGGTCGCGGCGATGTGGTCGACATAGCGCTCCATGACGTCGAGCAACCGGCGGCGCCCGGTGACCCGGTAATAGGCGATCGCGCCTTCGAGCAGATGGCCGGCGTTGTAGAGTTCGTGGTTGTCGCGCAGATTGGTCCAACGAAGCTCGGGCTCGCGGCCGTTGTACCAACAGTTGAGATAGCCGTCCGGCGCCTGCGCCTTGGCGAGGTCGTCAATGATCGCGTCGATCTTGGCCTCGATCTCGGCGTCGCGCCGGTGGGACAGCGCGTAGCTTGCCGCTTCGATCCATTTGCCGACATCGGAGTCCCAAAAGACCTGAACCGTGAAGCCGTGGTTGTTGCGCGGCATTTTGAGCGGCGGGACCGGCATCGGCAGTTTCAGCGACTCGAGGATGCCGACTTCCTCCAGCTTGGCGTGCTGGCTGGGGATGGTGCGCGACAGCACGGTTTCCAGCCTCTCGCGCCAGAACCGCCCTTCCAGCTTCACCTCTGCGAAGGGGACGGGAGAAAAGCCGCGTTCGCTCATGCCTTAGGTCTCCGCCGGTGGATTGGTCCGCGCCCCGCACGATTCCCTGACAATGAGCGAGCAGGGCAGCCGGCGCACGCCGGCGACCGTTCGGATTCCGGTGACAGTGCACTTTACTTACGACAACGCTTCGCCGGAGTAGTTTGATGCACTGTCACTGTCACCGGAACCAATTGCTCCGGTCTCTGCCGGCCCCGCTTACGCGGGCGCCCATACGCCTACAACCATAACGACCCCAATGAGCGCGGAGACGACGCCGGCTGCGACGCCAGACGATCGGCCCGACGGGCAAGACCTTTTCGGCGAGAACAAACAGCGCCAGCGCCGCGACCCAGACAAGGTTCATCACGCCGAAAACGAACAGCAGCGCCATCAACAACGCGCAGCAGCCCAGACAATAGATCCCGTGCGCGAGCCCGAGGCGCGCTGCGCCCGCCCATCCCGGCCGCCAAAATCGCATCAGAAACGACATTGGGGAACGGCAGTTTTGCAGACACGCCCGCTTGAGCGGCGTGGCCTGATAGAGGCCGGCCGCGATCAGGAGAGCGCCGCAGACGCGTTGATTGCCGAATGCGAGGCTGATTTCGGAGACAGCGCCCGACCGCACGAGCAGCCATTGCGCCAAAGCCGCCAGCGCCGAGAAACCGCCCCAAATGGTCAGGTACGCGCCGGCGAAAATCGACGTCGGCGCCATGACCGCTCGCCCCTCGCGGGCGCCCCGCGCAAGTCCGCCGTAAAGCATGATCATCGGCGCGGCGGAGGGCAGCATCATTGCGATCATCATGATGAACCACATGACGAACGCGCTTGCCAGGTAGGCCGCGGCGTCCGACGGCGACTCCATCGCCGCGCTCGGCATTTCCATGCCCGGCATGGACATGTCAGGCGCCATCGCCGCCCATTCCCGCCACAGCCAAAACCAGGCGAGGGCGGCGATCGCCGTGACGCAGCCGCCGACAATCCAGCGGTCGCGCAGCAGCAAGCGGTCAACCGCCCAGTCGGACATGTCCCTCTCTTCGCATGAGCCGACGCCAAGCTGCAGTGACGGTCAGTTCGACCAGTTGATCGGCGCGTAATGGCCGTTCTTGCCCGAATTGTCCCAGCGCATGCCGTGATCGGCGAACCAGTTGCCCTCGCCGCCCATGGCGAATGCGAGCTTGTCGGGCGCAACCGGATGACCGGCCGCGGCCCAAGTCTCGCCACTGGGGTGCGCGCTGGGGAGAGGCTCGACCGCCAAATGCATGATGTTGGGGATTTCGACCGATCGGATTTTGCCGTTGATGCTGTACTTGATCGGGACCTTCTTCACCCCGAGATGCTTTCCGACCAATGGCGCGAAGGCCGCCATCGGGCCGCCCTCGCCGCCGCCGAATATGGCTGCGAGCGCGGCGGTCTGCTTTTCGTCCGCGCGCTCGTCGATATAGGCGGCAAGCGTCCAGTTGCCGTCGGCCATTGGGCCCGGCGTGTGGGCCACGACCGCGGCGTTCAGGCCGTCGAGCGCGACGCCATCGTAATCGCCCTTGTCGATATGGAAGACCATCGGCACGTTGCATTCGCCCTGGGTCGGCCTCGCGGTGAGCGGCGCGGCCGTTGAGACAAGGCACGGGCAGACCACATCGCAATTGCAGTTTTCAAAATAGTCGCCCGAAAGACGCCACTTCTTTGCCGCCGCCATTGGTTCCTCCCGCATTTCCGATCTTGACGCCGACTCCAGCCCTGTTGCTCGGCCCCAGGCGCCGCGTCCATCAGATTTGACCCCTGCCTGTCGGACCAGTCGGAGCGGTTGCCACGTCACAGGAAGGGCGTCGCACCGACGCTCCGCTCGAATTGTGGCGATTTCACAGTCAAGAAGAAAGTCCGCCCTCGGACCGATCCTGCGCGCGGAAGGGTGCGCCTGTTCGCGCGGCCATTGGCTTGGCCGATCGAAAGGCCCGCTTCCCCAACAGCAACTTGCACCGTCGCGATCCGCTATGACCGCTTGACGTCGATTGCGGGCGTTCCATAGGCGACGACCGTAGGGTTGGTGTCCGCCCAGAGCCGCCCAATGAACTGCGAGCCGCGCGTTTAGAGTTGGCGCGCGAGCGCACTCTGCCTCCGGCGCGCGCTGCCTCCGGTTTGCGGGCCGACTGCCCGCCCGTGAAGTCTTGGTGTGCCAGGGATGGCCATCGAAGAGGAGGCCTGCCGGGTTCCCGGGCGGCCGGCGCGGCGGCGCCAGTTTTCTGAAAATAAAATTTCTTCGACAATCTCTTTGAGAAAATTAGAAGCCATGTTATGGTCTTCCTCGTCGCTGGATCGAGGCGCGCCTGGCGCGCCGAGGGCGGCGACCGCTTTTAAGCCTTCATGCGGGCGAGTTGACACGCTCAAAAACGGCGAGGGGCGCGAAGTCTTAAGCAGTCGGCATGGTTTGGGGTGGCGCCATCTCCGCTCGGATTCGGAACCGGAATTGGTTCCGAGCGGACGCCCATGCCGGGACGTCTTAAGCAAAGCCCAGTCCGGCTCCCGGTCCTTGTCCCCGTCTTTGGGGGACGATTCCGGGGGCGAAGCGCAGCTCACGGGTCTCGCGAGGGCAAGCGGTCGACGAATTGGCGCCGAATGGCGCCGCAAGCGATTGAAAAGACGCAATCCGCGACCCAAAATGGCGCCAGCCCCTTAGCGGAACTTAAAAGATCGGGTCTGGGATCGAGAAAGGGACCAAGGCCGGCCCGCGGCGCATTCGACGCCGCCGCCGCTACGCGCCCCCGGACGCGGAGACGCGCCTTGCGCTTTTGTCCGCTGGCCCGCCCCGCGCGCATTGGGGGCGCTGGTCGTCGCCAACTCCCGCTCCGCTTAAGGCGGCGAGTCGCCCTTCCGCTGCTCGGGAACCCCGAGCGGCGTATAGCGCTCGTAATGTTGAGAGAAAGCGCTGGCGTCGACGGCGCCGACGGTCATCGCCGGCCGCAGGCTCGCGTTTTGCTGGTCGGCGAGAATGGAGCTCACCTGCCACCGCCAGGTGGAGGGGTCGGAAACGGAGGGGTCCGTTCCGACTTCGCTCAGTCCCGCCGCATAGCAGACGCCGCCGCCGGCAATGGTAAGAACTACAATGAGGGACTTCCGCATCGTCTCCTCCTCGTTCTCGGATCTTTTTTTGGCGTTCAAGCCGCCGACGCTTGTGGGGACGGCCCCTCAAAGGGCGCCGCGTCGCGCGCTTGTTAACGAAACGTTAATCATGAATTTGTGGCTGGGCTAAGGCGCTTCGCCTGACGGCGGCAAGGTCTGGCGCAAAAATTCGCTCGCCATCGCGCGAGTGACGCGCCGTCCGCGCGCCAACGCCTCGCGGTCGAGCAAGGCGACGAGCCGTCGCGCGGCGCCGAGCGATCGCTCGATCCTCACCGCGATGTAGGTCATCACATGCGGGTCGACCTGCAGCTGGCGGTCGCTGAACAGCTTGAACAGAACCGCCTCGGTCAGCTCGAGATCGGGCGCGCCGAGCCTGACCACCGGCGCCAGACGCAGTCGCGAAAGGAGGTCGGGAGTCCGCAGACCCCAGGCGTCGGGCGCCGCGCGGGCGGTCAACAGCAGCCATGCGTCGTGCTGGAGCGCGGCGTTGACGAGGTGGAAAAGCTCCGCTTCCGCCGGGCCGACCCGGTCGGCGTCCTCGATCAGCAGGGCGGAGGCGCGCGCGCCGGCGTCGCGGCCGGCCTCGTTCAGCGTCTCGGCGCTGAGCGTGACCGCGCCGGCCGCGCCCGCCCAGACCGCCGCGAGATGACTTTTCCCCGCGCCCTCCGGTCCGACCAGCAGCAGCATCCGGCCCGCCCAATCCGGCCATTGGTCGATCGTCCTCAGAGCCTCGCGGTTCGAGGGCGCGGGAAGAAAATCCTCGCGCGCGAAACTCGGCTGGTGCGGCCAGTCGAGCGTCAACTGGCGGGGCGGCGAGCTCACGGTCCCCCGGCGGCCGAGCGGCCGCGATAGATCGGGCTCCTCAGATAGACGGCGATCAGGTGGCGGGCGATCACGCCGACCGCCGCCGCGGCCGGAACGGCGATGATGAGGCCGGCGAAGCCGAACAGCCGCCCGAACGCCAGCAGTGCGAACAACAGCCAGACCGGATGAAGACCGACCAATTCGCCGACCAGCATCGGCGACAGGATGTAGCCTTCGAGGAATTGACCGCAACCGACGACGCCGAGCGCCATCAGAAGCAGCTTGAGGCTGGGCCAGCCCTGCACGAGGGCGATCCCAAGCGACAGCGTAAGCGCGGTCAATCCCCCGACATAGGGCACGAAGCTCAAGAGGCCGCCGAAAACGCCAATGAGGAATCCGAAATCGAGCCCGATCAGGGTGAGGCCGATGCTGTACCAGGCGCCCAGCAGGAGGCAGACAAGGAATTGGCCGTGCAAGAACCCCGACAAAGCGCGGTTGATGTCCTTGGCGATCGCCCGAAGACTGTCCCGATAGTCGAGCGGCAGCCAGCTGTCGAGTTCGGCGATCATCCGGTCCCAGTCGACGAGAATGTAAAATGCGACGACAGGCGTTATGATCATGAGCGACAGGAAGTTGAAAACGGTCGCGCCGCCCCAAACGAGCGACTTCATCGCGTTGAGAAGCCATTGCGCGCCCTGGGTGACAAAACCGGCGACCGAGTTTTGAATTTGGGCTCTCGACATGTCGCCCAGCCCGAAAGCGCCGAGCCATCCACCGCCATATTTTTTGATCAGCGCGTTGCTTTCGTCGATCGCCAGGTTCTGCAGCCGCGAAGCATAGTCCGGCAGCCGCTGGGCGAAGTTGACGAGCTGATTGCCCAGGATTGGCGCGACGACGATCAGAATGATCGCGAAGACCGCCACGAACGCGATCAAAATGACCAGCGAAGCGCCCAGACGGTTGAGTCCGAGCGTCTCCAGCTTGTTGACGACCGGATCAAGCACGTAACCGAGCGCGATGCCGGCGACGAACGGCGTGACCGTCGAGCCGAGCAGGTAAAGAGCGTACAAAAGGGCCGCCAGCATCGCGGTCCAGAACAGGATCTGACGCTCGAAACTCAACGGACCCAACTCAAGCGACCTCTCCGCTCACGCGGGCCGGCTGCACCAAATCCCACTTGCCGCCCCAGGGATCGACGAACACCGCCACCAGCCCATAGGGCTCGCGGCGCGGCGTTTCAAGGAAGCTGACGCCACGCGCTCGCATCGTCTCGTAATCGCCCAGGAAGTCGTCGGTGTGGAGGAAATAGCCGACGCGGCCGCCGGTTTGATCGCCGATTCTCGCTCTCTGACGCTCGTCGCCCGGAACCGCGAGCAGGATTGTCGCCCCCGCGCCTCCGGGCGGACCGACGACGACCCACCGCCTGTCGCCATCGAGCCTCGCGTCTTCCAGGACGGCGAATTCAAGCACATCGCGGAAAAATGCCAGCCCCTCGTCGTAAGCGGGAACCAGCAAGGAGAGGGAAGCGAGAACTCCGGGCCATTGCGACGCCTATCGGCTCATGTGATCGAGCCACTGGGCAATATATATGGCGCCCGAAGCCAGCGTCGTCGCTGCGACTGTCCACTCCAAGTAGGTCTGCACCGGCCGAGGATCGAGGCCGTAAGCCCGCACGCCGAGCGCGAACCCCGCAAGCGCGATCTGCGCGACGGTGTTGAATTTCGACACCCAGACTGGCCGAATCTCGACCGGCTTGTCCAGCAGCCAGGAGACCAGCACGGCGACCAGAATCATGACGTCGCGCGAGACGACGATGATGGCGAGCCACGCGGGCAGCCCCGCATAGATCGCCAACGAGACATAGATCGAGATCAGCAGCGCCTTGTCGGCGAGGGGGTCGAGATAGGCGCCCAATTCGGTGCGAAGATCGAAATTCTTGGCGATGAAGCCGTCGATCGCGTCGGAAACGCCGGCAAGAATAAATATGAGAAACGCTGGCAGGAACCGCTGCGATACGATCATCAGGATCGCCAGTGGAGTCATCAGCATTCGCGCCAAGGTGATGAGATTCGGAAGATTGCTGAGTATTTGGGCAAAATTCATCGAGTAAAGGCGCTCCCGGACTCACGAAACGCTCAAATGCAGCTTTTGCCGCCCTCATGGCCCAAAGCCCGCATCGCAGCCGACCGATCGCGACGAAAGCTACCATGCGGGGGTTCGGGTTGGGAAACGAAACCGCCGGTTTTGACCCTTGCGCGGGTCGTGGCGACACATTACGCCCGATCTCAATTCTTCGCCTTCGGAGCCGTGATGTCCGATAGCCGCAAGCCGCTGACCTACGCTGACGCTGGCGTCGACATCGATATCGGCAATCGCCTGGTCGATCGAATAAAACCCCTGGCGCGCGCGACGCGTCGGGCTGGAGCCAATGCCGAGTTGGGCGGCTTCGGCGGACTGTTCGATCTCAAGGCCGCTGGATTCGTCGACCCGATCCTGGTCGCGGCGAATGATGGCGTCGGCACCAAGGTGAAGATCGCGATCGAAAGCGGCAGGTACGAATCGATCGGCGTCGACCTCGTGGCGATGTGCGTCAACGACATTGTCGTGCAAGGCGCGGAGCCTCTGTTCTTTCTGGACTATTTCTCCTCGGCCAGGCTCGATGAGGATGTCGTGACCGCGGTCGTCAAGGGAATCGCGGACGGGTGCGCCGAAGCGGGCTGCGCCTTGATCGGCGGCGAGACGGCGGAAATGCCGGGTCTCTACGCGCCGGGCGACTTTGATCTCGCGGGCTTCGCGGTCGGCGCCGCCGAGCGGGGGGCGTTGCTGCCGCGGCCCGGGCTCAAGCCGGGCGACGCAGTCTTCGGGCTGCCTTCGTCGGGGGCGCACTCCAACGGGTTTTCGCTGGTCCGTCGAGTTGTCGCGCGATCGGGGCTTGCCTGGGAGGCGCCGGCGCCTTTCGATCCGGCGCGCTCGCTTGCCGAGGCGCTGCTAACTCCCACTCGCCTCTATGTGCGGCCGCTCCTCGAGGCTTTGGCGCGTGCCGAGGGAATTCTCGCTCTCGCCCACATCACTGGCGGAGGCTACCCGGATAACCTGCCGCGCGGGCTGGAAGGCGACATGGCCGTCGCGCTCGATCTCAGCGCGTTCGCCCCTCCGGCGGTCTTTTCCTGGCTCGCCGCGCTCGGCGGGATCGACGAGGGCGAAATGCTGCGGACCTTCAATTGCGGATTTGGCATGGCGGTCTTCGTATCCACGGAGCAGGAGAACGAGGTTAGCGCAGCGCTCGCCGCAGCGGGCCTCTCGCCCACGCTGATTGGACGGATCGTTCCGTCCGCCGGCCGGCGCGTCATTACCCATGGACGGCTCGCGCTATGATGAGAAATCCATTTGATGCAGTCGCGGCCGCAGGGCAAATCGATCGAGCGGATTTCGCATGAGGTCACGCGTGCGCACGGGCGTTTTGATCTCCGGACGCGGGTCCAACATGAGCGCGCTGATCGCGGCGGCGCGCGGAGTGGATTTTTCAGCCGAGATCGCGCTCGTTTTGTCGGATAGGCCCGGCGCCGCGGGGATTGCGATCGCGCAGAGAACGGGGATAGCGGCGGAGACGATCGATTTCCGAAGTTTTTCCGGCAAGGCGGCGTTCGAGGCGACGGTCGACGCCCGCCTTCGGGCAGCCGGGGTCGAACTCATCTGCCTGGCGGGGTTCATGCGCATCCTGAGCACGGAGTTTGTCGGAAAATGGCATGACCGCATTCTCAACATTCACCCGTCCTTGCTGCCGGAATTCCCCGGTCTCAACACCCATGATCGCGCGCTTGCCGGCGCGCGCGCCGAGCATGGATGCACGGTGCACTTCGTTTCGGCCGAACTCGACGCCGGACCGATCGTCGCGCAGGCGCGCGTGCCGGTTCATGGGGACGATGATCCTCAATCTTTGGCCGCGCGCGTTCTGGTTGAGGAACATCGTATCTATCCGATGGCGTTGGACACGGTCGCCCGCGCGCTGCGCGCGACCGGGGCGGCAAGCCGCTGAGGCGGTCGCGCCTGGAGAGTTTCAGCATGCGTTCGCGATTTTGAAGCCGATAGCGCGCAGAGGGGATTGAGTGGTGGAAATCTTCAGCCGGCGCGCGTTGCCGGCGGGTGTGCATCGTTACGGCTTTCAGCAAGCTGGCGCTGTGCTGGTCACTTATGGCCATCTGCCATTACCGTACGGTAACCCTTCGAGGCCGACGGCCGCGAGGCCGATGGTGCGGTTTCCGGGCGGTTGCATCGCCGAGATCCATGCGCTTTCACGCCCCTGACAGTTGGCTGTCGCGGCTTTTTACTTGGCGCGGTAAATAAATTGGCCCAAAATAACAAGATCGTTTGGAGAAGGAGCATCGCGTGGAGCGCCGGGTCGCGAAAAAGCAATCCTCGGTGGAGACGATCGGGTCGCTCGCCTCGGAGGAAAGCCAGCCGCCATTGCTGCGCTCGCCCGAGCGATTCATCAATCGTGAGCTTTCCTGGCTCGAATTCAATCGCCGCGTTCTGGAGGAGTCAGGCAACCCCGTTCATCCCTTGCTCGAGAGGCTTCGCTTTCTTTCGATCTCCGCTCAGAACCTCGACGAGTTCTTCATGGTTCGAGTGGCCGGCCTGGTCGGCCAGGTGCTATCGGGAATCGCGGAATTCTCCGACGACGGGCGCACCGCGGCCGAGCAACTCGAACGCATAAGCGAGCGCGCGGCTTCTCTGGTCGCCGCGCAGCAGGCCCGGTGGCGCTCCTTGAGGTCGGAGCTCGCCGCCAACGGCATCGTCATTCTGGACGTCGCAGATTTGACGCGTCGCGAACGAGAGTGGCTGCAGGAATACTTCCTCCAGCAGGTGTTTCCGATTCTGACGCCGTTGGCCGTCGATCCCGCGCATCCATTTCCGTTCATCCCTAATCTCGGCTTTACGCTTGCGCTTGAACTGCTGAATCCGCGCGACGGCCGAACGATGAGCGCGCTCGTGCGGGTTCCCGGCAGCGTGGAGCGATTCGTGAGATTGCCGGATGAGCCGGCCGGCGCGTCGGTGAGATTTGTGACGCTTGACCGGCTTATCGTGGCGTTTATCGGCCTGCTGTTCCCCGGTTATGAAGTGATGGGTGAAGGCGCCTTTCGGGTTATCCGCGACAGCGACATCGAGGTTGAGGAGGAGGCGGAGGATCTCGTTCGCCTGTACGAAAGCGCGCTCAAGCGTCGGCGGCGCGGCTCCGTCATCCGGCTGGAGATCCAGGCCAGCATGCCGGAATCGCTACGCGCCTTCGTGACGGGCGACGTCGACGTCGTCCCGTCGGGCATCGTGCTTGTCGAGGGCATGCTGGCGCTCGACGAATTGTCGCAGCTGGTGGCGATCGATCGCCCTGAACTCAAGTTCCCCCCATACAACCCTCGATTTCCAGAGCGGGTGAAAGAACACGGGGGGGATTGCTTCGCCGCGATTCGACAAAAGGATCTCGTCGTTCACCATCCATATGAGTCCTTCGACGTCGTCGTGCAGTTTCTCACCCAGGCTGCGCGCGATCCCAATGTGGTGGCGGTCAAACAGACGCTTTACCGCACCTCCGCCGACAGCCCGATCGTCAAAGCCCTCGTCGAAGCGGCGGAATCGGGGAAGTCCGTGACCGCGCTGGTCGAGCTGAAGGCGCGCTTCGACGAGGAAGCGAATATTCGTTGGGCGCGCGATCTTGAGCGCGCCGGCGCCCAAGTCGTTTTTGGCTTCATCGAACTCAAGACCCACGCCAAGCTGTCGATGGTGGTGCGACGAGAAGGCGGAACGCTGGTGAATTATTGCCATGTAGGCACCGGCAACTACCATCCGGTCACCGCCAAAATCTACACAGATATTTCGCTCTTCACCGCCGACGCCGCGATCGGCCGGGATGTGGCGCGAATATTCAATTTTATCACCGGCTATGCCGAGCCCGACGGCTTAGAGCAGATGTCGATCTCGCCGTTCACGCTGAAGAAGACGCTGCTCCGCAGCATCGCCGACGAAATCGATCACGCGGGGCTTGGCAGGCCGGCGCAAATCTGGATGAAATGCAACGCGCTCGTCGATCCCGAGATTATTGACGCCCTTTATGGAGCAAGTCGCGCCGGCGTACAGATCGATATGGTGGTGCGGGGAATTTGCTGTTTGCGGCCCGGGGTGCCGGGCCTCTCGGACAATATCCGAGTCAAATCGATCGTCGGCCGGTTTTTGGAGCATGCGCGCATCTACGCGTTTGGCGCGGGCCATGGGCTGCCGAGCCCGCAGGCGCGGGTATTCATTTCCTCCGCCGACCTTATGCAGCGCAATCTTGATCGACGGGTGGAGGCCCTGGTTCCGCTGCTCAATCCCACGGTGCACGAACACGTGCTCGATCAGATCATGGAAGCCAATCTCATGGACAACGAGCAAAGTTTTCGCGTGATGCCAGATGGTTCGAGCGAGAGAATTGTTCCGGCCGAAGGCCAAGAACCATTCAACGCCCACAAGTATTTCCAAACCAACCCGAGCCTGTCGGGGCGCGGCCAGGCGTTGACGAAGTCCTTTCCGATGGCGCTGCGCATGCGCGCCTGACAGTCGACGGCCTCGCCGAAACGCTGCTTTTCAACAGGGCCGACAATGCCGGACAATCCAGCGCAGGGGCGACTGCCGGGCAATCCGGTGGCGATTGTCGATATCGGCTCGAATTCGGTTCGTCTGGTGTCCTACGAGTCGCATTCCCGCGCGCCAACTCCGACATTCAATGAAAAGGCGCTGTGCGGCTTGGGAAGGGGCGTGGCGACGACCGGACTTTTGCGGGAAGACGCTGTCGCCAAGGCGCTCGCGGCGCTGCAACGCTTTCGGGTTCTCTGCGACACCATGCGAATCACGGACGTTCGCAGTTTGGCGACCGCCGCCGTCCGCGAGGCCGCGAACGGGCCACAATTCCTCCAGCTTGCCGAACGGGCGATCGGCGGCAAAATCGAGCTCTTGAGCGGCCCACAGGAGGCTAGGCTGTCGGCTCTCGGGGTGGTCAGCTCCATCCACAATGCCGACGGCGTCGCGGGAGATCTCGGCGGGGGCTCGCTCGAACTGACGGATGTGAAGAAGGGCGACGCGACCTCTGGCGTCACACTGCCGCTCGGCGGCCTGTCGCTGATGGACCTTTCCGAGCGGTCGCCGAAGAAGGCGGCCAAAATTGTTCGCGAGACCCTCTCGAGCGTCAAATTGCTGCGGGGGCTTGCAGGCCGGACGTTCTATGCTGTCGGCGGCACTTGGCGGGCGCTTGCGCGGCTTCACATGCGTCAGCGGCAGTACACCATGAACGTCATGCACAATTACGTGATCCCTTCGCGTGACGCTCTTGAATTCGCGAGGCTCGTCGAACGGATCGAGGCGGAAGCGCTGCTTTCGATCGAGTCCGTCTCGTCAGCCCGCCGCCCGCTCCTCGCCTATGGCGCCGCGGTGCTCGAGGAAATCATTCGACAGGCCAATCCGAAGGAGATCGTCATCTCAGCCCTCGGCGTTCGCGAAGGGCTGCTATACTCTCAACTCTCGCGCGAGCGGCAGGCCGAAGACCCGCTCATCGTTTCGGCGAGCGAATTCAACCGGCTGCGCTCGCGCGCCCCTGCGCATGGCGAGGAGCTCTTTGCCTGGACTAGCCGCCTGATCGCGTCGACCCATCTCGAGGAAGACGAGGAGGATCGCCGTCTGCGTCGCGCTGCCTGTCTACTTTCCGATATTTCCTGGCGCGCGCATCCGGACAACCGCGGCGTCCAGGCCTACGATCTTGTCGCAAATGCGGCCTTCATCGGGGTCGATCATCCCTCGCGGGCGTTTCTCGCGCTCGCCGCGGCCTACCGCCATCTGTCGAACGAGGATTTCGTTTCGCCTCAGTCGCGTACCCTGGTGACTGCGCGCCAACTTGATCGGGCGCGAATTCTGGGCGCTGCGATGCGGGTCGCCTACAACATCTCGGCCGCGATGCCGGGCGTGCTGCCACGCGCGGCCATGATTTGCGACAAGGGCCGGGTGATTTTGAACCTGCCGGCCGATCTCGCGCCGCTCAGCAGCGAGCGTCTGCATTCGCGTATGCGTCAGTTCGCTCGCCTCATTGGCGGCGATCCTGAAATCAGGGCCTCGTCGTGAGCCCGAAAGTCGGCGCCGTCCCTTAAGGCCGGGGGCGGGCGACGAGACGCCGCTCGAACTCGCGGTCTTAAGCTACGCCGCCGTTCACTATCGGCGCCGCGACGCCAACTGAGGCTCGAAACACCGCGCCGCGATGCGGAATCCGGAATCCGTCCCGGCGCCAAACGTTTTCTTTACGTGTTCGTCGGCAGGCTCAACCTCGCCGTCTTTCTCCGCTTCTCGGGCCGATGGAATATATTCATGCAATCACTTCGCCTCGATTCAGGATCAATTTACCGAACCGGAGGCGCTCAAGCGGAAACAGAGAGAGCGGGGAGTTCGGGTTTCGCCCCCGCCATCAGGAGCATTCCGCGCGAAAGTGAGCCGGCCGGCTCGGGCGCCGTCGACGCGCATGAACGTCGCGAAACCCCGCCGCCGCGTGTCATCGGCCATCTGGTGTCCCTGAATGGGATACAGGGCGTCATCGATTGCCGCCTCGAGCCGGACGGCGAGGAGTGGTCGGTGGGCCACCTGATCACGGTCGTCCACGGCGCCTCTCGTCTGGTTGGCGTCGTATGCGAGGTCGCCACGACCGACGGAAGGTGGTCCCAATCGGGGGTCAACAATGCTCGAGTCACGATTGAGCTGAACGGCGAGATCGTCGATCAAGCAGAGGGCGGGCCGATATTCCATCGCGGCATTCACTCGCATCCGCCTCTAGGATCGAGCGCGCGTCGAATTCGCGCCGAGGACCTCCGGGCGATCTACGCCTTCCGCGGACGCCAAGCCGTCCAAATCGGTCGGTTGAGCCAGAATAACGCCGTGTCCGCTGACATCGACATCAGCGAATTGATTGCGCGACACTTCGCAGTGCTCGGGTCGAGCGGCGTAGGCAAGACAACAGCCGTGAGTCTTCTGATCAAGAAAGCGGTCGCGGTCAGGCCGAAACTCCGCGTCATCATCCTCGATCCGCACAACGAATATGCGACCCATTTTCCCAGCCTGGCGAATGTCATCAACTCGGAGAGCCTCGAGTTGCCGATTTGGATGTTTCGTTTCGACGAGCTCGCCGACATCGTTTTCAGCGGCCGGCAGCCGCACGCGGACGAACGGGATGCGCTTTATGACGTCATTCGGGCGGCGAAAACCAAGTACCTTGCCGATACCGGTTCGTCGGCCGGGGGCAGCGTGCTGCGCCGCCAAACCGTCGCTGAAAGCGCTCAGATAACACCGGATACGCCGACGCCGTTTCGCATGATCGACGCGGTCGCCGTCATCGAGGAGTGGCTCGGCAAGCTCGACCAGCGCTTCACCCGGTCCGATCTGCGCGGATTGCGCTTTCGGCTCGAAGGGCTCAGCCGGGATCCGCGATTTCGGTTCATGTTCGGCAGGACGGTCGCCGAGGACGACATCGCCAAAGTCATATCGCGCCTGTTCCGCATCCCAACCCGGGGTATGCCGATCACGGTCATCGAGCTCGCGGGCCTGCCCAACGAAGTCGTCAACTCGGTGGTTTCCGTGGTCGCCCGGCTCGCGTTCGAAATCGCGTTTTGGTGCACGGGAACCTATGAAGTGAACGTGCTTTGCGAAGAGGCGCATCGCTACATTCCAGCGGGCCAGGTGCAGAACTTCGGGCCCGCCAGACAGGCGATCGGTCGAATCGCCAAGGAGGGCCGAAAGTACAGCGCTTCACTCGGCGTGATTTCGCAACGGCCGTCCGAACTCGACCCGACCGTCCTTTCCCAGTGCGCGACAATGTTCGCCATGCGGCTAACCAACGAGAACGACAAGAGGATCATTCAGGACGCGGTCGGCGCCTCCGCGCTGAGCACGATCGCGTTCCTGTCCTCCATCGCCGATCGCGAGGCTATCGCGTTCGGCGAAGCGATCGCCACCCCGATGCGGATGAAGTTCGCCGACATCTCGCTCCATCCGGAGGAGCAGCGCTGCCCGGAAGGATCATCTTTCGATCCGATTCCAATCGATTTGAGGAGCCTTGCGGTTCGATTGCGCGGCGAGGCGGCCTAGCCGAGCCAACTCGGCGCGGTCGCCGGTTGTTCCAGCCATCGGCGATCTTGGCCGCAATAAAAGCAATTCAAAATAGTACAATATTCTACGCCAAACGCCTTGCGTTGCGGCGCCACACGATATTAATAGGTCGCTTGCAGACGGCGTTCGTTCAACCCATATGTGATAGTGTCTGCGCGCTCGAATTTACGCCAGTCGAGCTGTTGCGACTATGACCCCCACCGGCGGTCCTTGAAACCGCCAAGGCGAGGAGATGTCTTTCATGGCGGCCCTCCAGGAGACCGTCGAACGCGTTCGTTCGATTGATGTCGAAGCCTACAAGTACGGATTTGTCAGTCCCATCGAGTCGGACGTCGCGCCTGTGGGGCTCGACGAGGATATCGTCAGGTTCATCTCCGAGAAAAAGGGAGAGCCGGAATGGATGCTCGCGTGGCGGCTGGAGGCGTATCGGCGCTGGGTGACGATGGAAGAGCCGAAGTGGGCTCGGGTCGAATATCCGCCGATCGACTTTCAGGCGATTTATTATTTCTCCGCGCCGAAGGCCGGACTGGCGCCAAAGTCGCTTGACGAGATTGATCCGGAGCTGCTGCGCACCTACGCCAAGCTCGGCATCCCGCTGGTCGAGCAGGAGATCCTGGCCGGGGTCGAGAGACCGAAGGTGGCGGTCGACGCAGTGTTTGATTCTGTGTCGGTCGCTACGACGTTCAAGGCGGAACTCGCCAAGGCGGGGGTGATCTTCTGCTCCTTTTCCGAAGCGGTCCGCAATCACCCCGATCTCGTGCGTCGTTATCTCGGGACCGTTGTGCCGGCGACCGACAACTTTTACGCGACCCTGAATTCGGCAGTGTTCTCGGACGGATCGTTCGTCTACGTGCCCCCGGGGGTGCGCTGTCCGATGGAGCTGTCGACGTACTTCCGCATCAACGAAAGGAACACCGGCCAGTTCGAGCGCACCCTCATTATCGCCGACAAAGCCGCGCACGTCAGCTATCTTGAGGGGTGCACCGCGCCCAAACGCGACGAAAATCAGCTTCACGCCGCGGTCGTGGAACTCGTCGCACTGGATGACGCGGAAATCAAATACTCGACGGTGCAGAACTGGTATCCTGGGGATTCCGCAGGCCGGGGCGGCATTTACAATTTCGTCACCAAGCGCGGCGATTGCCGCGGCGCACGGTCCAAAATCTCCTGGACCCAGGTCGAGACCGGCTCGGCGATCACCTGGAAGTATCCGTCCTGCATCCTGCGAGGGGAAGCCTCGCGCGGCGAGTTCTATTCGATTGCGATTTCGAACGGCCGCCAGCAGGTGGACAGCGGAACCAAGATGATCCATCTCGGCCGCAATACGACGAGCCGCATCATCTCCAAGGGCGTCGCGGCGGGACGGTCGCAGAATACCTATCGCGGGCAGGTCTCGGCGCACCGACTCGCAACCGGCGCCCGCAATTTCACCAATTGCGATTCGCTGTTGATCGGTCAGCAGTGCGGCGCCCATACCGTACCGTATATCGAGGCGAAAAACGCCTCGGCGGTGATCGAGCACGAGGCGACGACGTCGAAGGTGTCCGAGGACCAGTTGTTCTATTGCCTTCAACGCGGGCTGTCGGCGGAAGAAGCCACGGCGCTAATCGTCAACGGCTTCGTCCGCGACGTGCTGCAACAACTTCCGATGGAATTCGCGGTCGAGGCGCAGAAACTGATCGCGATCAGCCTCGAGGGCAGCGTTGGATGACGCACCCGTTCCGTCGCCTCGGTCCGGCGCGAATTGCGAAATGAAAGTCGCTGTCTGATGCTCGATATCAGGAACCTCAGCGTATCGGTCCACGGGACGCCGATCCTCGATGATCTGAGCCTTAGCGTGGGCGCGGGGCAGGTCGTGGCGATCATGGGGCCAAATGGCTCCGGCAAATCCACGCTAGCCTACGTTATCGCCGGCAAGCCCGGCTACGAGGTGACGTCGGGCGGCGTATGGCTCGACGGCGAAGACCTGTTGGAGTTGGAGCCTGACGAGCGGGCGCGGAGCGGCGTGTTTCTCGCGTTTCAATACCCGATCGAGATTCCCGGCGTTGGCACGATGACGTTCTTGAAGGCCGCGCTCAATGCGCAGCGGCGTTCGCGCGGCGATGCCGATCTTACGACTCCGGAATTCATGCGCCGGGTGCGCGAGGCCTCGCAGAGGCTGAAAATCGACCAGGAGACGCTGCGACGGCCGCTCAATGTCGGATTTTCCGGCGGCGAGAAGAAGCGGCTCGAGGTGCTGCAAATGGCGTTGATGACACCGCGCCTCGGGGTGCTCGACGAAACGGATTCGGAACTCGACATCGATGCGCTGAGGATTGTCGCGGACGGCGTCAACGCCTTGCGCGATCCGAACCGAACATTCCTCGTCATCACCCATTACCAGCGTCTTCTTGATCATATCAGGCCGGACCAGGTCCACGTCATGGCCAAGGGCCGCATCGTCGCCAGCGGCGGCCCGGAGCTGGCGCTCGAACTGGAGCGCAACGGCTATCGCGATTACTCGGAAGCGGCCGCATGAGGGGGCGATGATCGTCCATTCCGTGCAGAAATCGACCGCTGAGGCGACGCTTGCCCGGCAATTCGCCGCCCTGGAGGGTTTAGCGCCTTCGCCGCGCCGGGCCGCGGCTTTCGCTCGCTTTGCTGAACGCGGTCTGCCGACGCGGCGCATGGAGGCATGGCATTACACCGACTTGCGCGCCGCGATGACCGATGCGGCGCCGTTGGCGTCGGCTCCCGACCAGGCCGCGATCGATGTTGGCAAGGAAACGCTCGCCGGGCGCGGGCGCCTCGGCGCCGCCAGGTTGGTGGTGCTCGACGGACATTATGTCCCGGCCCTTTCCGACCGTTTGCCGGCCGGGGTTGAGGTTACATTGGAGGAAATGCCGGCCACGAGACTGGACGACGCCATGGTCGCGCTCAACGAGGCGATGGCCGTCGGCTCTTGCTCGATCGCCGTCCCGGACGGCGCCGAGATCGCAGAGCCGATCGAGATTGTGCATGTCGCGAGCCGGAAGTCCGGCAATTCTTTCTATTCACGGGTTTCGATTGCCCTGGGCGTTCGCGCGCGCGCGACATTCGTTGAGAATTTCCTTGGCGCCGGCGCCGCCGCGCAACGCAACGTCGCGACCAATTTGACGCTCGCCGCGGACGCGAAGGCCAAGCACATCGTCTTGGTCGGGGACGACCCGGGGCTGCACGTTGAAAGTCTGATGTGCGAACTAGGGGCGAAGGCGGAGCTCAACGCTTTTGCGCTCGTGTCCGGCGGCGTGCTGACCAGGCGGCAGATTTTTGTGAATATGGGCGGGGTGGAAGCGAAGCTCGTGCTTGGCGGACTGGCGCTCATAGACGGGTCCCGACGCGCCGATACGACATTGCAAGTCGTTCACTCCGCGCCAAGGGGAATGAGCCGCGAGTTCTATCGGGCGATAGTCGACGATGACGCGATTGGGGTCTTCCAGGGCAAGGTCGTTGTCGAGGGCGCGGCGCAAAAGACCGACGGCGCGATGAAATCGCAAGCCATTCTGTTGTCTCCGCGGGCGCAAATGAACGCCAAGCCGGAACTGGAGATATTCGCCGATGACGTAGTCTGCGGCCATGGCGCGACCATTGGTTCGCTCGATCCCGAGCAGGTGTTCTATTTGCAGACACGAGGGATCGCGAAGGGCGAAGCAGAAGCGATGTTGCTGGAAGCGTTCGGGGCGGAGGCGATCGAGCGCGTCGACGACGAAGCGCTGGCCAGCGCGCTGTGCGCCTTGCTTCGCGGCTGGCTTTCGCTGGAGGAGTGAGGCTGCGATGCGCGACAGGCGAGGGAGGGTTGGAATTCGCGATTGCGCGCCGCGGGGAGCGCCCGTCGCAGCTACGGAGGCCACCGCGTGAACGAACCTGTCCGAATTGCATCGGGCGATTATGACGTCGACGCGATCCGCGCGGACTTCCCGATCCTCGCCGAGCGCCCGTACGGCAAACCGCTCGTCTATTTGGACAACGCCGCGTCGGCGCAGAAGCCGAACGCAGTCGTCAGTCGACTCGTTCACGCTTACGAGCATGAATACGCGAACGTCCATCGCGGGTTGCACTATCTCGCCAATGCGGCGACGGAGGCGTACGAAGCGGCGCGCGAAAGCGTGCGACGGTTTCTCAACGCCGGCTCGCACGAAGAGATCGTGTTCACCCGATCGGCGACCGAGGCGATCAACCTGGTCGCGGCGAGTTATGGACTTAATCACATTGGCGCGGGCGATGAAATCGTTTTGAGCGTGATGGAGCACCACTCCAACATCGTCCCTTGGCACTTTCATCGCGAACGCAAGGGCGCGGTGCTGCGTTGGGTCGACGTCGGCGACGACGGTTCGTTTTCGCTCGACGGGTTCGAGCGCGCGCTGAGCGACCGAACGAAAATCGTCGCGATCACGCAAATGTCGAATGTTCTCGGCACCGCGCCGCCGATCAAGGAAGTGATCCGGATCGCGCATCAACGCGGGGTTCCGGTGCTGGTCGACGGTTCGCAGGGCGCCGTACATCTCGACGTCGACGTGCGCGAACTGGACGCCGACTTTTACGTCTTTACCGGACACAAGGTTTATGGCCCCACCGGGATCGGCGTCCTTTATGGCAAGAGCGAAATGCTCGAATCCTTGCCGCCGTATCAGGGCGGCGGCGAAATGATCGATGAGGTGACGCGAGAGACCGTCAGCTATAATCATCCCCCGCATCGCTTTGAAGCGGGAACTCCGCCGATCGTTCAGGCGATAGGGCTTGGCGCGGCGCTCGACTATATGGAGGGGGTCGGAAGAAGTCGCATCCGCGCGCATGAGGAGGCGTTGAGCGCCTACGCGCACGCACGACTCTCCTCGATGAACGCATTGCGCATTATCGGCACAGCCCCCGGAAAGGGCCCGATTCTGTCGTTTACGATGCAGGGCGCGCATGCGCACGATGTCGCGACGCTGATTGACAGATCGGGGGTCGCGGTCAGGGCTGGGACGCATTGCGCCATGCCGCTTTTGCAGCGATTTGGCGTCACGTCGACTTGCCGCGCCTCGTTCGCGCTATACAATACGTTTGGCGAGATCGATGCGCTCGTAGACGCCTTGACCCGTGCGCAACGGCTGTTCGGTTAGGGAGGGCCCGACATGAGCGATGCGTTGAGCGACGCCGGTTCTGCCCAGCAGAGCGCGATAATCAACGCGCCGTCGCAGATGGCGCCGGACGAATTACGCGAGCTGACAGACTTGATCGTCGCCGCGCTCAAGACTGTCTATGATCCGGAGATTCCCGCCGACATTTACGAACTCGGGCTCATATACAACGTCGACATCGACGACAGCCGTTTTGTCAGGATCGAGATGACGCTGACGGCGCCGGCGTGCCCGGTCGCCGGCGAAATGCCGCTGTGGGTCGAGAACGCGGTCGGCGCCGTCCCGGGCGTCGCGGGCGCGAAAGTGGATATGGTGTTCGATCCGCCGTGGGATCAAAGCCGCATGTCCGACGAAGCGCGGGTCGCGCTCGACATGTGGTGAGGGGCAAGACGCGGTTTGCTCGGGTCGGGAGAGAGCGCAATTATCTGCGCCTGTTTTTTGCCCGGGCGGCGGCGTCAGGGGCGTTAGGGCCCGGTAAATGGACTTGGCGAGGGGCGGTGCGCGCTCGGTGTGGCTCAATGACCCGCGGGTGCGGGGGCTTTTATATCAGGCGCTGCTCGTCGTCTTCGTTATCGCCGTGGTCGGCGGCGCCGCCTACAACGCCTATTCCCAGATGCGGGCCCGCGGCATTCCGATGGGCTTCGGCTTTTGGAATCAGGTCGCCGGCTTCGATATCAATCTCCGGCTAATCGACTATTCGGCCCTTTCCACCTATGGGCGGGCCTTCTGGGTCGGTCTCCTCAACACACTTCTGATCGCGGTCATTAGCATTCCACTAGCGACGGTATTGGGATTTGCGATCGGCGTGGCGCGCCTGTCCCCAAATTGGCTGCTCGCGCGCGTCGCCGCCGTCTACACCAGCGCGCTGCGCAACACGCCGCTGCTGCTGCAATTGCTCTTCTGGTATAATTTGGTTCTCAGATCGCTGCCGGGACCGCGACAGTCGATCAACTTGCGCGGCGTCGTGTTTCTCAACAATCGCGGCCTCTATCTGCCGCTGCCGATTGCGCGGCCCGGAGCGGCTTGGTTCGCCGGCGCCGCCGTCCTGGCCGCCGCCGCCGCCGCCGGCTTTTATGTCTGGGCGCGACGCCGCCAGGATCGAACCGGCGCGCAGGCGCCGGGCGCGCTGGTCGCAGCGGCTCTCATCCTCGGCCTGCCGGCTGTCGCGATTTTCTGGGGTGGCGCGCCGTTCAGCTTCGACATCGCCAGACTTTCCGGCTTCAATTTGAAGGGCGGAATGCAGATTTTCCCGGAAATGGCCGCGCTTGTGTTCGGGCTCGTGACGTTTACCGGCGCCTTCATCGCCGAGATCGTTCGCGCGGGACTACTCGCGGTTCCGCACGGGCAAAGCGAGGCGGCGGCCGCGCTCGGCCTGCATCGCGGTCTTGCGGCGAGGTTGATCGTCATCCCTCAGGCCCTGAGGCTCATCGTGCCGCCGCTGACGTCGCAGTGCCTCAACGTCGTCAAAAATTCTACCCTGGCGGTATTTGTCGGCTATCCCGATCTTGTGCAGATTTTCGCCGGCACGGTGCTCAACCAGACGCAGGCGGCGGTGCAGGTGATGGCGATTACGATGGCGGTGTATCTGGTCATCTCGCTGGCCGTCGCCGCCGCGCTCAATGCCTTCAATGCTCGCTACGCGCTCAAGGAACGGTGAGAGTGGCTTACGAATTGGCCTATGTTCGCGCGACGCCCGAACCGGAAGACCCCCCGCCTGCGCTCTCGGCCAGCGCGTTGGCGTGGGCGAAGACAAATCTCTTCTCTTCGATCGGCTCGACGCTGACGACGGTCGCGTTCGTCTCGCTTGCGCTGTGGGTGCTGCCCCCGCTGATCGCCTGGGCGACGACCCACGCGATTTGGACCGCTCCGGACGGAGGCTTATGCCGGCGACACCAGGATGGCGCGTGTTGGGCGTTCGTTTCGGCCAAGTGGGACTACCTGCGCTTCGGCTCCTATCCAGTCGCGCAACGCTGGCGCGTCGACGCCGTAGAGGCGGTCGGCGCCGCATTGATTGTCTGGCTGCTCTGGCGGAACGCGCCACGCCGCGCCTGGGGCGCGCTGCTTTTCTTTGTGGCCTATCCGATCTTTGCGATTGTCCTCCTGCACGGCTCCCGCACGCTCGGTCTGCCTGTCGTCGACACATTGCTTTGGGGAGGCATATTTGTCTCCTTGCTGACGGCTGTCATCGGCATCGTCTTTTCGCTGCCCCTTGGCGTGCTGCTCGCGCTCGGTCGGCGCTCACAAATGCCTGTCGTCCGGCTGGCCAGCGTCCTGTTCATCGAATTCATACGCGGGGTTCCGTTCATCACCATTCTGTTCATGGCCAACAATATTCTGCCTCTGTTCATTCCGGAGGCATGGGCGCCCGATCGATTGGTCCGGGCGCTTGCGGGGATCGCCCTCTTTTCGGCCGCCTACATGGCTGAAGAAGTGCGTGGGGGGCTGCAATCTCTCGGGAGGGGACAATATGAAGGCGCGATGGCGCTCGGGCTCGACTATCCGCGAATGATGGCCCTTGTCGTGTTGCCGCAGGCGCTGACGATGGTGGTGCCGGGCATTGTCAACAACTTCGTCGGTTTGTTTATGGACACGACTCTGGTCTCCATCGTTGGCATCACCGATTTCCTCGAAGCGATGAATAACGCGATCAAGGATCCGTCATGGAGCGGGCCGACGATCATGGCCACCGGCTATGTCTTTGCCGGAATGTTCTATTTCGTCTTCTGTTTCGGGATGACGCGCTATTCGGCTTTCGTCGAGCGCGCGCTCGCGCCGGGGCGGAAGAAATGAGTCTGCGAGATGTGTTGGCGAATGCCCCCTCCGATGACGCGGTCGCAATCGAATTCGCCGGCGTCCACAAGTGGTACGGCGGCTTTCATGCGCTGCGCAACATCAACCTGACAGTCAGGCGCGGCGAACGCATTGTCGTTTGTGGTCCATCCGGCTCCGGCAAATCGACGCTGATCCGTTGCGTCAATTGGTTGGAGGAACATCAGCGTGGAACGATCGTCGTCGACGGGATCGAACTGACCCGAGACATCCGGCGGATCGACGAGGTGCGCCGCGAGGTGGGGATGGTGTTTCAGAGCTTCAACTTGTTTCCGCATCTGACCATTCTGGAGAACTGCACGCTGGCGCCCATATGGGTGCGCAAGATGCCCAAGCGCGACGCCGAGGACATGGCGATGAGATTGCTCACTCGGGTCAAAATACCGGAACAGGCGTCCAAATATCCCGGCCAACTGTCCGGGGGTCAGCAGCAGCGCGTGGCCATCGCGCGCGCCTTATGCATGAGTCCGAAAATCATGCTGTTCGACGAGCCGACGTCGTCTCTAGATCCCGAGATGGTCAAGGAGGTGCTCGACACGATGACGGAACTCGCCGAGGATGGGATGACGATGATCGTCGTGACCCACGAGATGGGTTTCGCCCGGCAGGTGGCCGATCGCGTCGTATTCATGGACAACGGGGAAATACTCGAGATCAACGCGCCGCTCCCCTTCTTCAACAATCCCCAACATGAGCGCGCGAAGATGTTCCTGAGGCAGATATTGCATTGAGATTCGGGTGACTGAACCGCATTTGGCCCGGCTTTGGCGGCCCGGGTAAGATAGCGCGATTCGTCATCCAGCCGGGCAGGGGCCGATGCGCTTCAAATACGCAATGCAGCCGGTCGCGGCCGGCATGATCGCCGCGTTCGTCGGCTTCGCGTCTTCGTTCGCGGTCATCCTCAAGGGATTGACGGCGGTCGGCGCCAGCGACGCCGAGGCGGCCTCCGGTCTGATGGCCTTGTCGATCGCAATGGGCGTCGCCGGAATCGGCCTGAGCCTGGCCTGGCGCATGCCGATTTCCGCAGCCTGGTCGACGCCCGGGGCGGCGCTCCTAGCCGCGACCGGCGCGTCGGCCGGCGGCTTTCCGGCGGCGGTCGGCGCGTTCCTGGTCGTCGGACTGCTGGTCATTGCGGCGGGGCTATTCAAGCCGTTCGGCCGGCTGGTGGCCGCGATACCCGACCCGCTCGCCAATGCGATGCTGGCGGGCGTACTGTTTGGCCTTTGTCTCGCGCCTATCCGGGCGCTGATCGATGCGCCCGGCGGCGCAAGCCTCATCGTCCTGTCGTGGCTCATCGTCTCGCGATGGAAACGCATCTATGCGACGCCTGTCGCCGCGATCGTGGCCGGACTCGTGATCGCGTTCAGCGGGCAGGCGGCGACATTCGATTGGACGATGATGACGCCGCGGCCGATTTTCCTTGCGCCGTCGGTGTCGCTGGAGGCGATTGTCAGTGTCGCCCTGCCTCTGTTCATCGTCACTATGGCTTCGCAGAACCTTCCAGGTCTGGCGGTGTTGAGCGCCTATGGTTATCGCCCTAGTCCCGGCCCGCTGGTCGCGATCACGGGGTTCTTCACCCTTGCCGCCGCGCCGTTCGGCGCACACGCGGTCAACCTCAGCGCGATCACGGCGGCGCTTTGCGCTTCGCCCGACGCCTCCCCCGATCCCGGCGAGCGCTGGCTCGCCGCCGCGACCGCAGGGGCGGTCTTCATCGTCTTCGGCCTGCTGGCGGGCGCCGTCACCGCGTTTGCGGCGGGCGCGCCGATTCTGGTCGAGGCGGTGGCGGGACTGGCTCTGCTCAACGCGTTCGGGTCGGCGCTGCACAACGCGCTCGCCGACACGCAGGAGCGGGAAGCAGCGCTGATCACCTTCCTCGTTTCGGCTTCCGGGGTCAGCATCTATGGCGTCGGCGGGGCTTTCTGGGGATTGATCGCCGGCGGCGTCGTCCTGGTCCTGACCCGGGCCGGCGCGTTGTCGGCGCCGCGTCAGGCGCTGTAGAGCCAGTCGTAGCGGTCGCCGAGGCGCCGCGAGCCGAGCAGGCGCATCGTGGCGTCGCGCGCGAACGCCATCGGCCCGGTCAGGTGATAAATTCGACCCTGCCTCAGCGCCTCGGCCTGAACCCGGGTCGCCCGCGCGACCCGGTCGCGGGAATAGGCGGCGAGCCCGGCGGGAATATCGCGCGTTTCAGAGAAGATCCGGCCGAGCGCGCCGGCGTCTTCGATCGCCTGGGCCGCGCCTTGCGCGAGAAAGGGCGCCATCGGGTGCGCCGCGTCGCCGACCAGCGCCACGCGGCCGAGCGAAAACGACGCGATCGGCGGGCGGATATAGAGCGGCCAGGCGCGCCAGTTGGCCGCAGCTGCGATGATCTCGCGCGTCTCAGCCGACCAGCGCGCGAAGGCGCGGTCGAGCGCCGGCCGATCGGCCGCGCCGTCCCACGGATGGTCGCCGGCCGCTCCGCGCTCAGCCTCCTCGATGACGGCGACGACGTTGACGACCGATCCGCCGCGCAAGGGATAATGGACGAGGTGCGCTCGGGGGCCGAGGCGCAGGATAATCGCCGGACGCAGCCAGCGAGGATCGACGCGCGCGGCCTCGACGGTGGCGCGGAACGCGACCCGCCCGGCAAAGTCGGCCGCCGCGGCCTCGCCAAGGCCAAGACGCTCGCGCACCCGCGAACGCAGGCCGTCGGCGCCGATCAAAAGATCGGCGCGATCGGAGATGGCGATCGCGCCGCGCTTCAGGCCAATGGAGACCTGGTCGCCTTCGGTCGCAAAGCCGGCGAAAGCCGCGCCCAGTCTCAGATCGACATTCGCCTGGCGCCGCGCGGCCTCGGCCAACGCTGTCTGCAAGTCGGCGCGATGAACCGCGAGGTAGGGCGCGCCCCAGCGGCGCTCGGCGTCGTCGAGCGGCAGACGCATCAGTTCGCGATCGTCCGAACCCCGCAACGCCCGAACCGAATCCGGAACGGTCGCGAACGCGCGGACGCCTTCGAGCGCGCCGAGACGCGCGAGAACCCTGGTCGCGTTCGGGGTCAGTTGCAGCCCGGCGCCGAATTCCTCGAGCCTGTCCGCCCGCTCGTAGAGCGTGACCTCAAAGCCTGCCAGCGACAGCGCCAGAGCGGTAGCAAGGCCGCCGATGCCGGCGCCGGCGATTGCTGCGCGCCGGCCCACGGGTCACGCCGCGACGCGCCACTCGCATTCGGCCGGCTCGCACAGGCCGCCGAGCGTTGCGTCGTAGACGAAGCGGGTCGAACAATAGGAGCAGACTGCGTCGCCCTCGTCGCCCATGTCGATGAAGATATGCGGGTGATCGAACGGCGGCCTGGCGCCCATGCACATGAACTTCTTCACCGAGACCCGGATCGTGGGAACGCCCAGGTCGTTGTGAAAGTGCGGCATTCCATGATCCGCCATGGCGAACCTGTCCCTTCTTCCGTTCGGTCGCGTTAAAGCATGTTCGGCCGCAGGCCGCCAGCCGGCCGGCCCGGAGCGGTCGGCGGTTTCGTCAGCGCCCGAGCGTCTTCGAGGCTTCAGGCGCCAAAAAGTGAACTTATGGCGACTCCCAGGCGCCCCCTGCGCTCGGCGGGGAAAGCAGGAAAGCGCCCGGCGTGCGCCGCGAGCGAAGGCTACGCAAATCAGGGGAAGCCAGCGAAAGCAAAAGCGGAAGCAAAAGAAAATAAAAGGGAAGCCCACGAAAGAAAAAGGGAAGAAAACGAAAGCTTTTTCTTTCCGCGAATCGAGACTTTTCAAGGGCTTATGCGCGAATCCAAATTAGAATTTTTTTCGCGCCCACCTGGCGCTCGTTGACGTCCCGCCCTCGTTCTTTCGTCCTCTCAAGGCTCGCGATCCGTTGCTTTAAACTCCGCGAAGGGCCGGCGCCGTTGTTCAGCGTGTCAACCCGCCCGCCTGAAGGCTCAAAAGCGGCCGCTTGCCCTCGGCGTGCCAAGCGCGCCTCGATCCGGCGAGGAGGAAGACCATAACACGGCTTCTGGTTTTCTCAAAGAAATTGTCGAAGAAAATTGATTTTCGGAAAGCTTTGCCGAGCCGGCCGCCGGGGAACCCGGCAAGCGGCTCGCGCCTCCCCGCCGCGCAATTGACGCGTCTCACCCGAGGGGCGCAGTACAATCCTACAAAAAGGGAATTGAGTTCGTGTCATCGTAATGCCGAAGGCATGCTTGCGCCGCATAACGCCAACGCATCCTATGCTATTTTCATGGTAGTTACTTCTCGCCTAAATCTGCGCGCCGCCGAGAAGACTGCGATCGCCTCTCGTTCGTCAGCTGGGATCGCGCCCAGAGCGGCCCCAATTCTCGGACGCCCTAGATCGGACCGAAGCGTCCCGCCCGATAGTCGGCGTAGGCTTGTTCAATCTCGGCCTCGGTGTTCATGACAAAAGGACCGCGCGCGACAACCGGCTCATGCAACGGACGGCCGGCATAGATGAGAGCCCGCAATGGTTTTTCCCTCGTTCGGATCGCGACCTCGGACGCCTTCGCGCCGTCGCCGCGCGTGAGCCAAGCGACGTCGCCCGCTGTCGCCAGCTTGCCCTCAGCGCCGATGGAGCCCTCTCCCTCCAGGACGACAATGACCGCGTTGTAGTCGGCGGGGAGGTCCTGGCGAACCGAGGCGCCTGGGTCGAGTTGGATTTCGACCATGGTGACGGGCACGAAATTCTTCGTCGGCGCTGTCGCCCCGCCTGACGCGCCGGAAAAAACCCGAATCTCCGCGCCCGGTTCTCGCCGCACAGGAACAGCGTCGCCGGCAAGATCCTGGTAGCGCGGCGCGGTCAATTTGTCCGCCGCCGGCAGATTGACCCAGAGCTGGAGGCTGTGAACGGTGACGCCTTCGGCGGGGATTTCATTATGGATCAGTCCGCGGCCGGCGGTCATCCATTGCACGTCGCCGGGCAAAATCGCGCCTTCATGACCTTGATTGTCGTAGTGATCGATGCGGCCTTCGACGACATAGGTCACGGTCTCGATCCCACGATGCGGGTGCTTGCCGAAAACGCCGCGCGGGAACCAATCCTCCATCAGCGCCAAGAATGGGTCCGTGGCCGCGAAATCCCCCCGCATCGCCGCCGGCATCAGCGGCCTGACGCGATGCTGCGGCGTCATTCCTTGCCGAACTTCCGGTCGGTCGATCCTGAGGACGGATCGTTCGAAAGCAGCCATGGCCATTCACCCCTTCGGTCGAGCGCTCATCGCATAAGATGCGAGGCTGTCAACCTCCGAATCCCCCATGTCGCCCCGCTCCCCGTCGTTCCCCGCACTGAGAAAGGCCTCGGCGACAGCGAGCCCGACGCCGGTCGCGCCGCCGGCGCCGAGCGCCGTGTTTCCCCCAAAATTCATGGTTCCGCCCGCTTCGCATAACCGACCGTCTGTCCGAACAGCGGCCGTCGACTGTCGCTCAGGCCGAGCGTCGCGGACAGCGCCGGCCGGTCGCAATTGTGAAACCAGGCGGCGAGGCCGCGCGATGCGGCGAATGGATAGACGTTGGCCGCGATCAAGCCCGCATCGACGAAATAGTAGGACTTTTGCGTCTCCGGGTCGTGCAGCCCCGACTCCTCGAAGCCCGCCGTGCGTTCGAGCTTGCCAAGGTCGGCGACGTAGATGAGCCGCACCGGCGCACTGGAGCCCCCAGCGCCTTGGCGGGCCCCAGAGCGAGCCGCCGATGATCGGATGATCGCAGGCGGGAACTGGCGGCGGGCGAACGAGATGGTCATGCGCCATCTTACCCTCCGAACCGCAACACGCTACCGTTGCCGTGACAAAGCGAGCCTGGGTCATCGACGGATTGGAGACCCTCTATTGGCGAGGAACGCTGACCGATTGGTCAGCGAGTTGAGCACCGAATTCAGGTGGGCGGCCAACTCTGCAACACGCAAGTCGGACGGCTCCTCGCGTGCCGTTCACGTCCCTTCGGGCGCTCGGCGTCACCTCGGGAAAGCATATCGAATGAACCCATTGCTTCATGATCGCCTGAATGTCGCGCTCCTGACCATCGCGCTTCTTGGTCTCGCTTCGGGTCTTGGCCTCATGCTTGCCGGGAACGTGGAGCTTGCGACGGTCGCTTGGGCGGCAGGCGTCATGCCGGTGCTCGCAGCACTTCTTGTCGAGATCGTGCGAAGCCTCTCGAAGGGCGAGGTCGGCCTCGACATTGTGGCGGCGCTGTCGATGTCGGCAGCGCTGCTGTTCGGAGAAACCCTCGCGGCGGCAGTGGTCGCGCTGATGTATTCGGGCGGCGCCTTTCTCGAGAGCTTTGCCGAGGGCCGCGCCCGCCGCGAGATGAGCGATCTGTTGTCCCGCGTGCCCCGGACCGCGACGCGGCACCGCAACGGCGGGCTGGACGAGGCGCCCCTGGACGACATCGAGCCCGGCGATCTGCTTTTGATCCGGCAGGGCGACGTGGCGCCGGTCGATGGCACCGTGGCGAGCGAGCGGGCCATGCTGGACCAGTCCGCGCTGACAGGCGAGTCCATGCCCGTGCGGCTGGACCGCGGCCAGGACGTGATGAGCGGATCGACCAGTGCGGGCGACGCCTTCGATCTTCGGGTCACGCGGCGCGCGGCCGACAGCACCTATGCCGGGATCGTCCGGCTGGTCGAGGCGGCGCAGAAGTCAAAGGCGCCGATGGCGCGGCTGGCCGACCGCTATTCGCTGCTGTTCCTCGCCGTCACGGTGACTCTGGCGACGGCGGCCTGGTGGTTCACCGGCGACCCGATCCGCGCGGTGGCGGTTCTGGTTGTGGCGACGCCCTGTCCGCTCATCCTTGCCGTGCCGGTCGCGCTGGTGGCGGGATTGTCGCGGGCGGCGCATTTCGGCGTTTTGATCAAGGGGGCAAAGCCGCTGGAGGCGTTGGCGCGGATCCAGACGTTGATTCTCGACAAGACCGGCACACTCACCGACGGTCGCCCGCAGATCGTCTCGATCGAGACCCGCGGCGCCATGTCCGAAGACGAGGTCCTGTATTTTGCCGCCGCGCTGGATCAGGCGTCGAGACACCCCATCGCACAGGCGATTGTTTCGGCGGCGCTAGCGCGCGGAACGCTTCTGCCGGTACCCGAAAAGGTCGTCGAGACGCCCGGTGAAGGCGTTGCGGGGACGATTGACGGCCGAAAGGTTGTCGTAGGCGGCGCAGACTTCGTGACAGCGCGGGTCGGCGCGGCGCGCCTGGACAGTCAGGTCCGGGATGTGGGTTCGGTCCTTGTCGCGCTTGCCGTGGACGGGAAACTCATGGGCCATCTCGTGATGGCGGATGCGCTGCGGTCAGGCACGGCGGAGCTTCTTGCAGGGCTGCGCCGGCTGGGGGTCGGGCGCATCGTGCTGGCAACCGGCGACCGCCGCGCTGTGGCCGAGGTCGTGACCGAAGGGCTGGGGCTCGACGCAGTCCGGGCCGAACTGACACCTGACCAGAAGGTGCTTCTGGTTCTGAGCGAACGCAAGAATGGCCCGGTGATGATGGTGGGCGACGGCGTCAACGATGCGCCGGCCCTTGCCGCCGCCGATATCGGGGTCGCGATGGGCGCGCGCGGGGCAGCGGCCTCGGCCGAGGCGGCGGATGTCGTTTTGCTGGTCGATCGCCTGGATCGCCTGTTGCCAGGGATCGAAGTTGCGCAGGGCTCGCGCCGGATCGCACTTGAGAGCGTCGCGGCCGGGATCGGAATGTCAGTCGCCGGGATGATCGCTGCGGCGCTGGGTTACCTGACGCCCGTGCAAGGCGCTTTGCTGCAGGAACTGATCGACGTGGCAGTCATCCTGAACGCGCTGCGGGCGCTACGGATTGTGCCGAGACAAACGGGGCGTGTCGCCGTCGATCCCGCCATAGCAACCTCCGGACATCAGCCAGGACTGACATCCGCCACCGTACGTCCCGGAAAGACCCTTTAGATGAGCAGGCTGTCCCACTCCGAAATCCACACGGTTCATCCTAAATTCGGCAGTTGGCTCTGGCGGGGGGCGTTTCAATCTGCGGTTGGGTCAAGATGGACATAAGCGCGTCGGCGCGCGCAGGGCGCGGCCTTTGAGGAAGGCTTGAAAGGCGCAGCAGAGGATTTCGCGTCAGCGCCGCCATGGCGTCAACTGCTCCGCATTTGTGTCCAACCGCCTCAGGAATAGGGCTGCCGCTCGAAGCGCCTTTGCGGCGGGAACGAGTAGTGTGTTGAAGGTTCTGCAAAATCGCTGATGTCGAGAGGCGATCATGGCAGGAACAGGGAAGCCCACGACGCTGTCACTGGAGCCCGCTCCGAAGCGATCGCCGCTTCCGCCGAGACGGCGATCGAAGCGAACATGGCCGCGCCGCCCCGTTGCTTGGTAGTTTGACCGAAGGCAGCCGTTGGTTCCCGAGTCGCTCCGCCGACCGAACGTGAGCGCGCGCCTTCAGGCGACCGGCAGTCGAATTCGCCGCCTCGGGATTTGCTACACAGTCGTACGCGGCATGCTCGGCAGCCGAGGGTGGCGCCTCAGAGCCGGATTTCGACGCAATATGTCAGCGAGCCAAGGAACGGCCGCTTCGGCCGCCTCATATGCGGCCATCGAGGAGGCATAGGTCGACCCCGAACAATAGCCGAGCGGCGTCCATTCGCCGGAGTCCTCAACATATCGCCGAAATTCCTCAAATCCAAAGGCGCCGTCAGGCCGATAAAAGACATCGACGCACTTTCCGTGTTCGTCGTCCTCAACGCTCGCGAACACCACCCACGACGTGTCGATTCTTTTGGACATGGGGCCAAACCTACCTTCAAGCGTGACCTGAAGCCAACGGCAACAGGTGTGCAATTGTGAAGGGTCTCGAAAATCCACCCGACGCTTAGCGAATTCCGGAGATCAGCTGATGGCGGACACTCGCGCGGCATCAGGCCGAGCGTTTACGGGTTCACAGCCTAAAGGAGCTCGCGTGCCTACTTTGACTTGGCCAAGCTTCCGGAATTCCGCCCCAGCGCGCCCTCGCGCTACACTGGGGCGACGTCGACTTCGACTTCAAGCCGGGCGCGACCGGACGACAGGACGAGGCTTTCGATCGGGGAGGCGTCGGAATAGTCGCGTCCGCGCGCAACCACGATATGATCGTTGTGGACGGCGATTGCGTTGGTCGGGTCGAAGTCCTTCCACCCGAGGGCCGAGCCGCACCAAAGCGACGCCCAGGCGTGCGAGGCGTCGGCGCCTTCGAGCCGCTCCTTGCCCGGCGCGGGAATGGTCCGGATGTAGCCGCTCACGTAAAGCGCCGGCAGCCCGAGACCGCGTAAGGCGGCGATCATGATATGGGCGAAGTCCTGGCACACGCCGCGACGAAGCTCGAAGGCTTCGGCGGCGGGCGTATTCACTTTTGTCGCGTCGGGATCGTAGACGAAGTCGGCGCGGATCCGCCGGCTTAGCTCCATCGCCGCGTCATGAACGGGGCGGCGCGCGGAAAAGCTCTTGCGCGCAAAAGCGGTGGCGGCGTCGAACAGCGCGATGCGCCGCGAGGGAAAGAGCCCTGCCGCCGGCGCGTCCGCAGCAAGCGAAGCCACGGCGAGCGCCTCGGTCGCGACGCCCTCCCAGGCGGGCGAATGCGTCGGCGCGGGCGGGCGGTCGACCCGGACGCGGGATTTCGCCGCGATCGACAGCTCGCGATGCGGCGTCTCGATCCTGAGGCTCGTCACCCGATTGCCGAACGGATCGATCCATTGGGTCGGCGGCACGGACGCAGGCTTCGTCGTCAGGCTGACGGCTTCGAGGGTCTGACCGCCGCCGGTCACGGGCGTCAGCCGCAGCACGCCGGTCGTCAATTCGACCATCGAGCCGTAAGTGTATCGGGTGACGTGGCTGACGTCGTAGATCACGCCAGCCCCGTGATTTTCTCCGCCCGACCGTGGCCTGCCCCCTGGAGAAAATATCGCGCCGCAATCGCGTTGGCCAAGTCGAGCAGACTCTGTTCGATCGTCAAGATCCGTGAATCGTCGAGGGCCTCGGCGCGCTCGGTCGCCAACTCGGCGGCGAGCAGCGTCGTCAGCCGCCGCGGCTCCTCGGGAATTCCGTCCCGGCGCAATTCCGGCAGCGTGCCGATCCCCTCGTCGATGCGATTGACCTGAAACACCACCGAACGCGGGTTGAAGGGATCGAGCAACGCCATGTCGCGCACCGGCGCCAGCGCCAGGCCGACGAGGTATCGGGAAGAGTAGGTGATCTGCGAATCGATGAGATCGAGCATCACGCCCAACGAATGCTCGGTCGCGTCGTTAGCCGCGAACTGCCGCATCAGGCGGCAGGTGTTGGCGCCGCGCTCGACGCTGCGTCCCATCTCATAAAACACCCAGCCCGCGCCGCGATTGAAATTCTCGTCGAACAACCCGGATAGCGCCGCGATGGTGGTCAGCGCTTCGTCGGCGAGATCGACGATCTCGCCGGCCGAGAAACGCCGGGCGGGCGCCGGATCGATCCCGTTTTCCAGCCGCCCGATCAGTTCCCAGGTTTGCAGCGTCAGCCGCTCGCGGATGACCGAAGCCGCGGTCCTGGCGGAGCGGGCGAGCGACAGGGCCGATCCGTAGCTGGAAGCGTCGCGCAGCCCCTGATTGGCGACTGCGGCTGCTCCTTTCGCCAGCCCCGCCGCGTCGACCGCGCCCCAGCCGACCAGGACGCCCATCAACCGCTGGAGCGACTGGCGCCCGGCGCGCCTCGGAGCGTCCGGGTCGACCGAACGCGCGCTCAAGCACCGAACCACCCTCAGCGTCGCTTCGGCCCGCTCCAGATAGCGCCCGAACCAGAATAGGTTGTCCGCCGCGCGGCTCGGCAGATTGCCGAGCAGGCGCGTGATCCGGACGCTTTCCAGCGATGGCAGATTGCTGGAGACCTCGACCGGATTCTCGGCCAGGACCCAGACGTCGGCCGATTCGACGCCGTCCCCCATCGAGACGGCGCGCGCGTCGGGACGGTCGGAGATGCGGCAGAATCCGCCCGGCATGACCCGCCAGCCTTCCGGCGTCGCGGCGCAATAGACGCGCAGCACGAATGGCCTCGGCTCCAGTCTGCCTTCCGCCCAGCGAGGCGTGGTCGACAGGCCGACGATGTCCTGCCCGACGAAATCGAGTCCCCGGGCGGCGATCGCGTCGCGCAGCCGGCTCCGTTGGCTCCTGGTCAGTTCCGCGCCGATGACGCTCGAACGTCCCTCGATCCCGGGCAACGTGTTTCCGAATGCCGGAGCGATCGAAATCTCGTCGAATTCGTCCAGGACCCGTTCGCGTTCGCGCGGCTGGCCGCACCACCAGGTCGCGATATTGGGCATCAGCAGGTCCTGACCCATGAGCCGCTGCGCCAGCGCGGGCAGGAACGCCAGCATCGCGCGCGATTCGACCATTCCCGCGCCCGGCATGTTCTCGACCGCGACGCCGCCTTGCCGGATGGCCGCGAGCAGGCCCGGAACGCCGATGCGCGAAGAGGCGTTGAGTTCGAGCGGATCGCACCAGTCGGCGTCGATATATCTCCAGATGACGTCGCAACGCTTGAGGCCGGCGATGGTGCGCACGAACACCCGGCCGTCGCGCATGACGAGATCGTCGCCTTCGACCAACAGGAACCCGAGGTAGCGCGCCAGATAGGCCTGTTCGTAATAGGTGAGGCTCAGGGGGCCGGGGCTCAGGATGCCGATCCGAGGCTCGGCCCGGTGACCGGCCGATCCCAATCCCGCCGCGAGCGCGCGAAAGAACGGCGCAAGCCGTTCGACGTTGAGCTGGGCGTAAAGATCGGGAAACGCCTGCGAGACGACGAGGCGGTTCTCCAGCGCATAGCCGCATCCGGACGGCGCCTGGGTCCGGTCGCCGAGCGCCCACCAGGCGCCGTCGGGTCCCCGGCCGATGTCGACGGCGTAAAGGCGCAGCCATCGTCCGCCGGGCGGCGTCACGCCGCGCATGGCCGCGACATAGTTGATCGAGCCGGCGACCGCGGCGGGGGGAAGCGCGCTGTCGCTGATCAGGCGGCCTTCGCCATAGACGTCGGCAAGCACCCGTTCGAGCAGGTCGGCGCGCTGAACGACGCCGTCGGCGATCCGCCGCCATTCCGCCTCGGGGATGAGCAACGGCATGCGGCTGATCGGCCAGACCCGCTCGTCCTTTTCGCCCGCGACGCGATAGGTGAGTCCGCGATTGCGGATCCGCCGATCCGCCGCCGAGAAACTCTGCTGCATCTCGTTGGGCTCATAGGCGGCGAGCGCCGAGAGCATGGCGAGCCAATACGGACGGCCCCGGCCGTTCGCGTCCATGAATTCATCCGGAATCCCAGGAAGCGGCGCATAGAAGCGCGTCCAGGCCTCGAGCCGCTTCGAACTCGCGGCATGGGCGGCGACCGCAGGCGAAATTCGTCCAGTCAATCGACCCCCGTCGTTCGCTGTTGAGGATTTGAGCGTCCGATTCGTCCCGGTCGGCGGCCCAATTTGATCAATATGCCCGTCAAGCCGGTCTCACGCCAGCGGGGCGTCAACTTATCCGCGCACAAGTTTTCCTGGGCCTGTCGCCGTCGGGGACGCAAAACGTGACCGACACGCCCTTGCCCCCTCGCGCGCGGCGCTTAAGTGCGACATCGGCGATCAGCTTCAGCAGGCGCGAATGAGTTGGCGGCGCCGGGAGAGATGGGACCATGACAAAGTCGTTGCTGGCGCTCGCGGTTGCGAGCGTCGTCGTTGTCGCCGCGGTTTCCGCGGCGTCCGCCGAGTCGTCCGATCCCAACCTGATTTTCCGCAAGGCCACGACCTTCAAGCTTCTGACGCCGGAGGACAAGCTGGCGGTCTACGGCATCGACGATCCGCTGGTCGAAGGCGTGGCCTGCCATTACACGACGCCGGAGAAGGGCGGCCTTTCCGGCGCGCTCGGACTGGCCGAACAAACGTCGGACATTTCGCTTGCCTGCCGTCAATACGGTCCGATCAAATTCAAGGGCAAATTCTCCCAGGGCGACGTGGTCTTCAGCGAGCGCCGGTCGATCTTGTTCAAAAAGATGCAGATCGTCAGGGGGTGCGACGTCAAACGGAACATTCTGGTCTACATGACCTACAGCGACAAACTGATTGAAGGATCGCCGAAGAATTCGACCTCGACCGTGCCGATCGCGCCTTGGGGGCAGGGCGACGGCGCGGTTCAGAAGTGCGCCGACTACCTACGGTAAGAGCGCTGACGGCCTTAAGGCCATGTTATGACGGCCCCGGCATGTTTGGGCGATGTCGCTCGCCCTGCCCATCGCCGCCCGCTCCGAGAGCGGACAGACCTCGGATGCGCGCCTTTCGGGGCTGACGATCGCGCTCGCGGCGACGTTCCTGTTCGCGCTGTCGATTTTCTCGCTCAAGGTTCTGGGCGACGGCGACACCTGGTCGCATCTGGCGACCGGCGAATGGATCCTGGCCCACGGCGCCGCGCCGCAGGTCGATCCCTTCAGCAATTCGATGCCGGGCGCGCCTTGGACCGCGCATGAATGGCTGTCGGAGATTCTGCTGACGCTCGCCTTCCGCTGCGGCGGCTGGGATGGCGTGGCGCTGATGACCGGGGTCGCCGCGGCGAGCGCGGCGCTGATCGTCGGATTGAGGGTCGCGCGCGACCTCGGCGGAGCGGCGCTCGCGGTCACGGTCACGCTCGGCGCGGGTCTGGCGACGCCGGACCTGCTTGCGCGTCCGCATGTGCTGGCGCTCCCGATCCTCGCCGGCTGGAGCGCGGCTCTCTTCCGCGCGCGCGACCGGGGCAAGGCGCCGCCGCTGGCTTATGCCGCGCTGATGATCCCGTGGTCGAACATGCACGGCGGCTTCATCTTCGGCCTGGCGCTGATCGGCCCGTTCGCGCTCGAGGCGCTCCTGGCCGCGCCGCGCGAGGCGCGCCTTTCCGCTTTCAGGGATTGGGCGCTGTTCGGCCTGACCGCGCTCGCCGCCGCGCTGGTCAATCCCTACGGAATTGGGGCGCTACTGTTTCCCTTCCGCCTGCTGGGCGTCGCCGGCCTGTCGCGGATCAGCGAATGGCAGGCGCAGGATTTCAGCCGGGTCGGGCCGATGGAGATCGCGCTCCTGGTTCTGATCGGCTTCGCGCTGACCCGGCCGGTCAGGATGCCGGCGATCCGGACGGCGACGCTGATCGGGCTGATCGCGATGGCGCTGCAGCATTCGCGCCACGAGC
This sequence comes from uncultured Alphaproteobacteria bacterium, assembly GCA_963835955.1. Classification (GTDB taxonomy): domain Bacteria; phylum Pseudomonadota; class Alphaproteobacteria; order Rhizobiales; family Beijerinckiaceae; genus Roseiarcus. Next base: position 105,134 of record CAWIHZ010000016.1, on the reverse strand, counting down.
TGCTGCTCGCAATCGTCGGCCCGATGCTGCTGGCGAGGCCGATCGCCGAGGCGGTCGGCGCCGCGAGGCTAAGCGAGGACTGGGGCCGCGTCGCCCGGATCGCGCTGACCGCGAGCCTCGCCGCCGTGCTGGCGCTCGGCGCATTGCGGCTGACCAGGCCGATCGAGCGCGTCGACGGGACCGCGGCGCCGATCTCCGCGCTCAAGGCGGTTCCGCCACAGCTTCGCGCCAAGCCGGTGCTCAACGAATACGGCTTCGGCGGCTATCTGATCTGGTCGCATGTGCGGCCCTTCATCGACGGGAGGGCCGACATGTACGGGGGGAGGATGCTGAGCCTCTACGGCGAGCTCGCGGCCGGCGACCCGAAGGCGGTCGAAGAGACGCTGAAGCGCTACCGGATCGCCTGGACGATCTTCGCCCCCGATGCGCGGATCGTGGCGACGCTGGACCGCGAACCCGGCTGGCGGCGGCTCTATTCCGACGCCTTCGCCGTCGTCCATGTGCGCGACGACCCCGCGCCGGCGCCGTGAGGGGCTCGCGCGCCGCTGAGGGCGGGGGCCGGTCCAAATTATTCCAAGCCAATCCAAGCCGGACCAAGAAAATCCAAGCAAATCCAAGCAAATTAACGCTTGGATTTGTTTGGATTTGCTTGGATTCCTTCGTCCGAATCGGGACTTTTCAAGGGGTTACGGCGAATCCGATCGAAAAAACATCATCAGGGTCAATAAAGATCAGATACTTCGTGTGATATATGCCGGCGCGAGCCATGCGGACGTCATCCGCCCCCTCCCTCGGCCTTGCGCTGGCGATTGCTTTGCCCATGACGAAAGCACACTAACACAACTTTGGATTTTCAGGAAGGAAATGTTCAACAGAAATTGCCACTGACAGAAATTGCCGTCGACGACGCACGTTCGGAGGCATCTTTCGATTGACAGGCGGCGCAATTGGTAATACTTTTACGAAATAGTATTACCAGAGACGCTTGATGGCGACCAATGTCACGATCAAGGGGCAGGTGACCTTGCCCAAGGCGGTTCGCGAAGCGGCGGGCATTCGGCCCGGCGACCGGGTGACCGTGCGCGCCCGCGCGGAAGGGGGAGTCATCGTCGAGCGGGAGACGGCGCCCAGCGCGCAAGCGGCGTTCCGCGCCGATTTGGAAGCGCTCGCGCGCCGTCGTCCACTGGCGAAAGGCCCATTCGGCGATTGGACGGCCGACGAAGTCATGCGGATGCTGCGGGGCGACGATTGACGCTCGTCGGCGCCAATGTGCTGATCGACATTTTGACCGGCGATCGCCTGTGGGCGGCCCGGTCGATCGCGGCGCTGAGCGCCCGTGCGTCGCGTGGGCCGCTCGGCATCAACGATATTGTCTACGCCGAACTGTCGGCCGGCTTCGCCGAACAGCCGGATCTCGACGCGGCGATCGCCGAAATGCGCCTGACCCATGCGCCGATGAGCCGGTCTGCGCTGTTCCTGGCCGGACAGGCTTTCCGCCGCTATCGCATGAGCGGCGGCGCTCGGCCCAACGTCCTGCCCGACTTCTTCCTCGGCGCCCAGGCAAGCGCCGAGCGCTGGCCGCTGCTGACGCGGGATGCGCGGCTCGCCCGGAGCTATTTTCCCGACGTCGCCATTGTCGAAGTCTAGCCGCCCGCCTGGCGGAGCGCGAACGACGGAAGCGTGAGGGCGGCGCTTTCGCGCGGCCTGCGCGCCGGACGCGCGGCCGAGAGCGCGCTTTTGGATTTCGACGCCCTGCGCGCCAATTGCGAACGGATGAGCCATGGCGCGGCCGATTTTCTGCTCGCCGAGCGCATTGTCCGCGACTTCTCGACCGAGCTCGCGGCCGCCGACGCCTTGCATCTGGCGAGCGCGGCCAACGCCGGCGCCGCGCTCGCGACCCTCGACGCCAGATTGGCCGAAGCGGCGCGGATGCGGGGCGCAGAGGTCGCGGCGCCGGAATAGGGGCCTCACGGGCTGCTGCCGAGATGCTCCTCGATCAGGTCCGGCCGGCCGATCGACTCCCAGGCCTTGCGCGCCGCCTCGCGGTGCTCGGCGGCTTCGTCAGGCGTCGCGGCCCGGCGGGCGAGTCGGAGATGGGTGAAGCCGATCGGAATAGGGCTCGGGAATCCTGCCGTAGAGCGCCAGCGCCTCGCGCCAACGCTCGCAGGCCGGGGCGATCTCGCCGTTCGCCTCGTCGATGTCGCCGAGGCTCTGGATGCAATTGGCCTCGCCGAGCACGGAGCCGACCTTGCGGTAGAGCGGCAGCGCCGCCTCGAAGCGCTGGCGCGCGCCGTCGTGATCGGAGCGGGCGAGGGCGATGTCGCCGAGGCTGCAGATGCAATTGGCCTCGCCGAGCACGTCGCCGACCTTGCGGTAGAGCGGCAGCGCCGCCTCGTAGCGCTGGCGCGCGCCGTCGTGATCGGAGCGGTCAAAGGGCGATGTCGCCGAGGCGCACAGACGCAATTGGCCTCGCCGAGCACGTCGCCGACCTTCTGGTAGAGCGGCAGCGCCGCCTCGTAACGCTGACGGGCGCCGTCATGATCGGAGCGGCGAAGGGCGATCTCGCCGAGGCTCTTGATGCAATTTGCCTCTCCGAGCACGTCGCCGACATCGTGATAGTTGTGCGGCGGCCGCTGCAGAGAAGCGCACGATGCAAGGCCGGTGAGGCATGCAACTCGCAAGGCCCAAATGCGGCACGATGAGACCTCCTGGAAATTCTGGCTCCCGCCGCGATCGCCGATCATCGCGTCGAGATTGCCGGCTTCGGCGGTCAGCTCCTCGCGCACCTCGGCCCATTTGTCCGTCCCCGCCCGCGCCCCCAAAGCCGCGCGGCGCAGGAAGACCTTCACCAGCCGCGCCCGGTCCTGCGCCTCCGGCGGAAAGTCGGCCAGCAGCAGTTCGCGCACCGGCGCCAGCAGGCGCCAGCGGCCGTCGGGGCGGCCGGCGAGGCGGGCGTGTTCGAGCCGCGTCGCGGCGCCGCGCTCTTCTCTTGTCGACCCGCCGTCGCTTAAGGCCGTGCGGCTGTCGGCCTCGGCCATGCCGTCGGGCAGCAGCGCCATCAGGCGGATCAGGCGATGCGCGGGGCTTGGCGGATCGAGCGCCGCAAGAGAAATATCGAGCGACACCCGGAGGCTGGTCATGCGGTTGTCGGCCGCGCCGCGTCGCAGCATATCGGCGCGCCGGTCGCTCCAGTCGGCGGCGAGGCCCTTGAGGTTCGACTTTCCCGCGGCGTTGGCGGCGAGCAGCTCGATCGACAGCGGGTGGCCGTCGAGCGCGCGCAAGAGATCGGGCAGGGCGGGGTCGGCGGCAAACTGGCTGCCGGCGTGGCGCAGGAAGAGGGCGCGCGCTTCGCCGTCGCCGAGCCGTTCGAGGTCTTGCAATGTTAGCGCGCCGGGGCCGGGGATATGCGGCGTCTCGCCGCGCACGGTAATGACGAGCCGCAGCCCCCCGATCGCGGCGAGCCGGCCGAGAAGCGCCTCGGTCGCGGCGGCGTCCTTGCGCCAGGGCGTCTCCAGATTGTCGAGGATCGCCAGCGCCGGCGCGGCGGCGCATAAGGCGGCGACTGTCGCCTCGACTTCCGGCGCCGCGCCCGAAGCGGGAAGGCCGAGATGGAGCGCAAGCCGGCTCAAGACGCCTCCGGCGTCCGGCGCGGGTTCGAGATTGACGAAGAATCTCCGGTTCTTGCCGAAGCGCCCGACGACGGGCGAATCGTAGGCCGCCGCCAGCGCAAGCGTCGTCTTGCCCATGCCGAGCGCACCCGGCACGACCACCGGCCGATCGTCATCGAGGATCGCCTTGACTAGCTGTTCCAGCCGATCCGCGCGGCCGATCATCCTGGGGTCGGGCGGCAGAGTGGAGGGCGCGGGCGGCGACGGCGGCGACTCTCTCTGAGTTGAAACGGCGGGCGTTGGCGCGATTTCTGCCGATGACGCCGACTTGCGCGCGGCGATCTCCTCCGCGATCTCCGCAATCTCGTTGGCGGCGTCCGCCATCTGCTGGTCGCGGTCGTGCGGCGAGTAGCTTGAGAACGGTCTGGCGCCGCGTGGACGAAGATTTTTGTCGCGGACGATGTCGAGGCCCGCCTCCGCCGTCGGCGTCAACAAGAGCGGATAGAAGCGGACGTCCTCGCGGCTTTTCTGCCGCTCGCGAATGATCGCGATCTCCTTGTCCACGACATAGTCGGAGGACGTCGAATGGCGCGAGACCAACAACACGAAAACGTCGCATTCGCGCAGCTTGCGCTCGATTTCCGGGTCCCAGTCGTCGCCGCCCCGCATCAGCGTGTCGACCCAGATATCCACGGCGCCGTGCTTGACCGCCGGGCGTAGGTGGTCTCTCACAAACGTCAGCCATTTGACCTCGCCCTCGACGGGCTTCTCCGGCTCGTCCGCATGGGCGTAGCTGATGAAGATGATTGGTTTGTTCCGAGGAATCGGCATGGAACGCGGCGTCCGTGAGGCCTTGAGCTTGCGCTCGAATTCGCGCAAGTCAAGGCGTTAAGCCTCAAGCCGCGCCTCACTCGCCCTTGACGCCTCCCCGCGCCCCGTGCGCTTTTGGCGTAGAGCTCGCCCCCCGATCAGCATGCGCCGACTCCCGCTGGCGTCGGCGTCGGGATTCGAGGAGAGGCCGGCCGGGTCCGCCTTGAGTCCGCCTCTATGCTGATTGAGCCTCAGCGGGCGACGACCGCGGCGCGGATGGCCGGCTTCGGGACCAAAGAAGCGAAGCTTTGCCGGAGGAACGCTAAAATGGCTGATGATGAGGCTGGGCCATCCGGTCCGGATCTGACGCAGGGGATCCTTCTCGCTCAACTGCCGGACGGCGGCATGCTGGTCGGCCATGTGGGGGATGAGCAGGTGCTGGTGGCGCGCCGGGGCGCCGAGGTGTTCGCCATCGGCGCTCTCTGCAGCCATTACCATGGCCCGCTGGGGGACGGACTCCTGGTCGCCGACACCGTGCGCTGTCCCTGGCATCACGCCTGCTTCGACTTGCGCACCGGCGAGGCCTTGCGCGCGCCGGCCTTCAGTCCGGTCGATGCGTGGGCGGCGGAGCAGCGCGACGGCAAGGTCTACGTGCGGGAGAAGCGCGCCCGGCCAAGCGCAAAGCCCCGCGTCAAGACGGAAGCGCCGAACAAAATCGTGATCGTCGGCGGCGGCGCGGCCGGGTTCGCGGCGGCGGAAATGCTTCGGCGACAGCAATACGAGGGCGAAATCGTCATGCTCAGCAGCGACGACGCGCCGCCGGTCGATCGGCCCAACCTTTCCAAGGACTATCTTGCGGGCAGCGCGCCGGAGGAGTGGACGCCGCTGCGCGACCCCGGCTTCTACGCCGACAACGCCATCGACCTTCGTCTCAAGACGACCGCGAGCCGGATCGACATCGGCCGGCGCGAGGTCGCGCTCGTCAGCGGCGACAACATTCCCTTCGACCGGCTTCTCCTGGCGACCGGCGCCGAGCCGGTGCGCCTGTCCATCCCCGGCGCAAAGCCCTCGGACGTGCAGGTGCTGCGCACGCTTGCCGACAGCCGGGCGATCATCGAACGGGCGAAGACGGCGCGCCGCGCGGTGGTGCTGGGGGCGAGCTTCATCGGGCTCGAAGTCGCGGCCGCGCTGCGCGCCAGGGAGATCGAAGTCCATGTCGTGGCGCCCGAGGAACTGCCGATGGAGCGGATTCTGGGCCCCGGCCTCGGTCGCTTCGTGCAGGCGCTGCACGAGGAGCACGGCGTCGTCTTTCATTTGCGCGACAAGGCGAGCGGCTTTGAGAGCGGACGACTGACGCTCGAGGGCGGAACCGTGCTCGAGGCCGATCTCGTCGTCGCGGGCGTCGGCGTTCGTCCGCGCATCGATCTCGCCGAAGCAAGCGGCCTGGCCCTGGATCGCGGCGTTCTCGTCGACGCCTGTCTCGAAACCAGTTCGCCCGGGATTTTCGCCGCCGGCGACATCGCGCGCTGGCCCGATCCGCACAGCGGCGCGGCCATTCGGGTCGAGCACTGGGTGGTGGCGGAACGCCAGGGACAAATCGCGGCCCTCAACATGCTCGGGCGCCGCGAGCGATACGCCGACGCTCCATTCTTCTGGAGCCAGCACTACGATGTCCCGATCAATTATGTCGGTCACGCCGAGACCTGGGACGAACTCGCGGTCGAAGGCGATATCGCCGCCAGAGACTGCCTGGTGCGGATGAAGCGCCAGGGACGAACGCTCGCCGCAGCGTCGATCTTCCGCGATGTTCAGAGCCTCGAAGCCGAGGTGAGCATGGAACGAAACGCAATGGGCTGAGGCAAGCCTCGCTCGGACGCCGGCGCGTCACGCGCTCTTGGCGTAGAGCTCGCGTCCGATCAGCATCCGCCGGATCTCGCTGGTGCCGGCGCCGATCTCATAGAGCTTGGCGTCGCGCAGCAGGCGTCCGAGCGCAGTGTCGTTGGTGTAGCCGGCGCCGCCCAGAATCTGGATCGCGTCGAGCGCGGCCTGGGTCGCGCGTTCGGCGGCGTAGAGGATCGCGCCGGCGGCGTCCTCGCGCGTGGTCTCGCCGCGATCGCAGGCCTTGGCGACGGCGTAGACGTAAGCCCGGGCCGCGTTCATCCCCACATACATGTCGGCGAGCTTGCTTTGGATGAGCTGGAAGGTCCCGATCGGCTGGCCGAACTGCTTGCGCTCATGGACATAGGGCAGCACGACGTCGAGCGCCGCCTGCATCAGGCCGAGCGGGCCGGCCGAGAGCACGACCCGCTCGTAGTCGAGGCCGCTCATCAGCACCCCGACGCCCTTGCCGACCTCGCCCAGCACGTTTGCTTCCGGAACCTCGCAATCGGCGAAGATCAGTTCCGAGGTGTCGGAGCCGCGCATGCCGAGCTTGTCGAGCTTCGCTCCGGGCGAAAAACCCTTCATGCCGCGCTCGACGATGAAGGCGGTGATGCCGCGCGGGCCGGCCTCCGGATCGGTCTTGGCGTAGACGATCAGCGTCTCGGCCACCGGGCCGTTGGTGATCCACATCTTGGCCCCATTGAGCACGTAGCGGTCGGCCTTGCGCTCGCGCGCGGGTCGTCATCGACACCACGTCCGAGCCGGCGTTCGGCTCCGACATCGCCAGCGCCCCGACATGCTCGCCGGAGATGAGCTTGGGCAGATAGCGCGCCTTCTGCCCGCCATTGCCGTTGCGCACGATCTGGTTGACGCACAGGTTGGAATGCGCGCCGTAGGACAGGCCGACCGAGCCGGAGGCGCGCGAGACCTCCTCCATCGCCACGCAATGCTCGAGATAGCCGAGGCCGAGCCCCCCGTATTCCTCCGGCGCCGTGATCCCGTGCAGGCCGAGCGCTCCCATCCTGGGCCACAGATCGCGCGGGAACAGGTTGTCGCGGTCGATCGCGGCGGCGCGCGGCGCGATCTCCTTCTCGGCGAAGGTCCTGGCGCTGTCGCGGATCATCCCGGCGCTGTCGCCGAGATCGAAGTCGAACGGACGGGGAGCGTTGGGGATCATGGCGGCCCGGGCGGCTGGAGGGCGGGTGAGCCGACCTTGGCCGCATCCGGCGGCCTTTGGCAAGCGCGGGCCGCGACGCCGGGATTCGGCTTTACCGCCGTTTTTCCGAGCGGGCCTAGCGTTTTCAAAGGCTTACGCCCCCGTTTACCGCCGCCGCGGCAAAAGCGGCCCGGCGCGGCGCAGGCATGGGAGCGCCGGGGGGACCGGCGGCGAAGGGAGCGCAGGATGGCGGCGCGCGACCGGCCGGCGAGCGCGAACGGAGTTGCGACAGGTGAGAACAGAAAACGGTATTATATCAATATAATACACTTATATATTGATTTTTTGAATTAACAAAGCCGGTCGGCTGTGCCTAGCTGGCGCAAGCGCCCGCAAGGGCCTTTGATCGTTCATTGTTTGGACAAGATAAGCCTGTCGCTGCGCCGGCCGACGCGGGACGAGTGCGGAGGGGGTCATTATTTGCTTGGCGGAGCGGAGCGCGATGGAAATTTGAAGTCAAGGATGCGCGAAGCGCACCGCCTCCGGCGGCGACCCCTGCGGGGTCGTCCTTGAGTTCAAATTCCCATCGCGCATAATCGCCTTCAAGCAATCAATGACCGATCGCCGCCAGGCGCGGCGGGCGCACTCGGACTCCAGCGAGGCGAATGGAATTGGAAAAATATGCATGTGTCATGTAAAGCCGGTTGGTCTGCTTTCTGCCATCCTACCGGCGCACCGAACTGGCGACTGGGTGTCGATTACTTCAGGGCACTGTTGACCGCCCCGATCAGGTCGGCCCATTGCCCCTGTTCCACGGTGCTGAGGTCAGTTGCGGAATGAGTTCCGCGTCCAGCGAAGAAAAGCCTTCGCCAACTTGTACTTCGAGAATCGTAAGCCGGCCGCCTTGTTCAGTGCGTCGACAACCGACATTGTTGGGTGGGCCGCCGCATCGGCCTTCCCATCCCAGCCCAAGTCCGACTTCGCGACCTCCAATAGGGTCTCAGACAACAAGTCTTCGATCTCGGGCTTCGCGACCGCGCCCTTGTAGTAATCTTTGGTGCGTAGGATACGCTTGTTCCCGAGGGCATTGACCAGTGTGTCCTGCTGGGCCGCCTGATCGCCTGCCGCGTCCGAATCGAGCAGCGCTGCGACCTTTAGGTTGTGGGCGTTCAAGATAGTTGCGAAGTAAACGACCTTGCCCGCCGTGCCCGCTGGAATCAGCGCGATCTGCTTATTGAGCTTTGAGCCGGATGTGTCGGCCATCAGCGCAGCGCAACCTTCCAGGTACCAATAGTCTGTCAGACCCTCCAGGATGAGGTTTCTCTGTTGAGCGAAGATACTCTGAGCGAGGTCGTAGCCCAGCGCTTCCTGGAGGGGAAGCAAAGCGGCCGGATCGCTGGCCGTCACGGACGTGTGGACCTTTGTGCCCACACTGCGGTCGGTCATCTCGACGACCCGTACGATGTCCAACTCATCAGGGCCAACAAGGAACGGCGAATGGGTCGTGTAGAGAGTTCTGATTGCTCGCTCCGAGTTGGGAGATGGTTTCGCGGAACTCACGCTGCTTAAGCGCGTGCAGGCTCAGCCCCGGTTCGTCTAGGAGGAGTATCGCGTTCTCGTGCTTGCCGGCAGTTTCGGAGAAGAAGACAATGAAAAATGACACCAGCCATTGGAAGCCTTCGGATCTCTGATCCAGTTCGACTTCAACGCCCAAATCATCCTCCACAACGACCCGAAGATATTGGCCGTCCGCTCGGATTTGCAGTCGGTTCGCTTCAGCTTTTTCTATATTCGGGTTCCAGACGTGCTTTAATTCGTTCGTCAGCCGGATGCTGGCCGCATTGAGCTGATAACTACGGCTATCCAGCTGGTCGCGGTATCTCTCGAAAGCTGCCGTATCTTTCTGACCGGGCTCTTGCGGTTTGCCTAGATTGGAAAGTTCACGAGCAGAGAAGCCCAAAAGCTTAAGGAGGCATGAATTCCCGTAATCGTAGCGGGATTCGTCTAGAACATTAGTTTCCAGTCTGACGGCCAAATGCTCTAGGTGAATGAGGGGATGAACGCGAAAATAATTGTTAAACAACACAAAGACCGGTAGCCTATCTTGCAAGATTTTCAGGGCTTCGGCCTGCTTTCCTTCAATTTCACAGGCTCGCAAGATTTCGGTGTAGCGCTTCGTCTGAGGCTTATCCCGCTGTCCCAGGTTGGCCTAGATGTGGTATGCGGGCGCAGTTGAGTCGGTGTTCGAGGCGGCCGCGACGGGGCGCGCAATGGCCAAGGGCCGATCGCTTTCGCAGTTTCAAGAGACGTTTCCCGACGAGACGAGCTGCGCCGCCTTTTTGTTGGAGCGGCGTTGGTCGAAGGGTTTTGTTTGTCCCGGCTGCGGCGAGCAACGCGCCGCGGCGCTGAAGAGCCGGGCGTACACATACGAATGCCTCGATTGCGGTCGACAGACTTCAGCCACGGCGGGAACGGTGATGCATCGTTCCAAGCTGCCGCTGACGACGTGGTTCTGGGCGGCGCATCTCATGGCGACACATTCCAACGGCATGTCGGCGCGGCAATTGGAGGATCAACTCGGCGTCACTTACAAGACCGCTTGGCTGCTGACGCAGAAATTGCGCCGGTCGATGGTCGACCCGGATCGCGATCCCTTGGAGGGCGTCGTCGAAGTCGATCAGGCGGAAATTCCCTTCCGCGAAGGCGACGCCTTCTTCGAGCGCGGCAATGCCGGCAAAATCCTCGTCGTCGGGGCCGTCGAGGTGATCGATCGCGACACCAATCAGCCCAAGCCGCGACGCAAGCACGCCAAATACCTCGATACGCGCTCCGGCCGAATACGCCTCGCTATGATCGCCGACAATTCCGCGGCGTCGATCGAGGCCTTCGTGAGAGCCAACGTGAAGCCTGGAGCCACGCTCCTCACCGACGGCCACACGTCCTATCCTGGACTGACCGACTACCGGCACGATCCGCGCATCATCGGCAAAATGGCGGGACATGTTGTCCTGCCGTGGATTCACCGAGCCTTCTCATTGATGAAGCGATGGAGCCTGGGCACGTATCACGGCCTGCGCCGCACGCACGTCGACACCTATCTCAATGAATTCGTCTTTCGCTACAATCGCCGCTTCCACCGGCATGTTTCGTTCGAAGCCTTGCTCGGGCTGGCCGCACATCATCCGCCTGCGAGCTACTGGGACATCGTCAAACGAGACAATCCTCGAAAGGGCGTCCAAACGATCAGGCGAACGCCGCGCAGCCGCAAGACGGCCACCGGAATGCGACAGGATGGTGCGCCGTCAGCCGCCGGCCACAATCAACCCATCAAACCAGTGCATCCACTACATATAGACGAGCCTGGGACAACGGGATAAGCCTCCTTCGTCTGGGCACCGTCGTCCCGATCTACCATGTCGAGGACGGAGTTCAGCCAATGTCGGATCGGCGCACACGCGTCGGACGTAAGGAGGCTCGCGGCAGTCAAAGCTGCCTGCGCTTTCGCGAGCGATTCGCTCGGACTCTACGTAGGCTGGACTGTCTGTAGGGGCTGCAGATCGCGCGTCAACATGAACTGCGAGCGTTTTCAGCTCGCTCTGGATATCGGCGAACGTCCGTACCTGAGGCGCACCGACTAGATTATGAGTGGAGTGGTTATCGAGATAGCGAGTGACTCTGAAACTGCAGATGGCCAATTCTTGGTCAATGAGGGCAACGTCCTCAGGTAACAGCGCGAATATAGCTGTAACGACAGGGGTTTCGGCTGGCTTGACCTTGCCCGAGGTGATGTCGTTGAATAGTGCGCGCGGATAGTCCCGAATTGGCGTGAAGCCTCCTACTTCGGGCGGGGCGTTGATTTGCTGGATGGCTCTGAGCAGAGCGGACTTTCCGGCCTCGTTTGGGCCGACGAGGATGGTCTTGGTGTCTTCAATCTCGAATTCGCCGCTGTCGCGAATGCTGCGGTAGTTGCGAACGTGCGCAGTCTTGAGTTTCATCTTACCCCCTCGCCAGCGCGCCACACACGATCGCTAGACGAATGTTAAGGTAGCTTGCGCGCCACCATAGCGAAAGTCGAATTACTGACTTCGTTGGAGTTCTCCGAGCGGCTGGTCGCGTCGGATTTAGGGGGACACTTATGTGAACGGCGCCCCTCGCCTGAGACACAGGATTTGCGTGAGACTGTCCACGCAAGCCGCAAACCGCGCCTCGCTCTCCCGCCTCGCGCCCCGTCGGACGCCGCCGCCTCCGCCAACAAAACCAATCGGCAGACTGTCAAAGCCTGACGCGCGACCAATCCGCATAATGGGGTTGTGACTCAGTAGATTGGGACCCCACGCCTGTCGAGCAAACCGGGTCCTGTCGACGCGCGGCTTTTCGACCATCATCAAAGCTTGCTCGAACCCAAGGTCACACTATTGTGACGTCAGCATAACAGGAGCGGACGAGGGAAAATCATGCAGGCGATTTCGCGTTTCGTGCGAACCACGATTCTCGGCGGCGTTCTTTTCCTGACGCCGATCGTCGTCATCTGGCTTATCCTCGGAAAGGCCTACGACGCCGCCGGGCGGGTCCTGCAACCCCTCACCGCGCTGATCCCGGAAAGCCTGTCCTCGCGAACGACAATCACGGCGGTAATCGAAGTCCTGTTGATCGCGCTCGCCTGCTTTCTCGCCGGGCTGTTCGCCCGGACGGTTTGGGCGCAGATGATCGTGCGCGAACTCGAATCGTCCGTCCTCTCCAAGGTCCCGGGTTACGAATACATGAAGCAGGCGGGCGCAAGCGTGCTCGGCGTCGGGGAGACGGCGGACTATCCGGTCATCCTCGCCAATCTCGGAGGCGCATGGCGCATCGGCGTGCAGACCGACGTCCTCGGCGAGAATCTCGTCGCCGTGTTCATCCCCAATTCGCCGAACCCGCTCTCGGGCGGAGTGTTTCTCGTCTCCCCCGATCGCCTGCGTCCCGCCGGCGTCTCCCTTGCCGCCGCGATGGGGGCTCTCAGGCGTTGCGGAACCGGAGCGGGGGCGCTGCTGAGCGAACTCGCCGCGGCTCACAGCTAAGCAGGATTTCGGAAAAGTGGACGCCGGTTTTCCGATAAAAATCCTGCTTCTTCAAGGGCCTCTAAGCAGGGTTTCGTTGGCTTGCCAATGAAACCCTGCTTAGGTCACAAAGGCGGAGATCGCCGAGGCGATGAACGACGCCTTTCGCGTGGTCGGCTCCGTCGGCGACGCGACAAACAGCAAGAGCGGCGATGCGCCGGCCGGCGTCTTCGCCCCACAGCGTCGGCTTTGACAATTCGATCGGGCTCAACGAGGGTGCGCCACGATCGATCCCCCTCTCATGCCCGTCTAAGTCTCTGAAACATGACAATTCTGTTGAGCCGGCGCCTTGCGTTACTTGGATTTGCTCTGTTCTTGGACGGTTGCGCGGCGCCAGGCGGGGTCATGCGTTCGACGGCCATGCTTCCGTTCGGTGACCGCAGCTATGCGTCCGCATACGGACCCATTTCAGATGATGGGCGCCTGATCCCCGCGCTCGACCTGACCGAGATCGATCCCCGCCTGCTGCGTCAGCGGGTAGCCTTCGTAGGTCCATACCGACCGGGAACGATCGTCGTAAACGTGGGCGAGCGTCGGCTGTATCTGGTTCAGGCTGGGGGCGTGGCGATCCGTTACGCGGTCGGAGTTGGCCGGGAGGAAGCGCTCAATTTTCGCGGATCAGCGGTCATCGGTAGAAAATCCGAGTGGCCAAGGTGGTCGCCGACCGCAAGCATGATTCATCGCATGCCGATATACGCCAAATACGCGCAAGGCCTGCCAGGCGGCATTGGCAATCCGCTAGGGGCGCGAGCCCTTTACCTGTACCGCGGCAAGCAAGACACCTACTTTCGATTGCATGGAACCAATGAACCGACGACGATCGGCGAGGCCGTGTCCAGCGGATGCATACGCCTGTTCAATCAAGACATCATCGACCTTTACAACCGCGTTCCGGTTGGCGCTCCAGTGGTGGTCTTACAAGAAGCGGGTGACGGTTACGGCGACAATGCGCTTTATCCGACTGGCGCGGCGATGGACGACTTTCCGTCGTGACGGCGCGGGCGACGGGCGGTCTGTCGCTCCGTCGCGTCCGCCCGGTCGCCCCTTGGCTCGGGTCCGCGCTCGAGCGGCCTGAGCGGGCGGAAAGCGATCCGGCGGCGAAGCCGGCGGCAATTGGCAATTCAATGCACTGTCACCGTGATTCCACCGTGATTCTGTCACCGTGATTCGCGGCGAATGGAGCGCCAGATCGCGCCGCGGCGCCGGCCGCCGACCGCGAACTCAGGCGCAACAGTCAAGGATAGAAAATCATATAATTTCAGTAATTTATGCTCATAAGCGGGAACCACGTCATTCTGCCCCGGTTTGGACGAGAAAAACCATTCATTTCCAAATGTTTGCTACAAAATCCTCACGCGTTGCGAAAGCAAAATAGCAGGACCATGACAGGGAGATAATTCGCGCTTTGTCAGGAGACGACAGGGGGTGGAGCGAGCGAAAACGGGGAGACCGGGCTCGGACGAATATCGCATATGGGACGTGGACGTTATGCGGCCTGCGCATGCGTTCCAGGCGATGCGCCGCCGTTGGCGACGCTAGCGGTGCGGGCATTTCCACCAGTCGCCGGCCTCCTGGTAAAGACAGCCCCTGCGCGTCAGCCTCGCGCCGATCTGGTCGCGCTTCCGGCACGCCCGCGCCGTCTTGGCCTCATCGCCGTGGCCGCCCTTGCACTCTGCATTCGCGGCGAGCCACGCCGTAATCAGCGGCGGCTGCGCGTGGGCCGGGGCGCCAAGTCGAAGGACAAAGCTGAGCGCGGGTCCCGCGAGCGCGATCGCCACGACCGTGCGCCATATCCGCCGCCGGCGCGCCGCGTAAGCGCCCGCCGCGGCCAAAGGATTGTTGGTCGTCCACATTCCGCAACGATACGGGCAGCGGGGGTCGCGGCGCAAGCGCCTGAAATCACTCTGGCGGCAATCCTCGCCAAATCGGGGGCGGTTTTGTTTTGATTTTTGCCGGTCGCACGGCAGCGCCGATGGCGACCGTCCAGGGTTGCCAATGTTCGCCTATGGCAGCAAGATCAGATCAAAAAGGCTTGTCAGCGGGGCGGGCTGAAGTCTCACCCGACTCATCTTCGGAGAGGAGGCGATATGAACAAGCATTCCGCAACCCTGCAGCGCGAGGCGCCATCCGACCAGACGTCGGCGCCGAAGACGACGCGTTCGCTTCTCGGCAAATACGCGCGGCGATTCGATAGTTCTCCTGTATCGTTCAAGGTCGTTCTCCCCGACGGCTCGGTGCAGCTTTTCGGAAAGGAGGCGCCGCGCTTCGAGGTCACGCTGAAGAACGCCAAGGCGTTGCGCGCGGTGAGCAGCACGGATGAGGGACGGATCGCTGATGCTTACGTCGCTGGCGATGTCGACATCGACGGAGACATGCTGGCCCCTTACGCCTTGCGGGGGTCGATGAAGGATTTTCATCCCCTCGCTACGATCTGGCGCTTCCTGCAGCCGCTGCTTTTTGGCCAGGTTCGTACGAACAAGCAGGCGATCACCGCCCACTACGAAATGGATCCAGACTTCTTTCTAGGCTTCCTCGATCCGAAAACGCCCTGCTACACGCAGGGCATGTACGAGACGGCGGACGAGCCGCTCGATGTGGCGACCCTCCGGAAGTTCGACTACTGCTATGAGAAATGCGGTCTGAAGCCTGGCGACCATATCCTTGAGATCGGACCCGGCTGGGGCGCGTGGTTCGAATACGCCTCGCGCCGCGGCGTGAAATGCACGGGCGTCACTATTTCCCAGATTTCGATCGACTATCTCGCGGAGCGGGCGAAAGCCCTCGGTTTCGACTGGGAACTGATCAATGTCGACCTGCTGGAATACCAGACCGACCGGAAATATGACGCCATCGTCATCATGGGCGTGATTGAGCACCTGCCTGACTACAGGAAGGTCCTCGATAAATTCGTGACGCTGGTCGCACCGGGCGGCAAGATCTTTCTCGACGGAAGCGCCGACAAGAAGAAATACGACCAATCGTCCTATATCGTGAAATACATCTACGCCGGCAATCACAGCTACCTGGTTCTGCATGACCTTCTCAAGCAGCTTTCCAACACGCCGCTTGAAGTCCTGGAGCTGTTCAACGATCGCGTCAGCTATTTTTTGACCGCCAAGCAATGGGCGGTCAACTTCGACAATAATCGGGAGGCGATCATCGCCCGCTTCGGCGAGTTCAATTATCGTCGCTTCCGACTTTACCTCTGGGGCGCCGCCTACGAGTTTCTCTCAGGCGGCATGTCCTGCTACCGCATGATCCTTCAGTCGCCGGAGGCGTTTGAGACCTGATCCGGAGGGCGTGCAGCGGCGAGGGGGAAGGGGGATCGGGGGATTGCCGCAATTTGCATCATGTGCGCGTGAACATTTCCCAGCTATCGGCGATCGTGCTCGCCATCGCTCGGGTGAGGATTATTCCGTTCTCGTTCGGGGCTGAAGGCGGCGCACCCGGCCGAGCCGGCAAAATCAGGCCGGCCGGCGCTTTCTTCCTTGCCCGGCGCGGGCATTCCTGCTAGCGGAACGCCTCGCCCGCGCGGGTTTCCGCCTGGGCGAAAGAACCCCTGGGCGTTCGCAGCCGGCTCGTTCGCGCCGGCCCGCCGAAACGGCGGAGACGAGGAAGCGCGTTTGACGCGCGGCCTTGTTCGGCGGCGGGCGCCTGAACGTCAACTCGAACCCATGAGCCGGCGCCGCCCGAATTCGGGCTTCTTAGGAGAACCAATGTCCGCTGTTCAGACCTCCGCGCCCACGCGCGAGGATTTCACCGCGCTTTTAAACGAGACCTACGGCGCCGACGAGGCGTTCGAAGGAACGGTCGTCAAGGGCCGCATCGTCGCGATCGAGAAAGACATGGCCGTGATCGACATCGGCCTCAAGACCGAAGGGCGCGTCGCGCTCAAGGAATTCACCAATCACGGCCGGGACGCCGCCCCGGGCGTCGGCGACGAGGTCGAGGTCTATCTCGAGCGGATCGAGAACGCCCTTGGCGAGGCGGTCATCTCGCGCGACAAGGCCCGGCGTGAGGAGAGCTGGGTCAAGCTCGAGCAGGCCTTCGAGAAGAACGAGAAGGTCGAAGGCGTCATCTTCAACCAGGTCAAGGGCGGATTCACCGTCGATCTCGATGGCGCCGTCGCCTTCCTGCCGCGCAGTCAGGTCGACATTCGCCCGGTGCGCGACGTCGGACCGCTGATGAACATCCCCCAGCCGTTCCAGATTCTGAAGATGGACCGCCGCCGCGGCAATATTGTCGTCTCGCGCCGCACCGTGCTGGAGGAGAGCCGCGCCGAGCAGCGTCACGAGATCGTCGCCAATCTCGCCGAGGGCCAGGTGATCGAAGGCACGGTCAAGAACCTCACCGACTACGGCGCGTTCGTCGATCTCGGAGGCATCGACGGCCTGCTGCACGTGACCGACATCGCCTGGCGGCGCGTCAACCATCCAAGCGAGGTGCTGACGATCGGACAGCAGGTCAATGTGCGCATCATCAAGATCAACCACGAGACGCACCGCATTTCGCTCGGCATGAAACAGCTGCAGGAAGACCCCTGGTCGGCGATCGAAGCCCGCTACCAGGTCGGCCAGAAGCTCAAGGGGCGGGTGACCAACATCGCCGACTATGGCGCGTTCGTCGAGCTGGAGCCGGGCATCGAAGGCCTGATCCACGTCTCGGAAATGTCGTGGACCAAGAAGAACGTTCATCCGGGCAAGATCGTCTCGACCAGCCAGGAGGTCGAGGTCCAGGTGCTCGAGGTCGACGCGGCCAAGCGCCGCATCTCGCTCGGCCTCAAGCAGACCCTGCAAAACCCGTGGGAAGCCTTCAAGGAGAAACATCCGGTCGGCTCCGTCGTGACCGGCGAGGTCAAGAACAAGACCGAGTTTGGCCTGTTCGTCGGCCTCGACGGCGACGTGGACGGCATGGTCCACCTCTCCGATCTCGACTGGACCCGCCCGGGCGAGCAGGCGATCGAAGACTACAAGAAGGGCGACGAGGTCAGCGCCAAGGTGCTCGACGTCGACGTCGAGAAAGAGCGGATCGCGATCGGGATCAAGCAGCTGGCCGGCGACCCGTTCGCGGCCAAAAAGGCAGGCGAGGAGAGTGGCGGCGAAGGCGACAACCTGCGCAAGGGCTCGGTCGTCACCTGCGAGATCCTCGAGGTCAAGGACGGCGGCGTCGAAGTGAAGATCGCCGGCTCCGACCTGACCGCCTTCATCAAGCGCGGCGAGTTGGCGCGCGACCGCGCCGACCAGCGGCCCGAGCGCTTCTCGGTCGGCCAGAAGGTCGACGCGCGCATCACCCAGTTCGACCGCAGGGCGCGCAAGATCGCGGTCTCGATCAAGGCGCTGGAAGTCGCCGAGGAGAAGGAGGCGATCGCGCAATACGGCTCGGCCGACTCGGGCGCCTCGCTCGGCGACATTCTCGGCGCCGCGCTCAAGGCGCGCGACAAGAGCGACAAGAGCGACAAGCCGAAGTAGAGCGCCGCGCGCCCGACCGCCGTTACCGATCAAGGCCCGCGCACGGAGCGATTCGTGCGCGGGCTTTTGCTCAGGAGGGCGCCTCGCGCCAGCGGGCTGTCGTCGCCAGGTAGGTCTCAGTATGAATGCGGCGGCGCAGGGGCGCGCTCGCGCTGTCGATCCCGCTCTGGTATGCTCGACGCACAGAAGAGCGGACGGGCGAGTGAGCGAGGCGCAAGCAGGAAAGGCTGCGAACTTATGCGCGGACGAATGCCGCGCGCCGCCACCGGTCATCCTGCCGCCTAAGCCCTCCAACGATCGCGAGGCCCTTATCCGCGATGCGTTCAAGCTGGAATGGCTGACGATCGGATGGATGAGCGTCGAGGCCGTGGTCGCGATCGCGTCCGGCGTGGCGGCAGGCAGTCTTGTGCTGATGGCGTTCGGACTCGATAGCGTCATCGAGCTGGCTTCGGCCGGCGTGTTGATGTGGCGACTGTCGATTGAGCTTCGCCGCGGGCAGGCTTTCTCCGAGGGCGCCGAGCGCGCCGCCAGCCGGGTCGGGGGCGGCCTGCTTTTCGCCTTGGCCGCCTATGTGACGATCGCGGCGGTGGGGAGCCTTTGGACTCGACACGGGGTGACGTTCTCCTGGCCTGGATTCCTCGTGGCCCTGGCCGCAATCCCGTCGATGCGATATCTGGCGCGGCGCAAAATCGCCGTCGCCGAAAAGCTTGGCAGCCGGGCTCTCCGGGCGGATGCGATCGAAGCCGTGACGTGCGGCTGGCTGTCCCTGGTGGTTGTCGTGAGCCTCGGCGTTGAATGGGCGTTCGGCGCGTGGTGGATCGAGGGCGCCGGCTCGCTGGCGATCGTGTGGCTGTTGGCAAAGGAAGGCCGCGAGGCTTGGTCTGGCCAGGAGTGCGGTTGCCGTTAGCGGTCAGCCGAGGCGGCCCGGCCGCGGGCTTGCGCGCAACAGTCGATGCCCTATACTGACATGTCAGCCCGAGACGGCAGGCGAACGGCAAGTTCAGGGCCGGAATTCCGGGCGGCTATTTGTTTGGGGACTCTCCGGGTCAACGAAGCGATCGGCGCGCATGGCGCCAAAGCCTCGTCGGGCTGAAGAGTCGACACATACAAACTCGAGGGAGGACGAACATGAACCATTTCCGCCATGTCGCTATCGCCGCCGCCGGCGGCGCCATGTTGACCGCCGCGTGCGCGCTCAGTGCGCCCGCCTACGCCGCCGGTCCCGAAATCGTCGCCGGCCCTTCGGCCGACGCGAAGTGCTTCACGCCGTGGTCCGACAAGACGAAGTTCTTCAAGTTCCCGGCCAAGAAGGGGCCCTACCGGATCGCGCTCGCCAACGGCTATATCGCCAATACCTGGCGCATTCAGATGATCAAGACCGCCAAGGCCTATGCGGCGCAGCCGGACGTCGCCGCCAAGCTCAAGGAGTTCAAGGTGGTCTCGACCGGCGAGGACGTCGCCGCGCAAATCGCCGCGATCAACAATTTCATCGATTCCGGGTATGACGCGGTCGTCACCGACGCGCAAAATCCGGAGGCGTTCAAGCCGGTCATCAAGCGCGCCAACGCCGCCGGCGTGGTGCTGGTCGCCTTCGACAACATTCTCGACACCGAGGATGCGATCAACGTCAACGTCGACCAGAAGGGCCTCGGCGTCTATTGGGCGAAATGGCTCGACAGCCATCTCCCCAAAGGAGGCAAGATTCTCGAAGTGCGCGGCGTTTCCGGCACCTCGGTCGACAAGGACCGTCACGACGGAATCCATGAGACCCTCAACGCGACCGGAAAGAAGTGGGACATCATCGAAGTCTATGGCAAGTGGGACGATCCGACCGCGCAGAAAGTGACCGCCGACGCCATCGCGGTGCAGAAGCATTTCGACGGCTACACCGCGCAGGGCGGCGACACCGGCGTCGTCCAGGCGATCATCGACGCCAAGCAGCCGTTCGCGCCGTTCGGGGGCGAGACCGAGAACGGATTCCGCAAATTCTGCGCGAAATATAGCGATCAGGGATTGAAATGCGCCTCCGGCGGCACCGGGCCGGCGCAGGTCGCGGTCGCGATCAAGACCGCGCTCGCAGCGCTCGAAGGGCAGGTGGTGCCGCAGTCGATCAAACTTCCGTTGGCGACCGCCGAAGATCCCAATTTCAAGGATGGCGTGAACTACTACGCCGACCAGTCCGACAATTTCTTCGTCGGCAATTCCTTCCCCACCTGCGGCATCAATTTCACCGCCCAGGAAATCATGGCGCAGTCGAAAGAGAACAAGTAACTTTCGCCAGGAGCGTTTCGTCGGGGGACCAACGGTCCCTCGACGAGCGTGGCGACGCCGCCGCGTCGCGGCTCTGTGGCTTTCTCGCGGGCGAGGGTTGGCGGCGTGACGGAAATGGGGCCGATAGCCCAGCCGATCCTGCGCATGGAAGGCGTTTCCAAGCGTTATGGCGGGGTGCGTGCGCTGGCGAACGCCAACCTCGTCGTGTTCGCCGGGCGGATACACGCCATCCTCGGCGAGAACGGCGCCGGCAAATCGACGCTGATCAAGATTTCTCGCGGGCGTCGTGGCGCCCGACGCCGGGCGCATTGTCCTCGATGGCGCCGAAGTCGCGTTCGATTCGCCCGCTTCCGCCAATCGCGCCGGAATCGTCTGCATCTTCCAGGAGCTCTCGCTCGTTCCCGACCTCACGGTCGCCGACAACATTGCAATCAGCAATCCCCCGCGCCGGTTCGGCATGATCGATCGCCGCGCGCAGCGCCGCCTCGCCGAGGATGCGCTGGCGCGCGCCGGCGCGACCGACATCCATCCGATGGCGCTGGTCAAGGACCTGCCGCTCTCGCGCCGTCAGATGGTGGAGATCGCCAAGGCGCTGGCGCGAAAGCCGCGCGTCCTCATTCTCGACGAGGCGACCTCGGCGCTGACCGTGGCCGACGTCGCCAAGGTGTTCGTGGTCCTGAAGCGCCTGCGCCAGGAGGGACTGGCGCTATTGTACATCTCCCACCGCATGCACGAGATCGCGGAACTCGCCGACGAGTGCACGGTGTTCAGGAACGGCGCCAATGTCGCAACCTATGCCGCCGGAGCCAAGTCCGACAACGAAGTGGTCGAACTGATGATCGGGCGCGAATACAGCCAAGTCTTTCCGCCCAAGCCGGCGGCGCGCGTGAGCGAGGCGCCGCCATTGCTGGAAGTGAGGAACCTGAGCTGGTCGGATCGCCTGCGCGGCATTTCCTTCGCCGCGCGGGCCGGCGAGGTCGTCGGCCTCGGCGGCCTCGACGGGCAGGGCCAGCGCGAACTTCTGCTGGCGTTGTTCGGCGTGCTGCGCGGAGTCACGGGCGAGATCATCGTCGGGGGAACCCGCGTTTCGCCTTCGAGCCCGCACGCCGCCAAGGCCGCGGCGATCGGCATGGCCCTGATCCCCGAAGACCGAAAGACGGAAGGTTTGATGCTGCCGATGTCGGTGCGCGAAAATCTTTCGTTCGCCGCGCTCCAGCGCATCTCGACCGGCGGCGTGATCGACCGCGCCCGGGAAAAAAGACTGGTCGGCGAAATGGTCGATCTGCTGGCGATCCAGACCGCGGGAACCGACATTCCGGCGGGCGCGCTGTCGGGCGGCAATCAGCAAAAAGTGGTCATCGCCAAGTGGCTGATGGCCGAGCCGCGCATCATTCTGCTCAATGATCCGACCCGGGGCATCGACGTCGGCACCAAGCAGGAGATCTATGTGTTGCTGCGCCGCCTCGCCGAGTCCGGCGCGGCGATCGTGTTCTACACCACCGACTACAGCGAGTTGATCGGCTGCTGCGATCGGGCGCTGGTGCTCTACGACGGCGCCGTCAAGCGTGTGCTCGCCGGCGCGGAGATCACCGAACGCGCGCTGATCAGCAGCGCGCTCAACATCTCGGCCGATTCCGAAGGCGCCATGGCCGTGGGAGCAAGCCGGTGAGCGACTGGCGCTACCGCCTCGGGCAGAATCGCGGAACCCTGCTCGCCTTCGTGTTCTTCGTTGTCATGTTCACGATCTACACCAGCAATCATCCGGCCGGCTTCACCGCCAATGTGGTGCAGACGGCCGCCAACAAGGGCGTGCTGCTGGCGCTGGTGGCGATGGCGCAGACGTTTGTGGTCATCACCGCCGGCATCGACCTCTCGGTCGGCATGGTGTTCGTGCTCAGCAATTGCCTGGCGTCGTGGATTGTGGTGGGAAGCGCGACGACCGCCGCGCTCGGCGTCGTCGGCGTCCTGCTGATGGGCATCGCGTGCGGCGCGGTCAACGGGTTCATCGTCATCTTCGGACGCCTGCAGCCGATCGTCGCCACCATCGCCACCGGCGCGGCGTTCTTTGGCGTCGCGCTGCTGCTGCGGCCGGTTCCCGGCGGCGACGTGTACGGGCCGCTGGCGGACGCGCTGACGGGGCGCGTGTTCCGCGTGGCCCCGGCGAGCCTGGTGGCGCTCGGCGCCGTCGTTCTCGTCGTCTGGATTCCGTACAGTCGATCGGCGATCGGCCGGGCGGCCTATGCTGTCGGTTCATCCGAATCCGCCGCCTATATGTCGGGGGTTCCGGTCGACGCCGCCAAATTCTGCGCCTATCTCCTCTCGGGCTTGACCGCCTCGCTCGCCGGCCTTTTCCTGACGTTTATCACCTATTCCGGGGAAGCCTCTTCGGCCAATGGCGGTTCTTACACGTTGTTCTCGATCGCCGCCGTGGTGCTCGGCGGCGTATCGCTCTTCGGCGGATCGGGGAGCGCGATCGGCGCCATTTTCGGCGCGCTGATGTTCCGGACCATCGGCGACCTGCTGTTCGTCTTCAATCTCGATCCGCTGTGGCAGCCGCTGTTTCAGGGCGTGGTGCTGCTCGCCGCCGTCTGCGTCGGCTCGGCGCGGCTGTTCCAGGTTCGCAATCGTTTGGAGCTGTTCGAATGAGCGAGGGCGTTCAGCCGGGACTGAGGAGCGCCCTCCTGCGCCGCGTCGACCCGGCGGTCGCGACGGCGTTCGGCTGCATCCTCGTTCTGCTGTTCCTGGGTTCTCTCTATTCACGCAGCTTTCTCTCGCCCGAATACCTGCTGCAGCAATTGAAGGTCGCCTCGTTTCTCGGGGTCATCGCCACGGGCACGATGATCGTGATCCTGCTCGGCCAGATCGACCTTTCCATTCCCTGGGTCGTCGCCGTCGGCGGCATGATGTCGACTGCTGCGACCGGATGGGGGCCGATCGGGCAGACTCTGGCCATTCCCTTCGGGGTCGTCTGCGGCGTGGCGCTCGGCCTCGTCAACGGTTTCGGCGTCGCCTATCTGAGAATCCCCTCGATGATCATCACGCTCGCGGTCAATGCGGTCGCCCAAGGCCTGATGGTGGCGCATACCGGCGGCTTCTCGCCGCAGGATTCCTCCTCGCCGGCGATGCGGGACCTGGCGACCGGCGATTTTCTGTTCGGCCTGCCGAACGCTGTGGTCGTCTGGGCCGTGGTCGGCGCCGGCGCGATCTTCCTGCTCAACCGCACCACCTTCGGGCGCGCCGTCTATGGCATCGGCAATCGCGAGCGCGCCGCCTACCTGTCGGGGATCGACACCCAGCGCGTCGTGCTGGTCGCCTTCGCGATCGCCGGCGGCCTCTCCGCCTTCGGCGGCGTGCTGCTGGCCGGTTACGCGAGCAAGGCCGCTCAGGCGATGGGCGACGCCTATCTCCTGCCGGCGATCGCCGCCGTGGTTCTCGGCGGCGCCTCGATCCTCGGCGGACGCGGCAGCTATCTCGGAACCGTCGCCGGCGTCATCCTCATCACGCTGCTGCAGTCGATCCTCTCGGTGGTGCAGATGCCCGAGGCCGGGCGGCAGATCACCTACGGCGTCGTGATCATCGCGATGCTGCTGCTCTACGGGCGCGAGGGCAGGGCGCGATAGATCCCCGTCCCGGATCAGGGCGCGCGGCAAAACGCAGGTCAGCGGCCGCGCGGTCGGTTGTACAGTCTCGCCGCCGGGATCTCCGACACGGGCTCTTCCGTCATCGCGGCGCCGTTCGGCCGCGCGTCTCGCGGCTGAAGGGCGCCGGGGCAGGTCTTGAGCCGCTCTCGAAGATCCGCGACCAGCCATTTCCCGGCCCGGCCGAGCTCGCGCCCGCGTTCGGAGACGACAAAGAGCGGAAATTCCACCGGTGGCTCATCGGCGATCACGAGCCGCTTCAGGCGGCCGGCGGCGACATGATCCTCGATCATGTGCTCGGGCATGTTGCACCAGCCGAATCCCGCCAGCAGGAATTCCAGTCTGGTCGCCAGATCGGCGAAACGCCAGAGATGGCGGCTAACGATGCCGCCGCGCAGGTTCTGTGCGAACGCGCTGCGTCCGGTCAGCACCAGTTGGACTTCCGGCTCCAGCGTTTCGCGGCGGACCGGCTCCGCCGGCCGGGCCAAGGGATGGTCGGTCGCGACGACCGGAACGAGCCTGATGATGGTCAGGAATTCGGCGGAAATGTCGGGGGTCGGGCCGCCGATCACCGGGCAGATCGCCATCCGCGCCGCGCCGCTGCGCAATGTGTCCTCGGCGCCCCCCAGCGCCTCGGTGAAGACGGTCGCCGGCAGCTTCGGGAAGGCTCCGCGCAGCGCCCGCAGGCTTTCCATCAGCAGGGGCATCGGGAAGGTGGCGTCGAACGCGAGAGTCAATTCGGGCTCGAGGCCTTCAGCGATGCTCTGAGCCCGCGCCCGCAACACCTTGGCGCTGTCGACGATCGCCCGCGCGTCCTGAACGATCGCCGCTCCGGCCTCGGTCAGGGTCGGCGTCTTGGTGGACCGATCAAACAGCGCGACGCCAAGCGTCGCCTCCATCGCGCCGACGGCCTGGCTGATCGCCGATTGGACGCGGCCGAGCCGGCGCGCGGCGGCGGAAAAGCTGCCGGTCTCGGCGACCGCGACCAGGACGCGCATCTGATCGAGGGTGAGCGGATCGATCATCCATCATCTCCAAAGATGGATATTAACATAATTTGGCCGGTTGCAATGATGGAATCGCTAAGCCATATCATGGTGCGACGCAACAATCCAAGGGGTGTTTCCGATGACCGTACATGTTCGCGACCGCGAAGCGCTCGAATCGGCGACGCTGGCGCGGATCTTCACTGAAGCCCGGACGCACAACGTATTTCTCGATGCGCCAGTTTCCGACGAATTGCTTCGCAAGGCGATCGATCTCGCCAAAATGGGGCCGACCAGCGCCAATCAATCGCCGATGCGGGTGCTGTTCCTGAGGTCGCAGGCGGCCAAGGAGCGGCTTCGTCCAGCCCTGGCGCCCGGCAATCTGGAAAAGACCATGAACGCGCCGGTGGTCGCGATCACCGCCTACGACGAGCAGTTCTACGAACATCTGCCATTCCTGATGCCGCACGTCGACGCCAAGTCGTGGTTCTCCGGCAATCCCGACCTCGCCGCCCGAAGCGCGTTCCAGAACGGCACGCTGCAGGTCGCCTATCTCCTGATCGCGCTGCGCGCGGTCGGGCTCGACACCGGGCCGATGACCGGCTTCGACAGGGCCAAGGTCGACGCCGAGTTCTTCCCCGAGGGCCATGTGAAGTCGAACGTGCTGATCAATATCGGCGCCGGCGACGCCAGCAAGCTGTTCCCGCGCAACCCGCGTTTCACCTTCGACCAGATGGCGAAAATCCTATGAGCCCGGGTTCGTCGGTTGAGGCGGCGCTTGAGCGCAGGAGGATGAAATGACCAAGGTCCTGGTTCTGTACTATTCCAGTTTCGGCCACATCGAAACGATGGCCTATGCGGTCGCCGAGGGCGCGCGGTCAGCCGGCGCGACGGTCGACGTGAAGCGCGTGGCCGAGAATGTCCCCGAGGCGATCGCTAAGGCGTCGCACTTCAAGCTCGACCAGGCGGCGCCGGTCGCGACGCCGGCGGAGCTCGCCAATTACGACGCGATCGTCGTCGGCGCGCCGACGCGGTTCGGGCGCATGCCTTCCGCGATGGGGAGCTTCTGGGAACAGGCGGGCGCATTGTGGTTGAACGGCGCCCTGCATGGGAAGGTCGGCGGCGCCTTCGCCTCGAGCGCGACCCAACATGGCGGCAACGAGACGACGCTGTTCTCGATCATCGCCAATTTGATGCACTTCGGAATGGTGATCGTCGGCCTGCCCTATAGCCACGTCGGGCAAATGACGCTCGACGAGATCGTCGGCGGAGCGCCTTACGGCGCGACCACGATCGCCGGCGCGCAAGGGCAGCGCCAGCCGACCAAGCTCGAACTCGACGGCGCCCGCCATCAGGGCGGTCTCGTCGCCAGGACCGCCGCGAAACTTGCGGCTTAGCGCCGGCGCCGCGGCCGTCCGACTTTCTTACGATTCAACTTTGAAAAAGGGTGACGACAATGAGCAATATTCTCCCTCGTTCCATGGCGCCGGCGCTGAATGCGGTCGTGTCGGCGCCGGCGATGCTTTCGGTGCTTCGCATTGTGACCGGCCTGCTGTTTCTCGAGCACGGAACCGGCAAGCTGCTCGGCTTCCCTGCCCATCTGCCGTTTATCGACAAGATGCCGACGGGCCTGTTGTACTTTACCGGAACGATGGAGCTCATCGGCGGCGCGCTGATCGTGATCGGCTTGTTCACGCGGCCGGTCGCGTTCATCCTCGCCGGTTTCATGGCGGTCGCCTATTTCATGGTCCATTTCCCGATGAGCTTCTTTCCGGCGATCAACTACGGCGAGCCGGCGGTGCTCTATTGCTTCATCTTCCTGTTTCTCGCCGTGGCGGGCCCGGGCTCCTGGGCGATCGACAGGGACTGACGCGCCTTCAGGCTTGATTTAGCTCGATCGGATGGCGAAAATCCGCTTGCGCCCAATATCGAAAGGGCCGACGCAGAGCTGGCCCTGATCCCGTTGACGGATCTCGCAAGCCCAGGAGAGCGAAAAGAATGAATTTCACCATCCTTCCACGGTCCTGGGCGCCGATGCTGCTGTCGGTGCTTCGGATCATGACCGGCCTCATGTTTTTGGAGCACGGAACCGGCAAGATCCTGGGGTTTCCGCATCTTGTGATCAAGGGAATGCCGCACGGTCTGCTTCTGTTCACCGGGGTGATGGAACTCGTGGGCGGCGCCTTGATGACGCTCGGATTGTTCACGCGGCCGGCCGCGTTCGTTCTCTCCGGCTACATGGCCGCCGGTTATTTCATGGCGCATTTCCCCAGAAGTTTCTTCCCGGTCCTCAATTCCGGCGAGGCGGCGGTGTTCTTCTGCTTCATCTTTCTTTATATCGCCGCGGCCGGGCCCGGGCCTTGGGCGATCGACAAGGACTGACGGGGCTGCGGCAAGACCCGACGCGGGGCGCGGCCTCGCATCGTTCCATTGCGACGGATTCGCCGAGAAGCGGCGGTTACTGCTGCGAGCCGCGCAGGCCGTCCGAACTCGATGCGGGCGGTCCGGAGAATTTGAACGCGTCGAACGGCAGCTTGCCGAACAGTCGCGCGATGTCCGGGCCCGACAGCCCAGCGGAACGCTTTGCTTCGCTATCCTCGCTAGTCCGCGACGCAAGCCCGGCCGCTCTTTCCGGCAAACCCGCGACGGGAATCGGCATCGGCGGCAGCGGCGCGCTCAACTCGGACGCGCGCGCGAGCAGCGCGTCATCGTCATAATTTCGCGCCGTGGGAACCTCCGCCAGCGCCAGCGCTCCCGTCGGCGCGCGGTCGACGCCCTCCGTGATCACCCGCGGCAGCCGGCTACGACGCAAAAGACCGGCAATGAGATCGAGGCCGCGGATCGAACGAGGCGATTGCGCCACGGCGGGGTTTGCGGTCGTGGCCGCGGCGACAACGTCGGCGGGCCGCGCCGGCGGCAGCGGGACGTTCGCGAGCGCCGCTACGTCTTGTTCGAGATCGCCTGGCCGCCGCGGCGGCAAAGGCGCCAGGAACCGCGCCGCGATCGGTCCGCTTAGCTTGACCGGCGAATCGGCGCTGGCGACCGCCTGTTGTTCCGGGGCCGATTGTTTCGGGGCCGGCGCGGCCTGCGGGCTGGCGGCGGGCGCCGCCGGCGGAGCGCTTGCATAGGTCGGGCCGGTCGGCAGGCCCTGTTTGGCCTTTTCGACCGCGGCGGGCCCGGCGTCGGCGATCCGAACCCTCTGCTCGACTCTCGGGCCGCGGGCGCCGACCAGCGTCAACTGGCCGCCGTTTTCTTCCGCATCGTCCTCGCCGCCGCCGCGCGCCCCGAACAGCCAGGCGAGGATCCCACCCCCGCCGCCGCTCGCGGTCTGGACCGCGCCGCCGCGCGATTCGACTTCGGCCTTCGCCAGTTCGTAGCCGGGCATCGGCTTGCCGTCGGCGGGAATGAAAACCGTCTTTCCGTCAGGAAACAGCCGCGCAAGCGCGGTCCGGCTCATGCGCGGCCAGTAGCGCACCGATCCGCTGTCGATATGCACCCAGGGCGTCGCGCCGGTCGGATAGAATCCGACGCCCCCTTCCTCCATCCGCATCGCGATGTCGCGGATGCGCGCGGTTGAAACATCGACGAAATGGGCGTCGATCGCCTTGCCCAGCATATGCTCGGAATATCGGGCGACCAGACTCGACCGGCGGCGCAGCATCGCGTTGGTCTGCGGGGAACGGTAGCCGGACAGGACGTCGATCGGCTGGGTCGAACCGGACTCGCGATAAACCTCCCAAATGATGTCGAAGAGACGCGGGTCCATTTTTGTCGGCTGGTCGATCCGCCAGTCGCGCATGAACCAGTTCAGCTTGTCGAGAACCGCGGGATCGTAGACGCCGTTGACCATGTAGGTGAAGGAGCCGGACTCGCCGGTGTGTCGGTCGGAAAAGACGACGGTGCGGGTGTCGCCATTGGCGACGGCCGATTCGGTGGAGTTCGGCGTCAGCCCGGCTGCGGCCACGACCGTCGCCACCGCTGCCCACGAAGCCGCGCCTCCGCGCCGGCGCAAGCTCTTCAATGCAACCAAAAACGCCAACAATCCGTCCTTCCGAAACACGGCGTGCGCCGCGCCACGCCGGACCTTGCGGTCCGTCACGACAGCCCGAAACGCATACGCTTGGACCGGCTCTGCGCCGGCTCTCTCCCGTGCGACACGCCCGGCGCTTGACCAGAGCGCGCCTTGTTCCGTCGCCTGCTCCGTGACCTAGACGTCACACGAGGGCAATTAACGATTGGTAAACTCTATAACCCGATCCGGCCGCCGGTTCAATATCGACTCTGTGAAGACAATGTGGACACGACCTTTTGAGTCAGGCCGTAAATGTCGGGCCGCTCGGTCAAGTCTCCGGATTCATTGACGAATTCAGTGAAGTACTCAATATGGATCGGCAACGGCCGCGGCAGGAAGACGGTCCTTTCCGGCCCCCCGATCGCGGCGATGATTCGCTGCGCCGACCATTGGCCGGCGTGGCCGCCCAGCACCAGTTCGGCCAGCCGCAAGGCCCCCTCGACCCGCACGCAGCCGTGGCTGAACGCGCGTGATTCGGCCGAGAACAGACCGCGCGACGGGGTGTCGTGCAAATAAACGGAGTGCTGGTTGGGAAACATGAACGCGATCCGGCCGAGGGCGTTTTTCCTGCCCGGCGGCTGCCGCACCGTCAGGCGGCCGTCGACCGTTTTCACTTCGTACCCGTGTCGGGTCAAATAATCGGGATCGTCGGCGAGCCTCGGCAGCATTTCCTTCCTGATGATCGAATCCGGCACCTGCCAGGACGGATTGATCAGAACGTAGCGCATGACGTTCGAGAATATCGGCGTCGGCATATCGGGCTTGCCGACGATGGCGCGTTCGCGCAGCAGCAGCGTGTCGCCATCGAGCGCCGCGACCGAAAAATCCGCCACATTGACCTCGATCCGCTTTTCTCCCATCTCCCGCGGCTCCCAGCGCCACATTTCCATGTTGGCGAGGATCGCCGCACGCCGGCGGGCGAAAGGACCGAATGCCGACGCCGCGTTGGCGGACGCGATATACGACCCTGCCGCCGGCCGCTTCTTCCCATGCCGGCTTGCGTCGTTGAGCCGCGATTTGGCGGGACCGGCGGAGTCAAAATCGACGTCGGCGAGCGACGACTCGGCGACGCTTGCGCTCGGATCGGGCTTATTCGCGATCGCTTGAAGATCGCCGCCGCCAGGGGCGGCCTCGAGCAGCCGCTTCAGTTGTGCGCGAAGGTCGCGGTATCCCTTCTGCGGCGGATTGAAGTCCGCCAGCCGGGCGCCTGGATCCGGGGCGGAGGCGGTCTCGGCGAGCGCAACGCCGGGATCGGCGACATTCGGAAAGACCGTGACAAACCGCGAAATGCGCGAGGGCGGCGCGCGCGATCCGCTTGCCTGTTCCGCGTAGGCGACAATGGCCGCGGCGATCGTCGTCTCCAGCCGAGCGAGCCTCAGCGGGGGAAGGTTGGCGTCGACGTCCCCGGGAAGGGCGAAGGCCGACAGATTGAGACCATCGTCCTCGGCGCGGCCGAGTTGCGCCAGCGCCGAGCGGCCGGCCGGGGTCAGGCCGTTCCGGTCGACCCATACGGGCTCATAATCGCGCCCAGCGTAAAAGGCGCCGATCGCCGCCCGGGCGCGGCGCCAGTCGCCCGCCCCGAGAGGATTGGCGGGGCCATGATCGAGAATGAGCCGCTCGATCGCCGCCTCGATGGCGATCGGAAGCGGGTCCACAACGGCGCCGTTCGCCGGCGCCGGAACCGGCGACGGCAACGGAACGTCGATCGCCGCCAATCCCGATTTGGCGGCCGCGGGCGCGTCCGCCGCCGCCATGAGGTTCGGACCCGTAACGCCGGCAGCGTGCGCGCGAAGACGGGCAGCCTCCGGAGCGCGGTCGGCCGGAGCGATCGCGGCGACGTCGGCTAGGCTGAAAGTCGGGATTGGGATCGCGACCGAGGCGCCGGCCCGGGCCGCCTCCCGCGCTTGGAGGACGGTCAGCAACGGGCTTTCGCCCGCGATTTGCCCAAATTTCGGCAACCCCTCGGACGCAACCATCGGACGGGGCGCGCTGTTCCCGTAAGGTCCCGGACCGTCAAGAGAGGGTCTGCCGGCCGAGGCCGCTTCGGCGCCGATCAAGACCCCTGCGAGGCCGACCGCCGCGGAAAGCATCCGGCCTAGCCAGGTTCGACAGACCAACAGGCTCACCCTTCAATCCGCGGCGCCGAAGGACCGCCTGAAAGTTCGCGCCCGCCGCGCGGCGGCGTCATGGCGTAAACTACAGCGGCCGCCATGAGGATGGAAGGGACCGCCCGCCCGCCCCCCGCCCGGGCCGCGCTCACGCGGCGGCGTCGCCGATCATGTCTTCGCCGATGCCGCCGTCCTTCATCTTCCGATAGAGCGTCGAGCGCCCGATCCCGAGCTTGCGGGCCACCTGGGACATCTGGCCGCGGTAGTGGGCGAGCGCGAACCGGATCGCCTCGGATTCGATGTCTTCGAGCGTGCGCACATCGCCGCTGTCGTTGATCAATCGGAGGGAATGAGGATCATGGATTTCGAGGTTCGACGGCCGCGGCGCGGCGGAGAGCGTCGGATCGGCGGCGACCGGCGGCGGCGCGGGCGGGATGCGAACGTCAAAACCTTGAACCTGCGCCGCGATCTGCGGAAACTCCGCCGTCGTCAGTTCGTCGCCGTCGGCGAGCACCACCGCGCGGAAGACCGCGTTCTCGAGCTGGCGGACATTGCCGGGCCAGTCATAGGCGCTGAGCAGCGCCAGCGCGTCATTGGAAATGCCGCGAAGGCGCTTTCCCTCCTCGACGCAGAAGCGCGCGAGGAAGCGCAAGGCGAGGTCAGGCACATCGCAGGCGCGCGCCCTCAGCGGCGGGATCGAAATCGGAAACACGTTGAGGCGATAGAACAGGTCCTCGCGAAAGCGGCCGGCCTTGACCAGTTCGATCAGGTTCTGGTTGGTCGCCGAAACCAGGCGGATGTCGACCTTGACCGGGCGGCGCGAGCCGACCGGATCGATCTCTCCGTCTTGCAGGGCGCGCAGCAGCTTCACCTGTGCGTCGAGGGTCAGTTCGCCGATTTCGTCGAGAAACAGCGTGCCGCCGTTCGCCTCGACGAACTTCCCGACGTGCTTCTCGGTCGCGCCGGTGAACGAGCCCCTTTCGTGTCCGAACAGGATCGATTCGACCAGAGTCTCGGGAAGGGCGCCGCAATTGACGGTGACGAAGGGCTTGCCGCGCCGCTCGGAGCTGCCCTGAATGGCGCGCGCCATCAGTTCCTTGCCGACTCCGGATTCGCCTTCGATCAGCACCGGGATATTGGACTTCGCCGCCCGTTCGGCGAGCCGCGCGGTGCGGGCCATCGATTCGGCCCGGGTGACGATGTCGCGAACGCCGAGTTCGCCGGCGTTGCGCCGAGTCGCCCGACGCAGTTCGTCCTCGAGCGCGTCGACGCGCAGCGCATTCTTGATTGAAACCTGGAGACGCTCGCCGCCGACCGGCTTGACGACGAAATCGAACGCGCCCGCGCGCATGGCGGAGATGACGGTCTCGATCGAACCATGCGCGGTCTGCACGATCGCCGGGACGGCGATATCGAGCTGACGCATGCGCGCGAGCACGCCCATGCCGTCGAGGTCTGGCATCACGAGATCGAGAATGACCAGACTGACCGGCGGCTGATCCGCCGCCTGCAGACGGGCGAGCGCGCGCTCTCCGGAATCCAGCGCTTCGACATCGTAGCCGAAACGTCGGGCCATCGCCTCGAGCAATCGACGCTGCACGGGGTCGTCATCGACAACGAGGATCAGTGCGGTCATTGTCATCCTGTCGCGCCGTCCGTTCGCGGCGGCGCGTCGCACGACACTCTGACATCACGGTAAACGCCCTGTTAACGGCGTCCCGAGTTGACGCGGCCGTTCCCCAAATGCGCCGTTTTGTCGGCGTGTAGAAGCTCGGTAGCGTTACCAAAGCTTTAGGAAAGGGCCTGCCCGATGTCCCTGTCGCCCGATTCGGTCCGCGCCGCTTCGACCTCGTCATTCGCCTCGGCGGACCTCGGCGCGCTGCCGCAGTGGCGGCTCGAGGATCTGTACGAGGGCATGGACTCGCCCCGCTTCGCGGCCGATCTCGAGCGCGCCCGGCAGGAGGCCAAGCAGTTCTCCGACGCCTACCGCGGCAAGCTCGGCGCGCTCGCCGATTCTGGGCGAGGCGGCGAAGCTCTCGCCGGGGCGGTCAAGACCTACGAAGCGCTGCAGGACCTGATCGGCCGCGTCATGGCCTACGCCTCCCTTCTCTACGCCTCCGACACCAGCGACTCGGCGCGGGCCAAGTTTTACGGCGACGCGCAAGAGCGCGTCACCGCGCTTTCCGGCGACCTGTTGTTTTTCGAATTGGAGCTCAACCGGATCGACGACGCCACGCTTGAGGCCGCGCTTGTCGCGCCCGCGCTTGGCCGCTACCGCCCCTGGCTCGAGGACATCCGTAAGGAGAAGCCGCATCAGCTCGCCGACGACCTCGAGCAGCTGTTCCTCGAAAAATCGGTCTCCGGCGTCGCGGCCTGGAACCGCCTGTTCGACGACACCATGTCGGCGCTGCGGTTCGATTTCGAGGGCGAGAGCCTGACGCTCGAACCGCTGCTCGGCAAGTTGCAGGATCCGGACGGCAAAAAGCGGGAGGCGGCCGCGAATGCGCTTGCCGCGACGCTGGGCGCGAACCTGCGTCTGTTCGCTCTGCTGACCAGCACGCTGGCCAAGGACAAGGAAATCTCTGACCGGTGGCGAAAATTCGAGGATGTCGCCGACTCGCGCCACCTCGCCAATCGGGTCGAGCGCGAAGTGGTGGAGGCGCTGGTGGCGGCGGTGACGCAATCCTATCCGCGTCTCTCGCATCGCTACTACGCCTTGAAGGCCCGCTGGTTCGGTCGGGAGCGGCTCGACCACTGGGACCGCAACGCGCCGCTGCCCGACGCGCCGCGGCGCATCTATCCGTGGGAGACGGCGCGCGACACGGTCCTCGACGCCTATAGCGGCTTCTCTCCGCGCATGGCCGACATCGCGCGGCGTTTCTTCGACGAGGGCTGGATCGACGCGCCGGTTCGGCCAGGCAAGGCGCCAGGCGCTTTCGCGCACCCGACCACGCCCTCGGCGCACCCCTATGTGCTGGTCAATTATCTCGGCAGGCCGCGCGACGTGACGACGCTGGCGCATGAGCTGGGCCACGGCGTCCACCAGGTGCTGGCCGGCGTCAACGGCGCGCTGATGGCGCCGACGCCGCTGACGCTGGCCGAAACCGCCTCGGTGTTCGGCGAAATGCTGACCTTCCGCGCCATGCTGGCGGCGACCGCGGATCCGGCCGAACGCAAATCCATGCTGGCGGCCAAGGTCGAGGACATGCTCAACACCGTGGTGCGTCAGATCGCCTTCTACAAGTTCGAGCGGCTCGTCCATCTCGAACGCCGCGACGGAGAATTAACGGCGGAGCGGATCAGCCAATTGTGGATGAGCGTGCAGGGCGAGAGCCTCGGCCCGGCGATCGCGCTGAAAGAGGGCTACGAGACTTATTGGGCCTATATCGGGCATTTCATCCATTCGCCCTTTTACGTCTACGCTTATGCGTTCGGCGATTGTCTCGTCAATTCGCTCTATGGCGTCTATGAGCGCTCGCGCGAAGGCTTCGCCGAGCGTTACCTTGCGATGCTGTCGGCCGGCGGCTCCAAGTCCTATTCCGAGCTGCTGAAGCCGTTCGGCCTCGACGCGCGCGACCCGGCGTTCTGGAGCATCGGCCTCTCGGTGATCGAGCGGATGATCGGCGAATTGGAGGCGATGGTGTAAGGACCGAAAGCCGTTTGCGCCCACTTGTGTCGGCGGCCGCCCCGATCAGCGGCCGTATGAAACTGGGAGCCGCCGGTGGGAGACCTCACTCCGGAAGGGGATCGGCGCTATCGGGCGGCGCCCGGTTGTAGAGCACGAACACCAGAATGTTGCCGGGTTCCGATGTTGCGTCGCTGCGATAGGCGGCCACCTCTCCGGCGACCTGAGTTCTGTACTCGGCGACGACTTCGCCGAACGTATCGCGCTGGACGGCGACCCTTTGTCCGGCTTCGACCTTGTCGTTGAGCTTAACCAAGAGCTCGACGAACCCGCCATGAGTTGCGAGGACGGCGTGAATGCTGTTCCCGACAAACACGCCCGTGTCTTTCCCGGTGCGCCCAATCGGCCCGGCGACGATCCCGTGACGTTTCATGACGTTCATCGCGCCTTCGACGAACAAGGCAATCATGCGGTGGTCCAGGATGCGCGCCGCGCCGATCTCGGGGGTGAACGCCGGAACGCCAGCCTCTATGAAGGCGTTCGCCAAAAGGCCGGGATAGGCGGGGTTGTCGAAGATTTGATCGATGGGAAACAGCTCCGCCATCGCCCTGACTTCGGGCAGATCCATGCGCGCAAGATGGCACGCCGTGATGTTCATTCCGGTTGTGGCGGTGTGGAAGTCGATCGCGTAGTCGGAATTTGGCCTGAGAAGCCTATTGAACAGCAGCCCGGCGTGGCGCGCGGACGCCGTGGCGCCATTTTCATCGCCGGGCCATTGGCGATTGATGTCAATAAGGTCGATGCCGCGACCGGAGTTCGGCCATCGGCGCGCCATGCCTTCCATCGCCGGGCGCGATACGTCCAACACCGCCAATGCCGCACCCGACATCTGCGCCGGGTCGAGTTGGTTCATAACGGTCTGTATCGTGCGCACCGAGCTGATTTCATCGCCGTGCACCCCGGCGACAAGGGCGATGCGCTTGCCTGGCCTGGCTCCTTTCGCGACCATGACGGACACGTACCAGTGTTGCCCGGTGGCCATCCGCACCCCTTGAAAATAGAACAGGTGCTTCCGGCCGGCCTCCAGATCATCGACGCTGAGCGCGGTTATGATCTTCTTTCCCTGAATCACGTCTCCGGTGTAGACCGTCTCCCGTGACGCGGGCGCGACCGAACCGGCGGAGGGCGCCGAGGGGAGTTGGGCGTCGGCGCCGGTCGCCGTGACCGCGGCCGACGCGCCAATTGCCGCGATCATGAAGTCGCGACGGTCAAGTCCGTTCGTTGGATCGTCCGACATGGCGAGAGATCCTTTCGTGACGATTTGCGCGCCGATTCGCTCCAGCTATACTCATTCTTTCGGCAAAGTTCGGGCGATTGTGGCTCCCAACTTGTGCTCCGACCCCTATTCGCGGGCGCTGACCAATAGACGCGCGGATGCCGCATTGGAGCCCTGCGGAACGCGCGCGCGCCGGTAAATGATGCGGGGCAATTATACAACGGCAGGAGGGTCAGTAGGCTTGCGTGTCGCAAGTTCGCGTTCCAACTGGGAAATATTATCAAAGAGCCGTTGCGTACAGAGCTGGAGAAAATAGAATCCAAATTGAGGGTTCTGATAATAAAGCTCGTTCACTTGCTGATAGTTCAATTGCAGGAGCTCACCGCTGCCTGTGCATTTCAGCGTTTGCGTACGCAATTGGTGCGGCGCCAACAGAGCTAATTCGCCGACGACCTGTCCGGGCAGAACATCGATTCCGGTCTCAAGCAAACGATACCGTCCAGAAAGGGATAGAAACATCGCGCTGGCGGGGTCGCCCTTCCGAAACAAGACATCGCCAGTATTTGCGCCACGAGTGGAGGCAAATGGCTTAAGCCAGTCCATGTTGAGATCGCTGCGCGCCGCCACGCGCACCTGTTTCGTAAGACGGAGCATTCCGCGAAGCCGGAGAGCGTTTAATGGCAAGAGAACAAGGTGCAGGACCAACACGGGATAAAGTTGGCCGAGAATCCCGTACGCAATAAATGCACAGTTGCTACAAATCCCCACAATTCGCAATGGAATCATTGTTTTCATGTAGAAAGTAAGAAAGACGAGCAGGGCGGCGAGGTAGCCGGCAAATTCGGCGATGCGCATAACGTCTGACTCCCCGAACTAGCTAAAGCGGGAGACCCGGCATTGCCGGGGTGGCAGTAGCAGTTTGACGTATTCTGCCGTCCATCCGCGAAGTTCAAACGTGAGCAGCCGCTCGTACGAACGCAACTCCACGATGGACGACTATGAGAGCCTAAGCTATAGGACCTGGACCTACGGGGAGCCCCGGAGCGGGGAGGACGTTCGACCCACATTCGCTGCACAGCGGCTGGTTCGTTCGACACGTTGCATGTATTGGTCGATCTTGACAAGCCGGGAGCGCCGTCGCCAGCGCCGTCTTGGGCGGCCCGGATTGAGCGGGCGCGCCCCGCTTCCTATATCTGCGGAAAGGGGATAGGGCGAACGGGGGGAGGCTATCGGTGCGCGCCCCGCGCCTGAGCCGTCGATTTCTCGTCTGGAGAGCGCCCTTGACCCGCGACGAGGAAGCCAATCGCCTCAGCGCCCGCGCGACCCGCTACGCCCGTCTCGGGGTCAATGCGGGCGCCCTCGCCGCGCGGGTCGGGGTCAACCGACTGCGCGGCAGAACAAGGGAGGCGGACGCCAAGGCGCTGACTTGGGCGTTGGGCTCGCTCAAGGGCCCGATGATGAAGGTCGCGCAGATGCTGACAACGATCCCGGACGCGCTTCCGGCGGACGTCGCCGGCGAACTGATGCGGTTGCAGTCGCAGGCGCCGCCGATGGGCCCGGCGTTCGCGCGCCGCCGCATGCGGGCCGAGCTCGGACCCGACTGGCGCCACCGCTTCCTCGACTTCGATCTCAGGCCGGCCGCGGCGGCCTCGCTCGGGCAGGTGCATCGGGCGACGAGCCTCGAAGGCGAACCGCTCGCCTGCAAGCTGCAATATCCCGAGATGGCTTCGGCGGTCGAGACCGATCTGTCGCAGCTCGACTTTTTGTTCTCCCTTCACCGACGCATCGGCGCCGCGATCGACACCCGGGAAATCGCGCGCGAGATCAGGGCGCGCGTGCGCGAGGAACTCGACTATGAGCGCGAGGCAAAAGTCGCGCGGCTCTATCGCCTCATGCTCGCCGACCGGCCGTTCGTCCGGGTGCCGCGCGTCGGGGAGAGCCTGTCGACGCGGCGTCTGCTGACGCTCCAATGGCTGGAGGGCGAGCCGCTGGTCGCATTCGAGAGCGCGCCCCAGAACGCGCGCGACGCGATCGCGGTCGGCCTGTTCGAAGCCTGGTGGCGCCCGTTCCTACGCTACGGAATCATCCACGGCGATCCGCATCTCGGCAATTACTCCGTTGTCGCTTCCGGGGAGGGGGCCAAGCGGGCGGTCGAGGCGGTCAACCTGTTCGACTACGGGTGCGTGCGCATCTTTCCGACGCGCTTCGTGCAGGGAGTTGTCGAACTCTATCAGGCGCTGAAAACCGACGACGGCGCGCGCATCGCTCATGCCTATGAGATGTGGGGATTTCCCAGGCTGACCCGTGGGACGACGGAGGCGATGACGCTCTGGGCGCGCTTCATGTGCGGGCCGATCCTCGACGATCGCGTGCGCACGGCAGCGGACGGCGTGAGCCCCTCGGAATATGGACGGCGCGAGATCGGGACCGTGATGCGCGCGCTGCGGGCCGAGGGCGGCGGTCTCGTGGTGCCCCGTGAATTCGTGTTTCTGGAGCGCGCGACCATCGGCCTCGGCGCGGTGTTCTTGCGGCTCGGCGCGCGGCTCAACTTTCATCGGATGTACGAGGACGCGATCGCCGATTTCGGCGAATCGTCGGTCGCGAAGCGGCAGGCGCGCGCGCTAGAGGCGGTAGGTCTGAAGGAGCCAGGTCAGCCTTAGGCGCGATCGCTGATCGCGCCTGGCCGAGCTCGATCGGGCGGTTGCAAGAACGCCCGTCTCGCGACGGGCTATCGAGCGCGGCCGCAAGCGAGGAACGCCGGCGCCGAATTCGTGGCGCGACCGAGGGGATGGAAACATGGACCGCACGCAGGTTGCGATCATCGGCGGGGGGCCTGCGGGCCTCCTTCTCTCCCATCTACTGCATCTTGGCGGGATCGACAGCGTAGTGCTCGAACGCCAGACCAAGGTGCATGTGCTCACGCGCATTCGCGCCGGGGTGCTCGAATACGGCTCGGTCAAGCTGCTGCGGGACGCTGGAGTCGGCGACCGGATGGACCGCGAAGGCCATGCGCACGACGGCAGCTGGATCGTATGGCAGGACCGCGAGCCGTTTCTGATCGACACTAAAAGGCACACCGGCCGGCCGATGTGGTCGCACGGCCAGACGGCGATCACCGAGGAACTGTACAGGGTGCGGGAACGCGACCGGGGGCGCATCGTCGAATTGGCGGAAAACGTCCGGCTTAGCGGCCTGACCAGCGCCGCGCCGAAAGTCGCCTACGAGAAGGACGGCGGGACGGTGACGATCGAATGCGACTTCGTCGCCGGCTGCGACGGGTTCCATGGGGTGTCGCGCCAAAGCATCCCCGCGACGGCGCTCAGGACCTTCGAGCGCGCCTATCCGTTCGGCTGGCTCGGGATCATGTCGGAGACGCCGCCGGCCGGAGGCATCATCTACGCCCGTCACGAGCGGGGCTTCGCCCTGACTTCGCTGCGCAATCCGATGCTGAGCCGTCACTACATCCAATGCAGTCTCGACACCGAGATCGAAGACTGGCCGGACGACCGCTTCTGGGACGAGCTGAAGCGCCGATTTCCGCCCGACTTCGCGGACAAGATCGTAACCGGGCCCTCAATCGAAAAGTCGATCGCGCCTTTGCGGAGCTTCGTCGCCGAGCCGATGCGCTATGGCCGGCTGTTTCTGGCCGGCGACGCCGCGCATATCGTCCCGCCGACAGGCGCCAAGGGCCTCAATCTCGCGATCTCGGATGTGTTCTATCTCCAACGCGCGCTGGTCGCGCATTACCGCAATGGCGACGACCGCTATCTGGAGAGCTATTCGGACATGGCGCTGCGCCGGGTATGGGCGGCGGTGCGTTTTTCATGGTGGCTGACCAATCTTTTGCACGTTTTTCCCGACGACGACGCCTTCGAGACCAGGATCAAGGCAAGCGAATTCGATCATCTCCAGTCGTCGCCGAGCGCTCAGGCCGTGGTCGCCGAGCAATACGCCGGTTTGCCGTTCGAGGAATAGAGCGCTTTTCACGGATGCCCGGAAGTTGGCGGCGTTGGGAGGAAAGCGAAGACCGTGTCCTTGTCGCCGCGGCGGGTCGCTCTCGAAGCGTCTGCGAGGATTGGCTGGCTGTCCGGGCGCAGCGCGGCCGGCGGCGGGGTCGTTGCGACCCTGTTTCCGATCGCGCATGATCCCCGAACGGAATATGAAAATCGCGCCGCAAATTCTCGCAGCGAATGACCAAGCGCTTTCGGCAAGCTCGAGTCTTCATTGCCCCGCCCCCTCTCGCTCGGGCTTCCGCGCCTGCCGGAAGGCCTCGACGAAGGCGGCAAGCTCCTTCTCGTCGATGTCGGAAACGGCGACGTAACTCAGGCTCGCATCGGACCAGTGCACGGCATGATAGCCGTCGATCGTCTCGATCGGAGCGCCGGCGCGCGCGCCCGGCTGCCCAAGCGGAAGCTCGGTGACGGCGATCAGATGTTCGCCGTGTCGATAGACGAGCGTCGGGACGGGAATCCTGTCGACGATCGCGACCCGGCCGCCGGCAAGAGGAAATCCTTGCGCGGCGAGATCGACGATCGAAGCGCTGACGGTGGTGCGGCTCGCGAGCCAGGGCTTGACCGTATGCCGGTCGGAGGAGGCGACGTCATAGGGCTGACCGGCGACAGCGGCGCGGGTGAAATCGGAAACGAGGCCCGAGGCTATGTCTTGAGAAACGCCTGGCGTTCTCAATGTCGCGACGCCTGCGCCGATGGCGAAGCTGAGGACAGCGACCGAAGCCGCGAGCGACATGACGCTCCAAGCGCTCCATCGCGGACGCCGGACTGCGGCGGGCGCGCCGAGAGCCGCGACGCGATCGGCGAGCGCCCGGGGCGCGGCCTCGCGCGGCGCGTGGCGTTGAATCGCCCCGCGCGCCGAGGCGAGAAGCCGGTACTCGGCCGCGAGCATCGGGTCGGCGCGAATCTCCCTTTCGAGCTGCAACAGATTGGCGGCGTCGAGTTCGCCATCCAAAGCCGCATTGAGCCGCAGCACGCGCTCGTCAGACGCGGGTGAGTTCTCAGTCATGGCTCAAGCTCTCATAACCTTGACGATCGCGGCGCGCGCGCGCGACAGGCGCGACATCACGGTGCCGATCGGCGCCTGCGTCGCCTCGGCGATTTCTCGATAGGAGAGGCCGTTGACGTCGCGCATCACCAGCGTCTCCAAGAGCGGCGAGGGCAGATCGGCGATCGCCTGACGCAGTCGCTCGCCGTCTTCGAGCGCGATCAGAAACTGCTCGGGATTAAGCGCCTCGTCCTCGCCGATCCGCGGATCGATCGCGTCGAGATCGGCCGCATCGCCGGCGTAGGACAGGCCCTTCGGCCGGTTGCGCGCCATCCAGGTGATCGCGGCGTTGCGGACGATGGCGAGAAACCACGGCCGCGGGCGTTCGACCGCGACGGTCTCGAGCGCCTTGAGCGCCCGAAGCGCCGCGTCCTGCACAATGTCTTCGGCGTCGGCGGCGTTGCGCGACAGCCATTTGGCGAGCGTATAGGCGTCGTCGAGCAGCGGCGGCACGATCTCGCGAAAGCGCCGCTCGGCGACGTCATTGCTCAAGCGGCCCGTCCCTCATTTGGCGCGCTCTCTCAAGTACGCGATCACGTCGGCGCGGTCCTGCGCGTTCTCCAAATGAAAGAACATCTTGGCGCCGGGCACGAGTCCTTGAGGATTGGTCAGCCACTTGTCGAGCGTCTCTTCGTTCCAGACGATATTGGCGGATTTCAGCGCCTCGGAATAGGCGTAGTCGGGCAGCGAGCCCGCTTTTCGCCCGTAGACGCCGCGATGGCGCGGGCCGACGTCGTTCTCG
Source organism: uncultured Alphaproteobacteria bacterium (assembly GCA_963835955.1). Classification (GTDB taxonomy): domain Bacteria; phylum Pseudomonadota; class Alphaproteobacteria; order Rhizobiales; family Beijerinckiaceae; genus Roseiarcus. The sequence goes on along the minus strand of CAWIHZ010000016.1, from coordinate 63,339 downwards.
TCCAGCGAATGGCAGTCCTGGCACGCCTGATAAATCCGCTCGCCCCGGTCAGCGTCGCCGGCGAGGCCGGCCGCAGCCGCATGGTCGGCGACCAGACAGGCGGCCAGAACGACAAGGGACAGCTTCATCTCGCAGCTCATCAGGAAAGGTCGGAGTCGGTGACGGCCAGCGCGGTAGGCGAGGCCGAATAGGCGACCTCCCTGACGCCGAGCCATTTGCGCAACTCCCCCGCCGGCACGAGCTTGGGGCCCGGCGCGGGCGCAGTCCCGGGCGCGGGCTGCGGAAAAGCGGTCGAACGCGCGGTGTGGAAGGTCACGGCCCCTTCGACCTTCTGCATCAGCTGATGGATGTGGCCGTTGAGGACGGTCACCGAGCCGAAACGCGCCAAGAGCTTGAGGGCCTGAGCGGAATCCTCGGTGCCCCAGCCCCATTCGGGCGCGATCGACCACAGCGGAATATGGGCGAAGACGACGATTGGCGTCGAACCCGACCTTCCCTTCAGATCGTCGTCGAGCCAGGCGAGCTGCTCGGCCCCGAGCGAGCCGAGGCCGTTGGTCTTCAGATCGACGACATTGTTAAGCGATACAAAATGGACGCCGCCGTGGTCGAAGGCATACCAGCCGCCCTCGGTTGCCCCCTTGCCGAACCGCTCGAGATAGGCCGCTTTGGTCGGCGCATCGAGAATGTCGTGTTCGCCGGGGGCGTAGTGGACGTCGAGCTTCGCCCGGCCGATCAGTTGCAATGCGTCGTCGAACTGCTGCGGTTTCGCCGCATGGGTGATGTCGCCCGTATGGATCATGAATGCCGGATGGTCGGGAATCGCCAGAACCTTGTCGATCGCCGCGTCGAGCGTCGCCCGCGCGTCGGGATTGGCCGGCTTTGCGAATCCGATATGGCTGTCGGAAATCTGAACGAAGGAAAAGCTTCCCTCCGCCGCTTTGACGGCGCCGACGAGCCGGGAGGCCGGCACCCCGCCCGCGACCGTCCAGACGACTCCCGTCCCCGCCCAGATCATGCATTTCAAGGTTTGGCGGCGGTCGAATCCGCCGATGCGTTCGTCGCTCATTCGCTCCTCCTTGATCGGCCGAAATCGCCGCTTCAAAGGGGAGACTCAGGGGAAGCGAAGTTTATTCCGCGGGCGGCGAAATAATTCCGCCTCCGTCATATGCGGAGGGCCCTTGTCGGCAGGCTCCTTTTTTGACGTTTCGAACGACTTGGTCGGGCGCGGTCATAAGACCCGGCCGTCATGACCGGCAACGACGGAAAGAGCGTCGCCATGGCAGGTCATGCGCGGATTCTGGGGACGGACCTTGGAATGGTCCGTGCGGCGGAGCCGTTCACAGGCGCGAGAGAACGGGCAGCCTCGGCGCGATGGCGTAGTTGAGCTGGATCAAGATGATCAGAGCAATTCCGAGCGTCACATTGACGAGGCCCACGACCGCGCCGACCGCGTAAAGCGACTGAGCGATCACGATGCGCCGCCGTATGGCGCGCGAAATCTCGCCGTGGGCGTCTTGTCGTATCAGTTTCGCTCGTTCCGCGTAGGCCCAGGTGGCGTAAAGGCTTACGCCAAGCAGGAGGATGTTGACCCAATAGACGACGAACGCAATGCGATAGGTGAAGAAGTCGGCAAGCAGCCGGGTCGAGAACGGCAACACGGTGACGACGGCGAGAAAAATGAAGTGCAACCAGGTCAGGTCCCGGTCTGAACGCTCAAGCTGGTTGAGTCCTGTCTGTTGGCCGACCCAGAATATGCCGAGCGTCATCAGACTGAGGAGCCAGGGCAGAAGCCTGGGCGCCGAGACCCAGAGCGCGCCGAGCAATTGCGCCTCGGTGTGAATGTCGGCGGCGTCGGGCGTGTGAAAATCGAGCACCAGCACCGTTGCCGCAAAGGCGAAAATGCCGTCGCTGAGCGCCTCGAGCCGGCCAGAGTTGCCTCCGGCGATGCGATTGTAATGCGTATGCGTCTCCATCGAGTGACCTTCACGCCCGAGGCGCGGGCGCGTCAATCCCGTTTGCGTTTCTTCATCGGGACCGAAGCGCGCCGGATCCGGGGCGGCCGCCGCAGTTCTAATGGTCAGAACTTGACGCTTGGCGCCCGGTTGGAGCGGCGGCTGGACAGCCGGCAAGGTTCGCCACCCCGTTGCTCATTCCAGGGATCGACCGCTTTCCGCCCTTTCGCGACATCGGGCTCGGGCGCCAAGGGTCGCATGTTGACTACTCGCGCTTATCGGATCGCCGTGGTTCGCTCGCAGCGGCTTTGGGCCGCTCCGACCGCTCGGCGATGAGCCGCGCGATATGCGCGCGCAAGGCCAGCAATGCCCTCGCCCGTCCGCGCGGAGGTGAAGATCGCCTCCGGATAGGCCGCGACATGCCTGCGCAGGCCCTCGAGCGTCGCCTCGATTCGCGCCTCCTGGCCGGCCGTCTCTACCTCGTCGCCCTTGGTCAGCACCACGGCGTAGGAGACCGCGGCGGCGTCGAGCGTGCGCATCGTCTCGTGATCGCTGTCCTTCAGTCCGTGCCGGCCGTCGACCAGCACGAAGACCCGCAACAGCGTGGGCCGGCCGCGCAGATAGTCGCGCGCCAGTTCGCCCCAGGCGGCGGATTTCGCCTTGGCGACCGCCGCATAGCCATAGCCCGGCATGTCGACGAGCCTCGCCGCGCCATGGAGATCGAAGAAGATCAGTTCCTGCGTGCGGCCGGGCGTGCGCGACGTGCGCGCGAGACCGTTGCGGCCGGTCAAGGCGTTGATGAGCGAGGACTTGCCGACATTGGAGCGCCCGGCGAAGGCGACCTCGGGCGGCCCGACCGGCGGCAGGCCGTCCGCGCGCGCCGCGGCGAAAATGAATTCGCATGGACCGGCGAAGAGCCGGCGTCCGGCCTCGATCCAGTCGACGGCGGCCTCGGGCCCGCTCATACGCTGGGCGATTTCGCCTGAATCTTGGCGAACAACCGGCCGAGGTTGTTCCAGAGCTCGACCTTCACCCCCGCCTTGGTCATGATGTAATATTGCTGGATCACTGTCAGCGTGTTGTTCCAGGTCCAGTAGATGACCAGGCCGGCCGGGAACGTGCCGAGCATGAACGTGAAGATCACCGGCATCCAGGCGAACATCGTCTTCTGGACCGGATCGGCCGGCTCGGGGTTCATCTTCATCTGCACGAACATCGAAAAGCCCATGACGAGCGGCCAGATTCCGAGGTGCAGGAAATGGCCGAAGGCGGGCAGCGCGGTCGGATCCCAGGGCACGAGTCCGAACAGCGTGAACACATTGGTCGGATCGGGCGCGGACAGGTCCCTGATCCAGCCGAAGAACGGCGCGTGGCGCATCTCGATGGTGATGAAAATGACCTTGTAGAGCGCGAAGAACACCGGGATCTGGATCACCATCGGCAGGCAGCCGGCGACCGGATTGACGCCCTCGCGCTTGAACAGCTCCATCTGCTCCTGCTGCTGCTTGGCCCGATCGTCGGGATAGAGGTCCTTCAGCGCCGCGATCTTGGGCTGAATCTTCTTCATCTTCGCCATCGAATTGTAGGAGCGGTTGGCGAGCGGGAAGAAGGCGAGCTTGACCAGAACAGTGACGATGAGGATCGCAACTCCAAAATTGCCGACGCGCTTGTAGATGGTGTCGATGAGCAGGAACATCGGCTTGGTGATGAAATAGAACCAGCCCCAGTCGATCATCAGATCGAACTTCTTGATGCCGAGATTTTTCCCGTAATTGTCGATCGTGCTGACTTCCTTGGCCCCGGCGAAGACGCGCGTGGTGGTCTGGAACGAGGCCCCGGGCGCGATGGTGTGTTGCTTGCCGAGAAAATCCGCCTGGTAATCCTCGGGCTGCGCGGCGCCGCTGGCCGAGAAGCGCGCGTCGATCTCCTCGGTCTGTTCGGGAATGATCGCGGAGGCCCAGTACTTGTCGGTAAATCCGAGCCAGCCGCCGTCGCCCTTGTAGGCGCGCAGCTTGCCGGTGGCCTTGTCGAGCGCGGCGTAAGTGACTTCCTGCACCCCGCCGTCGCCGATGACGCCGACGAGGCCTTCGTGCAGCACCGAATAGCCCGCGACATTGGGCTTGCCGCGCCGCAGGATCAGCGCGTAGGGCCTCAAGCTCACCTCCGAGGCGCCGTTGTTGGCGACCGAATCGGTGATCGTGAACATGTACTTGTCGTCGACTGCGATGACCCGCTTGAAAATGAGGCCCTCGCCGTTGTCCCAGGTCAGCGTCACCGGACGCTGAGGCGTCAGCGTCTTGACATCGGCGGTCCACAACGTGTCGCGATTGGGGGTCTTGACGGCGCTCGCGCTGACAAAACCAGTCTGCGCCCAATAGGCGTCCGGCGCGCCGGGCGGCGTGAAAAGACGGATAAGCGGACTCTTGGGGTCGATGGTCTCGTGATAGGCCCTCAGAACGAGATCGTCGAACGCGCCGCCCCTGAGGTCGATCGAACCGCCGAGGCTGGGCGTGTCGATGGCCACGCGCGGTCCAGCCGCGAGCGCCTCTTCGACCGTCTCGGCCGCCGGCGCGGCGGCCTCGCCCGGCGCCGGCGCGCTCGCCGGATGCGCCGCGCGGGGCTCAGCCGAGGGTTTGGCCGCGGTCTCGGGAACCGGCGAGGTCTTCGGGACCGGCGAGGTCTTCGGGACCGGCGAGGTCTTCGGGACCGGATTGTGCGCCTGGGTCTGCGCCTGATGCTCGCTCTTATATTGGGGACCGGCGTAGAAATACTGCCACGCGGCCATCACCAGGACCGACAGCGCGATCGCAAGAAAGAGGTTGCGCGTGTCCTCGCTGTTCATGGCCGCCTGTCTCTGCCCTTTCCAGTCATCCGGGCCGCCCCGCGGCGGCGGCCGTCATCGCGGCCGCGCTGAACGGCGCGGAAGGCCGCGCGCATATCGTCGACGAGCGCGGCGAACCGGCGCCCCAGCGTCTCGCGCCGGGCCATCAGCACGTAGTCGTGATCCGCTTGCGCCTCAAGTGGCCAAGCCGCGCGCAGCGCCTCTCTCAATCGGCGGCGGATGCGATTGCGCACCACCGCATTGCCGACTTTCCTGGTCACGGTGAAGCCGACCCGCGCGCCGCCGGCCTCGGCTTCCGGCCCGTCGCGCCGGCGCGACTGCAGCGTGAACGTTTGCGCGGATGCGCGCCGTCCGCCCGAGACGCGCTGGAATTCCGCGCGCCTGGTGAGCCGGCCGGGACGCCCGCCAGCGGGAGCCGGCCTTTCGTCCTCGCGCAAGGAATCGGGCTCCATCCGGGGCGTCGCAATCGCAAGAGGAATGTTCAAGGCGGCAGGAATGTTCAAGGCGGCGGCGCCGGCCGCCGGGCGCCAGTTCAGGCGGAGAGCTTCTTGCGCCCGCGGGCGCGCCGCGCGTTCAGCACCCTGCGACCGCCGACCGTCGCCATCCGGGCGCGGAAGCCATGACGGCGCTTGCGAACGAGCTTGCTGGGCTGGTAGGTCCGTTTCACGATTAACGCTCCAAATTCGCTGGCGCGCGAAGAACCCGCTCAGGGCCCGATCCAGCACGCGAACCCGGACCTCGACGCGACGATCTTGGATCGAGACCTTCGCGTCGAGCCGGGGAGAGATCTTGCGGCGGCTTTGGGCCTCCGCTTCAGGGCGCGGCTTATGCGGCGCCGTGCCGCGCAAGTCAATCGCGCCGGTCCAAGCCGATCGCTCTGGTCAAGGCCTCGACGCTCGCGGATTGACGTAGTCCGCGCAGTTGCGGCGACCGGAATCGAGGCAGCGCTGGAGCCTCCAGCTATGTTGCAAGGCGTTGAAGGCCCAATAACCCAGAACCAGCAGGACCAGGACCGCGACCACAACGACCATATTGACGAAATTTCGGCGCTGCGGGTCGTCGTCGCCGTCTTCGGGCGACCGGCCGGTCACGCGATCAGGCTCGAATTCGTCCGGTCGATGCCGCCAAGCGCCGCCAGCGCCGTAGCCACAATTCCTTTCGCGTCGAGACCGGCGGCGCCGTACATGCGTTCGGGCTTGTCCTGTTCCAGGAAGGCGTCCGGCAGGGTCATCGAACGGACCTTGAGGCCGGTGTCGAGCGCCCCGGCGTCGGTCAGCAGCGTCAGCACATGCGCACCGAAGCCGCCGATCGCTCCTTCCTCGATGGTGATCATGAGCTCGTGGTCGCGGGCGAGGCGCAGGATCAGTTCTCGGTCGAGCGGCTTGGCGAACCGTGCGTCGGCGACCGTGGCCGAGAGGCCGCGCGCCGCCAGTTCCTCCGCCGCCTTTAACGCCTCCGCGAGCCGCGCGCCGAGCGACAGGATCGCGATCCGCGAACCCTCGCGCAGCACCCGGCCCTTGCCGACCGGCAATGGTTCGCCGCGCGCAGGCAGCGCGACGCCAACGCCTTCGCCGCGCGGGTAGCGCAGCGCGATCGGACCCGTATCATGCGCCGCCGCGGTCGCGACCATATGGACCAGTTCGGCTTCGTCGGCCGCCGCCATCACCGTCATGTTCGGCAGGCAGGCGAGATAGGCGATGTCGAACGCGCCCGCGTGCGTCGGACCGTCGGCGCCGACCAGACCGGCGCGATCGATGGCGAAACGGACCGGCAGATTCTGGATCGCCACGTCATGCACGATCTGATCGTAGCCGCGCTGCAGGAAGGTCGAATAGATCGCGCAGAAGGGCCTGTAGCCTTCGGTCGCCAGCCCGGCCGAGAACGTCACCGCATGCTGCTCGGCGATGCCGACGTCGAACACCCGCTCGGGAAACACGCTCTGAAGGCGATCGAGCCCGGTTCCCTGGGGCATGGCGGCGGTGACGCCGACGATTCTCTCGTCCCGTCGGGCGGCGTCGAGCACCGCGTCGCCGAAAACCTTGGTGTAGGCGGGCGCGCTGGCCTTGGGCTTGGCCTGCGCGCCGGTGACGACGTCGAAGGCGGAGACGCCGTGATATTTATCATCGGCCGCCTCGGCCGGCGCGTAGCCATTGCCCTTTCGGGTGATGACATGCACCAGGACCGGCCCCCCATGGATGTCTCGCACGTTCTTGAGAACCGGCAGCAGGTGGTCGAGGTTATGGCCGTCGATCGGTCCGACGTAATAGAAGCCGAGCTCCTCGAACAGGGTTCCCCCGGTCCAGAAGCCGCGGCCGAATTCCTCGGTGCGCTTGGCCTTGTCGTAGAGGAATTTCGGCAAATGCCGCGCCATCTGCTTGGCGACGTCGCGCAGCGAGCGATAGGTTTGGCTGGAGACGAGACGCGCCAGATAGGCCGACATCGCGCCGGTCGGAGGCGCAATCGACATGTCGTTGTCGTTGAGGATGACGATGAGCCGCGAATCCAGCGCGCCGGCGTTGTTCATCGCCTCATAGGCCATGCCCGCCGACATCGCCCCGTCGCCGATCACCGCCACCACATTGTTGCTCTTCTTCGCCAGATCGCGCGCCGCCGCCATGCCGAGGGCCGCCGATATCGAAGTCGAGGAATGACCGGCCCCGAACACGTCGTATTCGCTTTCCGCGCGCTTGGTGAAGCCGGAAAGGCCGCCGCCCTGGCGAAGGGTGCGGATGCGCGGGCGCCGTCCGGTCAGGATCTTGTGCGGATAGGTCTGATGGCCGACGTCCCAGACGATGCGGTCGTTGGGCGTGTCGAAGACATAGTGGAGCGCCACTGTCAGCTCGACCACGCCCAGGCCGGCGCCCAGATGGCCGCCGGTGACCGAAACCGCGCTGATCGTCTCGGCGCGCAATTCCTCGGCGACCTTGGCGAGGTCGCTCTCCTTCAGCCGGCGCAGATCCGCCGGCGAGGCGATTTGATCGAGCAGCGGCGTGGCAGGCTTCGTCACATTCGTTCCCGATCCGCGACGCCGTTGGCTCCAATGCGCCGCCCGGGAATTGACCTACACCAGATGACGCCCCGGCGGCAATTTCGGCGCGCGAACGCCGGCGAAGTAAGGAAATTATGTTCGAAGTCAGACCGCGTGGACGACATCGGCCCCGAAATTGGGGATGGTGATCCTGACCTGCGCGTTGGCGCCCGCAAAGCTGGACGTTTCGCGCCGATCCTGGCGGCGGAGAACCTGGAAAATCCCGGGCTTTCATCAAAGAGGTCGCCCCTTTTAGCGACCGGTTGACGTTAATTGGCGACCGCCTTACTCGCAGATGCGGTAGTCGCCGCTCGAGCCATGGCTTTCCGTATCGATATGCATATTGCTGACATGAAAAGCGTCGGCGCCCGGCCCGAGCACGGTGGTGAACCATCCGCAGGCCGCCTTTCGCAGCGCGCGGAAATAGGAGGCTTCGTCCGAACTCGCCTGGCGCTCCACTAGGACGCGACGCTTGTCGGCGAAGACAATGGCGACGACATCCAGCGCCAATCCCTTGCCATGGGCGCTGATTTTGGCGCCCGTCACGCGGTTTCGGCCGCGACATTCATAGCCGGGGCCGGTTTCGATCGAGGCGACCTTAGCGCCGATCGTCGCCGCCCCCAGAGGCGCGACAATCAGACGGACGTAATCGGCAAAGACGAGCGCGAATTCGCACTCGAGAACCGGACGGTCGGGCAGGTCGACCGCGTCGCCGTTCGCCAGCGCGACCGATAACAGGCGGATCGGCGAGGCTACGCCGCAGCCCTCCGCGCTCGACGGCGGCGCAGCCGCGACTTCCGCCCGGGCGCCGCCGGCGATCAATTTCGCCATACATGTTGGGGCTGTTCCTTCCGACCCCGCCGGAAGGACCCGCGGCGGCGCAGGCGTCAGTTCGGCCGGCCGCGCGGGCGGAAGCGGCGGCGCAGCGCCCACCGGCGCGCCGGCCGGCGCCGCGGCCGCGACGGCAAGCGCGACGATCGTCCGTTTCGCCGTTGAGGAATGGATGGGGCGCCCGCCTGAAACGCGCAATTGGGGATGACCCGTCCTTCAGCGCGCAAATTGAGTGTGATCGCCTCGCCGCAGCTTGAAAACCTCGCCGGTTTTTCGCGGCTTTGCGTGCCTGAAAAAGTACCAAATCCCGTCCGGCAGTTTTCTCTGTGCGATCGCCCCACGCAGTCCCAGATGCTCGAAACACGTCTTCACCGCGGGAGCGGAAGCTTCTTCACCCTTTGATGGAACTGGCCGCCAAGCGGCGTCGAAGCACATGACGCCGTTGTCGCCGGCCTCCCAAGTCCCAAGGCCTTCGGTCAGTTGATTTTTGGAGCGCGACCGAGCTTTGAAGCGGCCATCGGGGGCAAAGTACGCGGCCCCATTCTTCCATATCCATGTCTTCCCGGCGTAAAGATCGATTATCGAGGCGCCGTCGAGCGGCGCCCATTGTTTTGAGGCCACGCCGGCGCCCGCTCCCCCGCACCACCCGATCGCCACAACCAAAGCGCATGTTCCGGTAAAAATCGTTAGACGGCTCATGTTTGCCCCATTGAACGCGGTCAGGGAGTGACGTTTGAGGTGACGCGCCAATTCGGCAAGCCGTAATTCGGCGGCCAGGGCGCAACCTCCTTGTCGTTGAAATAAACGACGCAGTCCAGCTTCGGAAAGCGCGGGTCGGGCTTCAAGGCCCCCGAGGCCCAGTTGCGCACATAGTCGGCATCGCCGGAATAACCGAGTTCGGCGACGCAAATCGGCTTGTTGAATTGGGCCGCAACATCATAGCCGGGCTTTAGCGCCGCCGCAAAGTCGCGATCATGGCCGAAATTGTCGCGATCGTAGGGTTGCAGGCCGAACACGGAAAGCCCGATGGTGTCGACATAGGCGTCGCCGGGGTAATAATTGCCGAGATCAGGAAGTCCCTTCGGCGACCACATGAATTTGAGCCGCCGCCCGCTCGCCCGGCAATGGTCGACGAAATACCGGTATGCGGACTTGTATTGCTCGCCCGTCCATCCTTGCCAGGAAAACCGGATGCGCGGATCCTCCATCTCCTGCGCCCAGCGAATCGTCGTCGGCGTCTCGAACTTGCCGGCGATGCCGCAGATTGCCGCGATATTCCCGTCATATTTGCCGGCAAGGATGCCCTGCAACAGCGCCGGCGGACTGATGCGTTCGGTCTTCGACCATGTCCAGGGCTCGACCGAGATCAGGAGGCTGCGTCCCCTCTGGCGCGCATAGTCGTCGGCGGCCCGCAGGGTCGTCAGGTCGACGTCTTGCCATGGAAGAAACAGGGCTTCGATCTTCACATTGGGATCGTTGGCGAAGTCACCCCAAGGATCGTAAGCCCCGAAAGCGACAGACCCGGGATAGGTGATCGGCCTGTTGTCGGGCGAGGCGCCCAAGGTCTGACTTGGCGCCGCCGCCGCAAGCCCCGCCGCCAGCGCCGCCCATAGCGGCAGCCGGCCGATCACGCGAATTCCCGTACCTCTGCTCATGGCATCCATGTCCCGCTCCTGCGGCCGGTTGCCGGCCTGGATCAATTCACCCGATGAATGGCGCCGCGTTTTCCGGGTTGCGGCGCCGAAGAAAGCCTTATTCGACGCGAATGTCGCCGTCGCGAGAGGAGACGGATTCCCCCTCTCCTCCGGCGGGCGTCCACGCTGGATGAAAAGTCACGGTTTGTGCGCCGCGGTGGCCGGCCCCGGCCACGGCGTATGTGACTCGCGTAAGAGTGAAGTATTTCGCGCCCCACGCGATCGAATTGACGCCCGCGAGGCCATTTGTTCCCGCGGCCGCGGCGGGCAAAGCAAAGAGCAGCGCCATCGCGCCGCCCGCGACCGGCTTCCAAAGGACGCCGGCGTAGTCGACCGTGTTCTCGCGTGCATGCTGAATGACAATGACCGCGAAGACCATGGCGTAGGTCGCCGCGTTCAGGATCGCAAAAATATAGAACCCCGAGGCGTAATCCGCATCAGCGACGAATAGCGCAGGCAAGGCGGATGCGAGCGACAAGACCGCGTAGGGCGCGACGACCCGCGCCGGCGGAGGTCCGACTGTTCCAGCGCCCTTCGGCGTAACGCGAAAATCGACATAGCCGTCCGTCAGCCAGTCCCGCACGGCCATCGCCGAACCGAGGAGCATCCAGGGCCATCGCGAAAAGACGAATACAATGATCTCCCAACTCATGATCCTGGCGTCATGAGGACGATATATTCCATAGCTGCGCCATTGAGCGGCCAAGGCGATGAGCACGACGGTCATCGGATAGAAGTGTATGAAGCAGACCGAATAAGAGACATTAACGAAGACCGTGCGAAAGCTTAGGGCGATAATCGGGAGCAGGAAGCTCACCGCCATGGTGAGCGCGTAAATCGGGTACCATAGCTGAGAAAACAGGAACTGAAATTTCAGCCGCGGCGACAGTTTCGAGATATAGTTGGGCGTGTACTTCAACAGGATGGTGACAAGGCTGCGCGACCACTGAAATTCCTGGGTCGCGAGGTCGGCGAACGTGTTGGGTCCGTCGCCGTGCGCGATCGCGTCCAAGGCGTGAACGCCGCGCCAGCCCCCCGCGTTGAACATCAGGGTGGTCGAGTGGTCTTCGGCGAGTTCCGGTCCCAAGCCGCCGATTTCGCGCAGCGCCGCGGTTCGCACCGCGTAGTGGGATCCGATGCACATCGGCGCGCCGCCGGCGGTGTAGCCGGTTTGCACGGGCCCGTGCAGATGGGCCTCGGCATAGAGCCGGCCCCGGGCGGCCCAGCTGCTCGCGGCGTTCTTGTCGCATATGCTGGGCGCGGATACGTAGCCGACCTTGGGATCGGCGAATGGACGCAGCATCTGGCGAAGATATCCGGGCTGCGGCGCGTGATCGGCGTCCAGCTGGCAGACGAAGTCGTAGCCGTCGTAGCCGTAGTGGTCATAGAAGAAGGCGAGATTGCCTTCTTTGCATCGGGTGCGTCGCGGCCAGGTCAGCCGATGGTAGTCTTCGCGTCCCTTCCGCGTTGAAATCAGAACGCCGTGGTCGCGGCACCAGGCTACGGTTGCCGGAGAAGGATCCTCGTCCGCAAGCCAGGTGTCATGCGGATAGTCTTGAGCGAGCATGCATTCGAGGGTCTCCGCGACGACGGCGAAGGGCTCGGATGGAGCCTTTGTGACCACCATTGCGACGCGCGCATCGCTCGGAATGCGCAACGGGCCAGTGGGCTTCACGCTCTTGTAAAAGATGGTGACGAAATAGAGCGGCATCAGAGTCGTGTACGCAAGGATCGCGGAAACGACGACATAGGAGGTGAGGCCGAGCACATGCTCGGGACGCAGCCACCATGCCCAGAAAAACACCAGCGTCGCCAGCCAGATCAAGACGCCGGCGACATAGGCCAGCTTGCGACGGCCGGTGAGGATTCTCTCAAGCAACGGGCCGTCCGGCGGTCGGCCGGGTTCCAGCCGCGGGGATGGATCGGGTCTATGCATAGGCATAGTCGTCGACCAATTCACTCAATCCGAACGACGGCGCGGCGGTGCGGACGATCGTGTCCAGATCGGACAGTTCAGGAACGAAACCCAGCGTCCTGCGCGCGAGCGCAGTCTCGGCAAAGAGGGAAGGCGGATCGCCGCAGCGGCGCGGTTTCATGACATGGGGGACCCTGCGCCCGGTGACGCGCTCGATCGCGCTGATCACCTCCATGATCGATGAGCCGCGCCCCGCTCCGAGGTTGAGTCGCATGGAGTCCGAGCCGTCCAGAAGCCGCCGCAGAGCGAGCGCATGCGCGCTGGCAAGATCGCTCACATGGATGTAGTCGCGGACACACGAGCCGTCGGGGGTCGGGTAGTCGTCGCCGTAGACTTCAAGACGTCCGATCCGTCCCGCCGCCGCCAGCAATGCGCGGGGTATCAGGTGAGTTTCCGGATCGTGCCATTCGCCAAGTTCGCCATCCGGATCTGCGCCGCATGCGTTGAAAAAGCGCAAGGCGGCATATTCCATTCCATAGGCTTGCCCGTAGTCGCGCAGGATCTGTTCGCCAATCAGTTTGGTGCGGCCGTAGGGACTGATCGGCGCAAGAGGCGCGCGCTCGTCGACCGGCGATACCCGAACGTCGCCGTAGACGGCGCAACTGCTCGAGAACACCACGGAGCGGACGCCGGATTCCTGGCATGCGCGCAGAATCGACAGCGTTCCGGCGACGTTGGTCCGGTAGTATTTCTCCGGATCGGCCACGGATTCTCCGACATAGGCGGCTGCCGCAAAATGCACGACCGCCTCCGGCCGATAGCGTTCGCAGGCGGCGGCGAAGGCCGCCGTGTCAGCGATATCCGCCTCGACCAGCGGTCCCCAGCGAACCGCTTTCCGATTGCCGGTGCAGAGATTGTCGAATGTGATCGGCAGAAAACCGTCGGCGTAAAGACGCTTGCAGGTGTGGCTGCCGATGAAACCCGCGCCCCCGGTGACCAGGATTGGGCGCTTGCTCATGCCGCCACTCCTCTCCGCAATTTGCTCGACGCGATGAGGATTTCCTCGTGATAGGCGATCATGCGGCTGAGGCCTTCGGTCAGTGATATCTTGGGCGCCCAACCGAGCGTTCTGCGAGCGAGCGCCAGATCCGGCCGCCTGCGCTTGGGGTCATCCTTGGGGAGGGGCAAGTGCTCGATATGGGAGGTCGAGCCGGTCAGGTCGATGATGGTCTCTGCCAGCTCCCGGACCGTGATCTCGGCGTCGTTGCCGAGGTTCACCGGACTGCGCGGCGCCACGGGACCGTCCATCAGCTTGAGGATGCCGTCCATGAGGTCGTCGACGTAGCAGAACGAGCGAGTCTGCGTTCCGTCGCCATAGATCGTAATCGTCGAGTTGGTCAGCGCCTGCACAATGAAATTCGATACGACGCGGCCGTCGCCGGCGCCCAGGCGCGGACCGTAAGTGTTGAAGATGCGCGCGATGCGGATGTCCACGCCCTTGGTATGATGAAAGTCGAAGAAGAGCGTCTCAACGGTTCTTTTGCCTTCATCGTAACAAGCCCGCGGCCCAAAGGGATTGACGTTGCCCCAGTAACTCTCCGGCTGAGGGCTGATTCCCGGGTCGCCATAGACCTCGGAGGTCGACGCCTGAAAGGCGCGCGCCCGAGTCCGCGCCGCCAAATCCAGGACGTTTAAGGCGCCGAGGACCGAGGTCTTGAGCGTATGAACGGGATCGCTCTGGTAGTGTATGGGAGAGGCTGGGCAAGCAAGGTTGTAGATCTGATCCACTTCAAAGTCGAACGGTTCGATCACGTCCTGGGCGATGACGCTGAACATTGGGTGCGAACTGAGCGCCTCAATGTTGCGATTGTCGCCGGTTGAGAAATTGTCGAGGCAAATAACACTGTCCCCGCGAGCAAGCACTCGTTCACAGAGATGTGAACCAAGAAATCCGGCTCCACCCGTAACTAGTACGCGTTTCATCTTACGTTTTCCCCGTTTTTGGATCGAGCCCGATATGTCCGGCGTTCCGTGCACGGAGCCGACCTCAATCCAGTCCCCTATTTTTCAAGCGCCTCGTCGAAAGTTACTTCCCCACATTGATTCAAGCGTCGGCGGATTCCTCCTTGATCATTTCCCGTCCCGCGTAAACTCCCAACGAGCCAATCTCCACAGAACTATTCGTCCCTCGTCGGCCTGTCCCGCTGCAGATGCCAAATTTGTTGAGCGATCCGGAGCATTTTACACTTCGCCTGAGCCATAAGTTAGGGACTGAGCCCTAGCCTTGCCGCAACTCATAGGAGCTAAGCCGCGGAATACTTTTCGCGTCGCGTGGAGGTGTCGATGTCATCAAGTTTTCCGTTAAAGATTGATGCAAAACCTGATCTTCTTGTCCCGCGCTCTCGCTCGCGAAAAGCAACACTATGGGCAGTCATCTTGGTTGTGGCCTCTCCATCCTTCTCGTTTTCAACCGCGCTGGCGCAAAACAACTCCTATACGCGAATTGCATTGCAACTCACGAGACAAGAAGAGCCGAAGCAGAAAGTCAGAATTTCCGCCCGTAAGCCGCTTGACAGTGACGCAGTATACGTTTGCACGCTCAGCGGGTTTGGCAATCTTGCGCATTGCTATGCCCGTTGAACAAGTGCCGACTGACCCGAGTATCAATACCCGGATGAGCTCGTCACACACCGCTCGACAATCCGGCTTGCCCCCAACCTCCTAATTTTCGCCGCCCGCCTTTCCCAAACGTAACGGTACAACGCAACCCGCGTTGGGTGCAATCGGATGTTTCTGCTACCGTTAAGATGTAATTCAATCTCGCGACGGTTCAGATGTGAACCCCGCCTCGGCTCGTCAAGGCCGCCAGAGAGCGATTTTATCATTCGGTGAGGCCGCTCGCGCCATTATGGCGTTGGTTGGCTCCGATTCCGACAGCGCGCGCGCTAGGCTCGGCCATTGGCGACGTTCTCCGCGCGGCCGATACCACGGAAATTCAAGTCTGGCGGCCATTCGTACTGCTCGCCCAACGTGATCCCGCCCTGGCCTGGGCGCCGGCTCGGGATTGTCCCGCGCATCCAATGGTGGAATGGATGGGGCCTCCGCGTGAAACGCGCAATTTGGGATGATCGCCAAAATGACCAACTCGACCCCGGAGCAGCGGCTCGCCGCGCTCGGCCTGACGCTTCCCGCCGTGCCGGCGCCGATGGCCAATTATGTGCCGTTTCGCTGGGCCGGCAACCTTCTGTTTCTTTCGGGCCAGGGGCCGAAGCGGCCCGACGGCGGCTTCGAGATCGGCCGTCTGGGCAAGGACGCCACGGCCGAGGACGGCTATCGCGCCGCGCGCCTCACCGGGTTGCAACTGCTGGCTCTGGCCAAGTCCGCGGCCGGCGAACTCTCGCGCATCGAGGCGGTGGTCAAGCTGCTCGGCATGGTCAATTGCGAGCCCGACTTCGCCGACCAGCCGAAGGTGATCAACGGTTGCTCGGACCTGCTGGTCGAAGTTCTGGGCGAAGCCGGCCGACACGCCCGATCGGCGGTCGGCGTCGGCTCGCTGCCCAACGGCATCATGGTCGAGATCGAGGCCATTCTGCTGATCCGGTCCTAGAGCGGGATGCGACAAAGCGGATACCGGTTTTCCGCAAAAATCTCGCGTTTTCAGGGACTCTAGACCCGCAAGGCGCCGGACCCCGACCTTGCGCGCCGTCGGATGCTGACCTAGTTTTCCCGGCCATGCGTCGGCGCCGGATTCGCGCCTGACGGGACGCCCGCGACGGAGCTGAGGAGACGCGGCGAGGTGAAGCGGGCGCAGCTTCTGGCCGGACGGATTGCGCTGGCGGCGCTTACCGTCTGGTCCTTGCTGATGATCGTCCCCGATTTCTATCGAGTTGCGCGTCCGCTCGCCTCCGCCGGCTTCGCCGCCAATAATGACGGACTGATCTTCGACGTCAGGGGTCCGTTCGCTCGCGACCAGGATTCGCCGGCATGGCAGGCGGGACTGCGGCCGGGCGACCGGCTGGATCTGAAGGCGATGGCGTGCGGCGCGCCCGACCAGCGGGGTTGCGTCGATCTGCTGTCGGTTCTGGGAGGCATGGGCGGCGTCCAGTTCGTCAGGCCCGGCCGCGTGCTTCATTTGCAGATTCTTCCGGGCGACGGGGGCGCCGCGCGCGCCGTTGAAGTGATTGCGCGGCCCTATGAGACGGGCTGGCTCGACCGGGGCGCGCTCATGGCCAATGAGATCGTCGCGACATTGTTCGTCCTCGGCGCCGCCTGGCTGGTCTGGACCCGTCCCGGAGCAATGACCTGGGGCTTCTTCCTCTATGCGATCTGGTTCAACTCCGGGCAGGATTTCGTCTACTACGCCTTGCTGCAGGACCGTCCGCGCCTGCTGTTGGCGCAGGAAGCGGCGGAGGCGGTGAGCCAGGGCGTCGGATACGCGGGCTTCCTGCTGTTCGTGCTGCGCGCGCCCTCAAACCGCACCGATCCCGCCTGGCGCGGCTGGGCGTTCGCGTTGCCGCTGGTGGCGCTTCTGTTCACTGGTCTGCAACTGCTGAGCTACGCCAATATCGTCGGACGGCCGAGCGAGATTGCGTCCCGCGCCACTTTCTTCGCGGGATTCGGGGTGGCGGCGGCTGCGATCGCCATTTTGCTGCACAAGCGGCGGGGCCAGTCGCCGCAGGATTATCAGCGGCTGCGCTGGATTCTCTGGGGCTGCATGATCGGCCTGCCGGCGTTCCTTGTCGCCGCGCTGCTGCAGTCCACGTCGGTCTGGCGCTTGATCCCCGGGGTGACTTCGGCCCCGCCCGACCTCATCGCCGGGCTCTATTTTCTCCACGGCCTGCTTGCCTGGTTCGTGGTCGAGGCGGTGCGTCGGCGTCGGGTGGTCAGCGTGTCGATCCCGCTCCGGCGGATCACCGTGTTCGGCCTGATGCTGAGCGCGCCGGCGCTGCTGTTGCACCAGCAGATCGAGCACCTGCGCGAGCTGCTGGATCTGCCCGCCTGGGGGTATTTCGCGCTTGCGGCCGTGCTTCTGTTCCTGATCGGCCGCGCGCACGAATTCGGGGTCGAGCTTGCCGACCGCGTGTTCAATCGCGCGTTCCGGCGCCATTTCGCGGCCCTCCGCGCCGCCGCGGAGGACGTGCTGCGCGCCGACAGCGTCGACGCGGTCGACGCCATTCTCACCCAGGCGCCGGTGGAGACGTTCGGTCTGGCGTCCGCGGCGGTGTTCGGCCGCGACGGCGCGCTCTACCGGCGGCGCGCCGGATCGCTCGGCTGGCCCGCGGGAACCGCCGACCGGCTCGACCCGGCCGACCCGGCGCTTCGCCCCGCGCGCGAGGGCGAGCCCTTTCCGATCGATCCGGACGACGCCGCCCGGCTGGACCTGCCGGCCGGGATCGCGGCGCCGACGCTCGCGGCGCCGGTCGCCGACAAGCTCGCCTGCCACGCCCTGGCCCTCTACGGCCCGCACGCGACCGGCGCCGAACTGTCGCGCGACGAGCGGGAGATGCTGGCCCGGCTCGCAAGCGGCGCGGCGCTCGCCTACCGCAACCTCGAGGCCGAGGCTTTGCGCCGGCAAGTCGCGCAACTGCAGGCGCCGCTCCAGCCGGCGGCCACATGAGTGCGAAAGATCGGACGCGCGGACCTTGCCGCCGTCAAAATCAGCCCTTTATGCTAAACGATGAAATCAGGCGCCGGCGAAATCATTGACGCGCCTTAGAGCCAAGCGGAGGAATTCATGACCGGGTCAGCCACCGAGCGGGTCAAGCTGGGCAGGACCGGCCTCGCGGTGTCGAGGATCTGTTTCGGCGCGTCGGGAATCGGGGACATGCCCGACACCTACGGCTACGGCGTCGACGAGGCGCGGGCGAAGGCGACCGTCGCGGCGATCTTCGACAGCCCGGTCAACTTCCTCGACACGGCGCGGATCTACGGCTTCGGCCGCAGCGAGGAGCGCATCGGCGCCGCGATCCGCGAGCGCGGCGGCCTGCCTGAAGGATTTGTCATCTCGACCAAGCTCGACCGCGATCCGACGACCAACCGCTTCGACGCCGCCCAGGCCCGGCGATCGCTGGAGCAAAGCCTCGCCGCGCTCGGGGTCGACAGGATCGATCTCCTGCATCTGCACGATCCCGAACACGCGGCCTCCTTTGACGAGATCGCTGCGCCGAACGGCGCGATCCGGGAATTGTTCCGGATCAAGGAGGAAGGTCTGGCGCGCGCCGTCGGTCTGGCGGCCGGCCCGGTCGCGGTCATGACGCCGCTCCTCAGCGAGTTCGACTTCGACGCCCTGATCACCCACAACCGCTTCACTCTCGCCAATCGCAACGCCGAGCCGATGATCGCGTTCGCGCATTCGAAAGGGATCGCCGTTCTCAACGCCGCCCCCTACGCCAGCGGCGTTCTGGCGAAAGGTTCGGGCGCCTATGCGCGCTATGTCTATCAGGAGGCCTCGCCCGAGACGCTGGCGCCGATCCGGCGCATCGAAGCGGCATGCGCCAAATATAACGTGCCGCCGGGCGCGGCGGCGCTGCAGTTCTCGCTCCGCGATCCGCGGATCGCCTCGACGATCTGCGGGGTCACGAGGCCCGAGCGGATAGGCGAGACATTGGAATGGGCGCGCTTTCCCATCCCCGAGGCGGCGTGGGAGGAACTCGACGCGATCGGCTTTTCCACCGACGACCCGGAGGCCACGAGAGCCTATGTGCTCGGCTAGGTTCGCAACCGGGGGCGCCGAACTTGCGGGCGAACCGCCTCGAAGCTTCTGAACGCCTCAGACCGCTGAGACCCGGTGAAAGCCGATCCAAGCCCGCGGCAATGGAATCCAAGCCCAGCGGAAGCCGGAGCAAAGCCAGGGGAAGCCGGATCCAAATATATGTCTTCCGCGAAATGAGCCTTTTCAAGGGTTTAGCCCAGAATCCAAATTGTTTTTGGCTCTTATCGCGTTAGCTGTCGGTTCCCAATAATTCGGGCCATTGGGGCCGAAGACCTGCAAGGCTTCAAGGCGTCCTGGCCGGGCTTGTCCCGGCCATCCACGCGGTTGGGCGCGTCGGGCGTCCGGAGAGACAACCGATGGCGAAGAGCCTCGAGACCGTAGGTCCTTGCAGCGCTGCGGCGTGGATGGCCGGGACAAGCCCGGCCATGACGACAGGGGATCGAAGGTAAGCAAGCGATTGCGGCCGACCAATAGCTAACGCGAAAAGAGCCTTGTTTTTTCTCCCGCTCCTTAATCCCGCCAAACCCGTCCCGCCGCCTGCCGGGACAAGCGGCCCCCGAGTTCATCATCAAGGCGATCCTAACATAGGTTCGGCTTTTCAGGAAGAGAATGTCGCCGCCGGCCGCCATCGGCGGCGGCGGGCCGCCGGCGCCGGAATGCGTCGACATGGGGGCATTATGCCGAAGCCGTCCGGGCAGGGCTGATCGCGCGACAAAAATCTCGCCCGTCATGACAGGCCGCGATCAGGGGGCCTCGGCGTAAATCGCTAATGGCGCCGCAAACCTTTGAAATCTTCGAATAAGCGGCTGATAATTGGTGCGGAGCTTTCCTTCGACCGGACGGCTTCCGCGAGCTCGTCGTTCGGATCGCGGGTCAATCGGCCGTCGGCAGACGGCGCATGACGAACTCGATCTTATCGTCGGCGAGCTCGCGCCAGGATTCGATCTCGGTCATATAGGCGGCCTTGGGATAGCGCTCGAACCATTCGCGCGCCTTCTCCCGCGCCTCGATCCGCGGCAGGCAGAACGTCTCGCGCCGCCACGGATCGTCGCGGACGGCGCCGGTCCGCGCCTCGCGGCGGCGGGCGGTGCGATCGACTAGGTCGAGGGGCTTCCGGTTCTGGATCGCCATCGCGACACCTCTGAGAGCAAGGTTAGCGCGGTTTCGGTCCGATGGGGAGTTGGGAATCGCGGGACGCGAGTTTTAGGGTTACCCCCTTCTTGTCGAGGCGCTGGCGGGAGGCGGCCGGCGATTTAGGCGACGTAGAGCGCGATCGGCGCCAAGCCGACGAAGCCAGGCGCAGCCAGGCGCGCGACCTTTTTGGCGCCCGCTTCAACCGCCGCGTCAGGGCTGCGCCACGCGCGGAAACCGCGCCATCGCCTCGAGGTCGTCGAGGTCGAGGCTGTTGCGCATATATTGCCGGGACGCGTCGCGGAACGGCTGGAAATCCCAGGCGCGGATTGCTCCTTTCGACAGCGCCGCGCCGACCAACCGACGGCGGCGCTGGCTTTCGCGCACCTCGGCGTCGAGCGCGGCGAGGTCCCACCGGCGCGCGGCCTCGGCGCGAAAATCCGCGACCCGGCCGGCGTGTTCCGCTCTTTCCGCCAAATTGTCGCGTTCGCCCCGGTCGCGGCTAAGATCGTAAAGCTGATCCGGATCAGGGGCTGAGTGAATGAACTTGAAATCGCCGCGCCGGATCATCACCAGCGGCGCGATCGCGCCCTCGGCGAGATATTCGCCGATCGCCTCGTCATGGCCCTTGCGGCCCGCAAGCTGCGGGCTCAGGCTGCGCCCGTCGATCGAGCCGCCGAGCGCTTCGGTCCGGCCGCCGGCGAAATCGACCAGCGTCGGCAGAAGATCGACCAGCGATACGCTGGCGCCGACCCGGCTCGCGGCGAAGCGGCCGGGGTTCGCGACCACCAGCGGCACGCGGCTCGCGCCCTCGAAAAAGCTCATTTTGTACCACATCCCGCGCTCGCCCAGCATCTCCCCGTGATCGCTGGTCAGGATGACGATCGTGTCTTCGGCGAGGCCGGTCGCCCGCAGCGCCCCCATCAGGCGGCCGATCTGGTCGTCGACATAGGAGATCGCGCCGTAATAGGCGTGACGGGCGTTGCGCGCCTGAGCGTCGGCGACCGGCTCGGCGTCCATGGCGCAGACGTGGCGCAGGCGAAGCGAATGCGGATCGAGCGGTTGCGCGCCGGCGGGATAGGGCATGTCGATCGCATCCTCGCGATAAAGATCCCAGTAGCGCCGCGGAATGGCGAACGGATCGTGCGGATGGCTGAACGAGGCGACGAGCAGGAAGGGCCGCCGGTCGTTCGCCCGCGCGATGTCGAAAATCGCGCGCTCGGCCGCGAACGCGACTTCGTCGTCGAAGTCGAGCTGATTGGTGCGCACGCAGACGCCAGCCTCGGCGACCGACTTCATGTTGTGGTACCAACTCGCACGGTCGTCGGGACGGTCCCAGTCGGGCGTCCAGTCGAAGTCGGCGGGATAGATGTCGGTCGTCAGCCGCTGCTCGAACCCATGCAACTGGTCCGGTCCGCAAAAGTGCATCTTTCCCGATAAAACGGTATTGTATCCTGCTAATCTCAAGCAATGAGCGAACGTCGGGACGTCGGATGGGAATTCCGCCGCATTGTCATAGACCCGGGTGCGCGAAGGCAAGCGCCCGGACATGAACGAGGCGCGCGAGGGCGAGCACAAGGGGCTGTTGCAATAGGCGCTCTCGAACACGACGCCGGCGCGCGCGAGGTCCTGCATGTTCGGCGCGCGAACCAGCGGATGGCCGTAGATCGGGAGGAACGCCGGCGCCATCTGGTCGGCCATGACGATGAGGATGTTGGGCGCTTTGGCGGTCATCGTCTCTTGTGTTTCTTCCGTTTTGTCCGAGTCGGCCTGGCGACCGACTTGCTCGCAGGCTTGGCTGGAGTTTTGCTCTGCGGCCGTTCCGGAGCGTTGATCCGCGCCCATTCCTTTTCGATCAACGGCGCCAGCCTCGCGTCATAGGCGCCGACCGGCCACAGCGACCGGAAGCTGGCGGCGGTCGCGTCGGTTTCGGCGCTTGCGAGCCCCGCCGCCTCGGTCGCGTGGGCCGCGACCGCGGGCCGAAGCAGGAAATCGATCAGCGCCAGCGCCTCGTCGGGATGGGGCGCGTCGCGCGGCTCGACCAGCGCATCGACGGCGATTGGCCCTCCTTCCCGGGGCCGGGCGTAGCGAATGTCGAGGCCTTCGCCGCCCTCGTGGCTGCGACGCGAAGCAATTCCGGCCTGCGCCGCGTCGCCGAAGGTCAGGCAGACCGCGCCGCTTGCGACCGCCGTGATCGGGTCGCGGGAGACGGGCAGCCGCACCGACTTTCGGGCGCGAACGATGACATCGGCCGCTGCCTTCACCTCCCGCTCGCGCGCCCTCGCCGGGTCGATTCCGAGAAACCGCCAGGCCGCGATGAACAGTTGGTCGCGGGCGTCGGGCAGCGCGACCCCGCACGGGGCGAGCTTGCCCGCGATTGCGGGAGAAAGCGCGGCCGCCCAAGAGTTGGGCGCGCCGCCCAGCAGTCTCGGCGCCTTTCCGGCGTCGTAGATGAGCCCCGTCGCCGACCAGCCCCAGGCCAGGCTATGGGCGCCGCCTGGATCGTAAGCTGCGAGTTTGGCGGCGACAGGCGAGGCGACGAGAGAGGCGTTGCGAACCCGCGTCCTGTCGATTTTGCGCAATTGTCGGACCGCGATCGCTTGGGCGAGCGCCGGCCCGGGCAGGACGACTACGTCGTAGGGCCCCTCCATCAACATCGGCAGGACGCGCCTCGCGTCGCCGTAGGCGTCGTAGGCGACTGCGTAGCCGCTCTCGCGCTCGAAATCGCCGAGCGTACTGGCGTCGAACGCGCCCGACGGCGCCAGCAGACGCACGATTCTGGGCGGCGGCGCCGGCGCGGGCGCGAAGGGCGAAGCCGCGAGATTGAGCGCGCCGGCGGCGAGCGCGACGATGAAGGCGCTCACCGCGTCGCCGGCATTGCGGCCGCCCGGCTCATATTCGCGAGGCGCGACATGGTCTCGAACGCGCTGTCGCCGATTTGTTCGAAGACCGGATTCATCATTGGCGGGTTTTCACATGGGAAGTCGGAGCGGACGACTTCCGGGTATGCGAGCCAGGCGATGCGGGGTCAAGCGCATGCGACCAAAACTCGTTTCCGGAACAGAGTCCCGACGGCCAGCCGGTTGCCGAGAGCGCGCGGCCCCGCTAGAGGAGGCGCCGGCCCGATCCTTTGATGCACAGAACTCCGTTCAGTTTCAGTCGCGCCTACCGGCTGAGTCCGATCCGCGGGGCCGCGGACGATTATGTTGCGCGACTGCGGATCAGCGGCGGCGCGACCGGCCGCACCGTGCTGCTGCCTTATTCGAGCCGCCTCGGGTATTTTGTCGTTCCGACCGGAGGGCTGGCGCTCTCGATCGCGACGCAAGACTTCCACGTGGAGACTTTGGGTCCCCTGCTTTCGCTGTGGGTCAGATTACGGTTGGCGCTTCTCTTCAAGAGGAAGAAATATCTCCGGTTCGAGAATTTCTCGCTGTTCTCATTCGGCGTGAAGCCAGAGCGAAAGCGCTTCACGACCTTCAATCAGCATCTGTTCAATTCCGGGCTTTTGCTTGAAGGCGCTCTCGTCGCCAGCCACCCGGAGCTCTTGATCGGATGGCCGACGATGGAATCGGAGGCGCGGGCGGCGCCGGTTCCCGGCGCGTCGAATCCGGTCGCGATCGTCGCCCATGTGTTCTACGAGGATACTTGGACGGATATCGCCGAGGTGTTGAAGCGGCTGACCATTCCCTTCGATCTGATCGTCACCACGGTTCCCGGGCGCGACCGGCTGATCGAGGCCATTCGGCATGATTTTCCCGATGCCGACGTCCGGGCGATGGCGAACCGCGGCCGCGACGTGCGTCCATTCCTGGAGCTGTTGGAGCAGGGGCGGCTCGACCGCTACGCTTACGTCTGCAAGATCCACGGCAAGAAATCGAGCGATGGCGGGCGCATGCCTTATTTGGGCGCGCTGTGGCGGCGAAGGCTGCTATTCGAGCTATTGGCGGCGCCAGGGGTCGCGGGCAAGATCGTCGAGCGCTTTGAAGGCGACGCCGGCGTCGGCATGATCGGCCCGCGCGCCTTTCGCCTGCCCAGCGCCACCATCCCCCTCGAACCCTCGTGGGGGACGACGCGTCCGAAAGTGATGGAGCTTGCCTGGAAAATGGGCCTGGCGCCCGACCGCTTCCGTCTCGACTTCTTCGGCGGAACGATGTTCTGGGTCCGCCCTGAAGCGCTGCGGCCCTTACGCGATCTGCGTCTCGCCTCCGCCTTTCCAGAGGAGCAGGGGCGGCTTGACGGCGGACTGGAACACGTGACCGAGCGGCTGTTCGCCGCCGCAGTCGTGGCCGCGGGCTACCGGCTGGCGGACAGCGATGGCTTTGCGGTCTCGAGAGAGGGTTTGGGCGATCCCGGCGCCGCGCGAACGGGAGGTGGCTGAAATCGTCGAGCGGGGGAGTCCATAATCATCACCCGACATGGTCGCGCGATCGCTCGGATCGCGCCGGAAGCGCGTTTGCGGCAAGCCGAGGTCGACGGAGCGATCGCAAACATAAAGGCATTGCGGCGGCGGACCGGAAAGATCACCGTCGACGAGCTTGTCTGTGGTCAACACGAGGGACACGAGTCCTGACGCCCTCCGTGCTCGACGCCTCCATCGCTGCGTGATGGGATCGGTCGCCGGAGGAGGCCGAGGTTCTCGCTCTTGCCCTCGACCGACCCGCTCACAGGACGCCGAACGTGGCGAAGGCCTCGCGGGCGCTCATGCCGGCGCGGATCGCGATGGCCACCTTGTTCTCCGCCGAAGCCTTGTCGAGCGCGGCCGCGATCGCCTCCTGCTCGACGATGGAGGGGATGATCAACACCCCTTCGCGGTCGCCGAAGATGAGATCGCCGGGCGCGATACGGATCCCCTCGATCTCGATCGCGGTGCGGAAGTCGACGACCTTGCCGCGCGGGCGCTGGTCTTGCGCGTAGACGCCGCGGCAGAAGGTAGGGAAATTCAGCGCCTCGATCCCCGCCGCATCGCGAACGAAACCGTTGAGCACGGCTCCAGCGGCCTTGAGATGCGACGCGCGGGTCGACATCAGTTCGCCCCAAAGCGCGTATTGGAACGACCCGCCGGTGGCGACGTAGACCTCGTCCTGCTTGAGGTCGTCCAGCGCCTCCAGCATCAGCCCGAACGGGTTCGCCCCGGGCGGGCTACGCGTCGCGCTCGACACTTCGTCGAACACGTCCGCCTCGAGCACGGGCATGGCGCGGCCGACGATCTTCATGTCGGCTCGCAGGGGCCCGATCGCTTGAGGCAAGAACTGCCGCCGATGGCCCATCTGGTCGAGGACGTCGCCGACGACCGCGGTGAAGAGCTTCTCGCGCAAGGTCGAGAACAGGGCGTCGTTCTCCATATCGGCCACGGGGCGTTCTCCTTATGGGGCCGCTGCGGTCCATCCCGACCGCGGCGGTGGTTGCGGCGAACGAGGCTCCGCTTATATCCGCTGCAAGCATGGATCTCGACGTCGATATTGCGCACGCTCGGCCTCAGGGTCGGCAAGGCGACGGTAAGTCCGCTGAGGAGCCCGCCGCCGCCAATGGAAACCTGGGCCGCGATGCCGGCCAAACTGCCCGCCAGATTGCCGCTTCAACGTCGGCAAAGGCGATCACGAGCCGCCGTCCAGGGGGCGAGCGACGACGAGACAGCAGTTGCCGGGCCGAACCTTGCCTGGCTGTCGGCGGCCATAGAGGACGCCGTCGGCCTCGTAGGCGAGCTCGGCGGGCGGCCGCCTGGGGTCGGCGAGAAAATGAACCCGTCCGGCTGGCTGACCCGCGCGCACTACGGTTCCGTTGGCGTGGAACGGCTCGAACACCCCCTCGTCGGCAGCGAGCACGTAGGCGCTCGACCCCGGGAGTTCATAAAGCGGCGACGGCGAAGGCGCCGGATCGGCCATTTCGGGCGGCAGCGCCCCGAGGTGGGCCAGCACGTTGCGGACGCCGCGTCGGCACAAATCCAAGGCGTCGATGGAAACCGCGCCGGCGCCGGCCATCTCGGTCCCGACGACAGTCAGACCCGCCCGAGCCGCCGCGGCGGTCGCCGTGCGTGGATCGCCGCGGTTATCGATCACGACGGTCATTGGCGCGCCGAAGGCGCGCGCGGCGGCCTTGTTGCGCGCTTGCAACTCCAAGTCTCGAGCAGGCTCCACGATGGCGCTCGGGATCATGGCCAGCGAGGAGCCTCCGGAATGCAGATCGAGGAACGCGTCGGCCATCGGAATCAGTACGTCGTTTACGTACGCGACGATTTGTTGCGTCGGAGATCCGAGCGGGTCTCCGGGGAAGGCGCGATTGAAATTGAGGTCATCGAGCGGGGACGTGCGCCGGCCCGCGATTACCGCGGGTAGGTTGATGGCCGGGATGAAGATCAGGCATCCGGAAACCGCCCCAGGATCCAGCGTCCGTATGATCTCGCCGAGCGCGATCGCTCCCTCGTACTCGTCGCCGTGATTGCCGGCCTCGAGGACTACGGTCGGACCGCGCCCATTGCGGATCACGGCGATTGGGATAGGGATTACGCCCCAGGCGTCGTCGTGTACGGAATGGGGTACGTGAATGAAGCCCGTCTGTTTGCCGAGCTTATCGAAATCGACGGTCGCGCGCACCATCGTCGCCCTTGGCGCGGAAGTCGCTGCGTCGCTATCGACCATCGCCGTTGTCTCCTCGAAAGCCGACGATCTTCAACAACGGATCAGCAGAAGAGCCTCGATCTCGACCATCATGCGGTTTGGCGGTGAACCCAGGCCGACGGCTGAACGAGCGTGACGACCTGCTTCCCCCTATGTTTCGACGGGAAGATCCGAACAACCGTTGATCTCAGTCGCGCAGCCCGATGTCCGTCGTCACCGGTTGCGTCCTTGCCCAGGCGCCTGACCTCATAGCCGCGGTCGCGCCGCCTTGGTCCTTGACCGGAGAGAAACAGAAGATTTCCGACCCAGCTATAGGGCGCGTCATTGGCCACGGGAACCGGCGCTGCGGGAAGCGCGAGGTCAAAAGCGGCGATTCGTATTTCTGGCGTCGAAACTTTCATGTCGGAGCCGTTCCTGGTTGCAAGATTCTGACGGGTCGCTCAACCCTTCCACCAACGCCCGTTGATGACGACGCCGCGCGCATTTAGGCGCTGGTCTCCGGTCATGTGCTCGCCGGTCACGTCGACATAATCGAAAGCGCCATGCTCGAGCGCCAGAATCGACGCGTCGCCAGCACTGCCGGGCCTGAGGCTGCCGAGATCGCCGCAATTCAACGCCGTGGCTGGCGCTTCCGTCGCCGCCCGCACCGCGTCGCCGACTTTCATCCCGAGGCAAAGGAACTTCGACATCGTCGTAAGAAGATCGAATGCAGGGCCGTCGATGCACAGAGCATGAACGTCGCTGGAGATGCAGTCGGGCGCGAATCCGTTGGCGATCATTGCCCGCGCGGTCTTGAAAGCGAAGGATCCCATGCCGTGGCCAATGTCGAAGATCACGCCGCGCATGCGCGCTTCGACCACGGCCTCGCGCACCGCCCCCTCCGCGGTTGCGGGGTTGTTCGGAAACGGACGGAAGCAATGGGTGAGGATGTCGCCCTTGCGCATGCGCGCTAGGACATCCTCGATCGTCGGCGGGGGATGGTCGATATGCACCATCATCGGCAGACGAACCTCCTCCGCCGTCTGGCGGGCGATATCGAGTGGAATGACACCGGAATTCTGAGAAGCGTGCAGACCGACGCGAACCTTGACGCCAACGATCGTGTCGCGATTGGCCTCTATGACCTCGACCGCGTCCATAGGCGCCATCAGCCTCAAGTCGCCGCTCTCGCCGACCATGATCCGCGTGGAAAAGCCGTAGATGCCGGCGAAGGAGATATTTAGGAAGGCGAGGATCCGGACTGGCGAAGGGCGGATCACATGTTCCAGGAAACCCGAATAGTTGCCCGGCCCGGCGCTCCCCGCGTCGACGAGCGTCGCGCAGCCTCCTCGGGCCAGCCGCAACGGGTCGACGCCGAGCGAGGTGCCGCCACAATAGACATGGGTATGCAGATCGATGAGGCCCGGCGTAACGATGTGGCCCGAGACGTCCCGGACCTCGGCTCCGGAGAGCCCCGCGCCGATCTCGGCGATGCGGCCGTCTTGAAAGCCGACGTCCAAGAGGTCGTCGATCGCCTGCGACGGATCAATGATCCGCCCTCCCCGAAGGACCAAATCGAGCCCCATGACGCCACCTCCCGCGACTCGGACTTCGCGCGCCAACCGCGCTTTCGATCCTGCTCAGAGCGCGACCACCTGACCGGTATGGATTGACTTGTCAGCGGCCATCACGATCTTCAGGCTCTTGACCGCGTCGTTCATGTGGTCGGCGAGATCGATGTTCTCGTCGATCGCCTTGAGGAGATAGCGCTGCTCGCGCTCGCAAAGTGCGTCATGGTCGGGCTCGTCGCTCATGTCGATCCGCTCGTCGGGCTTCGACATGTCCGCATGATGCCAAAGAATCTGGTTCGTCTTGGTGTGGGCGTTGATGTCGTCCGACTTCACCTTGCCTGCGGTCTCGGCCATGACGATCGACACTGATCCTTTCGGACCGACGACGTCTTTGACGAAGAACGCCGTCTCGCTCATCATTGGCCCCCAGCCGGCTTCATACCAGCCGACAGACCCGTCATCAAACGTGACCTGCAGCATCCCGTAATTGTTGAGCCGCACTTCGTCGCTCAGCTTGGCGCCGACGGCGTGGACATTGACGGGCTTGGCCTTCGTCATCTGGCACATCACGTCGACGTAGTGGACGCCGCAGTCGACGATCGGCGGGAAGCTGTCCATGAGACGCTTGTGCCAGGCCCAAGTTTCGCCATTGGACTGCTGGTTCAGATTCATCCGAAAGACGAGCGGCGAACCGAGCTGGCGGGCGATCTCGATGAACTTGATCCAGGACGGGTGCTGGCGAAGGATATAGCCGACGACAAGCTTGCGCTTTGTGCGTTGCGCCGTCGAGACAACCTTCGCGGCGTTTTCGACGGTGTCGGCGAGCGGCTTCTCGACGAACACATGCGCCCCGGCTTCCATCGCCTTGATGGCGAAATCTGCGTGCGTGTCGGGAAGAGTGTTGATCGAGACGACGTCAGGCTTCAGTTCGGCCAAAGCCTCCTCGAATTTGGCGAACTTCTTTGCCTTGGCGAGCGCTGGCGGCAGCTTTCGATCGGCGATCCGCCGCTCACACACGCCCGCCACCTCAAAACCTGGGATCCGGGTGTACGCGAGAGCGTGGCTCATGCCCATGTTGCCGAGGCCGACGACGAGAACTCTTATGGCCATCTCTTTGACCCTCGCCTAGAAATCCTCGAGCGTCAGTTCGCGCGCCATGACGATGTTGCCCGCCGTCAGCCCGCAATCGACCGGCAGCGCCGCGCCGGTGATCGCCGCCGCGTGGTCCGAGGCGAGGAAGGCGACGGCGCGGGCGACGTCGATCGGCTCTACGATGCGGCCGAGCGGATACCAACGCTCCAGCGTTGCGAGCACCTTAGGGTCTTTTCTCGTCCGTTCGGCCCAAATTGGCGTGCGGACGGTGCCGGGAAGCACGATGTTCACGCGCACGCCGTAGCGGCCGTATTCGAGCGCCAGCGAGCGCGTCAAGGAAATCATGCCAGCTTTGGCGGCGCTGTAAGCAGGATCGCCAAGCGCGGCAACTCCATTGACGGAGCCGATGTTGATGATGACGCCAGCCCGTTTGGCGCGCATGCCGGGCAGCACCGCGTAGGCGCAATTGTAGGCGCCGTTGAGATTGCCGTTGACGTCGGCGCGCCAACCTTCGGGATCGGTCCGAGCGAGCGTCGGATGGTCGGAGAAACCTGCGTTGTTGATGAGTATGTCGACCGGCCCCTGTTTCGCCACGAGCCTCTCGAAGGCCTCCGCGACCGCGTGCGGGTCCCCGACGTCAGCGACTTCGGCTTTGGCGGAGATTCCAAGTTTTGTCAGCTCTGTCGCCAAGTCATGAACCAACTCGCTGCGGTCGATCGCCGCGATCCTCGCCCCCTCGCCACCGAAATGACGGCTGAGCGCCTGGCCGATGCCGCCGGCCGCGCCGGTGATCGCGACGATCCTTCCGGCGAAAGTCATGCCGCGCTCTCCATCGCGGCGAGACCCTCGGCGATCCAATCGAGATTGGCGTCCCGCAAATGGCCCCAGTTGTAGAAAGCCGCCTCGCGCACCCCTCCAGAGCCGAGCGCGCGCATCGCTGCGAGGAATTCGCCCTTCGTCTCCAGATCGGGAAAGCCGGGGCGGACGATGCCGCGAAGTCTCCCCGCGCCGCGCAGACGCCGCTTGACGTCGTGGAGGTCGGCTCTAACCCGCGCGTCGCTCGGCTCGTAGAAGCACGCTTCAATCACTCCCGCCGCCTCGGCAAGCGCTTTCAAATCGCTGCCCTCATACCACGCGCCGCCGGTCGGCCGCACGACCGAGGGGATCACCGCCACCGTCGCGTCCTTGCGCACCTCCTCACGAATCTCGCGCACCAATGATGTCACGACTGTGCAGCGCCAGTCGAGGAACGCCCGGAGATCGCCATCGGTGCGAGTGTCGGCGAGCCAGAACGCCTCGGCCATGTCGGCGGGAAAATCGACGTCGCCGGCCAGATAGGCGTCAATGTCGCCGGCGACCTGTCGCCGCAGCGCTTCGACCGGGATTCCGGCCCGCTTCGCCCCTGCCACGCAATGCTCGCAGAAGCAGAGCCCGAGCTGCGAGTCGAGCCAGCGGTTTGGGCGGACAAGAGTGAATTCGTGATGAAATCCGTGTGCGTAGGGCAGGAAACCCGGCGTTTCCATCGAGACGCCGGCGACCGGATAGGACTCTGTGACGTCGATCGCGAGGCCAAGCGCATAGGCGCGCGCTTGGGGCGCTGAAGGGCAAAGATTATAGACCAGCCGGTCGCCGAACGCGTTGGCGACCGTGGCGTTCGGATGCTCGGCGCCGAGCCGCGTGTTGTGCAGCAAGACAAGCCAGACGTTCGCCGCCATGCGATCCTGCGCCGCGAGCGCGCCCACCATGTCCTCGCCCGCCGCAAGCATCGAATGGGGAACCGGTTTGATCGCGCCATAACGCCCTGGATCGTGCTTGAAATAGACCGCGCCGTCCTCGGGGAAGTAGACCCTTCCCGTTCTGCCGTGGGGGCGCAGGAATTTGCCGGCGTGATAGCTGCCCGCAATTGTCACCGTGTCCAGTCCGAGCGCGCGGAACCGGTCGATCGCCGCGGAGACTCCGGCTTCCGCGAGATCCCAGGCATAGGCATAGACGGCCCTGTAGCCCATTGCAGCGTCCTTTCAGAGCCGGATCTCGGCGCCGAACCAGGTGTCGTTCAGATACTGCATGTACTCAGACGCCATACCGTGCTTGCCGATGAAAACGACACGCACGAAGTCAACGACGACGAAGGGAAATTTCATGAAAATATGTTACACAACGTCAGGCCGCGCAAGAGCAGGCCATAATGTCCGGTTCAGCGACCGGCCCGCTGCATGGCGTTCCCTCGGCAATCAAGGACCTCTTCGACTTCAAGCCAGGCTGGCCCTACGCCTTCGGCGGCGTTTGGGCGATGAAGCGTTGCGTCGCGCAGTGGCGTTGCGTCTTCGCCGAACGGGTCGAGAGGGCAGGCGCGATCCTTCTCGGCAAGGCCAATGATCCGACCATGGGACTTCGCGGAACCTGCGACAATTATTTGTTCGGCCGATCGCGCAATCCCTTCGACGTGAGAAAGAATGCCGGCGGTTCATCGCCCGTGGAGCGACGCCTATCGCATCTGCGCCGAACGGCGGCTGGCCGATCGCTCGGCTTGAGGGCAGTCGGAACCGAACCGCGCGCCCCGGGTTCGTTCACGGGACCGCGCTGACCTGCCAACTCGGCGACGAATATCTCTTGGGCTCGATCGCAGCGGTCGTTCTCGACGGAACCTGGATCTTCGGCGGGTCGGGCGCCTGCGCCGGCACGATTTCAGGCGCGATTTTTCTGGTGACGATCACCGTCCTCATCGCGGTCGTCAACACGCACCCCGGTTGGCGCAACATCCTGTTCGGACCGTCGGTTCTCGGGCCGCCGGTGTCTTCAGGCCAGAAGTCGCGCAATCGGCGACGCGTCGTCCTTGAGGCGGTAAGTGTGCTCGGCGTTGCCGAAGAAGAGGGCGCGCTGCTCGTCGGCGGCGAAGCCCGAGACGATCGTCTTGAACGCCCCGTAGACCTCATCAAAGGTCGCGTAGAGGCCGGCGACGGGAAAATCGCTTGCGAACATCGCACGCGCTGGCCCGAAGCAGTCGAGACAGCACATGATGACCTCCCTCAAGCTTCCAAGCGTCCAGCTGTGGTCGTAGGCGACGAGGTCCGAAATCTTGATGAGGACGTTTGGCGCTCTGGCCATCTTAGTCAGGCCTTCGCGCCAGCGCCGCATCCCCTCCGCGTCGCGGTCGATCGGGCTGCCGCAATGCTCTAGCACGAACAGCTGGTTGGGAAACTCGCGGACGAGCCGCGCCGCCTCGGCAAGCTGACTGGGGAAGACCATCAGTTCGAAAACGAGACCATGCCGCGCAAGCGCGCCAAGGCCGGCGCGCCAGGTCGGATCGCCCATCAGGTCGCCCCTCGCCGCGAAGCGCCGGGCCGGATCCTCGCTCCAGCTCAAAATGTCACGAACGCCAACGACTCGGGGGAACGCGGCTTGCGCCTCAATCAGCGCTGGGGCCCCGGCGCTCGCCAGGGGAACATGGGCGACATAGCGCGCCGCGACGCCCCCGGGCTTATCGAGCGCTTCCAGCCACCGCGTCTCGCCGAGGCTGTCGTCGCCGCCCCGCGACGCTTCGACATGGACCGTGGCGACGACGTTGTGTCCCCTGGCGTCGCTGAGATAGTCTTCCGGCAGATAGTTCCGCCGCAGCGGCCCAAGATCGCCGAGCCAAGGGTATTGCCCAAGGTTGAGGTCCCAGAGATGGTGATGAGGATCAATGATTGGGCCGTCGTAGAGTATCGCCATGGAATCAACTCCGCAGGACGGATAGCGCCCACGGGGGCGTCAGCCTGGCGCCCGGCGGGATTCCGCGTCCGCCGGAACAAGAAGCGATGACCTCAATTACGGCGAGCGCCAGGGACGCGCCTATTCTCGACGACCGTATTCGCGGCGTGCCGCCCGGCACAAGCGCTTTCTCGGCGCTGGAGATCGCTGCTCGCGGCTGGCGGCCCACTGACGGCGCGATGTCGCTTCCCGTCCTCACCCTTGACGAGTCGGCCTTTCTTCACAATCGCGACCTCATGCTCGCTTATACCCGTGCCGCCGGAGTGGAGATCGCGCCGCACGCCAAGACGCCAATGGCCCCGGACCTCGCGCGTTCCCTCGTCGAGGCGGGCGCATGGGGCGCGACAGTCGCCGACATCCGCCAGGCGACCGTTATGTTGCGCTCCGGAATACCGCGGCTTCTCATCGCAAATGAGGTTGGCGGGATCGGGGGCGCGCGTCGTCTCGCTGCGCTCGCGTCCCTTTCGCCGCAAGCGGAACTCTATGTGTTCGCCAACTCAACAGGCGCGGTTTGGGCGCTTGACGCGGCGTGGCGCGAGACTTCGACCGCGCCGGCGCTGAGCGTGCTCGTCGAAGTCGGGACGGGGCGCGCGGGCGCTCGTTCGCGCAGAGAGGCGTTAGCGGTCGCCAACGCCGTGGTCGGCTCGGGCGGACGGTTACGGCTCGCCGGCCTTGCGACCTATGAAGGGTCCGCGACGAAGGAAACACCGGAAGCGACCGACGTGTCGATCGAGGCCTTGCTCCGGCTCGCCGCCGACGCTCTCACGGATGTGCGCGCGCTGGCCGGGTCGGAGGCGCCGCTTTTGGTCACCGCGGGAGGCTCGTCCTTTTTCGACCGGGTCATCGCCACGCTTAGGCCGGCGGTCGTCAATGACGGCCGCGCCAAACTCGTGATCCGCTCCGGCGCCATTTTTTTCCACGATCATGGCGTGTACGATCGGGCGCTCGCCGCACTCGACCAACGACAGGGATTCTCGATCAACGGCGATGTCCGCGAAGCGCGTCGCGCGTTCCGGCCCGCCTTGCGGGTATGGGCGGAAGTCCTCTCGCGCCCCGAACCCGATCTCGCGATTTGCGGCATGGGGATGCGCGACGTCTCGTTCGACCAGGGATTCCCGACGCCGCTGCGCGTCCATCGCAACGGCCGGGCGCTCGCCCCGACCTCGACGGCCCACGTTTTCAAGCTCAATGACCAGCACGCCTTCTTGGGACTCGCGCCGGGCGAAGACCTCGAGATCGGCGACGTCGTCGAATTTGGAATCTCTCACCCTTGCACCTGTCTCGACAGATATCGCCTTATTTTCGGCCTTGATGAGAAAGGGGTCGTGCGCCACGCGTTCCCAACCTTTTTCGGCTGAGGCGCGAGAGCAAGCGCCCCACCGTTTTCCGTTCGCTCGAACTTGACCGCGATGGAAAGACGTTGAGACGCCTCGCATTCCCTTCTCTGTCAATCGCTCGCCGCATCGCCGCGGCTGTGCTCGCGGCGAAATGGTGTTCGCCGCCCCTATCTGTTTGAGGAAAACCGCGA
This sequence comes from uncultured Alphaproteobacteria bacterium, assembly GCA_963835955.1. Taxonomy (GTDB): domain Bacteria; phylum Pseudomonadota; class Alphaproteobacteria; order Rhizobiales; family Beijerinckiaceae; genus Roseiarcus. The sequence goes on along the minus strand of CAWIHZ010000016.1, from coordinate 28,700 downwards.
AGCCAACATACAGATCGCAATGCGGCTGCCGTTCTTAAGCGCTAGGCCCAAAGATTCTTGTCGAGCGTATCTATCCGAACAGGATGACCTCGCGGCCGAAGTGAAGAGACTCTTTCGCCGCATCGGCGAACTTCAATCCTGCGAGCGCCTGCTTCAGGCTTACCGCCGGCTTGCGTGACCGGTCGCGGACGCAGGCCAGGAAATGATCCTGTTCGTTCCCCAGGGGATCATCCCCCTCGACCAGAGGAAAGTCTATTCGGCGGCCGTCGCAGTGGAGCTGCAAACTCTCTCCGACGACCAGCTCGACGCTGCCGCGATCACCGACCACTTCCCAGCGATCGGAGGGCAGGTCTCCTTCGGAGAAGGTCCAAGCAGTGCGCAAGTCGCAAACAGCGCCCGTCTTCATAGTTGCGCAGGCCGCCGTCATCGACCGAAAACCCGGCCCCCCCGACCGGTGGCCGAGCACAGAGCGGAATTCCGAACCCGTGACCCAAAGGGCTAGGTCGATATCGTGGACCATGGTCGACAGGATAGGATCGGCGTCGGAATAACGGGTCGCATGACTGTCGTCGCGGTAGCGGCGCGAATTCACGTAGATAACCTCACCGATCCGACCCGAGCGCGCAATCTCAACCAGCCTTTGATGGTCCTTCGAAAAACGAAGCACATGGCCAGGCAAAACAAAGGCCGCAGATCTCTGCGCGGCATCGAGCAGACGCGCTGCCGCCGTCGCCGACAGCGCTACGGGCTTTTCCAGCAACGCGCATAAATTCAGGCCGAGCGCCCGCACACAAATCTCGACATGTGAGGCGGCCGTTGTTGCGATAATGATGGCGTCGGCCTCGATTTCGTCGATCATCCGAAACGGATCTGTGCCGCAACTCGCCGTGCTAAAGAGGGAGCGGATTGGCTCAAGGGCGTCCGGATTTGTGTCGGCGACTCCGACGACCTCCACGTCCGCGCGTGGTGCGAGTCTCTCGAGATGCTGGCGTCCGAAGGCGCCTGCGCCGGCGACCAGCATGCGGACAGGAGCTGAAGAAGCAGGCATAACGAATCTCTTCGTTGCAAAAAAACGTCGTTAGGGCGCGTCACATTGGTCTTCGGGCTGCGCCCCGGTTCACCAGTTTTCACGGCGCCCGTGCCGCGAAAGCGCCAGCGAGCGCGGCTCGAAATGAACTGAACGCGGGCCCCTATCAACGTATTCAGGTATCGTTCTACCGCTTCGCGGCTTCCCTGTAAGCAAGTTGCTTCGACCTTTGGAATATTGACGAGATGCAACAGATGAGCGGGAGAGATGGCATGATCTACGAGATATGCGTGGACTCGGTGGCCGGCGTGCGCGCTGCCAACGCTGCAGGAGCAGACAGGGTCGAACTTTGCGTCGACTTGCTGGAGGGGGGCATCACGCCAAGCCGTGGAATGATCCGTCAGGCGCGAGCGATTTTAGGCATTCGAACTCCATGTGATCATTAGGCCGCGAGGCGGCGACTTCCTGTTCGACGATGATGAGTTCGCGGTCATGCGATCGGATGTCGAAGCCGCCAAGGTCGAAGGCGCCGACGGCGTCGTGATCGGCCTGCTGACGCCGGCGGGCGAGGTCGACGTGGAGCGGACTCGCGAATTGATCTCGCTCGCCAGGCCACTCTCAGTGACTTTTCATCGGGCGTTCGACATGACTCGCGATCCGTTCCAAGCCCTGGAGACGCTAATCGGGCTTGGCGCCGATCGCGTCCTCACTTCGGGCCAGGAGGCAACGGTTCTTGACGGACTTCCGCTGGTTATTGAATTGGTTCGTCGCGCGGCGAACCGCATCATCGTGATGCCAGGCGGCGGAATCACCTCGCGCAATGTCGAGCGGATCATCACGGCGGCCAAACCAAAGGAAATCCATTTCGCCGCGCTCGACGCGGCCGCGAGCGGCATGCAGTTTCGGCGGCCGCATGTGTTTTTGGGCGGCGAACTGCGACCACCGGAGTATGAGCGCCTCGTTACTTCGGCGGCTTCAGTGCGAGCTGTCATGGCGACGAGAGCAGACTAAAGCTGACTGAGCACATCGCTCGCACGCGCCTGTCACCAAAGCGTATAGCCGCCATCGATCACAAATGTAGCACCGGTGACGTAGCTGGAAGCCGGCGAGGCAAGAAAGATCGCGAGCGGACCGATCTCCTGAGGGTCGCCTGCGCGGCCCATCGGAATCGCGCTTACGAACGTCTCGATCACCTGCGGATTTTTCTCCGCCCAGGCCCGGTTCGGCTCGGTCATGAAAAGGCCCGGGCAGATGGCGTTGACAGTAACGCCGCGAGGCGCCCAGTCGGCGGCCGCGGCGCGGGTGAAATGGATGAGCGCGGCCTTCGACGTCTCATAGTGGCGGCCGCCAATTCCCCGGTTGGCGATGAGACCGCTGATCGAGGCGACATTGATGACTTGCCCTTCGCCGCGCGCCAGCATCGCGCCGCCAATAATCTTGGTGCAAATGAAGCAATGCGTCAGATTGAGATCGATGTAGCGTCGCCAAGTGGCGAGGTCGGTGTCCTCGATCGCAACGTCGACGTCACGGCCGCCGACGTTGTTGACGAGAACATCCACAGGCGCGGCCTCCGCCAGCACCAGCTTGCAAAGGTCCTCGCATATCGCCGGCTGCCCGATGTCGGCGGAAAAAGTCCAAGCTCGGCGTCCCCGTTCCCGCACCTCGCCCGCGGTCTTGGCCAGGGCGTCCGGGTCGCGCGCGACAAGGATGACGTCTGCGCCCGCCTCCGCCGCCGCAAGCGCGATGACTCGTCCAAAGCCGCGGCTTCCACCGGTGATCAAGACGCGCTTGCGGTCAAGCCGGAAACGATCGAGCACGGTCATGGCGCCTCCCCCGGGTAGTTCTTGCCGCCTATTCATATTGGCTGATAGTGTCATTCGGCAAAGCGTCAAGATTGCGCCAGAGAGGATTTTGACTCGCGCGTCTTTTGCGCGCCAACTGCATGGGCGTCGGCGCGCCGGACGGAGTGCCCGCCTAACGGACGTAACAATATAGGCGGTCCCGTCCTGGCTTTTTCGCAAGACGCCAAAGCGCAACAGACCATCGGGAGGTTAGACATGGTTGGACAGAACGAACAGGAACTCCTCTTGCGAGAGGCGGCGCGCCGTGAGCTGGTCCAAGGGCGCATCGGCAGGCGTGAATTCATTACCCGCAGCCTGGTTACGGGCCTAGGCCTCGCCGGCGTTGGAGCCGTGGCAAAGTCCGGCATCGGGCCGGCCTTTGCCGCAGACCGCCCCCTTACGCCGACGTTCTATCAGTGGATCCAGGACCTTCATCCCGGCATCGCGGCGGTTAATGCGGAATTCCCCGGAATCAACTATCAGATCGCACCGGTCGAGGGTTTCGGCATCGAGCGTTTCGTCGCCGAGGCTAGGAACAAACAAAGCACCTGGGACGTCTACGTCGGACAGACGCCGTTCGTGGAAATGTCGGCGTTCATCAAGGCCGGCGTTATCGAACCGTGGGACCCTTATATCCCCAAAGACGTGCTCGACGACATCCTGCCGTCGATCCGCGCGGAGTGCACGGTCGACGGCAAGCTCTACAGCTGGCCGTTCCTGCTCGATGTGATCGGATCGGCGTGGCATTCGGGCATAACCGGCAAGGCGGGGCTCCCGGACGTCGCACCCGCCACCTGGGACGAGTTCCTGGCGGGCGCCAAGAAGATCGTCGACACCAAGGCGGCGCCGTGGGGCGCAACGTTCGATTCTCATGGCTGGCGCTCGCTGGTTCCCATCACCCACAGCATGAGCACCAAGGTCTACACGCCCGAAGGCTTGTTCGACTTCACCAGCGAACCCGCAATCGACGCCCTGAAGCTCATGAAGCAGATCATGGTCTACGCGAACCCCGACATCTTGTTGGAAGGCGCATCCGACGCGGGCGTGAACGGAACGCCGGACGAAGTCGCCTTCGCCGCCCAGCGTGTCGGCCTCTACTTCAAATACTTCAATGCTCCGCTGCGCATGGCCGCGAGTTGGGACAATCCAAAACTCCTGCATCTCGGCCCTCTGCCGAAGTTCGTCAATGGCGAAGGCTCGACGGTGTTCTGGACGACAGGATGCGCGCTGTTCAAGTATGGTCAGAACAAGGAGAAGGCGGCCGAGTACATCAAGGCGCTCACCTATAATAAGCAGATCTGGAAGGATTCGATCGTAGGCACCAAGAGCGGCCATCCCGGCCAGCTGCCGCCCTATAAGTCGATCTACGCCGGGTGGGACGCCAACAAGCCGGATTGGATGCCGGCCTTTGTTGGACTGGTGCGCAGCCAGCTGGACAAGGCCAAGGCCATCGACAACAATCTCTTCGGACTGCAGCAGTTCGTGATCGGGAAGCCTATTTGGGAGACCTATCTCAAGGGTCAGGAGCCCGATCCGAAGGTCGCCATGACGAAGGTCATGGAGGCCGTCCAAGCCGAGATCAAGAAGGGTTGACCTCAAGGTCGCGGCGAGGCTGGGGGAGGTTTATCCGCCCCCGGCCTCGCGGCTTTCGCTAGAGGACGCTCAATGCGCGTCCCGCGCCCGCATTGCAGGCGCGGGACGTGGGAGTCGCCCGTCCGGTTGGACACGCGACTTGCGGACGCACATACAGGAGTTCGCGTTCTCGCCCAACCAGATGGCGCGCTCGGCGCTTCAATGTTGTCGGATTGATGCATGGCACAGTCGATCTCACCCAGCGAGGCGGACCTCGGCGCGAGGGTGGCGGGCGACCAAATCGGGCGGCTGCGGAAAGGCGTCAGCGAGTGGTTCTTTCTGGCGCCGGCCCTGGTCTTTTTCATCGGTTATCAGGTTTGGCCCATCTTCCGCGTCCTGTGGATGAGCTTCACCGACTTCGAATTCCTGTCCAACAAGCCGGCGCATTGGGTCTGGCTCGATAATTACATACAGGCGCTCAGCGATCCGCTCATGTGGATGAGCTTGTGGCGGGCGGCGCAGTTCACGATGATGTTCCTGCCCGGAACAATCATTTTGCCTCTCCTGCTGGCGATCGCGATCGACCGGGTGACCAATCAGCGCTTGGCCACCCTTTACCGGGTCATTCTGCTCATTCCGGCGGTGATACCGAGCACCCTGATATTCGTGTTGTGGAAGTGGATGTACAATTATCAGAGCGGTCCGATCAATCACTTGTTGGTCGAGAATTTGGGGCTGTTCACCCTGCAGAACGCGCCCCAATGGCTCGGGGGGACGCCGCTCACGTTGCCCTCGATCGCAATTATGGAAGTTTGGTGGGGTCTCGGCTACCACACCATCTTCTTCATCGCCGGCCTCGCGGCAATCCCGAAAGATCTGACGGACGCAGCGCGCATCGACGGCGCGAACGAGTGGGACGTGTTCTGGCACATCACGCGGCCGCAACTCGCCCCGATCATGATGATCCTGGTCGTCTTGCGCTTCGGCACCGCGATGGCGGTGATCGACGAATATCTCATATTCGGCGGCTTCAACCGCTCCTCGCCGACCTATACCTGGACGATCTTCATGTACGACGAGGCCTTCAAGGAGGGCCTATGGCGCCAGGGCTACGCCGCCGCCATCGGCATGATCGGCGCCGTCGCAATGATGATCGTCATGGCGCTTCTGCTGCGAATCTTCCGGCCAAGGGGGTAACGAAGCTGTGACGCTCGAAACTGATCAAGATGACAGCGCCGCGGCGGGAGAGGCGCAGAACTGGTTCGCCCGGGACCGGAGCGCCCTCGCCCGCCACGCGGTCATCAACCTCTTCAATCTGATCATCCTCCTGCCGCTGGCGTGGGTGCTTCTCATGTCTGTGAAATCGCTTCCCGACGCAATGCAGGGCAACTTCTGGCCGAAGCGCTTCGACTTCACGCACTATTCCTATGTCTTCGAGCGGATCGCAACGCTGCCGCTGAACCTGTTCAACAGCATCTACGTCACCGCGGCGACCGTGCTGATCACCACGTGCTGCGCCGTGCTCGCCGGTTATGCGCTCGTCCACATTCGGCCCCTCGGCGCCGGTCTGGTGGTGACGGCGCTGCTCGTTTCGCTGTACTTCCCTGTGCGCGTGGTCTCGATCATCAGCATCTACGAAACGCAGCATTGGCTCGGACTTATCAACGTCACCGCCGGCCTCATCCTGCCGTACATTACGCTCCAGCTAGCGATCAGCATTCTGATCATGCGCAGCATGTTCCAGCTGGTGCCGCATGAAATGTTCGAATCGGCGAGAATCGACGGCGCCGGACATTGGCGCGCGCTTTGGGAGGTCGGGCTGCCGATGGTGCGCAATGGCTTGGTCGTCGTTTTCATCGTCAATTTTGTCGCGGCTTGGGGCGAGTATTTGCTGTGCCTGACGCTAATCGACGACGAGGCCAAACGCACCGTGCCTGTCGTTCTCGCCGCGGCCCAGGGCGGCCAGGGCCAGTGGGCGTGGCCGAATCTCGCCGCCGTCTATGTCATCGTCGTCACCCCTGGCATTATCGCGTTCACGCTCGCACAAAGGCTGTTCTTTAAGGGGCTTCTGGAAGGCGCGTTGAAAGGGTGACAGTCGATCGCCCGTCGATCGCGGCGCGGATCTGACGGGGCGGCATCATCTGGTAACGCATCTATCGCTCCGAACCCAGTCTGGGATCGCGAACGTACGCTCTCCCCACCGCGCACAAACCCAACCAACGCAACGACGCCCGTCCCCGGCCGTCCGACTATTCCAGCCGCGCGCCGTTTTGCGCGTCGAACAAGTGGACCGAGGCGAGGTTGGGAGACAGCGAGAGAATCTCCCCCGGTCTGGCTGACACCCGCTCGCGAAAGACCCCGACGATCTTTTGGCCGCCGAGCATCGCGACCACCTGGGTTTCCGAGCCCGTCGGCTCCACGACTGAAACCTCGACCTTCACTTCGCCGCCCCCGAGCGCCAGGTGCTCCGGCCGGATTCCATAGACGCAAGGCCGTCCGTCGATCCCGCTTGGCGCTGATTTTAGGGGCAGTTCCACCCCTGTTTCGGTCACGAAGGTCGGCTTGCCATTGATTCGGATCGCGCCCTTCAGGAGATTCATCGCCGGCGAACCGATAAAGCCGGCGACGAACAGGGTGTTCGGCCGGTCATATAACTCGAGCGGCAATCCGACCTGTTCAACGACGCCATCGCGCATGACGACAATGCGATCGGCCATCGTCATCGCCTCGACCTGGTCGTGGGTCACATAGATGGTCGTGGTTCCCAACCGCTGGTGCAATTCCTTGATTTCGGCGCGCATCTGCACGCGCAACTTGGCGTCGAGATTGGAGAGCGGTTCGTCGAAAAGGAAGACCTGAGGATCGCGAACGATCGCCCGCCCCATCGCGACGCGCTGTCGCTGACCGCCGGAGAGCTGACGCGGATAGCGCGAGAGATAGGGCGATATATCGAGGATTTCGGCCGCGCGCCGCACCCGAGCCGCGATCTCCGCCTTGGGCGTATGCCGCAGCTTCAGACCGAAACTCATGTTCTCGGCGACAGTCTTATGCGGATAGAGCGCGTAATTCTGGAACACCATCGCGATGTCACGGTCCTTCGGCGGCAGATTGTTGACGACCCGCGCGCCGATCTTGATCCGACCGTCCGAGATCGATTCGAGCCCCGCGATCATCCGAAGAAGCGTCGATTTTCCACAGCCGGAGGGGCCGACCAAAGTGACGAATTCGCCGTCGGCGATCGAGATGGAGACGCCATGAATCACTTCGACGGCGCCGTAGGATTTGCGGGCGTTGACAACGTCGACCGAAGCCATTCTTTTCCACCCTGCCGCAAGATAGCGCCGGACTCCGCCGCCCGCGGAGTCTAGCGTATTGCGTCGGCGGTTTGGCGTCGAGCCTGTCAATTGGCCCTTTTATTGCGGGTGAGAGTCAAGCGCTTTCTTGGCAACTGCAGGAGTTGACAGACGGGTGCGAGAGCGCTCGCCCTGGCACAGCTGATGATGTGGACGGCCCGGGACTCGGCATTGAGGCTCTGAGGCCAGAGCGGTCGATTCTCGAGCGGCATCGCGAAAGGTCCCCATCATGCGCCCGATCGTCCGCATCGGATTGGATATCGCCAAGCGCCGGTTTCAGCTTCACTGCGTCGACGAAGCAGAAAAAGAGCTCTTCAATCGGAAGATCTCGCGCGACAAAATTCTGGGCTTTCTCGGCTCGCTGCAGCCTTGCGAAGTCGCTCTCGAAACCTGCTCGTCGTCGGACGATTGGGGTCGCGAGACTGGGCCATCGCATGCGGCTGCTCTCGCCGAATTACGTCAAGCCCTTTGTCAAGCGCGGCAAGTCCGAGGCCTGCGATGAGCGCGCTATCTGCGAGGCGGCGTCGCGGCCCGACATGCGGTTCGTGCGCGTCAAGGCCCGCGCCCCCGGCAGAGGAGTGCGCGCACGACCCACCCCTCGCCTGCGCGGTGCGGTCCGAGCAGCGCGAAAGAATCGCCGCACCTTTTCCTGCGCCAGCGCCTCGATTGCGGCCGCGATCATTGGCCGCTCGTCACGCATCGGCCTTCTCCCGCCGGCGCGCCAGGAGCCGTTTGGCCAGCATGTTCAGGCCCCGAAGCGGAATGCCGATCCACGCCGGTCGGTTGCCCGCCTCGTAGCCGATCTCGTAAGCCGCCTTCTCGATCAGGAAAAGCTCGATCAGCGCCTTCGCGTACCGGATGTTGGGAACCCATTTGTGCGCGGCCTCCGCCGCCGCTTTTCGGTAGCCCTCGAGGAAACTGGCCGAAGCCGTGGTGACGAAGCGCGCTAGCAGTTCGTCACGGCGGTCCGCGTTCGGCGAACCCGCCGGCGCCGGCTCGCGGGCAATCGTCGCGGCGGCATAGTCGAACGAGCGCAGCAGCCCGGCCACGTCGCGCAGCGGACTGCCCTTGGCCCGTCGTTCTGCAAGCGACTTTGACGGCTCGCCCTCGAAGTCGATCAGGATCGCATCGTCGACCGCAACAAGAATCTGGCCGAGATGGAAGTCCCCGTGGATGCGCGTCCTGAGCGTCCCGACCCCGGCCTCGGCCAGTTCCCGGATCTTGTCGCCGAGCGGGCCGCGGAGCGCGAACAATTCCTCCGCCGCCTCGCGTTCGGCATCGTCGCGCCAAGCGGTGAAGTTTTGGAGGGTCTGCAGCGCCCGATCGACCTCCTGACAGGCCGCCGTGGCCCAGGCCCTCGTTTCATCCGCCTCCACCCGCTCGGGCATGAATGCGGGATCGTCCGTGGGCTTTGCCAGCACCGCGTGCAACTCGCCAAGGCGCTTCCCCATCACCGCAGCGAACGACTGGTAGGCGGCGATCGCCTCCTGTCCAGCATCGTCGTCGGCCCCGGCGAACGCCGCTGCATTGATGGCCAGCCGGACTCTGTCGAGGGTCCACTGCCAGGCGTCGCCCTGGTTGTGGACGAACCGCTCGGCGATGATGAGCGTCTGGGGCGTGCCGTCAGCATCCACGCGCACCATCTCGCCCAACAGCGCCGGGCTATTTGCATAGCCGTGCTCAGTGAGATACCGGGTCATTTCGGTTTGCGGATGCCGTCCGACCTGGACCCGCCTAATAATCTTCACGACCGCGATTTCGCCGAGGATCAGCGAGGTGTTGGACTGTTCGGCCGAAAGCCGGCGGATCTCCGTGTCCGGCGGCGCGGTCGGAATCTCCTGGCTGGTGGCGAGCCAGCGCACTTCGCCGTCCGCAAGCTTTTCCACGCGTCCTGCCGCCAGGCTCGTCAAGACCCCCGCCGGCAGGGCATCGACAGCAAAGCCGTCCGTGAGAAAACCCGTACGCCGGTGCCGGCGCACGCGCGCCAACGCCAGCTGTTGCACGATTGCCGGCGGCTTCTCATCGTCCCAGACGATGCCGGCGGGCAGGAAGTAGCGATCCTGCCGCCCATCCATCGCGACCCCGAACTCGAAAAGCACGAAGAAGTCCCTGGAGCGCCCGCGGATGACATCCGCGCGCGCGATGCCGATTGAGCGGTTCTTGCGGTCCTTCGCCGCGAACCATCGCCGCCGCGAGAGATAGGGGGCGAGAATCTCCTGCTCGATGACGCGCCTTGGCTCGGGCGCCAGCAATTCTCCGATCTCGTTGCGCATCACCAGCGTCACAAGTTCGGGCAGCGCCTCGGACGGCGGCACGCGCCATGCCGGCATCGCCCTATTTTTTGCCAGACTGAACCAGTAGAAAGCATGATTTGGCAGCGTCAGCAGATAGCGGGTCTGCTCGATCGGCGGGAACACTGAGCCGCTCAGCACATCGACCGGCGTTCTTCCCGCAAATTGCGCTAGATCGAGTTCCACCGCCTGCGCCATGCGCGAGAGGTTGCAGACGCAGAGAATCGTCTCGTCACCATCCTCCGCTTCAAATTCCCTGAGAAGAACGAGAATTTTCCTGTTTTCGGGGTTCAGCAAACGAAGCCCCCCGCGGCCGAAGGCGCGGTGGCGCTGCCTGACTGCAAGCATCCGCCGCATCCAGTTCAAAAGCGAATGGGGATTGCTCGCTTGCGCTTCGACGTTCACCGCCTGGTAGCCATAGACCGGGTCCATGATCGGCGGCAGCACGAGGCGCGCGGGATCGGCTCGCGAGAAGCCGCCATTGCGATCAAACGACCATTGCATCGGCGTGCGCACTCCGTCGCGGTCGCCAAGAAAGATGTTGTCGCCCATCCCGATCTCGTCGCCGTAGTAAATGACCGGCGTTCCCGGCATCGAGAGCAGGAGGGCGTTCATCAGCTCGATCAGCCGCCGGTCACGCTCAAGCAGCGGCGCAAGCCGGCGGCGGATGCCGAGGTTGAGCCGCGCCCGCCGGTCTGCGGCATAAGTTTCCCAAAGATAATCGCGCTCCGCGTCGGTCACCATCTCGAGCGTCAGCTCGTCGTGGTTGCGCAGGAAGATCGCCCATTGGCACACATCCGGAATATCCGGCGTCTGACGCAGGATGTCGGTGATCGGAAACCGATCCTCCTGGGCGATCGCCATGTACATCCGCGGCATCAGCGGGAAGTGGAACGCCATGTGGCACTCGTCGCCGGCGCCGAAATACTCCTTCACGTCCTCCGGCCACTGGTTGGCTTCGGCGAGCAGCATGCAGCCTGGGGCGGCCCGGTCGAGCGCGGCGCGGATGCGCTTGATGATGGCGTGCGTCTCGGGAAGATTCTCGCAGTCCGTTCCTTCGCGCTCGACCAGGTAAGGAACCGCGTCGAGCCGGAATCCATCCACGCCGAGATCGAGCCAGAAGCGCATCGCGCCGAGCACGGACAGGAGCACGCGCGGATTGTTGAAGTTGAGATCCGGCTGATGCGAATAGAACCGGTGCCAAAAATAGGCCCCGGCCAGGGAATCGAAGCTCCAGTTCGATTTTTCCGTGTCGGTGAAGATGATCCGGGCATCGGCGTAGCCGCGGTCGTCGTCGGCCCAGACGTAGAACCTGCGCCACGCGGATCCGGGCTTAGCGCGGCGCGCGCGCTGGAACCAGGCGTGCTGATCCGAGGTGTGGTTGACAACAAGCTCCGTGATCACCCGTAGACCGCGCTCATGCGCCGCGGCGATGAACCGGCGCATGTCCTGGATCGTGCCGTATTCGGGATGCACGTTGCAGTAGTCGGAGATGTCGTAGCCGTCGTCGCGCCTTGGCGACGGATAGAAGGGCAGGACCCAGATCGCGGTCGCCCCCAACTGGGCGATGTAGTCGAGTTTCTCGGTCAGCCCGCGCAGGTCGCCGATTCCGTCGTTGTTCGAATCGAAGAACGACTTTACGTGCACCTGATAGAAGACAGCATCCTTGTACCAGAGCGGATCGGCGGCCAGCGGCCGGGTCGCGCGCTTGCGCCGGCTCATGACGCTTCCCCGTAGCGGCGCCCGCCCGGGTTGTCGAGCCGCCAGATGGCGAAGGGGAGATCACTGGGGTCGAGCCGCACGCGCTGGCGCTTGCCGTGAAAGATCACCGACTGCACACGCATCAAATCCTCCGCCCCGATAGCTGCATCGTCCGGCAGGCCGAAACGCCAGACCGGAATCTCGAGCTCCGTTTCGATCGCCCGGTGTGGATCGAGATTGACGGCGACCAGCAGCGTATTGCACCCGTCGGGAGTGGTCTTCGCATAATAAAGCACCGCATCGTCAAAGGCGTTCAGGAACTCGAGGCCGCGATGGCTGTGCAGCGCCGGATTGGCGCGGCGGATCTGATTCAGCCGGCTGATCTCGGCCCTGATATTGCCGGGCCGGTCCCAGTCCCAGGCCCGGATCTCGTATTTCTCGGAATCGACGTACTCCTCCCGCCCGCCCAGCGCGCCAAACTCGCAAAGCTCAAAGCCGTTGTACATCCCCCAGAGCCCGGAGAGCGTGCAGGCGAGGGCGGCGCGGATTAGGAACGCCGGCCGTCCGCCCGTCTGGAGAAAGAAGGGATTGATATCCGGCGTGTTGACGAAGAGATGCGGGCGGAAGAAATCCGACACCGGCTCCGTGGCAAGTTCGGTGAAATACGAGGTGAGCTCATATTTGGTGTTGCGCCAAGTGAAATACGTATACGATTGCGAGAATCCGACTTTCGCCAGCCGGTACATCATCGTCGGCCGCGTGAACGCCTCGGCAAGAAAGATCACGTCCGGATCGTGCGCACGGATATCGTCGATCAGCCACTCCCAGAACGGCAGCGGCTTGGTGTGCGGATTGTCGACCCGGAAGATGCGCACCCCCTGCTCGATCCAGAAACGCACGACATCCCGCAGCGCCTTCCAGAGCGCCGGCGCCGCGCCAGGCGCGTAGAACGCGACGTTCACGATGTCCTCGTATTTCTTCGGCGGGTTCTCCGCATACCGGATCGTCCCGTCGGGCCGCCATTCGAACCACTCCGGATGCTCCCTGACCCAGGGGTGGTCCGGCGCGCACTGGATCGCGAAATCAAGCGCAATTTCGATCCCCTGTTTGGAAGCGGCGTCGCAGAGCCGGCGGAAGTCCTCGAGCGCGCCGAGCGCCGGATGGATGGCGTCATGTCCCCCTTCGTCCGAGCCGATCGCATAGGGGCTGCCCGGATCCTGCGGCAGGCAAGTCAGCGCGTTGTTCCGCCCCTTGCGATGGATCCGGCCGATTGGATGGATCGGGGGGAAATAGAGCACGTCGAAACCCATCGCCCGGATCGCCGGCAGACGCGCCATCACATCGGCAAATGTGCCATGGCGGTTCGGATCGCCGCTCTGGCTGCGCGGGAAGATCTCATACCAGCTCGCGAATCCCGCCGCCGGCCGCTCCGCGTCAAGCGGCATCGCCGGCTCGAGTCGCACCAGAAAGGGTCTCGCCGCGTCGGCGCGCATCCACGCCGCCGTCTCCGGATTCGCTAACAGCCGTAACCGCTCTTCCGTCCCAACCGCTTTCAAGGTCGCGCAAAGCGGGGCGATCGGCCCGTTGGGCTTGCCGGCCGCCGCCGCCGCTAGCAGCGCCATCGCTTGGTCGATTTCGAGCCCCACGGCTGCCCCGGCCGCGCGCTTCTTCGCGATGTCTTCGAGCAGGCTCGCGAAGACGTCGTGCCAGGCCTCGACTGTGAAGATATAGCGTCCGACCCGCTCCAGCGGAAACGCGGCTGCGTAGCGGTCGTTGCCGAGGGCCGCCATCGGCGTCCGCCGCCACCCGTCCGCATCGGCCGCCCGCCAGAGGAGATCGGCGGCGAGATTGCCGTGTCCGTCGCTGATGAAGTCGGCCTCGATTCGCGCCGTCTCGCCGGCGATGCGCTTGGCCGCGAACCTGCCGCCCTCGACGATCGGCCGGACCGCCTCGATCGCGATTCTCGGCCGCGTCGCGGCGCGCTCGGCCCCGGGTGGAGCCGGGCGGCGGATCGGCTTCGCCGGCACGAAACGGAACGCCCGAGCCTCGGCGGGGCCCATTTCGAACATCTGCCCGGGCGCGATCGGCGCATGAATGGGCTCAGCCTCGTCGAGCGGAGCCAGCGTGCCGCCGGCGCCGCCGATACCAGGCAGGACCGCCTCTGCGGGGAGCGCGGCCGCCCCGTCGGGGTTCGGGTTCAACGCCAGCACGAGCCGAGGCGCCATCCTGCTGCCGCGCGCCAGCACCGCGACCTCCGCCCCCGGGGCCGAGACCAGCCGCGCCGGCGGCCCGGCGAAAAGCTCGGGCTGTTCCCGCCGGCGCGCGTTGACGGCGGCGACCTCCGCGTCGAAGCCAGCCTCGAATCCAAGGGTCATCATCCAGAGAGGCGCGTAGTGGGCGGCGAGTGCGAGCGCCCGCCGCCTCGCGCGCTCCGTCTCCGGGCGCGGCCCGGACGGAGGCTCCGTGAGCGCGATCACCTCGCCGAGCGCTTCGACCTGCGCTGCGTCCTCATCGATCCACGCCGAGCGAAAATCCCACCAGCAGGACGAGGAGGCCGCGGCGTCGAAGCCGCATTGCGCGAGCGCGGCGACCGCCGCGGGCGCCGCCCCATAAGTGAACGCAAGGAACAGGGTTTCCGGATATCGGGCGCGCGCCTCCGTGATCAGTTGCTTCCACGAAGCGGGCGGTCTCTCATGCGCGGCCTCACAGCAAAAGCCGGCGACGCCTGCCTCCAGCCAAGGGTCGAGCTCCCCGGCCGGCAGGTCGAGAAGAACCCCGAGCTTCTCTGCGGCGGCGCGTCCAACGTCGCCCGGGCGGCCTCCCGCGAGCGCAACGGCGTCAAACCCGAGCGCATGCGCGCGCGCCAACAACACGTCGGTCAGCGGTTCGCGCGGGCTGATGCGGGCTATGTTTCGATATTGGAACATCATTTCGTCGCCATATCGTCGCAATAGCGCATCGGAAGACGCAGCTGGGCAGCGTCCTGTCCAATCGCTCCAACGTCAGACGACTGAGAATGCCCGGTAGGCGCCGCCCGACAATGGCTGCAGGCATTGGTATGAAAGATTAGGAGATCTAAGGGCCTTTTCATGAATCCCGAATGTTCGCAGTGACGGGCTGGGGCGGAGCAGAAGACGGTAATAGGTTCCGCGCGAGCGTCAAGTCCGCGACGTCAAAGTTGCACAAAACGTCATATTTTCAATAGCTTCTGGACGTTTGGGGGCTATTTGCAACTCCCAAGCCGCCGGTTAGCCGGAGGGGGCGTGGATCAGGCTGGCTGGGATTGCGGCGAGGGTTTGGAGGATGTTCCAACCCTGCTTTCGGGCGGTGGAAATGACGGCGCGGAGGCGGGCGAAGGTGCGCGCGCCGGCCATTGTCCGGAAGCCGCCGGAGATTTTCATCTTGACCTTCATCATCCGCAGATCGCGTTCGGCCTCATTGTTGGTGAAGGGGACGGCGAAGTCATAGAGGAATCGCAGCCCATCGGGTTTGAACTTGTGCAACCGGATCAGGAGATTGTGTCCCGGGCGATGCGGCGTCCGTCCGCGGGCGCCGATCCGTCTGGCGAGGGGCGGCTGGTCTCGATGGAAGGCGAGCCCGCGCCGGACGATGGCGTTGTAGCGTTTGACCAGCGTCCGCAGAACCAGCGTCGGCAGCGTCGCTGCGCCCTCGACGACGGCGCTCCGCACGGCGCCGTTGGCCTCGACGAGAAGATCGCGCATTTGCCCGGCCCATTGCTCGTTGTCGATCTCGATCAGGGCCTTGAGTTCGCGCAAGTGATGGGCGTTGCACAGCGCGTGCCTGACAGCCGGGCAGCGCGTAATAGGGCTTGAAATGATCGTGGACGACGACGCCGCCGCGAAAGCCCTTGGGCAAGTCGCCGCGTTTGGCCGACACCCGATACGAGGTCAGGGCCGCGGTCGAGGCGGCATGCAGCCATTGGCCCTTGCCGGCGACCCGAAAGCCGGTTTCGTCGAGATGGCGCACGGCGGCTTGGGCTGCGAGCGCGGCGATCCGCGCCGCGACAGCCCCGAATTCCTCGGCCTTCCTCTTGCCCCAGGCGACGACGCTGTCGGGACAAAGCCTCGCCGCGCCGAACAGATCGGCCATCGCCTGCGCCACCCGGTCCTCGGGAAGGAGCTGCTGCACATTGAGATAGACCGCCGCCGCTCTGACGCGCGGGCCATACTGAGCCGGCGCGATCACCCCCTCCGGGAACGACGCCGTGGTCTGGCCGCGGCAGTGGGCGCAGCGATAAATCATCGCCTGGTGTTCGGTGACCTCCAGGCGCGGCTCGGGCAGATCGAACGCCTGCCTCTTCTCAACTCCGGTGACCATCGCCCTCGTCAGCCCGGCCAGGCAATGGCGACACGCTTGCGCCTCGTGCCGCTCGATTGCATCGGGCTTGGCCGCCGGCTTCAACGTGCCGCCGGCATGTCCCGCTTGCCCGCCGCTCGCTTCCCACTTGCCGCGCGTGCTGCCGGCGACCCGCGGCGGCTTCTTGCGGCGGCTTGGGCGCCCGGCTTGTATTTTGTACCCAGGGGTGGTACATTAGCACATGATGGGGCTGCCGAATGATCGTGAGCTTTCGGGATGACTGGTTGCGCGATTTCTTCGTCGGCGACGTTCGATCGAAGAAAATCCCCTCCGATCTCGAAAGCCGCTTGTTCCGTAAAATCCAGATGATCGACGATGCGACGACGGATCGGGATTTACGGGCGCCGCCCAGCAACCATTTCGAAAACCTGCACGGCAATCTGGCGGGATTCCATTCGATCCGCGTCAATAAGCAATGGCGGCTCGTCTTCCAGTGGGATGACGGCCGAGGCGAGGCGACAGGCGTCTATCTAGACGATCATAGTTATCGGTGAGGTGAGCCATGTTGATGACGAAGCGCAAGCCAGCGAGCGTTGGCGAAATTCTGATCGAAGAGTTCATGGAGCCGATGGGCCTGACGCAAGGCGCGCTGGCCAAAGCGATGGGCGTGCAGCGCAAGCACGTCAACGAACTGTGCAACGACCGCCGCAACGTAACCGCTCCGACCGCGCTCATCCTTGCCCGCGTGTTCGGCAACAGCCCGGATTTCTGGCTGAACGTGCAGCGCCGAAGTGATCTATGGGAAGCGATGCACTCGCCCCGTGAACGCGCGCGGATCAAACGTGCCCGGCCGCTGACGGCCGCCGCATGAGCCCCGCCATCGTCACGCCAGCGCCGCCGGGAGCCGCCGTCTTCCCGTATTTGCGCCCGACGGTGCGAAGCGTAGTCTGGCGTGGGGATGGGCTATTTTCCCGGGTGCCCGCTTCGGCGATTCTTGCGGGATGTCTCGCGTGTCCCGCAAGCACCGGCTCTCGGCCTCAGAGCAGCTTCACCAGTTGCTCGGCAAGCCATGAGAACTGGACCCAATTCGTGGGACCACGGGGGGTTGGATTTAAGGTGTAATCTCGCCTGCCCTTGTCCTTCAAAAATCAAGCCGCTTGTTGCTGCTTCTGCTTCTGCTGTGGGTATGTGGGCAACGCGTTTGCGTTGTCCAAGCGAAGCGGCATTTCCACAGCCCTCGCCGCCGCCTCGATTTTGTCCATGCCGGCTCGCCACACCGCCATCGGCATCTGATTGTTCATCGCCTGGTGAGGGCGTCGAAAATTGTAAAAAGTCAACGAGGAAACCTGGGCCGACATCGCCGGGGTGCTGGCGCGCCTCGCCATTCCCTTCGATCTCATCGTCACGACGGCGCCTGGGCGCGACCGCCTCATCGACGCGATCCGCCGCGACTTTCCTGACGCCGACATCAAAGTGATGGAGAACCCCGCCGCGACGTGCGGCCATTCCTTCTGGAGCGGGGCCGGCTCGATCGCTACCGCTTCGTCCGCAAGGCGCACGGCAAGAAGACGAGCGACAGCGGGCGCAAATCCTACTTGGGCTCGCTCTGGCGCAGGCGGCTCCTGTTCGACCTTCTCGCTGCGCCGGGCCTCGCCCCGTCGATCGTGAAAATGTTCGTTCCCGCCGAGCGGTTTCGCCTGGATTTCATCGGCGGAAGGATGTTCTGGGTCCGCCCCGAGGCGCTCGCGCCGCTGCGCAGGCTGAAGCTATCGGAGGCCTTCCGGGAAGAGCAGGGGCCGCTCGACGGCGTCCTCGAGCATGCGGTCGAGCGCCTGTTCGGCGCGGCTGTTACAGCTGCGGGCTACAGGCTTGAAGACTGCGACGGGTCTGTTATGACGGGAGCGTGCAATTCGGCGGGCTCTGCAGCGTCACCAGCGCGCTGACGGAGCTGATTGAGACCAGCGGCCTTACGGATTGGGGCTTCCGACTGGGTCGCAGCCCGGGCATGGCTTGAGGGCGCCGGACCCGCGAACGTTGACTTTAGCGCCGGTTTGGCGGCGGAGGGCAATGAAGACAGAGGTTTGCGACCCCGTTTAGCGCCGGCCTTTCAGTTACATGCATATTGGTTTTGTAAAATAGCGCCGTGGCAAACTTTATTGACATCCGGGTGAGCGCGCTGATTACGAGGACGGCACGAGCCGCGTGGGATCGAACTTGCCGCTTCCCCTCAATCTGAAAGCCATCTGGCGGCATCCATTCAATCGCGACAAGCGAAGCGCGTTTCGCCGGCGTCGCCGCGCAGCGACGCACGGAACGACGATCGCAGTTGCTTTGGCCCGCTCTTCGCATCCGCAAACGATTTTGATGGTCACGCATCGGTGGGGAGGAGGCACCGAGAAGCACATCAAAGATCTGATTGATGCGGTGAGCGGATCCGTCAATGTCGTCCTTTTGCGCGTCATCGAGAGCGGGCTGGAGCTGACGATTCCTGCGATGCCGGACAAGCCGGTGAAGTTGATGGAGCATGAGCGTGAATTATTGCTCGGCTGCCTGCGCGCTTTCGAGATCGATCGAATTCACATACATCAGATAATAGGGCAAGAATCGCTCTTACGTTGGCTCATAGATATACTCGCCGTTCCCTTCGATTTGACAGTGCACGACTATTATTTGATTTGCCCGCAAATGCATCTTCATGAACCGAACGTTATCCGGTATTGCGGAGAGCTTGGGGAGGAGCAATGCAATCGCTGCATCGCCTGGAATGCCCCATTTGGCGCGCGCGACATCCGGGAATGGCGGACCAGCCACGTCTGGTTCGCCGAGAATGCCGAGCGCGTGATCTGCCCGTCGAGAGACGTGAAAAATCGGGTCGCGCGCTATTTTCCACGAGCCAATCTGATCGTGGTCCCGCACGAGCCGAATCCAGTCAATTCGTGGACGGTCAAAGCGAATCCGGTGCCGAACGAGAAGCCGTTGCGCGTACTGTTAATTGGAACTCTCAACGCTCTCAAAGGACGCCAGATCGTCGAAGCCTGTCTTAGGGAAAGCGCGGGAACGCCAATCGAATTCATGCTGATCGGGACGACGCAGCCGCCTTTTCCGCCGGACATCGCCGAGCGCTTTGCGGAAACCGGCGCATACAAGGAATCGGAGCTGTCCGGGCGTCTTAAGGAATTGGCGCCGCATGTGGTCTGGTTTCCCCAGCCCATTCCGGAGACATACAGCTACACGCTCACGGCTGCCATTGAAAGCGGCTTGCCGATCGCGCCTCGCGAATAGGCGCACTTGCCGGAGCGGCTCGAAGGCCGGCCTCTCACGTGGCTCGTCGATGATGCGGCTGCGCCGGCAGGGAAGTGGCTCGCAACGTTCGAATCGATCAGAGACGAGCTGTCGGCGGCGTCGCTTTCCCCGTTAACGGGAAAGAGGGCGCGGGTCGAAGCATATTACCCCGGGACGCTATCTCGAATTCCTCGGCTCACCTCGAGCATAAGCGATCGCCAGTTGGCTCCAAGCCGCAGGAACGGCGGCGGGCTGGGCCGGATTACAGCCTCGCCTCGACCATGATCCGCTTGCCGGTGGCGAGCTGCTGGTAAGCTCCAGGCGGAGGAGGAAGAATGCGCGCCTCCCTAAAACCGAGCTTCTTAAGGACCCAAAGCAGACCGCGCGGGCTGGGATAAAACACGATATCGGATGCGCTGCCGTCGATGTTGTCGGGATTGCCGGAAAACAGGCCGAAGTAGCCGTGCATGTAATTGGTGTTGCTCGAATGGCCGGAGTCGACCGCGCCTTCGAGGTCGAGAATGGTCGTCTGAGTCTCAATCAGCAGAACGCGCTTCGTCAGCTCCCGTGCGCGCCGCAACACGGCGATCGGGTTCTCGAGATTGTAGAGGAGCCCGAAGCAAATCACGATATCAGCTGGAGGATACTTCCCAGGAGCCATCGTCTCAAGGTTCTCCTCGCGAAACTCGACGTTTTTCACGCCCAGCGCGTCCCGGATCAGCTTGGCCAACTCGACGTGGCGGCGCTGATATTCGAGGCCCAGGACCGACTTGCATCGCTTGGCCAGCGCCAACGAGAAAAATCCTTGATGACTGGAGAAGTCGATCGCAGTGAGATTGTCGTCGGAAGCTTTGAAATCCGGCTCGAGGGCGGTGAACATCATCTCCAGGCGAGTTGTATGGATGTGATCGACTTCGGCCGGAATGTATTGCTCGGTGACTCTTCCGCCGGGCAGTTCGTATCGGTAGAACCATTTTTGGGATAGCACGCGCTCCTCCAGCGTAGCGTCTCCTCCCAAATCATTCTCGGTCATACCCTTCTGTTTGTTGAGCATCTGCCCCAATTTCTCCCACATGTCGAATTCTCTAAGCTATAGCTTCTACTGCGCTAACCAAAGTCTGGGTCGCGGGTGAAGGAAATCGATAAACAAACGATGTCTCGGACTGCGCCTCCAAGTACGACCGCGATATCCGCATGAGTTCGTCCGGCAACGGAGGCGGTTCATGGAGAGTGATGCAGGTTTTGCATTTTTCAGGAAGCACGCTTTCGCTTCCTGGCCTGTGGGCAGCGCCGAGCGCCACTCGTTTTTCGCTTCTCCATATGTCAAGCATCGGCCCTTCGGCGACGTTACCAAAGCCGCCGGAAGAAATATTTAAGTTGTAGTCCCAACAACACGCGCCGACCAAACCGTCGGGGTGAATCATCATCTGGTTATCGAAATAGTAGCAGCTTTCACGGCGGCTTCCTTGCCTGACCTTATGGACATAATATAAGTCGGAGGAGGTCGTCGCATTGTCGCCCCAATCCACAGCGAGCGCATCCTGGAACCGGTCGAGTTCTGGATCCATGAATTCCGAAAACATTGCGTAGGCAGCCTCAACCTCGTGAGCGTTCCGCAACGTCCGGACATACTTGATCCAGACGCGGGTCTTTCCTTTCATTTCCTCTCGCATACGAACGAAACCGCGCACGTTATCGAGCACAGTTTCGTAATCGCATCGGACCCGATGCTTTTCGTACACCTCTTTTGAAGCGCCATCGAAGCCCAAGATCATCTCGCGAATATCTGCCAGGACGATCGCTTCGGAGACCCTCGCGCTGAGAAACTGACCATTCGTCAGAATGAGCACTGACTGTCCCATCCCCGCTCTCTTGAGGACATCTAGTCGCTCAAGCAGTTTCGGGTCTTGGAGGAATTCAGCGTTGGCTGAATGGATGATCGTATTTGGCTTCTGAGGCCAAGCCGCCATTTCAAACACCAACTTCTCATACAGTTCCTGCGACATGACGGTGGCAGGCCGGAGCTTCCGATCGATTTGAGAGTCGCCATGAAAAAGGGGACAAAATGGACAGCGTGCATTGCAAACGTTGGTCGTGTCTAGCAGTACTCTTTGGGGGAAAACACCATTCAAATCGGCCACCGTCTAAGCCTCCGTCTCTCCCACCCAAAAGCGACTATGCGTTCGGCCTGCCTTTTACCGAGGCGGCGGTTAGCAGGCAAGCTGAATGGTGTGCGCCGCACCAAGACGAGACCGGTTGACCCACCGCTTGTAATCCCTTTATGCCGATCGCTACGCGGCGGACGTCGGCCCAGTGAAACGGACTGAAATGAGACAATTTGGTGAAATCAAGCATGAGGCTTCGCCGTTGGTGGCCTACATGCACATACCCAAAACCTCCGGGGCGTCACTAACACTCGCGCTGACGGCTGCCGTGCAGCCATCCCTGACGGTTCTCGGTTACGACCTATGTTTGTTCGATAGTTTTCACGAATTCGAAACATTCGACGCGGAGCTCCTTCGCCAAATTTACTTTTCTCCTGCCGATCTTCCGAAGAACGTCGAGCTCGTTGCGGGACATTTTGCCTGTTCGACTCTACTGACGGCTTATCCGGAAGCAAGAATGCTTACCGTGCTACGCGAGCCGGTGTCCCGACTAATGTCGCATTGGCTATATTTGCGTCAGCAAACTGACGTAACGCTAAAGTCGTCTGGCACATGGGGGGATCGCATGCGGTATGGCCGCCTTGCTCTCGCTTGTTTCTTGAGTGAGCCGCTGATTGCGGCTCATATCGACAATGTGGCGATTCGGATGCTTCTCTGGCCTCATCCTTTGATTCCTTGCGATGACTTTATTAGTGTCGCCAATGATGAGCAATTGGTTGCGGAGGCCTCGGATCGACTAGGCAACTTTGACTTCGTCGATATTGTGGAGAATGATTGTTTCGCCTTGAACCTGCAACATTGGCTCGGGCGCGACTTTTTCGCATATGACACACTGAACGAAACCGGCGGTATCCCGCAAGAGTTTCGCGTCCCATTACACAAGGAGTTGACGTCGGACGCTCACTCGTTGCTTGGCGCGCGCACTCGACTCGACTTAAGACTTTGGGCGTCCGTCGTGCGCAGCAGGCTGCCAGACCGAGAGGTTTCAGCATTGCGGGAAACGACAATTTGGGCAAATATGGCGAAGTACGCGGCTTTGATGACGCCGGCCTAAGGTCGCTGGCTCACCCGGCTGCTGATCGACGTTCGTCGGCTTTGGCTGGCCGTCTTGCTCTTTGGAAAGGCTGCAATCGAATCAGGCGCTTGCAGGCCCCACTTGCCAAACCTCGTTGGTTGGCGTTGAAGGAGCCCGCTTTAGCGGCGCTTTGCGCCGACCGCCGGCGCGTGGTTCATCCGGAGCCTTGATGACGAACGTTTTCGAGGAAATTTATCAGAAGAACGTTTGGGGCAATTCCGAGTCGCACTCCGGTCACGGTTCGTCTGCAAGTGCGACACAGGTCCTTCGGAAAGCCCTCTCGCAGCTTCTGTCCGACCTTGGCGTCCAGTCGATGGTTGACGTGCCCTGCGGCGACTTCAACTGGATGCGCCTATTGGATCTTCAGATCGACTACTTTGGAGCGGACATCGTCCCGCAACTGATTGAAGCAAATCAAAGAAAATATTCTCGCCCAGGACGGGCGTTCGGCTTGCTCGACGTCGTCAAGGACCCGCTTCCAAGAGCCGATCTTGTATTCAGCCGCGATCTCTTGGTGCATCTCTCCGAAAGAGATATCCGATCCGCCCTCCAGAACATCTTCGACTCGGGCGCCAAATATCTGGTCGCCACGACATTCACGAGCCGGGACAAGAATGTGGATATTCCAACCGGGCTGTGGAGAACGCTCAATCTTCAACGTCCGCCGTTCTCCTTTCCTCCACCCCTTCGGCTGATCAACGAGCGCTGCGAGGAAGGGGACGGACTTTGGGCCGATAAGTGCCTGGGTGTTTGGAAAGTGAGCGATCTCAAGGCCGCCGCTGCCGCGGATGGCGCTCCATCCGTCGCCGCACCGCGCGTCTCCATCATCATTCCAACCTATAACCGGGCGAACTTCATCGGCGAGGCGGTCGCGAGCGCGCTCGGGCAGGATTACCAGGACATCGAGGTCATCGTCATCGATGACGGCTCGACCGACGAGACCGAGGACATCCTGGCGACATTTCGCGATCATCGGCTCATCTGCGTGCGTCAGGACAATGCCGGGCGATCGCGCGCGCGCAATCGGGCCATCGCCATGGCGCGCGGCGAATACATCACCTTCCTGGACTCGGACGATTATTACCTTCCGTCAAAGGTCGGAACCCAGGTCGCGTTCCTCGACGCCAATCCGGAATTCGGGATGGCGTACATGTCCGGCTTTCTGCGTGAACGACGACCGACTTGCGATAAACACGACATACAAGGCGGCATTAACGGGAAGAATCTATCCTCAGATCGCCTTCTTCCGCCCTCACACAATCACATTGCCAAACGTGATGGTTCGAAAAGAAATCCTGGAGCAAGTCGGCGGCTTTGATGAAGCCATGGAACGCTTCGAAGATACCGACTTGTGGCGTCGCATATCCAAGATTACTCCGATCGCGGGAATCGACGAAATTGGAGCCCATATCCGCACGCACGCGGGAAACAAGCTTGAGTCGCTTGACCCGGAAGCGCATAGCTTCCGCAATCGACTACTATGTCACGAAAATTAGAGCGGAAGATAAGGACGTTGATCCTCTCGTGGTGGGTGCCGGAATTCGCCGCTTATACCAATTCTATGCAAGAGGAATAAATACTGTGAAAGGGTTCGAACCAATGGGAACGCGCCTGAACGATCAGGGCCGTCAATTATTTGAGCCGCTGGTTTCAATCGTGATACCGGTTTACAATGGCGCGAATTATCTGGCCTCTGCGATCGATAGTGCGCTTGCTCAGACCTATCAAGAATTTTGAAATTATTGTTGTGAACGATGGCTCCGACGACAACAGCAAGACGGCCCGCGTTGCTCGCGGGTATGGGGATCGAGTAAGGTATTTCGAAAAGAAAAACGGAGGGGTTGCGTCCGCGCTCAACCTAGCTGTCGCAGAAGCAAAAGGCCAGCTCGTTTCTTGGCTGAGCCACGACGACCTTTATACTCCGGACAAGATTGAACGGCAAATCGATTACCTTGCGGAGCAACCAGAGCCTGGACGCATGCGTTATTTATGGTGATTATTCGGTGTTTTCGAATGAATCGATCGAAGACATGCAAATTGCTTTGCCGAGATACGGACCCGGCTAATTTTCGCTACTTCATTACAGCGCAAAATATCCTGCACGGTTGCACCCTGCTGATTCCGAAGGCGGCGTTCGACAAGCACGGCTGGTTTGACGAGAGCTTGAGGACAACGCAGGACTACGACTTCTGGTTCAGAACCGCCGAGGATTTTGACTTTCTTCACTTGCCCGGGGTCGTGGTCAAGTCCAGGTCGCACGAGGAGCAGGGAACACGTAAGCTCCGGGACGTGGCGCTCGCCGAGGCGAACGATCTGCTCTCCCGTTTCGCTGAAAATCTAACGGACGAGCAGATCAGAAGTGGTTCTTCGCTGCATCCGTACATCGGTTACCACGCTATCGCCGCCAGTTTCTTTGCAAGAGGATTCGAAGCGGCCGGACGGCGAGCGGCGCAACTTGCCGGCGAAAAATTACGAGCGCTTGCAAGGGATGACGCCGCCGCGGAAGAGCTGAATCGGGCGCTTGGAAGTTATGTTCAAGAGAGTATGTCGAAGAGCGAGATAAAGAGCGAGGCTGAGATAGCCAGACTAAAGCGCCAATTGGATGAGATTTACTCGTCATCGTCGTGGAAAATCGCCAGGGAGGCAGTCAGGCCGTTCCGGCGCGTCCGTCGCTCAACATCGAGGCTAGCGGCGAGTTTGGAGCGGCGACTGGACGAGGTCTTCGGGTCCACTTCCTCGAAGGTTACGCGGGAGGTGATCAGGCCACTTCGTTGTATCACCCGGTCGTTATCGAAGCTGGCGGCTCAATGAGAGCCAAGGAGAGCCAAGCCCCGAAAAGTTGCACCCGTCGAAAACAGGAATGATGATGGTGACCATTAGTCCTATCGGTAAATCAAGCCCTCCTCCAATAGGCGGCCGCCCCGTCCACGTCGTGCAGGGGCTCATTGATTCCTTGCTCTCTGCGGAAGTCGTCAACCGCTTCGCGGCAGGCCGGTAGGATGTAGTCATCTATGATTATGAAGCCGCCCCCCGACACCCGGTGGTACAGCGCCTGAAGCGTCTCCATCGTCGACCCGTACATGTCGCCGTCGAGACGCAGGACGGAAAGTCGCTCGATCGGCGCCCGAGGCAGGGTGTCCTTGAACCAGCCCGGCAAGAAGACGACGTGCTCGTCGAGCAATCCGAACCGATTGAAGTTATCCTTCACTTGATCGAGCGACACGGAAAGTTCATCGAAGGCGTGGTGCGTGTCGTCTTTGTCGGCGGGATATGCCGTCTCGTCGGGCTTCGGTAAGCCAGCGAAGGAGTCGGCGACCCAGACCGTGCGGTTCGTCACCCCATGCGCGGCCAGGATGCCGCGCATGTAGATACAGGCGCCACCGCGCCATACGCCAGCCTCGAGGAGGTCGCCCTCGATGCCTTCTGCGAGAGCCGTCTCGACCAGGCGGCGCAGGTTGCGCATCCTAGCGGTGCCAATCATCGTCGTGGCGGATTTGGGCCAGTCCCGACCATAAAGCCTTCGATCTGCATCGAATTCTTCGGACCCCCAAGGCGCTGCGTTGCTGTCGCGTGTGAGGACCCCGGTCAAGGCGGATTCGAGCAAGTCGAGATAAAGGCGGCGCGTCTCATCGGAACCGTCTCGCTGGCCTGCAGAGTCAATTTGACGACGAACATCGACGACTTCGGAGGTCAGAAGTTCCAGCCTGCTGGCCAGGCGGTCGCGCACGTCAGACAGCTGTTTAGCGACGGTGTCGGCCACGGCTACTCTGTCCAGCGCGCTCTTTAGATCGGCTGCAATGGTGCCGCGTTCCGCTAGCGCGGCATTTTCCTTTCGAATCGCAACGAGTGCGGCTTCGAGCGCGTCGCTGCGGGCCACCGCCCGCTGAAGAGAGTCATTCGCGACAGAAAGTTGCAGCCTAGTCGCCTCAAGCTCGCGCTTTACCTGCCTCGCTGCCTCACCCCACAAAAGTATGTTGCTGCGGCGGAACTCGCCCCGTTTTTCACTGCTTAGGGGATGTCGTAATACCGCGCCCCAATTGAGGTATAAAGGCATAATTGACCCGTTATTTGTTAGTTCACGTGTTCGAATGGTGGGCTTTGTCGTTCAAAACGACCCGCCTTTTAAGCCGTTATGCACGAGCGAGCACCCTCACGTTTGAGTGATGCCCGTTCCACTCTGGCTTCCGAAAAACCCTCAGCCGCTCGCCGCTCGCCGCAAATCCGACTCCGGCCGGCAGGTCAATGACTTCAGAGCCGTGGCGCGCGCGCTGGTGTGATCCGGCTCTCTCAATGGCCAGCATGATCTCCAGCAACGTCCGCGGCCCAAGCTCCTCCCCGCAAGGAAGCTCGACAAAGACGGCGTTCGGCATTTCTTTCATCAGATCTGCAAAGCTTCCTCCTTCGTGATCGCTAATTGCCAGTCCCGATGTTCCCGCCTTGACGGGACCGGTACGGATATCGGTCCCGCGATGGTCAATCAAGACGTGAGCGACGTTCGAATATCCGTCTCTAGCCACGCTCGCGATCGTACGCTCCAGTCCCTCGGAGTGACCATAGACGCGGGTCACGACGATCAATGGCGCCGTTTCAAGCTTCCGAAAGATTGGCTGCGCCAGCTTTTGGGCATTCGCCGCGATCGTATATGTCACGGACCAAAAATAGGTTTCGCCCGGAACGTTAGTGTCCGGCGGGGCGCTGAGCATGACGCCGCTAGGGAGGTCGCTCAGCACTATGTCATCCGACACGAGATGCGCGATGTCGAGTGCGATCTGATCGAGATGCCAAGCGATTGCTGTAGAATCGCGCATCCGGTCGGCGATATAGCCCGCGACACGGTCGAAATAGGTTGCTGCGGCAGAGGTTGATGCGATGATCACGGAGGCCGAGAAACGCGCCATCAGGTTGAAACGCCCGAGGGAGAAGCGGATCGCCGCCACGTCGGAACCGGACTCAATCAAAGGCGCCGGATCTTTCAAGACGACCTGATCGATGTCCGCAGCGATCACCGGCTTGTCGTAATGGCGACGCAGCGCAGATAAGACGAAGAACCGGGCCGAGGCATAATAGACGCGACGCTGATCGTTCGAAAGTCCGGATAGGTCGACCTCCTCGCGCGAGCATGTGACCATGGGTCCTGGCCTCTCCTTCATATAGGCCAGGAGCCGCAGCGCAGAGTCGTCCGGGTTTATGAGGTGGATATGGAGAAGGCAGTTCGCATGAACGGCAGCCAACGATGAATGGAGCGCGCGAGCGAAGAGCTTGATATACCGCGAGTCAGCCGCGACGAAATAGACAAAACTGCAGTTGTCAGCCGTCCCGTCGAAGAGGCCATGAACCGACCTGCGGAAGGGAACGTCTGGAATCCGAAGGTCATTCTTCCCTCCCGGGAAGAGGATCGAGCGCATGGTGGCCCCCGCCGCCAACACTTGGGGCGGGTCGCTCGCCGCGAAAGCCGCGGCGGCCTCGCCGAATTTTCGCTGCTCGGCGAGGACGCTTCCTAACCTATAGGCAAGCAAGGGACTAGGCTCTTTCTTGAAGGCCAGACGCAGGGCCTGTTCTGCATCGTCGAGCCTACCGATCCATGCAAGCGCGACCCCGTATTGATGCAATGCGCGCGCGGTTGCGGCCTCTAGGTCGGCTCCAAGGGCTTCATCGAACAGAGTGGCGGCGAGATGGGGATCCTCTAGTTCCATAGCGTTGAACGCTGCGTCGAGCGGCGCTTCCGTTATCTGTCCCCCAACTGGCTTAGCCGACGCGTTGTCTGTCGAATCGCTACGATTGCCCGGACTGCCTTTGCTGCGATTCTCGTTTGCGAGCTGATTGCGACGAAACTCTCTACGCTTGTTTCGATTAAAGAGATGTCGAAGTATCGCGTTCAAGTTAAGATACAGAGGCATCAAAGGGCCCGCACTTTGCTCATAAACTTGATCGCAGCTACCAAGCTTTGCACGCTTTGTCTCACAAACGATAAATTTATCAAAGACTCACAAATATTGCGTTACCTACTTCTACCCGGCATAACGCTGCATACACTCCAGAAAGTGTCGGGAACTGCTATGTCATTTTCGCCACACAG
>CAWIHZ010000015.1:0-105466 GCA_963835955.1 uncultured Alphaproteobacteria bacterium | reverse complement strand
TGTTCAGGGGCTCCGGCCTTGCGCAGGCCGTCGAAAATGGGCTTGAGCCCGTCCAGATACGTCGGGTCGCCGCTCATCGCGGTCCGGGCGGCGCCGGCGCGGGAGATGCTGAAGGCTGGGTCGCGCGCAAGGCCTCGCGCACAGTCAGGGGAAATTAAGGCGACCTCTGAGGCGGAGCCGGCGTGATGCCGTGGCGGCGCATGATCTCCGCCAACCCTGCTCGATCCGGCGGACCACCGGGCGTCGCATTGATCACCTCGGCAGTCTCGCGGAAATACTGCGGACCTATCATGGCTGGCGTGATCACGCAGAGCGCCTTCGCGTCCCGAATTCCGTTGTTGTCGAATCGGTGAATCGCGCCTCGTGGAATGCACAGCGCTTGCCCCGGCCCGACATCAAATTGTTTTCCGTCCACAGTCCAGGTCAGCACTCCATCGATGCCGTAGATCGTCTCCTCGTAATGGTCGTGGCTATGCGCTGGAGCCGCCAGACGCTGCGCGCCCGGGACAAGGAGTTCAAAGGCGGCGACGCTGCCGGTCGAATTCTCTCCGGTGAGCAAGAAGCGCACGGCGAGCGGACCGAGGCGGATGGTCTCGTCAGATGGATTGACACGGAGGTTCATGGTCACTTGTGTCATGTGGATCTCCTTCAGCTGAACCGGAACAGCGGCGGGCGGCGATCATTGTTCGGGGACTCCGGCCTTGCGCAGCCTCGTAGAGCCGCTCCCTCCAGATAGACTGGGTTGTCGCTCAGCGTGCCGGCGCGAAAGCGACGGATCGAGAAGCCCGGGTCGAGCGCGAGGCCGGCTTTGGCCTCGGCGTGGCCTCTTCCAATTTCCAAGATTGGCCAGCGTTGCGGCGAGGAAGAAATGCGTTAGCGGATGGTCCGGTTGTTCTCGATCGAGCGGCGAAACAATGCGACGGCCTCCTCCTCTCGCCGAGAGTCATAGCTTCGCGGCGCCCGCGAAGTGCAGCCAGAGCCAGGCGAAACTGTCGCGCGGAGAGAGGCGCAAGGCTTCGCTTTCATGGGCTCCAGTTTCTTCGGGGCGACCGACGAATATCTTGGGGAGACCGATAGCCCCGTGAGCAGCGGCCAGGTTCGGATCGAGCGCCAACGCTCGCTCGAGTTCGGCGATGCCCTGGTCCGCGCGCTTGGTCTCGATCAGGACGCCGCCCATCGATCTCGTGGGCCAGCGCATCGTTCGGCCGCAGAGAAAGCACCTTGCCTATTTCCGCCTCGGCCGCCGCGAGCCGGGCGTCCCGGTCGTCCGACAGATAGGCTGCGCCCACCGAATAGTCGACCCGCCCCAGGCCGAGCAATGCGTCGAGGTTGCCGGGATCGACCGTCAGGGCGCGCTCAAAATAGCCGCGCGCCTGCGCCATATTTTCGACGTTGATCCCCTTATTGAGCGATGCCAGTCCTTGAAAAAAGAGGTCCATCGAATCGGGATTCGATGCTCGTTCGGCCCGATGCGCTTCGGCCGACGTCAGTTCCGTCCCCAGTTGATTGGCGAGGCGGGCGACGATCTCGTCCTGCATTTCGAAGAGATCAGCCAGCGGCTTGTCGAAGCGCTCGGCCCAGAGATGCTTGCCGCTTTCCGCGTCGATCAGCTGGGCGTTGACGCGCATGCGGCCGTCGTCGCGCTGGACAGACCCTTCAAGCACATAGCGGACCCCAAGCTCCTTGCCGATTACCCGGGCGTCGACATTCTTGCCTTTGAACGTGAAGGCGGTGTTGCGCGCGATCACGAAGGAGCCGCTGAGGCGCGACAGGTCGGTGGTCAAGTTCTCCGTGAGTCCGTCGGCGAAATAATCCTGGCTCGGGTCGCCGGAGAGATTGGCGAACGGCAACACGACGATGGAGAGCTGCCCGGCCTCGGACGCCGGCGTGGAGACTGGCGCGGCCGGGCCCGTGGCGACGGCGCCAGGCCCGTTGGCGATGAACCAGTGCCACCCGCCAGCCGCAATCACGATGAGCAAGGCCGCGATCCCCAACAGCGCCGCCGCTGTCGGTTTTGCCAGGACAGCGGGCGTCGGAGGCGTCGAGGCGCTCGCCCGAGCGATCTCGCCGACCCCAAGCGCATAAACGCGCACCGGCCGCGCGATGTTCTTGAGCGGCTTCTCGCCGAGATCGACGAAGTCGGCGTCGATCCTGCCGCGCACATGGTCGTAGGCCGTGCCCGAGATCAGCACGCCGCCCGGCTCGCAAATTCCCTCCAGCCGCGCCGCGATATTGACGCCGTCGCCGAGGATGTCGTCGCCGTCGATCAGCACGTCGCCGAGGTTGACCCCGATGCGATAGAGGATGCGCTTCGCCGCCGGCGTTGGGGCATTGCGCTCCGCCATCAGTTTCTGGATCGCGATCGCGCATTCGACCGCGGCGACCACGGAGGGAAACTCCAGCAGCAGCCCGTCGCCGGTCGTCTTGACGATGCGGCCGCCCAAGCCCGCCACGATCGGCCGCGCCGCGTCGCGATGCTCGCGAACGCTTAGCGCCGTCCCCGCCTCGTCCTCGCCCATCAGGCGGGAGTAGCCGACGACGTCGGCGGCGAGGATCGCGGCGAGGCGGCGGGCGGCGGTCATTGTTCGGGAACTCCGGCCTTGCGCATGCCTTCGACAAATGGCGCTCGAGCTCGCGGCGTAGATACGTCGGGTCGTCGCTCCACGCCGTCCAATGGCCGGGCGCGGAGATCGTTGAAGCTTGAGCGCGAGCGCGAGCCTTGACGTCGGAACTGCGCCTGTCCAGTCGGCCAAGCTGGGCGAGCGCAGCGGCAGATAAAATATGCGAAATCGGATAATTTCGGTTGATCTCGATCGCCCGGCGGGCACCACTCGACCGCTTGCTCGTAACTCGCCGAGGTGAAGCTTCGCGTGCCCGCGATATCCGCATCCAGCAGTAAGCTCAACGGATCGCGCGGACTGAGGCGCAGCGCCTCTGCGAATCGTGACGCCTCGGTTTCCTCGGCGCGGCCGACGAAGATCTTGCCAAGTCCGATGATAGGCGTGGGCGGCGGCGAGATTTCGGATCCAGCTCCAGCGCACGTCGACATTCGGCGATGCCTTCCGCACGGCGCGCCGGTGAACACCTCGACAAGCCGCCAGCGCCAGATGGCCCGCGGGCATGCGTCAGTTGGGACCGAGCGACAAGGCTTTGCGTCAACTTGCGCTTCGGCCGCCGCGAAGGCCGCCGCCGGATCGCGTCACAAAAGCATATAGGCCCGCGATGCATGTCCGCGCCGGCCGATCCGATCGAGCGCGTCGACATTGCTCGGGATCGGCGCGCGAGCGCGCGATCGCAAAAGCCGCGCGCCTGCGTGACATTGGTCAGGCGTCAGAACCCTTATTGAGCGCAAGCCATATCCCTGGAAATACGATTCCTTCGGGTCGGGGTTCGCGAGCGCTCGGCGCGTCGCGCTTCGGCGGCGACGAGCTCGATGTTCAGCGGCGACGGCCAGCCGGGCGACGATTTCGTCCTGCATGTCGAAGAGGTCGCCAAGGGGCTGTCGAACCGCTCGGCCCAGAGGTGGTTGCCGGTCTCGGCGTCGATCAGCTGGACGTTGACGCGCACGCGGTTGCCGCCGCGTTGAGACGCTGCCCTCGAGCACGTAGCGCACGCTCAACTCTCGCGCCGATCGTCTTCACGTCGAGCCGGCTTGCCCTTGTAGGTGAACGCCGTTTGCGCGCGATCACGAAGAGCGCCGCGTATTCGCGAGAGATCGGTGGTGAGGCTCTCCGTGACCTGCCGTCGACGAAATGCTCCTGCTCGGGATCGCCGCCCGATATTGGCGAACGGCAGCACGACAATCGAGAGGCGCGGGTCGCGGCGCCGAGGTTTTTCGGTTGCGTCGGGCGCCGGCGCGGGCTTCGCCTGGGCGGGCGCGCCGACTTCAAGCGCATAGACCCGGATCGGCTCGGCGATGTTCTTGAGCTGGGTCGGGCCGAGATCGCTGACCGCGAGATCGAGCCGCCCCTTGACCTGACGATAGGCGTCCTCGGAGAGGCAGATCGCGCCGGGCGCGCAAATGCCTTCGAGCCGCGCGGCGATATTGACGCCGTCGCCCATCAGATCGCCGTCGGCCTCCTCGACCACGTCGCCGAAATGAACGCCGATGCGAAATTCGATGCGCCGTTCCGGCGCGACGCCCGCATTGCGCTCGACCATTCCGTTCTGCACCTCGATCGCGCAACGCACCGCGTCGACCACGCTGCGGAACTCGACCAGAGCCGCCGTCGCCGGTCCGCTTGACCGTGCGCCCGTGATGCACGGCGATGCTCGGGTCGATCAGATCGCTGCGCAAAGCCCTCAGCCGCGCGAGCGTGCGCTCCTCGTCCGCGCCCGCGAGCCGACTGTAGCCGACCACGTCGGCGGCAAGGATTGCGGCGAGTTTGCGGGTTTCCGACATAGTGAGCCCTCAGGCGCCAGACAGGATAGCATAAGCGCCGACGGACGGGAGCAAGGCGAGGCGGCGCCTAATCGGCTCGGATCGTTCCTTGAACCGCGCCCCTCGGTCGGCTTGCCACGACCGACGCGCGACCCGATAATGGCGCTCGACCAGCGGGTTGACGCTTCGCCACCGACGCCGGCCTCGCGGCGCCGGCGGCCCCGGCCGCGCGCCAGTGAGACGCATGATGGATTTGGATTCGGAGCTTAAGCGTCATATCCGCTCGATCCCGGACTATCCCAAGCCGGGCGTGATGTTTCGCGACATCACGACCCTGCTCGGCGACGCCGGCGCCTTCCGCCGC
Organism: uncultured Alphaproteobacteria bacterium; assembly: GCA_963835955.1. Classification (GTDB taxonomy): domain Bacteria; phylum Pseudomonadota; class Alphaproteobacteria; order Rhizobiales; family Beijerinckiaceae; genus Roseiarcus. The sequence continues at coordinate 100,721 of CAWIHZ010000015.1, read as the reverse complement.
GCCATCGACGAACTGGTGCAGCCATGGGCTGGAACCAAGATCGACAAGATCGCCGGCATGGAGGCGCGCGGCTTCATCCTCGGCGGCGCGGTCGCCCATCAGCTGTCGGCCGGCTTCGTGCCGATCCGCAAGAAGGGAAAGCTGCCGCATGCGAAGCTGAGCATCGCCTACAGCCTCGAATACGGGCTGGATGAGATGGAGATCCACGAGGACGCGGTGCGGCCCGGCGAACGCGTGCTGCTGGTCGACGATCTGATCGCGACCGGCGGAACGGCGGAAGGAGCGGCGAAGCTGCTGAAAAAAGTCGGCGGCGACCTCGTCGCCGCCTGTTTCGTCATCGACCTGCCGGAATTGGGCGGCGCCGCGAAGCTCAGGGCCCTCGGCGTGCCGGTCCGCACGCTGATCGCGTTCGAGGGCCATTGAACGGCCGCCGGAGCCAAGGCCCCGACGCCAGCGCGCGTTCCTCCGACGCGCTTTGAGGCGAATCTCGAGCATCCAACCGTTGACAACTTGGCATTCAGCCTTGGCGCATGGCCGCGAGCGTTGACGCCGCTTTCAAGCATCGCGTAAACAAAACGCTGCAATGGACAGAATCGATGCGTCCTCGAACGCTCTGGAGCTGTCGCTGAGGCGGCTCGCCTCGGCCGTCGATCAGGTGGAGCGCGCGGTCGAACGGCGCGCGCGGCGCGACGACGCCCGCGCGGGCGTCGAGGAAGAATACGCCCTGATGCAGGACGATCGCTCGCGGCTCGCGGTCGAACTCGACTCCGCGCTCGACCGCTCGCGCGCGCTCGAGGCCGCCAACCTGGAGGCGGGCGAACGGCTCGCGCGCGCGGCGCTCGCGATCGGAAAAATTCTCGAAAGGATGGATCCGGCGGCGGGCTAGACGCCGGGCGTCTTCGAATAAAGAGGCGCGCGACATGGCGCATGTTTCGGTCACGATCGACAACCGCAAGTATCGCCTCGCCTGCAACGAGGGCGAGGAGGCCCGGCTGGAGTTGCTCGCGGGGCTGATCGACAGCAAGATCGGAGAGTTGCGCGCCTCGTTCGGCGAGATCGGCGACCAGCGCCTCGTCGTGATGGCGGCGTTGACGATCGCCGACAATCTGGCGGAGGCCCGCGACGAGGCGACGGAAGAGCGCAAGCGCACGGCGGCGGCGCTGGAGCGGGCGTCGGCGATCGCCGCCGGCCTCGACGAACTCGGATCGCGGCTGGAAGCCGTCGCCGCGCGGCTCGAAGGCGGCGCCGACGGCTGACCGCCGGCGCATTTCTTAGCGCGCCGCGCGGATTGAGCGTCGCCGGGCGTGCGTTGTGAGACCCGATCGCGGGTCGCCAGCGCGATCCGCCGGATCACGCCTTGCGGACGATCCCCAGCACGCCCGCGGGAAAAAACAGCACGATGAGGACAAAGAACAGGCCGATGTAGGACATCCAGTTCTGGGTCATCGTCGAGACATAGTCCTGAAGAACGACGAAAATCGCCGCTCCGATCAGCGGCCCCCAGAACGAGCGCATACCGCCCAGCACCGCCATGATGACGAACTCCCCCGACTGGTCCCATCGAAGATAGTGCGGATCGGCGAAGTTGTTGAGCAGCGCGAACAGCGCGCCGGCCAGGCCGGCGAATGTGCAGGAGATCATCCAGGACAGCCAGATGTGCTGATCGACCGGAATCCCGAGGAAACGGGCGCGCCGCTCGTTCTCTCGGATCGCGAGCAGGGTCCGGCCGAACGGCGATCGCAGCAGCGCCGCCATGATCACAAGCGAAAGGGCGAAGAAAAACAGCACAAAGTAGTAGAAGGCGATCGGATCCTTGGCGATGTCGAGTTTGACCACTCCGAAATTGATCGGCTGGCGGCCCCAATTCGAGAGGCCATCGTCGCCTCCGGTCACGCTGTTCCAGCGATAGGCGATGAAGTAGAACACTTGTCCGAACGCAATCGTCACCATGGCGAAATAAATTCCGCGCAGGTGGACGATCAGCCGCCCGACGACCGCGGCGGCCGCCACAGCCGCAGCGACGCCGACGGCCATGCCGACCAGCGTGTTCGGGACTACATCCTTGATGATCAGCCCGGCGCCATAGGCGCCGAGCCCGAAATAGGCGGCGTGGCCGAACGAAAGAACGCCGGTGTAGCCGAGCAAAAAATTGAGGGCGGTCGCCGCCAGCGCCATGATCAGGACGGTCGAGCCGAGCTGGGTATAGCCGCCGACCGCATTGAGCCAGTAGGGCATCGTCAGGAGCACGAGCCAGATCACCGCCGCTCCGACGTATTTTCTGGTCAGAAACGCCCTCATTGGAAGCGGCCCTCCTCGCCGAACAGCCCGCGCGGACGAACGAGGAGGACGAGGGCCATGATGACATAAATCACCGCCTCGCTGGCCGACGGAAAAAACACGCTGGTGACGCCGGAGGCGACCCCGATCACCAGACCGCCGACAAGCGTCCCCGGCAGGCTTCCAAGCCCGCCGATAATGATGGCGACGAAGCTCGGCATGATGAGATCGCTTCCGATGGTCGGCTGCAGGCCGAGCATTCCCGCGGCAAGGACGCCGGCAAGCCCGGCCATATAGATGCCGAGCCCGAAATTGAGGCTGCGCAATATCCGGATATTGACGCCGAGAACCGAAACGGTTTCGAGATCGACAGCGCCGGCGCGAATGCGCATCCCAAGCCGGGTCCAGCGCAGCACGGCGAAGAAAACAATGACCGCAGCCGAAGCCAGCGCCACCATGAACAGGCGGTAGCCGGTGAGAAAGAAGAACTGGCTGCTCAGCGAATTCGACATCCAGCCGGGGACGGAAAAGGGAAGGGTCTGCGGTCCCCAGATGATGCGGGTGCCGTCCTCGAGCATGAAGGCGAGGCCGAAAGTCAGAAGCAGGCTGTAAAGCGGATCGCGGCCGTAGACCCGGCGGATGAGAAAGCGTTCGACGATCAGGCCGAATATTGCGGTCAACACCGGCGCCAGCGCCAGCGCGCCCCAGAATCCGACATATGGCATCAACGTGAAGGCGAGGTAGGCGCCGATCGCCAGGAAGCCGCCATGAGCGAAATTGATGACGCCGGACAGGTTGAGGATGAGCGACAGGCCGAGCGCCATCAGCGCATAGAACGCGCCGATAATGAGCCCGTTGAACACATTGAACAGGATGAGCTGGGTCATGGGGAGGGCAAGCCAGGCGCGGTCGCGTCGGCGAGCGCCGACGGGCGCCGTCGACGCGACGGCGCCCGTCGATCCGGGCTTAAGTCGGCCATTTCAAATGGCAGCCGGTTTCCTCAACCGGAAGAGCCACGTCGACGCCCTGAACCACGGAATCGACGTGGAACAGATCCTCCGGCTCAGGACCCTTCGCCACCGCGTGGCCGACGTACAGGTCCGGCATCAGTTGATGGTTGCCGGCGCGATAAAACACCTTATTCGGCATCAGCGCCACTTCCGGCGGCAGAGTGAAGTTCTCGAGGCCCTTTGCCAGCTTTTCCGCATCGAGGGTCTTGAGTTGGTTGGCGATCAGCGCGCAGGTCCACACCGACGCATAACCGAACCAGTGACGCGCGGTCGGGACTTTGCCGTTGTAGACCTTCCGGATCGCGGAAACGAAGTCGGCGACATGCGGCACGTTCGGCTGCACCCAATACCATTCGAACACCCAGGTTCCTATGCGCGCCTCGGGCGGGAGCCCTTCCAGAACCTCCAGCTCCTGCTGCGCGCCGGCGATATGGAATTTCTTGTCGAGGCCGAACTGCACCGCCTGTTTGAGCGAGTTGACCGCGTCCTGGCCAGCGGTGAGGAAAATGATCACGTCCGGGTTCGCCGCCTGCGCCTTGATCAAATAGGGGGAGAAATCGGTGGAGCCGAGCGGCGTCAGCGAGGCCCCGACCTCTGTCCCGCCGAACTTTTTCAGGCTGGCCTCGAAGCCCTGCTGAAGCGTATGTCCGAAGGCATAGTCCGGCGTGATGAAATACCATTTCTTGCCGTACTTATCAAACAGAATCTTGGAGACGGAGTTGGTCTCCATGCGCGTGGTGTTGCAGACGCGGAACACGTTCCAATGGCAGTCCGTGCCGGTGACCGCGTCGGTGTGGCCGCCGGTCACGATATGCAGCACGCCAGCCTTGGACGAGACGTCGCCCATCGCGAGCGCCATGGCCGAGTTGACGTTGCCCAACAGAAAATTGACCTTGTCGCGGTCGAGCAGTTTGTGCGCCTTCTGCACCGCGACGCCGGTGTCGGTGCTGGTGGAATCTTCCGCCAGCAACGTCACCTGGCGGCCGAGAATGCCACCCTTCTTGTTGATTTCATCGATGGCGAGCTGGCATCCGATCTGCTCATTCTTGCCGAATTGGGCGTAGGTGCCGGTGAATGGGTCATCGAGCCCGATCTTGATCGGCTCCTCTCCGAGCGCCCTGACGATGAACGGACTGGCGAACTGCATCGCGCCGGCCGCGAGGCCAGCCTTCAGAATGGTCCTGCGGCCGACCTTGTGGCCGGACTTTGAAGAAGCTGGCGTTGTAAAGGACATGGTCGTATTGGACATAGGCGCGCCTCCTTTTCGACTTCTTTTTTCATTCCACCCCGAATTCGGTCATTCGTCAACGCACGGTCTCTCCCCTGCGTCGCACGGCGACGTCGACGGTGATCGAAGCCAGCAGCACTAGCGCGGTCGCCATCAATTGAATCGCCGCCGGCAGCCCGAGCAGCGCCATGCCGTTGACGATGGCGGCGATGACGACGCCGCCCAGCACCGCATGCAGAGGACGCCCGCGTCCGCCGAACAGGCTGGCGCCGCCGATCACCGCCGTCGCGACCACGTAGAGCACGATCGTGCCGCCGTCGAAGCTGGTCGAGATCGAGCGCAGGCGCGAGGCGTAAATGACGCCGCCGAGACCGGCGGTCGCCGCCGCCAGCACAAACGCCAGGGTGCGAACGCGCGCGAGGTTGACGCCCGCGCGCCGGGCGGCTTCCGCGCTGCCGCCGATCGCGTAGACGCAGCGGCCGAACCGCGTGCGTCCGAGCACGAACGTCCATGCGACGAGCACCGCAAAGACGATGGGGATCACCCACGGCATCCCGTTCAGCGGAAATCTCGGCACGCCGCGGTCGACATTGCACAGCGCCACCAGGGCCACGCCGGCCGCGGCGGCGGCGAGTATCTTCAGCGCGGTCAGACTCGCCGGCGGCGCCACCAGCCCGCTCGCGCGCCGGCGGCCGTCGCGCACGAGGGATATCGCCGCGTAAACGATCACCGCCGCCGCCGTGAGCGCCCATCCGCCGGTCCGGCTCAGCGTCGCATTGGCGAGGTCGTTGATCGTTTCGTTCGGTATCGGGATCGTGCCGCCGGTCCCGAGCAGCTGAATCATCAAGCCCTGAAACCCGAGCAGACCGGCCAGGGTGACGACGAATGAGGGAAGCCGCAGCCGGGTGATCAGCGTGCCCTGCAGCGCCCCGAGGGCGGCCGTCGCGGCCAGGGCGGCGGCGATCGCCGCCCACCACGGCCAGCCGACGTTCGGCTGCACGACGATCGTCGCGACGGTTGCGCCGATGCCGGCGACGAATCCGAGAGAAAGATCGATTTCGCCCAGCAGCAACACGAAAATCTCGCCCATGCCGATCAGCATGAACACCGAGCCTTGCACCAGCAGGTTGACCAGATTGCCGGGTTGAAGAAAGCTGGAGTTCTGGGTCTGAAAAATAATCGCGATCAGCGCTGCGCCCAGCACCACCGGCAGCACGCCGCTCTGTCCGGCGAGAACGCGCGCCCACAGCGCCCGCGCGTAATCGCCCATCGTCTCGGCGCCGCCGTCCGAAACGATCGCGGAAGCGCCGGCGGCGGCCGTTTCATTGGCTTCGAGCGGACCGGCGAAGCTCGTCGCCCTAGCCGCCTGGTTCGCCTCGGCGCCTCGGCTCGATCCTCCGATTGGGCGCGACGAGCGTCCGGTGGTCATCAGTTCGACGACGCTCTGCGCATCGAACGAGGAGGCCTCGCTTGCCGCCACGGTGCGCCCCAGGCGCAAAACGACGAGGCGGTCGGCGACCGCGAACACGTCGTTGAGATTGTGCGAGACCATGACGACCGCGAGCCCGTGATCGGCCAGCCGCCGAACCAGCTCCAGGACCTGCCTGGTCTGGGCGACGCCCAGCGCCGCCGTCGGCTCGTCGAGGATCACCAGCTTGGAGTTCCACATGACCGCTTTGGCGACCGCGATCGCCTGGCGCTGGCCGCCGGAAAGCGAGGAGACGGCCTGACGGATCGAGCGCAGGGTGGCGACCCGAAGGCTCGCAAGCGTGCTCGCGGCGGCGCGCTCCATGTCGTCTTCGTCGAGCAAGCCTCCGCTCAGGCGCTCCCGCCCAAGGAACATGTTCTGCACGATGTCGAGATTGTCGCAGAGCGCGAGGTCCTGGTACACGACCTCGATCCCTAGCGCGGCCGCGTCACGCGGATTGCGGACGCGGACCGGGCGTCCTTCCCAGATGATCTCGCCGGCATCCGGTTCATGGATGCCGGCGATGCACTTGATCAGCACCGATTTGCCGGCGCCGTTGTCGCCAACGAGCGCCGTCACCTGGCCCGCAGGCGCGACCAGATCGACGCCGACCAGGGCCTGCACCGCGCCGAAATGCTTTTGCAGGCCCTTGACTTCCAGCAGCGCCCTGGCGGGCGCGACCGCTGTTTCAGCCGGCGCCGACGTTGCCGGCGGGCGGCCGGGAGACGTCGCCGCCGTCATCGCCGCGAGACGTCAGGAAATTCCGTCGGTCTTGCAGTCCTTCGCCATGTCTCCGGCGCAGAGTTTGGAGGCGTCGACGAAGCGGTCCTTGACCACGGTCGCGGCCATGTTTTGCGGGGTCACCCAGGTCGGCTTCATGAGCACCGAGGGCACCTCCTTCTTCTGCTTGGAGTCCATGGTCGATCCGCTGACCAGCGCCGCCGGCGGCTTGACTCCGGCGCGCAGATAAAGCCCGAGCGCGGCGGCCGCCTGCGCCTCGAGATAGATCGGCTTGTAGACGGTGCCGCACTGATAACCGGAGAGCACGTTCTGCAGCCCGGTCAGGGTCGCGTCCTGTCCGGTGGTGGGAAACGTCTTCGCCGGAACCTTGATCGTCTTCAGGTAGGAGATCACGGCGTTGGCGGTGTCGTCGTTGGGCATCACCACCGCGTTGATTTTGGGATGAGCCGTATATTGTCCCTCGAACGTCGTGCGCGCGGTCGCCGGATCCCACGTTCCCGCGGGCTCGGCGACCTTGATGAATTTCTTCGACGCGAAGTCGGGGTTAAGCACCGACATGTAGCCTTGCGCGAACAGGGTGGCGTTGTTGTCGGTCGGCGCGCCGCGCATCACCAGAATATGCGGGTCCTTGACGTTCCACGCCGTGATGCACTCGACCATGCCCTTGCCGATCAGCTTGCCGACCGCGACATTGTCGAAGCTGACATAATAGGCGCGGTCGCCGCCGAGCGTCAGACGGTCGTAATCGATGACCGGCACCCCGTGCGCCTTGGCGTAGGATTCGATCGAGGCGCCGACGCCCGAAGAGATCGGATCCATGAGCAGCACCTTTGCGCCCTGGGTGATCGCCGACTGCGCCTGAGTCAGTTCGGTCGAACTCGCTGCCCTGCGCGTTGGTCATGATGAGGTCATCGGACGGCAGCCCGGCCTTTTGGAACGCCTCTTTGATGTAGGGAGCGTCGAAGGACGTGTAGCGCGCCGAGGTGGTCGTCTCGGGCAGCAGGACGCCGATCTTGCCCTTCCCCTGCGAGGCCAGGTCTTTCAGCTTGGCCATCGCGGAAAAGTCGCTCGAGAAGGCGCCGGCGGACAGCGACGGCGCCGCGGCGTTCATTGCGTACGCCGAACATCCGAACGCGCCGATCGCGGCGGCGGAGCAGGCAAGAAGAGCCGCGCGCCTCACCGGTCGACGCAACGCGAAAGCGGACATGAATTCCTCCTATCTGTGTGTGATTTCAAGCGCTCCGGACAGAGTCCGGAACAATTTCGAACTGAGGCGGTTATGCTACGGCAAGGTGTCGGAAATCCGCAGAATTGGCGCCGGACTCACGGAGGTTTGGCGAAATCCCGGCGCCCCAATAGCCGCATTCGGACGCACGGACGCGGCGCCTTGCCGCTCGCCCTGGCGGCAGCCGAACGGCGGGGCGCGAAACCTTCGCTCGAGCCGGCCGCTTACGCCCTGCCCTCGCGGCGCATCAGCCTGAGCACGGCGCTGAGCGTGGCCTTGAGCGACGCCATCACGATGCTGGGGTCGATGCCGACTCCGTGCAGCGAGCGGCCGGCGCCGTCCTGGATTTCCACATAGCAGGCTGCGGTGGCGTTGGCCCCGCGGCCGACCGCGTGCTCGTGATAGTCGATGAACGAGAACTCGACCTTGAACGCCTTCTTCAAGGCGTCGACGAAGGCGTCGATCGGGCCGTTGCCCTCGCCTTCGATCGTCGCGATCGAGCCGTCGGCCTTGCGCAAGGTCGCGACCAGCTCGCGGTTGTCGGGGCTCATCGGAACCGTCTGCTGCTTGATCAGCGTCATCGGCGCGTCGTCGAGCAGATAGGCCTGGCGGAACAGCGACCACAGCTCCGGCGAGGTGAGCTCCTTGCCGTCGGCGTCCATCCGCTCCTGGGCGATCCTGGAGAACTCGACCTGAAGCGTGCGCGGCAGGTCGAGCCCGTGGTCGGCGCGCAGGATATAGGCCATGCCGCCCTTGCCAGACTGGCTGTTGATGCGGATCACCGCCTCGTAGTCGCGCCCGACGTCCCTGGGGTCGATCGGCAGGTAGGGCACCTGGAACACCGGATCGTTGCGCTTGGCCTGCGCCTCAAAACCCTTCTTGATCGCGTCCTGATGCGAACCGGAAAAGGCGGTGTAGACGAGCTCGCCGACATAGGGGTGGCGCTGATGCACCGGCAGCTGGTTGCAATATTCGGCGACCTCCCGGATCGCGTTCACGTCGTGCAGATCAAGCTCCGGATCGACGCCTTGGGTGAACAGGTTGAGCGCCATGGTGACGATATCGACATTGCCGGTGCGCTCGCCGTTGCCGAACAAGGTGCCCTCGACCCGTTCTGCCCCGGCCATCAGCGCCAGCTCCGCCGCCGCGACCGCGGTGCCGCGGTCGTTGTGCGGATGAACGGACAGGATCACGCTCGCGCGGTCGGAGACATGGCGCCCGAACCATTCGAACTGGTCGGCGTAGGTGTTGGGCGTCGCCATCTCGACCGTCGCCGGCAGATTTAAGATCAGCCGCCTCTCGGGCGTCGGCTCGATGACCTCCTTCACCGCCTCGCAGATTTCCAGCGCGAAATCGAGTTCGGTGCCGGTGAAGCTCTCGGGCGAATATTCGAACTGGAAATCCGTGCCAGGGGTCGCGTCGGCGAGCGCCTTGACCTGCCGGGCCGCGTTGACCGCGATCTCGGTGACGCCCTTGCGGTCGGTCCTGAAGACGACCTCGCGCTGGAGGCTCGAGGTCGAATTGTAGAAGTGGAGGACGACCTTTTTCGCACCCTTGACCGCCTCGAAGGTGCGCTCGATCAGCTCCGGCCGGCATTGGGTCAGAACCTGGATCGCGACGTCCTCGGGGATCGCGCCGCCCTCGATGATCGAGCGCACGAAATCGAAATCGGTCTGCGAGGCGGAGGGAAAGGCGACCTCGATCTCCTTGAAACCCATGCCGGTCAGCAGCCGGAACATGCGGTTCTTGCGCTCAACCCCCATCGGCTCGATCAGCGCCTGGTTGCCGTCGCGAAGATCGACCGAGCACCAGATCGGCGCCTTGTCGACGACGCGCGATGGCCATTGGCGATCGGCGAGGGTGATCGGCGCATAGGCGCGATATTTGGAAATGGGCATATTTGTCATGACGAACCCTGTGAGAAGCGTTGCGGCGGCCTCGGCTAGGACGAGCCGGGCGAAAACGCCTGTTGTCTTCGAAAAAAAGAGAAGGCGAAACTATGCGTCCCGGCGCGCTTAGAGCGCCGGGCGGCTAAGTTGCAGGGTCGTCGAGGGCCTTCGCATGGCTCGCTATCAATCAGAGATGGGGGAAAAAATCAACCGCTGGTTTTTGCGCGCGAGGGGCACGGCGTGCCGCACGGGAAGACGCGCGACCAGATGATGGCGCGCCGCCTCGGAGAGACGACTGCCCGCGGCCGAGAGGCTCGAAGGTCAGCCGCGGCCCGGGTCCGAGGCTTCGGCGAAGCGCGGTATCGCGGCGAGCAAGGTCCGACGCGCGGTCGCCATATGGGCGTTGCAGCTCCCCGAAACGGCCGATGCGTCGCGGCTCTGAAGGGCGTCGATGTAGGCCAAATGTTCATGCAAAGCGACGATGTTGCGTTCCCGCTCGTCCTGCTTGCTCCACTGGTAATGGTAGTGGAAGATCATGGAGATCACATCGTAGAAGCCGACGATGAAGCGGTTGCGCGACGCGTCGTTGACGCAGCGATGAAAGCGCTCGTCGAGTTCCGAGAAATCCGTGAATCGGGTGTCCGCCTCCTCGAGCAACGCCCAGTGCTCGCTCTTGATCCGCGCAAGCTCCGCCCAGACGGGCTCGTTCCCCGCAAGGGTAATGAAGCGAAGGGCGGAACGCAGCTCGAACATCGTCCTCACCTCGCAGAGCTCTTCGGCGAAGTCCTCGGTGAACCCCTTGAAGACCCAGCTGCCGTTCGCGCCGCGCTCGAGCAGGCCTAACCGGGGGAAACGGTTGAGATAATCCCTTATGGCGGAGGCCGACGCCCCGAACTGGCGTGAAAGCTCGAGCACGTTGATCTGTTGTCCCGGCTTGCAGTCTCCATCCAGGATCCATTGCATGAAGCGCTTTTCGACGATCGCACCGATCTTCTCCGTCTCCACTTCGGGATAGAAATCGGCGGGGACGGGATGGCGAAGAAGCGACTTGCGCCGGCCGTCGTATGCGATCAGTCGGGCGCTCGCGAGAACCGCCAGCATCGCCCGGACGGTCGTGCGGCTCACGCCGAGCGCCCTAGCCCATGACGGCTCCGATCCAATGTCGGCCCCGATGGCGTAACCGCCGAGCCGGGAGAGTCCGCGATTGTAGGCCCGCTTGAAGACGGTGTTGGTCTTCATCCGCTATCTTCCGTGTCTGGATTCGCCTGTCTTTTTGAGCGAGGCCGCAAGTCTCAAAAAACAACTTGACGTCCGCTCGGGCAAGACGTTTTTTCTCCATAACGAACAAAAATAGCGCTCCGGGAGGGACGGGATTGCATCGTGTAAGCTGGCGCCGTCTCACAGCAGCGCTCGCATCGAACGTAAGGACCCGCCAGAACCCCTTCCGGATGAAACATCATCCCAAGAAGCACGATCCGGGGCGCCGGAATCGAAAGCAGACGAGAGCCGACATGGCTCTCAACAAAGGAGGAAAAGCATGAAAAAATTCCTGATGGCAACCGCCCTGGCGTCGATCGTCGCCGCGCTCGGCGCGCCGGGCTACGCCGCGCCGCCGAGCCGACGATCCCGGTCATCGTCAAGGACACGACCTCGGCTTATTGGCAGATCGTATTCGCCGGCGCCCGCCAGGCCGCCAAGGATCTCCACGTCAAGGTGCCCGAGCTCGGCGCGCAAAACGAGGCCGACATCACTGGCGAGATCACCATCCTCGAGAACGCGGTGGCCGAAAAGCCCGCGGCGATCGTCATCGCCCCGACCCAGTTCAAGGCGCTCGGCAAGCCGATCGACGAGGCGGCGAAGAAAGTGCCGATCATCGGCATCGATTCCGCGGCCGACTCGAAGGCCTTCACCTCGTTTCTGACCACGGACAACGAGAAAGGCGGACGCATCGCGGCCGACGGCATGGCGGCGGCGATCAAGGCGAAATACGGCAAGGACGAGGGCGAAGTGGCGCTCATCACGCATCTGCCCGGCGTCGGCTCGCTTCAAGCTCGCGACAAGGGATTCCAGGAAGAGCTTACCGAGAAATATCCCGGCCTGAAGCTGGTCGCACACAAGATCTCGGACGGCCAAGCCACGACCGGCCTCAACATCATGACCGACCTCATCACCGCCTTCCCGAACCTGCGCGGCGTGTTCGCCGACAATCTCATCCAGTGTCAGGGCGCGAGCCAGGCGGTCGCGGAAAACAAGAAGGGCGACACGATCAAGCTCGTCTGCTTCGACGCCGACGACAAGCTGATCGGGTATCTCAAGGACGGCGTAATCGCCGCGCTGCTTCTGCAAGACCCCTATCGGATGGGCTACGACGGGGTGAAGACAGCGCTCGAAGCGTCGAAGGGCGAGAAAGTCCAAGCGTTCGTCGACACCGGCGCGAACCTGGTCACCAAGGCCAACATGGACCAGCCGAAGGAGCACAAGCTGCTCTATCCGCCGAAGTGATCCGGCGCGGGGCGCGCCGCTGCGTCGGCGCGCCCTCCCGCCGCCCTCTTGCCCGGCGCATGAGCTTGGCGGATGATGTCCGCGGGGAGCTGTAAGGCAGGCGCAATGGCGCGACCATCGCGTCCAATGGACACGTCCTGCGAAACAGCGGTCGCCGAGGCGACCGGCGCTCAAGGCACGGGGGACTCCAACTCGTATGACGGATCTAGCCATAACCGAGGGCCGCTGGCGCACTCGTCACCTGAACGTGCTTCTCGGCTTCACCCTGCTCGGCCTGCTGATCGTCATGTGGCTCGCGCTGTCGTTCGGGACCACCACCTTTTGGACCGCGAACAACATCGCCAATATCCTGCGCCAGGGCGCGATGATCGCGATCCTGGGGATCGGCGAGACCTTCGTCATCATCACCGCCGGCATCGACCTTTCCGTCGGAGCGATCGCCGGGTTCATCTCGATGACGGTGGCTTGGTTGCTCGCCCACCATCTCGGCGTCGCCTCCTCGATCGCCGGCGCCGTGGCGATCTCGCTCGCCATTGGCGTTCTCATCGGCGCGTTCCACGCCTTCGGCGTCGTGCAGCTGGGTCTGCCTCCGTTCATCATGACGCTGGCGACGATGTACGCTTTGCACGGCATTGGACTGCTCATCACAAACGGCGCGACGATCTCGATCGACAACGACGCCTTCACCGGCTTCTCGCGCGCGAGCTTCCTCGGCTTCCCCTGGACGGACGGGACGTGGTTCCATATTCCGATGCTGTTCTGGATGGTCCTCGTCGTCGCGGTCCCTCTTCACATCCTCCTAACCGAGTACCGCTGGGGCCGCTATCTCATCGTCATCGGCGGGAACAAGGAGGCCGCGGTTCTCTCCGGCGTCAATGTCGCGGCGATGACCTATCTCGCCTACATCATATCGGCCGCCTGCGCCGCCGTCGTCGGCATTATGCTCGCGATGCGGATCGGCATCGGCAACCCGACTCAGGGCGAGGGGTGGGAATTGCAGGCGATCGCCTCGTCGGTCATCGGCGGCGCCAGCCTCTTCGGCGGGTTCGGCTCGGTGCACGGGCCGCTGATCGGCTCCTTCATCCTGACGACGATCAACAACGGCGCGAACCTGCTCAACGTCAATCCCTTCTGGCAGCTCATCATCACCGGCGCGCTGATCATCATCGTCGTCTATTTCGACACCCTGCGGCGAAGGAGGCGCTGAGCGCCCGCATGCCGAAAAACGTTGCGGCTCTCACAGGACCTCAGAAAAAGGCCCATGCATGGGCCGCACGATCCGAATGCGCCGCCGGCGCCGGTTATCGGTTTCGACAAATTCCTCGCGGTCGATATCCGGATCGGCGCGAGCGTCGCGGCGGAGCCGTTTCCTGAGGCCCGCAAGCCGGCCTGCAAGCTCCGGATCGACTTTGGCCTCGAAGTCGGCGTCAGACAATCGAGCGCTCAAGATCACGCGCCACTACGACGCCGCAGACCTGGTCGGCCGACAGGTCGCGGCGGTGGTGAACTTCCGCCCCGGCAGATCGGCAAGTTCATGTCGGTGGTCTTGACCCTCGGGTTCCCGGACGAAAACGGCGAGGTCGTGTTGTTTTCTCCCGACCGAAAGATCCCGAACGGCGCGCGGCTCTTTTGAGCCGGCGCGTCACGGCCCCGCGCAAGTGGCGGGTGCGGCGATCGTCCTCTCGAGGCTCTTGGATGCTGCGCCCGCGTCGGAACGGCCGCCGTCGATCGCGACTCCCTCAAGCTTTTCAGTCACTTGAAGATTCTTCTTTGCGAAAATCAGAATCCATGCTAGGGTGAGTTTGGGTTTCGTTCGCCCGGAAGATTCGATGATCGCACGATCGCCTGGAATATTGCGGAAGCCTCACAACCAGGGCGCGTAGCCTCGGCATGTTGCTCGCGCCCGCTCGAATTATTGGATTGGAATCGCCGTAACCCCTTGAAAAGTCCCGATTCGGACGAGAGAATCCAAGGAAATCCAAGATAATCCAAGCATCTTTTTACTTGGTTTTCCTTGGTCTGATTTGGTTTTCCTTGGATTGGCTTGGAAAAATTTGGCGCGGGCCCGCGCCGGCGCGAGGCCCACGGGCTCACGCCCGCCGCCGCCTCATTTGGCCATCGCGGCCTCGATTTCCTCGCGCAGGCCTTCGGCGCTCTGCCGCGGCAGTCCCAGCGCGTCGAGGGCGCGCGCGACCGCGCCGACCGCCTCGGCGTTGGAAGAAGCGAGCGCGCCGTCGGGCAGGAACAGATTGTTCTCGAAGCCGACCCGGGCGTGGCCGCCGAGCAAGGCCGCGGCGCTCACGCAGGCGACCTCCTGGCGCCCAAAAGCGCAGACGCTCCAGGATTCGAAGCGCGGCATCTCCGGCCCGATGAACGGCAGGATGTCGGTCGGCGCGGACGTCTTGCCGAGGGCGAAGCGCCCGAGGACATAGAGCACCGCCACCGACTCGAACGGGATCAGGCCTTGCCGGCGCATCGCCCCGAGCCGCGACCCCTCCTCGGGGGAATAGAGAATGATCTGCGGCCAGATGCGCATGATCTTGAGGCGCCCCAGGAACTCCGCGAAGTCCTTTTCCCCCGCTTTGTCGGGGGCGAATTCGCGCAGGGCCAGCGAAACAGCCTCCGGGTTGGTCTCCAGAACCACCGCCATCTGTTCGGCCGGCGAATACGCGCCGACCGCCTCGCTGGTGATCTGCACCACCAGCCGATCGCCGATCGCGTCATAGATCCGGGCGGTCGCTGCGCGATAGGCCTCGGCGTCGAGGATGTGCTTGCCGTCGCGGTCGCGCACGTGCAGGTGGATCATCGACGCCCCCTGATCGAGGCATTCGGCCGCCGCGCGCGCCAGCTCGCCAGCGGTCAATGGAAGCGCCGGATGGTCGGCCTTGGTCTTGCGCCCGCCGTTTGGCGCGACCGCCACGACAACCCGCCGTCCCCCTGGAGCCCCGATCAAAGTTCCCGCCTTTCCGCCGGCCGTCTCCTGCGCGTAGCATGGGCGCAAACCCGAGGAGCCCTCGCCGCGCCCGGCCGCCGGACAATATCATGACGCATATTCTGCATCGCGCCGCAAACGCCGTCATGCCGGTCGCGGTCTCGGGTTCCGGGGTCGAGATTATCGACGCCGAAGGCAATCGCTATCTCGACGCTTCGGCAGGGGCCGCCGTCTCCTGCCTCGGTCACGGCCATCCAGACGTGCTCGCCGCCCTGCACGGGCAGCTCGACGCGCTCGCTTACGCCCACACCGCCTTCTTCACCACGGAAGTCGCCGAGCGTCTCGCCGACCGTCTGGTCGAGGACGCGCCGGAGGGCCTCGATCACGTCTATCTCGTCAGCGGCGGGTCGGAGGCGATCGAGGCCGCGATCAAGATGGCGCGCCAGTATTTCGTCGAGATCGGCGAGCCGCAGCGCCGTCATGTCATCGCCCGGCGCCAGAGCTATCACGGCAACACGCTGGGAGCGCTGGCGACGGGGGGAAACGCATGGCGGAGGGCGCAGTTCGAGCCGCTTTTGATCGGGACCCATCATATCGACCCCTGCTACGCCTATCGCCTGCAAGGCCCGGGCGAGAGCGACGCGCACTACGCTAAGCGAGCGGCGCAGGCGCTCGAGGACAGAATGCTCGAGATCGGCCCCGAACGCGTGATCGCCTTCGTGGCCGAGACAGTGGTCGGCGCCACGGCGGGCGCAGTGCCGCCGGTCGGCGATTACTTCAAGCGGATCAGGGCGATCTGCGACCGCTTCGGCGTGCTGCTCATTCTCGACGAGGTGATGTGCGGCATGGGCCGGACCGGGACATTGCACGCCTGCGAGCAGGAGGGCGTGGCGCCCGATCTGATGACGATCGCCAAGGGCCTCGGGGGCGGCTACCAGCCGATCGGCGCGGTGCTGCTGGCGAAGCGGATTTTCGCCGCCTTCGCCGAGGGTTCCGGGGCGTTCCAGCACGGCCACACCTACATGGGGCATCCGATGGCGGCGGCGGCGGCGCTGGCGGTGCAGGACGTCATCCGTCGGGACAGGCTCCTCGCCAACGTCGTCGCGATGGGCGAAGATCTGCAGCGCCGGCTCGAGGAGCGCTTCGCCGACTGCGCCATCGTCGGCGACATTCGCGGACGCGGCCTCTTGCGCGCGCTGGAGCTGGTCAGCGACCGGGCGAGCAAACGGCCGTTCGATCCCGCGCTCAAACTTCATGCGCGCGTCAAACGCGAGGCGATGGCCCGCGGCCTGATGGTCTATCCAATGGGCGGCACGATCGACGGCGTGCAAGGCGATCATATCCTCCTCGCCCCGCCCTTCATCGTCCAGGCGCGGCAGGTGGCGGCGATCGTCGAGCGGCTCGGCGAAGCGCTCGACGCGGCGCTGGCCGGCGTGCGATAGCCGCAACACACCGCGGGTTCGCCACACAAAGAGCACAGTGCCCGTTCAAGGCGGCTTCGCCCCCGCGTGCGGGGATTTCCTAATATCCGGCGCAAAAGCTGTCGGGCGATTAAGCCGCGGCGCGGCGGGGAAGTCGAAAAGGATTTGCTTGGATGGCGAAACGTGCCCGCTTGCTGGCGCTCGCTCTTTGGGCCGGCTTCGGCGCTTGCGCCTTCGCCGGGAACGCGCCGCTGCAGCTCGGCCCGACAGGCGCGGCTGCGAGGAGGACCGGCGCCGCCGCCAAATCCGCGGCGGCCGCGCCGCTCAGCGCCGCCGAGGCGGTCCGGCGCGCCAACGCCTGGCTCGACGCGGCGCGCGTGATGACCGCCGACTTCGTCCAGATCGGACCGAATGGCAAACGCTCGGAAGGACAGATGACCATCGCCCGCCCTGGGCGCATGCTGTTCAAATACGCCGCCCCCGCCCGCTTCGAGATCGTCGCCGACGGCCGCAGCGTCGCAGTGATCGACCACAAGCTTAACACTCAGGATGAGTATTTCATCGCCCAGACGCCATTGAAGTTCCTGCTTGCCGACCGCATCGACCTCGCGCGCGACACCAGGGTGTTGAGCGTCGCCCAGGACCCGAATTCGGTCACGATCGAGATCGAAGACAAGGCGGCGCTCGGCGGCGCGGCGCACGTCGAGCTCATTTTTGACCCCGTGACCTTCGCGCTCAAGCAGTGGACAGTGATCGACGCACAGGGCTTCCAGACCGTCGTGACCCTGTTCAACGTCGATCTGAAGACGAAGCCCGATCCGGCGCTGTTCCATATCAACGAGGATTTGCATCCGAACACGCTCGGCGGCGCCCGGAGGTGACGGCGGATGACTGTGGGAAACCCGGCTCAGGCCCTTCTCGCGCGGCGTCGGGGCTGGAACTGTGGCGCTGTCCAATTCTGGGGCCGCCTTTGAACTTCACCATCGCCACGTGGAACATCAATTCGGTTCGCCTGCGGATCGGCCTCGTCACTCGCTATCTGGCCGAGCACAGGCCGGATGTTCTTTGCCTGCAGGAGACGAAGTGCCCGGACGCGAATTTTCCTCACGCCGCGTTTCGCGACGCAGGCTATCCCCAAATCGCGATCTGCGGGCAGAAGGGCTACCACGGCGTCGCCGTCGTCTCGCGCGTGCCGTTCACCGGGTCCTCGACCCGCGACTTCTGCTCCAGGGGTCACGCGCGCCATCTCTGCGTCGGGCTCGGAGGCAAGGCGGAGGGCCTGGAGTTGCACAATTTCTACGTGCCGGCCGGCGGCGACGAGCCAGATCCCACGATCAACGACAAGTTCGCCCATAAGCTCGCCTTCGTCGACGAGATGGCGGAATGGGCGACGGAAAACAAGGCGGACGGGCGGCGGGCGATCCTCGTCGGCGATCTCAATATCGCGCCGCTCGAACATGACGTCTGGAGCCACAAGGCGCTCCTCAACGTCGTAAGCCACACGCCGGTCGAGGTCGAGAGGCTGAAACGCGCACAAGCCGCCGGCGCATGGATCGACGCGTTGCGCAAATTCACGCCCGCCGATCAGAAGCTCTACACTTGGTGGAGCTATCGCTCGCCCGACTGGTCGAACGCCGACAAGGGACGGCGCCTGGACCACATTTGGGTTAGCCCCGCCCTCGAAACGGCGGTGAAATCGGTGCACGTGCTGCGCGAAGCGCGCGGCTGGGACCGCCCGTCGGACCATGCGCCAGTCAAGGCGACGTTTGCGCTGTAGAACTGGCGCGAGAAGTGGACTTGAACGGCCGGAGCGGGTTGACTTCCGTCCATCGAGGCTCAGGCGGCAGGAACGGGCGATGAAGTGGCGGCTGATCAAGGGACTGCTCAGGCTGGTCATAACGCTGATCGCCGTTGCGACGCTGGCGGGCGCTTACCTGTTCTATCGCGCCATGCCCGCCACGTCTGGAATAGAGAAGCTGCCGGGCCTGTCGGCGGATGTGCGCGTCTGGCGCGACGCCTACGGCGTGCCGCATATTTTCGCCGCCTCGATGGACGACGCGGCGCGGGCGCTCGGCTATCTGCATGCGAGCGAGCGCCTCTTTCAGATGGAGATCCGGCGCCGCGTGGGTCAGGGACGTCTGGCGGAGATTCTCGGCCCCGACCGCGTCGGCGTCGACAAGTTCATGCGCACGCTTGGCTTCTATCGCGAGGCGGAAAGCAGCTTTTCCGCCCTCTCGCCCTGGGCCCAAAAGCGACTGCAAGCCTATGCGGACGGCGTGAACGCGTTCCTCGACAGCCACCGGGACGCGCTGCCGCCAGAGTTCATGATCGCCGGCGACCGTCCCGAGCCGTGGAAGCCCGCGGATTCCCTGGTCTTCGGCAAGCTGCTGGCCTATCAACTCTCCAACAACTACAAAATCGAGGCCATGAGGGCGCGCCTGCGCCGGAAGCTCGGCCCCGAACAGGCGGGGTGGATGTTTCCCGGCGCGGGACCGGGCGCGCCGATCACCACCGAACCCGCCCTTACCCTCAAGCACGCCGGCGGAAAAAGCATCGAGGATGAGATCGGCGCGTTGATCGGCGTCAGTCACGGGGCGTCGAACGAATGGGTCGTGGCCGGTTCGCGCACGGTCACCGGCAAGCCGATCCTCGCCAACGACCCGCATCTTGCGCTCAGCGCGCCGATTCTCTGGTATCTCGCCCGGATCGTGACTCCGGAAGGCTCCGTCAAGGGCGCAACCCTTCCAGGAGCGCCGGGCGTGCTGCTCGGTCAGAATGACCATATCGCCTGGGGGTTCACGACCGCCGACACCGACGTGCAGGACCTGTTCGTCGAGACCGTCGATCCGACCGATCCGACGAAATACTTGACCCCGGACGGTTCCAGGCCATTCGAGGCGCGCGACGAGACGATCCACGTCAAGGACGCAACGGACGTCAAGCTCGTGGTGCGCGCGACCCGTCACGGCCCTGTTCTGTCCGACGTCAGCGCCGACCTCGCCGATGTCGCCGGGCCGGGAAAGGTCGCGGCGCTCGCTTTCACCGGCCTCGGCGATCGCGACACCACCGGTGAGGCGATCATGCGCCTCGACGGCGCGCGAAACTGGGGCGAATTCCTCGACGCCATGCGGATTTACCAGACGCCGACGCAGAACGTTGTCTATGCCGACGGCGGCGGCGATATCGGCTTTTTCAGCCCCGGCCTCGTTCCCGTGCGCAAATCCGGCGATGGTCTGGCTCCAGTGGACGGCGCGTCGGGCGCGTTCGACTGGGTCGGCGTCGTTCCGTTCGAGCAGCTTCCGCAACTGCACAACCCGGAGGCCGGCTTCGCCTTCAACGCCAACAACGCCAATGTCCCGGACAACCATCAGCCGACGTTCGGCCAGGACTGGGAGGAGGATTTCCGCGCCCGCCGCATCCAGCAATTCTTCGATGCGATCGACAAGCACAGCCTGGAGACTTCGGCCGCGATGCAGGCTGATCATCTGTCGCTGGCGGCCAGGGACTTGCAGCCGTTCATCGCCAGAATCGTCCCATCCGACGAGAGGGCGAGGCAAGCCCAGGCGCTGCTTGCCCATTGGGACGACGTCATGGACAAGGACCGCGTCGAGCCGCTGATCTTCGCCGCCTTCCTCAAATC
Organism: uncultured Alphaproteobacteria bacterium; assembly: GCA_963835955.1. Classification (GTDB taxonomy): domain Bacteria; phylum Pseudomonadota; class Alphaproteobacteria; order Rhizobiales; family Beijerinckiaceae; genus Roseiarcus. Next base: position 80,388 of record CAWIHZ010000015.1, on the reverse strand, counting down.
GCTTCGCCACGTCCTGATCGACGACAAGACCGGCCTCAAGTTGGAAGCCAAGGGGCCATTCGCCGCCACAACGCTGATTTCGCTGATGCGCGACCATCCGTCCTGGTGCGACGCGCCGGGCAAGCCCGACCCAGATTGCCGGCAGGCCCTCGGCCGCGCGCTCGACCAGGGCCTCGCGCTCCTCGTCAAGCGGGACGGCGCCGACATGAGCCAGTGGCGGTGGGGGGCGGAACATCAGGCGCTGATGCAACACCAGGTCTTCAGCCGCGTGCCGCTGCTCGATTGGTTCAGCGATCTCAGCCTGCCGTCAAGCGGCGGCTTTTACACTCTCGACCGCGGCGGCGGGTTCGAAACCCCGCCCGACAAGCCGTTCGCCCGCTCCCATGGCCCGGGCTTTCGCGGGGTCTACGATCTCGCCGACCCTGGAAAGTCGCGCTTTATGATCGCGACCGGGGAATCCGGCCATATTTTCTCGCGCCATTATCGCGACCTCGTCCCACTGTGGATTGACGTCAAATATATAACCCTCGCCGGCTCCGAGGCCGATCTGAAGAAGGCCGGCGCCCGGGAATTGATCCTGTCGCCGTGATGCGCGCGCGGCGCCGGCGCTAAGCGGAAGCGGCGCCACGCCGGGGCGGCTTTTTTTGGCGCGGCTCGCCACGATGGTCGGCTTTACCGCCGCTTTGCCCGCGCCGGTTCAATCTTTTCAAGGCTTTGCAACTCTTTTTAGTAACAGGGGCAAAAGGCGCGGCGATTAGGGCGGCCTTGGGGCGCGTGCGCTGACGATTTCGGCGAGGGCAGGGATTTCCTGGCAGCCAGGGACGGCGAGGCGGGCGCCGAGGTAGTCCCAGAAGGCGATGCCGAGCTTGGCGCAGGTCTTGTTGAGGCCGAGGAAGGCGTCGCGACAATCGCGGCCGGCGTCGCTGCGGGTTCCACCGCTGATTTTTCGCTTGGTGACCTGGCAACGAATGTCGTTCTCCAAGCCGTTGGTGTTGAGCGGGATCTCTGGTCTTTCGAGCACCCTGAGGAGTTCGCTCTTGTTGGCGCGCAAGCGCGCGAGCAAACTGTCGAGGGTGGCGCAGCCGGTCTTGCGCCGAAGATGCGATCGAACCGCGCCGACAAGCTCGCCTTGCGCGCCGGCGATGGATGGCCCGCTAAGCCTTGAGACTGCGGTAGAACCGCCAGATGAGGGCGCGGATGCGGGCTTGCGCGGCGCGTTCGGCGTCGGTGAACGTATCGAGTTTGTGGACCAGGCGTTCGGCGTGGACCCAGCACAGGCCATGCTGGCCGACATCGAACTGGCCGGCGTCGTCGCTGACGACCACGGTGTCGGTGAGAAGCCATGCGCCTTGACGCTGCCCCACAGAGCGCCCTCGGTGGCGATCAGCACCGGATCGGGATGGACCTTCAGGGCGGCGACGCCGAGCCGCTCCAGATGAGCGTTCCAGGCCGCGCGATCGGCGAAGACGCAATTCTCATGCTCGCTCAGGTGGGCGATGACGCGGCGGCGAGCGCGCGGGCGCGCATATAGGCCATGGCTTCGTCATTGACGATGTAGTCGCCATGCCCGGCGCGCAACAGTTCGAGGAAGTTGAGGCGCCTCTTTGAACCGGTGGTCCCGAACCAGGTGAAGTGCGGGTTGCCGATCTGGGTGCAGAAGCCGTTCTTGGCCTTGTGGCGCGCCCCGGTGTCGTCGACAGTGATCCACGCCGCGTTGGTCAAGCCGGCTCGCAGCACGGCGCGGGCTTCGTCCAGGAAGCTCTGCTTGCCGGCGATCAGCAGGCGAACGATCTGCCGCTTGGAGATCACGATGCCGAACCCGCGCAACAGCGTCACCAGCCGCGCCGCCGTGACCTGTCCCTGATGATATTGGGCGAGCACGAAGCGGCGCAGTTCGGGTCCGAAATGACCTTCGACGCCCGCCGGCAAAGGCGCCATCACCGTCTCGCCATCCGGGGTCCGCCAGCATTGCCGGCGAAAGCAGGTCACATGCGAGCGGATCATCAGATCCTGAACCAGATAACTCGCGTAGCCCTTGAAACGCGAGCCGGGCGGCGCTTCGACCTCGAGCTTGCGCTCCTCGTCGATCACCAGCTTCGCGCGCGTGCCACCGCGCCGGCGCTGCCCGACGGGTCCGACGGTTGCGCCTCGCTCGCCTTTTCCATGCCGCTCGGTTTGACGTTCGCCTTGATGTCCGGCCGACCAGGCCCGCCCTTCAGCCGGGCGATCTCGTCACGCAGCGCCGCAACCATTCGCCGAAGTTCCGCTACCTCCTCGAGAAGCTTCAACACCAAGCTCTTCAGCTCGGCCAGCGAAAGCGCGTCGATGTTGGGCGGCGGCGACATTCCCCCATCGAGTCAGAAAACCGCCGATTTGGCAATCCTTACTAGCCCCTATGAGTCAATTCGCCGCACCCAAGCCGACCCGCGCCATGACTTTTGCCCCCTACTCTTTCACCGCCGCCGGCCGGCGGCCCGGTCGGGGCCGACATCGGTGAGTTTGTTATGACGGCTTCGAGGTGTATCATGGCTTCGAAGCTGCGGTCGGTTTCGGCGGCGCAAAGGGCGATGGGCTTGAACTCTTTGAGCTTGCCGAAGCAATCTTCGGGGTGATCGCGTGTGCGCCATGATCCCGCGAAAGCCTGCCCAACATCGCCCGCAAGGTTTGGTTTCGGGTCGGGCGCGAGACCTGGTCCGCCCGGTCGGGACGCTCGTCCTGAAGCGCACATTGCGGAGCCGCCGCAATTCTTCCAGCTGCAGTTGACTTCGCACCTAAAATCGACGCTGCGCGGTCAATGTGTATGCCAGTAATGTTATGAACGAGTTGAGCCTCTTCATCATTCAAATAAGAATACTCAATATGACATATAATAATCGTAACGCCGTAAGTTATGGGCTTGTTAATTTCACGATACAAAATTACCATGCGATTTAGGATACGAATAAATTCGACTCGAAATTTTACTTCGTCTCTATCGATGTTATTTTTTAATTCATGCCAATATTTGTTGAGTAAGGTAATAATGGCCGCGAAGTCGAAATCGTTTTCTTTGTCAAAATTATATAAATTCGGTAACACCTCCGCCAGCTGATCGAGGAGTTCTGTTCCGCGATGGCTTTTTGATCGGACGCTTCGTGGCATTCCCACCACAGTTTTCTTGACCTTCCCGTCGGCTTCCCTTGCGTAATATCTCCAGAATGCCGATTAAATTGTTAACGGGCAGCTCAGCGGCGGCGTCTCACACCAGAACCGCTCAAACACGCTTGCCGGTCACGCCCCCTCCCCCGGGGAGCGGCTTCACTCAATCCTTATTCTTAAAGGACCCTAGCCGACGGCGGCGGCAGCCGGTAAAATGGACTGGATGGCCCAGACGCGCCGACTGCTGATCGTGGACGACGACGCCGATTTGCGTCACGCGCTGGAGGAGCAGCTGGCGTTGCATCCAGAGTTCGAAGTCGAGACGGCCGAGACGGCCGAGGCGGCGCTCGCGTCCGTAGCCTTGTCCGCCCCCGATATCGTCATCATGGACGTCGGCCTGCCCGACCTCGACGGACGGGAGGCGGTCAAGCTCCTGCGCCGCGAGGGCTACCGCCGGCCGATCATCGTGCTGACGGCGCACGATTCGGACGCCGACACGGTGCGCGGACTGGATTCTGGGGCCAACGACTATATCGGCAAGCCGTTCCGCTTCGTGGTGCTGCTCGCCCGCATTCGCGCGCAGCTGCGCCAGCACGAAGCCAGCGTCGACGCGGAATTTCGGGTCGGGCCTTACACATTCTTTCCATCGTCGAAAAGCCTGGTCGACGCCCAGGGCGTCAAACTCCGCCTGACCGAAAAGGAAGCAGCGATCCTTCGCTATCTTCATCGCGCCGAACAGCCGGTGGCGCGCGAGGACCTGCTCAAGCACGTCTGGGGCTACAACGCCAGCGTCACGACGCATACGCTCGAGACCCACATCTATCGACTGCGGCAGAAAATCGAGGATAATCCAGCCGAGGCTCAACTTCTCGTTACCGAGGGCGGCGGCTACAGGCTGGTGCCGGACCCGTCGGCGGGAGGACGATCGGAGTGACGCTCGACAACGACGTCGCGCGGCTGGCGGGCACCCCTCCGTTCAATCTGCTGCCGCGGGAGGCGGTGCAGCTTGTCGCCTTCTCGTGCGAAAAGCGGCGCCTCAGCGCGGGAGAGGCGCTGTTCCTCCCCGGCGAAATCGGCGACGCCGGTTATTTCGTCCTCTCGGGCGCGGTCTTGCTGACCGAAGGCGGCGCAAAAGCGAAACGCGCGCGCCATGCCAGTGCCGGCGCCCTCATCGGCGAGACCGCGCTCTATGCCTCGGTCGTGCGCCGGGTCGAGGCTCGGGCGGCCGAGGACGCGCTGGTGATGCGGGTGGGGCGCGAGACTTTTCACCGGGTCCTGGCCGAATTCCCAGAGGCGGCGGTTAAAATCCGCGCCGAGCTCGGCGCGCGAATGCACAAGCTGGTCGATGGTCTGGACGCAGCCCGGATCAAGTCGTTCGACGGCGCGGGGACGCCAGAATCTCAGGCCGCGCCGTGACCGCGGAGGCGGCTCGCGGCCTCTCGGATTTGCATGCGCCGACATTGGAAGACCTCGATGCGCTCGCCGAGGCCGCCTTTGCCCAACTTCCGGCGTCCTTTCGCCGCCTGTGCGCAGGCCTTGTAATCCGGGTCGTCGATTTCCCCGACGATGACACGCTCGATCGAATGGACGCGCAGAGCGAATTCGATCTGCTTGGGCTGTTCAGCGGCCAGGGACTGGCCCAGCGCGGAGCGGTCGCGGAGACCGGCGCGCTGCCCAATATGATCTGGCTCTATCGCCGGCCAATCCTGGATTTCTGGTGCGAGGGCGACGATTCGCTCGGGGCCGTCGTCACCCACGTCCTGGTGCACGAGATCGGTCATCACTTCGGCCTGTCGGACGCTGACATCGAGGCGATTGAGCGATCGGCCGGCTGATCCATCCGCCGGCAACGGATTCATGAGCCGGGAAGAAGCCCTTGCGGAACTTTTTTGCGCCTTCACAAGGGCGTCACGCTCGCTATAGACTAATGACGCCGCAGGATTCGCGCTTTTGACTCCTGGCTGGCGCGGAGGATCGGAGCGTCTTTGTGACAGTTCATGTTCGGGCAGCTACGCCGGAGAATTGTCCGGCCCTCGTTTTGAATGCGGATTTCCGCCCGCTGAGCTATTATCCACTGTCCATTTGGTGCTGGCAGGACGCGATCAAGGCTGTATTTCTGGATCGGGTCAATATCCTTTCCGAATATGAAACCTTCGTGCGCAGCCCCTCCTCCGCAATGCGCCTGCCCTCTGTCGTTTCGCTGAAGAGTTACGTGAAAGCGACGCGTTTTCCGGCGTTCACCCGGTTCAACGTGTTCCTGCGCGATCGCTTCACCTGCCAATATTGCGGCGACCGGGAGGATCTGACGTTCGACCATGTCGTTCCCCGCGCCAGGGGCGGCGTGACGAGCTGGGAGAACGTGGTCGCCGCCTGCGGGGTCTGCAATCTCAAGAAGGCCGACCTGATGCCCTCGGTTGCGCGAATGTGGCCGGCGACCCAGCCCTACCAGCCAACCGTGCACGACCTGCATCAGAACGGCCGCCTGTTCCCGCCCAACTATCTGCACGAGAGTTGGATGGACTATCTTTATTGGGACAGCGAACTGGAGGAGTGAACCGCGGTTCGCGCCCTCGCTCGTCGGGAACCGGATCGTCCTCCAGGCCCCGCGCCGCGGCGACCGGCTGGACGGCGCCAGCGCCGAACGCTGCGGTCGGGCGACTACGGCAAGGTCCCGATCGCGGTTCGCGGGCGACCGGGCGGACGAAGCATCCGATCGTCCTCACTCCGCCGCTCCCGCAAACGACGCGCGCTCGATTGACCGCCCGCACGCGGTTTGGTAGCGAGGGGCCTTAACGTAAGCTCGCGCGGTCCGGGCGCACGGACCCGAAATCGTCGAATGGCCGACACAACGAGGGGGCGTCTTTGATGATCGCATATCGTGGCGGCGTTTTGGCGTTCGCCTGCGTCTTGTCCGCCTTCGTCGCCGGTTGCGCCGAAGCCCCGACGCCCGCCGTGGTCGCGGCGCCGAGCATCAGTCCCGATGCGCTGGTCGGCAAATGGGGGCTGGCGTCCTACCAGAAGGACGCCGATCGGGATCGGACCCTCAAGGAGGCGCGCGCGCAGTGCAATAAGCCCTATGTCATCAACAAAGGGCCCAACGGCGGGGTAATGATGTACCTGGCCGATCAAGCGACTCCCCAGGAACTGGTCCTAAAGGCGGGGCCGGACGGCAAGACCTTCCTCGGTCCGGCTGGCGCCGCAGGCGCCGCGGACGATCGCGAAGTGCTTGATGTCGACCCGAATTCCTTCACGACCGTTTGGGTCGATCCCGACAACGCCAGCCGTTACGGCACGATGGTCTACGAGCGGTGCGGGAAACGTTCGACCTGAGTTCGGCCGGCGCATCATTCTCAGTTCTCTCTTCGGTGGAGCGCCTATGTCAGTTCTAGTGAGTCAATTCGTGAGAACCGCTTTCGCGGCGGCGATTTTAGCGGCGGCCGCCGTCCTGCCGGGAGCGTTCGCGTCGGCGGCCGCGCCGCAAGAGGATATGAATATCCAGGACCAGCCTGGCTACCAGCCGACTCCCGAGGAGGAGCAGCTGACCGGAGCTTATGAAAAGCAGGAGGTGTTCTTCCGCACCAACGAAGCGCCGGGCACGATCATTATCGACACCAAGCAAAGGTTCCTGTACCTGGTGCAGGCGAACAACCGGGCGTTACGCTATGGCATCGGCGTCGGCCGCCAAGGTTTCCAATGGTCGGGCCTAGAACGCATTTCGCGCAAGCAGGAATGGCCCGACTGGCGTCCGCCGCCGGAAATGATTGAACGGCAGCCCTACCTGCCGCGCTTCATGGCCGGCGGACCCGGCAATCCCTTGGGAGCGCGCGCGCTCTATCTCGGCCATACGGTCTATCGCATCCACGGCACCAATCAGCCGCAAACGATCGGCCACGCGGTGTCGTCCGGCTGCTTCCGGCTGGTCAACGAGGATGTCATCGACCTCTACGATCGGGTTCCGGTCGGCACCAAGGTCATTATCAGGCAGGCGGTCGCGCTTTAGGGCCCGGTTCCGCCGCTCCTTACCATTCGAGGCTGGCGATATGCGCAAACTCAAGTCGTTTCTCGCCGTCGCGGCGGCTCTGGCGTTCGGATCGGCCGCCGGCGCCGCCCATGCCCAGACGACGCTCAAGACCGTTCAGGATCGCGGGGCGCTGATCTGCGGCGTCAATACTGGCCTGGAAGGCTTCGCGATCAAGGACTCCAATGGCCAATGGTCGGGCTTCGACGTCGACTTCTGCCGCGCGCTCGCGACAGCGATCTTCAACGATCCCTCGAAGGTGCAATACGTGCCGCTGTCGGCCGAGGCTCGGTTCGACGCGCTGAAGGAAAAAAAGATCGACGTGCTCTCGCGCAATTCGACCTGGACCATGGGGCGCGAAAACGAATACGACATCGTGTTCGCGGGCGTGACCTATTACGACGGGCAGGCGTTTCTCGTTCCCAAGAGCCGCAATCTTCAATCGGCGCTCGAGCTCGACGGCAGCAAGGTCTGCGTGCAGCCCGGCACCACGACGGAGCCCAATTTCATCGACTACTTTCAAACCAATCACATGAAATACGAGGTTGTCCACGCGGCGAACGCCGCTGAAATGATCGCCGCCTACCAGGACGGAAAGTGCAACGTGATGACGACTGACGAGTTGGGGCTTTTCGCGATGCGCCTGGAGCTCCAGAAGCCGGGCGACAGCATGATCCTGCCCGACGTCATCTCGAAGGAACCGCTCGGGCCGGTCGTGCGGCAGGACGACATGAAGTGGTTCAATATCGTCAAGTGGGTCAATTTCGCCATGCTCGACGCCGAGGAACTCGGCGTCAGCTCGAATACGATCGACGACGCGCTGAAGTCGCAAAAGCCGGCGGTCAAGCGGCTGGTCGGGACGGAGGGCGCGTTCGGCGAGCCGCTCGGGCTCTCGAACGACTGGGCCGCCAACGTGATTCGCAAAGTCGGCAATTACGGGGAAGTGTTCGACCGCAACGTCGGCGCTCATTCGAAGCTCGGCATTCCCCGCGGCCTGAACGAACTGTGGAACAACGGCGGCATTCAGTACGCGCCTCCGATCAAATAGAATTCCGAGTTCGCGTCGATTGCGCGCGTCGAAGTTGCCGGCCGAAGCGGACCGGGGACCTAGAAGCGGTTCAATTGCTGGGTCTGACCTCGGTATGTCGGCGTCGATTCCGGTTGCGGCGATTGCGCGGACGACTTTGGCCGATCGCGCGTCGTCGCCCTCGAACTGGGCTTGGGCGAAGGATAATTCTGCGCCGCCGGCGGCACAATGATGATCGGATAGTTGGTCATGAACTGTGCCCGGACGGGCGAGGCCGAGCCAATCGCGATCAGCGCCAGTCCGGCCGTCAATCGAAGGACCCTTCTCGTCATCGCGGAGCTCCATGTGGTTGACCGCCAAGGCGCCGAACGCCAGGGAAACGACGTCATCTTCGCAGTCGCCGAAGCGCACGACCAGACGACGTTCGGGATCGCGACAGCTCCTTGACGCTGAGCGAAAGAACACGACGCCTCTGACATATAGTCACGGTGTGCAAAAGCGGAAGCCCGTTGCGGCTTTCGTCGTCATTCAAGCCCGTAAACGACAACTTGTCGATAGGCATCCAACGCCGAAGCTGAGGATCGCCGCGGCCGGGCGCAGTCGGCCTGTTGCCCGCGACTTCCCTGCGAACTATTATCGAACGGAGAGTCGCGCTCGGAACGAGCCGGTGTAGAACGGCAACGGCTCGTGCGGCGTCCGGAGCGGATGAACGAGGCGTCGCGCCGTCGGCGGGGCTGTCTGAATTCGGGGGGCGCGGATGCGCTATAGGGCGAAGGTGATTTCAGTTGCGATCGGGATGGCCTCGATAGCGCCGGCCTTCGCCGCCGACCTGCCGACGACGAAGCCGGCGCCCGCGCCGATTCCGGAGCCTGTCATCCCCTCGACCTGGCGTTTCGAACTGACCGCTTACGGCTGGGGGACGAGCCTGACCGGCATAGGGCATCCGCACCCTTCCGTCCTGCCCGCCTTCGCCAACATCTTCGACCTCCTCCCGCATTCGATGGCTGTCCCGGTGGCTTCGCCGCCTAAACGACATGTTCATTGGCGGTCTCGATCTTCTGGTCGCGTATCGGGACAAACGTGATCTTTCAGCCGGGCGCGCTCTACGGCGCGGGCGCGGACATCAAGTTGACCATGACAGTCGTCACGGCGTTCGGCGGTCTCAGAATCCCGATCGGACCGCAAATTCGAGCTCTATGGCACGCTCGGGGCCCGGTATTTCAATGACGGCCTTTCGATCACGCTCACCGGCCCGGTGTTCGGATTTCCAGCATTACTCGTCGCAATTGTTGACCCAATCGTCGACTGAAAGCGCGCCATCGTATCGACGACAAATGGTTCATCGATTTCGAGGCAATCCGTCGGTTACCACGAGCGCGCGGCGCTGGGCTTTGAGCGATCGGATACAAGTGACCAGTCCCTTGAGACAGCCTCGGCTATCGCCTATTCTCTGAACATCAGGGCCCGCCAACCAACGCAGCTCCGTTTTCAGCGATTCTGCGTCCGCATTCACCACCACGTACACCTTCTGAGCGCCCGCTTCATGGCCCGGTTGGCCTCTTCCCGCTCTCCTCGTCGCCAGCAAGAACTGGATCGATCCCGTTGTCGGACTGGTCGGGCACTACCGGATCGACGACAGGTGGTTCGTCAACGCCCTGGGCGACATCGGCGGCCTCGACAAAAGCGCGACCGGTCAGGCGCTCGGCGCAATCGGATACAACTGGACCCGGTCGATTTCGACGACCCTGGGCTACCGCGTTCTCTACGCCTACGAAAAACAGAACAACGCCGCCAATGGCAGCTTCCGCATTCAGCAATGGATGTACGGACCATTCGCCGCGCTGAAGTACAGCTTCTGAATTGATCGCCGGCGAGAGCGGCTGTAAGGCCCAATCGCCGGCATGGAGTTCGGGACCCTCAAACAAAGGCCATCGCGGGGCGGTCGAGAGCGCCCGCGTTCGCCCTCAGCGGCAAACGCGCACGCCGGCGCGATAATAGCACCGCGGGTGCACGACGGGGCGCACGACCGGGTGCACGACGGCCGCGGGACGACGGTGCGTGACGACCGCGCCATGCGGCCCCACACAGCCCGCCCGATAGACGCCAGCCGCACAGGCGGCGGCGTCGGCCTGCGCAGTCGGAATGGCGAGCAGTCCAAGGACCAGCAGGCTGGAAGCGACATATTTCATCGACGATCTCCTTAAGTTCGATCCGTTCTCTACCCCGCCTGTCCTGTTGCGCGATCGGGAATGAACCACGACTGAATGGCCGCGGCCGCCGTGGGGCGTCGACAGGAATTTGCCGGGCGAAATCCTTTCCAGCGGTTCACGGAATTGCCGCCGTCGTCCGCCCGAGGTCTCGCGGCCCGGGCGGACGCTTCGCTTGCAACCGCCGCTCAGTAGCAGGGCGGATAGGGATAGACGCCGCAGGTGGGGGGCGGCGGGGCGTAATAGGGATAGGCGTAAGGGTGGTAGTAGGCGCCCGCGGCCGCCGCTCCGACCGCTGCGGCGCCGACCGCCGCGGCGCGGTAGTAAGGGTGATAATACGGGCGGTAAAAGGCCCCGCGCCAAGCGGTGCGGCGCGCCGCACCAGCGAACGACAACGGCGTGCGCGGCATGCCGATGATGTCGATGAACACCGCCGCGGGCCCGTCGGCGCCGTTGAGATCGCCCTCCAGCACCTTCACGGTGAAAGTCAGATCGGCGCCGTTCATCTTCGGCGCGGTCAGTTCGACGACGGCGTCCTTGACGATTGTCGCGGTCTTGTCGAAGGCCGAGACGGTGGCGTTCGGCGGATCCTTGCCGAAGCTGTCGGGCGCCGCCCATTCCTCAAGGAAATGCGCGGTCAGGGCGTGGCCCGCCGAGCGCACCGGCCGGTCGGCGAAGATGATGACGTTGGACGAAACGCCATTGAGCGTCAGCGTATCGCCTTTCAGCGTGGCGCTGTGCGAATTCATGACGATGAGCGAGGGCACGATTTCGGGCTTGGCGTTCGAGGGAACGCCGATCGTTTTGAGTTCGGGGCCGGTCTGGGCCGGCGGCGGCGCGTTTTGGCCCAGCGCCGCGAGCGGCGCCGCGACAAGCGCGATGAAACCCGTACAAAGTCCGAGCATGGCAGCGTTCGGCATCGGTCCTTTAACTCCTTGCGTTGGCGTACGCCTCGGCCGGAGCAGCGGCCAAGGCGACTTTCATTGTGTTCGGCGCCGTGCTCCGCCCGACCTTTCGATATTTGCCGACATCCGACCCCACCCTGAGGGATTGGGATCGCGTTCCTCGCGGCCGCTCACTTGCTTCCAGCACTGCGCGATAGGCGGCCTCGAGTTTCCTATTGTCGTCCTCCGTCAGCTTCGGCTCATCGAGCGCGATGGTAATTTATCGATCTTGCCGGTGAATGCGAATGGACCCTGATAGTCGCGGTCGCTGACTGGCGTGCCGCCGCCCGCCCCGATCCGGAACGTATCGTCAAGCGGCGTAACCAGAGGAATGGTCCGGTCCATCTTCTGGGTCGATGTCGCCTTGCCGTCGACCTTCAGCGTCCCGGTCCCGCCGCGGCCGACGCCGCTCGTGTTGTTGTAGGCAAGCGTCGCTTCGCTGAGACCGTCGTATCGACCCGCGCGGCCGGCTCAGCCGCGCGGGCGCCCGGTTCCGACCTATTCGGAACCGCACTCATTGAAAGCCGGAGCCGCCTTGCCGGTGAGCAGCGCGGTCAGGGCTGCGGCGGTGCCGATCGGCGCGCCGACATAGATCGTCGAACCCGTGGCGCCGTTGGCGACTTCGCTCTTGCAGTACTTGAAGAAGGACTTGTCGCAAGGATAGGGCCCGAGGATCTGGTAGCCCTGCGCGCCGCCGGAAGTGGCCGTCGTGATCGGCAGGGCAATCATCTGTCCCTCGGCACGGGCTTCTCGAAGCCCGGGAACGTCGTTTCCTGGGGCTGCGGAGCATAGGCCCCCGTCGCTGGGCGTAGCGCCGCGAGACTTTCCGCCCTCGCGGTGTGACCCCGATGCCTCCCGCGGCGAGCGTCTGCTCGGGCAGGCTTAGGTCTCACCTGTATTTGTTATCAGCGCCCTTGGCGTTGACCGCGCAGCGTCCCGCCCTTGCCCATCGGACGGAGGCTGTGCTGTCGCCGCGCTTCTCTTCGCACTGACAATAGGCGACCCCATCATACACATTGCAGCGCGCCGCCGCGCAGAGCGCGTAGTCTGATCCTTGCAGACCTTGAACGTCGAGCCGGCCATCGCATCTAGAAGCTTGTCGAGGCAAGCCTTCGGAAGCTGGCCCATCTTGTTCTGCATGCAGGCTTTCATGCGCCCGACGTCGGGCAACACGTCCGAGCACAGGCGCCAGACGTCGCCGGCGCACGCTTTGATGATCCCAAAATCCTGGCTGAAATCTTCGGCCATGGCGGGCGCGGCCACGACCGCCCCGAACATGAGCGCGACGGCCAGACTTGCGCCGATCAGCCGCGTCCCTTTCCCGCTCGACCGCATTTCGATTCCTCCGTGTTATTGACATCGCCGGCGGGATGGCGCGCCCGAACGTCGCAGGCGCGCCTCTCGGCGCCGCGCGTCAATTCGTGTTGCGCTCAGCGCGGGCGTCCCCCGCTGGCGCGCTTCCTGGGCCGGCCGCGAAACGATCGTTGCCGGCGTCGTTCTCGGAATTGAGCCCCGTGTCGACGTCGACCCAGGAGCCCAGGCACCAATGATCGAGGCGCGGCGCCTTGCAGTCGGGGGTCACCGGGCCGGGGTCGCAAACGCAATATTTGTCGGCGTGCGGCATGACGCGGCCACCTTCTTTCGATCGCCCAGGAAAGCAAATTCCATCGGGAGCCCGCAATTTTCACCGCGATCTGGCAGACGTGTCCCGTCGGCGCCGCGCACAGAAAGGTGACGGTTTGCTGGGCGCTCGCCGCACTCGCCAGACAGATTGGCGCCGCGACGCAAATCGCCGCCGAGAGAAGCAGATTTTTCATCGGGTCCCTCCCCTCACTTCTCTTGCATCATGCCTTCTGCGCGCATGTCGTGCAGGTTCACGGCGATGGCGTGGATGATCTTCTCGTTCTGGTGCTGCTTGCAGTATTCGATCACGTCATGCTCCAGCTCGCGGCCCTTTTTGTAGTCCATGTAATGCTTGTGATCGAGACCGTTGTACCAGCCGCTATACCAGGACATGAGCGCGTTGGCGTCCCCCTGATAGGTGTTGGCGAGCTGGGCGCAGGTCAGCGCCGTCACGTCGATGAAGCCGTTGGCGTCGGTATAGGCCGAGAGACCGACCGGATCGGCTTTCGCCGCGCCGACCGCCGCCAGAGCCCCCACGAGACCAAGAAGCAGCGCTCTCTTCATTTTCCGCTCCTATTCCAACCCATCCGGCGAGGCCTCGCTTGCCGCGCCTCCCGGGAACCTGCCCAAGGTTTTTCGCGTCGCCTCGATGGTCATGCGCTCGAACGTCGACTTGCCATCCAGACGCGCGCCAGAAGGGCCGCGAGAAGGGCGTGGGCGGCGAAGGCCGGCCAGAGCAGCAGGCCCACATGCGCCCCCGCCACGCCGACAGCGAGAAGATACAGCGCCGCGAGCGCGCTCAACGCGAGCAGCGGCGCGAGCGCTCGAGGCGCGCCGCGCTCGGATGCGCGCGGCCAGCAGCCCGCCGCGAGACACACCATGACGAGCCCGGCGATCCGCCCGACCAGGTCGCCCGAGCCGGCCATCTCCGTCCCGAACAGCAGCCGGGCGATCAGAGACGGCGCGGCAATCAGTCCGGCACCCGTCAGAATCTCGAGCCCAGCCGCCGCGACGAACGGCGCGGTTCCCAAGATGAGGCCCGAATCCCTGTCGGCCACGCTCGATCCCCTGTCGAATTCGCGGCGAACCTAAATTGGTCGGGGCGCCGCGTCATTGACTTGGCGGGAAAAAATTTGACTTCATGAGCAAGGTGCGGACAGTGAGGCTTCGCCTCTGCGCGTCCGCAGAATTCGCCGAGTGCGCCAGGCTTGGATACGACCTCACGACGAACCCCCTCCTACGCGACCGCGAAAGCGCGAAACGTCGCCGCCATTGCCGATGTCCTGCGCGCATTCGGCGCCGAGGTTCCCGCGATCCTGCGGAAGGCCGGCCTCGACCCGAATGTCTTTGGCGACCTCGAACAGGTCATGCCTTACGCATCCCTTGGACGGCTGATGACGGAAAGCGTCAAAGCGACGGGCTGCGAATCCTTCGGACTCCGTGTCGGCGCGAAGACGAAGCTCAGCTCGCTCGGGCTGACCAGCCTCGTCTCGCTCAACGCGCCGACCGTGGGCGACGCCCTGCTGATCATCAATGGCACTCTGAGAACAAGCGAGACCGGGGGAACGACATTTCTCGACGTTCGCAACGGCCTCGCGTCGTTCGGCTACAGAGTGGTCGCTCCCAACATCGAATCCGTCGATCAGATCGAGGACGGCTCGCTCGCCATCGCTTTCAACATATTGCGCCGGCTCTGCGGCCCGGCGTGGCGGCCGATCCGCGTGCGCCTCGCCCGCGATCCGCCGCGCGACCGGACGCCGTTCGCGCGCTTCTTCGAAGCGCCGGTCGAATTCGGCGCGCCGTCGAGCGTTCTCGTCTTCAACTCCGCGACGCTCGACACGCCCGTTCTCGACCGCGACCCGGACGCCGCCGAGATCCTTGCTCCGCTGCTGCGCGAGGCCGCCGCCAATGCGCAGAGCGATTTCGTCCACGCGGTGAAGTCCGTCATCCGCGCCCGGCTCGGCGCCAGGAACTTGTCGCGCGACGGCGTCTGCCGTGCGCTCAGGGTGAACGCGCGCACCTTCGCCTATCGGCTGGAGGCGCGCGGGCTCACCTATTCCGCCCTCGCCAACGAAGCGAAATTCGAGGCGGCCCAGAGCCTTCTTTTGCAGCGCAAGACGATCGCCGAGACCGCCGCGCGCCTCGGCTTCGCCGAGCCAAGCGCCTTCACCCGCGCCTTCAAGGCCTGGTCGGGCACGACGCCAGCAAGGTGGCGGGTGGAGAGGAGCGGGATCTGAACCTGCGCCGGGCGCCCCCGGAGTCGAAAAAATATACATGTTATTGTCGTTTTGTGCAACCGAAGCGGGGATTTAGCGGCGGCGCTAAACCGTATCCCAACCTCCTGAAATCCTTGATGACCGCCGCTAAGTCGGCGCTAAAACGGCGGTGACGCCGGGATCCCGCCGCCTACCCCCGCCCCTTCCAGAAATCCGCCTGCAGCGCCGCCGCCTCGTCCTCCAGCAACGGGCCGACGACTTCGGTCGGGCGCTGGCCGGCCGCGAACACGATGGCGCACGGCAGGTCGAGGGTCGGGTTTTCCTCATGCGCGCCGGTCTGCGCTTTCAGCCCCTTTTCGGACTGGCCGTAGACGACGCGGCCGATCCCCGCCCAGTAGATCGCGCCCGCGCACATCGCGCACGGCTCGGCGGAGGTGTAGAGCGTGCAGCGGGCGAGGAACTTCAGATCGTGGGCGCGCGCGGCCCGCGACGACAGCAGGCGCTCGGCGTGGGCGGTGCGGTCGCCGCCCTCGCTGGAATAGCCGTTGCCCTGCTCCATCAGCAGGTTTCCTTCGCCGTCGGCGATCACCGAGCCGAACGGGTGGTCGCCGCTCTCGCGCGAGCGCCTGGCGACGTCGTCCCCCCCCTAAGGCCCGGCGCAGCAGCGCCTCATCGTAAGGGCGAAGCGGCGGGGCGGTCATGGCGTGGTCTCCGTTTTTCGCTTTTCGACGCAAGGAAGCCGCCCCGACCGGTCGCGCTCCGCCCTCGCCTGCGTGTTCCTGGACTGTGGTCGGAAAGCGTCGCCGCATCAAGTCCGCTGGACCCGCGCGGCTCATTGCCGCCAATTCATTTGACACTGGCCCGCGCCACGCTAGGGTTCCACGAAATCGCAACGCCCAGCAGGGGGCGGAGTCAGGGAGAAGCGCCGGATCTCCCGATCCTTGGCCTCAAGGGGCGCAAGCGTCGGGCGGCGCGGGTCTTGCGTCAACCTGCGCGCGATGGCGCTGCGGATTTGGGAGCGGGGGGTGGTGTCGAAGTGAATGTCGAAGTCCCCCCGCGGCTGAGGCTGGTCGGCGTCGGCAAGTCGTTTCCGGGCGTCCGCGCCAATGACAACGTCAGTCTCGCCGTCAGGCCCGGCGAGATCCACGCGCTTCTGGGCGAAAACGGCGCCGGCAAGTCGACCCTCGTCAAGATGATCTACGGCGTGCTGACGCCCGACGAAGGCCAGATCTTCTTCGACGGCGCGCCGACGCGCGTCGCCAATCCCCGCGCCGCCCGGCGGCTCGGCATCGGCATGGTGTTCCAGCATTTCTCGCTGTTCGAGGCGATGACGGTGCTGGACAACATCGCGCTCGGCCTCGACAGCAGCCTTTCCCGACGCGAGCTGCTGGCCGAGTTCCTGAAGGTCCTCGAAACCTACCATCTGAAGCTCGATCCGCGCCGGATCGTCTCTACGCTGAGCGTTGGCGAGCGCCAGCGGATCGAAATCGTGCGGGCGCTGATCCTCAACCCCCGCCTACTGATCATGGACGAGCCGACCTCGGTGCTGACGCCGCAGGAGGTCGAGCAATTGTTCGAAACGCTGAAGCATCTCGCCGCCAGCGGCTGCTCGATCCTTTATATCTCGCACAAGCTGCACGAAATCGTGGCGCTGTGCGACACGGCG
Organism: uncultured Alphaproteobacteria bacterium; assembly: GCA_963835955.1. GTDB lineage: Bacteria > Pseudomonadota > Alphaproteobacteria > Rhizobiales > Beijerinckiaceae > Roseiarcus. Next base: position 63,549 of record CAWIHZ010000015.1, on the reverse strand, counting down.
ACGATTTTGCGCGGCGGCAAGGTCGTCGCGACCTGCGACCCGAAGCTCGAGACCTCGCGCTCGATGGCCGAGATGATGATCGGCGGCAACCTGAAGGAAATCGCCAAGCCTGCCGGACGCGGCCTCGGCCCGGTCAAGCTTTCGGCGCGTGGCCTGAGCCTGCCGAAGCCGAGCGAATTCGGCGCCGCGCTCGCCGACGTCGCGCTCGAAGTGCGCGCGGGCGAGATTTTCGGGGTCGCGGGGGTCGCCGGCAACGGGCAAAACGAGCTCTTGAGCGCGATGAGCGGCGAGACGCTGGCCGCGAACGCTGAAGCGATCACGCTTGCCGGCGCCGAGGTTGGGCGGCTCGGCGTCAATGAGCGGCGCAATCTCGGCCTCTGCGCCGTGCCCGAGGAGCGCAACGGCCACGCCGCGGTCAGCGAGTTCTCGCTCACCGACAACGGCTCGCTGACCGGACGCGATCGCATGGACATGGTGCGCTTCGGCCTTATCGATCCGGTGAAGGCGACCAATTACGCCAGCCAGGTGATCGGCGCCTATACCGTCAAGGCGACCGGCCCGGGCGCGCTCGCCGGCTCGCTGTCGGGCGGAAACCTGCAGAAGTTCATCATGGGCCGCGAGATCATGCAGCGCCCGGAGGCGCTGGTCGTCTGTCAGCCGACCTGGGGCGTCGACGCGGGCGCGGCGGCCGCCATCCATCAGGCGATCGTCGATCTGGCCGCGCGCGGCTCGGCGGTGCTGGTGATCTCGCAGGACCTCGATGAACTGTTGACGCTCTGCGACACGATCGCGGTCATCAATCTCGGCCGGCTGTCGAAACCGCTCAAGGTCGGCGAGGTCTCGATCGAGGAGATCGGCCTGCTGATGGGAGGCGTGCACGGCGATCCGGCGGCGACGGTCGAGATGACGGAGGCCCTGCATGCGCATCCGATTTGAGAAGCGTCTGACGCCGAGCCGGTTCATGCTGGTCGCGACCCCGGTCGCCTCCGTCCTCTTGACCATGGCTCTCGGCGCCGTGATCTTTCAACTGATCGGCTTCGACGGGCCGCGCGCGATCTACGAAACTTTCATCACCCCGATCGTCGCCTCCTACAAATGGCAGGACGTGTTGACCAAGGCCGCGCCGCTCATCATCATCGCGCTCGGGCTCTCGCTCGGCAATCAGGCCAAGATCTGGAACATCGGCGCCGAAGGTCAGTACATCATCGGCGCGCTGGCGGGCGCGGGGGTCGCCTTCGCGTTCCCCAACGCGCAGGCATTCTGGATCATCCCGCTGATGATCGCCGCCGGCGTTCTTGGCGGCATGTTGTGGGCGGCGATCCCGGCGTTCCTGAGGACCCGCTACCGGGTTTCCGAGGTGCTCTCCACCCTGATGCTCGTCTATGTCGCGCTGCAGGTTCTCAACTATCTGATCGGCGGGCCGTGGAAGGACCCCAACGGCCACAATTTCCCGCAGACGCCGCCGCTGACGGCCGCGCAGCAATTGCCCCATGCGCTTCCGGGCACGGCGATCCCGCCGGGGTTCGTGGTCGCGATCGTGTTGACGCTCGTCTTCTGGGTTCTGATGTCGCGCTCGGTCTACGGCTTCTCGGTGCGCACCGTCGGCGCGGCGCCGGAGGCGGCGCGCTACGGCGGCTTCGACGCCTCCCGCACCGTCTGGTCGACGCTGACGATCAGCGGCGGCATGGCGGGCCTGGCCGGCATTCTCGAGGTCATGAGCCAGCTCGGGCAGATCAATCTCGGCTTTCCCTCCGGCTACGGTTTCACCGCGATCATCGTCTCGTTCCTGGGGCGCCTGCGTCCGATCGGCGTCTTTCTCGCCGGGTTGATCCTGGCCGTCACCTATGTCGGCGGACAGGTGGCGCAGACGGTGGTGCACGTGCCTAACGCCACCGCCGGCATCTTCCAGGCGATGATGCTGTTCTTCATCCTCGCCAGCGACATTCTGGTCAGATACCGCGTGCGGGTCGTTCGGGACGCGCCGAGCGCGGTCGCGTCGGGAGCCCCCGCATGAGTCTCGCATTCGTTATCGACGCGCTCGTGACCGTCGTCGGCGTGACGACGCCGATTCTGCTCGCAGCCACCGGCGAACTCGTGGTCGAGAAGAGTGGCGTGCTCAATCTCGGCATCGAGGGCATGATGCTGATCGGAGCGGTGACCGGCTTCGCCATCACATTCAACTTCGGTCCCGATCTCGGGGATCTCGCGCCCTGGGCCGGGGTTCTGGGCGCTGCGCTGGCCGGCGCGGCGGCCTCCATGCTGTTCGCCGTTCTGATACTGACGCTGAGTTCCAATCAGGTGGCGACCGGTCTGGCGCTGACAATCTTCGGCATCGGCCTCTCGTCGCTGGTCGGCGCCGGCTTCGTCGGCATGGTGATACCGCCGTTCGATTCGCTGTTCCCCGACCGGCTCGCCAGCGATCCGATCGGGCGGGTGGTTTTCGGCTACAGCCCGTTGGTCTATTTCGCCCTCATCATGGTTTTCGCCGTCGGCTGGTTTCTCAACCGCACTCGCCCTGGGCTGGTGCTGCGCGCGGTCGGCGAGAACGACATTTCCGCCCATTCGATCGGCTATCCAGTGATCGCGATCCGCTACGCGGCGATCGCCTTCGGCGGCGCGCTGGCCGGGATCGGCGGCGCGTATTTCTCGATGGTGATCACGCCGATGTGGGCCGAGCAGATGACGGCCGGGCGCGGCTGGATCGCGCTGGCGCTGGTGGTGTTCTCGGGCTGGCGCGCCGGGCGGCTGCTCGCCGGCGCTTATTTTTTCGGCATTCTGATGACGCTCGAGCTCTACGCCAAGGCCTCGGGCTTCTCGTTCCTGCCGTCACAGTTCTGGGCCGCGATGCCCTACATCATGGCTGTCGCCGTGCTCGCGATCATGTCGGCCCGCGACGTCACCGGAAGCGAGGCGCCGGCCTGCCTCGGCCGGCCGTTCATGCCGAGCAGCTAGCTTTAACATCGAGTTGAGTTAGGAGAATGAGATGAACATCACACGCCGAAACTTCGTGAAGACCGCCGCCGCCGGGCTTGCTCTTCCATCCCTCGGGCGCGGCGCGTTGGCCGCCGAACCGCTCAAGGTCGGCTTCGTCTATCTCGGCGCGATCGGCGACTACGGCTGGACCTGGTCGCACGAACAGGGCCGCAAGGCGCTGGTCGCCGCGCTCAAGGGTCAAGTCGTCGCCGACTATGTGGAGAACGTCAAGGAAGACGCAAGCGCGATTCCGATCATGAAGGACCTGGCCCAGCAGGGCCACAAGCTGATCTTTACGACCTCCTACGGCTATATGGACCAGACAATCGAGGTCGCCAAGCAGTTCCCCAGCGTCAAATGGGAGCACTGCACCGGCTACAAGCGCGCCGACAACGTCGGCACCTACAACTCGCGGTTCTACGAGGGCAGAGCCGTGATAGGCACGATTGCCGGCATGATGACAAAGACGAACACGATCGGCTTTCTCGGGTCCTTCAAGATTCCCGAAGTGGTGATGGGCGTGAACGCCTATACGATCGCAGCGCAGGCCGTCAATCCGAAGATCACGACCAAGCTCGTGATGATCGACACCTGGTTCGATCCTGCCAAAGAGGCCGCCGCTGCGGAAACGCTGGCCAATCTCGGCTGCGACGTCATCGCCCAGCACGTTGACAGTCCGGCGACTTTGCAGGTCTGCGAGAAGCGCAAAATCTACGGGTTCGGCTATGGCGCCGACATGTCGCGCTTCGCGCCGCATGCGCAGCTGACGGCGAGCCTGGACCTTTGGGGGCCCTATTACATCTCGCGCGCCAAGGCCATGCTCGACGGCAGTTGGAAGCCCGACGACGCTTGGTGGGGTTTCAAGGAAGGGATCCTCGGCATGGCGCCGTATAATAAAGCGGTTCCGGAAAACGTGCGCGCCGCGGCCGACAAGATCATCGCCGGCACCAAGGACGGCTCTTACGATGTTTTCACCGGCCCTCTTGTCGACCAGTCCGGCAAGGAGCGCGTGCCCAAGGGCGAGCGCATGAAGGACGCCGATGCACTGGTCATGGATTGGTACGTCAAGGGCGTGCAGAGCTAATGAGGGTTCCGGCGTAGACGCTCATCCGCCGCCATAGCGCATCGAAAAGAGGGCGTCCTTCCATGCCCGCATTCGGGCGGTCGCCATGCTCGCCGCCGCGTCGGCGCGCGGCGCCAACGGGGGCGAAGCGCCTGCCTGCCTCGTTCGGCCCTTCCCGCCGAACAGCCAGTTTTAACCTCTAGTCGAGTCAGGAGAATGGGATGAGCATCACGCGCCGAAACTTCGTGTCGGCCGCCGCCGCGGGTCTGGCGCTGCCGGCCCTCGGACGCAACGCGCTGGCGGCCGAACCGCTCAAGGTCGGCTACATCTATCTCGGGCCGATCGGCGACTATGGCTGGACGTGGGCGCATAACAAAGGCCGCCTGGCGATGGTCGCGGCGCTCAAGGGTCAGGTGACCGCCGACTATGTCGAGAACGTCAAGGAAGACGCGAGCGCGGTTCCGATCCTCAAAGACCTCGCCCAGCAGGGCCACAAGCTGATCTTCGCCACCACCTTCGGCTACATGGATCAGTGCGTCGAGGTCGCCAAGCTGTTCCCCAAGGTCAATTTCGAGCACTGCACCGGCTACAAGCACGCCGCCAACCTCGGCACCTACAATTCGCGCTTCCATCAGGGCCGCGCGGTCGAGGGCGCGATCGCCGGCTTGATGTCTAAGAAAGGCACGATCGGCTATCTCGGCTCCTACAAGGTGCCCGAAGTGGTGCTGGGGGTGAACGCGCTCACCCTCGCGGCGCAGGCGATCAACCCCAAGATCACCACCAAACTCATCATGATCGATTCCTGGTTCGACCCGGCCAAGGAAGCCGCGGCGATCCAGACGCTGATCAATCTGGGTTGCGACGTCGTGGTCCAGCACACCGACAGCCCCGCCGGCATGCAGGTCGCCGAACAAAACAAGGTCTGGTGTTTCGGCAACGCCGCCGACATGTCGCGCTTCGCGCCGAAAACGCAGCTCACTGCGATCGAGTACATCTGGGGCCCCTATTATATCTCGCGCGCCAAAGCGATGCTCGACGGGACCTGGAAGTCGGACGACGCCTGGTGGGGTTTCAAGGAAGGGGCCCTGATCATGGCGCCTTACAACGCCGCCATGCCGGCCAACGTGCAGGCGGCGGCCGACAAGGTCATCGCCGGCTGGAAGGACGGCTCCTATGACGTGTTCACCGGCCCGATCGCCGACCAGACCGGCAAGGAGCGCCTCGCCAAGGGCCAGCGCATGAAGGACGCCGACCTGGCGGTGATCGACTGGTACGTCAAGGGCGTGCAGAGCTGAGGGGGACGGCGCCATCCTCATCCGTTGGGACGCCCAATGCCCGAGCTTCTCCGGATGAGGATCGGCGGCCGGAACTGGCGGAAGCCCCCGCCGCGCGAAGCGATGAAGATCGCGTCCCTTCAACCGATGCGAATGATGTCCGCCGCATCGCCAAGACGCGCCTGTGCAGCATCGACGACATGCTGGTGGTGCGTGAACAGGATCGGCTGCACCCGGTCGCCGATGGCTGCGAGCGCCTCCAGCCCGTGGGCGGTGCGAGGATCGTCGAAGCTGGGGAAAATGTCGTCGCCGATAAAGGGCGGCGCCTCGGCGCGAGCCGCGTAGTCCTCGATGTAAGCGAGGCGCAAAGCGAGATAGAGCTGATCGCGCTCTCCGTCGCTCAATCCCGGAACCGGGACCCGTCCGCCGCCGGCGCGGCGCGCCTCGATTCGCGCCGCATCATCTTCGCCAAGACTCTGGTCCAAGCCTGCAAAGGCGTTTCCGGTCAGCATCGCGAACACTTCGCCCGCACGCGTCATCATCGGGTCGCGTTGTGCGGCGCGGCGCCGTTCCAGCGCCGCGCCGATCAGCAGCGACGACGCCTTCAGCACCGCCCAGCGCCGCGCGGCCTCGACCAGCTCCGCCTCCGCGTTGCGCCGCTGCTGCCAGGCGACCTCGGCGCCAACCCCGCTTTCTAGGACCGCGCGCTCGCGCATTCGCCGATCTCTCTCGGCGTAGCAATCGTTCTCCTCTCTCCCGAAATCCTCGTCGAGGCGCTCCAATTCGTTCAAGCGCGCCTCGGCGGCGTCGGGATCGAAGCCGCCCATTTCCGCAGCCAGCTTCGCCTCATCGACACCGTCGCTCACGTCATGCAGGTGACGCCGATGCTCGCGCAGCGCATCCAAAAGACGAGTTCGCTCGGCGTCATGCGCGAGCAGCGTCACAAGATCAACGCCGCCAGGCAGATCTGCCGAGAGCGCGGCGATCGACCGGTCTGCCTCGGCGGCGCGCGCTTGAATTTCCAGGTTCGCGCGACGGGCCGCCTGGAGGCGCCTGCTGACGTCGGCGCGGCGGACCTCGCGCTCGCGCTGCGCGATGAGGCGATCGTTGAGAATCCGCGCTGCGCCCTCCGCCGGCACGCCGGTCAGATCGGGCGCGAAACGATGGACAAGCCCGTCAGCTCTCGCCTCGAACTGCTCCATGTCGCGTCTCATTCCCTCAACCCGGCGAAGGCGGTCCCGGTAATTTTCCCCGTCGTTGACAGCGTTCTTCCAGGTCTCCAGCGCCGCCTCGGCGGCTTCTATCGAGGCGCCCGCTTCGAGACCGAGAGCGGCGACCGACCCGTCCCAGCGCCGGCGCCAATCTGCGAGCCCGGACGTGGCGTCGGCCTCCTCTTTGATCGCGTCTTCGAGACGCCGCCGCGTCTCGCCAAAGCGCGTCTCCAGGTCGCGGGATGCGTCCCAGGCATGTGCGATCTCGTCCAGACGATGCTCCACCCGCTCAGCCAGGCGCGCGCAGTCCAGTTCTGCCGCCAACTGCACTCCGGCCTCGGCGGCAAGAGCTCTCAGCACCGGCTCAATCCGAGCGAGATCGGCCTCGTCCGCGCTCTGCGCGGCCTCCCGCGCCACCAGCTTATCGCGCGTCTTGAGGAGTTGCCCGACCCGATCCGTCCAAGCCCGCATCTCCTGCGGCGGCAGGGGCTTTGCGCACACGCCTTTCCAGAGAGCCGCCCAACGCTGCTCGATAACCTGGCGGCGTGCCGAAGCGCTCTCGACTTCAGCGAGCTTGAGCGCATAGAGGCGCGCGCCCTCATCCAGACGATGTGTCTCCAGCGCATGCGCCGCCAATCTTTCGGCGTCGCGCGCGGCCTCGTCGGCCAGCCGGTCCGCCTGATCGCTGCGCCGCTCGAACTCGGCGACATGCAGCGGGCGTTCAGCGTCGGGCGGCGCATCGTCTAATCGCAGGACGAACGATCGTAACGACCGCCAGGTTTGGTCGCGCGCCATCCGCACTTGCGCGATCGTTTCGGAAGTCGCCAGCGGGCCGCCCGCGACCAGCGTCGCCAGTCTCGCCCTCGTTTCGGCAATTTCTTTTTCGACCGAGCGCTGACCTTGCCTCGCGTCACGAGCATCACGCTCGGCTTGCTCGAAAGCCTTAGCGAATTGAGCGATGTCGCCGGCGCCCGGCGTCGGCGCCTTGGCCAGCAATTCGAGGTCGCCGACCGGCGGATCGAGTCGGGCGGCGGCCTCCCCAAGCTCCTGCCATTCGACCGCAAGCCCGACGCGCAATTGTTTCAGACGCCGCGCTTGCTCGCCGACTTTGCCGAGCGCCGAGAATTGCTCGCGCAACGGCCCCGGATTGACCACGATTCCCTGCCGTTCGCGCGCCGATCGTTGCGCCTCGAATTCCTTGCGTTCCTGCGACAACCGCCCCGCCCACGTGTTTCGCGCCGCCTCCTTGTGCCGACCTTCGGAAATCAGCCGGCGCAAATCGGCAAGCGCGGCTGCGGTCGGACGCGCCGCTTCGAGCAGGCTGGCGTCCCCGAGCCCGAGGGCGCGAGCGTGGCTGTCGAGGGCGCCGCGGAGGCCGTCCGCGTCGGCCTGAATGCGCGGAAGATCCCGCTTCTCGTTGGCGTAGCCGCCGCTCGCCTGGAAAAGATTTGCGATCGTCGCCGCCTCCGAAAGGATCGCCTCGCTCACCTCGACGCCCGTGAGTTCCTCGGCCAGAGTCGCTACCTCCTCGCGCGCGCGCTGCGCCTCCTTGAGGGCCTCGTTGCGCTCGTCGATGGCGGTCCGCAGCCGCTGCGTCGCGCCGGGCGCAAAATCCGGCAGATTTCGGTAACTCGTCAGAAGCAATTCGTCGTCGGCGATGTCGCGCAGGACTGGCGCGACCCGCTTGAGTTCGACGCAAGCGCGACTGCTCGGCGGCGTTGCCGCGGCGTTCGGCGCGTATCCGATCGAGCTTCGCTCCCAAGTCCTCGATGTCGGCGTTGAGCTTCTTCCAGGCGTCGATGCGCAGCTCGCTGTCGCGGATCGCCCTGCGCGCGGTGTCGAAACGGTCCAGCGCCTGATAAAAACGGCGGTCTTTCGCGGCTCGCGGAGCGAAAATCTGCTCGGCCTCCGCATCGATCCGCCGGCGAAGCGCCCCAAGACCGCGCACGCCCGAGGCTGCCGCCAGCAGGCTTTCGCCGAGGTCGCCGTCCGCCTGAAGCATGGCTTCGCCGCCGGCGCGAAGCCTTGCAGCGTCCAGCCCGAAAGAACGATGAAAAACCTCTTCATCGAGGGCGCCGAGAAACGGCGCCAGCGCATCGTCCGGAAGCGGCTTGTCGACGGCGTCGAGCAGCGTGCTCCGATTCCCTTTCCGCCGCCTTAGTCTCAGCAATCGACCGGAACGGTCGGCCACCTCGGCGCCGATGCGCAAGTCCTTACCCTCGAAGCGAAAATTGTATGGCGTATCGCGCGGCACCCCGAACAGCAGCGCGCCGACAGCCGCGAGCGTTGTCGACTTTCCTGCTCCGTTGGGACCATAGACGACATGCAGTCTCGCATCGGGCCGGAAGGCCAGACGAAGCCCTTCGAAGGCCCCGAACTTTTCCAGATCGAGGTAAAGAAGACGCACTGTCTCAGCCTTCACCCGCGCGGATCAGCGTCAGCGGGCGCGCCTCGGCAAGTACGGATTCGACGTCGAGCGCCGCCGCCCCATCATCCGCCATGCCGCCCGGCAATCTCGCCGACACCATTGCGATAAGATCGGTCAGGCGCGCGCGCAACTCGACGTCCCGCTCGCAGCCGTCGAGCGCCGCCGCGAGATCGAGCTCCGCCAGAGCGGGGTCGCGCGGCGCCAGCCGCGGCTCGGTGGTGGCGATGTGCAGCCGCTCGAGCCAGACGTCGTCCGCGCTGCGCTGCACGGCCGCTTCGACCTCGTCGCGCAGGCGTTCGGGATCGGCCATCAGGCGGTTATGCAGCTTCGTTACCCCGGCCAGCCTGACCCTAAGCGCGAGAAGCCGTCCCGCCGCCGCCTCCGCATGCGGACGCGCCCCAGCCTCTATGGCGCGAAGCACGCTTGCTTCGTCGTCGTCGGCCCCTACGCCGATCTCGACTTCCGCCCAACGGGCGCGGTCGACCAGGACGCGACGCACCTCAGCGACCCGCCCGTCGGCGACATCAACGACGACCGCGCCCTTCTCGCCGCATTCCCTGACGCTGCGGCCTTGAAGATTGCCGGGATAGACGATCCACGGATCGCGCGAAACGATCTCGAAAGCGTGAACGTGGCCGAGCGCCCAGTAGTCGTAACCGCTCGCGGCGAGATCGGCGACCGTGCAGGGCGCGTAATTCTCATGGCCCGTGCGGCCGCAGGCGGTATGCAGCACGCCGATGTTGAACCAGCCCGCCACCGGGTCCGGATATTCGAGGGCGTAGTTCTCGGCGACCTCCCGGCGCGGAAATCCCCGCCCGTGCAATGCGACCCGCAAATCCTCGAGGGGGAAGGTTTCCGCGCGCTTCGTCCCGAACTCGAAGACGCGTTCCGGCCAGGTGAGCGACTTGGTCAGGACGCTTTCGGCGTCGTGGTTGCCGCGCAAGATGTAGGTCGGAACGCCGCGATTGGAGAGCCGCGCCAATTGCCGATTGAAGAAGAGGCCGATCGAGGCGTCCTTCCAGTCGCCGTCGAAAATGTCGCCGGCGATCACGACGAAGGCGACATCCTCTTCAAGCGCCCTGCCGACAAGGTCTTCAAACGCTGCGCGGCCCGCCTTGGCGAACCGTTCGGCGACGTCTTCGTCCTTTTGCGAAAGGCCGAGCAGCGGGCTGCCGAGATGCAGATCGGCGGCATGCAGGAAGCGGAAATTCATCGCAGCGAACGTAGCCTCGATCTCGCGCGGGCGCGAGCCGGCGCTGGGCGGAATCGTTAAAAAAACAGGCTTGCCTCCGGGGGCGAGAGGGGACGCCGTTCTCGCGCGCGCCTCTTCGAAGGCGGCCATAGCCCCCCGCGCGCCTGAAGTCACGCGGGTAAGGCGGATGGCGCTGCGAAAATCGTCGGCGGCTCGGGCTCGATCTTGTCGAGGCTCGCCCGTTGGGGCATAGGGTCGCGATCTCCCGCGGCGCGCGGCTCGGAGTCCCATTTTTTCGCGTCGGACCCAGCCGGCAAACGACGAACGAACTTGAGACCGTTCCAGACTGAGAGACCGCGGCTTGAGGCGACTCCCGACAGCGTCGAGCGTCCCGGCCTCCTGCGGCTGAGCGAAGGCTTGCACGCGTTGTGGCGCAAGGCCGTGCGCACGCCTTGGAAGAACGCGCGCAGGCGATTCCGGCGCGCCATGACCGCGAACTCAAACGCCGGCGTTCCGGTCGCGGTCGATCGAACGACGAAACTGGCGATCGTTCCCTTCGCCGGCCGATTCCCGCCCCCGCTGGCGCAATGCACGGTCGTCAAGGAGCGCCGATACCAGGCGAGGCTCCATCCGCTCAGCGTCAATTCGACCACGACCGAGAGCGTTCACTATAGCGATCATATCGTCCATGCGCCCTCGATGACGCTGGAGCACCTCGTCGATCATTATTGGCACCCGGCGCTCGGCCTGCTCATTTCGCGCGATGGCCTGATCTGGCGCCATTCATTCCTGGGGCCGTTTCAGGACGGCTTTCTGTCGTCGATCAAGGCGATCGTCGACCGGCCGACGCCGGACGGAAGGGTGGAGCACATTTTCTACGAGGATCGCCTCGGCCGGGTTTCGACGATTGTCGGCGAACATCTGCTGATCGCCAATTCGGAGCTGCCGAACTTCGGACATTACCTGCTCGACATCGTGCCGCTCATCCGTCTCGGCGCGAAAATGGGCGTCCCCATGCTGACCTGGACGCTGAAGCCATGGCAGCGCGCGCTCATAACGAGGCTCGACGTTCGTCCAGGGTTGATCCGGGAGATCAAGCCGCGGACGGTCTTTCTCGAACACGCGATCGTCAGCAACCGCCATAGCGGCGTCAGCAGTCAGAACGCGCACCCGCAGCACCGGGAAGTGTTTTCGTTCATTCTGTCGAACGTGAGGAGACATGCGCCTTCCACCATTTATCCGAACCGGATTCTGTTGTGCCGGAGCATCAGGAACAGCCGAAACATCAAGAACAGGAGAACGGTCATCGACGCGCTGTCGAGGCTCGGCTTTGCCGCCATTCAGCCGGAAAAGCTGCCGTTCGACGAGCAGGCGATGATGTTTTCGAAGGCCGACTTCGTCGTTTCGGAATTCGGGGCCGCGATGGCCAACCTCGTCTTCTGCCGCACGGGGACCAAGGTGGTCGAAATCATCGCCGAGGGGCAGCACGACCCTTGGTCCGCGCACCTGTGCGCAATGCTCGAACTGAATTATGTCGTTCTGTTCCAGCGGCAGTCGGAAGAAGACCTTATCGCCGCGCCCCGGCATGCGAAGGATTCAGAATTCAGCTACGCCGTCGATGTGCCGCGGCTCGTGGAGACGGTTGAGGCTCTCCTTCGCGAGTAGCGGCGAAGCGCGTTCGTGCTCCGGCCGAATCTTTTCAATCATCCTGCGACAGGATCAGCGCGGTATAGGGCCCGATCCCGACCGCGCCGCTGAACGGCATCCCGTCGCGGCTGTCGGCGCTCGCGATCAGGTCGAAGCTGGAATGGCTGGTGAAGACGGGACTGTAGCCGCCCCAGTCGCTGTTGAAGCGGACCCGCCAGACGCCCCCTCGCGGCAGCCCGATCCGATAGGAATCGTAGCCGCGATTGGCGAAATTGGCGATCGTCACCACGTCGTCGCGCGGCCCGCCCGAATCCCAGCGATGATAGGCGATGACCTTGTCGGCGTTGTTGACGTGGTGAAGGTTGAGCGACTGGCCGCAAAGGCCGCGGGTCAGGCCCAGGACGTTGCGGCGCAGCGTGATCAGGTCGCGGTACAGCGCGCGGATGCCGGCGAATCGGTCGGCCTTCGACCAGTCGAGTTGCTGAGAGTCCGACCAGGCGCCCCATTCGAGGAATTCCTGGCCCATGAAGATCATCGGAATGCCGGGCGCGGTGAAGACGACCGCCGCGGCCAGGGTCGAGCGCTTCTGGGCGAAAAACCCGTCGGCGTTTCCGGGCGCGATCGCTTCCGGCAATCGGGCTCCGCCGTTCGAGGCGGCGACCTCGTCGTGGCTTTCGCTGTAGAGAACGCGCTGGAACGCCTCGCCGTTGAACCGCTGCCTTATGAAGCCCGCCAGCGCGTCCATGTCGCGGGCCTCGTCCCAGGGCGAAACGAGAGCGCCGCGCAGATCGTGCATGAAGCCAGCGCCCCATTGCGCGCCGAACCCAGCGCCCCCTTGAGCCAAGTCCTTGGTGATCCACTCATTGTCCTGCATGTCCTCGGCGATCGAGAGCTTCCACGGCTGGCGCGCCTGCACTTCGCCGTTGATCCAGCGCATGAGCCCCCAGCCGTCGGCGAGATCGGCGCCGGGATCGTCATTGTCGCCCCAGACATTGCGAATCCATCCGGTGGCGTCGAAACGCAGCCCGTCGCATCGATGCTCCTCCAGCCAGAACAGCGCATTGTCGCGCAGGAACTGCCGGACTTCGCCGCGTCCGTAGTCGGGCCGGGTGTCGCCCCACGGCGTTGAGCGGCGCCAGTCGTTGTAGAAATAGACGCCCCCGCCCCCGTCCTCGCCCCAGCCGTCGAATCGCCACAGGTCCAGGTCGCTGGGGCCGAGGTGGTTGTAGACGACGTCGTAAATGATCGCGACCCCCCGCTGGTGGGCGGCGTCGACCAGAGCCTGAAAGCCGTTCGGGCCGCCGTAGTCCTCCTCGATGGCGAAGATATCGGCGGGATTGTAGCCAAACGAACTCGTTCCCGGAAATTCGTCGGACGGCATCACCTGGATCACGTTGATTCCGAGATCGAGGAGATAATCGAGCTTGGCGATGACCGTCCCGAAATCTCCGCGTCCGTTGCTGCGCGAGGGGTCGAACAAGAAACTGCCGACATGCAGTTCATAAATCACCATCTCGTTCCATGGCGGCGTGCTGTAATGCGTCGGTCGCCAGGCGAAATCGGTGGAGGCGATGATGCTGTTTCCGACCGAATTCGTCATCGCCCTGGCATAGGGATCGTTTTTCCATAACGCCGGGGCGAGCGCCGGATTGACGATGACGAATTTATACTGGTCGCCGAGGGCCGCGGCGGCGACGTCGACCGACCAGTAGCCGTCGGACTCCGCCGTCAGCGGGGTCGCGTCGACGCTCCAGCCGTTGAAGGCGCCGGCGACGCAAACTGAGGTCGCGAATGGCGCCCAGACCCGAAAGGCCGCGCCGCCCTCGAACGGAATCGCGCCCATGCCCGTGCGTTGGGAAGCGGCCATTGTCCCTCTCTTTTGGTCAGCCGGCAGCCTAGCCGTTGGAAAGTCGGTAATGAAAGGCCAAGTGGAATCGGAAACCGCCTCGCGCGGTCGAGGGAACGAACTGGCTCAAAAGGCTATTATAACGGGCGCAATAGATAGGAGAAAGGCCGATGGCGCAGGTCAAATATCGCTCATTCACTCCCGGCCTCAATCCGCGCCGCACCAGGCTCGAAGTTCCCGGCTGGGGCGGCCAACGAGAGCCGCGCAAGGACGGATCGATGGAGCAGGCCTGGCACTGTCTCCCCTTCTCCGAAGCCGCGCGCTACGGAATTGAATTGTTCTACCCTTATGAGAATGAGTTTCGAGTTCGGCAGGGTTGACGGCAAGCTCGTGCTCGACGGCGACTTTGGGCCAGCGCCGGCCGATCACGGCGGGCAATGGCCGCCGTTCCGCACCTTCGGCGATCTCTACTACACCTACCAATTGTCGCTGGATCTGAAAGTCGAGGAAGGATTTGCGATCCGGATCGAGCCGCATCCCCGCTTCTACACCGACCCGACCGATTCCACGCCGATCGCCGTTCCGGCGTTGATTCGCAGATGGTGGCCGATGGTGTATTTCCTGGTGTTCAAGTCGCCGCCCGAGGGCGCCGTCCATATTTTTCGGCCGGGAGAGCCGTTCGTGCAAATCCTGATCGTGCCCGAGGAGGTCGAGTTCGAGCTGGTTCCGATGCCGGACGAGGAAGCAGCCGAGCGAGAACTGCAGTCGCGACGCATCTACAAAAGTCGCAGCACGCTTTCGGCCGAGACGCAATGGACGTCAGCAACCGACACGGTGTTCGACGGCACGTATCGTCACCTTCTCGGCGCCGCTCACGAGAGGGCGAAGCGGCAGCCCTGAAGGGGCGGCGACCGCGCGTCGAGACGCGCGTTCTCGAAAGACAAGCCCCGCCAAATTATTTGGCCTGCGCCGTCAGTATTGCAAGTAGTTATGCTGATGGTGATGGTGGTGATGATGGTGAGAATATCCCCATCGCCAATGGTACTGCGGACGCCATGGCCAGTATCGATGGTGGTGGTGGTGGTGATGGTGATGATGATGGTAATATTGCGTCAGCTCCAAAGGCTGCTGCTCCGCGTTGGCCGCGCTTCGCTCATTTTCCGCACGTAGGACGTCGGTGGCGTGGGGAATTGGCTCCAGCAGGTCGGCAAAGGATCGCGCAGGCTGCAATGCGTTCGCTTGATCCAGCGAAGAAGCGGCCGCGCCCCCGACGCCGCTGACCAGCGCAAGCGCAGACGCGCCCGTCAGGACTCCGATCATCGTCTTATCCATGGGTTATCCTTTCATGGTTGCGACAGGTCTGGTGGGAAACTCAAATCAGCGAAAAAGGTTCCGATTGTGCTTTCGATTCTGAACCCGACATCGCTGCGCCTGGCGCGCGAAGCCCGGTCGGGACCCAATCCCGTTTCGGCAGAGCGGTTGGGTTTCAGTCGGGTCCTCACCCCTACTCGCGCGCCATCCGCGCCGAGATCGGCGCCGGCGCCGGCGGGTCGTCGGCCAGGCGCTGGCGATAGACGCCGAGATTCTCGCTGACCCGCTCGACGTAGTCGCGCGTTTCTTCGAAGGGAATGCGCTCGATCCAGTCGACGAGGTCGACGCCGCCGGTTCGCGGATCGCCGTGCGCCGCGATCCATTGCGCCACCCGGCCGCCGCCGGCGTTATAGGCCGCGAACGCCAAGGCGCGCGAGCCGCCCTCGTCCTGAAGCACCTGACCGAGAAAGGCCGCGCCGAGCTGGGTGTTGAAGGCTGGATCGACGAGGAGGCGCGCGTAGTCGAAGGCGACGCCGGCGCGACGCGCGGTCGAAGCCGCCGTTGACGGAAGAAGCTGCATGAGACCCTTGGCCCCCGCGCCAGAGGACGCCTGCCAGAGGAATTCGCTTTCCTGCCGGGCGACCGCGTAGACGCTGGCCAGGTCGGCCGAATGAGGCAGCGGCAGAAAGGCCGGCACGCCGGAAGAGGGAAACGCCATCGCGTCGAAACCGTAGCCTCGGATGGTCGCGAGCTTGCCGAAGACGACCTGCGTCGCCGCTTCGCCGAAGCGCTTGACGACCTCGGCCATCGCCGCGAGCTGGGATTCGTCCCGCCATTTCCTGGCGGCGTCGAAGGCGAGCCCGGAGGCGAGGTCGTCGAGCCCGTCGGCGTAAAGCGCCTCCGCCGCGCGAACCGCCTCCCGGCGCTTTTCGCCCTCAGCGGCGGCGATCGGCGCGCGCAGGGCCAGCCGCTTCTCGCCCAGACGCTGGGCGGCGAGCTGGCCATAATAGGCGATCGGCTCGCTCGCCGCGCTTTCGTAGAGGACTTTCGCATCGTCGGAATCGCCCATCGCTTCGAGCGCGCGAGCGCGCCAATAGGCGGCTCGGGCGATCGAGATCGGGGTTTCGGCCGCCTCGGCGGCCCGTTCGAAACGTAGTTCGGCGGCGCGCGGGTCGCTCAGGAAACGCAACGCGATCCAGCCGGCATGGAAGGCGGCGTCGACCTGGTCGGCGGAATCGTCGGGCCGGACCGCATTGTCGCAAAGCTCGAACGCGAGGCGCGGCTCATCGAGATCGAGCAGTTCGCGCGCGACCATCCGCCGTTCGCTCCACCACCGGTCGGGATTGATCAGCAAGGCGCGATCGTGCGGCGCCAGCTCGAGCAGCGTCGCCGCCTCATAGGCGCGGTTCGATCGACGGGCGTCCTGGATGCGGGCGAACAGGAGACCCGGATCGTTCCTGAGCGCGGGGGGAACCGCCATCGCCAGCGCGGGCGTCAGCGGCCCGCGAGCCGCCGCGATCCGGGCCCGGGCGAGCGCCACGACGTCGGGGCCGGCGAGCGCGGCGGCGCGCAGGGCGGGGGCGAAACTCTCGGCGTAGAGCAGGCGGTCGGCGCGATATTTGTGGTCGGCCCTGGTGAGCTCGGCGCCGAATTCGCGCAGGATGACGCTTTCGCTCGAGAAGTCGAAATTGCCGTCGCGCCACAACGCGCGAATGATCCGCCCCGCCTCGCCGGCGTGGCCGGCCGCTCTCGCCGCGCGAGCGGCGACGATCGCCCCCGCGCCTGATCGCGGCGGCCCAGCGGCGAAGAACGCCGCGACTTTCGCCGGCGGCTCGGAATCGACCAGCAAGTCGCCTTCCTGCCAGCGCCGGATCCACCCTCCGTCCGGCCAGCCGGGATGGGCGTGGGCGAAGGCGGCCAGCGCCGCGAATGACGGATGAGCGTCCGAGCGCAGCGACGCCCATTCCAGCGCCAGACGCTGGTCCGGATCGCGCGCCGCCTTGGCGAGCGCCGCCAGGCCGACGGCGTCGCCCTTGCGATAGAGCTGCGCCGCGGCGGAACCGTAGGCCGGCTCCGGCGGCGCCGACGCCTCTTGCCGAGCCGCCGGAGGAGCTTCTGGAGCGGCGGCCGGGGAGACGGCGGACGGCGCGGGGGAAGCGGCGGCCGGCTCGAGGCTTGCCGTCGCAGCCGTGTCCAAATGGCCCGGCAGGGTTCCCGCGGTAAATTCGGCGCCGGCGGCGTTCGCGTCAGGCGGCGCAGCCGCCGAGGGCGCGGCGGCGGAGCCTACGATCGCCGTCGCGGCCGTCTCAGCCGAGCGTGGGGAGAATTGCGACGCGAGTTCGGCGTCGCTCGCAACCTCGTCGGGCGGCAGAGCAACGCCGGAGAGGGCAGCCGGCGCCTCAGTCATCGAACTCGGGAACGCGGACTTCAACGACCTCGCGGCCCCTGAACGGGACGAGGAGGATCAGCGCTGCGGCGCCGCAAACGCCGAGCAGCGTGCGTGGGCGGAGAATCGTCATGGGTCCATCCCTCGCGCGCGAGGATGGAGGGACAGTGCTGATGAAGCGTTAACCATCGGCAGGCGACGCCTTTCCCCTTTCGCGCGCGTCGCGCCGGGGCTATGTGTCCGCGAGCGGACATGGCGGGAACAAGGTTCTTCCGCCGCGCGAGCCGGAAGCGAGATGTGGAAATGCGGGCGAAATTTCATGGATCGATGCCAGCCCTGGTCACGCCCTTCAAGGACGGCAAAATCGACGAGTTGGCCTACCGCGCGCTGATCGACTGGCAGATCGCCTCCGGCTCGCACGGGCTGGTTCCGGTCGGCACGACCGGGGAAAGTCCGACGTTGAGCCACGAGGAGCACCGGCGCGCCGTCGACATTTGCATCGACGAGGCGCGCGGCCGGGTTCCAGTGATCGCGGGCGCCGGCTCCAACAATACGGCCGAGGCGATCGACCTCGCCCGCCACGCCGAAGGCGCGGGCGCCGACGCCGTTCTGGTCGTCACCCCTTATTACAACAAGCCGACGCAGGAAGGGCTCTACCGGCACTTCAAGGCCGTCAACGACGCAATCGGCATTCCGATCATCATTTACAATATCCCCCCCCGCAGCGTGGTCGACATGTCGGTCGACACGATGAAGCGGCTGGCCGAGCTTCCCAATATCGTCGGCGTCAAGGACGCGACCGGCGACGTCGGCCGCGTCTCTCGCCAGCAACTCGCCATCGGACCTGACTTTATCCAACTTTCAGGCGAAGACATGACCGCGCTCGCGGCCATGGCCGCCGGCGGACACGGCTGCATCTCGGTCACCGCCAATATCGCGCCCGGGCCATGCGCGCAATTGATGGAGGCGACCTTCAACGGCGACTGGGCCGAGGCGCTGCGCATCCAGGACCGCCTGACGCCGCTGCATCTGGCGATTTTCGCCGAACCCGGCGTCAACGGCGCGAAATACGCGCTGAGTCTGCTCGGCCGGGCCCGCTCCGAGACCCGCCTGCCGCTGGTTCCGATCGCCCAGCAGACCGAGGCCCAGATCCGGCGCGCGATGGTGCACGCCGGCGTGCTCAACGCCTGAGCGCGCCGACGTGGTCGAGAAGGAGAAGCCGAACTACAAGCTCGTCGCCGACAACCGGCGCGCGCGTTTCGACTACGAAATCGGCGAGATCTTCGAAGCGGGGCTGATGCTGACCGGAACCGAGGTCAAATCGCTGCGCAGCGGCAAGGCGACGGTGGCCGAGAGCTACGCCTCGGTCGACCGCAACGGCGAGGTGATCCTCTACAACGCCAACATCCCCGAATATCTTCAGGCCAATCGCTTCAACCACGAGCCCAAGCGCCCGCGCAAGCTGTTGCTGCACGCCAAGGAGATCGCCAAACTCGCCAAAGGGGTCGAGCGCGAGGGCATGACGATCGTGCCGCTGCGCATCTATTTCAACGCCAAAGGCAGAGCCAAGATCGCGATCGCGCTCGGCCGGGGCAAGAAGCTGCACGACAAGCGGGAGAGCGAAAAGCAGCGCGACTGGAACCGCGACAAGTCGCGGCTGATGCGCGAAAGGGGATAGGGGGAGGCGGGGTCGGTCTAACCCCGCCCTCCATTCACCCCGCCGCCTTCAGCGCCTGGTCGAGATCGGCGAGGATGTCGTCGATGTGCTCGATGCCGATCGAAAGGCGCACGTAGCCTTCCGTCACGCCGGTGGCGAGCTGTTCCGACGGGGAGAGCTGCGAGTGGGTGGTGGTCGCCGGATGGATGACCAGAGAGCGCGCGTCGCCGATGTTGGCGACGTGATAGAAGAGCTTCAGCGCGTCGATGAATTTGGGCCCCGCGTCGCGTCCGGCCTTGAGCTCGAAGCCGACCAGGCCGCCCTGCCCGCCGCGCAGGTATTTCTCGGCGCGGCTCTTGCCGACCCCTTTTTGCTGCGAGGGGTGGAACACTTTCGACACCTCGCGCCGCTTGGAAAGAAAGGCCGCGACGGCGGAGGCATTGGCGCTGTGGCGCTCCATCCTGAGCGGCGCCGTCTCGATTCCCTGCAGGGTCAGGAAGGCGTTGAACGGCGACATGCAGGACCCGAGGTCGCGCAGCAGCGTCGTGCGCGCCTTGATAATGTAGGCGATCGGCCCCAGCGGCTTGACCGCCTCGGTCCAGATCGCGCCGTGATAGCTCGGATCGGGCGTGTTGAGCGCCGGCTGGCGCTCGGGATGCTCGTCCCAAGGAAAGGTTCCGCTGTCGACGATGAGGCCGCCGATCGAATTGCCGTGCCCGCCAAGATATTTGGTCGAGGAATAGACGATGACCGCCGCGCCATGATCGAACGGTCTCGTCAGGATCGGGGCGGCGGTGTTGTCCATGATCAGCGGAATGCCGAGCGGACGGCCGATCGCCGCGACCTCCGCGATCGGAAACGCGATCAGCTTCGGATTGGGCAGGGTCTCGGCGTAATAGGCGCGGGTGCGGGCGTCGGTGGCTTTGCGGAAATCCTCCGGGTCCGCCGGGTCGACGAAGCGCACCTCGATCCCCATGTCCTTCATCGTATTGGCGAACTGGTTCCAGGTGCCGCCGTAGAGATCGGTCGAGGAGACAATGTTGTCGCCCGCGCGGGCGAGATTCTGCACCGCGAACGCGGTCGCCGCCTGGCCGCTCGACAGCGCCAGCGCCGCCACGCCGCCCTCGAGCGCGGCGATCCGCTTCTCCAGCACGTCGTTGGTCGGATTCATGATCCGGGTGTAGATGTTGCCGAGCTCCTTCAGCGAGAACAGATTGGCCGCGTGCTCCGCGCTCTGAAACTGATACGAGGTGGTCTGATAAATCGGCACCGCGACCGCGCCGGTCGTCGGGTCGGCGCGCCAGCCCGCGTGAAGCGCCAGGGTTTCAGGCTTGTGTGACATGGAACGGCTCCCTCGGGTCGTGTTGCTCTTTTCGCGTCGCCTGCCCGTTTCGGAAAGCCCTCGAATCGACGCGACGAACGCGAGCGCTTCTTTTTAATACGAGTGACTTAGGATATTCCAGTTATATCCTATTCTACTTTGGTGGAATATCGGGACATTAGAGACTCGCGCCCGCTCGCGCAAGGCAAGGCGAAATCTCGCCATCGATCCTATTGGCGCCGCAACGCCGCCGGCGCAACCTCGAATGTCCTCCGCGCGCCTGGGGTCGCCGGCGAAAACCATTCTGATTCTTCTGTTAGGATCGCGACCGGGCCGGCGCGCTGGCGCCGGCCTTGGGGTCGTCGGCATGCGCCCGGAGCGCCCAAAGGAGACACACGTGAGTTTAGGCCAAACGGGGAACGGCGATAAACGCCTGCGCAGGTTTCACCTGCCGCACGCCCATCTCGACGCGGTTTTCGGCAGCGACTGGTTCGGCCAGAAGGCGGAATCTTTCGCCCGTTTCTTCGGCACGTCGACGTTTCTGATCGCCCAGACGCTCATCGTCGCCGTCTGGATCTGGCTCAACGTCGTCGGGTGGACGAAGTTCGACGTCTATCCGTTCATCCTCCTGAACCTCGCCTTCTCGTTGCAGGCGGCATACGCCGCGCCGCTGATCCTGCTCGCCCAGACCCGTCAGGCCGACCGCGACAAGGCCAACAGCATCGCCGACGCTCAGCATCGCGAGGAGTTGCATCAGGTCAACGAGGAGCGGCAGGCGCAGATGCGGCAACAAACTCAACTGTTGGTCGACATGCTCGAGCAGAACACGACCCTGACCAGGGACGTCGAGGCGCTGATCAAGCAGAACACCGACCTCACCGAGACCGTGAAAGCGCTGGTCGAGCGGATCGAGACCATGACCGAAGACGTCCAGGCGCGCATCGCGCCGCGAGCGTGAGCTAATGCCGCGCCGGCGCCAGGCCGGCAACAAGAGGCAAGGACGATCCGGCCGCGGATGCGGCCCGCGCGCAGGTCGTCCGGCGACTGTTGAGCCGCATCGAGCGGCCGGGTCTCGTTCGGCATCGACTTGACTCTCCCCTCGCGGGCGAGCGCGAGCAGTTCAAGGAATTCCGGCAGCGAGCCCACAAACGAGCCTATGATTCCGACGGCGCGCTTGGCAGCGCGGCCAGCGGAATTGCAATCGAGCCGCCGAACAGGCCGACGACATAGATGCGCCCTCCCCTGCGCAGCAAGGCGAGGCCGAACCCGGTCGAAGTCTCCGCGCCGACAAAGTCGATCGCGGTCGAGAATCCGCCGGTTTCCTTCAGCAGGCGCTTGCGAAGATCGGGATCGGCCGGATCGACCGCAGCCGAAGCGCCGGCGTCGAGCGCGGCCTGCCGTTTTGTCGCGTCGATGTCCGCGACCGTCGGTCCGACGCCGTAAAGGGCGCGGGTCAAATTGACCGCGGCAAGCCCAAGCCCCCTGCCCCGATGATCAGCAGCGGGTTGTCCGCATCGACCGGCGCCGCCTTTATTTCGCACAAGGGCGACAAATCACGCTTTTTCCTCGACGGCAAATTAAGACAACTGTTGCGCTTCAACCGATCGGCGGTTGGACCCGAGGCCGCTTGATCGCGCGGCGAATCTTGGGCAGATCGCATCCTTGAACCTCGCGTTAGGACCAGAACCATGCCCACCGTCGTCGCCTTCGGAGATTCCAACACCTGGGGCGCCACTCCGGGGCGCGACGCGCGGATGGCGCCCGGCGTCCGCTGGCCGGGCGTGATGGCGCACGCGCTCGGGGAGCGTTTTTCGGTGATCGAAGAGGGCTTGCGCGGGCGCACCGCGCAATTCGACGATCCCGACGAGCCGGGACGCAACGGCTTCGTCTATTTTGCGCCCTGCCTGTTGAGCCATGCGCCGCTCGATCTCGTCGTCGTCTCGCTCGGCTGCAACGACTGCAAGGCCAAATTCGCGGCGACGCCGGCGACGATCGCGGCCGGAATCGAGCGGCTCATCGATGTCGCGCTGGCTTCCGAGGCCGGGCCGGGCGGCGGCGCCCCGCGCATCATCCTGGTCGCGCCGCCGCCGATCGCCAGGCTGACCGAATATGCGGAGATGTTCGCCGGCGGGGCGGCCAAGGCGCGCGAACTCCCTGCCCTCTATCGCGCGCTGGCGGAGCGCCGCGGCGTCGGTTTCGTCGACGCGGGACAGTTCATTCGGTGCTCAGACCTCGACGGCATCCACTACGCGCCCGACCAGCACGCGATCCTCGGCGTCGCGATGGCCGAGGCGGCGTCGAAGATGCTGGGATGATTCTCGGCCATGCCAGGCGGCGGGCGTTGGCCCCTCGCGCCGCAGAGACCTTTCGCCGCGCGCTATCGATAGTCGGACCCGTCAGTCTTGGACAATGAAATATAAAACATATAATTTTAGTTAATTCTGCGCGGCCCTCCCCAGCCGCGAACCTGGATGGCGCCATTTGTGGGCGCGGCGGTAAACGGGGGTCTAACCATTTGAAAAGACTTGGTCGGCCGGGAAAAACGGCGGTAAACGGCGTTCGCCCCTCACTCGCCCATCAGCCCGGCGACGAAGCGCTCGATGCCCGCCTCGACCCGCGAGCAGCGCAGCCGCTCGGCGGCGACGATCGCCACCACGTCCTTGTAGCCGCGCTGCAGATCGTCGTTGACGATAACGTACTGGTAGTTGCGCCAGCGCTCGATCTCGCGCCGGGCGTTGTCGAGGCGGGTTCCGATCGACGAGGACGAATCCTCGGCCCGCCGCTCGAGCCTGGCGCGCAACTCGCGCATCGACGGCGGCAGCACGAAAATGCTGACGACGTCGTCGCCGAGCCGTTCGCGCATCTGCCGCGCGCCCTGCCAGTCGACGTCGAACAGCATGTCGCGCCCCTGCGCCAGCACCTTCTCGACCGGCTCGCGCGGCGTGCCGTAGAAGTTGCCGTGCACCTCCGCCCATTCGAGCAGGTCGCCGCCCTTCTTCATGCGGTCGAATTCGCGCTGATCGGTGAAGCGGTAGTGGATGCCGTCGACCTCGGAGGAACGGCGCGGGCGCGTGGTCACCGAAACCGAGAGCGTCAGGTCCAGCGCCTTGTCCTGCATCAGCATGCGGGTCAGCGTCGTCTTGCCGGCGCCCGAAGGCGAGGACAGGATCAGGATCATTCCGCGCCGGTTCGCCGCCATCGTTGAGACTCACTCGATGTTCTGGACCTGCTCGCGGAATTGCTCGATTTGCGCCCTCAGTTCAAGCCCCTGCGCCGTCAGCGTGACGTCATTGGCCTTGGCGGCGAGCGTATTGGCCTCCCGGCCCAGCTCCTGGGCGAGGAAATCGAGCCGCCGGCCGATCGCCCCTCCCTCATCCAGCAGCGCCCGCGCGGCGGCGACATGGGTCTTGAGCCGGTCGAGCTCCTCGCGAATGTCGGCCTTGGCGGCGAGCAGGATCGCCTCCTGATGCAGACGGTTGTCGTCGAACCCGCGCGAGGAATCCATCAGGGCGGCGACGGACTGCGCCAGACGCGCGCGCACCGCCTCCGGACGGCGGGCCGGATTGGCGTCCGCCGCGTCCGCGAGCGCGGCGATGGCGTCGAGCCTTTCGCGCAGCACGGCGGCGAGCGCCTCGCCCTCGGTTCGGCGCATGGCCCCGAGCGCCGCGAGCGCCTCGTCGAGGCTCACAAGCGCGCCGGCGCAGGCGGCGGCGGCCGTCTCTTCGTCATCCGCGGCGTCGACGATCTCGACGACGCCGCGCAAGGCGAGCAGACCGTCCATGGTCGGAGCGGCGAGGCCCGTCTTTTCCGCCGCCGCCCGCGCCGCGGCGGCGATCGTCTCCACCACCGCCTGATCGATCCGCGCCGCGCTCGCCGCGCCTTCGCGCTGGGCCGTCAAAGTGGCGAAGCACGTGCCGCGCGAAAGCGCCCTGGCGAGCCTGGCGCGCGCCTCGCCCTCCGCCCGGTCGAACGGCGCCGGCATCCTCAGCCTGAGATCGAGGCCCTTGGCGTTGACGCTTTTGATCTCGAACGACCAACGCCAACCGCCGGCGCTCCCGGCCGCGCGGGCGAACCCGGTCATGCTGTTCACCGCCATGGCTCAGAAAGTCCCTTCGCGCCCCGATTCGCTTTATTCGTTTCTATCGCATGCGAGGCGCCTGATGGCGGATCCCGACCGACGCCGCCGCCAGATTGCGGCGCCGATGGTCCGCGGACCGCCCGCCGCGTCGGTTTTTCCTAATCGATGCGCCCCAGCGCCGCGCCCCGGTTCATATTGAGTTCAGGCGGCGGGCGGCAGTGTGCGGTCGGAGGACCCGCTCGGGTCCTAAAAACGACAGGACCGCATTCCCATGATCAAGACCCTGCTTGCCGCCGCCGCTCTCACCATCGCCCTCGGAGGAGTCGCCATCGCCGAAGACGCCGCTGCGCCGGCCGCTGCTCCGATGGCGCAGGAAACGCATCATCCCCATCATCATCATCATCACTATCATCACCATCATCATCACCATCATCATCGCCATCATTATCATCACCACTATCACCACCACCACAAGGCCGCGCCCGCGGCGGAAGCAGCGCCCAAGTAACAACCGGACCACGGCTTCAGCCCGCCGTCCTTTGATGGCGCGACCAGCTCTCCGGGCGGCGGCCGTTCGGGGAGCCTTTTTTGCTTGCGCGCGTCAATGATCGGGCGACCCTGACTGCGATCAGCCGCCGGGCTGTTTCGGCCGGAAGCGCTTGCGGGTCTGCACGTCGACGCGCGGCCCCTCCGCCAGCCGCACCACCGCTCCCCACAGCGTGCGCAAATCCTGCTGCGTCAGTTCCATGCGGTGGAAAATGTTGCGCAGGTTGCGCCGCATGCCCGGCTTCTTGGTCGCCGGCCGGAAAAAGCCGTTGGCGTCGAGCCTGGCCTCCAGATAGCCGAAGAAGGCGAGCAGCATCTCGCGTTGCGCCGGCGGCGAGACAGGGCGGGGAATGGTCGGCGGGGGAGGCTGATCGCCATGCGCCGCCTTGAACCATTCATAGCCGCACAGCAGCACCGCCTGGGAGAGATTGAGCGAGGCGTATGAGGGATTTGACGGGAAGGTGATGATCGCATCGGCGATCGCCACCTCGTCGTTGTCGAGGCCGGTGCGCTCAGGACCGAACAGGATTCCGCGCTTTTGGCCGGTAGCGCCGGCGGTCGCCGCCATCGCCGCGGTCGGGACCACGACTGCCTTCATCTGGCCGCGTTCGCGCGCCGTGGCGGCGAAAACGAAATTGAGATCGCCGACCGCCTCGGCGACGTCCGGATAAACGCGCGCGCGATCGAGCACCGCCGTCGCACCCGCGGCGGCCGAGTAAGCAACGTCGCGATAGCCGTCGGTGCGAGGCCAGCCTTCGCGCGGCGAGACGAGGCGCATGTCCTCGAGGCCGAAATTGGCCATCGCCCGAGCGCACATGCCGATGTTCACCGCCAGTTGCGGCCGCACCAGAATGACAGCCGGGCCGCCCCCGAGCGGCGGTTTCGACCGATCCGTGCCCGCCCCGACCATGAGCCGGGCTATACCACGAACGCCGCGGACGCAAACATCCCTATCCGAGGATCCGCCGCGGGACTGCGCCTTATCGGCGTTCCTCGATTCCCGCGCGGCCCGCCCTTCCAGGCGCCCGACAGACGCCGGCTAGGCGCACCTCGCCGGCGCGCCTCCGGGACCAGCCTCAGCGGCTACGAAAGCCCGAGCTCCCTCGGCGCCCACCCGGCAAAAGCCTGCGCGAGAGCCGCCACCCGGGCGCGATTGGATTCAACCCTCAGCGGCTGATCGACGGGGCTCGGATAATAAAACGCGATCGCGCGGATGGGGGTAACGGCCGCGACTCCGCCGCGCGGTCCTCTGATCAAAATGTCGCCCTCGATCGTATCCTGGGAGGAGCCGAGCGGGCCGGTCCCGCCGCTGCTAGGACCGAGAAAGACATTGTTGATCCGCGCCACCAGCGTCGCCCCGTAGCGATCGCCCGGCGACATGTAGGGCGCCAAGGCCCGCGCCAGTTCTCGCGGCAGCGCCTCCTGCACCCAGGCGGCGGTCGGGTCGCCGACGCTGGCGCGCAACGGCGAGACGTCGACGCGAATGTCGCGGAACCGGACGCCCGCCTGCGCCAGCGCGCCGCGAGCGGCGATCGCAGAGGGAAGAGCAAAGGCGCCGAGGGCCGCAAGCGCGCGGCGGCGGGTCAAAATAAGCGATGACATGTCGTAACCTCCTTACTGGCGCGTCGGATCGCGCCCCGGGGTCCTTCCGCAACGCTATATATATACGACTTTGACGATTTCGTAGCTCTTGCCGCCGCCGGGCGTAATCACTTCCACGCTATCGCCCGCCTCTTTTCCGATTAGGGCGCGAGCGGTCGGAGAGGAAATGGAAACCTTGCCCGACTTCACGTCGGCCTCGGTCTCGCCAACGATCTGGAACACCTTTTGCTTCTCGGTGTCCTCGTCGATCAGCGTCACGGTGGCGCCGAATTTGACCGTTGTTCCGGTCAGTTTCGTCACGTCGATCACCTCGGCGCGCTGCAGCAGGTCCTCCAGTTCGAGGATGCGGCCTTCGTTGTGGGACTGGGCTTCCTTGGCCGAATGATATTCGGCGTTTTCCGAAAGATCCCCATGTGTTCGCGCCTCCGAAATCGCCGCGACGATACGCGGTCGCTCGACCTTTTGGCGAAAGTTAAACTCCGCCTCCAGGGCCGCATGGCCCGCGGCGGTAATCGGCATTTTATCCATTGGACAACCGTCAAAAAGCTTTCATCCGCGGCGGCGTCTTTTTTCACGCCGTCACGCGAGATAGTCCTGTAACGCCCTGACTTCGAGCTCGCCGGCGACAACGGCGCGGATCCCTTCCGCCGCCGCGATGGCCCCTGCAAGTGTGGTGTAATAGGGCGTCTTTTGCAAGAGGGCCGCGCGGCGCAGAGGTTTAGAATCCGCGAGCGAGGTGGCGCCTTCGGTCGTGTTGAACATCAGTTGCACGGCGCCGTTGCGCACCGCATCGGCGGCGTGCGGACGGCCTTCCGACACTTTGTTGATCTTCTCCGCCTTCAGGCCATGCGCGGTCAGATAACGCTGGGTCCCGCCGGTGGCGATGATCTTGAAGCCGAGCGCCTGTAGCTTCAGCAACGGCTCGACAATCCGCTCCTTGTCGGCGTCGCGAACCGAGACAAACACGGTGCCTGATTTCGGCGGCCGCGATCCCGCGCCGAGCTGGCTTTTCGCGAACGCGACCCCGAACGACCGGTCGATGCCCATCACCTCGCCGGTCGAACGCATTTCCGGGCCCAGCACCGTGTCGACGCCGGGGAAGCGCGCGAACGGAAACACTGCCTCCTTGACTCCGACATGATCGAGCGCGCCGAGGTTCAGATCGAACGAGGCCAGCTCTTCGCCCGCCATCACCCGGCTCGCGATCTTGGCGATCGGCTGGCCGATCACTTTGGCGACGAAAGG
This sequence comes from uncultured Alphaproteobacteria bacterium, assembly GCA_963835955.1. Lineage (GTDB taxonomy): Bacteria > Pseudomonadota > Alphaproteobacteria > Rhizobiales > Beijerinckiaceae > Roseiarcus. Next base: position 35,769 of record CAWIHZ010000015.1, on the reverse strand, counting down.
CACCGTGCGCGAGGCCCGCGGATTGACCTCGAGCACGTAGATCGCGCCGTCCTTTAGCGCGTATTGCACGTTCATCAATCCGCCGACATCGAGCGCGAGCGCGAGCTTCTTCGTCTGCTCCTCGAGACGGGAGATCGTCTCCGGGCTCAGCGAACGCGGCGGCAGGGAGCAGGCGCTGTCCCCGGAATGAATGCCGGCCTCCTCGATATGCTCCATGATTCCCGCAACAACCACGGTTTTGCCGTCGCTGAGCGCGTCGACGTCGATCTCGATCGCGTCCGAAAGGTAGCGATCAAACAGCAGCGGGTTCTTGCCCAGAACCGTATTGATCTGACCGGTCTTGTCGTTGGGATAGCGGGCCTTCACGTCGGACGGCACCAGCCCCGGCAGCACGCCTAATAGATAGTCGTCGAGCGCGGGTTCGTCGTGGATGATCGCCATCGCCCGGCCGCCGAGCACATAAGAGGGGCGCACCACCAGCGGCAGTCCGAGATCGCCGGCGATGAGCCGCGCCTGTTCGACCGAATAGGCGATGCCGTTCCTGGGCTGCTTCAGGCCGAGCTTGTCGAGCAGGCGCTTGAAACGGTCGCGATCCTCGGCCAGATCGATCGAATCGACCGACGTGCCGAGGATCGGCGCGCCCGACTGTTCGATTGTATGCGCGAGTTTCAGCGGCGTCTGGCCGCCGAATTGCACGATGACGCCCTTCAGGTTCCCGCGCTCACGCTCCTTGTCGAGAACGGCAAGCACGTCCTCGGCGGTCAGCGGCTCGAAATAGAGCCGGTCCGAAGTGTCGTAGTCGGTCGAGACCGTCTCGGGATTGCAGTTGATCATGATGGTCTCGTATCCGGCCTCGCCCAGCGCGAAGCAGGCGTGGCAGCAACAGTAATCGAACTCGATGCCCTGTCCGATCCGGTTCGGGCCGCCGCCCAGGATAACGACCTTGTCGCGCGTCGAAGGATCGGCTTCGCAGCTCGCGGCGCCCGCGAACGGCGCCTCGTAGGTCGAATACATGTAGGCCGTCGGCGACTCGAATTCCGCCGCGCAGGTGTCGATGCGCTTGAAGACCGGCTGAACTCCGAGCCTCCGGCGGACGGCAGCGACATCCGGCGCGGCGAGCCCCGCAAGACCAGCCAGACGCACGTCCGAGAAGCCCGCCGCCTTCAGCGCGCGCAGGTCGCCGGCGTCGGCCGGCAATCCATGCGCGCGAACTTTTCCCTCCAGCGCCACGATCTCGGCCACACGCTCCAGAAACCACGGATCGATCTTCGAGACCTCATGGATTTCCTCGACGCCCATCCCCATCCGCATCGCTTGGGCGACCTTCAAGAGCCGGTCGGGAGTCGGGACGCCGATCGCGGCGCGCAGCGCGTTGTGGTCGTCGCCCTTGCCCAAGCCCTCGATCTCGATCTCGTCGAGACCGTCGAGACCGGTCTCCAGCGAGCGCAGCGCCTTCTGCAGGGATTCGGCGAAAGTGCGCCCGATCGCCATCGCCTCGCCGACCGACTTCATCGCCGTCGTCAGCACCGGTTCGGCGCCGGGGAACTTCTCGAAAGCGAAACGCGGGATTTTGGTGACGATGTAATCGATCGTCGGTTCGAACGAGGCGGGCGTCGCGCCCCCGGTGATGTCGTTGGCGATCTCGTCGAGCGTGTAGCCGACCGCGAGCTTGGCGGCGACCTTGGCGATCGGAAAGCCGGTCGCTTTCGAGGCGAGCGCGGACGAGCGCGACACGCGCGGGTTCATTTCGATCACGACCATCCGACCGTCAGCGGGATTGACCGCGAACTGCACGTTCGAGCCGCCGGTCTCGACGCCGATTTCGCGCAGGACCGCGATCGAGGCGTCGCGCATGATCTGGAATTCCTTGTCGGTCAGCGTCAGCGCCGGCGCGACGGTGATCGAATCGCCGGTATGGACGCCCATCGGATCGACGTTCTCGATCGAGCAGATGATGATGCAATTGTCCGCCTTGTCGCGGACGACCTCCATCTCGAATTCCTTCCAGCCGAGCACGCTCTCCTCGATCAGCACCTCGTCGGTGGGCGAGGCGTCAATGCCGCGTTCGACGATCTCGATGAACTCCTCTCTGTTGTAGGCGACGCCGCCGCCGGTGCCGCCCATGGTGAAGCTGGGGCGGATGATGGCGGGAAGGCCGATGTCCTCGAGCGCGGTCAGCGCTTGGGCGAGCGTCTTGATCTGGTGCGAGCGCGGGGTCGAGAGGCCGATCCTGGTCATCGCCTCGCGGAACAATTTCCGGTCCTCGGCCTTGTCGATGGCGTGGGCGGTGGCGCCGATCATCTCGACGCCGTACCGGTCGAGGACGCCCATCTTGTTGAGCGACAGGGCGCAATTGAGCCCGGTCTGGCCGCCCATCGTCGGCAGCAGGGCAAAGCCGCCAGGCGCCGCATCGCGCTCCTTGGCGATGATCTTTTCGACGATCTCGGGCGTGATCGGTTCAATGTAGGTCCGGTCGGCCATGTCGGGATCGGTCATGATCGTGGCGGGATTGGAATTGATGAGGACGATTCGATAGCCTTCCGCGCGCAAGGCCTTGCAGGCCTGGGTTCCCGAATAGTCGAATTCGCACGCCTGGCCGATAATGATCGGGCCGGCGCCGATGATGAGGATGGTCGAAATATCGGTCCGCTTCGGCATGAGTTCCCTTGAGCCCGGCCGTCCGGCCGCGCGGCGGCGAGCTGCAAACACATGAAAAAAGGGCGCGCCGCGACCGCGAAGGGACCGCGAGGCGTCCTCGGGATCGGCGGGCGCCGGTCGAAGGCTAAGCCCATCTCCGCAGCCAATACGCCGTCTGGCGAGCTTGCGCCGGCGCCTCGTTAGACGAGAATCGCCTTGGGGGGAAGGGCGTGCGCCGCACGCGGGCCAAAACCCCAAGCCTGGCGGCGTTCAGAACTTGTAGCCGACCCTGACGCCGAAATTGGTGATGCCTGGGTTCTGCTTGCCGCACAGGCCGGCGTGGGAAATGTGCTCGACGCTCAGGATGAGGTCGACTTTGGGCGAGATCTGGACACCGAAACCCCCTGAACTCGCGAAATGTCGCGACGCAGCCGAGATCGACCCGGTCAGGCGTCACCGCCCTCACCCCGTCGTTGACCTCGCCGCCGAACTCTCCCTCGAAGAACACCGGCCCGTAAAGCGGCAGATGCCAGTTGAACCCGCCAAAGGCGTAACTCGTCTTGCCTTCGACATTGATCATGGCGCCAAAATTGATGCGCGGATTGAGGAACCAGTTGACATAGGGGTTGGAAAAGTTGGCGAGGCCGAGCGGCGACGAGATGGTCTCCAGCGACAGGTCGACCGGCGCGTCCTCGTTGTGGACCAGGTTATGAGCAAACGCGCCGACCCGCAGTTCTTGAAACAGGGTGAAATAGGTCGGAGCCGGGAGGATCGGCGTCTCGACGCCGAGGTCAGCTGCTCCGGCCGGGCTCAGCGCGAGCGCCGCCCACAGCAGACCGGAAACCAAGACCGCTGCCTGACGCGGCGCCATCGCCTGACCCCCTCGACTCCAATGTCCGGTCACAAGCTGCATAGAGGCGCCACACTTTTGACGCAAGTCCTCTTGCCGCGGATTGGGTCGGAGACGACGCAAAACGGCGGGGGCAGCTCGCTCAGTTCGACGGCGTCAGGCGCGCGGGTCTGACGCCTGCCGCTCCGGAGCGGGAGGCGCATTCAGTCAAATAGATCACGCGGCCTGCGCCTGCTCATAGGTCGTGACCTCGAAGCGGCTCAACAACGGCTGACCGAACGCGGTCGAGATGGCGACGTCGGCGGCGTCGCGCCCCCGGGCCATGACCACGCGCCCGATCCGGGGCGCGTTGTGGCGGGCGTCGAAAGTATACCAGGCGCCGTTGAGAAAGACTTCAAACCAGGCGGAAAAGTCCATCGGCGCCGGGTCGGGCGGCACCCCGATGTCGCCGAGATAGCCGGTGCAATAGCGCGCCGGCACGTTCATTGACCGGCAGAGCGCCACCGCCAGATGGGCGAAGTCCCGGCAAACGCCGACACCCTCGCGCAATCCGTCGGAAGCGGTGCGGCGCGGGTTCGCCGTCGCGTAATCGAAGCGGATGCGATTGTGGACGAAATCGCAGATCGCCTGCACCAGATTTGCGCCGCCGCCGATCCCGGCGAACTGCGACCATGCGAAGTCGCTGAGATTGTCGCTGTCGCAATAGCGGCTCGCCACCAGGAATACCAGAACCGCGCTCGGCAGTTTCGCGATCGGCGTCAGCGGGGCGTCGAGCGGCGCCTCATCGGGCATGCCGCTGTCGCGAATGGTGAAATCGTTGTGAAACGTCACCAGTCCCGCGGGCGCTTCAACCCGGGTCACCCGATTGCCGAACAGGTCGTGATAGGACCTGGTGGCGAGGTTCGGGGTCGCGCGCACCACGTCCGGCGACATGAGGTCGGAGGCGCGAGACGGATGAACATTGAGGTGCAGAAGCATTGGCGTCGCGGAAGCGCACTCGAAGGCGATCCGATAGCCGGCGCGAATGATCATGCGGAAATCCCCACGCTTTGCGGCGTTTCATCGGCGATAACGCGCTCGGCGCGCTTTGGTTGCGTCACTTCGACCGAAACATCCATGCCCAATTCGTCGTCCTGGCTGCCAAAATAGATTCCCGTCAACGGGGTCGCGTGCGCGGGATCGCGGGCGACCGCAACCCGTATCAGGTCCCTTCCGCCAATGAGGCCGTTGGTCGGGTCGAATTCGACCCAGCCGGCGCCGGGCAGATAGATCTGGCACCAGGCGTGCGTCGCGCCGCCGCCCAGCCGGATGTCTTCGCCCTCCCGGCGGGGCGCATAGACATAGCCGGAGACGAAGCGCGCCGCGATGCCGAGCGCGCGCGCCGCCTCCATCATAAGGACCGCGAAGTCGCGGCAGCTCCCACGGAGCAGGTCGAGCGTGCGCCGAGGCGATTGCACGCCGGATTCCTCGCGCCGCTGGTACGAAAATCCCTCCTTGATCGCATAGGTCATGGTCATCAGCAGGTGGCTTGTCTGAGTCGTTCCGCCAGGCGCGATGAAACGGCGCACCCAGCGGTCGAGGTCGCCCGCTGGATCGCTGTACAGACGCTCGATCGAGCGGGCGATATCGGGCAGTTCTTCCGGCGCATAGGAGAACGGAAAGACGCGCGCCCGCGGATCGATCTCGACTCCCGGCGAATCATCGACGATCCTCTCGACCGTAAAGAGGCTCTCGACCCGCAGCGACGCCGCGGCGCCTGAGAAGGACGCCACGGCGACGCAATTGTCGAACGCGTCGTAGAGCCAGCGCAGCCGCGTCGGCGCCGGTTCAATATGCAGTTGCGACCACAGCAACCGCTGATCATGGCCGTCGCGCGGGCGCATCATCATCCGATGCTCGCCGAACTCGACCGGCCGCAAATAGCGGTACGTCGTTACGTGCCGCACATTCAATACGTTTTCGACGTTTTCGCCCCGCTGCAATTCGACGCTCTCGATCAGTTTCGCGATGTGAGGTCTTGACTCGTCAGCGAGACATGTTGGCTGTTTGCGCCCTCGATGCAAGACCGTTCGCTGGGCGCCGGCGCCCGGATTTGAGGCGCCCCGCCCCTGGAAACCGGAAGGCGTCCGGGAATCCCTCTTAGCGCAAAGGCGCGGGCGATCTCAGCCCTCCGCTTGACATTGGCGCGGCTTAGCGCCTCGATATCTTGCCTGCGGGCGTGGAATTCGCGCCGGACGCGGCGCCGGTTGAGGCCGATCGAAAGCCGCGGCCTCAAAGTCATAGGCGAATGTCAGAATCGGACGTCGGCGGCCGGAATCGCCGTCGAGCGAACGCTGACTCCGCCCATTCGGCTAATGTTGAAGGGAAACGTCGAGGGAGGACTTAAGAACATGCGCAAACAATCGCTATTGGCAATCGCGGCGGGCCTGGCGCTCGCGTTGGCGTCACAGGGCGCACTTGCGGCGGAGAAGCTCAAGATCGGTTTCCTGCCGGGGGTCGTCGACCCCTTCTACCAGGTGATGCAGCTCGGCGTGGAGAAGGCGGCAAAAGACCTCGGCGCTGAAGTCGTGACGCAGATTCCGCCAACCTGGGGCGTCGCCGTTCAAACCCCGATCCTCAACTCGATGGTCGCGCGCGGCGACCTCAACTACATCATCATCGCCCCGACCGATAAGGACCAGATGGTCGGCCCGCTGAAGGCTGCCGCTGACGCCGGCATCAAGATCATCACCGTCGACACGTTCCTCGGCGACGGCGACTACGTCAACGGACCGGTGAAGTTCCCGTTGAGCTACATCGGCTCGGACAACACCGAGGGAGGCCGTATTGCGGCCCGCGGGCTCGCCAAGGCGATCGGAGGCAAGGGCACGGTCTACATCAACTCGACCAACCCCAACGTCAGCTCGGTCGAGGGCCGCGAAAAGGGCTTCAAGGAGGAGATGGCGAAGGACTACCCGAACATCAAGGTGCTCGGCCCCGACTACAATCTGGACGACGCCAACAAGGCGGCCCAGCAGACCGCGGCGGTGCTGGCGCGCAACCCCGACCTCGCCGGCGTGTTCGGCACCAATGTGTTCAGCGCGCAAGGCGCCGGCACGGCGGTCGTCAACGCGGGTTTGGGCGGCCATGTCCAGGTTGTCGCCTACGATGCGACGAAGCAGGCGATCGAACTGATGGATAAGGGCGTCGTTTCGCTGGTGCTGGCGCAAAAGCCGTTCGATATGGGCTATCTGGCGGTGATGTTCGCGCAGGCCGACGCCGCCGGCGTCACCAGCCTTCCGCGCCGCGTCGAGACCGGCTTCGCCATCATCGACAAGAAAAACGTGAAAGACCCCGCGGTCGCCCGTTTCATCTATCAGGTGCCGGGCAAGTAGTCGCGCGCGTAGGAGCGTCGAGGGCGTCGCGCCAAAAGGGACGCCCTCGACCGCGCCTCCCTCGTCAGTCCAAATCCATCCATCCGGGGAATTCCATCAGGTGGCCACTTTCGGGTCGAGGACTGCGACGCGCGACGCGGCGGCGTCTGCGGGCGTCCGCACGCCCGCGCAGCGCGCCGCCCTCTTCCTGAGCCGCATCTGGGCGTGGGTCTTTCTCGGCCTCTTGGTGCTGTTCTTCGTGATCGCGGTGCCCCTGACGACCGGCGGCTCTGTCAATTTCCTCACCATCCGAGATTCCCAGAACATTCTGGTCGCGATCATTCCGGTGCTGCTGCTCGGCCTGGGACAGACCTTCGTCATCATCGCCGCCGGCATCGACCTGTCGGTTGGATGGGTGATGAGCCTTGCCTCGGTCCTTTCGGCGCTCGCCCTGCGCGCGGCCTTCAACGGAGGGGCGCCTCTGTTCCCCTCGGTCCTGGTTGGACTTGCGGCGGGCGTGGGCGGCGCGGCGGCGGTTGGTTTCGTCAACGGGGTCATTATCGCCAAGCTCAAGGTTCCGGCCTTCATCGTCACGCTCGGAACCTCGTTCATCGTGCGCGGCGTCGCCTATCTCATGTCTGAAAACACGACGGTGATCGGCCTGCCGGCGGGCATCCGCGCCTATGGGAACGACGCGCTCATCTATTACATCAGCGGTCCCGGCGGCGGGCTCTACTTTCTCCATCGGCCGCAGGTGAGCGGCGAGCTGTTGCGCCGCATGGACATCATCCTGCCCTATCCGGTCGTCGTGACGGCCTTCGTCGTCGCTTGGGCGATCTTCCTGCTGCACAAAACCCAGTTCGGCCGGCACACCTACGCTATCGGCGGCAGCATGGACGCCGCGGTGCGCAGCGGCGTCCCGGTCGACCGCCAGGTGATCATGCTTTACATGCTGTCGGCGGCGACCTCCGGGATCGCGGGGTTCCTGTCGACGCTGCGCTTCACCGCCGGTTCGGCGGTGATCGGCGATCCGCTGCTCTTATCATCGATCGCCGCCGTCATCATCGGCGGCGTCAGCATGTTCGGCGGCGCCGGAACGGTGATCGGCACCGTGATCGGCGCCCTCATCATTGCTGTCCTGACCACCGGACTCGTCATGCTCAACGTCGACGCGTTCTGGCAGTTCATCGTGGTTGGGACGGTCGTCATCGTCGCGGTGCTGATCGACCAGTCGCGCGATCTCATCACCGGCCGCACGCGCGCAGGCGCCGCGCGATGAGCGAGCCGCTGCTTTCGATTCGCGGCGTGACGAAGAGCTTCGGCGGCCTTGTCGCGGTCGATCACGTGAGCTGCGAGGTCCGTCGCGGCGAAGTCGTCGGCCTGCTCGGCGACAACGGGGCGGGAAAGTCGACCCTGGTCAAATGCGTCTCGGGCGTCCACCAGCCGGAGGAAGGCCAGATCGTCTTCGACGGCGCGCCGACGCACTTCGCAAGCCCGATGGACGCGCGTCGGGTCGGGATCGAAACGATCTACCAGGATCTCGCGCTCGCCAACAACCTCGATGTCGGCGCCAATATCTTTCTCGGGCGCGAGGTCAAGAGGCGCCACTTCGGCGGTCTCGTCCAGACGCTCGACGACCGGCTTATGCTCGAAGAATCGCGGCATACGCTTGATTCCCTGCAAATCCGTTTCCCGACCCTGACCGTCCCGATCGAAAACCTGTCCGGCGGTCAGCGTCAGGCGGTCGCAATCGCCCGTGCGGTCTACTGGGAAGCCAAGCTGATGATCATGGACGAGCCGACCAACAACCTCGGCGTTCCCGAGCAGCATAAGGTTCTCGAGCTGATACGGACGCTCAAGGCGCGGGGCGTTCCGGTGATCCTCATCACCCACATCCTGCCCGACGTCTTCGCCGTCGCCGACCGCGTCATCGTCATGCATCGCGGACGAAAGGTCGCCGAGAAGATCACCGCGCTGACGAGCGCCGAGGAACTGGTCCAATATATGGTCGGAGCGAAGGAGGATGCGCTGACGTCGTGATTGGCGTCGGCCGCGGCTCAGATCGGAGGTCGGCGCATGGCGGAGGATCTCGACGCGATCATCATCGGCGCCGGCCCGGCCGGCCTCGCCACGGCGGCGGCGTTCAAGGCCCGCGGACTGAACGCCGCGATTTTGGAAAAGTCTGACGCCGTCGGCTCGGTCTGGCGGCGCCATTACGACCGACTGCATCTGCACACCGATCGCGGCCATTCCTCCCTGCCCGGCCTCGCGATGCCGCCCGCCTATGGCCGCTACCCCTCGCGCGCCAATGTCGTCGAATATCTGGAGAACTATGCCTTGAAGTTCGATCTGAAGCCCATGTTCAACGCCCCGGTCAGCGCGGTTCGGCGCGACGGGCGCGGATGGCGCGCCGAGGCCGGCGAGAAGTCGCGAAGCGCTCCGATCGTCGTCGTGGCGACAGGCATGGCCGATTCTCCCTACTCGCCGAAATGGGCGGGCATGGCGGCGTTCGACGGCCCGATCCTGCATTCCAGCCTCTACCGCAATCCCGCCCCCTTCGCCGGCAAGCGCGTGCTGGTGGTCGGGTTCGGCAATTCGGGCGGCGAAATCGCGCTCGATCTCGCCGAAGCGGGGGTCGAGGTCGCGCTCTCGGTGCGCGGTCCGGTCAACATCGTGCCGCGCGAGCTGTATGGCGTGCCGATCCTGACCTTCGCGATTGCGGAGCGTCGTCTGCCCGCGCGGGTCGCCGACTTCATCAGCGCGCCCTCGATTCGCCTCGCCGTGGGCTCGCTCAAGAAGCTCGGGCTGACCCGCGCCGCCAAGGGGCCGCGCCGGATGGTCGAGGAGGATGGGCGCGTGCCGCTCCTCGACATCGGCACGGTCGCCCAAATCCGCGCCGGACGGATCAAGGTCAGGGGCGACATCGCGAGCCTCACGCCGAAGGGCGTGGCGTTCGCCGGGTCTCCGCCCGAGGATTTCGACGCGATCATTCTGGCGACCGGATTCCGTCCCGATTACCGCGCGTTGCTGCCCGACGCCAAGAGCGTGCTTAACGACGCCGGCAGACCGCTCGTCAGCGGCAGACCGACCAAGGAGCCCGGCCTCTTCTTTTGCGGCGCGATCACATCGGCGACCGGCCAGTTGCGCGAAATCGGGCTCGAAGCGGAGCGGATCGCCGACGCGGCCCGAGCCTCTCGCCGGGCGGCCGCGCATTGAGGCGCACTGAACTATGCCGCGGGCCTCATCAGGCGCCAAATCCAGCCCGCGAATGTCAGGACGAGGAATGGATAGCCGAGCGAAGGAAGCGGCGCCGAGGTCGGGAGCAGCGGATCGCCCCAGGCAATCATCGCCGCCGCAACCGCAAAGAGGATCGCCGCGATGACGCCGGTCAGGCGAGTCCAGGGGGCGAATGTCGGCGGAACGCTGGTCATCGCCAGCGACGCCGACCACAGAGCGACGCCGCCGCCGTAGGAGGGGACGCTTCCCTGAAGTCCGGCGGCGTTGCCGGCAAGGAGCAGGCATTCGCCGGCGACGAAGACGAGAAAGCCCGCGGCGACACAATCGTCGCCGAGCCTCGCGAATTTCATCGTCAGCAGCGCCGTCGCGACCACGAGCGCGACGCCGTCGATCGCCCAAAGCTCCTGACGCAGCCCCGCCTGGCCGACGAACGTGCCGGCCAGGCCGAACAGGCCTCCAATCGCAAGCCCGATCGCGGCGGCGATGTCCAGCCGCGTTGGTCCAGTCGGCCCCACAGCTCCCCTCCCCGCCCGAGACCTGTTCGAATTCGGAAGGCTGACCTTGCGCCGCCGCATTGTCAAACGTTGTTGGCGGCGAATCAAAGCCGGCTTGATTTCCTGACAAGATCATCAACTATTGAACGGGTCCGATCGGCGCGTCGCGGCCCCGCGTCGCCTCCGCAATCGCCAAAGGTTGGAGAAGACCCATGCGAATCCTGGCCGTCATCGGCGCCCTGGCCATCATCGTCGGCGTCGGCGCCTTGATCTTTTTCTTCGGCGGCTTCTTCAACGTCGCCGAAGACAAGGAGAACACCGGCGTCGTCAACTGGACGTTGGAGCACGTCCGCGAGGCCTCGGTGGCGCGGCACGCGAGCGATGCGCCGCCGTTCTCTCTCGACGATCCGGCGACGGTTCAGGCCGGCGCCCGCGTTTACGCCAAAATCGGATGCGCGAATTGTCACGGAGGGCCGCCGGACAAGGATTGGGCCAAGTTTTCGGAAGGGCTGAAGCCGGTTCCCGCCGATCTCAAGGCAGTGGCGAAAGAGCGGACCGCCGCGGAAGTGTTCTGGGTCATCAAGCACGGCATCAAGATGACCGGCATGCCGAGCTTTGGCCTCGCCGGCGCGTCCGATCAGGACATCTGGAAGATCGTCGCCTTCATCAAGAAGCTGCCGTCGATCACGGACCAGGACTACAAGACCTGGACGGCTTCCGCCTTAGCCTGCGCTCGCGCCCGTCAGGCTGGATCCTCCTCGCGGGCGCGGTAACGCGCGCTCGCCCGATAGATGATCCGGCGCGCGCGCTGGATGTTTCCGATCGGACGATGCTCGGCGATCGCGTGCCACGGATTGAACGACACCCCGTCGAGGATGCGTTCGTCGCGTTTTGCCGCGAACGACTCGAGATCGCAGCCTCCAATCGTCAACTCCGCCAGCTTCACAAACGGCGCGTCCTGGGGCCGCCACAAATGCGCGCCGTCGATCGGAGTCCTGACTGGATCGACATAGAACTGGACCAGAAAATCGTAATGCAGGCCGCCCGCCGCCAGCCGTCGCCTGAGGTCGTCGCGAAAATAGTTGCGCCACGACGCCGCGGACCGCCCCGCCGGCGGCGCCGATTGCCGCGACCGCCACATGAACTTCACCGCATGCGGGCCAATGGTGATCGGAACCAGGCCGTAATAGTCTTCCGTGACGACGCTGCGCAGGAGAAGCCGGCGCGGCGTCCACAGGAAGGTCCACAGCATCACCTGCAGCGCATGCGCCAGCCCCAGACCCCGGATCAGCTTGATCGGCGCGGTCAGCACGTTAGCCGCCGAGGTCGACATGATCAGAAGCTGCCCGGCGTTGTCGACCGGCACATAGGGCTGGTTGAGGGCCATGAAGTCCTGCGTTCCGGCGTGTTCCTCGTCGGGCATCAGCTTTTCGCCGTCGATGCCGAGGAGCTTGACCGCGAATCCGAGCAGATCGGGAAACCAGTCCGGACGCGCGGCGCTGAATCCGTTGGTCAGCCGCACCCAGGCGGGGAACGTCCGCGCCTGCCTGAACACACCCTGTTTCGCCTTGGCGGGAATGTCGTCCAGCACCCGGAAGGTCGCGCTCAACCCAGCATGCGATTTGACGTGGAACCCGCGGTAGGCCCGACCGTCGCCGATGCGCGCGAAATGCTGCTGGTAGCGGTTGATGGCCCTGGCGTCTTCGTCGAACAGCGCCGACTCGTTGTCCGCGATCGTCTCCCGCCAGCTCGCGCTCGCCTCGTCGCTCATTCCCGCGCCCCGCCCCCTTTTCGCACCGCGCGCCGCGCCCGAACGCGCGCCCCGCCCCCGGGAGAGTCGCCCCGCGCGAATGATAGTTGAGGGCTTGCAGCATGCTATACTAATTTTCTGGCCAATTTGGTCCGGGCGTGAGGGACGCCGTGGGCGAAACACGCAGAACTCGCCGCGATCATGGCCGTCGACGTTGTCGGCTATTCCCGCCTGATGGGCGAGGATGAGGCGGGGACGGCGACGGCGGTGCGCGAGCATCGCAAAGCGGCGGCGCCGATCGTCGCGGGCCTCGGCGGCCGGCTCGTTAAGACCATGGGCGATGGTCTGCTGCTCGAGTTTCCCTCGGTCGTCGCCGCGGTCGAATGCGCGGTGGCGATCCAGCACATGATGGTCGAGCGCAACGTCGATACGCCTGAGGCGAGGCGGATCGTCTATCGCATTGGCGTCCATCTCGGCGACGTGCTGATCGACGGCGATGATATATTGGGCGAGGGGGTCAACATCGCGGCCCGGCTCGAGAGCATCTGCGAGCCCGGCGGCGTTTCAGTTTCCCGACCGGTTTATGATGAGGTCGAAGGAAAGCTCGCTCTCGGTTTCCGAAACCTCGGTCTACAAACATTGAAGAATATCGCCAAGCCGGTCGAGGTATTCGCAATCGACCAAATCATCAAAGCGCCCGACGCCATCGAGCCAGCTCGCGCGAACGTGGCGCAGACGATCAAATATTGCCGGGCGCCTGACGGAGTGCGCCTCGCCTACGCGATCTCCGGCGCCGGACCGCCGCTGGTGAAGTCGGGGAACTGGATGAACCATCTTGAATTCGATTGGGAAAGCCCGATTTGGGGGCATTTCTTTCGCGGTCTGTCGCGCGAGCACACGCTGATCCGATACGACGCGCGTGGCAACGGATTGTCCGACTGGGACGTTGACACGCTGTCGCTCGACGCCTGGGTGACCGACCTCGAGACGGTCGTCGATGCGGTCGGGGTCGAGCGCTTCCCGCTGCTCGGAATATCGCAGGGCGGCGCGGTGGCCGTCGCCTATGCGGTGCGGCGGCCGGAACGGGTGTCGCACCTTATTCTATACGGAGCGTTCGCGCTTGGCGGAAAGAAGCGCGCTCCGGCCGAGAAGGAAATGCGCGATGCGATGACGACCTTGATGCGGATCGGATGGGGCGCGGACAATCCAAGCTTTCGGCAAATGTTCACCGCGCGGTTCATCCCAGGGGGAACCCACGAGCAGGCGGACTATTTCAACGAGTTGCAACGGAAGACGACCTCGCCCGAGTGCGCCGCGCGATATTTCGATGTCGTCGGCGATTTCGACATCAGAGATCTTCTGCCCAGAGTGAAGGCGCCGACGCTCGTCATGCACGTGCGCGGCGACGTCACGGCCCCATTCGAGGCCGGGCGCGAACTGGCCGCCGGCATCCCCGGCGCCCGTTTCATCGCCCTCCCCGGCCGAAACCATTTGTTCCTGGAGCACGAGCCGGCTTCCGATCGATTCTTCGAAGAGATCAGCCTTTTCCTGAAGGCCTGAGCGGCTTCAGTTCGCGTTCCGCTACCCGATCAGTTCCTCCACCCACGCCGGCGCCGTCGCGCTGGCCGCGCCGTAGCGACGCTCGTCGAACAAATCGGCGTTGTCGGCCGCCTCCAGGTTGATTTCGCAGGTGCGTATCCCCAGGGCGCGCGCCTCGGCGACGAATCCGGCCGCCGGATAGACCGCGCCCGAGGTCCCGATGGCGACGAAGAGATCGGCCCCGGCGAGCGCCCGGTCGATCTCGTCCATATGCAGCGGCATTTCGCCGAACCACACGACATGCGGCCGAAGCGAGCCCGCGCGGCCGCAATCGGGGCAGGCCTCGGAGACCGCGAGTTCGCCGAGCCACGGCAGAACGAGATCGCAAAGCCCGCACCGCGCCTTCAAGAGCTCGCCATGCATGTGAATGACGCGCCGCGAGCCTGCGCGCTCATGCAGATTGTCGATGTTTTGCGTGACCAGGGTCAGGCTTCCACCGCGCTCGCTAAGCGCGCCTTCGAGCCGCGCCAGCGCGAAATGGGCCGGGTTGGGTTCGGCTTTGAGAAGATTGCGCCGCCGCATGTCGTAGAAGGCCAGCACTTCGCCAGGATTGCGCGCGAAAGCCTCCGGCGTCGCAAGTTTCATCGGGTCGAAGCGCGCCCAGATCCCCTGCCCGTTCTTGTCGCGAAACGTGCCGAGCCCGCTTTCAGCCGAAACCCCGGCGCCGGTCAGGACGAAGATGCTTTTCGCCGTCAAACAATTCACCTTCGCGTCCGGCGCCGCGATCTGGAAGCGGCCGGCAGCCGCGCCTCAGCTCAGGCCGACGGGTTCGGGGGCGATCTCGGCGTCGGCGGCGTTGGCGTGGATCGTTTCGCGGATCACCCGCTCGGTGGTCTCTTCCAAATAAGCCCAAAGGTCCGCGTGCAGCTCGTTGAATTGCCGCCACACGACCTCCTCGAACAGCCGCCGCGGGGCCCTGACCATGATCGTAGTGCTGCGCTGACGCGCGTAGCGGAAAGGATCGAACCCATAGCGCCGGCAGAGCGCGATGAACAGCCTCGCCGACCAGGTGTCCGGCACGGTGAATTTCAATTCGACCGGCGGATCACGCCGGCTCGCCTCATCGAGCTTCGCCTTCAGCCGTTCGGCGGCCGCCCCGGCCGCCTCGCGTTCGCCCGCGGTCGCCGCGCCAAAGAACAGAGCCTCGACTTTCCTCAGCCGCTCACGAAGCTGGTCCTCGATTCCCATGCCGCTTCTCCTCGACAACGACCAGGCCACCGCGCTGCGCCGCGGTCAATCCAGAAATGTCCGCGCTCCACAAGAGTTCAACCCGCATCTGCCCTCACCGTCCATGCAGCGCCAGCGCGATTGGCGCCATCGCCGCGGCCAGCTCGAGCACGATCAGCGCCACGATCGCCGCCTCGAACAGGGGTGGTCGTCGCTCTCCCCTGCGATCCGCGGATTGAATTCAGAATGCCTTCGACAGCCCAGCCTGGCGAAGAATGGCGTTTGCCGTATGCCTGCTGGCGACGCCGATAGGCACTGGAAAGCTTCGTCCCGTGACCGGGCTGCGCCAGAATTCATGACTGCCGCGTCCTTGCCGGACTAACACGCATCCCGCCTTGGCAACCGGTTCGCGAAGCGGCCGGTCGAACTGCGGCGCCATTCACGCCGCCGCGGGAATGGCTTCGCGCAGCGCCATGACTTGGATGAAAATCGATTCGGGTTCGACATCCGGGTGGTTGTCTGCGGCGACATCGAGCGCCATACGCGACACTTTCTCGAGCAGTTCATCGAGGGTCGGCGCATCCGCCGCGGCTGGAATGTGGTCGCAATGACCGCTCCAGACATTCGCTTCGGCGTCCCAGATCGCCGACACCGTGAAGATCACCGGCTTCGCCATACCGCCCTCGATCGACCAGCACCGCATTCGACCACATGCTATCGTTGCCACCATTCGAACCGGGACTGAAGCTCCTGCCGCTGCGGAGCCGACGCAGCGCCGCCCTCACCTGCCGTGCAGCGCCAGCGCGATCTGCACCATCGCCGCAGCCAGCTCGAGCACGATCAGGATCACGATCGCCGCCTCGAGCCGGGTCGAGCGGTCGGCGTCGATGATGTCGGTCAGGGCTTGCGCAGTGTCGCCGATGACCTCGAGCTTGCGCTTGAGCACGCCGGCGCGTTCGTTGAGCTCGTATTCGTCGACAAGGCGGGCGTAGAGGCGTTCGAGATCGGGCCGGTCCCACAACACGTCGGGCTTTTCCTCGACCGCGACCCGGCCCGACACCCGGTGCTGGGCGAGCAGCGCCTGGCCGATCAGCCGCAGCATCGCGCGGCGGCGGAACGGCGGCCTGCCGCTGGCGGCGAGCTTGGCGGCGAATGGCTCGATCACGTCGAACACCGCGTTGACCTCGCGCTCGTCGCGCGCCAGCGCCACGGTCTTCGCCAGCGCGTCGGAGATGACGAGAAAGCGCTGCGGCGAGAGATCCTTGATCTGGATCGCGCCGCCGGAAGCCTTCTGCTCGTCGACGTCGGGCGCGATCTCCAGGACCGCGGTCTCGTCGTCGCCGCGCGCCCGCTGCCCGCTGACCCGCGCCTGAAGTTTCGTCAGCGTGTCCTCTTCCTCGAGCGGCGTCAGTCCCACCAGCACCGCGACACCGAAGCGGAACAGCGCGACCATGCCGTGCTCGCCGACCCGGAAGGCGAGCGGGAGCGAGGCGATTGTGTCCGGCCGCTCGAGGCCGGCGGTGTCGATCCGCTCGCCGACGATCAGCGCGCGCGCGGTCAGGCGCATGGCGGCGATTTTAAGAGGCGAGGCTTCGGTCATGGCCGCAGTTTACGGCGGCGCGTGCGCCATCGCCAGCCGCCCACCGCCTTGCCGACGGGTAGGGTCCAAGTTTGAATATCTGCTCAATCTGGAGACCTGGCAGCCTGTTCGTATGAAGCGGAACATATGAAAAGCCTGCTGACGGGATCGCGGCCGACGTATGAATTGGAGAAGCGCATGCCGGATGCGGATGACTGGCGGATCGATCATACAGGCGTCGGAGTGTCCAATATCGCCCGATCGGCGAAGTTCTACGATGCGGCGTTGGGCGCCCTGGGTCTTCGCGCCGTTGCGCGAATTACCAAGACATTCGAGATCGCGGACGGCAGAAACGATAGCGATCTTGGCGGGGTAGGTTATGGCGCCGCCTATCCGATATTCTGGATAGACATCTTTCACGCCCACGGAATGAGACAGCACACCGCTTTCCGAGCCCGCAGCCGCCAGGAGGTCGAGACCTTCCACGCTGTAGCTCTATCTGCGGGGGGCAAGGACAATGGAGGACCGGGATTGCGCGCTGGCGGCTATCCGCCGGGCTATTACGCTGCATTTGTTCTCGACCCGGACGGCAACAACATCGAAGCGGTGTTTCGGGAGGGCTGACAAGATCACTCAGCGTCCGCTTCCGAACGATCGCCGACGGCACCCCGCTGGCCAACAACGCTCAAAGCCGAAACCACTGAGACGCTGCCTGTTCGGCCGACCTCATTGTCGCTAGATTGGAGGCCGCACCGGCGACGCGCCGAACGATCCCGCGCGCCCCGGGAACCTGTTTCTGGAGAGCTGCGATGGAGGATTTGAGCGGTTCCCGATGGCGTCTCGACGGCGTTCGGGTCGTCCATGCCGGCGAACTCGACCTCAACACGCCCCAGACCCCCGGCATGAATCGCGCCGCGGCGATCACCGCGGCCCGCGCCGGCGCGGAAAAGCTGTGGGCGGGGACGGTGGTCATCCACCCGAAGGCGAAGACCGGGGCGCATCATCATGGACCGGTGGAGAGCGTCATCTACGTGGTCAGCGGGCGGGCGCGCATGCGGTGGGGAGAGCGGCTCGAATTCGTGGCGGAGGCGGGTCCGGGCGATTTCATTTACGTCCCGCCTTATGTCCCCCACCAGGAAATCAATGCGAGCGACGAAGCGCCGCTGTCGTGCGTGCTGGTGCGAAGCGGACAGGAGCCCGTCGTCGTCAATCTCGATCTGCCGAGCGTGGAGGCGAACCCGGAACAGGTCGAGTGGGTCGACGACCTCCATCCGCCCCGGCGGGGGTGACGGCGCCTTGCGGGCCAAACTGCGCCGCCCCGGCCGCTACCGGCGCAGGACCGGATGCGGCGCGCGTTTTTGCCAGCCGGCGCGCTCGAGCTCGGGCGTCAGATGCTCCTCCTGCGGCCAGCCGACGCACAGGTAGGCGATGAAGGCCCAGGACCGCGGAACCTCGAGGCCGTCGGCGAGGCGATCGGGATCGAGGATCGAGACCCAGCCGACGCCGAGGCCGCGCACGCGGGCGGCGAGCCAGAAGGTGTGGAGCGCGCAGACCGCCGAATAGCGGCGGGTCTCGGGCATGGTGCGCGCCCCGAGGCCGTGGCCCTGCTCGGTCGCTTCGTCGCAGAACACCGCCAGATGGACCGGGGCCTCGCGCAGGCCGGCGAGCTTCAGCCGCGCATAGAGAGCCGCGCGTTCGCCCGCGTAAGCGTCGAGCGCCTGTCGGTTGGCGGCCTCGAAATTGGCGATGACCGCCTCGCGACGCGCCTGGTCGTCGACGCGGACGAACCGGGTCGGCTGGCAATTGCCGACCGAGGGCGACAGCGCCGCGAGCTGGAACAACGTCTCCAGGATCTTTTCGTCCGGCGGCTCGCCGGCGCGAAAGCGTCGCACGTCGCGCCGCCAGGCCAGGAGATCGGCGAACCCGGCCTCAAACGCCGGACCGAAGTGCGGCGGCTCGGTGAGCTTGCGCGCCAATTCCGCCATCGAGGCTTCCCTTCGTCCACGCCGCCCTTTCCGGGGCTCAAGGCATAGCGCCGAAGCGGCGCTGGCCGCAAAGGGAATGTTGGGCTCGAGCGACGCTCACTCGATTGCCGTGAGCCCGTCCGGCCCCACGCTCGCCAGCACGCCGGTATGGACGTCGAACAGATAGCCCTGCAGCGTCAGCCGGCCGGCGGCGGCCGCCTCGGCGATCCAGGGGAAGGTCATGAGGTTGGCGAGCGACAGCCGCACCACCTCGGCCTCGATGCGGGCAAGCCGCCCCTCCGGCGCCTCGCCGGCGGCGGCGAGCGCCGGCCTGCCGATTTCGACCCAGGAGGCGACGAAGTCGCGCGCCTGCGGCGGCGCGCCATATTCCATCGCCTTGACGCCGCCGCACTGCCCGTGCCCGAGCACGACCAGGCGGGCGACTTTCAGCACCCTGACGCCGAACTCCAGCGCCGCGCTGGTTCCGTGATGGCCGGGGTCGGGGCTGTAGAGCGGCACCAGCGCAGCGACGTTGCGCACCACGAACAATTCGCCCGGAACCGCGCCGAACACCGTCTGCGGGTCGACGCGCGAATCCGAGCAGGCGATCACCATCGTCTCCGGGCTCTGCCCCCAATGCGCCAGCGCCTCGTAGCGCGCCCGCTCTGCCGGCCAGGTCTCGGCGCGAAATTTCCGGTAGCCTTCGATCAAAGGGTCCATCGGCTTGGCCTCGCAGCGGGTCGATGCGCATCGCCGCGCTGCGATACGCTCGCCGCTCGGGCGCGGCAAGGCGCCGGCGGGACAAAACCCGCGCTGCCGATGGTCGCTCAATCCCTCGCCTCGCGCGCCCTCGCCTCGCGCGCCCTTGCGGACATGCGACGCCGGGTCTATCTTACCGCTGTCTTACCTCGCCGCCCGGAGCGATCGATGGCCAGCCCTGCGAGCCTCAAGACCAGACTCTCGACCAAGGGCCAGGTCATCCTGCCGAAGGCGGTCCGCGACCGGCGCGGTTGGGCCGCCGGCGTCGAACTGATCGTCGAGGAGCGGCCCGAAGGCGTGATGCTGCGCGCGGCGCCGAAGATCGCGGCGACGAGGGTGGAGGACGTGTTCGGCCGGCTGGGGCCGGTCGATCGGGTCGTATCGATCGAGGAGATGGACCAGGCGGTGCTCGAAGAGGCGCGGCGACGATGGCGGCGAATCACCCGTGATCGCGATTGATACCAACATCATCGTTCGTTTTCTCGTCAACGACGATCACGAACAGGCTGAGCGCGCCCGCGCGCTGGTCGAGGCCGAGGACGCTTTCGTCCCGACCAGCGTCCTGCTCGAGACCGAATGGGTGCTCCGAAGCGCCTACAGGCTTCCGCGCCAGCACATATTCGAGGCATTGCGCGCGTTTCTCGCCCTGCCGAGGGTCTTCGCTCAGGATCGCGCGGGCGCGCTCGCCGCGCTCGACTGGGCTGCGCAAGGCATGGAATTCGCCGCCGCGCTGCATCTCGCCAGCGCCTCGTCGAGCGAGGCCTTCATCAGCTTCGACCGCCGTCTGGAGAGGGCGGCGCGGAAGGTCGGCGCGCTGGAGGTCGGGGCGCCGTGAGTTAGAATTGGGGATTTACGTCACAGTTGCCGCAATTCCGCCCGGACCCCCGGGTCAGGTTCGCGTCTGCACGGCGCTCGACCGGCGGCTCGCCACCGTCGTCAGCACGGCGGCGATGATGATGACGGCGCCCGTCGAGGCCTGGACGTAGAACGACGGGACCTGGGCCAGCGTCAGAAGGTCGTTGATGACGCCGATCAGCAGCACGCCGCTCACGACGCCGATGATGGTGCCCCGGCCGCCTCCCAGGCTGACGCCGCCGATCACCGCCGCCGCGAAGGCCGAAAAGATGATGCCCTGGCCCTGCGTCGTCACCGCGGAATCGAGCCGCCCCGTAAGCAGGATGCCGGCCAGCCCCGCCAGAAGGCCCGCGTAGACGAAGGCCGACCAGATCACGCGGTCAACCTTGATCCCCGCCGCACGCGCGGCCTCTTCGTTGCCGCCGATCGCATAGAGCGCCCGGCCGTACCGGTGGTACTGGAAGACCACCCCGACCACGGCGGCCACCGTAAGGAAGACGAGAACGGAAACCGGCAGACCGAGGAGCTTGGCCGAGCCGAGGTAGGTGAAGGCGTCTCCCGGCGAATAGATCGAGCGGCCGTTCGAGATGATCAGGACGCCGCCGCGCAGCAGGACCAGCATGCCGAGGGTCGAGATGAAGGGATTGAGCCCGATCCGGATCACCAGAAGGCCGTTGAACGCGCCGATCAGCGCCGCGGCGCCGAGAGCGACAATGATGCCCATCCAGCCCGGCAGATCGATCCCCAGGCCGCCAGCCGAGGCCGGCGCCAGCATGATTGCGGCCAGCATCGGCGCGAAACCAACGATCCCCTCGAGCGAAAGGTCCAGCCGTCCGATCAGCAGCACGAAGGTCAGTCCGATCGTCGTCAGCCCGAGGACGCTGACCTGTTCGAAGATGTTGATGATGTTGACATAAGTCAGAAAGCGGGGCGCCACCAGGGCGCCGACGGCGACCAGCAGCAAGAGAACCGGATACATCGTGAAGCCCTGCGCCACGAAGGCGCCGCCAAAGTCCGAAAGCCTCGACTGTCGCGTTTCCTGGGTCGCGGCGCTCGAGAACCTTTGTGGTTCCGCTCGCATGATGCTGTCGCCTCTGGCGGTCACGTCACACCCTCCATATGCAGGATCAGATCTTCCATGCGGTATTCGCCGACCAGTTCGCCCACCACGCGGCCGGTGAAGACGATCACCACCCGATTGGCCAACTGGTCGATCTCGTCCTCCTCATCCGAGACTACGATCACGCCCAGCCCCTTGCTGGCCAGATCGCGAAGCAGGGAATAAAGCTGCTCCTTCGCGCCCACATCGACGCCGCGGGTCGGGCTCAGCGCCACGATCACCTCCGGGTCGCGACAGAGGGCGCGCGCGAACACCACCTTTTGCTGGTTGCCCCCGCTCAACTGGCTGAGGGCCTGGTCGAGCGACGCCGCGATGACGTTGGTCTGGGCAGCGAGTCGGCGGATCAGCGAGGCTTCCTTGGCCCGGTTGATGAAGCCCAGCCGATCCGACAGCACGTCGAGGCCGCCGAGCACGACGTTCTCGCGAACGCCGAGGATGCCGACATAGCCGCTGGCATGCCGGTCGGTCGGCACGTAACCGATCTTCGGCAGGGTCCCGCGTGGGCTTGAGACCTCGCCGCTTGCGGGCTTTTGCTGTCCTGCGAGGATCATGGCCAGGGCCTCCTTCCCGCCGCCCACTGGACCGGCAAGGGCCACGATCTCGCCCGGGCGAACCTCGAAGTCGATGTCCTCCCCGGCGAATCGGTCGATCCTGACGCCCCGGGCCTGAAGCAGGGGCGGCGCCTGGGCGTCGGCATAGTCCTCGCGCGAACTGCGCACCGTCTTCTCGCCCATCATCAGGTTGGCGAGCGTCTGCACGTCAAGCTCCCCGACCGGCTGGCGCGCCCTGACCACCTGGCCGTCCCTCAGAACCGTGACGGTGTCGGCGATCTCGAAGACCTCGTCGAGATGGTGCGAGATGTAGACAAACGAGACTCCGGCGCCTTTAAGCGCCCGAACGTGTTCGAACAGGACCCGCTTCTCGGCGTTGCTCAGCGCCGCGGTCGGTTCGTCGAGGATGATGACCGGGACGCCGCGGCAGAGCGCCTTCACGATCTCAAGGAGCTGGCGCGACCCGGCGCCGAGTTCGCCGGCCAGCGCGCCGGGCCGGATGTCCAACCTCCAGTCGTTCAGCAGTCGCGTCGCCTGTTCGTTCATGCGCCGGCGGCTGACGACCCCGTATCCATTCCGGACTGTCGGGTTCTCGATGAAGAGATTTTCGGCGACTGTCAGCAGGTCGAATAACTGCGGCTTCTGCTGGACATGGGCGATGGCTTCCCGAATGCGGGCCGAATAGTCCTGCCTATCGGCCCGGATCTCGGTGTCGGCAATCCGGATCGTGCCGGCGTCGGCGGGGGTGAAGCCGCTCAGCGCCGAGACGAGGGTGCTCTTGCCGGCGCCGTTCCGGCCGAGGAGCGCGTGAATCTCACCTTGCATGACGGTGAAATCCACGCCCCGCAACGCCCGCGTCGATCCGAAGGTCTTGGCGATGTCGCGCATCTCGACGATGGGGCGATTGGCGTCCATGACCCTGCGATCCCAGGCGTTCCTGATCGTCTTGCCTATCCGCTGACCTGATTGCCCCAGAGAGCGGGCGAGTTGACATTGTCCTTGGTGACCAGCGTCGCCTTCAGCTGGTACTGCGGGCCGACCGGGGTTTCGATGACCTGGCCGTCATCGCGGGGTCCGATCTTGATCGTGCCGCCGTTGACGACCGTCTGGATCAACTCGGCCGTCTTGGTGGCGTAGGCGCTCAGCGGCTGTGAGACCGTCGCATCGAGCTTGCCCTCGCGGATCAGCTTCAGGCCCTGGGGCGTGCCGTCGATGGCGACGCGGATGACCGAGGCGGGATCGCCGACCGGCGCGTCCTTGCCGGCGGACGTCAACTGGGCGTTGACCGCCGTCGCCATCAACTCGGAGGCCATGAAGATGCCGCTGAGGCCCGGGTTCTGGGTCAGCACGTTCTGCGCCGCGTCGGCCGCCTTTTCGGCGGTCCAATCGGTCGGGCGCTCGATCAGCGTCACTTTCGGCGCGAGTTTCTTGAGCGTCTCGGCGAAGCCCTTCGAACGGTCGAGCCCATTCGGCGTGGTCAGGCCTCCCTGAAGTTCGAGGACGATGCACTTGCTGGCGGACCAGCAGGCCTTGTTCTTGAGGCGCCGCACCATCTCTTCGGCGCCCTGGACCCCGGCGTTGACGTTGTCGGCGCGCACGGTCGCGGTCACCTTGCCGCCCGCCGGCGCGTCGTCGATCGAGAACACGAGGGCATGCGCGGCGTTCGCCCGCTTGACCGCCGGCACGATGCCCGCGGCGTCGATCGGCGCGAACACCAGCACGTTGGCGCCATCGGCCAGAAGGTTCTCCAAATCGTCCACCTGCGTGGCGATGTTGCCGTTCGGATCAGGCGCGCCGACGAGCGTGAAGCCCTTCGCGGCGAATGCCTTTTTGCACAGGTCGAGCATCAGGGTCTGGAAGTCGTCCTTGAGGAACTTGGGCGTGAAGCCGATCTTCACACCCGCGTTCTTGGACGCGGCCAGCGCCGTCCCCGCCGTCGCGCCAAGCAGCAGCGCGCCTAGGGCAAGGGCGGCGATCGGCTGCCGGCCGGGCAGCGTTGGCTTCTTGCGTTCCATTGCATCATCCTCCTCTGTTTTTGTTTTCCGCTTCCACCCGCCCGGTTCGGCGCGGCGGACATCGCTCCAGCGCCTCGGGGCTCCACGAATAGGCACGACTTCGCCATCCTTGTCAATGAAATTTTCGTAATGCACAACTTACGCAATTTTTGTTGCATTCGATTGTCCCTGCGCCGCGCCCGCGCGCGGTCTGCGAGGCCGAAAGCTGGATTGTATTTGCATTTACAAATAGATTGCTTGGCGAGCCGGAACTAAAAAATCAACGACGTTCTGCGCCAAGACGGCCGCCGTGCGCTCGGCGCATTCGAGCGTCAAGCTCGCTTCATGCGGGGTCAGGATGGCGTTGCGCGCTCGCTCTCGCGCTTTAGCGTTCGGCGCTCTTGCGCCCGATGCGCCGGCGCCAAGATCGGCCGATGGCTGAACCGTTCAAGGAACCCCAACCGGCGCTCCGCGTCGGGCCGGAATCTGTAATGCGCTAATACATGCGCTTTTCCCCGATGGGGCGATTGTCATGGCGGCGATCGCCTGCGCAGAACCTCCGTAGCGCGTATCGGCCGATATAGTTCCAGAGACCGAAGTCGACCCCGAACGAGAATTGGGGATTTATGTAACCGCCGCCGTAATTCCCCGCCACCGTAGTTCCCGGGGCGTTTACAGTGTGGGGGTCCGAGTTCGCCGGGCGGTTCGACCATCGGTCGGCGCGCAAGAACTCGGCGCCCAATGTCCTGCAGACTTCAATGAGTGGGGCCATGGCGGGGCGGGCCCGGCGGCGGCGGTTGAGGCGAATTGCTGTGATGAAGCAATTTGGTGTGAGCCCGACCCCGCAATCGTCGCACTGCGTTTGTGTGGTCTTATTTTCAATGGCACTCTATGGACACGCTAACCGCCTTGGCCCGGTTTGCGAGATCGGGAGACTTCATCGGTTGAGACGACTCGCCAATTTGAAAGTTAACGTCGTTATCCTGTAGGAAAATCGCGGCAACCGAGGCCTTGATGGCAAAATTCACATTTTGGGGGATGTCCCCGGCGTTTTTGATTTCACTAAGAAAATTCAGCTTCGAAGTAACGATTCCAACCAAGTTTCCATCTTCGTCCAGCAACGGCCCGCCTGAATTGCCAGGCTGCACCGGGGCAGAAATTTGCAGGTAACGAGTGTCGTCGCCAATGCCGGCGAGCGCCGTGACGTTGCCGGTCGTAAAATTGCCAGACGTCGCCAGTATTTGGCTTAGCGGATATCCAAATGCTTCGACATTTTCTCCCAATCTGACCGCGAGCCGCAGCGACGCAATGTGAGCAGGGTTAAAGTCCGTCTTCAAAAGGGCCAAGTCGTTTTTTGTGTCTTCCGCGACCACGCGCGCGGTCGCGTAGTTTCCTTGCCCGGTCCCTACGCGAATTTCTGCGCAATCCCGAACCACATGGGCATTGGTGATGACACGACCGTCACTGGTCACAAAAAATCCGGTGCCCGACTTCACAACGATGGGTTCTGCTTGCCGCGGCTGGGGGCTGCTTGCCAGCGCGGCAGCGCCGGCGCCAAAGTCGGCCGATGGCCGAACATCTGAAGAACCCCAAGCCGGCGCTCCGCTCGTTCGGGCCGGAGATCTGGATCGCCGACGGGCCGGCAGTTCCGTTCTTCACCTTCCCCTACCCGACCCGCGCGGCGGTGATCCGGCTTGCCGGCGGCGGATTGTTCGTATGGTCGCCGATCGCGCTCACCCCGGCGCTGCGGGCCGAGGTCGACGCGCTCGGGCCGGTCGAATTCCTGGTGTCGCCGAACAAGATCCACCATCTCTATCTCGGCGAATGGAAAGCGGCCTATCCGGCGGCGCGGCTTTATGCCTCGCCGGGCCTCAGGCGCCGCCGCAAGGACCTGGCCTTCGACGCCGAGCTCGGCGACGCGCCCGATCCGGCCTGGGCCGACGACATCGACCAGGTTCTGATGCGCGGCAGCCCCGCGCTAACGGAGGCAGTGTTCTTCCACCGCCGGAGCCGGACCGCGATTTTCGCCGATCTGATCCAGAATTTCCCCGTAGGCTGGCCGGGCGGGTGGCGCGCCGTGGTCGCGCGGCTCGACGGCATCGTCGCGCCCCATCCCGGCGCGCCGCGGGAGCTGCGGGCGAGCTTTCTCGACCGAAGAGCGGCGCGCGCGGCGATCGGGCGCGTTCTCGCCTGGCCGATCGAGCGGGTCCTGATCGCCCATGGCGAACCGGCGAGCGCCGACGGCGCCGCGTTCGTCCGCCGCGCCTTCGCCTGGCTGATCGGACGCGAGAATCATGGCGAAGCCGGCGCAAAATGAGCGCATTTCCGTGCGATTTCGATAAAAACAGCGGGAGAGGAACGATGATCGAGCTTCTGTCGGGCTTTCCGGACAATGTGCTCGCCTGCGTCTGCAGCGGCCGGGTGACGAGGGCGGATTATGACCAGGTTCTGGTTCCCGCGGTCGAAAAGGCGCTGAAGACGCAAAGTCGCCTGCGGTTCTATTACGAAACCGCGCCGGATTTTTCCGGCCTCGAGCCGGGCGCGATGTGGGAAGACTTCAAGATCGGGGTCGAGCACCTGACACGCTGGGAACGGGTCGCGCTCGTCACCGACGTCGACTGGATTAAGCACACGGTCAGGCTGTTCAGCTTCCTGATGCCTGGGCGCACCAGGGTCTTCGCCTCGTCCGAGGCCGCCGACGCCCGCGCCTGGATCGCGTCCGCGGCCTGAGCGAGGAGGCCGCCGCCGCGACCGGACGGCGATTTCGTCCGCCCCCCTTTGCGTCCGCGCCAAATCGGCCGCGCGCCGTTTCATCCCGTCGGATTATGCGCTTACGATATTTCAGAAATAATTCTTGCCGAGGCCCGAAGGCGCCGGTATAATGCCCCCGCCAAGTCGCCGGCCGCCATGCGAACCCGCGGACTGAGGACGGCCAAGCGGATGGCGGCGGCGGAACGCGAAAGGACGAAGTCGGGCAGGGAAAAGCGGGCGGAAGATTTTTTAATTTGGAATTGCGTGTAAGCCCTTGAAAAATCCCGTTTAGCGGAAGAAAAGAGCTTTCCTTTGCTTCCCTCTTATTTTCCCTTGCTTCCTTCTAATTTTCCTTTGCTTCCTCCCGGATTTTCGTAAGCTTCCCTTTCGCTTTCTTTTTCTTGCCCGCTGAGGCGACCCCGCCGCGCCCTCCGGCCGCGATCCGAATAATAACATAATCATGCAGTTCTTTGTGGGCCGGCATTTGTCTCGGCTTGCCATCCGGGCCTCGCCGTGAAACACGCGGCGCCGGAAAGCCCCCTTCGAACGGAGCTCAAGCTCATGGCCTTCTGGCTCGATATCGCCGCCTTCGCCCTCAAGGCGCTTCTGATCGCGGCCGCTCTCGGCGGTCTGGCGATCCTGATCGCGCGGCTGGCGCGTTCGGGCGAAGCCGCGGACCAGGAGATCAAGGTCCGCTCGCTCGACGAACGCTACGACGACATGCGCGACGCGCTGAACGCCGAGCTCCTCGATAAAAAAGAGCGCAAGGCGCTCAAGAAGGCCCGCAAGAAAGAGTCCAAGGCCGCCGCCAGGGCGAGGCGAACGGGCGAACCCGGCAAGCGCCTCTATGTTCTTTCGTTCAAGGGCGACTTGCGCGCCAGCGCGGTCAAGCGGCTGGGCCGGGAGATCGACGCCGTGCTGACGGTCGCCCGGCCTCAGACCGACGAGGTGATGCTGCGGCTCGAAAGTCCCGGCGGCACGGTGACCGGCTACGGCCTCGCGGCGGCGCAAATCTCACGCCTGCGGGAGCGCAAGATCGCGGTCACCGCCTCGGTCGATCAGGTGGCGGCGAGCGGCGGCTACATGATGGCCTGCGCCGCCGACCGGATCGTCGCCGCGCCCTTCGCCGTCGTCGGCTCGATCGGCGTCGTCGCGCCGGTACCGAATCTGCATCGGCTGTTGAAGAAGAACGACATCGACTTCGAGGAGATGACGGCAGGCGAATTCAAGCGCTCGGTTTCGGTGCTGGGTGAGATCACGCCGGCGGGACGCGAGCATTTCCGCGGCAAGCTCGATGCGACCCACGAGGCGTTCAAGGCCTGGGTTCAGCGCTGCCGTCCGCAGGTCGACATCGCCAAGGTCGCCGATGGCGACCACTGGCTCGCGAGCGAAGCGCTGGCCCTGGGCCTCGTCGACGAGTTGTCGACCGGCGACGATATTCTGTTCCGCGCGCGGGGAAAAGCGCGCCTGATCGAAGTCTCGACCGAGGTCCGCAAGACCCTGCTGCAGCAGCTTCTCGGCGGTCTCGGCGTCGCTGCGCGAGCGACAGCCGACTTTGCGCTCGCGCGCGCTCGAAGCGGCGCAAGCTGACGCCTTCGGCGCCTTGTCACCCCTCGCCGCCCCTGATATTCCCGCCCGCAAATCCTCCCCGAATTTCAAGGACGCTTCTCGCATGGCCGCGCGCCAGTTCATCTATCACATGCAGGGCCTGACCAAGACCTGGCCGGGCGGCAAGAAGGTGCTGGAGAACATCAACCTCTCCTTCTACCCGGACGCCAAGATCGGGGTGCTCGGCGTCAACGGCTCCGGCAAGTCGACGCTTTTGCGCATCATGGCCGGTTTGGATGCGGAATTCGTCGGCGAGGGCTTTGTCGCCGAGGGCGCGAAGGTCGGCTATCTGCCGCAGGAGCCGCCGCTCGACCCTGTCCTCGACGTGCGCGGCAACGCGATGCTCGGGGTCAAGGACAAGCAGGCGATCCTCGACCGCTACAACGAGCTGGCGATGAACTATTCCGACGAGACGGCGGACGAGATGACCCGCCTCCAGGACGAGATCGAGGCCAAGGGCCTTTGGGACCTCGACAGCCAGGTCGAGCAGGCGATGGACGCGCTCGGCTGCCCGCCAGACGGCGCCGACGTGACCATGCTCTCGGGCGGGGAGCGGCGCCGGGTGGCTTTGTGCCGGCTGCTGCTCGAAAAGCCGGAGCTGCTGTTGCTCGACGAGCCGACCAACCATCTCGACGCCGAAACCGTCAACTGGCTGGAGGGGCATTTGCGCGCCTATCCCGGCGCGATCCTCATCGTCACCCACGACCGCTACTTTCTCGACAATGTGACCGGCTGGATCTTGGAGCTCGATCGCGGCCGCGGAATTCCCTACCAGGGCAATTATTCGTCGTGGCTGGTTCAGAAACGCAGGCGTCTCGAACAGGAAGGGCGCGAAGACGCCGCCCGACAGCGCGCGCTGGCCGAGGAGAGCGAATGGATCGCCGCCTCGCCGAAAGCGAGGCAAGCCAAGTCCAAGGCGCGCGTCGCCGCTTATGACGAACTGGTCAAGAAGCAGAATGAGAAGGCGCCGACGACCGCCCAGATCATCATCCCGGTCGCCGAGCGGCTCGGCCAGAACGTCATCGACTTCATCGATCTGTCGAAGGGCTACGGCGACCGGCTCCTGATCGACAAGCTCTCGTTCAAGCTGCCGCCCGGCGGCATCATCGGCGTCATCGGTCCCAACGGCGCCGGCAAGACGACGCTGTTTCGCATGATCACCGGCCAGGAGAAGCCGGATTTCAGGCTCGATCATCATCGGCGAGTCGGTGCAGCTCGGCTACGTCGACCAGTCGCGGGATGCGCTCGACGGCAAGAAGACGGTGTGGGAGGAAATCTCCGACGGCAAGGACGTCATTACGCTCGCCAAGCGCGAGATGAACTCACGCGCCTATTGCGGCGCCTTCAACTTCAAGGGCGCCGACCAGCAGAAGAAGGTGGGCCAGCTCTCGGGCGGCGAGCGCAACCGCGTGCATCTGGCGAAAATGCTGAAGAGCGGCGCTAATCTTCTGCTGCTCGACGAACCGACCAACGACCTCGACGTCGACACGCTCCGCGCGCTCGAAGAGGCCCTGCTGGAGTTCGCCGGCTGCGCCGTCATCATCAGCCACGACCGCTTCTTCCTCGACCGCATCGCCACCCACATGCTGGCGTTCGAGGGAGACAGCCATGTCGAGTGGTTCGAGGGCAATTTCGCGGACTACGAGGAAGACAAGAAGCGGCGCCTCGGCCTCGACAGCGTCATTCCGCACCGTCTGAAATATAAGAAGTTTTCGCGGTGAGGACCTGGCCCGTCCTCCCTGGCTTGTCCAATAAGCCAGCCATCGCAATTGACTCTGAAGAGGATCAAATAAGGTCCCGCGCGACAATATGATTCCGCGCAGTTTGGAGTTTAGGATAGTCTGCGCGCCTCTTCCGAGCCGTCGCCGCCCTGAGGGACAATCTCCTTTGATCGTCGTGTTCGATATCGGCAACGTGTTGCTGCGCTGGGATCCGCGCAATCTCTACCGCAAGACGTTCGCGGACGAGGCGCGGATGGAGCGTTTCCTCGCCACCGCCCTCGGCATGGACTTCATCGCCCATGCCGACGTCGTCAATGATTTCTCGAATGCGATAGAAGAGCGCGCCAAGGCGTTTCCTGAATTCGCCGAGGATCTCCGGCGTTTCGATACGCGCTGGATCGAGACGCTCGGGGGCCCGATCGAGGAGAACGTCGCGCTGCTCAAGCGCCTGCGCGCGGCCGGCCGGCCGGTTCATGCGCTCAGCAATTTCGCCGGACAAAAATTCGCGATCGCGCGTGAGCGTTACCGATTCCTAGGCGAATTCGATGAATGCGTCATCTCGGGCCATGTCGGCGTGGTCAAGCCGAACCCGCGCATCTACGAAATCCTGTTCGCGCGCGTCGGGCGCCCGGCGAACGAGCTATTGTTCATCGACGACTCGATCGCCAACGTGCGCGCTGCCGAGACCTTGGGAATGGCGGCGATCCACTATCGCCCCGGCGTCGATCTCGGGAACGAACTCATCGCCCGAGGCGCATTGCCTTGATGTCCCAAACCCGTCCTGCCCGGGCGGCGAGGCGCCGCCCTTCGCGCTATCCCACGCGACGGCCCTGGATGCACGGGCCAAGACCTGCGCGCGGCTTTCGCGTGCGGACGGATCGCGTGGGCTGGACTTCGGAAGGCCTTTTGTCACGACATTGACAATACTGGCGCGCCCGGGAAGACAAAGGTGAGAACTTTTCGCGGTGGATTGTGCTTCTAAGAAACCCATTCAAATCAGCGGCGTAGACAAGATGATGGCTTGGTATGCCAACTAGCGGCCTGATCCGCCACCGCTACCAAAGACGCCTTGGGCTCGGGCGCGTGAGGCGGACGCTCGAAAATTCTGCGGTGGCGTCAAGCGAGCGGCGCAGGTTCCGGGTTGCATGAAGCCTCATCTCGGGGAGGTCGGCGAACCCTCCGTGGCCGCGCTGGCGAAGGTCGGCGTCAAGGTCGCTCAGAAGCGTTGAGGGCGCCCACGCGGCGCGTCTCGCCAACACCGGCCCTGTAGCGGCGCGCGCGCCTGCGCTGGCCGAGAAGGAGCCGATGGCGGTTCCTACAACAGAGCGATATAAGGGCGAGGCGAAGTAACACTGCGGTGTCGCCGCGGGCGCCCGACGTGTACGCGGGCATGAACGGTCGAATCGCTGAGATCGGCGCGCCTCGCAAGGAGGCCCTGGGTAGAATTGCAGTTCAGGCAAGGCGAGGGCCAGTAGCGATGGCGGGCGGAAAGACGAGGACAGGATGAAGCCAATCGCAACGCTACTGACCGTCGCCGCTTTGGCGGCTTCTGTCGGCTTGTTGTCCTTCCCGGCTGGGGCCCAGAGCGCGGCGCACTCCGGCGTCAAATCAAAAAGCCGGCCGAGCCACATTGTCCCCATGCATCCGAATACGCTGACCCTCTATCCTCACGGGCGACCGAACCCCCGCCACTCCACGCACAGTTTCACCCGCCACCGCTTCGACCAGCCGACCCCCATCCACAACACCTTCATGGGCCCGCGGCACTACTAACTGCGGGTAACTGCGGGCTGTTCCGGGTTGGGACGCCGACGCGCCGACGGAGGCTCCGCTCAGCAGCGTACTCGACCCCGTTCCGCACCGCCTCAGACAGGCTATCGCGGACGCGAGCGATCCCTCCAGGGGACGGACCCGGTCGGCGGAGACGAAGAAGACCGACCCGGACAGCGGGTTCGGCGAATTCGGGAGAAACACGGCGACAAGATCTTCGCCAACATGATCGGTCTTGACCCCGACCCGCCAGGCGTCGCCGAGATGCGCGAGCACAACTGGGTGCTCCGCAGTCTCGCCGAAGCCGAGCACGCTCGTCCCCGCCTGCTTCAGATACTCGTAGCCCGGCAGCTTAGAGAGGACGGACCCCTCGAGCCCATGGACGAACCGCTGCGCCGCCACGGTTTGGGCGAACAGCGATAACACAAGGTGAACTGGTGTGACTGCCTTTTTCAATCGGGAAGAACAGGCGGGGAGCGGCAGTCGTCAGCCATTGCGCCGATCGTACGCCGATCGGGGTGTGCTTCGGCTTCGACGTCGATTGCCGGTCAATCGCCACGCCGAATCACAGCTATTCGACTGGAGTCCAGCTTGCGTCGGGATCGTACTGGGTCATCGAGGCGCCGAGAGCAGCGGTTTTCGGCCCCAGGTCCTTCTGGTAGACGACGCCGTTCTCGCCGCAAATGAACGTCTCGACGCCGCTGTCGCCATATTTCGCCGGCCAGGCGACCATCGCGAAGCCTGCGATCATGTGGCCGTTGATGAGGTAGGAAAAGGCGCCGCCGGGCGCCGCCGGCCCCTGGGCGGTGAGGATGCGAAAGTAGTAGCCGTCGTAAGGCTCGGGCTTCTGGCCCGAACGCCGAGCCAGATTGGCGTCCTCAGCGAATCCGTCGAGCGGCGATATGTCGGCCTGGTTTTCCGGCGGCCAGTAGAGGCCGTCGTGGGTTCCGGGGATCGAGATGAACCTGCGCGCGTATTCACGTAGGCTATTGCCGTCGCGATCAAGCCGGAAATATTCGTCCTGGGCGGCGACATAGGCCCTGCACGCTTCAATGGCGCTGAGCTCGTTGTAGCCGACCCGGCGATCCGTCATTTCCTCCTTTCCGCGAACTGCGTCGAAGCGCCATCCCGCGTCGGTCTTGACGAGCGGCAGCGGCAAGGTCCAGCCGTTCTTGCCGACACGCAGGATCTTCTCGCCATTGGGTCCGTCGTCGATCGCGGTTTCCGCCGCCGCCGCATCGTTGAACTCCTTCAGGTTCTCGGCGTCCTGGTCAGCGTCGCCCGACTTCAGCAACGCCGCCCCATCCTTGCCAAGAATGCGGTCGCCGAAGCCTGGCGTCTTGGCTTTGGCGGAATCGACGAGATCTTTCACCGCTGCTTCCGGAGTGGGGTAGGTCTCTTGGGCGCGCGCTGGAAGCGCCACGGCGATCAAGATGGCCGCCGCAACAATGCCGCTGGTCCTCGTCGTCATCGTCATCGTCGTTGTCCTCGTCCGCGTCCAGCCCTCATTGCGCGGCCGGTTTCACGCTCGGCAAACGCGCGCCGGTTGCGACCCATTGCTCGTAGGTCTCGAATGGCAAGCCAAGCCGCTCGTAGGAAACGCGCAAGTATCCGTCCGCCCCGCGCGTCACCGCTTCCGGCGCCACAGCCTGCACCTCCTGCGCCATCACCCCGACGTAAGCCGTGTGGCCGCCGTTGTAGACGAATTGATAGTAGCCGAGGCCATCATCGAGCCGCCCAATCAGCGCGATATCGTGCTTGAGGCGCATGTCGGAGCGACGCCCGCCGCCGCCACGCCCGCCGCCGCCACGTCCGCCGCCGCCGAAGCCGCCGCCGCGCCCGCCGCCGCCGAAACCGCCACCGCCGCGCATGCCACCGCCGCCGAAGCCACCCGGCATTCCCCCGCGGCTCATGGCGCCGCGATTGGCGAAGGCCGCGTTGGCCCCGCCCATCCTCATACCGCCCATCGCCGAGCTTCCCGGTCGGCTAATGTTCGGCCGCGCCGCGGGACGCGTTGCGGGCCGTGCGCCGCCGCCGGGCCTGCCGGCCGGCCGTGTAGCCGGACGATTGGCCGCTTGCCCGCCGCCTGGCCGGCCCGCGCCGCCGACGCCGCCGGGTCGGCCCGCGCCGCCAACTCCTCCTGGCCCGCCGACGCCGCCAGGCCGGCCCGCGCCGCCAACTCCTCCTGGCCCGCCGACGCCGCCAGGCCGGCCCGCGCCGCCAATTCCGCCTGGCCCGCCGACGCCGCCGGGTCGGCCCGCGCCGCCAATTCCGCCTGGCCCGCCGACGCCGCCAGGCCGCCCCGGGCCGCCAACCCCGCCGGGCCTTCCAGGCCGGCCGGCGCCGCCGGGCCGGTTGGCGCCGATCCCCGGCTTGCTGCCCATGCCGGGCCGATAGTCGCCGTTCGGCCGCCAAGGCTTCACGTTATTGCCGATGTTGCCGAGGTTGACGTTATTGCCGACATTGATGTTGCCGTTATTGATGTTGCCATGCCAGCCCGAATAGCCAGCCCAGACAGGCGGATAGATCGCGCCTGTTCCCCAATTCCAGTAGTTGTTGTTCCACAGCGCCCCGACCGCGATGCCTGCCCGAATCCCAGCAGAGGCGCGATTCCGGTATAGGGCTGATAGACCGAAGCCGGATCATAGGTCGGGACATAGACGGTCGCCGGATCGGTGGGCTGGATGGAGATACGCGGACTCCATCCAGGTGCTCGCACGGCAACCGATCGACCTTGACCGTCCGCATCCTTTCACCGAGGCGGGCGCTAAGGGAGTTCAACTGCCTCCTGTGGATGCCGCCGAACGATGAGAGGGTCGGAGACATCGTTCTGGTCGATTCCACCAACTTCACCACACTCTTCGGCGGCACGGAGAGTTTCTGAGACCTTCTGGAGGATTTGGCCGCGATGAAGTGAGTGGCGGTCATGGCGACAGCGCGCCCGAAGGTTGCGCGCGCTTTGAACGCCCTAGTCGCCCGCTTCAATCAATTTGAAAGGATTTGATGATTCGCTTTGTTGACGGTGCGGACGACGGAGGCGATCATGGTTGCGAAGGAGATTTCAGTAAAGAAGTATGTGGTGCGGTTGAGCGCGGAGGAGCGGGAGCGACTTGAAGCGCTGATCGGAAAGGAAACAGCCGGCCCAGCGATGCCTGAAGGCGCGGGTCTTGTTGAAGGCCGATGTCTCGCAAGCCGGGGAGAGGCTGGAGCGACAGCCGATCGTCAAAGCGCTGGATACCAGCCCATCGATGGTTTACCGGGTGCGCAAGCAACTGGTGGAGGAGGGCTTCGAGGCGGTGCTGAGCCGCAAACAACGGGCGAGGCCGGCGGTTGCGCGGATTTTCGACGGCGAGAAGGAAGCCAAGCTGATTGCCTTGGCTTGTTCCAAACCACCCAAGGGACGCGCGCGCTGGACCTTGCGGCTGTTGGAGAACAAGGTCGTGGAACTCCACATCGTCGTTGATCGCGCCAGCGACTCGACCATCGGGCGGGCGCTCAAAAAAACATTCTCCAGCCCCATCGCCGACAGTGCTGGGTTATCCCGCCGAAGGCCAACGGCGCGTTCGTAGCGGCGATGGAAGACGTGCTGGCCGTCTACACGCGGCCACGCGATCCCGACCGTCCGCTGGTTTGCCTGGACGAGACCTCGAAGCAACTGCTCGCCGAGACGCGGGCGACGATTCCGATGAAACCGGGCCGCCCGGTCCGTTGCGATTACGAGTACGAGCGCAATGGGACCGCCAACCTCTTCATGCTGTTCGCGCCGCTCGAAGGCTGGCGCCATGTCAAAGTCACGGACCGCCACACCGCCGTGGATTATGCTCACGTCTTGAAAGACTTGGCCGATATCCACTTTTCCGCCGCCCAGATCATCGTTCTGGTCCAGGACAATCTCAACATCCACAGCAAGGCGTCACTCTACCAAGCCTTTCCGGCCGCCGAAGCCAGGCGGCTGGTCCAGCGATTTGAATGGCAGGTCGTGTCCCAAGGCGTGGTGTAGGAACGGAGCC
>CAWIHZ010000014.1:0-232919 GCA_963835955.1 uncultured Alphaproteobacteria bacterium | reverse complement strand
CCGTGTTCAAGGCGGCATGACCCGATGACTCAATCCCGCTCCAACACGGCGCCGATGGCTTAATGACTTGACCCCCATTCCAGCGAAGCCGAACGCGACGGCTTTGCCGGATCCGGGCAGGCGGTGACCGCGGATCGACCCCCGGGCTGAAACACGCCGTGAAAAAGGATGGTCCCGCCAACCCGAGCCCGATCCCCTCGAGCATGAGGGATTATGGTCCGAGCCCACAAGCTCGATCGGATGTGAGGTGATGCGGTCGTCAGGGCTGCATGGCAAAGACGGGCTCACGCTTCGGATCCAAACGCCAAAAGAGCATGCACAAAGGCAAAATGAATGAGCGCGGCAAAGACCGCAAAGACCGCAGAGGCAGCCAAGAGCGCGCAGGGGCGCGCTCGCTCGTGACCGTGTATCCGGCCGCTGGCGCGTCAAGGTCGCTTCGCTCCCTCCTCCGCTGATGGTGGACGGCCCCTCTTACGGCATCTGGTGTGCCAGAGTGATGGTTGTCGCTATCGCTCACAGAAGGAACCGTCCGATGAACGTTACCACGATTGGGTTCGACATTGCCAAAGGGGTCATTCAAGTTCACGGCGTCGACGCGGCCGGGGCGGTTACGCTTCGCAAGCGGATGTCGCGGCAGGGCGCGCTCAAGTTCTTTGCCGGGCTGAAGCCATGTCTTGTCGGCATGGAAACTTGCGGCGGGGCACACTTTTGGGCGCGCGAACTGGCCGCGTTCGGCCACACGGTTCGCCTGATTTCGCCGATTTATGTCAAGCCCTACGTGAAGCGCTCGAAGACGGACGCGGCCGACGCTGCGGCGATCTGCGAGGCCGTGAGCCGGCCGCACATGCGTTTTGTCCCGGTCAAGAGCCGGGAGGACCAGGCGCTGGCGCAGGCCTACAAGACGCGCGGGCTTCTCGTGGCGCAGCGAACGGCGTTGGTCAACGCGTTGCGCGCGCATTTGACCGAGTTCGGCATTGCCGCGCCGCTCGGGCCGGCGGGCGCGGCCCGGCTGATCGGGCTGGTGAGGGCCGCCGAGGAGCCGCTGCCGGTGCTGGCTCGGCGGACGTTGCTCGAACTGACCGACATGATCGAGGCGACGCAGGCGCGCATCGCGGCCTTTGACGCCAGGCTCAAGCAGCTCGCGGCGGCCGACGAAGCAAGCCGGCGGTTGATGAAGGTTCCCGGCGTCGGCCCGGTGGCGGCGGGGACCCTTCGCGCGCTTGCTGGCGATGTCACGCGTTTCCGAACCGGCCGCGATTTCGCGGCCTGGCTCGGCCTGACTCCGCGTCAGAACTCGAGCGGCAACAAAGTACGCATCGGCGCGATCAGCAAGGCGGGCAATCGCGAGTTGCGGACCTTGCTCGTGATGGGTCAGTTGGCCGTGCTGCGGTACGCTCTGGCTAACCCCGCCAAGGCTTCGCCATGGCTCGCCGGCATGATCAAGCGCCGACCGCGGCTCGTAGTGGCCGTGGCCATGGCCGCCAAGACAGCGCGCGTCATCTGGGCCATGCTGGCGCGCGGCGAAAGCTACCGGCCGCCTTGGCCCTCGACCGCGGCGGCGTGAGCCGGCAACAGTTCCCGTAGGGCCCGCGCCCTTCGGAAGCGGAAAATGCTCGGGAGATGATGACGGACCGGTCGCGCACCGGGGAGAGGCAAAACCCGCAAAGCGAATGGCGCGTCGCAGCGCGTTTCGCTGATTGGGAGCCGATCCGCGGATTTCATCAGGGCCAGCGGCTCGCCAATACGCCGCACTCACAGGCCGTACACATGACCGCACAAGACCCGTCCAAAGCGAAGCCCGAAATTTTCCTTGCATAGCCGGGGCCATCCACACATGCGCTTCGCCCCGCTTCGCGGGTGACACGCCAGCGGTCGGTGCAAATGAATAGCTTGACTGAAAACACCCCATGTGAGGGGAGCTTACGACCCGCATGGCTACGATGCGGGCAAGAAGATCAAAGGCAAGAAGCGGCATATTCTTGTCGACACGCAGGGCCTCCTGATGCACGCCATCGTGCAGGGCGCCGATGTTCAGGACCGCGACGGCGGCGTGCTCCTGATGGCGACATTGTTCGGCTCCTATCCCTTCCTTCTGAAGCTCTATGCCGACGGCGGATATCAAATCCTTTCAAATTGATTGAAGCGGGCGACTACGAATACGAACGCAACGGCGTGGCCAATCTGTTCATGATGTTGGCGCCGCTGGAAGGCTGGCGCCACGTGAAAGTCACCGACCGTCGCGCGGCCGTCGATTACGCTCATGCGCTCAAGGATCTGTCCGACACGCATTTTCCCGACGCGGACAAAATCGTTCTGGTCCAGGACAATCTCAATACGCACACGACCGCCTCGCTCTACGAAGCCTTTCCCGCCGCCGAAGCGCGTCGCCTCGTCGAAAGGTTCGAATGGCATTACACGCCCAAGCACGGAAGCTGGCTCGACATGGCCGAGTCCGAACTCGCCGTCCTCTCGACCTAGGAGGCTGTCCAGATAGTGTCCGCCGTTAGGTGGGTTTGGAGAGTGTTAGCGGGTCTGGACGCGGATTCGGGGTTGTTTGGCCGTTTGACGGGGGTCAGGCGGTTGCGATCTCGGCGGCGGACGGAGTTCGCCCTTGAGCGAGTTTGAGGATATTGTGGGCGAGGCAGACGAGGCCCCATTCGTGGGCGACCTTGTCGAGCCCGCGCATCAGGAACTGACGGAAGCCGCGGGCCTGCTTGATTTGCCCGAACACCGGCTCGGGCAATTGCTTGCGCAGTCGATAGGGGGTCTCGTGGCCGCCGGCCCTGATCTTCTCGCGCATGGCCGCTACGCGCTTGCCTCCGGCTTCGCCGTCGGTCGGATGCTTGGCGCGTCCGGCGGCGATGTAGGCGTCGATGTTGCGGCTCTCCATCGCCTCGAGATTGGCGTGCGAGCAATAGCCGGCGTCGGCCGAGACCTGCTCGGGCTTGCGGCCCATATTGGCTTCGACCGCGTCGACCATCGGCGTCAGCTGATGCTGGTGGCTCGCGTTGGCGTCGAGGCCATGGGCGACGATCACCTGTGCCTCGGCGTCCACCGCCGCCTGGGCGTTGTAGCCCTGGATGAAGCCGTCCTTGGTTTTCATGATGCGGCTCTCGGGATCGGTGAAGTTCTTCTGCGCTTTCGGGTCGGGGTCTTCTGAGGGCGGGGCGGCGGGTCTTCCGGGTTTCTTGCGGCCTTCGGCTTCTCGTTTCTTCTCCGCCTCGGCCCGCGCTTGCCTTTCGGCCTCGGCGGCGGCTTTCGCCTCGGCCTCCAGTTCGGCCTTGGCGGCGCGGATCTTCTCGGCGCGCCGCTTCTTGTCGGCGACCCAATCCGGCATCTCGTCGCCGCTCTTGTCGCGCCCCAAGGCGGCGTCCTCGCTGGCGTCCGTCGCCGCCGCGGCGTCCATCCAGCCGGCGACCTCTGCCTCCAGTTCCGCCGCGCGCTCGGCCATCCGCGCGTAGCTCATGGCTTTGTGCTTGGAGGCGTTGGCCTTGATCTTCGTCCCGTCCAGCGCGACGTGCCCCAGCTTGACCAGCCCGGCTCGCTCGCACAGCCGCAGCACCTGTGAAAACAGCGCGGAAAGCGCCTGCAGATGACGCTTTCGGAACTCCGAGATCGTGCGGAAATCCGGAGCGTCGAGGCCGACGACGCTCATGAAGTCGACGCGTTCACGACAGGCCTTGGCGATCCGCCGCGACGAATAGACCCCGTTGCAATAGCCATAGAGCAAAAGCGCCGTCATCATCGCCGGATCGAATGGCGGCTGCCCGCGATCGACGCGGTAGACCCGCTCGATCGCCTCGAGATCGATCTCCTCGACCACCAGATGCAGAACCAACCGCGCCAGGTGATCCTTGTCGACGAACTCCTGAACCGTCGCTGGCAACAGCATCGGCTCGTCGATCTTCCAGGGGCGATAGCGCTTGCTCATGCCCAAGCAGAATCCGATTCGCCGCGAAAACGCTAGCCTCTCAGCGATTTCTCAGACAGGCTCCTAGCGCCGCCCTCCCCCCCCTCCCGAGTCGCCGCCTGACAACACCGCAACAAACTCACGCCAAGCCGACTGCAATTCACACCCGCCGACGCCCGCGTCAAACTCGCGAGCTATACCCTCAGTTCGCTGACCCCCTAGTTTTCTGTCGGCCCTCCTTGGTGCCCTCTGGGCGTTCACCGCCATTGCGAGCCGGCGCATCGAAGCGCGCTTTTCCCTGCTCGGCGAGCGGGTCGCGATCGACGGCGGAGCAATTCATGTCGTCGATCGGGCCGCCGAGGGCGAGGAGCGTGGCGCGGCCCTGCTCGTGCACGGCGCCTCCGGCAATTCCGCCGACATGGAGGCCGCGCTCGGCGAACGGCTGCGGGCGGAGGGTTTTCGCACGCTCAGCGTCGACCGCCCCGGGCACGGCTGGAGCGACCGCGTCGCCGGGCGCGCCGCCTCATCGCCCGAGCGCCAGGCAGACATGCTTCGGCGCGCCGCTGAGCGCCTCGGCGTCGCCCAAGCGGTCATCGTCGCCCATTCGCTCGCCGGCGTGACCGGTCTGGCGTTGGCGCTCAATGCGCCGGAGTTCGTACGCGCCCTTTTGCTGGTTGCGCCGGTCAGCCATCCGTGGCCCGGCGGCGTCGCCTGTTATTATTCGCTTGGCGCCCATCCTCTCTTCGGGCCGCCGTTCCGCCGCCTGCTGGCGACGCCGGCCGCCTTGGCGTTGATGCGCCCGGGCGTCAGAATCGTGTTTAAGCCCAATCCGGCGCCGCCGGATTTCATTCAAGCTCCGCGCCTGCCGCTGCTGCTGCGGCCGCTGCATTTTGGCGCCAACTGCGAGGACGTCGTCGCGATGGAAGCCGCGGTCGCGGCGCTACGGCGACATTCGCGCCCCGACCGAAATCAACACCGGCGATTGCGATCGGATCGTCTACGCCCACATCCACTAGGCCGGCTGCGCCCACGACATTCCCGGCGCCCGGCTGACGACGCTCGCCAGTATCGGCCATTCGCCGCACTACGTCGCCCCCGACCGGATCGTGGAGATCGTCATTGCGGCGGAGCGGCGCGCGAGCGAGCGCGAAAGGGTCGCGGCGTAGACGTCATGGCCGCCACAGCCCGCTGGTAGTCGGGAGCCCTTCCGGGCGCCTATTCCCGGCCATCCCAGCAGTTCAGACCGTTGAAGGGGCAAAGGACGCCCAAAGCGGCCCGCTGGCGCCGTCATACGACCTTGAGCCCCAGGTGCTGCTCCATTGGCGCAAAGTCGCGGTCTTCGTGGAGCAATGAATGGCGATGTTCGATGCAGAACGTTCCGATGATGAGATCGGCGGTCTTGCGGATCGTAATGCCCAATTGCCGCAACTTGCGATAGTTTCGGGCGGCCTGCGAAGCCAGTTCGGCGTCGAGTAGCCGCGCGAGCGCATAGGACCGCGATCCGCATTCGATGCGCGCCGCGTGGGTCTCATTCCGGGCGCCCTGGAGGACTTCGAGCAAGATGAGGTCGCCGATCAGGAGCGGTTCGCGCATGGCCGCAACTTCGAGTTTAGCGGTCGCCTGGCTTCGACGGCCGCGCAGGTGCGCGATCCAGACGGAGGTGTCGACGAGAATCACGCCCGGCCCGGGAAAAGGCCCCGGCGCATCTGATTGAGGTCGCCTTCCCAACCCAACCCCTCGAGTCCCTGCAAAGCATCGGTCTGCCTGCGCACGCAAACCAGCAGGCGCAAGCCCGCTTCCACTGTGGCCCGCTTGGTCGGCAGGCCAGCCGCCGCCATGGCCTGGGACAACAACTCGTCATCGATTTCGATATTGGTCCCGGATTGCGACCGGTCCCAATAATGTGTACGAATTTGCGCTTCTATACACGAAGCGGCGTCGGCGCAACCCGCTCGATCAGGCCGCTCGATTAGGGCTCCGAGACTCGAAATGTGAATTGATCGCGCCCCTACGCCCCCACCGTCGCGATCCGCAGGTTGTTGGTGCCGCCCGAGGTGCCGAAGGGCACGCCGGCGACGACGATGATGCGTTCGCCTGGCCCGGCGAAGCCTTCGATAAAGGCGTGGCGGCAGGCGCGCTCGGCCATGTCGCGTTCGTCACGGGCGTCGTCGGTCACGATCGGATGCACGCCCCAGACCAGCGCCAGGCGCCGCGCCACCGATTCGTGTGGCGTCAGCGCCAGGATCGACGAGCGCGGCCGCTCGCGGGCGATGCGCAGGCCGGTCGCGCCGGAACTGGTCCAGGCGCAAATCACCTTGAGGCCCAGCGTCTCGGCGACGTCGCGCGTCGCCTCGGCGATCGCGTCGGCGCCGGTCGCCTCGGGGGCGGCGCGCTG
The DNA here is from genome assembly GCA_963835955.1 of uncultured Alphaproteobacteria bacterium. Taxonomy (GTDB): domain Bacteria; phylum Pseudomonadota; class Alphaproteobacteria; order Rhizobiales; family Beijerinckiaceae; genus Roseiarcus. Next base: position 226,614 of record CAWIHZ010000014.1, on the reverse strand, counting down.
GGCTTCGATGATCGACTTGTAAATGCCTTCCGATTCGACTGCCTCGGCGATCCGGTTCATCGTCGCCACCGCCTCGCACGGATATTGGCCCGACGCGCTCTCGGCCGAAAGCATGACCGCGTCCGCGCCCTCGAACACGGCGGTCGCCACGTCGGAAACCTCGGCCCGCGTCGGCACCGGGGAGGTGATCATCGATTCCAGCATCTGCGTCGCCACCACCACCGGCTTGCCGAGCCGGCGCCCGAGCCGGGTCAGGTTCTTCTGGATTCCGGGCACGCGCTCCAGCGGCATCTCGACCCCGAGGTCGCCACGCGCGACCATGAAGGCGTCGGCGACGGCGACGATCTCCTCTATGCGCTCGATCGCCTGCGGCTTTTCGATCTTGGCCATCACCTGCGCGCGGCCGCCAACCAGCGCCTTCACTTCGGCGACGTCCTCGGGCCGCTGGACGAAGGAGAGCGCGATCCAGTCGATGTTCTCCTCGAGCGCGGCGGCGAGATCGGCGCGATCCTTGCCGGTCATCGCCGAGGTCGGGATGGTGGTGTCGGGCAGGCTGACGCCCTTCTTGTTGGAGACCCGGCCGGCGACTTCGACGATCGTCGAGGCCCGTCCGGGCTCCGCGGCGGCGACGCGCAGCATCACCTTGCCGTCGTCGACCAGAACGCGATGGCCGGGCGCGAGCGAAGAGAGGATTTCCGGATGCGGCAGCTGGACGCGAGTCGGGCCGCCCGAGGCCGGATCGCTGTCGAGCGTGAAGGCGTCGCCCTTCTGGAGGTTCGCGCCGCTGTCAACGAACGTGCCGAGGCGGAGCTTGGGGCCCTGCAGGTCGACCAGAATGCCGATCGGCCTGCCGGTCTCCTCCTCGAGCGAGCGAATCATCGCCACCCGCTCGCGCATCGCGTCATGCGACGCATGGCTCATGTTGATGCGGAAGAGATCGGCGCCGGCGGCGAACAGGCTCGCGATCGTCTCGCGATCCGAGGAGGCGGGACCGAGGGTGGCGACGATTTTGACGCGGCGGCTGCGATGGGAATGCAATCGGTTTCCTCCACATGCCCGGGGGCGCTGCCCGCCCCTCGGAATTATCGCTCGCTCTTGCCGGCGATAAGATGACAGGCTTCGAGGCCTCAGGGGTTCGTCTGGTCGGTCAGCTGCACGGTCCAGCTTTTGGCGTCCTTGCCGGTGTCGACTTCGAAGAAACCGGTGCGATCGTAGCCGCGCACGTAGCAGTCCTGCCGGCCCACGATCTTGAATTCGCGGTCGGACGTGCACATGAAGGCCTTGCCCTTCCATTCGCCGCCGCGCTCGTCCATTGCGTAGACATAATAATATTCCGCCGCCAGCGCGCCGCGCAGCAGCGTCACGCAGTCGAGGGTCTTGAGGTTCCACCAGCCTTCGCTGACCCAGCCCTTTCCGTCGGTATAGGCGAGCGCGACGCTGACGCGGTTGGCGGTGTTGTTGCACATGCGCAGATCCGCGCGCGCCGGCCCCGCCGCGAGAAGCGCGAAGACCAGCGTCGAAAGCGACGCCATTCTGACAATGTCGGCCAAATGCGGATCCCGAGTTTCGCGCGCCATATTCGTCGCGCCGGCGCATGTGTCAACTCGCGCAACCCGCTTCGGGCGCCTCACAAGATTCGCGGATCGGCGGCGGAGACCGGCCCTGGTCTCCTTAGATCGCCGGCGCGCCGCCGCGCGACCTGCAAACATCGAAGGTGTCCCGCGCCCACTCGGGAAGGCGGGCAAGACGCCATCTCGACGGGAAGGCGCGAATCGCCGATGATCGGTTCATGAATTGCTTTGTCCTCACGCTCCTCGCCGCTTCGGCGGCCGCGTTCCTGGCGGCGGCGCCGGCGCGGGCGGGCTTCTCCCAATGCGTCGCAAGGCTGCGCGCGGCCGGCGCGAGCGAGGGAATTTCGAGCCGGACGCTCGATGCGGCCTTCCGGGACCTGCAGCCCGACATGAAGGTGCTCGAGTTCCAGAAGCAGCAGCCCGAATTCAAGACGCCGATCTGGGATTATATGGCCGCGCTCGTCGACGACGAGCGGGTCGCCGACGGCAAGGCGGCGATGGCGAGGAACGCCCGGGCGCTCGAACGCGCCGAAGAGGCCTATGGCGTCAGCCGCTATATGGTGGCGGCGATCTGGGGGGTGGAATTGAATTTCGGCGCGGAGATGGGCAAGCGCGCGCTGGTCCAGTCGCTGACGACGCTCGCCTGTCTGGGCGAGCGCGCGGGCTACTTTCGCACCGAGCTGATGGCGGCGCTGAAAATCATCGATCGCGGCGACGTGCCGGCGGAGAAGCTGACTGGATCCTGGGCGGGAGCGTTCGGCCAGACCCAGTTCATGCCCTCGACCTTTCTGCGGCTGGCTGTCGACTTCGATGGCGACGGGCGGCGCGACATCGTCGATTCGGCCGCCGACGCGCTCGGCTCGACCGCCCATTACCTCGCCAAGGCGGGATGGCGCGCGGGCGTTCCTTGGGGCTTCGAAGTGAAGCTGCCGCCGGGATATTCGGGCGTCTCGGGCCGCAGGCCCAAGCTGCCGATGTCCGCATGGGCGGCGCGGGGGCTCGCCCGGGTCGACGGCCGCCCGCTCGGCCAAGGCGAGGCCGGGCTGCTGCTGCCCGCCGGACCCCATGGGCCGGCTTTTCTGGTGACGCATAATTTCGATGTCGTCCATTCCTACAACGCCGCCGAATCCTATTCGCTGGCGGCCTGCGTGCTTGCCGACCGCCTCGCCGGCGGACCGGGCGTCGTCGCCCCCTGGCCGACCGACGATCCGGGCCTGTCGCGCGCCGGACGGCGCGAGCTGCAGGCGCTCTTGGCCCAACACGGCTACGACATCGGCGCGCCGGACGCGGCGATCGGAACCAAGACCAAACAGGCGATCGCCGACTTCGAGCAAAAGCAGGGCATGCCGGTCAACGGGCGCGCGTCGGTCAAAGTGCTGGAGGCGCTGAGGAGGTAGGGGCGTCGCTCCCCTCTTTTGGAGGCTACCGGATTCACGCATCTCCTTCTTCTTGCGGCGTCGAAGGCCATGGCATGAAACACGTCGCGTCGGAACGGCGCCCACCCGAAGGGCCGGAGCGCAGCGGAGGAGGGAGCGAAGCGACCTTGACGCGCCAGCGGCCGGATACACGGTCACGAGCGAGCGCGCCCCTGCGCGCTCTTGGCTGCCTCTGCGGTCTTTGCGGTCTTTGCCGCGCTCATTCATTTTGCCTTTGTGCATGCTCTTTTGGCGTTTGGATCCGAAGCGTGAGCCCGTCTTTGCCATGCAGCCCTGACGACCGCATCACCTCACATCCGGTCGAGCTTGTGGGCTCGGACCATAATCCCTCATGCTCGAGGGCATCGGGCTCGGGTTGGCGGGACCATCCTTTTTCACGGCGTGTTTCAGCCCGGGGGTCGATCCGCGGTCACCGCCCGCCCGGATCCGGCAAAGCCGTCGCGTTCGGCTTCGCTGGAATGGGGGTCAAGTCATTAAGCCATCGGCGCCGTGTTGGAGCGGGATTGAGTCATCGGGTCATGCCGCCTTGAACACGGCGCCTTCGGGAACGACGCCTTGGGTGACATAGCGCCACAAGGCGACGAGGAGTTTGCGGGCCAGCGCGACGATGGCGATCCGGCGGATCCGTCCCTTCGCGGCGCCGACCCGCGCCTGAAACCAGCGGCTCAACGCCAAGTCCGGCTGGTGACGCAACCAGAACCAGGCAAGCTCGATCATGGTCTTGCGCAGGCGGCGATTGCCCGACTTCGAGATGCCCGGATCCCGTTCGACGCCGCCGCTCTGCCAGGGGCTCGGCGCCAATCCGCCGTAAGCCGCCACCTGGCGTCGGTTGCCGAAGCTGCGGAATAGCGATTCCAGCCACAGGAGCGAGGCGAACTCAGGCCCCATGCCCTTGAGCTTGAGGAGCTGGGCGGCGGGGTTGTTCGGCTCCTCGGCTTGCGTGCCGATGAGCGCGTCGCGGGCGCGTTCGACCGCAGCCAGTTGCGTCGTCGCCAGCGCGATCCGATCGAGCTCCCGGCGGATTTCCGCCTTCAGCATCGGCGGCAAGCTCACGGCCGTCGCCGGTTCGCAGCGCCTCCAGTCGTTCGAAACGATCGCGCCGAAGCGGATTGTAATCCCGGACGCCTTGGCCGCCGAGCAGGCCCCTGACCCGATTGGTATGCTGAATGCGATCCTTCGGCATCGTCCGAGCCAGCGAGGTTCGCTCGACGCTCGCATCGTTCAGGCAGCCGGCGATCCTCGTCTTCCGGGCTCGGCGCGCGAACCATCGAACAGACCCGCCGCTCGCCGCGAGCCCAGGCCATCAGCGTCCGCAACAGCGTCTCGCCGTCGATCGCATCGGTCTTGGCCCGCCGATGCCTCCGGTCGACTGCGATCGAAGCCGCATCGACCACATGGCTCTCGATCCCGTTGGCGATGAGCAAGCGATGAATCCAAAACCCGTCCAATCCCGCTTCCTGAATGACCATCGCTTTGACCTGCACGCCATCGCGCTGCTCGGCCTTCGCCCTCGACCGCGAAAGAAGGTCGAGCAGGCCGGCGCCGTCTCCACCCTCGACCACATGCTTGGAAAACCTCTCGCTGCCCGGACCGTTGATCGTCACGACCCATTTCGACTTGCTCAATTCGAGCGAGGCGAACAGCGTGGTATCATTCGCCCGGGCGGTGGTCGCGACAACGGTCGCGGAGGTGATTGGCTGCATCGGTTGCCTCCATGCTGGTGTGGAAGCTCAGCCTACCAAGTCAGGCCGCCGTCCACCCGCATAGGATCTTTTTCAGCGCTTTTCACGCTCTGGCTGTCGATGATGGCCGCTGTCGGAGAAGCCTCGCGCTCTGCTCTTTGGCGGCATTCGACATAGAGGGCGTCATGGATCCGATCGAGCGTGCCGTCCCAGCTCCACAGATCAAAATAATCGTACAACGTCGAGCGTGGCGGCAGGTCTTTCGGAATCGCCCGCCACTGGCAACCGGCGCTCAGGACGTACATCAGGCCGTTGACGACCTCGCGCAGCTTCACCCTTCGCTTGTTGCCGCCGCGCCTGGCTGGTGGAATATGCGGCTCGACCAGCGCCCACTCCTCGTCGGTCAGGTCAGCGGGATAGCGCAGGCGGCTGCGATCGTAGCGAGCGCGGTTTTCCTTCGTCCACATCCGCGGCGGCTCCCCAAAGAATCAGGCCGCCTTGCCTTGCGCGGGCACATGGCCGAGATCGGCGTGGTCGCGCCGCAGGGCGCGCAACACGCTTATGATCTGAAGCGCATGGCCGCCGACGGCTTCGACAAGGATGGCGAGGTCGTGGTCCCCGACTGCGTGCGCGTCGGCGCTTCGTCCGCTCGTCGGCCAGATCGACGCGCTCGACGAGGCGATCGGCAGCGATCGACAAGGAGCTTGCGGCCTCGGTCAAGGCCGACGAGACCGCCCGGCGGCTGATGACCATTCCCGGCGTCGGCCCGGTCACCGCCTCGGCGATCACGGCCACGATCCAGGACATGAGCGCCTTCGCCTCGGGGCGCGAGTTCGCAGCCTTCCTCGGCCTCACCCCGCGCCAGAGTTCGACCGGGGGCAAGGAGCGGCTCGGGCGCATCACCAAGATGGGCGACCGCTACTTGCGCAAGCTTCTGGTGGTGGGCGCCTGCGCCACGCTTCGCCATCGCAAGGGCCATAACGACGCCCTGCGTCGGTGGGCGAGCGGGTTGCTCGAGCGCAAGACGGTCACATACAAGTTCAAGCTGACCGCGGTCGCGCTCGCCAACAAGGTCGCGCGGATCGTCTACGCGCTGATGACCAGGGGCGGCCAGTACGACGACCGTCCGGTCGCGGCATAGACCAAAGAGGCTCTTCAAGGGGAGTTTCCGCCGCAAGGCGAACAGCAATCGAGGGCGCCGACGAAGTGATGTGAACCAACGGCGAAGGCTTGGAAGCCCGTGCATGTGTCCGCGCCGGTTTGGAGCGCGATACGGTGATTGGGGCGAAGAGCCATGCGGATCTTCATCAGGGCCAGCGGAGCCTTTCTTCCGCGCATCAACAGGCCGAAGACATGACCGCACCCACGACCTGAGCAACGCTGAAAATAGCCCTTGATCAGCGGGCGCCAATGGTATGGACCCCGCCCTCCCGGCGCGGGTTACGATCGACCGTCAACTGCACCGAGGGAGGACAGTCATGCAGATCGCTCGTATTGGTTTGGACTTGGCGAAATATGTCTTCGAGATTCATGGCGTCGATTGCCACGGGAAACCGGTGCTACGCAGGACGCTTCGTCGCGGCGCGGTTGCGACGTTTTTCGCAAATCTGCCGCCGTGCCTCGTCGGCATGGAAGCCTCCAACGGCGCACACTTTTGGGCGAAGGCGATTTCTGAGCTTGGTCACGACGTCCGACTGATCAGTCCACAGTTCGTCACACCCTACGTGAAGTCCAACAAGAACGATCGGAATGACGCCGAGGCGATCTGCGAGGCGGTCAGCCGGCCAAACATGCGCTTCGTGCCGGTCAAGTCCAGCGAACAGCTGGCGGTGCAGGCGGTTCATCGGATTCGCAGTCGCCTGGTTGCTGATCGCGTCAGGCTCGTCAATCAAGTCCGCGGTCTTCTCGGGGAGCATGGCATTGTCGTTGCAAAGGACATCGGCAATCTGCGGCGAGCTCTGGCGCGGATCGCTAGCGACGATGAGGACCGCACTCTCAATCCCCTTGTTCGCTCGCTCATGCGAGAGCTGCGGCAAGAACTGGCCGAACTCGATGCGCGGATCGCGGATTACGACCGAAAGATCCGAGAGCTTTATCGCAACAGCGAGATCTGCCAGCGTCTCGGCAAAGTCGAAGGGATCGGCCCGGTGACGGCGACGGCGCTGGTCGCCGCGGTCGGCGATAGAAGCTCCTTCAAGAACGGGCGTCAGTTCGCGGCATGGCTTGGCCTTGTCCCCAAACAGCGATCGAGCGGAGGCCGCGCCAGATCATTCGGCATCAGTAAACGTGGCGATCGCTATCTGCGCACGTTGCTGATCCACGGCGCTCGCTCCGCGCTCGGGCGGGTTCGAGAGAAGCGGGATCCAAGGAGCCTGTGGCTCGACAAGATGCGGCAGCGGCGACACCCCAACATCGTCGCCGTCGCGCTCGCCAACAAGAATGCGCGGATCGCCTGGAGCTTGCTCACCAGCGACAATGTCTACGACGCCAGCCTTTCGGTTGGCGCGGCGTAACGGCGGAACCCGAACGAAAGGATCAATAGGTCTCGCCTGGCAATTGCAGCGATTGGCGGAAGATGGTGAAACGGTCACTCCGTCGCTTCCCGAACCTGGTGTCTGGACCGGCATGGTTTCGGCCAATGCCTTGGCGTCGTTGAGGTGGAAGCGCGCGAAAATCCATCGTGGCTCGCGGCGATGATCACTCAAGCCGCATAAGGAAGCCGGATATACGTCAGCAGTTGTGACCCTTGGACCAGCGTCTGCCAAACCCGTTGCAATCGGGCGGGGTCCATATACGTCCAGACATGACAGTGCCATCGTAGGCGAGCGCGCTCCCGCCCGCGACTACGAGCTTGTCAGGGTGAACCACCGCCGCGCGCTCATGATCGAGCGGCCATTTGAACGCGCCGCAACGGAGGCCTCCGCCGCCGCTGCCCAACCCGGCGACGCCACGAGCGTAGCGCTCAGAATCAATCAGGCGAGCGTCACTGCGAGGTCACCGCCGGGCCGACGCTTCTGAGCGTCGCCGGCTTGGCGCCGTGCAGCAGGCTGACCGCCGCCAGCAACTGCGTGTCCTTGTCGTGATCGGGCGGCACATACGCGTCTGAGCCCTTCTCCTCGCCGGCCCCGATCTTAAGATGGCCAGCCAGCGAAGCCTCGCCCAGGCTCGACACTTTGCCCTTGAGGTCGTCGGGAATATTCTCGAGGACGACAATGTCGGGCTCGATGCCCCTGGCCTGGATCGAGCGGCCGGAGGGCGTGTAATATAGGGCCGTCGTCAGCTTGAGCGCGCCGTTCTCGCCCAGCGGCAGAATCGTCTGGACGGAGCCCTTGCCGAAGGAACGCGTGCCGATGAGCGTGGCGCGCTTCAGATCCTGCAACGCGCCCGAGACGATTTCCGAGGCCGAGGCGGAGCCGCCGTTGATCAGAACCACGACCGGCTTGCCCTGCGACAGATTGACCCCCGGGCGCGCGTCGTAGCGCTGCACCTGACCAGGATTTCTGCCGCGCGTCGAAACAATGTCGCCATGGTCGACAAACGCATTGGCGATCTCGACCGCCTGATTGAGTAACCCGCCGGGATTGTTGCGCAGATCCAGAATGTACCCCTTCAGCTTGGCCGTGCCAGGGTCGGTCCGGAATTGATCGAAAGCCTTGCGCACGCCGTCGTAGGCTTCCTGGTTGAACTGAGTAACGCGGATATAGCCGATGTCGCCGCTCTCGACATGCGAGCGGACGGACTGAACATGGATGATCTCACGGACGATCGTGAATACCTTCAGATCCCTGTTCGGTCCCCGCTCGACCGTGAGCTTCACAGTCGATCTCGCCGGCCCGCGCATGCGATCGACGGCCTCCTTCAGCGTCAGGCCCTTGACCGCGGTGTCGTCGATGCGGGTGACCAGATCTCCGGTCCTGAGGCCGGCGCGGGCCGCTGGCGTATCGTCGATCGGGCTCACGACCTTGACCAGGCCGCCTTCCATCATCACCTCGAGCCCCAGACCGCCGAACTCCTCGCCTTTCATGCTGCTCTGGAATTCCTGCAGGGCCTTGGCGTCGAAATAGTTCGAATGAGGATCAAGCGAGGCGAGCATGCCGTCGATGGCCGACTTGATCATCTTCTCGTCGTCTGGCTTCTCGACAAATTTGTCGCGAACCGTGTTGAAGACCTCGGCGAACACGGCGAGCCTGTCGTTCGCGTTCGGCCTGGCAGCCTGCAAGGCCGCCTCCGCGCCGCCCGCGAGCGCCACGCCGACCACGAGCCCATATGCAAGGTGAGTGAGACCTCTAGCCATCGAACATCCCGGCTCCGCGCCCTCGGCTTGGCTTTGTCAATTCGGCTTCGCCGCTCCTGGTTTGCCGGCGACTGGCGGCGGCGCAGCCGTTGCCGGCGCTTCGCTCTTGGGCGCAGCGGTGTCCGCCTTAGCCGAAGTCGCTTCGGAAGGCTTGATCCCGTGCAAAAGATCAATGGCGGCCGACAATTGCTTGTCGGCCTTCTCGTCCGGAGGCACATAGGCCTGCGAAGCCGACGTATCCTCTGTGCCGTTCTTCAAGTGGCCCTTCAGAGAGGCTTCGCCCTTCATGTCGTCTTTGCCCTTGAGGTCGTCGGGGACGTCCTCCAGCACCTTGTAGTCGGGCTCGATGCCCTTGGCCTGAATAGAACGGCCAGAAGGGGTGTAATAGCGGGCCGTCGTCAGCCGCAGCGCGCCGTCCTGACCGAGGGGCATGATCGTCTGCACCGAGCCCTTGCCGAACGAACGCGTGCCGATCAAGGTCGCCCGCTTGTGATCCTGCAGCGCGCCGGCCACGATCTCGGACGCCGAGGCCGAACCGCCGTTGATGAGGACGACGAGCGGCTTGTCATCCGACAGATTCTGGCCCGGCCGCGCGTCGAAACGCTGGGTTTCATCGGGAGTGCGGCCGCGCGTCGACACGATCTCGCCCCTGTCGATGAAATCATTGACGACGTCGATCGATTGGTCGAGCAGTCCGCCCGGATTGTTGCGCAGATCGAGAATGTAGCCCTTGAACTTGTCGGCGGGAATTTCGCTGTGGAGCTTCTCCATCGCCGCTTTCAGGCCGTCCGCCGTCTGTTCGGTGAATTGCGTGATGCGGATGTAGCCGACGTCGCCGTCCTCGACATGTGAACGCACCGACTTGACCTTGATGAGATCGCGGACAATTGTGAATTCCTTGATTTGTTTCTTGGGGCCGCGCTGGATCTTGAGCCTGACCGGCGAGTTCACTGCGCCGCGCATCTTTTCGACCGCCTGATCGAGGGTGAGTCCCTGGGTCGGGGTGTCGTCGATAGCCGTGATGATGTCGCCGGAACGCACGCCGGCCTTCGCCGCGGGCGTATCATCGATTGGAGAGACGACCTTGATGAGCCCGTCCTCCTGAGTCACCTCGATGCCCAGGCCGCCGAATTCGCCCTTCGTCTGCACCTGCATGTCGCGGAATTCATTGGCGTCCATGTAGCTCGAATGCGGGTCAAGCGAAGCGAGCATGCCGTTGATCGCCGCCTTGATCAGTTTGCCCTCGTCTGGCTTCTCGACGTACTCGTTGCGAATCTTGTCGAACACATCACCGAACAGATTGAGCTGCCGATACGTATCGGCGGCTGCGGCGTAGGCGGCAGGACTGATGAAATGAAGCGCCTGCGGCGTGGCGACGGTCGCGGCGGCGCCCAAGGCGACGCCAAGCGCCAAATAGCTAGTTTTCCAGTTCATCCGCGCGCCTTTTCGATGTCTGACTTCGCCCACCACGGCCCGGGGTCGATCGCCATGCCGTCCTTACGCAGTTCGATATAGAGAACAGGCTCAGCAGCGCCAACTGCGGCGGCGGCCGCCATCCGGACCGACCCGTCGCCCATGGAGCCGACAGGCTCTCCCGCGAGAACGAACTCGCCGGGCAATACGCTAATTCGGTCCATTCCTGCAAGCAGGATATAATAGCCTCCGCCTGCATTCATGATCAAGAGTTGCCCATAGCTCCGATAGGGCCCCGAAAACAAGACCGACCCGTCCGCTGGGGCGGAAACGGTCGCGCCCGCAAGCGTCGCCACCAGGACGCCACGCTCCAGACCGCCCAAACCGTCCGGAGAGCCGAAAGTCTTCAGGATCGTGCCGGCGGCGGGCAGGGGAAGGCGCCCCTTGACGTCGACAAAAGCGATTTCGGGCTCGAGGCGCGCGGAATCGCCGCCGCGCGCGACCTCCGCCTTAGCGGCGATCTGCCGCGCCGCTGCGGCGGCAGCCGCTTGCGCCGCGTTCGCCGCCGCCTCGCGCGCCGCGTCCTCGGCGTCCAGTCTGGAAATCAGATCCTTGAGCGACGTCGCCTGTCTGGCGAGAGCCGCAGCGCGCTGCTGCTGCGACCCGAGCGCGTCATGAGCGGATGCCAGCGACGCCTGACGCGCGTCGATGAGCATGGAAAGGCGCGCCCTCTCGCTCGCCAGCGACGCCTCCGCCTGCGCCAGCGCGTCACGCTCATGAGCGATCGAATCCCTGGTCCTCGCCAGGGCGGCGATGTCGCGGCCGAGCGCCTCGGCTTCTGATTTCAGGGCCGGTATCGCCGAACCGAGGAGCGTCGCCGCGCGCACCGCCTCCGCCATGTCATGGGGCTTGACGAGAATCGCCGGCGGGGTATTGACCCCCATCCGCTGGAGCGCGGCCAACACTTCCATGATCATTCCCCTGCGACTTTCGAGTGAACCGGCGAGCGTGGCGGCCTTGGCGTTGAGGCCCGCCAATCCGTCGTTGGCCGCGGCGACGCCACGCTCCGTCTTCTGCACTTTCGCGGTGGTCTCGATCAGCGCCGCGGCAAGTCGCGCCCGGTCGGCGCGGATCGATTCGATTTCCAATTCGATCTTGCGACGTTGCTCGTCGGAAGCGCGAATCGTGTCTTCGACGCCCTGCAATTCGATCGCCTTTTCCGACCTTTGCTGATCGGCCGACACTACGGGCGCCGGCGTCGGAGCGTCCTGGTCGGCGAGCGCTTCCACGGAACCCCCGCACACGGCCGCAAGCGCCGCGGCGCCGAGCCCGGCTCGCATCGCCCCTGTTCGGCTATTCGACATCCCGCGAGCAGAACCACGAAATCTGGCCAATATAGCGACGATCATGCGCGGTGATAGGGATGGTTGGCAAGAATTGAGATCGCCCGATAGAGCTGCTCGACCGCCATTACGCGCGCAAGCTGGTGCGGCCAGGTCATCGAGCCGAAACCGATTACCCGGTCGGCGTTTTCCCTTACCGACGCCGCCAGCCCGTCTGGTCCGCCGATCACGACCGCGTAATACGGCCGCGACGCGTCGCGGGCCCGGCCGATGTCGGACGCCCATTCCTCGCTGCTCGGCGAAGCCCCGCGTTGATCGAGCGTGACTAACATGCTGCCTGCCGGGACTGCTGCGCGGATCGTGTCGGCTTCCTGGGCGCGTCGGTCCTCCGGCCGCCGGGCGCGGGATTCGACGATCTCGCGCAGATCGACGCCCGTGACGCCGATCCCCCGCGCGCCTTCCCTCAGACGCTTGAAGTAGCGTTCGAACAGCTCGCATTCTGGTCCGGCCTTGAGCCGCCCCACGCAAACGAGGGCGATTTGCATATGTTCTATTTCTTTCCAGCTTCGCCCGGACGATCGGCGCTCCACATCTTTTCGAGATTGTAGAATTGACGGACGTCAGGACGAAAGACATGCACGATCGTGTCCCTGGCGTCGAGGAGCACCCAGTCGCAGAGCGGCGCCCCTTCGACTTTCGGCGCCGGATAGCCGGCGTCGCGACAGGCCTTGACGACCCGGTCGGCGATCGCGCCGACATGAACGTTCGAGCGGCCGGAGGCAATTATCATCCAATCGGCGAGCGTGGTTTTTCCCGACAGCTCGATCGAGACAATGTCTTCGGCCTTGGCTTCCTCGAGACCGTTGACGATGATTTCTTGGAGGAGGTCGATTGTCTTGTCGCGAACAACCGGATTGCCCTTCGGCAAAACAGCCGCGTCGGAATGAGGCGTGAGTATCAGTGTCGCGTCCCTCTTGGCGCGGAAGCGATTCACCTGCGCCCGGCAAGCAAGATGTGGCGTCCGCGCCCGCTTTTCAAGCCTGCGCGCGCGTTCACATTATGTGACACGGCGACGCCGCGATTTTCGGGGTCAAATCGGTCGCATGACGGTCGCGTGGGCAATCCCTCCCGGCGAAGCGACGCCTCGGATCGTTCGGCCCCCACGGCGTCAATGGCAAGATTGCCCGGTCCGCGGTCGCACGGCGTCGCGTGAGAGCAAGAGCCCGTTTTGCTCGGCTTCCTGAATCGGCCTAATCCGCGCAGGGTCGACAACGGCGATTTCGCGGAGCGTTCTTGGCCCAAGGGGACCCGGCGAATTTGGTCGAGAGCTAAGGAGGAATTCTCATGCAGGCGAGCGCGAAGCGGCCGCGCGTCATCATCGTCGGCGCCGGTTTCGGGGGGGTCACGGCGGCGCGGGCGCTGGCCGGTTGCGGGGTCGATATCCTCATGATCGACCGGACCAACCATCACACGTTCCAGCCGCTGCTCTATCAGACGGCGACCGCGGCGCTGGCGCCTTCCGACATCGCGAGCCCGGTGCGCGTCATGCTGCGCAACCAACCCGAAGCCACCGTCATCATGGGCGACGTGACCGGGGTCGATCCGACGCGGCGTGTGGTTGCGGTGAGGGGAACGGGCGAATTCGCGTACGACTATCTGATCCTGGCCACCGGCGCAGCATACAGCTGGTTTGGCCATGAGGAGTGGGCGGCGCACGCGACGGTGTTGAAGAGTCTGGACGACGCGGACAAGATCAGAGTGCGGCTGCTGAGCGCGTTCGAATGGGCGGAGAGCTGCTCCGATCCCGCCGTGATCAGGCGGCTGCTGAACTTCGTGATCGTCGGCGGCGGACCGACCGGGGTGGAACTCGCCGGGTCGATCGCTGAGCTGGCGCGCTCGACGCTGGTCCGGGATTTTCGCCGGATCCGGCCCGAAACCGCCCGGATCTTTCTGTTCGAAGCGGGCCCGCGGCTGCTGGCGACCTTTCCGCCGGGCCTATCCGACTATGCAGCCCGCGCGCTCGCATCCCTCGGGGTCGATGTCCGCCTCGGCGCGGCCGTAGACGAGATCGATGCGACCGGGGTGTCGGCGGGCGGCGAGCGGATCGAAAGCGCCAACGTGTTCTGGTGCGCGGGCGTCGAGGCGCGTCCGGCTGCCTCGTGGATCGGCGCCGACGCAGCGCGCAACGGGGCTGTGAATGTCCTGCCGGATTGTTCGGTTCCGGGGCGCCCGGAGATTTTCGCGATCGGCGACGTCGCCAGCCTTGACGACCGCGACGGCAGGCCGCTGCCGGGACTCGCCGCCGTCGCGACGCAGCACGGCAAATATGTCGCCAAAGTGATCGCCAGTCGTGTCGCCGGCCGCCTTGCTCCCGGCCCATTCCGATACCGCAACCTCGGCGCCCTGGCGGTGATCGGCCGCTCCCGCGCCGTCGCCGATCTCGGCCGCATCCAGCTAAGCGGATTCCCCGCCTGGCTGTTCTGGTCGCTCGTCCATCTGTTGTTGCTGGCGGGATTTCGCAACCGGCTCGTCGTCTATGTGAACTGGTCCTGGGCCTGGTTTACCTACGGCAGAGGCGCTCGGCTCATCACCGGCGTCGCGCATCGCGGAGAGGACGAATAGCCGCAATTGCTTATCCCGGTTGTGGCTCCCTAAGTCGTCGATCGATCCTGGTCGGCTTGCGCCGGCTTCTCGATCGGACGTTCGAGGTAGGCCGTGAGCCGGTCGCCGAAGGCGCGGGGCGTTTCGGCGAACAGCCGATCGAACTCTGTCTTGGCGCGCCGCCTGAGTTTTTTCTGCTTCGCCTCGAGCCGCGCAGTCAGATCGGCATTCGCCTCAGGCGACAATCCGCCGCGTCCGGCTGCGAATTGCGCCAGCATTTCGAGGTCGTTGAACGCGCCGAGGGTGTCGCGAAGGGCGTTGAGTTCTTCCGTCTGCGCGTTGAGCGCCGCTGGCCACGCCGGGGCGAGCGCCGCGAGCTGGTAGCGCAGGTCGACGACCCGCGCGCGCAGCGCATGCAGCGCCGCCGGGTCTTCGCCGCCGAAGGCGAGGCGCGCACGCCGCCGCGCCTGCCTGTAGGTGCGCTCAACTGCCGCGACGATCTCCTTCCGCGGGAACGCGCTCACGTCCCAGGTTTCGAGTCGCTTGACGATCGCATTGAGCCGGGCGCGCGTCGCCTTGGCGCCAAAATCCCGGTGCGCGCGACTGGCGGCGTGGCGCTCCCGCGCGATCGCCGCAGCCAGCGGCGCCGCGATTTCGGGCGGCGGGGCGAGGCGACGCAGGCGCAGCTCCATCACGTCGAGATCGCGCGCCCGCCCGATCCGACGGCGCGCGGCGGCGAGCGCGGCGATCGTCACCCGCGCCGGCTCGCCGACGCTCCCAAGAAACAGCCGCGACAGCGCGCGCGCCTCCTTCAGCGTCTTGCGCACGTCATGAACGCGCCCAGGCGTCTCCTCGCCTGTGAGCGGGAACTGTCGCGCCGCCGCGGCTACCGCCGTGATCAGCGCGGCGTGGCAGTGGCGCGGCCAGGCGTCGTCCCGCATCGGTTAGGCCGGCTTCAGGTCAATCAACTTCGCCCGCTCGCGCAACGCGAATTTCTGCACCTTGCCGGTCGAGGTCTTGGGGATCTCGGCGAACACGACATGGCGCGGGCACTTGTAGCGCGCGAGCCGCGCCCGGCACCATTCGATCAGTTCCTCGGAGGTCGCAGCATGTCCTGGCTTTAGCTCGATGAAGGCGCACGGCGTCTCGCCCCATTTGTCGTCGGGCCGCGCCACGACCGCCGCGAGCTGCACGCCTGGATGCTGGAACAGGGCGTCCTCGACCTCGATCGAGGAGATGTTCTCGCCGCCGGAGATGATGATGTCCTTCGAGCGGTCGCGCAGCTGCACATAACCGTCGGTATGCTTGACTCCGAGATCGCCGGAATGGAACCAGCCGCCGGCGAAGGCCTTTTCGGTCGAGTCCTTGTTCTTGAGGTAGCCCTTCATCACGACATTGCCGCGAAACATCACCTCGCCCATGGTTTCGCCGTTGGCCGGCACGGGCTTCATCGTCTCGGGGTCGATGACGTCGAGCGCCTCCAGCGCGTGATAGCGCACGCCCTGGCGCGCTTTCAGATGCGCCTGCTCCTCGGCGTCGAGAGCGTCCCACTCGCTCTTCCAGTCGTTGACGACCGCGGGACCGTAGGTCTCGGTCAGGCCGTAGAGGTGGGTGACCTCGAAGCCCGCCTCGCGCATCGCCCTAAGCACCGCCGCCGGCGGCGGCGCCGCGGCGGTGAAGAAGCGAACGACATGGGGGAGCGGGCGCTTCTCGTCGTCGCCGGCGTTGAGCAGGATCGACATGACGATCGGCGCGCCACACATGTGGGTGACCTTGTGCTCGGCGATGAGATCGAAAATCGCGCCGGCGCGCACTTGTCTCAGGCACACATGCACGCCCGCCTTGACGCTGATCGACCAGGGGAAGCACCAGCCGTTGCAATGAAACATCGGCAGCGTCCAGAGATAGACCGGATGATGTCCCATGTTGGCGGTGACGACGTTTCCGACGGCGAGCAGATTGGCGCCGCGGTGGTGGTAGACGACCCCCTTGGGATCGCCGGTGGTGCCCGATGTGTAGTTGAGCGAAATCGCGTCCCATTCATCGCTCGGGGCGGAGCGTTCGTAGGTCTCGTCGCCCTCGGCGATCAGCGCCTCGTAGTCGAGTCCGCCGAGCCGCTCGCCTGGACCGTCATATTCTGGGTCGTCGTAATTTATGACCAGCGGTCGGGCGTTGGCGAGTTTCAGCGCCGCGGCGATGACGCCGGAGAATTCCCGGTCGACGATCAGCGCCTTGGCCTCGCCGTGGTCGAGCATGAACGCGAGCGCGGCGGCGTCGAGGCGAGTGTTGAGCGTGTTGAGCACAGCGCCGCACATCGGCACGCCGTAGTGGCACTCGAGCATTGCCGGCGTATTGGCGAGCATGGCCGCGACCGTGTCGCCGCGATTGAAATCTCGCCCGGCGAGCGCGGAGGCCAGCTTCTTCGACCGGGCGTGGAAGTCACGATAGTTGCGCCGAAGGCCGCCATGGACGATCGCGGGCCGATCGGGAAACACTTCCGCCGCGCGCTCGAGCAAGGTCAGCGGGGTCAACGGCTGAAAATTGGCGGCGTTGCGGTCGAGGTCGCGGTCATAGGGCGACTGGGTCACTGACGTCCTCCTCACGGCTGACGGGCGCCGACATGGCGCTTTCGAGCGTGCTCCATTGCAGGAATATACCGATTTCAGTGGCGAAAGGCGAAGGACCGGAAGCCAATGAAGGTCACGACCATCGCGGCGCCGCTGCCGGCCGCCACGAACAGCGGCAGGATCGCCGGCGTCACCACGATTCCCGCCCTCGGGGCAAGAAGCGCGCAGGTTGAGTAGACCGCGTAGTTGACCGCGAGGCCAGCGGAGGCGACGAAGCAATAGCGGACGAACGCACGGGTCAGAGGGGCCCCCGAATGGCGGAATGTGATCGCGCGATTGAGGGCGAAGTTGACGAAAGTGGCGACGATGAATCCCGGCGGCCGGGCGAGCATCGGCGATAGGCCGAGATATTTCGCGCACCAGTACGTGATCGCGGCGTCGACGAAAAAGCCGATCAGGCCGATCGCCGCGAAGAACGGGATCTGCGCGACGATCCGCCCGCGGCGGCCTGCGGCGGCCAGGGCGGGGCCCTCGGGCCACCGGTCGCCCGAGGGTTCCTCAGCATCCATGAGCATGGTGTATCACGGGGCGGTTACGCAGTTCCTACAAGAGTTTCCTACACAAGCGCGCGAATCGCATCATAGGTCAGCTTCACGCCGATCAGGAAGGTGAGGGCGAGAATGATGGCGTAGAATCGCTCGGTCGCCACCCGGCGCACCAGCCAGACGCCGGCGAAGGTCGACAGAACCGCGACCGGAATGAGGCCGGCCGAGACCGTCAGATTCTCGCGGCTGAACTGGCCGAGCAGAAAGTAGGGCGGGAGCTTTAGCAGGTTGACCGCGGCGAAAAACATCGTCGCGGTTCCCGCGAATATGCGCGGCTTCAGGTTCTGCGGCATGACATAGACTTGGAACGGCGGCGCCCCGGCGTGGCTGATGAAGCTGGTGAAGCCGGCCACCGAGCCCCAAAAGATCCCGCCCGGAACGTCGGGCTTTTCCACGGGAGCGCTCCCCAGGCGGTCGCGAATCACCATATAGAGCACGAATGCGATTGAGATCAGGCCAACAGCGAGGCGCACCGCGTTCTCGGTCACACGGGCGGCCAGTAGCCAGCCGAGCGCGACGCCGACCATCGACGAGGGAATGAGGATGACGAGGTTGCGCGGCGAAAAGTCGCGCCGAAACGCCCAGACGCTCACCCAGTCCTGGACGACCAGTATAGGCAGCAGAATCGCCGCCGCTCTGACCGGCGACTCGACCAGCGACAGCATCGGCATCGCCAGCGTACCCAAGCCCGCGAACCCGCCTTTCGACAGGCCAAGAACGATCACCGCCGGGACGGCGACGAGATAGAATTGCATTTCGCTCGACATTCAACGGCAAACCTTCCGATCGCGTCAGCGGTTCCTGACCTCATACCGCACAGCGCAGCGACGCGGCGGATTTGGGGTAAAGAGGGCGTTTGCCGCGCCTGCCGGAATCGTTCCCTACGATCTCGCGCGGCGGTTGCGTTCGCGCATTCGAGGCGCGATGCTTCCGGCCGACCGAAGGGCCGCCCAAACCCCGGCGGCGAAGGGAGCGAAACGATGACGAGCCGCTACAAAGAGACCTATGACCAGTGGCGCGCCGATCCGCAAGCCTTTTGGGCTAACGCCGCGCGCGACATCTCGTGGACGCGCCCGCCGGAGAATATTTTCGACCCTGACGCGGGCGTCTACGGCCGCTGGTTCCCCGACGCGCGATGCAACGCCTGTTACAATGCGCTCGACCGCCATGTCGAGGCGGGCCGCGGCGATCAACCCGCGCTCCATTACGACAGTCCCGTCACCTCGACCAGGCGAACCCTCACCTACCGCGAACTCACAGACGAGACGGCGGCTTTCGGCGCCGTGCTCCAGGATCTCGGTGTTGCGGCGGGCGACCGCGTGTTGATTTACATGCCGATGATTCCGGAAGCGATCGTGGCCATGCTCGCCTGCGCCCGCATCGGCGCGGTGCATTCGGTGGTGTTTGGAGGCTTCGCCGCCAAGGAACTGGCGACGCGCATCGACGACGCGACGCCAAATGTCATATTGACGGCGAGTTGCGGCGTCGAGCCCGGCCGGCTCGTCGAATACAAGCCGCTGCTCGATCTCGCTATCGGCCTCTCAGCCAGCAAGCCGCGAACCTGCGTCGTCTTCCAGCGCCCGCAGATCGAGGCGCGGATGAACGAGCCGCGCGACCACGACTGGGAGACGCTCGTCGGCGCGGCGAAGGCGGCGGGCAAACGCGCGCCCTGCGCTGACCTCGCCGCGACCGACCCGCTCTATATCCTCTATACCTCCGGCACGACCGGCGTTCCGAAGGGCGTCGTGCGCGACATCGGCGGCTATATCGTCGCGCTCAAGTGGTCGATGTGGGCGATTTACGGCGTTGAGCCGGGCGAGACCTTCTGGGCCGGGTCCGACATCGGCTGGGTCGTCGGCCATTCCTACATCGTCTATGGCCCGCTCCTGCATGGCTGCGCCAGCGTTCTTTACGAGGGAAAGCCGATCGGCACGCCGGACGCCGGCGCGTTCTGGCGCGTCATCCAGGACTATCGTGTCGCCGCCTTCTTCACCGCGCCGACGGCGTTTCGCGCGGTGCGCAAGGAGGATCCCGAGGCGGCGCTGCTCAAGGCTTACGACATCACATCGATGCGCACCCTGTTCCTCGCCGGCGAGCGCGCCGATCCGGACACGGTGGCGTGGGCGGAGAAGATTCTCGGCGTGCCGGTCGTCGACCACTGGTGGCAGACCGAGACCGGCTGGGCGATCGCCGCCAACCCGGTCGGCCTGGGGATATTGCCGATCAAGCTCGGCTCGCCGACCGTGCCGATGCCAGGCTATTTGGTCGAAGTCGTTGACGAGGCGGCCAAGCCTCTGCCGGTTGGGACGATGGGCTCGATTGTCATCAAGCTGCCGCTGCCGCCCGGCTGCCTGCCGACGCTCTACCGACAGGACCAGCGCATGCGCGACAGCTATCTCAAGGAGTTTCCCGGCTACTACAAGACCGCCGACGCCGGCCTCATCGACGAGGACGGGTATTTGACTATTCTCGGGCGCACCGACGACATAATTAACGTCGCCGGCCATCGCCTTTCGACCGGAGGGATGGAGGAGGTCGTCGCCTCGCACCCGGACGTCGCCGAATGCGCCGTGCTCGGCGTCAAGGACGAAATCAAGGGCGAGCAGCCGTGCGGGTTTCTGGTGCTGAAGGCCGGCGTCAACCGGCCGCACGAGGAGATCGAGAAGGAGGTAATCACGCTGGTGCGCGACCGGATCGGCCCGGTCGCGGCGTTCAAGATGGCGCTGGTGGTGGCCCGCCTGCCGAAAACCCGATCGGGCAAAATCCTGCGCGGCACGATGAAGAAGATCGCCGATCAGGACTCATGGGCGATGCCGGCGACGATCGAGGATCCGGCGGCGCTCGACGAGATCAGCGCGGCGCTTCAGGAGCGGGGACGGTGAGCCGAATCTGCACCCCCAAAAAAAGGCGCGGTCGCCAATCGTCGCCGCAACTGGCGCAGGGCCGTTGTCGCGTAATTCAGTTTCCCAGCCGGATGGCGAGGCTCGCCCTCCCTCGCCTCGACGTGGCCTAAGGAGTGACCAGAAGATTCGTTCTCATTCCAGACTTGTAGTGAGTCGGCTGATTGCAGATCAAGAGATAGTTTCCGGGCTTCAACGTTAGGCTCAGAGTTTTCTTCTCGCCGGGGTTGAGATCGGACGCCTCGCCGAGATCCTTGATCTTGGATTCCAACACCCGGTTATGCTTACGGTCATACGGCAACCGCGCGTTAGGGTTGGCGACCGACACCACAATCATCTCGTGAACCAAGGTTTTCGAATCGTTCGATACCTTGAATTCGACCGGCCCGGCCTTGACGCTCTTCTCGTCGGTTTTGATCATCATGGATTTGACCGAGGGGCCGCTTGACGGATCCATTAGATCGACATGCACGACCGCCGGCGTCCCGCCAGCCGCGTGCCCTGACGCACTTGACAACAGAAAGGTTAGGGCGAAGATCGGCAACGTCCTTCTCAGTCCGAGCGGCATAGATTTCTCCATCATTTCAGTAATAGCGGACATTCGAAGGCTTGGCCAACTGGCCGAAAAGACGCTCGTCCATGATCTCAGAATTATCGTCGAAATTGCGGCGCCAAAATTACCATTTGTTATATCAGCGGCGTGGCGAGTTTCGGAAGGTCGATCGGGGTCATCCCGCGCCCGCCCTATCGTCTCGATTCGAGCGTTCTTTTCGTCTTCTCGATCCACCCCTTGAGCGGCGCCAGCAGCGGGCCCTGGGTCAGGCCGCCGCAACCTCGGCCATGCGGCGCCTGCGCCCAGGCGACGATCGCGACCGCGGTCCTGCCGTCCGCCGACCATATCGGCGCGCCGGAATCGCCGTTGCAGGCGCCGGCATCCCCTCCGCGCGGGTCCGAAACCCAGATCAGGATATTCGAGGCCGGCGCGCGCACTGTCAGCGTCACGCTGCGCAGTTCGCCGCCGGACTTCCAGTCGCCGTCACGGTCGACGCCATATCCGGTGACGATCGCCGCGTCGCCGATCGCGGGCGGCGCGCCCGAAGCGATCGCAGCGCCGACGAAGCGCGAGTCGAGCGCCCTCGCCGTCTTGATCAGAGCAAGGTCGATCGACTTAATTCGCTTTCGGATCGCGTCGGGTCGATAGAGTGGATGGGCGACCGCCGCCTCGACCGGGATGATGATCGGCGCGCCCGAACTGCTGCGGTAGTGGACCGCCATGTCGCTGAGCTGCCTTAGGCAATGGGCGGCGGTAAGGAGCACGCGGGGGCTCAGGACCAGGGCAGAGCAGAAACCTGATGTGTCTCCGCCGCGCGTCAGTACCATCGCCACGCGGTCGGCGAACCGTCCGTCGGGCGTCGCCCCGACGAGCGCGCATGCCGGATCAAGCGGTGCGGCAATCGCCGTTATGATCACCATCGTGCGTGCGATGCGAGCGGAGCGCGACGTCATGACCGGCTTCATGCGCTGAAACGGTCAGCGCTTCAATCGCGGCCATATCGATGGCGCAGGATGAGGAAGGCCGGCGGACCTTAAGGCATCCGCCTATTCACATTGCATTCAGCCGCTCGGGCGAACATGCTGGGCGCCGTTTGGGAACAGGGGCTTTGTCGTCATGGCCGCGCTCGCCATTGTCTGCCGCGCCGTGGTCTGCGGCCTCGCCTTGGGCTGCGCCGGCGCGCGCGCCGCCGAGACGGAGCTGCACGCCGCGTCCCGGCTCATCTGCCTCAATCCCGCCGAGACCCGCGAAGCGGTCAAGGCCCATCGGCTGATCGAGCCCTATGCGGCCCTCAAATTCGCAGCCGAAAAGCGCAAGGGCGAGGCGTTGTCGGCCAAACTCTGCCACATCGGCGACGAATTCATCTATGAGATCACGCTGCTCCATCGCGACGGTCGCCTCGTGCACGTCGCGATAGAGGCGGCGACCGGGAAACTGATCCCCCGCGCGCCGCGCGAGCCGCATGCGCCTTCGATCAAGAACTGAACGCGGCGTAAGGGAGAGACAAGCGCGACATGCGACTGCTGGTTGTCGAAGACGATCGCGATCTCAACCGGCAGATTTCCAGCGCCCTTGAGGCTGCCGGATACGCGGTCGATCGCGCCTTCGACGGCGAAGAGGGCTGGTTTCGCGGCGACACAGAGCCCTACGACGCGGTCGTACTCGATATCGGCCTGCCCAAGCGCGACGGGATCTCGATTCTGGAGGCGTGGCGCAAAGCCGGGCGAATCATGCCGGTCCTGATCCTGACCGCCCGCGACCGCTGGAGCGATAAGGTTCAGGGCATCGACGCCGGCGCCGACGACTACGTCGCCAAACCCTTCCACATGGAGGAGGTGCTGGCGCGCCTGCGCGCATTGTTGCGCCGCGCAGCCGGCCGCGCGTCGAGCGATCTTTCTGTCGGCACGGTGCGGCTCGACGCGCGCGCCGCACGGGTCACCGTCGACGGCTCGGCGGTGAAGCTCACCAGCCACGAATACCGTCTCCTGTCCTATCTGATGCATCACGCCGGGCGCATCATTTCGCGCGGCGAGATTGTCGAACATCTCTACGAGCAGGATTTCGATCGGGACTCCAATACGATCGAGGTCTTCGTCGGTCGCCTGCGGAAGAAGCTTGGAGTCGACATCATCAGAACCGCGCGCGGCCTCGGCTATGTCGTGAGCGCCGATGAGGAGACGCCCCCAGGCCGATAGAGCGGATTGCCTTCCGTCCTCCCAAACCCTCACCTTCAGCTCTTTCTTGCCGCGACAAATTCCGCCGTCGCCCACAACACGTCTCCCGCGTCGTCGAGTCCGGCCCGCTCGATCGCCGATTTCGCCTCCTCGACCAGGCGCGCCAACTCGCGCCGCGCGCCCACGACGCCGAGCGCGCGGACGAGCGTCGCCTTGTTGCGCGCGGCGTCCTTTCCGCCACGCTTTCCCAGCGCTGCCTCGTTGCCTTCTGCGTCGAGAATGTCGTCGGCGATCTGGAACGCCGCGCCGATCGCGAAGCCATAGGTCGAAAGCGCGGCGCCCGCCGCCGGGCTCGCTCCGGCGAGAATCGCCCCCGCCTCGACGCTGAAGCGCAGAAGCGCTCCGGTCTTCATTGTCTGCAAACGGGCGATTTCGATGACCGGCAACGGCTCCGTCGCGCCTTCGGCCTCGATGTCGAGCATCTGTCCGCCAACCATACCGGCAAGGCCGACAGAGCGCGCGAGGCCCGCGCACAGGGCTGTGCGGATTTCCGCGTCCGGATCGGTCCCGGGATCGGCCAGAATCTCGAAGGCGAGGCTCTGCAGGGCGTCGCCAGCCAAAATCGCCGTCGCCTCGTCGAAGGCGCGGTGAGTTGTCGGACGCCCGCGCCTGAGATCGTCATCATCCATCGCCGGCAGGTCGTCGTGGATGAGCGAGTAGGCGTGTACGCATTCGACCGCCGCGCCCGTGCGTCGGGGCCCCAAACCCATGCGCCCAAGCGCGCGCGCCGTCTCGATGGTCAGGAATGGCCTCAGTCTCTTGCCGCCGCCGAGGGCCGCATAACGCATCGCCTCTATGAGACGTCGCGGACGCGTCGACTCTCCCGACCTGGGGTCGATCGCCAGCAGCATATCCAGCTCGCGCTCGATCGCGGCCCCGGTCTCGGCTAACCTCGCGGCGAGTTCGCTCTCGTCCACGCCGCAAGCGGCCCGACTCACGCGCCGTAATCGGCGGGATTAAAGACACGCTTGGTCGAGCAGAATTCGCAGGTTACGCCGATCATGCCGTCGTCGCCGATCATGTCTTTGACCTCGTGCGGTGGGAAGCTGCGCAGCATCGCATCGACCCCTTCGGCCGAGCAGCGACAGACCGCCGCTAGCGGCGTCTGCTCATAGACCCTGACGCCACGTTCGTTAAACAGGCGATACAATAGGCGCTCGCCAGACAGGGTTGGATCAATGAGCTCATGCGCTTCAGTCGTCCCCGCGCGCGCCTGGGCTTCCGTCCAGGCATCGTCATCTTCGACCCGATCGGGCTCGACGCCCGCGGGCGCGTCGCCGGGGCGGAAGTCGGCCCGGCGTCGGCGCGCGCCTGCTTCGGGCAGGTACTGGACGATGAGGCCGCCGGCGCGCCAGGCCCGCCCCATCGGCGTGACCGTCTCACCGACCGCTATGCGGACCAGAGTTGGAATCTGCTCCGAACGTTCGAAATAGTGGTGCGCGGCTCTTTCGAAGCCCTGGCCGTCGAGCGCGATGACGCCTTGATAGCGCGTCATCTCGCCGCCCGGATCGATCGTGAACGCCATATGCCCGTTTCCGATAAGATCTTGGCTCGTTTCCGCCGCGCGCGCGAACTTTTTCTTGTCGAACCGCGCCAGAGCGCGAAGGTTCGAAGGCGCGTCGAAATCCACCAGTAGCATGGAGATCGGGCCGTCGCTCTGGGTTTGCAATTGGAAACGGCCTTCCAGTTTCAAAGTGGAGCCGAGGAGCGCGGCGAGCGTGACGGCTTCGGCCACCAGCTTCGAGATCGGTTCCGGGTAGTCATGGCGCTTCAAGAGCTGATCAATGGCCGGACCCAGCCGAACCAGGCGTCCGCGGCTGCTCAAGGATTCGACCGCGAACGGGAGGACAATGTCGTCGACGACCTTGGCGGAAGCGACGCGCTCGGAGATGCTCAAGATTCAACTCCCAGGCACCAGGCGAGCACGCCTTTCTGCGCGTGCAGACGATTTTCCGCCTCTTCGAACACAACCGATTGCGGGCCGTCGATCACCTCGTCCGTCACCTCTTCGCCGCGATGGGCGGGCAGGCAGTGCATGAAAATGGCGTCCGCCGCGGCATGGCGCATCAGCTCCCGGTTGACCTGGTAGGGCGCGAGCAGGTTGTGGCGTCGGCCCTCGTCCTCGTCCCCCATCGACACCCAGCAGTCGGAGATGACCGCCGTGGCGTCTACGACCGCGGTCGTCGGGTCCTCGCCCAGGACGATATTGGCGCCCGCAGCGCGCGCCGCGTCCAGCCGGGGCTTCGGCGGCTGCAATTCGCGCGGGCAGGCGATGTGGAGCCGGAAATCAAAGCGGGCTGACGCGTCGATCCAGGACGACAGCACGTTGTTGTAGTCGCCAGACCATGCGATCTTTCGGCCCTGGATCGGACCCCTCATCTCCTCGAAGGTGAGGAGGTCGGCGAGCACCTGGCAGGGATGCGACCGCTTTGTGAGGCCGTTGATGACCGGAACGGTGGCGTGCGCCGCCAGTTCCTGCAAATCCTCCTGGCTGAGGATGCGGATGACGATCGCCTCCACATAGCGCGACAGCACGCGGGCGGTGTCCGCGATGCTTTCGCCGCGGCCGAGCTGCATCTCGGCCCCGGTCAGCATGATCGTCTCGCCGCCGAGTTCGCGCATGCCGACGTCGAACGATACCCGGGTCCGGGTGGAAGGCCGGTCGAAGATCATCGCCAGCGTCTTGCCCGCGAGCGGGCGCGTGTGAGGCGAGACGCCTTTGATCCGGGCCCTCTTCATCGCCGCCGCCGTGTCGAGAATGCGGCGAAGCTCGTCGCTCGACAGGTCGAGGAGATCGAGAAAATGCCGCGGGGCGGCTTGAATCCGAGGGGGCATGCGATTGATCAGGAGGCTGCCGCCAGGAGCCGGTCAACGACCGTCGAGCAGGTGGCGTCCAGGCGCCGCACGCCCTCGGCGAGTTCCTCTTCGGTGACGACGAGAGGCGGCAACAGCCGCACGACATTGTCGCCAGCGGGAATGACGAGCAGGTTCTGGCCGAGCGCCGCCTCAGCGAAATTCGCCGGCGGAACCTTAAGCTTGAGGCCGATCATTAGGCCCTCGCCGCGAACCTCCTCGATTACGGCGCCGCGGCGGTCCTTCAGTTCGGCGAGACGCTGGCGCATGTCGAGGCCAAGCCTGGCCACACGCTCGATGAAGCCGGGCGCGAGAATGACGTCGAGTGTCGCATTGCCGATCGCCATCGCCAGCGGATTGCCGCCGAAGGTGGTGCCGTGCACGCCGACGGTCAGTCCACGCGCCGCGTCCTCCGTCGCCAGACACGCGGACATTGGGAAGCCGGCGCCGATTCCCTTGGCCGAGGTGAGAATGTCGGGGTGAATCCCGCAATGCTCGTATGCGAAAAGTCGTCCCGTGCGGCCGACCCCGGTCTGCACTTCGTCGAAGATAAGCAGGAGTCCGCTCTTGTCGCAGATCTCCCGCAAGCCCCGCAGGAACGCGCGCGGAATCATCTTCACCCCGCCTTCTCCCTGGATCGGCTCGATCAGGATCGAGCCAGTCTCCGGCCTGATCGCCGCTTCGACAGCGCCGAGGTCGGTCACCGGAATCTGGTCGAAGCCGTCGACCTTCGGACCGAAGCCCTCGAGGTACTTGGCCTGGCCGCCCGCGGCGATCATCGCCAGCGTCCGGCCATGGAACGCGCCTTCGAAAGTGAGGGTGCGATAGCGCTCCGGATGGCCGCCGATTGCTTGCCGCCGCCGCGCCATCTTGATCGCCGCCTCGTTCGCCTCGGCACCCGAATTGGCGAAGAAAGCCAGATCGGCGAATGTCGCTGCGACGAGGCGGCGGGCGAACCGCTCGCCCTCAGGGTTCTGATAGAGGTTCGACACGTGCCACAGTTTCGAACCCTGCCGCGTCAGGGCTTCGACAAGATGCGGATGCGCATGGCCGACCGAAGTCACGGCGATCCCGGCGCCGAAATCGAGGTAGCGCTCGCCCGACGTCGAAATCAGCCAGCAGCCTTCGCCGCGTTCGAAAGCGACATTGGCGCGCGCGTAGGTCGGAACGATCGCCGAAATCGGTTGAGCGGAATTCACGTGTCCAACTCCTCGTCGCGAACTCTGGATGCCGGCCCCACTGGGGCGGCTCGCGTCGCGTAAAACAAAAACGCCGCCCCAGTGGGGCGGCCGCCGTATGCGCTTCAAATATAGCGGAAGGGTCTGGATGCGGTCAATTGCGTGTCCTGGCTCAAGACATATGAGCCGGCGGGATTTGTTTGGCTCGGCGGGAAGTTAGGTACTGGGCTGGGGTAAGTCCGGCAAGGGCGCGGTGGGGTCTGTGGTGGTTGTAGAGGTGTTGGAAGGCGTCGACGAAAGGGGTGATTTTGTCGATCCGCGGTGGCAGTTCGACGCCGGCATAGAATTCGTATCGCCATGCGCCGTTGCAGCGTTCGACGCCGCCATTGAGTTTGGGCGATCGCGGCGGCAGGAGGTAGAGCGGCAGGTTCTTTTTGGCGCAGGCTTGTTCGAACTCGGCCATGAACTCCGAGCCGCCGTCGATCTGGATGGCTTTGACGGGCTCGGGCATTTCGGCCAGCACTTTATCGAGGAAGTCGGCGGCGTTGCGGGCGGTGGCTTGGCGGTAGGGTTTGGCGACGGTCCATTTGGCGCCAGGATGGTAGGCGTCGAAGTGTTTGAGGCCGACGCCGGGGGCGATGGCGACCGACATGGTGTCGATCTGGACGACGTCGCCGGGGGCCTGGAAGGTCACGCCGGCGGGCTTGGGCACGGCGTGGGGGCGCTTTCGCCGGGCTTTGCGGGCGGCGATCTTGCGGATCAGGTCGGGGACGCGGGGCACGACGCCGCGCGCCATCAACTCGCTCAGAATGCGTCCGACCCTGGCCTCGCTGACCTCGAAGCCCTGGTTGCGCAGGATCGGCGTCAGCTTGGCTTTGCCCCACATTGGATGGTCGAGGCGCAACCGCTCGACGGCCGGCCGCGAGGCCTGGCGGATGCGTCGGCCGGCGGGTGCGCAGCGGTCGGCGGCTCTTGGACTGAGGGTCGTTGCGCCACCGCTTGAGCGTCGAGAGCGGCACGCCGACTGCCGCCGCCGCCGCTTCGCTCGACAGCCCGCCCGCCCGCGCCGCCAGCCAGCGCGCCACCGCGTCCCGTCTTCTCTCCGCTTCGATATTTGGCGTCTTCGCTGCGAGAAGACGGGACGCCGCCCGAGCGGATCGGATAAGATGGCCGGGCAGGCCAAATACCTGCATGGGGTTCTCCTGCAATTCGAGCCTCGACAACCCGAGCCTCAGGGAACCCCATCCCTCAATCAAGCCGGCTCATATCTGTTTGATCCAGGACATTGTGGCTCGGCCTTGGTTTGCGTGCGACGCCAGGGCGAGCATATCGGAGATCAGCTCTCGATGCGCAGACTGAACCCGGCGTCGATCCACCCGCCTTTCGCCAATTACGCGCACGGGGTCGCGGTCGAACCGGGGAGCCGCGTCGTTTTTTGCTCCGGCCAACTGGGCGTCGACCGGGACGGCGCCGTTCCCGAGACAGTTGAAGAACAGACGCGCCTCTGCTTTCGCGCGATCGCGGCGATCCTCGGCGAAGCGGGCATGACGCTGGCCGACCTCGTGCGCCTCAACGCCTATGTCTCCTCGGCTCAGCATTTGAGCGGCTATATGAAGGTGCGCGATGAATTTGTCGGCGCCCCGCCGCCGGCCTCGACGCTGATGATCGTGCAGGGATTCGCCCGGCCGGAATTCAAGGTCGAGATCGAGGCCATCGCCGCGCGTGCGGGCTGAAGACTGAGGAGGGCCTGATGCTGCCGACCAAGTTTTGGGCGGAAATGAGCTGGCGGGACTTCGCCGCCGCCGACATGAGCAAGGTCATCGCGGTATTGCCAGTGGCGGCGATCGAGCAGCACGGGCCGCATCTGCCGGTCGGCGTCGATACGTTCATCAACCAAGGCTATCTCGCGCGGGCGGTCGAGCGCGTTCGCGACGACATGCCGGTCCTGTTTCTGCCCGTGCAGGCGATCGGCAAGTCGAACGAGCACATCGAGTTTCCCGGCACATTGACCTTTTCGCTGGAGACGGTCGCCCGCGCCTGGATCGAGATCGGCGACAGCGTCGCCCGAACCGGCTGCCGCAAGCTCATCGTCATCAATTCGCACGGCGGCAATGTTCCGGTCATCGGTGCAGTTGTGCGCGAGTTGCGGGTTCGCCACCGGATGCTGGCCGTCCAGGCGGCCTGGCATACGCTGGGTTACCCGGAAGGCCTGTTTTCGGCTGAGGAGCGTGCGCATGGGATTCATGGAGGAGACGCCGAGACCTCGCTGATGCTCGCTTTCAGGCCGGAGCTCGTGCGAATGGGCGAGGCGCGGAATTTCGTCAGCGCGGCGGTCGCGATCGAGGAGGAGTTCAAGCGGCTACGGGTCACCCAGCCGATCGGCATCGGCTGGATGTCGAGCGATCTCAACGAGCTGGGCGCGGTGGGCGACGCCGCCAACGCGACCGCGGCCAAGGGCGAAGCCTGCGCCGAATGCGGCGTTGACGGCTTTCTCGAACTGCTGCGGGACGTGCTCGCCTTCGATCTCGATCGCCTCGGCCGGGGACCTCTGGCGCGCCGCTGACGGCGGATTTGCGTCGGTCGGGCCCGGGTAACGAGCGGCGCGTCAGCGGGACGCCGCCGGGGTGGTCTTTGACGCGATCCTCGGCCATAGTCAGTCGTTGCAATTGCGGCGCCGAAGGGGGAGCGGGCGCATGGCGCTGAAGTTTGGAGATTCGGTCGTCGCCGATCCTCAACTCGCCGACGTCGAGCGCGCCATCGAGACTGCGCCGCGCGAGGCCGGCTGGCGGATCAATCTCGACAATGGCGAAGATGATCATATGGAAGCGGTCGCGTCGCCGGCAGGGCTTTATGCCGTGACGTTCGTCGATCGCGGCCAACGCTTCACCGCGGCGGCGCCGGTCGACGCGAACGGCCTCAAAGACATCCTTTGCAAATATCTCAACGGCGACACCGACTGGAGGGACGGAGCGAACTTTGTCGCCGAGCAGGCGCCGGGGGCGCGCGCGCGGGCCGCGCGCCGCATCACCTCGAAGCCTCCGACCTGGGCAATCGCCCTGGTCGCTGGTTCGTTCTTCGGATTGCCGCTCATTGTGCGCTGGCTGCCGAAAGGCGGTCCCGACGACTACGGCTGGCTTACGATCGCCGTGATCGTAGGCGGGCCGATGGCGGTCCTGCTGCTGGCGATGATCGTCAACAAGCTGTTGCAGCTGCGTCGCGTCGCCGGTTGGCCGCAAGCTGCGGGGCGGATCACCAAAGCGGCCGTCGCGACGAGACATCAAAGGCCTTCGGGCAAGGCGACGCAGCTGATCAATTTCCCGGCGATCGAATATGAGTTTGCGGCTAACGGCCAGACGTACACGGGTAAGCGCATCGCGGTCGGCGAGGATACGGGCGGGGCCAATATCGAGGCGACGCTGGCGCGCTATCCGGTCGGCGCCGCTGTAGCGGTCTATTACGATCCCTCCGACCCCGAGAATTGCGTCCTCGAGCGCGGCGCCCCGGCTCTCCTTCCCGTTCAGGGCTGCGGCACGACCTTGACGAGCCTCGCGGCGATTGGATTTTGCGGTTACTGGCTGGTCAAGCACTATGACAGCGCGATCGCGCCGATGTGGGAGACCGGGCACGGCCGCGTCTCCCTCTTGGCCGCGATCGTCGGGGCGCTTTCGCTCATGGCGTATTTTGGTTCGCTGATCATCGCCAAGCAAAATGAAAAGCCCTGGTCGTCCGTCAACGGCACGATCGTGGACAGTCGAACGGAAAGCGACAATCGCGGTCGACAAACATGCTATTCTCCGGTGGTGGAATACGCCTACCTCGTCCACGAGCGGCAGTTCCGCGGTCGCACGATCGCGTCGGACGATCAGGGCGAACTCACGCTCGCCGAAGCGGAGAAAATCGCGGCCCGCTACCCGAAAGGCAGTCCGGCGGTGATCTACTACGATCCCAAGGACCCGCGCGACGCGATGCTGGAGAGGTCTTCCGCCAGCCGTCCGAACCGCGCCGCCCTGGCGGTCGCCGTCGTCAGTTTTCTTGTCGCCATCTACGCCAGCGGCTATTTCCGCTCGTAAGCCTAAGGGGCGGCGCCCGCCTGTCCTTGTCAGTCGTGGCTGACGCGGTCAGGATGGGCTTGGACGAGCCGCGCCCGATCCCATGCGGCCGGCGAGGGGAGGACGTTCATGCTTTTGCCAACGACGCTGGTCGGCTCCTACGCGCAGCCCGAATGGCTGATCGACCGCGCCAAGCTCGCGGGGCGCTTTCCGCCGCGGGTCCGGGCCAAGGAGCTGTGGCGCATTCCCGAACCCTATCTGGCCGAGGCGCAGGACGACGCAACCGTGCTCGCGATCAGGGCGCAGGAGGACGCCGGGTTGGACATCGTCACCGACGGCGAAATCCGGCGCGAGAGCTATTCGAACCGCTTCGCGACCGCGCTCGAGGGAATCGACATCGACACTCCGGGCGTCGCGCTAGACCGTTCGGGCCATCCCAATCCGGTGCCGCGCATCGTCGGCAAAATCCGCCGCAAGCACGCGATCGAGGTCGACGACCTGAACTTCCTGCGCAAGCACACCGCGCGCACGGTCAAGATGACGGTGCCCGGTCCGTTCACCATGAGCCAGCAGGCGCAGAACGACTTCTACCCGAACGTCGCCGACGCGGCGATGGACTACGCAGACGCGGTCAACGCCGAGATTAAGGATCTGTTCGCGGCCGGGGCGGACGTGGTCCAGATCGACGAGCCCTACATGCAGGCGCGGCCGGGCCCGGCGGAGGAATACGGTCTCGCCGCGCTGAACCGGGCGCTCGACGGCGTCGTCGGCGCGACCGCGGTGCATCTCTGCTTCGGCTACGCCGCGATCATCCACGAGCGGCCGAGCGCCTATTCGTTCCTCAAGCAGCTCAGGAGCTGTCGCTGCATGCAGGTCTCGATCGAGACGGCGCAGTCCAATCTCGACTGCGCCGTGCTGGCCGATCTGCCGGACCAGAAGATCATCCTCGGCGTCATTGACCTCTCGACGTCCAAGATCGAGACGCCGGAGACGGTGGCGGCGCGCATCCGCCGGGCGTTCGCCTACCGCAGCCCCGAGGACATCATCGTCGCGCCCGACTGCGGGCTCAAGTACCTGCCGCGCGAGGCCGCGTTCGGCAAGATGAAGGCGATGGTCGAAGGGGCCCGCATCGTGCGGGCGGAACTGGCGGCGAAGTAGGCCCTGGCCCGGCCCGGCGCCTTAAACACATATATTAAATGTGTTGTCGACCCAAGGCGGATTGTCCGCGGAAGGCTCGCCAAATTTTTCCAAGCCAATCCAAATCCAACCAAACAGAACCAAGAAAAACCAAGGAAAACCAATTAAAAAGAACCTTGGATTTGCTTGGATTCTCTCGCGCGAATCGGCGCTTTTCAATGACTTACGGCGAAACCGAACGAAAAAAGCAACTCCCAAGCGCCCCCTCCGCTCGGCGTGAAAGCAGGAAAGCGACCAGCGTGCGCCGCTGGCGATCAGGCTTTGTTCGCGATTGAGATTCACCCTTGTTGGCGGCATCGCCGCCCCGCCGAAACGGAAATGCGCTGTTTTGGCCTCTAAAAGTGGAGGCGCCGGGCAGTTGCTCCCTTTATTCCCTTTCTCGACCCCCGATCCGTTCTTTTAAGTTCCGCTAAGGGGCTGGCGCCATTTTCAGCCGCGGATTGCGTCTTTTCAATCGCTTGCGGCGCCATTTGGCGCCGATTCGTCGACCGCGTGGCCCTTAGCGAGACCCGTGAGCCGCGCTTCGCCCCCGGATCATCCCCAATACGGGGATGGAACTGAGGGCCGGACTGGGCTTTGCTTTAAGACGTCCCGGCATGGGCGCCCGCTCGGAACCGATTCCGGTTTCGAATCCGATCGAGCGTGGCGCCAGCCCCAAACCATGCCGGCTGTTTAAAGACTACGTGCCCCTCGCCGTTTTTCAGCGTGTCAACTCGCCCGCAAGGCTTAAAAGCGGCCGCTGCCCTCGGCGCGCCAGGCGCGCCTCGATCCAGCGACGACGAAGACCATAACATGACTTCTGATTTTCTCAAAGAGTTTGTCGAGAAAAAATGATTTTCGAAAATTGTGTCGCCGCGCCGGCCACCCGCTCGCGCTGCCCCGTCGCTCAATTGGCGCGTCTCACCCGAGGTGCGCACTCCACTACCGTACCGCCGTAACGCTGACTCTACAACGTGCGTAACGTCGATCGGTTCGATTCACAGTGCGGCGTCAAACAATGGCCGTTGACGTGTAAGGGCGGCCGCCCGGTCGGGCTCACGCGAGAGCGCGAAGACTGGTGGGGAGCCGGGCGTAAGAAATGGGCATAAGTCGCCTCCGGTGCGGCATAGTCCCCGATACACCGCCTACCCCGGCTCTACCTTTGAGTATAGCATATCATGCGCCACTTGCAACCGGGCGGTTGTCAAGGTCGGATTGAGCCGACCGTAGCTCTGTTTCAGGCGCTCATGCCCGCAATGTTGGCGGACGCCTGCATAATTCTCCGGCTTGCCGCAGTCCCGCCGGCGGCGACCCGCGCAGTGACGTAGCTCACAGATCGAGCTCCTGCGCTATTATATTACGCCATTCGTTTTGGGCGACGACTGTTGACTGGTCGCGGGGGGCGTTCCCGCTGCGGAAGATCGCGCCGCCGATACGCTCGGACAATGATGGCGGACGGTTCACATGCGGACCGCCCGCTTGGGGAAGAGGGGTTGGGGATGCTGTTCTGGCTGCGTCGTCGGCGCGAGAGGGTCGAAGCAATCGAGGCCGAGGCGGCGGAGCTCATTCGCGAGATCGGGGATGCGGCGGCCTACTCCGAGGCGCGATTAATGGAGCGCGACGCCAACAATTTCGGGGCCATGCGATATTGGAGCCGCGTTGCGTTGGCGGTTGTGCGCCAAAGGGGAAAGTCCGCCGGCCTGGACAATCCGATCGGCATGGCGATCGGCGGCGATTTCTCGACGGATCGGAAAGTCGTCGCCTTTCGCCGGCCCCTGACTCCCGCTGAGCCTCGGCCTTGAAGTTACGGTGATAGCGCAACCATTTTTTCTTCGTCGGCCGAGGGGACCAGCCCGCCCTCGGCTCGGGAGGCGGCAAGGGCAATCCAATGCGCTGTCAGCGTAACCCGGTCTCCAACTTCTCGCACACGCTCAAGAAGCTGCATGAGGCCGGCGTCATCGAATTTGACCAAGGGTAAGGGCAAGACGCGCACGCCGCGGGCGCCAGCGCGGCGGGCGGCGCTCGATCTCGATCTCGTCGGCGCGAGCAGCGTCGTCTCTGTCGAGCGGCCCGAAGACCGGTAGAGAGCAACCCCAGGCGAGCGCGCGTCCCTCCACCACCCTCAGCCCGACTGGCGGGATGCGGAAATGCGGCTTATATGTCGCTCAATGGTCACGATCGCGCCGCGCCGCAGCCATCGTGGCATGACTCGAACAACCGAAACGGATTGCGATGTCGTCACCCTCTGCCTCAGCGGCGCACGTCGCCCATTTCACCCTCGCCAACGGCCTCGAAATGGTGGTAATCCCGGATCATCGCGCGCCGGTGGTCACCCACATGGTCTGGTATCGCAACGGCGCCGCCGACGATCCGCCGGGCAAGTCGGGGATCGCCCATTTCCTCGAACATCTGATGTTCAAGGGCACAAAGCGCCATCCCAAGGGCGAATTCTCCGAATTCGTCGCCGACGTCGGGGGTCACGAAAACGCCTTCACCGGCAATGATTTCACCGCCTATTTCCAGCAGGTCGCCGGAGAGCGCCTCAAGGCCTGCATGGAGTTCGAGGCCGACCGCATGACCGGCCTAACCCTCACCGACGCAATCGTCGGGCCGGAGCGCGACGTCGTGCTCGAGGAGCGGCGCATGCATTGCGACACCGACCCCGGCGCCCAGCTCGGCGAGGCGGTCCAGGCGACGCTCTTCACCCACCACCCTTACGGGATCCCGATCATCGGCTGGGGGCACGAGATCGAGGGGCTGAAGCGCGAGGACGCGCTCGCCTATTACCGGCGCTTCTATACGCCCGAGAACGCCATTCTGGTGGTTGCCGGCGACGTCGAGCCGGGCGAGGCGCGCGCGCTCGCCGAGGAGACCTACGGCCGGATCAAGCCGCGCGGCAAGAAACCCGAGCGCAGCCGCCCGCTGGAGCCGCCGACGGTGGCCAACCGGCTGGTCACGGTCGCCGACGGCAAGGTCGAGCAGCCGAACTGGCAGCGCCATTATCTGGCGCCGTCCTGCCGCACCGCGGGGCCGGGCGAAGCGGAGGCGCTCGAAGTCGCGGCCCATCTTCTCGGCGGCGGGCAGACGAGCCTCCTCTATCGCGCTCTGGTGATGGAGGAGAAGCTCGCGGTCGCGGCCTGGGCCTATTACCACGGCGCCGCGCTCGACCAGAGCCGGTTCATTTTCAATGTGACGCCTACGCCCGAGACGACGCTGGAGACGCTCGACAAGGCCTTCGACCGGACGCTGGCGAAGTTCCTGACCGACGGCGTCGAAGCGGGCGAACTGGAGCGGGCCAAGACGCGCCTTGTCGCCGACGCGATTTACGCCCGCGACAGCCAGTCCGATCTCGCGCGCTGGTACGGCTCGTCGCTGGCGGTCGGCCTGACGCTTCAGGACGTAGAGCAATGGCCGGCGAGAATCGAGGCGGTCACGGCTGAGGCGACGATCGAGACGGCGCGCCGCTGGCTCGACCACAAGCCCGCCGTGACCGGCCACCTGCTGCCGCTGGAGAGCCAGGCGGCGTAAGGAAGTTGAATTTTTTCACTTCACCGCCGCCGCCGCCGGCGCTTAAAGAAAAGCCAACGACCAAGACTTTGGAAACGCCCATGCAGAAGCACATTGTCGTCTCCCCCGCCCAGTCCGCCGTCAACGTCGGGACCATCGTGACCCCGCGGGGCTTAAAAGTATGGCACGTCCAATCCTCGACCGTCCCGGTGGTGTCGCTCGAATTCGCCATGCGCGGGGGCGCCGCGCAGGATCCGTCGGACAAGGCCGGCCTCGGCATGCTGATGACCGGACTGCTCGACGAAGGCGCGGGCGACCTCGATTCGCAAGGCTTCCAGCGGGCGCTGGACGAGAAGGCGGTCGAGATGTCGTTTCACTGCGACCGCGACCACATGAGCGGACGCATGCGCACGCTGACGAAGAACCTCGACCGCGCCGCCGAACTCTTGCGCCTCGCGGTCAACGCGCCGCGGTTCGACGAGGAGCCGTTCGAGCGCGCGCGCGAATACGCCAACGCGCGCCTGCGCCACGACGCCAACGATCCGGCCTCGGTCGCCAACCGCAACTGGCGCACGAAGGCCTTTCCCGGCCACCCCTATGGCCAGCCGGTCGACGGCACGCTCGAGAGCTTGGCTCGCATCGAGCGGCTCGACCTCGTCACGGCCGCGAAGCGGCAGATGGCGCGCAGCGAACTCGTGATCGCGGTCGTCGGCGCGATCGACGAAAAGGGCGCGGCGAAGCTCATCGACAAGGTGTTCGCCGACCTGCCGGCGAAGGCCGATCTGACCCCGGTCGCCGAGGCGGCGTTCGCGGGGCTGGGGTCGATCGACACGATCGATCTCGACGTGCCTCAATCGACGATCCGCTTCGGTCGCCCGGCCTTGAAGCGCGACGATCCGGACTATATCGCCAGCGTCGTCGTCGCTCATGTGCTCGGCGGGTCGGGCTCGATGACCTCGCGGCTGTTCCGCGAAGTGCGCGAGAAGCGGGGCCTCGCCTATACCATCTTCGGGGCCTTCTACCCCCTCGACCATGGCGGCTACTTTTACGGCGGCACCACCACCAGGAACGAGCGGGCGCGCGAATCCTTCGACGTGGCCGCGCACGAGATCCGCGACGTCGCGCTCAACGGCCTCAACGAAGAGGAGCTCGAGAAGGGCAAGACGTACCTCATCGGCTCCTATCCCTTGCGTTTCGACACCTCGGGAAAGATCGCCTCGCAGCTCGTCCACATCCAGCTCGAACGCCGGGCGCCGGACTGGCTCAACGAGCGCAACCGGCAGATCGCCGCCGTGACGCAAGAAAGCGCGCGCCGCGCCGCCCATCGCGCCTTCGGCGACGGCGCGCTGCATACGACGGTGGTCGGAAGGCCGGAGGGCTTTTGATTCTTCCTTCTCCCGCTCGCGGGAGAAGGTGGCGTCGCAGGGGGGTTCTCGGCAGAGTTCAGAGAAATCAACGCTGCGCATCGCGCCGCCCAAGCCCGAACCTTGAACCCGCCGATTTGGATTTAGAGTTCCGAAGTAAACTCAGTGCGTCACGCGATCCGCGGAACCGACAATTTCATTTGCTGCAATTCGCCATTCTGCTATGTCAACTGACGCGGGACGTCGCAAATCGTCGCGATAGGTCCGCCGGCGAGGCTCGGGGTCCGCGACCCGGCGTTTGTGGAGAGGCGATGTAGCTGACACGGCGCAAGATCGAGATCCTGGAGCGCCCCGACGCGCGTCGGGACAGCTTGGTCTTCGACCCCAAGCAGACCGGCCTTGGAGTCCGGCGTTGCGTCGAGCGGCGGAATGACTTTTCTGGCGCACTACTCGCTTGATGGAGCTAAGCGACGCTGTTCCTCTCGGATCGTGGTCTAAGCGAGAGCGTAGCGAGACTTCGGATGCTGATGACCCCTCCCTACCGTATGCCCATGTCCAGCGCGCCTTTCCGCTTTGTTTGTTTAATTATCGTTCCCGAGCGAGGCCCGTCGCGCTTTAGAGTCTTTTCCCGTGAGTAAGCGCGAGACCGATCTCGCGCCGCGCCTTGTGATGGCTGCGGCGGTTAGGGCTGCGTTGTTCCTCGGCTTCTGGCTCATGATCTCGGGGTGGGACGCGACGGATCTTCCCGCGGGGCTCGCCGCGGTCGGCGTCGCCACCTGGGCCAGTCTAGCCCTGCTGCCGGCGCCAAAGTCGCGCCTTCGATTTATGGCGCTCTTGGCCCTCGCGCTGGACTTTTTCCGCCAGTCCGTCGTTTCGGGTTTCGATGTCGCGCGTCGCGCGCTCCGCCCGCGACTTCAATTGCAGCCCGGCTTCGTGACATACCCCCTGCGATTGCCGCCGGGCAACGCGCGAAGCGCCTTTTGCGCGCTCGCCAGCCTGCTGCCCGGCGCCCTGCCGACAGGGACCGACGACCGCGGGGCGCTTCTCGTCCACTGTCTAGACGTCGGCCAGCCGATCGCCGCCGAACTGGCGGCGGAAGAGTCCCTATTCATTCGGATGCTCGGCCATGAGTGATTTCCTGCTGGCCGCGGCGGGTTTCATACTTTGCACCGTGGCGGCCGGACTCGTGCGTGTCCTCAGCGGACCAGGCAACGCCGATCGCATGATGGCGGCGCAACTCCTCGGCACCGGCGGAATCGCGTCGCTCCTTTTGGTCGCCTTTGCGACCAAGGCGGCTGGAGTGGAGGATATCGCTCTCGGACTTGCGGTCCTCTCCGCCTTCTCTTCGGTCACTTTCGTCGTCAGCGCGGCGCCGCCAGAGGCGGACAGTCCATCGCAGGCCGGCGGCCAATGAGTCTGGCGATCGACATTTTCAGCGTTTCCGCGATTGGCGCCGGCGCATTTTTCTTTTTCGCGGGGTCTGTGGGACTTTTGCGCTTCCCCGACGCGTTGAGCCGACTGCATGCACTGACGAAGGCCGACAACCTCGGCCTCGGCTTCGTCGTGTTGGGGCTTCTTCCGCGCACGGGGAGCCTGCTCGTCGCCCTCAAACTGATCGCCATTTGGACCCTGATACAAATGTCCGGAGCGACGACCGCGCAACTCATCGGTCGCGCCCTGCGTCGCAAGGGAAAGGCCGGATGAGCATTCAACAGGTCCTCGATTTCGTCCTCGCGGCCATGGTTCTGGCGGTCGGCGGCTGGACAATCTTGGCGCGCGAGGCGTTCGCCGCCGTCGTGGGCTATGTCGCCTATGGGCTGTTGGTCTCGATCGTCTGGGTTCGCCTATTTGCGCCGGACGTGGCGCTGACCGAAGCCGCGATCGGCAGCGGCGTGACGGGCGTTCTTCTCATCGGCGCGGCGACCCGCTTGCGCGACGTCGCGCGGACCGCGGCCGCCGAGGGGCCCGGCGTCGCGCTGCGGCTATGGGCGGCAATTCTTTGCGTCGCCGTCACTGGAGCGCTCGCGGCCGTCGTTCTGCTATTGCCCGATCCCGGTCCGTCTCTCGCCCCGGAGGCGGCCGAGCGGCTCGCCGAGACCGGGCTCGGCAATCCGGTCACGGCGGTTCTGATGGCCTATCGCTCCTTAGACACCTTGCTCGAGAAGGTCGTTCTGGTGCTTGCCGTCGCTGGCGTCTGGTCGCTTGCGCCCGATCGATTTTGGGGCGGCGCGCCGGGACAGCCGCGCGCGGCGCAGCCGGAAAGAACGCTGGCCTTCCTCGCCCAGATTCTGGCGCCGCTCGGGATTCTGGTCGGCGTTCATGTCTTCTGGGCGGGCGCGGACAAACCGGGCGGCGCTTTTCAGGGCGGCGCCATTCTCGCCGCGATGTGGATAATCGCGATCATCGGCAGACTTGCCGAGGCGCCCTCAGTCAGCGCGCCGTGGCTGCGGCTCGCGCTCGTCGGAGGCCCGATTGTCTTTCTCGCGGCCGGCGTCGGCGGCGCCGGTGTCGCGGGCGGTTTTTTTGCGTTTCCCGCCGCGTTCGCCAAGCCGGTTATCCTCTTCATCGAGGTCTTCATGGTGCTTTCAATCGCCGTGAGCCTCCCGATGTTGGTCCTGGGTCCGCCTTGCCGGAAGCTCCAAGAATGAGCGCGGCGACGCTGGCGGGTCTCCTCGGCTCGGCGCTAGTGGGCATTGGCCTTTACGGACTCATCACTAATCCGCAGCCGCTCCGCAAGATTCTCGCTTTCGATCTGGGCGGCAGCGGCGTTTTCTTGCTTTTCGGCATCATCGCCCGCAAGGGGGCGGGAGCTGGATTCCCGGCCGATCCAGTGCCGCAGGCGATGGTGATCACCGGGATCGTTGTCGCCTTTGCGGCGAGCGCGCTTGCCGTCGCTCTGATGCTGCGGCTTTACGAGGAAACCGGGCGCGTCACGCTAAATACCGACGCCTCGACCAAACCTTCCGGCGACCGAGTTGACGCCGAATGATGTCGTCTGCGCCAGGCCTCACGACGACGGTGGGCGGATTCCTTCTGGTGGTCGCGATCCTCGCCCCAGTCGCGGGCGTGCTGTTATCGTTCGTCTTCGGCGGACGTCATGCTGAACGCGTAGCGCTCATCCTCATGCCAATCGGGCTCGCCATCGCCATCGCGATCGCCGTCCTTGTGTCAAGCTCCGGCAATCCGCTCGTCTATATTGTCGGGGGCGTTGCGCCGCCGCTCGGCATCGCGCTGAGGGCGGATGGGATCTCGGTTGTCATGTTGGTCACGGCGGCGTTAGTGATCGCCGCCTCCGGCTTCTACGCCCGAGCCAATTTCGCGACGCCGCCCGAGACGGCTGAAGCGCGCGCGCCTTTCGCGTTCTGGATTCTGCTGCAAGCCATCTGGGCCGCATTGAACCTGCTCTTTCTCGGAGGCGATCTCTTCAATCTCTACGTTGGGCTGGAACTTCTGACCTTCGCCGCCGTTCCGCTGGTTTGCGTCGACGGGCGCCCGGAGACGCTTGTCGCCGCGCTTCGCTATCTGCTTTTCGCCTTGTTCGGATCGGCCCTGTATCTTCTGGGCGCCGCGCTGCTTTACGGCGCCTTCGGCACTCTCGACATCGTCCTCCTGGCGGAGCGGATGCGCACTGTGCCGGCCGTCTGGCTGGCGGCCGGTTTGATGACGGCTGGGCTGCTCGCCAAGACGGCGCTCTTTCCGCTGCATTTGTGGCTGCCCCCGGCGCACGCCAACGCGCCGGCCGCCGGGAGCGCGGTGCTTTCCGGGCTGGTGGTCAAAGGATCGTTCTTTCTGATCGTGCGTCTCTGGTTCTACGTGCTCCCGGCTCTCCAGGTCGCAGTGGTGAACACGCTGCTCGCCGGCCTGGGTTCGGCGGCGATCCTGTTTGGCAGCGTTCTCGCTCTCCGGCAGGAACGGCTCAAGCTCCTGAT
The DNA here is from genome assembly GCA_963835955.1 of uncultured Alphaproteobacteria bacterium. Classification (GTDB taxonomy): domain Bacteria; phylum Pseudomonadota; class Alphaproteobacteria; order Rhizobiales; family Beijerinckiaceae; genus Roseiarcus. The sequence continues at coordinate 185,359 of CAWIHZ010000014.1, read as the reverse complement.
CGCCTATTCGACCATCGCGCAGATCGGCTATTTATTCATGATCTTTCCGCTCGCTTCCGGCGCGCATCTCTGGACGGCGGACGGCTGGAACGGCGGCATGATGCAGACGCTTTCGCATGCCTTCGCCAAGGCGGCGATGTTTCTGGCGGCTGGCCTCATCGCCGAATCCCTCGGCCACGACCGGATTGCGGGGCTTGGCGGGGCCGGCCGGGCGATGCCGATGACGTTCTTTGCTCTTGGACTCGGCGGATTGTCGCTGATGGGCCTGCCTCCGAGCGGCGGGTTCGCGGCAAAATGGCTGATGATCAAATCATCGGTCGAGGCCGGGCAGTGGCTGTGGGCGGCAGTGATGCTGGCGGGCGGGCTGCTCGCCGCCGGATATATCTATCGGGTGCTGGCGCCGGCGCTCTCTGACAACGTCGTCGCAATGAAGGCGCGCCCGCGACGATCCCGCGAGGCGATCGCCCTGGCGCTGGCGATCTTCGCTGTGGCTCTCGGGTTCGCGCCGACGTCCTTTTTCACATTGCTGCAGATCGGACGTCCGGTCGCAGCGGCTGCTCCACGATGACCGGCGACTTTGGGTCCGCAGCGGTGGCGAACGCGGCCCATGTCTTTGGTCCATCGCTGCTCGTTATGACGCTGGGGGCGCCGCTTATGCTTCTTGCGGCCTGCCTGTCGCGCAAGCTGCGTCCCCATGCGTTGACGCTCCAATGGCTCGCACCGATTCCGGCGTTGGCGACCGCGGTCTTGGCGATTTACGGCGGACCGATTGCATTCGAGGCGCCTGCGCTGCGCCTCAGCCTTTGGCTCGATCTTCCAGGCGCCATGTTGCTCGCCGTCTCGGCGCTGCCTTGGATCGTCGCCAGCGCGGCCAGATTTTCGGACGCGAACGACGGCCCCGACAGGCGAATTGGCGTATCCTGGCTCCTCACGCTGACGGGCAGTCTCGGCGTCTTCGTCGCCGGCGATCTGCTGACCTTCTATCTGATGTACGCGCTGGTCAGCGTCCCGGCCTATGGGCTGATCGTTCATGACAACGCCGCCTCGAAGCGCGCAGGCGGCGTCTATATGGCGTTCACGATTCTCGGCGAGGCGTCGTTGCTGCTCGCGTTCGCGGCGCTCGCGGCGGGCGAACCGAACGGCAGCCTGCGGATTTCCGACGTCATGGCGGCGCTGCCCGGCTCGCCCTGGCGCGATGGCGCGCTTGCGCTCATCGTCGCCAGCTTCGGAATGAAAATCGGGCTGGCGCCGCTGAACGGCTGGATGCCGCTGGCCTATACGGCGGCGCCCATTTCGGCCGCGGCCGTGCTGAGCGGCGCGGCCGTCAAGGCCGGAGTGATCGGCCTCATCCGCTTTCTTCCCTTGCAAGTCGCTTTCCAAGGCTGGGGCGAGGTGTTGGTGATATTCGGGTTTTTCTCCGCCTTCTACGGCGTCGCGATCGGGATTACCCAGCAAAATCCGAAAACCGTCCTCGCCTATTCGAGCATTAGCCAGATGGGCCTGATCGCCGCCGTGCTCGGCATGGGACTCGCCGCGGGCGATGGAAGAACGGCCTCAGACGCAGCCTTCTATGCGGCCAATCATGTTCTAGTGAAGGGCGCGTTGTTTCTTGCCGTCGGCGTCGCCGCCGCGACCGGCGGGCGCCTCCGCAAGCTGGTGTTGGTCCTGGCGGCGGTGCTGGCCTTGAGCCTCGCCGGCCTTCCGCTGACGGGCGGCGCGCTGGCGAAGCTCGCGATCAAGGCCCCATTGGGAAGCGGGGCGGCCGCCGCGCTCGCGAACGCCTCGGCGACGGGCTCGGCGGTCTTGATGCTGCATTTTCTCGCGCGCCTTGCCCGGATCGTCTCGCAGGGCGGCAAAGGGGCGGCCTCGGCGCGGACGGCGTATCTCTGGCTTGCGATCGCGTTCGCCGCCATCCTGGTCCCCTGGCTGCTGTATCCCGCGATCGGCGGGCTCACCGCTGACGGCTTCGCCGTCGCAAAGGTCTGGGACGGCTCTTGGCCATTGTTGATCGGCGCGGCGCTGGCGCTGCCGCTTTGGCGTTGGGGAAGCCGCCTTCCTCGCGTTCCGCAAGGCGACACCGTCGTCTTGGGCGAGGCCGCGTTCCGCGCCGGCTTCGGATTGGGCGCGCCGTTCGAGCGTGTCGATGCGAGGCTCCGTCAATGGCCCGCCGGCAGCCTGTCGCTTATGGCCGCAGCCCTGATTCTGGCCGCGGCGGCCGCGTTTGGTCATTGAGCGGAGCGCTCGACGTCGACGGTCGCCCGGGCGCCCCGCCCAAGCGGCCGCACTTTTGGGCGCGCCGCTCATAGCTTAAGCCGCTCGATCCGGCTACGGATCGCCGCGACAAAAGCCTCAGCCTGTTCGACCGCCCATTGCGCCTCGGCAAGAGGCGGCGGCTCAGAACTGTAATCGGCGAGCTGCCGCATATCCTGCGTTTGTTGAAGGCGCGGCCAAAGCCCGCGTTGATTTGGCCGCCGAGAACGAGTTTCTTGCCGAACTCGGCAATCAGGCTGTGATGCGTCTTGATGGTCGAGTCCGGCGTCTCAAAGCCGGTCGCGAGCAAACGCGCCTCGTCCAAAACGCGCTCAGCCTTCCGCATGTAATCGGCTGCGGTGAGGGCGGCGCTGCTCATAGCCGCAACCCCTCGCGCTTGATGTTGTCGATCAGCGCGGGATTGCTGAACCTCCCCTCTGTCGCGGGATGCTTGCCTTCGAGACGCTGCATGAAGGCGCGCGCCGCGCGTTCCGTCTCGGCGTCGAGCGCGGGTCCAGCAGGCAGGGTGGAGGCCTTCTCCGCCAGCCGTGAAATCGTGCTCTGGCTGATGTTGAACCGGCGCGCCAGGTCAGCTTGCGTCGCGGCGCCGTCGGCGAGAGCTTTCAGCGCCTCGCGTTTTTGGCGCGCGGTGAGTTTGGGCGGGCGGCCCATATGGACGCGCATTGCCGCCGCAGGAAGAATAGCCGCTGCATCCCACTATGTAGTGGGGGTCCGCGTTAACCGGATAGGCGCGCAAGATACTTACGCGGCATCCCCGCGTTACGCAACGGGCGTTCCCTGCCGCTCCCTATTCCCGTACGTGCCTGAGCGCCGCGGCGGCGGCGAAGGGGGCGGCGGCGATGGCGAACAGCGATAGCGCGCACAGCATCAGGAACGGGGTCAGGAACGGCGCCGCGCCGCCGCTGGCGGCCGAGGCCGCCGAGACGCCGAAGATCAGCACCGGAATCGCGAGCGGCAGCACCAGCACCGCCATCAGGAGGCCGCCGCGCCTCAGCGAAATCGTCAGCGCCGCGCCGATCGCGCCGATCATGGTCAAGGCCGGCGTGCCGGCCAAGAGCGACGCGGCGACCAGCGCGAGCGGCAAGGGCGCCATCGCCAGCATTAGGCCGAAGAGCGGGCTCAGCGCCACCAGCGGCAGCGCGCTCGCGGTCCAGTGCGCCGCGCATTTGACCAGCACCACGAGTTCCAGCGGCAGCGCGCCGTTGAGCATCAGATCGAGCGAGCCGTCCTCCTGATCGGCCTGGAACAGGCGGTCGAGCCCGAGCAGGGTCGCCAGCAGCCCGGCGATCCAGAGGATCGCCGGGCCGAGCCTTGCGAGCAGTTCGAGATCGGGCCCGAGCGCGAACGGCATGATCGCGACCAGGATCAGGAAAAACACCGCGCCGACCGAGGCGCCGCCGCCGATCCGCCGCGCGATCCGCCATTCGCGGATGAAAAGGGCGAGGGCGGCTGTCATGTCCGGTCCCTCATCCGGCGCCATAGCCCGTTGGAAGACGGGCGTTCTTCCGAACGCCGTACGGCGCCTTCTCCCGCGAGCGGGGGAAGGGAACGCGCCCCCTCTCCCGTTCGCGGGAGAGGGCTCGGGCGAGGGCAAGCGCGGCCCTCACGCCCTTGCGCTCTCGTTCGCGCCGAGCCTCAATTCCTCAGCGCGGTCAAGACCGAGCGGCGCGTGCGTCGCGGCGACGATGATGCCGCCGCCGGTCAGATGCGCGCGCATGATTGCGGCGAAGGCGGCTTGCGCGGCCGCGTCGAGCGCCGCGGTCGGCTCGTCCAATAGCCACAGCGGCCGATGGGCGACGATGAGGCGGGCGAGCGCGACACGGCGCTTCTGTCCGGCCGACAGCGCGCGCGCGGGAAAATCGATCACATGCGCGAGACCGACGCGCGCCAGCGCTTCCCGCTGCCTGCCGCGCGCGGGATCGGCGCCGAGGGCGCCGGCCCAGAAGGCGAGATTCTCGCCGGCGGTCAGCGCTCCCTTCAGCGCGTCCAAATGGCCGAGATAATGGGCCTGCTCGCCGACCGTCCGCTCATCGTCGGCGTCTTCGAGGGCAAAATGGCCGGCCTGCAGGGGCAGAAAGCCGCAAAGCGCCCGCAGCAGGCTGGATTTGCCGGCGCCGTTGGGGCCGGTGACGACAATTGCGCCGCCCTCGGCCGCCTCGAAGGAAAGTCCGGCGAACAGGCGTCGCCCGCCGCGCTCGATCGTCAAGTCCCACGCTCTCAGGCGCATTGAATCTCCGTTGACGCGCGCCGACGCGACCGCCCTCGGCGTGGAGGCGGACTCCATGTTTGCGCCCCCGTCCGGGAGCGCTTTTCCCTCGCCCGAATACGCTCAAAGAAACGCCACCCCGCCATTTACCGCGACGGTCTGGCCGGTGATGAAGCCGTTGCCAATGATCATGACCGTCGCCTGCGCCACTTCTTCCGCCCGCCCCATGCGTCCGACGGGGATGCGGGCCTCGACGCCGCCTGTTTTCAGTGGGGCCCCCATCTCGGTGTCGATCGGGCCGGGCGCGACGGCGTTCACGGTGACCCCGTCCTTCGCCACCCGCGCCGCATAGCCGCGCGTCAGGCCCTCGAGCCCGGCCTTCGACGCATTGTAGACGACGCCGAGCAGGCCCGCCCCCCTCGCCGCGGCGGAGGAGATGTTGACGATCCGCCCCCAGCGGCGCGCGCGCATGCCCGGCAGGACCGCCTCCGAGCACAGGAACGCCGATTTCAGGTTCACCGCAATCCCGAGATCGAAATCCTCCTCGCGGACGCCGCTGATCGCGACGCCGGCGTTGTTCACCAACACGTCGACCGGGCCGAGTTCGCCTGCGACGCGCGCCGCGATCTCGTCAACTTGCGCGCTGATGGAAACGTCCGCGCGCGCCGCGATCGCCTGTCCGCCAGCGGAGCGGATTTGCGCGACGACGGAGTGAGCCTCCTCGGCGCGCGTCTGGAAATTTACGCCAACCGCCGCGCCGCGCTCCGCGAGCGCCAATGCGATCGCCCGGCCGATGCCGCGCGAGGCGCCCGTGACCAGAGCAACGCGTCCTTGAAGATCAACCACATCCACCCCGCTCAGGACCGTCGCCCTCTCAAACTTCCGCAGGACGAGAGTTTGTGTAGCCCGCGCAGGCAATTATGTCTATAAAACCGCCCATCCTCGACGTCCCGTCCGGAGCGCCCGCATGGCCAGCCTCGACAGTTTCAAGTGCCGCAAAACGCTGACGGTCGGGGCAAAGACCTATGAGATCTATTCGCTCAAGGCGGCGGAAAAGAACGGCCTCGCCGGCGTCTCGCAGCTCCCGTTCTCACTCAAGATCGTGCTCGAAAATCTGCTGCGCAACGAGGACGGACGCACGGTCAGGAAGGAAGACATCGAGGCGGTCGCGGCTTGGACCGACAACCGAGGCCGCAAGGAGCATGAAATCGCCTTCCGTCCAGCGCGGGTGCTGATGCAGGATTTCACCGGCGTGCCCGCGGTCGTCGATCTCGCCGCCATGCGCGACGCCATGCGGACGCTCGGCGGCGACCCCGATCGGATCAATCCGCTGGTTCCGGTCGATCTCGTCATAGACCATTCGGTCGTCGTCGATCATTTCGGCACCCCGAGATCGCTGGCCCAGAACGTGGCGCGCGAATACGAGCAGAACCAGGAGCGCTATCGCTTTTTGAAGTGGGGCCAGCAGGCTTTCTCCAACTTTTCGGTGGTGCCGCCCGGCACCGGCATCTGCCATCAGGTCAATCTCGAATATCTCGCGCAAACCGTCTGGACCGCGAAGGAAAAGCGCGACGGCAAGACGGTCGAGGTCGCGTTTCCCGACACGCTGGTCGGCACCGACAGCCACACCACCATGGTCAACGGCCTCGCCGTGCTCGGCTGGGGCGTCGGGGGGATCGAAGCGGAGGCGGCGATGCTCGGCCAGCCCCTATCGATGCTGCTGCCCGAGGTGATCGGGTTCAGGCTCTCCGGCGAATTGCGCGAAGGCGTAACCGCGACCGATCTGGTGCTGACCGTCACCCAGATGCTGCGCAAGAAGGGCGTCGTCGGAAAATTCGTCGAGTTTTTCGGTCCCGGCCTCAACGCCATGTCGGTCGCCGACCGCGCGACGATCGGCAACATGGCGCCGGAATATGGCGCGACCTGCGGCCTCTTTCCGATCGACGCCCAGGCGCTCGGCTATCTGGCGACATCGGGCCGCAGGCCCTCGCGCGTCGCCCTTGTCGAGGCCTACGCCAGGGCGCAAGGCGTCTATCGAACAAGGGTCGCGCACGATCCGGCCTTCACCGACACACTGGAGCTCGACCTGGGCGAGGTCACGCCCTCGCTCGCCGGCCCCAAGCGCCCGCAGGACCGCGTCGTGTTGAGCGAGGCCAAGGCGGGTTTCGCCGGCGCGATGACCGGCGAGTTCCGGCAGAGCGGAAACATCGCGGAGCGCCACAAGGTCGAGGGCGCGAATTTCGATCTCGGCAACGGCGACGTCGTCATCGCCGCCATCACCTCCTGCACCAACACCTCCAATCCGAGCGTGATGATCGCCGCCGGGCTTCTGGCGCGCAACGCGGTCGCCAAGGGTCTTTCGGTCAAGCCGTGGGTGAAGACCTCGCTCGCGCCCGGCAGCCAGGTGGTGCAGGACTATCTCAAGGAGGCCGAGCTGCAGAAGCCGCTCGACAAGCTCGGCTTCAACATCGTCGGTTTCGGCTGCACCACCTGCATCGGCAATTCCGGCCCGCTCGCGCCCGAGATTTCGGCGACGATCGCCAAGTACGATCTGGTCGCCGCCGCGGTCCTGTCCGGAAACCGCAACTTCGAGGGCCGCGTCAATCCGGACACGCGCGCCAATTACCTGGCCTCACCCCCGCTGGTGGTCGCCTACGCGCTCGCGGGTTCGATGCTCGTCGATCTGACCCGCGAGCCGCTGGGAAACGATAAGCACGGCAAGCCGGTCTATCTCGCCGACATCTGGCCGAATGCGGACGAGGTTCAACAGCTCATCGAGACCAAAATCACCGCCAAGATGTTCAAGACCAAATATGCGAGCGTGTTCGACGGCGACGCGAACTGGCGCAAGGTCAAGGTTCCCGCCGGCCTCACTTACGCCTGGGACTCAGGCTCGACCTACGTCCAGAACCCGCCCTATTTCGACGGGATGACGAAAACGCCGGCGCCGGTCGACGACATCGACAACGCCCGGATTCTGGCGCTGTTCCTCGATTCGATCACCACCGATCACATCTCGCCGGCCGGCTCGATCAAGGCCGCGAGCCCGGCCGGGCAATATCTGATCGAGCATCAGGTGCGTCCAATCGACTTCAACCAGTACGGCACCCGCCGCGGCAACCACGAAGTGATGATGCGCGGCACCTTCGCCAACATCCGGATCAAGAACCAGATGGTGAGGGACGAGGCGGGCAATGCGGTCGAGGGCGGCTATACGCTGCATCAGCCCTCGCGCGAGCGGATGGCGATCTATGACGCCGCGATGCGCTACGCCGCCGAGGGGACGCCGCTGGTCGTCTTCGCGGGCCGCGAATACGGCACCGGCTCCTCGCGCGACTGGGCGGCCAAAGGCACCAAGCTCTTGGGCGTGCGGGCGGTGATCGCTCAGAGTTTCGAGCGCATCCACCGCTCTAATCTTGTCGGCATGGGCGTGCTGCCGCTTGTGTTCGAGGAAGGAACGAGCTGGGGCTCGCTCGGCCTGAAGGGCGACGAGACGGTCTCGATCCGCGGCCTCGGCGAGACCTTGAAGCCGCGCCAGACGCTGCACGCGGAGATCAGGCATCCCGGCGGCCGGACAAGCCGCGTGGCCCTGACCTGCCGCATCGACACGCTCGACGAGCTCGAATATTTCCGCAACGGCGGGATATTGGCCTATGTGCTGCGGCAGTTGGCGGCGTGAGGGGCGAAACGCCGTCACCAAACGCCCGGAATGAGGCGATAGCGCACGCGGGCGGCATATTCGCCGTAGCCGGGAAGTCCTTCGCGCAGGACGGCCTCCTCAACGAAGATGCGCAACGTCAATGCGCCGAGGATCAAAGGCAAAACGAGGAGGCCGAGCCAGGATCCGAGCAGCAGAGGCATGCCGATCATATAGAGGCCGCCGCCCGAATACATGGGGTGGCGCACAAGCGCATAGGGACCGGTGCTGACGACGCGCTGACGACGCTCGTCCTGAATCCGGATCACCGGCACCGCGAAGGAATTTTCCCGGAAGGTCAGCCAGACGATGAGAAAACCGGCCGCGATCAGCGCGGCGCCGACGACGCTCAGGATCGCCGGCACGTGCGAGAAGCGCCAACGTCTGGCGTCGAGCCCGATCAGGACCAGCCAACCGTACCAGGCGACGATGATGAACGCCATGAAGACCTTGTCCGAGAAGGCCTGGCCCCTCCGGAACGCGCCGCCCATTCGCTCCTTGAACAATCCGGGATCGCGGAGCGCCAGCCACAGCATGATCGCAAAGCCGCCGATCAGATATTCCGCCAGGAAGACCCAGGCCGCCGGCCAGTCCAGCGTCCCGGCGGATATGAACAGCAGGGCGGGGATGAGCGCTATCCACAATGCAGCTTTGACGAAATCGCCCCGCTTCATGTGCGCCTCGAGTTGGCGAGCGGTCGGTCGCGGCCGATTTTGAGCAGACCCACGCCCTCGTCCTGACAGGCCTCTTGCGCAGCAAGAAGCCTCGAAGGACGCTCCAGGGCGCCGCGCCGGTCCACCTAGCGATGGATCCCCTCAAGCTCCGGCAGCAGCACCACGCTTTCCTGCTCGTTGGGATCGGTGCGGGCGACGACCGCGGTCGCCGGCTCGGTCTTGCTCATATTATAGGGCAGATGGGGCATGTTGGCGGGGATGTAGAGAAAATCGCCGGCGCGCGTGATGTTGTGATGCTCCAGCCGCTCGCCATAATACATCCCCACTTCGCCGCTCAGCACATAGATCGTTGTCTCGTGCGCCTCATGCTTGTGGGCGTGAGCGCGCGCGCCCGGCGGGACGGTGAGCAGCTGCATGTGGATCGCCGATGTGTTCGCCGTTTCGGCCGAAATCGCCGGCGCGTAGGTGAAGCCCTGCTTGCCGACGAACGGCTCGCCCGCGCGCAATGTGACGCAAGTCTTCGGCCGCTCGATCGCTGCGCTCTCATCGGTCATTGCCGTCTCCATTGGTCGCACGTCGGCGCATATTCGTGCGCTCGACGACGCTTTTACGAACTTACGGCGTCGCGCCGAGGGCCGCAATTGCAGCGAGCATTGCTGACCCCGCCATCGCTCCCCATACAGCAAGTTCGTTCGGAAAGGAGAGGCCATGCGCCCGCCGGTCATTGGCGTTTCGTTCGGGTTCTTCGACGCCGCGGCGGTCGCGCGGAAATGAAGACCGGCGCGAGGGCCTATTGCATGCCCTGGTCGGTCAGCGTCTTGAGGAACGCCACCAGCGCGTCGATATCCTTGTCGCTGAGGCGGGGCTTCTGGCCCGGCTTGCGATCATAGGGAACCTCTTCGGTGTTCACGTTGTCCTTGTAGGCGCTGGGAAGATCGTCGAACTTGTCGACCTCGCCGGTCTTGAGCTTCGGGTACCAGCGCTTCGGGTCGGTGTCGCGGGTGGCGTAGAAGGCGACCGCGTCGCGCAAGGACTTGAAGTAGCCGTTGTGAAAATACGGGGCGGCGATCGCCACATTGCGCAGGGTCGGAACCTTGAACTGGCCGCATAGAGAATTGAGCTTGATCCCCTTGGGCAGCATCGCCTCGATGCCCGGCCGCTTGCACAGGCCCAGATCGAAGACAGTCGGATCGGCGTTGACCGGGATCCCCGCATTTCGCGGCACGCCCAGCGCGTCGTAAGTGAAATCGCTAAAGATCCAATCGCTCGGGTCCTTTGAGCCAGGCTTGCCCGGGTGACACGCGGCGCAGTTTCCTTCTTTCGGGTTCATGAAGAGCTCGAACCCGCGCGCCTCCAGCGGGCTGAGCTTCGTCTTGCCGCGCAGGGCATCGTCGAACTTGGAGGAGAAAGGCGCGAACCGCTCCGAAGCCTCGTAGGCGAACAGCGCGTCCCCGAGCTTGGTCATTGCGGTCTTCGGATCGTCGAAGACGTTCGCGCCAAAAACCGCAACCGCCAGGTCGGCGTAGGCGCCGGCTTTGACCTTCCGCACCACCGCCTCGATCGACGGATTGTTCATTTCGACCGGATCGAGCAGCGGCACGACCGGCTGGTCGACCAGATCGGACGCGCGGCCATCCCAGAACTGGCCGCCCTTGGCCTCCAGCGTCTCCTTGCCGTCGTCGATATCCTTATAGAAGCCGAAGGCAGGGCTGTAGGTCTTGTACATGATCGTCGGCGTCTTGCGTCTGCCGAGCCTGTCGGGCGTGCTTCCGGCGGCGACGGCCGCGATCGGCGAGCCGTTGTTGCCCTGGAACGCGTGCTGCGGCGCATGGCAAGACGCGCAGGAAATGCCACGAGGTTCCGACAGGTTTTTATCCTCGAAGATACGCTTGCCGAGCAGCTGGATATCGGCGAGCGACTTTTCGTCCGCGGAACGGACGAAGGCGGACGGCGCGGCCGTTTGGGTCGCGGCCTCCCCTGCGACACAACTGACGAACCCGACACATAACGACAGGGCGAAGACGCCTCTGAACGGCATGGAAGCCTCCAGAACCGGCGGATTCAACGTCCGCCGCTCGATCGCGCAGGTATCGCCATTCGCTCGCGCCGACAATGTCGACCGATGCAAATAGAAATCGTTTCAAATTGGAATCATTTCAAACTCCGCCGCACTGAGACGGCCGGCCCGCGTTCAAGCCCTTAACGCCTGATCAAGCGCGGTCTTCTACTGTCCGACCTGCCGAACGCGCGCCTGGAGAGCCTGAATGTCCGCCGGAGACGTACCCGCCCTCGAATTGCGCGCGTTGACCAAGAGCTTCGGCCGGCCGGCGGTCGACCGGCTCGATCTCAGCGTCGCCGCCGGCGAATTCTATGCCCTCCTCGGCCCCAACGGCGCGGGAAAGACGACGACCTTACGCATGGTCGCGGGGCTGATGCCGGCCGACAGCGGCGACATCCGGGTGTTCGGAATCGACGCGCGCTCGAGGCCGAACGAAGCCAAGCGCATCGTCGCCTGGCTGCCCGACGAGCCGATGCTCTACGACAAGCTCGACCCGCTCGAATACCTCGAATTCGTCGCTGGCCTATGGTCGGTCGAGGGCGGAAGAGCCGAGCGGCTCGCGGGAGAGCTGCTCGAAAGCCTTGGTCTGTGGCCGCACCGGCGCGAACGCTGCGAGGGATTTTCCCGCGGAATGCGGCAGAAAGTCGCGCTCGCCGGCGCGCTGATCCATGAGCCGCGGCTCTTGATGCTCGACGAGCCGCTGACCGGCCTCGACGCCGCCGCCGCTCGGCAGGTCAAAGACATCCTGACCGCGCGGGTGCGCGCGGGCGCCACGATCATCATGACGACCCATATTCTCGAAGTCGCGGAACGGCTCGCGGGCCGCATCGGCATCATCGTGCGCGGCAGGATGATCGCCGAGGGGACGCTCGACCAGCTCGGCGCCATCGCCGGCGCGGTCGGAGCGACATTGGAAACAGTGTTCCTCGATCTCACATCTGAGGCGGGGCGGGCGGAATGATCGCGCCGGCGGCGACCTTCCCTCGTTTTGTTCTGCATGATTTGCGCCTCAGCGCGCGGGGGCTCGCATCGCTGTTAGGCGGGGCCTCGCCGGTCAGGCTGGCGAGCCTCGTCGCGCTGCTCTTGATCGCTCTCCACGCTACCGCCTGGCCGGTCGCCGGCTGGCTCGCCGGGGTCGAGGACGGCCCGCGCGGCGCCGAACGGATCGGAATGGTTCTGGCCAGCGGCTGCGTGCTGGTCGTTCCCTGGATCGTCGCCCAGTCGATGACCGCCCTGACCCGTACGCTCTTCGGTCCCTCCGACCTCGAATTGATCCTCTCTTCGCCCGTCAACCCGCGCGCGTTGCTCGCCGCGCGCGCCTTCTCGATCGCGATCGACGCCGTCGCTTCGGTCGGCCTGCTGCTGGCGCCGCTCGCCAATGTCGCGGCGCTCAGGGGCCATCCGCATTGGCTCGCGCTCTATCCCGCCCTGATCGCGGCCGGCCTCATGGGCTCAGGCTTCGGCGTCTTTCTCGCCATGGGCCTGCATCTCGCCGTAGGGCCGCGCCGCGCGCGCCTCCTCAGCCAGATCGCGGCGACGACGGTCGGCGCCTCGTTCGTGCTCGGCGCGCAGGCGGTCGCCATGTTGCCCGACCGGATTCGCGCGGCCGTACTCGGCGCGTTCGCGCCGCCCGCGGACGGCGCGGACGGTCTGCGACGCGTCCTCTGGACGCCTGTGCGCGCGGCGGCGGGCGATCCAGCGGCGATTCTCGGCTGGGCGGCCGTCGGCGCCGCCGCCTTCGTCCTCGCCTGTCTCCTGTTCGGCCAGCGCTTCGCGGAAGCGGCCACAGCCTCGGCGGGAGCGCCGGCGAGCGCCGGCTGGTCCATGAATCGAATCGCGCGCTTCGGCGCAGGCGTCGGCGCCGTCTTGCGCGCCAAGGAGCGCCGAGTCGTCTGGCGCGATCCCTGGCTGATGTCGCAGCTTTTGCTGCAGGCCGCCTACACGATGCCGGTCGCGGTCATTCTCTGGCGCAGCGGCGGCCCGACAGGCACGATCGGCGTCGCCTTCACGCCGGCTCTGGTCGTGATCGCGGCGCAACTCGCCGGGGCGTTGTCGTGGATCGCGCTATCGGCCGAGGACGCGCCGGATTTTCTCAAGAGCGCGCCGGTCTCGCGCGGCGCAATCGAGCGCGGCAAGATCGCCGCCATCGGCCAGCCGATCGCGCTCATCCTCGCGCTCCCCCTCGCCGCGCTGGCCGTCGCCTCCCCCTGGGCCGGGTTGTGCGCGCTTCTGTTCGGCGCCGGAGCGATCGGCTCCTCGGCCCTGGTCAATTTGTGGCGACAGGCGCCGTCGCGCCGCGGCCTGGTGCTGCGCCGCCATTCGCAATCCAGGCTCGTTGGCCTGATGGAGCACGCGGTCTCGATCCTGTGGGCGGTCGCGGCGGCGATCGCGGTCATCGGCTCATGGACGACGATCGTTCCCCTGACCTTCGTCGCCGGGGTCTTGGCAATCAACCGGAAATGGGCGACAATGGCGGCGCCGTGATCGGCCTCGCGCTCACGTTCCGCGGGGCTTCTCCCGATGCGTCGGCGCGGCGCTCGCCGGATCCTCGGGCCAGAAGTGGCGCGGGTAGCGGCCGCGAAGGTCTAAGCGCACGCCGGCCCATGAGCCGCGCCAGAAGCCGGGCAGGTCGCGGGTGATCTGGATCGGGCGATTGGCGGGCGAGAGCAGATGCAGCGTCAGCGGAATGCGCCCGCCCGCCAGCGAAGGGTGTTCGCTCAGTCCAAAAAGCTCCTGCACCCTGAGCGCGATCGACGGGCCGCGCTCCGCCGCATAGTCGATCGGCGCGGCGGTCCCGGTCGGCGCATGAAAGTGGGTCGGCGCCTCCTGATCCAGCCGCCGCGCCAGGTCCCAGGAAAGCGTCGCGCGCAGCGCATCGGAGACATCGTCGGCGCCGATCTCGTCGAGCCGGGACTTGCCGGTCAGAAATGGCGCCAGCCAGTTCGCGTCGCTCGAAAGCGTTCCGTCTGACAGATCCGGCCAGATCCCGCCTTCGACGGATCGTAGGAACATGACCCGGTCGCGCCATTGCCTGAGCGGCTTGGTCCACGGCAGGCGTTCGAGGCCGAGTGAAAGGACGCCGCGCGCCAGCGCAAACGCGCTCGCTTCGTCCGGCGCGACCGCCAGCGTCTGCTCCGCAAGCACAAGCGCGCCCAGCCGCCGGCGCCGTCGCGCCCTTAGCGCCGCGGCGGCGGGGTCAAAGGCGAGTTCGTCGGCGGCTTCGATCGACGCGCCGGCGATCGTTTCGATCTCGGTCAGCGTAAGCGGCGCCGCGAGAAGAATCCGCGACGCCGCAGGGCGGCCGACCACCTCTGCGACGGCGAGAAACGGCTCGCCGGCCAGCGCGTCATGCGCCTCCAGCGCCGCCGCCCGCCCGCTCGCCATAAGAAACTCGCCGCGCTTGCCCCGTTTCATTGCGATCCGGTCGGGGTAGGCCGCGGCGAGAAGCGCGCCGGGGGACTGGCGCCGGCCCTCACCCCCGCCCTCTCCCGCATAGCCCGTCGACAGACGCGCGTTTTTCGACGCCTTTTGCGGGACATGGGGCGCTATCCTTCTCCCGCTTGCTGGAGAAGGCAGACGCGCGGAGCGCGGCCGGATGAGGGCCTGAGCCGCCCTCGCCGCCAGCCCGCGCGCCAGCCGCCGCGCGTCGTCGGCCCGCTGCGAACGGTCGCGGCGGAAGGCCTCGAGCCGGCTGGTCAGGTCTACGGCGTCGCCGCCAAGGCCGCGCTCGGTCAGCACGACCGCGACCTCGCTCGCCGTTCCCGCATCGCCCGCGCGCGCCGCGTCGACGACCATGCGCGCCAGCCGCGGCGGCAAAGCGAGGCGCGCAATCGCGCGGCCCTCGTCGGTGATGCGCCCGTCGCCGTCGACGGCGCCGATGGCGGCGAGCAGCGAACGGGCTTCGGCGAGCGCGGTCCGCGGCGGGGAATCGAGGAAGGCGAGCCGCGTCGGATCGGCGACGCCCCAGGAAACGCAATCGAGCACGAGCCCCGTAAGGTCGGCGGTGAGGATTTCCGGCGCGGCGTAAAGCTGAAGGCCGCCGTTCGCGGCCTCTTCCCATAGACGGTAGCAGACCCCCGGCTCGATCCGCCCCGCGCGCCCGCGCCGCTGGTCGGCATTGGCCCGGCTGACCCGCACCGTCTCCAGCCGGGTGAGGCCGATATCGGGCTCATAACGCGGCACGCGCATGAGGCCCGAATCGACGACGACGCGAACGCCCTCGATGGTCAGCGAGGTTTCGGCGATCGAGGTCGCGAGCACGACCTTGCGCCGTCCGGGCGCCGCGGGCTGAACCGCGAGGTCCTGCGCGCGCTGATCCAGCGTCCCGTGCAGCGGCGCGATGTCGACCTCGCTTGCCTTGATCCGCGCCGACAAAATCTCCGCGACGCGGCGGATTTCGCCTAATCCGGGCAGGAAGACCAGGATCGAGCCGCCCTCGCTTTCGAGCGCTCTCAGCGTCGCGCGCACGGCCTCGTCCTCGATCCGCGCGCTTGAATCGCGCCCGAGATAGCGGGTCGCGACGGGAAAAGCGCGCCCAGCGCTTTCGATCAGCGGCGCATCGCCCATCAGCGCCCGCACCGCCGCTCCGTCGAGCGTCGCCGACATGACCAGAAGCCTGAGGTCCTCGCGCCAACCCGCCCGAGCGTCGAGCGCCAGCGCGAGGCCGAGGTCGGCGTCGAGCGAGCGCTCGTGGAATTCGTCGAACATGACCGCCGCGATCCCCTCGAGCGACGGATTGTCGAGGATCATCCGGGTGAACACGCCCTCGGTGACGACCTCGATCCGCGTGCGCCTGGAGATCAGGCTCTGCAGCCGGACGCGCAGGCCAATGGTGTCGCCGACCTTCTCGCCTAAGTTCGCCGCCATGCGGGCGGCGGCGGCGCGGGCGGCGAGCCGGCGCGGCTCGAGCAGGATGAGACGCTTGCCCCTGGCCCACGGCTCGTCGATGAGGGCGAGCGGCGCGCGCGTCGTCTTGCCCGCGCCGGGCGGGGCGACGAGCACGGCGCCCTGATGCGCATCGAGCGCGGCGCGCAGTTCAGGCAGCGCGTCGTCGATCGGCAGCGGCGGAAGAAAGCGCGACATGCGCAGGCCCATCTTGTCGTCCCCGCGCAAGCTGGGACCCAGAGATCGGGCGACTGGCCGGATCCCGCTTTCGCGTGGATGAACCTGTCTCAGGCCGCTCTCTTTAGGCCCCCGTCTGGCCCGCCGTCTGCAACGTCGCGAGATCGAGCCTGACGCCGGGCCCCATGGTCGAGGAGACCGCCGCGCGCAGGAGATAAGAGCCCTTGGCGCCCGGGGGCTTGGCCCGGTTCACCGCATCGACGAAGGCGCGGATGTTCTCGGCGAGCTTGTCCTCGCCGAAGGAAGCCTTGCCGACCGAGCCCTGCACGATCCCGGCCTTCTCGGCCCGGAACTCGACCGCGCCGCCCTTGGAGGCCGCGACCGCGGCTTTCACGTCTATCGTCACCGTGCCGACCTTCGGGTTCGGCATCAGGCCGCGGGGCCCGAGAACTTTGCCGAGACGGCCGACCAGCGGCATCATGTCGGGAGTGGCGATGCAGCGGTCGAAGTTGATCTCGCCGCCCTGCACCGCCGCGACCAGGTCCTCCGCGCCCACGACGTCAGCGCCGGCGGCGCGCGCCTCGTCGGCCTTGGCCCCGCGCGCGAACACCGCGACCCGCAGCGTGCGCCCGGTGCCGTTGGGCAGATTGACGACGCCGCGCACCATCTGGTCGGCGTGCTTGGGATCGACGCCGAGGTTGATCGCGAGCTCGACCGTCTCGTCGAACTTGGCGTTGGCGCCGCCCTTGACCAGCTTCAGCGCCTCGTCGAGCTTGTAAAGCTTGGTCCGCTCGACCTGCTCGCGCGCCTTCTTAACTCTCTTGCCGTGATGCGCCATGGTCAGCCCTCCACCTGCAGGCCCATCGAACGGGCGGAGCCTTCGATCATCTTCATCGCCGCCTCGATCGTGTCGCAGTTGAGATCGACGATCTTCTTTTCCGCGATCTCGCGCACCTGGGCCTTCGTCACTTTGCCGACAAAGCCGCGGCCGGGCGTCCTGGCGCCGCTCGCCGGCTTCTTGCCGAATTTCAGGCCCGCCGCCTTCTTGAGCCAGAAGGTCACCGGCGGCTGGCGCATCTCGAAGGTGAACGAACGGTCCTGAAAGGCGGTGATGACGACCGGGATCGGCGAGCCCTTCTCCATCTGCGCGGTGCGAGCGTTGAAGGCCTTGCAGAATTCCATGATGTTGAGGCCGCGCTGGCCGAGCGCGGGCCCGATCGGCGGCGCCGGATTGGCCGCCCCCGCCGGTACTTGCAGTTTGATATAGCCGACAATCTTCTTTGCCATTCAGGCTGCTCCATGAGCGGCGCGGCCGACTTCCGTTTGCGCGAAAGGGCTCACGCCAGGTTGCAGTTTCGTGGTCCGAACGGGGCTCCCGGCTGGCGACCGGGCGTTCTCCCACGGGTTGAAGGAGGGGCGGTTAGCAGGTTTGCCGCGCTAAGGCAACGGCGCCATATTGCTCAACGGACCTCGTCCTGGGCGCTGCGAAGCCTCGAAGATCGGCCCCAGGAGGCTCGACAGCATGGCGGCGCACTCTGCAGCATTGTTCGAGGCCTTTTGCTTTCGCAAGAAGCGCCGCGCTCCCGGCCCAAGGCCCCTGACGCCGCGTAACAAAATCGTTGGCGCACGCTCAAGGACGGTGGCTCATAGCCCGCGAATAGCTAATTATCCACGGCTCTTTACTTGAACTTCGCCGCGAAACCAAGCTGCTTCGTCTTTCGGCGGGGCATGCACCCTGCCCCAACCCGCCGTCGATCTCTTGGTTGCGAAACATTTGGATTGATCCAGGCTGTCAAGGGGGCTCTTCAAACGCGCCGCCTCCGGCGGTCGAGACCCTTGGAAGTCTGGATCAATCGCAAGACGGGCTGCAACAAGGGATCGACGGAGAATTCACGTCCGCGTCGCCCGCGCGCCGCCACGCCGTTATGTAACGCCGGGAGATGCTGCGGGAGACGCGCATAGTGTCATAATTCGAGGCCCATCGAAGGGGAAGGAAAGATGGAATTGTCCCAACTGGCGATCACTCTGCTCAACTCGGCGGTCGCTGCCGCGTCAATCATCGCTCTTGGGTTGATCAGGGGAACCGGCGCCACATTTGTGGCCGGCGCCAAAGCCGGCGCGGAAGAGGGCGCCAGGACAGCGATCAAGAACATCAACTGGTCCAACGAATTGCGGCAGGAACTGGAAAAGTCGAGGGGAGTCGAGCGCCAGGAGCTGCGATTCAAGAGCTATGGATCGCTTTGGAAAAAGCTGCGGCCACTGGCGATCTATTCAGATCGGCCGCTGAACCGGGCGTTATTCGTTCAGCTCAACGAGGAGCTCACCGACTGGTATTTCTCAGAATGCGGCGGGATGTTCCTGCTTCCGCATGCCCGCGATTTGTATTTCGCGCTTCAGGACTTCGTTCGAGCGGTGGGCAAAACAGATGAGTGGGAATGTCGGCGGACGGACGGCCACCTGCGGAAGAGATTCGAAAGCATCCTGGACAGAATGGAGCTGCGCCACGCGACGGCCATGATGGAAGAACTTGAAAAAATCTCCAAAGAGACAAGTCTCGTGAACTGGCCCGAACGCATAAAGAATCTCAGCGAGGGCTGGCGGGCGGACGTGCAAACGCTCGCCAACCGCTGGAATGAGCTGGACGAGGCAGACCGGTTTGCCGTGATCCAGCAGATCGGCAGCTTCCTGCGCACGAGCCTGGCCAATGATGTCGAGAGCCGCCTGAGATAGAACATATGATAAATTTTGTTATGGAACGGCGTCCACCGCGGAAGGTTCGGAGCCGAAATGCGCGTCGTCTATCCGGCCATACGGCGCGCTCGCAGACCCGCCGTGAGCCGCGCCAGCTATTCCTCGATCGACGAAAAGGCGAAGAACACTTCGCGATCGCCGATGCCCCGAAGGTCTCCCTTGCCCGGTTCGTTGTCGCAGCCGAGGACGCGGCGCCCAGACACAATACAGACCGAGCTGTATTTGAAGAGATGTTGCGACGGAGAGGTCGGCTTTGGCGCGCGCCAGATGACCATCCGCACCAGCGCGCCATACGCTCCCGGATCAGCAGCTCAGGCCTCACGCTGGCGTCGAACGCCATCGCGCTGCGCTCTCAAACCGCCGCCATCCCCTCAGCAAAACTTCGCGGAAATTGCGCCGGAAACTTTTCCCTCCTATGTCCGTCTCGATCGCGGCCTTGCGGCGGACGTAGCGATGGTCGGAGGCCGTCCCGTCGTCGATGACGGTCTTCAGGTTTGGATTGTCGTCAAGGAGATCTTCGATTTCGTCGCGCGAATTGGCGATCGATAGCCGCCACAGATTGCTGCGGCCTTGATCGCCTGCCTCCGCGGCCCAACGCAGTTGTCTGAAGGCCTCCCTCCAACGCTTGCACGATGCCCGGGGCCAGAAAACGCCCGACCTGTGCTCTGCGCCAACCCTCAATGCAGCTTCACGGTCGGCGCCGGCCTTGCGCCGGGCGTCAACAGGCGAAGCAAGGTCCGGCCGCGTCCGTGCAGGGCGGCTTCGTGCATCTTGTAGAGTCCGCGATACATCAGACGCGCGACATAGCCTTCGA
This sequence comes from uncultured Alphaproteobacteria bacterium, assembly GCA_963835955.1. Taxonomy (GTDB): domain Bacteria; phylum Pseudomonadota; class Alphaproteobacteria; order Rhizobiales; family Beijerinckiaceae; genus Roseiarcus. The sequence continues at coordinate 165,826 of CAWIHZ010000014.1, read as the reverse complement.
CGAAGAAGCTGGGCCCGATCACAAAACCCATTAGGCTGCCGATGGTGCTATAGGCGCCCAGAGACACCAAAGAGCCGAAGTCGCGATAGACGAACTCGCGCAACGGCTTGCCGGAAAGCAAGCGATCGAGTTGCCTGACCATGAATTCGGATTGCTGGTGGGCGGCCTGCGCGCGCGGAGGGACCCCTTCCGGAAAGCCCGGGCGCGGACAGGCCGCACAGTCGCCGATCGCAAAAATGCTGTCATCCAGCGTGGTTTGAAGCGTCGGGCGGACCACGAGCTGGTTGATGCGATTGGTCTCGAGCCCGGCGATATTGCTGAGGAAATTGGGCGCCTTGACGCCTGCGGACCAGACCACCAGTTCGGAGGGAATAAACTCGCCGTCCATGAGTTTGACGCCGTCTTCGAGCACCTCGGCGACGCGAGCGCTGGTGCGCACTTCCACCCCTAGCTTCGTCAGTAGGTCGTGGGTCGAATCGGAGATGCGCTCCGGCAGAGCGCGCAGGATGCGGTCCCCGGCCTCGATCAGCACGATGCGAAGGTCGCGCTCCGGGTCGATCCGGTCGAGTCCATAGGCGATAATGGCGCGGGCGGTGTGGTGCAGTTCCGCGGCGAGTTCGGTGCCGGTGGCGCCGGCGCCGATGATGGCGACGTGCAACTGGCCGGGACGGACGGGAGCGTCCTGGTCCTGCGCGCGCAGGCAGGCGTTGACCAAACGGTGGTTGAACCGGCTGGCCTGCTCGGCGGTTTCCAAGGGGACAGCGAATTCCGCGGCACCGGGCGTTCCAAAATCGTTGGTGACGCTGCCGACCGCGATCACTAGCGTGTCGTAGCCGATCGTCGCCTTCGGGCTGATTTCGCGTCCCTCGCTATCCTGCGTGGGGGCGAGCGTGATGGTTTTCGCCACCCGATCGAGGCCGATCATTTCGCCGTTGCGGTATCGGAAATGGCGCCAATGCGCCTGCGCGATGTAATTGAGTTCATGCTGGGAGCGGCGCAGACTCCCGGCGGCGACCGAATGCAGCAACGGTTTCCAGATGTGGGTGCGGCTGCGATCGACGAGCGTGATGCTGGCGCGCTTTCGCCTGCCGAGGCGTTCGCCTAATTTGCTCGCCAGTTCCAGTCCCGCGGCCCCGCCGCCAACGATAACAATGCGATGGAGCGAGTCGTCCATCGCAGGCCGGTTATGCGCGGTCGGCGACCCGTCAGCGATCGGGACATTTTCGGGCGGCCGAGTGGCGATTGCGGCCAATCGCGACTGGGTTCCACTGGGCTCGATCTCGATCCCATGCGCGGCGCCAAGGTTGATTGACATTGGAGCTCCTTCGAGGACGACCAGATTCAATCTCAACTCATCATAGCTCGAATTATGGTGCAGTGCAACATTTTTCTGAGTCCTGATTGTGCATCGCACAAGCACGACCTGAGAATGCCGCGTCGGCGCCGCTTTGGCTTTACTCCGGCGCCACGCCGGCTTGGGCTTGGCGCCATGCCGGCATGCAGTCGGCGGCCGTCTTCGAGCCGGTCGATGACGGCCTAGACGGAGCGAGCCGCGTCACCCGATCCTCCCGGTCCGGAACGCCTCCATCGTCCGCATCACGCCGCGCAGCTCGGCGAGGCCCTTGAGGCGGCCGATGAAGGAATAGCCCGGGTTCATGCGTTTTGCCCGGTCGTCGCCATAGAGATGGCCGTGATCGGGGCGCATCGGGACTTCGGAATCGGCGCGGCCTTCGGCGCGGCGGCGCTCCTCCTCCGCCATCATGGCGGCGACGAGCGCGACGAGGTCCGCATCGCCGTCCAAGTGATCGGCCTCGAAGAACGAGCCGTCCGGTTCGCGCTTCACGTTGCGAAGGTGGACGAAATGAACCCGGGGGCCGAATTCGCGGGCCATCGCGACAAGATCGTTGGCCGGATTCGAGCCGAACGAGCCGGCGCAGAGCGTAAGCCCGCAGGCTAGCGAGGGCACGGCGTCGAACAGCTTGCGCACGTCCTCGGCCGTCGACATCACGCGCGGCAGGCCGAAGATCGGAAAGGCCGGGTCGTCGGGATGGATGGCGACCCTCGCCCCTTCGTCCTCGGCGACCTCGGCGATCTCGCGCACGAATTCGATCAGATTGGCGCGGAGATCCTCCGCGCCCATGCCCGCATAGAGCGCAAGCGCGCGCCTGAAGCTGTTGCGGTCGTAGGCGAAGTCGCGGGCCGGCAGCCAGTCGATCAGCGCGCGCTCGAGCGTTTCCTTTTGCTCCGCCGTCATCGCCTCGAAGCGCGCCCCGGCGGAGGCGATCCGCGCCGGCGCATGGTCCGCCTCCGCCCCCTCGCGTTCGAGCATGAACAGATCGTAGGCTGCGTAATCGACCGCGTCGAAGCGCAGGGCCGTGCCCCCGTTGGGCAGGCGCCAGTCGAGGCTGGTGCGGGTCCAGTCGGTGATGGCCATGAAGTTGTAGCAGAAGGTCTTCACCCCGGCCCGCGCCGCGTTGCGGATCGACCGCTTGTAGTTGTCGATTTTCTGACGGAAGGCGCCACTGCGCGTCTTAATCTCCTCGCCGACGCCGATGCTCTCGACCACCGACCAGACCAGCCCCCCGCGCTCGATTGCCGCCCGGCGTTCCGCGATCTCGTCCGCGCTCCAGACCTCGCCCTGATTGCGTTGATGCAGGGCGGTGACGATGCCGCTCGCGCCGGCTTGCGCGGCGTGTTCGAGACTGACCGGATCGTCGGGCCCGAACCAGCGCCATGTCTGCAGCATTGGAGGCTCCCTGGATACGCGAAGCGATGTAGCCGTCATGGCCGGGCTTGTTGGACAAACCCGGCCATGACTATGAGAATGGCGCTCGACGATTTGCGTCCCGCAACGCAGCAGGCGGAAGGCCGTCTAGACCTTGCGTCCGATGGCGAGGAACTTGGCCGCGCGCGCCTCGCGCAACTCATCGCGCGTCATGTTGTGCAGCGAGTTCAGGGCCTCGCCGATCGCCTGGCCGGTCGCCTCGATCGCCGCGGCCGGATCGCGGTGGGCGCCGCCGACCGGCTCGGGAACGACGCCGTCGATGACGCCGAACCTGAGCAGGTCCTGGGCGGTGATCTTCATGCTCATCGCCGCGTCCTGCGCCCGCGAGGAATCGCGCCACAGGATCGAGGCCGACGCTTCCGGCGAAGCGACGGTGTAGATCGCATGTTCGAGCATCAAAACCTTGTTGCAGGTGGCGATGGCGACCGCGCCTCCCGACCCGCCCTCGCCGACGATGACAGCGACGTTGGGCACGCCGAGCGAAAGACACGCGTCGATCGAGCGGGCGATCGCCTCGGCCTGGCCGCGCTCCTCGGCGTCGATGCCGGGAAAGGCGCCGGCGGTGTCGACGAGCGCGATCACTGGCAGGCCGAAACGGTCGGCGAGCTGCATCAGGCGCACCGCCTTGCGGTAGCCCTCCGGGCGCGCCATGCCGAAATTGTGGCGAAGCCGGCTCTGGGTGTCGTCGCCCTTCTCCTGCCCCATGACGCAGACCGGCTCGCCCTCGAACCGGCCGAGACCGCCGACGATCGCCTCGTCCTCGCCGAAATAGCGGTCGCCCGCGAGCGGGGTGAATTCGGCGATGAGCCGGCTGACGTAATCGGTGAAACGCGGCCTGCCCTGCACGCGGGCGACCTGGGTCTTCTGCCACGGCGTTAGATTGGCGTAGAGGTCGGCCAGCGCCTTGTCCGCCCTCGCCTCCAGCTTGGCGATTTCGTCGGCGATCGCCTGCGATTCTTCCTTTTCCGCGACCACGCGCAACTCGTCGAGACGGGCGTCGATATCGGCGACCGGCGCTTCGAAACTGAGATAGGTGCGCATCGAGACCTAGAAACCAGCCGCCGGGCCGTCGCGGCGCGCGAAACTGGCGGCGGCAAGGCGCGAAGTCAAGCTTGAGCCGATTTCGGCCAAGCCCTGAGCTCGGGTTAACGGGGACCTTGGAGCGGGTTCCGGGTCGGCAGAATTGGCATTGAAATCCCAGGAGGACCGAATCGTGATTCACCCTGTTGGCTGCGAAGGAGCCCGGCATGGGTGGCCAACCCCTATTCGCGAGATTTGTGGCAACGGACGGCTCGAGCGGTTCGGGCGCTTGGGAGCCGGCAGAACCCTAAGACGAGAGGTATCGGCGCCAGTTGTGCGCTTCTTTGAAGCCCAGCACCTCGCGCGCCTTGCGGTTCGACAGCGGCGCTTCGAATTCGCCCATTTCGCGGGTGACCGGCGTTTTCGGACAGAGCTTCGCCAGCGCCTTCCTGGTCGGCGTCTCGAGCGTAATCGTGTCGTTGACGGCGTTGAAGACCTGGAAGCCGAGCCCGTCCTTTTCGAGGCACAGCCGCACGATCTCGCCGAGGTCGCGGGCGTCGACATAGCTCCAGGCGTTGCGTTTGCGCATCGGCGGGTCGGCGAGAAATTCCCTGAACCGCGGATACTCATGCGGCTCGATCACATTGCCGATCCGAAGCGCATAAATGTCGGCCTGATAGCGCATCGCGAAGGCGCGCGCGGTCTTCTCGTTGCAGACCTTGGAGAGGCCGTAGGAATCCATCGGGTCGATGTCGTAGTCCTCCTCGAGCGGAAACGAGTGGAAGTCCTTGTCGCCCTCGGCGAAGCAGACGCCGTAAGTCGTCTCGCTGGAGGCGATGACGACCTTCTTCACCCCCAGTTTCATCGCCGCCTCGATGACGTTGTAGGTGCTGAGCACATTCGCAGCGAAGGTGACATTGTCGGGCTCGATCAGCACCCGCGGAATGGCGGCGAAATGGACGACCGCATCCGGCGGGCGCGGCGGATGGCCGAGCTCGAAGCCGGCAAAGTCGGGGTGGGTGGTCAAAGCGTTGAACGCCTGGCCGCTGTCGGTGAGATCGGCGATCAGGGTCGGCGCTCCGGCTGAGTCGAGCGGCTTCAGATCGACGTTTAGGATCGAATATCCATGGGCTGCGAGATGGGGGATGGCGTGCCGGCCGGCCTTGCCGGTTCCGCCGGTGAAGACGATGCGTTTACCGGACATAAGTCTTTCCTCGCGGTTCTTATGAAGGCGTCTTCATACCGCGTTGGGCGGGCGTCCGTCGACCGGGGCGCTCACGCCCTCGGATGGGCCGAGCGATAGGCGGCGATCAGCCGCGCGCCATCGACGCCGGTATAGACCTGGGTCGTCGACAGCGAGGCATGGCCGAGCAGGTCCTGGATGGTGCGCAGGTCGCCCCCGCGCTCCAGAAGATGGGTGGCGAAGGAATGGCGCAGCGCGTGCGGCGTCGCGCTGTCGGGCAGCCCGAGCGCGCCGCGCATCCGCTCCATCGCCAGCTGCACGATCCGCGGCGACAGCGGCCCGCCCTTCGCGCCGACGAACAGGGGCCCGCCGGGTTTCAGCGCGTAAGGGCAAAGCGCGAGATAGTCTTCGACCGCCTTGCGCACCGGCGCGATGATCGGCGCCGAGCGGGTCTTCTTGCCCTTGCCGACGATCGTAATCGCCTCGATGGCCCCGATCGGCGCGTCGGCGCGACGGATCGACAGCGCCTCCGAAATCCGCAGGCCCGCGCCATAGCAGAGCGCCAGCGCCGCGGCGTCGCGCGCCAAAATCCATTGCTCGCGCGCCTCGCCTTGGCGCGGGGCGGTGGTCGCGACGGCTCTGGCGTCCGGGGCGCTCAAGGGCCGGGGAAGGCGCCGCGCGGCCTTGGGCGCGCGCACCGCGCCAAGCGCCGAGGCGGTTTCGCCGCCTTCTCTGGCGATGTGACGCGCCAGCGACCGCAAGGCCGACAGCGCGCGCTGCAGCGAACGACCCTCGATGCCTGCCGCCCGGCGGCGCGCGAGAAACGCCCGCAGATCGCCCGGGGCGCAGTCGGTGAAATCGGCGATTCCCGGCGGCGCGCCGAAGCGCTCGGCGAGGAAGGCGAGGAATTGCCTGGCGTCGCGGCCATAGGCCTCGATGGTGTGAGCGGACATAAGCCGCTCGCCGGCGAGCCGCCCGAGCCATGCCGAGACGGCCGCGGCCAGGTCGGGCGCGGCGGGAAGGGCGGCAAGCTCGAGCGAATTGGCGGGTTTCGGCATGCGAGCAGAATAGAGCTTGCGGCCTTAAGGGCCAGTTGCGGAGCGCCCGATCGCAATCTCGAGCTTGGCGCCCGCGCCCGAGGACGTGCGTCCGTCGCCGAGGCGGGACCCGAGCAGCGAGCCCCGGCTCATCGTCCAAATTATTCCAAGCCGATCCAAGCCGGACCAAGAGAACCCAAGCAAATCCAAGCAAAAAAACGCTTGGATTTGCTTGGAATTGCTTGGATTCCTTCGTGCGAATTGGGACTTTTCAATAGGTTAGCGCGAATCCGAACGAAAAAAATCGCCAGGGTTAATAAAGACCATATATACCGTGTGATCTATGCCCGCACGCGCCGAACGTGCGGCTTGCGCGCTCGTCCCTTGCTGGCGACTGCTTTGCCATGACAAGAGGCACACTATCACGGTTTCTGATTCTCAGCAAGAAATTGTTGGCGCTGTTAGCGTGAGCCATTGGTCGGCCGCAATCGCCGGCCCGCCTTCGGTCCCCGGTCGTCAACAACGCTCTGGACGCAAAGAAGGAGGCGGTCGATACTACGTCAATTGGCCGCGTAGGCGGCAAAATCGCCAGTCGTCAGCGTCTGGATATGAGCAGGTTCACGTTGTTCTTCATTCTTCTGCTCTCGCTGGCGGCGGGGGCGCTGATCGCTTCGAGCGCGATCTGCTTCGCGTCGGGAGCGTTCGAGACGAGTGGCAATGTCCATTGGATCGTCTTCGCGAGCCGCCAGAACGTCGACGAGGCGATCGGATTGGCGAGGCGATTCGGCTCGGACTTTGGCCCGCCGAGGGTCTTTTCTTCCACCAACGGTTGGTACGCGGTCGCCGCGGGTCCGCTTAGCGTTCCGAACCCGGCGGCGCTGAAAAAGAAGCTGACGGACTTGTGGTGGCCACCGAAGGACTCCTTCGCGACAAAGGGACAGACCTTCCTCGAAAACGTATGGGAAGCCCCGAAGTCTCCAGTCCTGGCGTCTGCAACTTCTGACAAGGAACCGCATGCGGCTTCTGCGTCGGGCGTGGAGGTTCGCATCAACGCCCAAGGCGTCGTTACCGTCCGCAGCGGCGGACGGGAAGCGGCGAGCGTGAGCTTCGACGACCAGGGGCTCTACAATTCGACCGCAGCCCAGATCACACGGTTGGACAGTTCGTCGCGCTTTCCTCAAGTCGTGGTCACGCACTTCACAGGCGGGGCGCACTGCTGCACCCTGATGAAGGTGCTGACGTTCGTCAACGGTCGGTGGGAGAGTGTCGACGTCGGCCAGTTTGATTCCGACGGACCTCAGATCGAGGACCTCAACGGCGATGGCGCGGCCGAGCTGGTCGGTAAGGACGACAGTTTCGACTACGCCTTTGCCTCCTATGCGGAGTCCTATGCGCCGCCGAAGGTGCTCCGACTGACGGGCGATAGGATCGTGGATGTTTCACACAGCCCCGAATTCCGGAGGCCGATCCTGCAAATGCTGTTGGCCGATCAAGGTCTCGCTACCCCTGATATGTGGCGGGACAACGGGTTCCTGGGCGGCTGGGTCGCGCACAACGCGCTGGTCGGGAACGGCGCCGAGGCATGGCGCAGGATGCTCGAGCTCTACAATCGGAATTCAGATTGGGACCTGTCGGTCTGCACCGTTGCCACAAAAGGCTACGCTCCCTGCCCTGAATACGCGATGCGGCTCCGGGACTTCCCGACCGCCCTGCGGGAACATCTCGCAGAGAACGGCTACAGCATCGATGGCGTCGCCAGCGCTCAGGTCGTCCCGGTGAGCCCCAGCTTCGACTGCAACAAGGCCCGTACGCCGAGCGAGATCCAAATCTGCCGGTCTCCGAGGCTCGCAGACTTGGACAATATACTAGCCGCCGGATACGCGTTCCTGAAGACGACCCAGGGCCGGCCGACAGCGGAGGCGATCGGCGTTCCATACTGGAGGCTGATCGCCCAATGCGAAGGCGACGAGGGTTGCATCGCTCGTCGGCAGACCGAGGAAATCTCCGCTCTGGCGCTTGCGGGGGCGCCTATTTCCTTGCCGGCATGGGCGTCGGCCCCTCCGGCTCCTTTGCAGCCCCAACCAACGGAGCAGCCCCCTTCAGCCGCGCCCGAGGTTGCAAAGGCTACCGACGGCTCGAAGCCGGCGCCAAAGCCGGAAGACGACAGCTCTTCCGGAACCGGATTTTTCATCACCTCGGACGGAGCAATCGTCACGAACGCCCACGTCGTCGAGAACTGCTCGGGGATTCGCGTCAGGACGGACCAGGAGGAGACGGCCGTCGGCAAGGTCATCGCGCGCGACGTCCGAAATGACTTGGCGCTCTTGAGCACAACGTTGGCCGCCAAGAAAACCGCCGCGTTCCGGACGTCGGTCCGCCTCGGGGAGGCCGTGGAGGCGTTCGGGTATCCGCTCACCGAACTCCTCGCGAAGTCGGGCAACTTCACACTCGGCAATGTGTCGGCGCTGGTCGGACTTGGCGAGGACAGCCGCTACCTCCAGATCTCGGCGCCGGTGCAGCCGGGGAACTCCGGCGGTCCCTTGCTCGATCAGAACGGAAACGTAGTCGGGGTCGTGTCGGCGAAGCTGAACGCCCTCAAGCTGATGCTGGTCACGAACGGCGACATTCCCCAGAACGTCAACTTCGCGATCAGGGCCTCGATCGTGACCAGCTTTTTGGACGCGAACAGCGTCTCCTATGCGACCGGCAGCGCAACTAAGCCGATGCAGCCCGCGGATCTGGCCGATCAGGCAAAGGCCATGAGCGCATTCATTGAGTGCCGGTGAAAGCGCCGGATTTGTCGGACGCGTGGGCTTCAAAAACGGGGATTAAGTAAGCTGTCGCCGTAATGCAGTAATGCGCATCGCCCGTGCGAAGCAGGGGTGCTGCAGGAGACGACAATAAAGAGGACTATTTTGATGACGGAAACCGCATTTGTTCTTGCAGGACAGTTCAAGCCTGGATTCTGCATCAATTGCGGAAAGCCGGTTGCGCCGCAGCCGGGAAGCCTCTTTTGCGACGAGGCGCTGCATGGCCGCCGAGGCGAACGCTGCCGCCAGATAGCGGAACTGATCCGCTATGCAAGGCGAAAAATCGCCGATGGTACTCGCAACCGTCCGGATATTGCGGCCGCCATAGCGAGCCGAAAGGCCCAGCTTGTCTCCGGATTCTATGACAAAGCCGCCCGGAAAGTCGCGCCTGAAGCCCGCCGTGAGCTGTTGGCGCGCTCAAAAGGAAAGTGCGAGAAGTGCGGCGAGGGCTTTACGGTGGATGGCGAAGGCAAATTCACCGTGCAGCACACCGCAAGCGGGGAAGGGATGAAGCTCGAGGCATGGTGCTGGCGCTGCAACGTGGACCATTCTCTGTCGTACGTCATGAAACTGACTGAGGAAGATCTAGCGTACCTTGAGCAGTTCGATATGAGGGAGCACAGTGAAACGCCGCTCCTCGTCTGCGACAATCACCTTACCTGGCCACTGATCTACCGTGATCTGATGAAAGCCGCCCGTGAAACAGCGATTGGGAGCCATGGCTACTCGCCGAGGCGGAACGATGATGGCGACTGTGACGAGGACATCAGCCTCTATTATATCCATGACTCTTACATCTATGGCGATTGAGCGATTGAAAAAATGACTATCCCGACTTGCTGCGGCTGCTGCGCTTTTTGCCGGAGCGACTGCGGCGCAAGCGCAAGACACCGAGGTGACGTGTTCCTGGGTCGTCAACCGGAATGCTTGTCATATGCTTGACGAATGGGAAAAGATGGCGCGCCTATGGTGCGATCGCGCCAAGGCGGCGGCTGCCCGCCGCAGACAGGAGCAGGATTTAGGTTGGGGGTCCAATGCCATGGACTTGTCTACAAGAGGCGCAGAATTTACGAGAGACGTACAAATCGAAGCAGATACAGGCGCGATGTGCGCTGGTGAACAACAAGGTTTAGCGGCGGCGCAGAGCAAGGCCAGCATGAGAATGCCGCACTAGCCAGGTTTCTGCAGCGGCCCACCAGCCCGAGGCTGCTTGAGCGGGCTTGCCGAAACGCGCGAAGACGGCTCTCGAAGCTCTTTCCCCAATCCTCTCAGGAGGCCCGCTCCCCGCCCAAACTGCGACAACGAGGCGATTCAATCAGGCGGAAACCGTATGACGCCCGGCTTGGGGGCGGGCGGGCGCTCGGGCGCGAACACCGTCTTCGATCGGGCGGCAAGCGCTCGCTGGACAGGTCCCGTCGCGGAGGTGGTGGGAATTGGGTTGGCGTAGTCTCCGGGTTGTTCAACCCAACTGATTCCGGCGTTGGCGCGCCGGAAGGGAGACCACGCCATGATCAAGGATAGCATGAAGGATGCGGCTGTCGCCGCCGAGCCTTTGCTTTTCGACGATTGGTTCGACGCGATCGAGGAGGGGGTTCGTTCTCGGGTGCGCGGCTTCATCGAGACGATGCTGGAAGAGGAACTCTCCGTGGCGCTGTCTCGCCCGCGCTATGGGCGAAGCAGACTGAACGGGGATGGCGAGCCGCCGGCGGTCATCGGCGTCCGGCACGGCCATCGCAAGCGGGGTCTGACCGGGACCTTCGGGAGAACGGAGATATCCGTGCCGCGCGCCCGGCTGAGGGGCGCGGACGGCAGGACGAGCGAATGGAGGAGCGCCTCGCTTCGCCTCTACCAGCGCCGCACCCGCGCCGCGGATGCGCTGATTGCCGGGGCCTATCTTTCCGGGACCAACACCCGTCGCGTGCGTCGGGCGCTGGCTGCGGTGTTTGCGGGGCCGGTCGGAAAGGACGTGGTCAGCCGGGCGTGGCGGAGGGTGAAGGGCGACTGGGACGCCTGGAACGTGCGGCCGCTCGGCGAGGAGCCGATCGTGCGGCTGATCCTCGACGGCACGGTTGTCCGCGTCCGCCTCGACAAACGCGCGACCTCGATCTCGCTGCTCGTCGCCCTCGGCGTGCGGGCCGACGGTCAGAAAGTGCTGCTGGCGATCCGCAGCATGGGCGGGGAAAGCGAGGCCGCCTGGCGAGCGCTGCTCGACGATCTCGTTCGGCGCGGGCTGAAGACCCCGGAGCTCGTCATCGCCGACGGCGCGCCGGGCCTGGAAAAGGCGCTGGCGGCGCTGTGGCCCGACGCGCCGGTCCAGCGCTGCACGGTTCACAAGCACCGCAATCTCCTCGCTCACGCGCCCGACCGGCTGCACGAGGAAATCTCCAACGACTATCGCGACATGATCTACGCCGCGACCCGGGCCGAGGTCGAGGCGAGGCGCAAAGCCTTCATCCGCAAATGGCGCATCAAATGCCGCGCCGTCGCCGACAGCCTGGAGGAGGCCGGCGACAGGCTGTTCACCTTCACCCGCTTCCCGCCCAGCCAATGGAAGTCGATCAGGACCTCGAACGCCATCGAGCGCCTGCACGAGGAGTTCAAGCGGCGCATCAAGACTCAGACCCTCCTGCCCTGCGCCGAAACCGCCGCCATGCTGTTCTGGGCGCTGCTCGCCTCCGGCCAGATCGTCATGCGAAAGGTCGATGGATGGCAGAGCCTCGCCGAGAAGCCGTCCGATCAGATCATTGACCTCGCCGCATGATCGGATAGCCTGATGTCGCCCGAAGACGCGCTACCAAATTCCAACACAACTCGCGATGGGACCCGCTGGCCATGAAGCGCTAGCCTCACCCCAGCAAATCCACCAGGTGCGGGATCAGCGGCGCGTCGGCGGGCGGCATCGGAAAGGCGCGCAGGTCTTTCGGGCGGACCCATTTGAGCGTCTGGCGGTCGAGCGGGCGCACCAAGCCTGCCCATTTGCGGCAGACATAGAGCGGCATCAGAAGGTGGAAGTCTTCATAAGAATGGCTGGCGAAAGTGAGCGGCGCCAGGCAGGCCTCCTTCACTTCAATGCCGAGCTCCTCGCGAAGTTCGCGGATCAGCGCGTCCTCCGGCCGCTCGCTCGGATCGATCTTGCCGCCGGGAAATTCCCACAGGCCCTCGAGCGGCTTGCCTTTGGGCCTCTGGGCGAGAAGCACGCGGCCGTCGGCGTCGACGAGGGCGCAAGCGACGACCAGCAGCAGCTTCACGAGCGATAGTCGCCGTTGATCGCGACATATTCCTTGGTGAGGTCGCAGGTCCAGACCGTGGCGCGCCCGCGCCCCAGGCCGAGATCGACCGCGATTTCGATCGCGTCGCGCTTCATATAGGCCGAAGCCGCCGCCTCGTCGTAAGCCGGATCGCGCTGGCCCTGATGGGCGACGCGGATCTTGCCGAAGAAAATGTCGAGCCTGTCGCGCTCGGCCTTCTCGCCGGCCTTGCCGACCGCCATGACGACGCGGCCCCAGTTGGCGTCCTCGCCGCCGCAGGCGGTCTTGACCAGCGGCGAATTGGCGATCGAGAGCGCGACCCGCTTGGCGGCCTTGCGGGTCGCCGCGCCCGAGACGTTGATCTCGATGAACTTGCGCGCGCCTTCGCCGTCGCGCACCACCTGGTGGGCGAGGTCGCGCAGGAGCTTGTCGAGCGCGCGCCTGAACCCGGCGGCGCGCGGATCGCCGGCGTCCTCGATCGCCGGCGCGCCGTTTGCGGCGCCGGTGGCGAAGATCATCAACGTGTCCGAGGTCGAGGTGTCGCTGTCGACGGTGATCGCGTTGAACGAGCGCTCGACCGATTTCGACAGCATCGCCTGCAGGGCGTTCGAGCTGACCGGCCGCGTCGGTGAACACATAGGCGAGCATGGTCGCCATGTCGGGCGCGATCATGCCGGCGCCCTTGGCGATGCCGTTGATGACGACTTCCGCGTCGCCGAGCCTGACCCGCGCGGTGGCGATCTTGGGATAGGTGTCGGTGGTCATGATCGCCCTGGCGGCGTCCATCAGCCGGTCGGCCCTGGCCTCGGCGACCAGCGCATCGAGCGCGCGCGCGATGCGCGTAGCCTCGAGCGGCTCGCCGATGACCCCGGTCGAGGCCATGAAGATTTCGTCTCGCCCGGCGCCGATCGCCTTGGCCGCCGCCTCGGCGACCTCGGCGACCGCGCTCGCGCCGGCGGCGCCGGTGAACGCGTTGGCGTTGCCGGAATTGACGATCAGCGCCCGCGCCTTGCCGCCTCGAAGATGGGCGCGGCACCAGTCGACCGGCGCGGAAGGACACTTGGAGCGGGTGAAGACGCCCGCGGCCGCGGCCGGCCGGTCGAACAGCGCCAACATCACGTCGGTTCGCCCCGCATAGCGCACGCCTGCCGCGACGGCGGCGAAGCGCACGCCCGCGATCGGCGGAAGGACGGGATAGCTCTTCGGCGCGAGCGGGGAGAGCGGGGCGGGAGCGGCCATGGATCGTTCCGGAAGGCGGCGAGAGCGGCCCGGCGGCCGCTCTCTTTTTCGCAGGCGAAAGTCAGGGCGTCTTCGGCTTGTCCGCGCCGGCCGGAGCCGCCTTGTTGGAGCCGGCCGGGGGGGCCGCGGGCGCTAATGAAGCCGCGGGCGGCAGCGGTTTGCCGTTCGCGTCGAACAATTCGATCTTGGCGTCCTTGTGAAGCGCGGCGATGGTCTCGCTCTGCGCTTTCGTCGCCACGTAGCGCGCCGCCTGCGCCTTCAGCTGCTCGAAGGGCGGAAAGCTCTTGGTCCGGATGCCTTCGACCTGGATAATGTGCCATCCGAACTGCGTTTTGACCGGATCGGAAATCTCGCCCTGCTTCAGTTTGAAGGCGGCGTTGGCGAATTCGGGCACCATCCGGTCCTTGGTGAACCAGCCCAGGTCGCCGCCGTCGCCTGCTGGATCCTTGGAGAGTTCGTTGGCCACCTTGGCGAAATCCTCCCCGCCCTTGACCCGGGCGAGCGCCTTCTTGGCGTCCTCCTCGGTCGGCAGCAGGATGTGGCGGGCGTGGATCTCTTCCTGCGGCGGCTCCGCCTTGGCGGCCTCGTCATAAGCCTTGCGCTCCGCCTCCTCGGTCGTGGCGGCCTTGGCGACGCTCCCGAGCAGCTCCTCCATCGCCAGCTTGTCGTGATAATAGGCCATCTTGCGGGCGAATTCGGGAGTCTGGTCGAGCTTGTCGGCTTCCGCCTTCTTGGCGGCGAGCTTGAGATCGATGAGATAGTCGAGCACGTATTTCTGCCGCGCCGGGCCTTCGAGCTTCTGCGGCAGTCCGGGTCCGATGTCGGCCATGGCGTCGGCCACGTCCTGATCGGTGATCGGCGAGCCGTCGACCTTAGCCAGCACCTTCGGATCGGCCGAGGCCGCGCCGGCGAGCGCCAGGGTCGCGCCGAGACCGAACGCGAGGGCCGCGGCGGTCGAGCGCAAACGCGGGGTAAAAAATCGTTTCATGGGGACTCCTTAGGGACGAGCGGGTCGTCGTCCGCCGTCGGTTCGTTTCCGTTGACGCGCCTATAGAGCGATTTGGGCGACTTTGCGAGAGGCGGGAGGCCAGCCGCGGGCAAAGAGCGTAATTCCATGATTCCGCCTTCCAACCGTCGGCCTTAGCGGCGCGCTTCCGACCGCGCGGCCGCGGCCAGGGAACGCCGCTCGCACAAATTGGGGCAGTCCGGTCTTGCCGTTCTGCGCGTTTTTCCTTGACAAGCGCCGAGAACTGACTAAATGCGCGGCATCCTGAACCTGTTCTGGGTCCCGGCGCGGATGCGAGCGCATGGGACTTTTTGCGTTTTCCGGGATTCTCGGCAAGGGCCGGCCTCCACCGGACGCCGAGACGATCAGTCCCGCGGCGCCTGAGGCGTTAGGCCCTGGGCTCCGCCGAAATGGAGCATGAGCGAATGGCTCGCATAGCAGGCGTCAACATACCCACAAACAAGCGCGTCGTCATCGCGCTTCAGTATATTCACGGGATCGGGCCGACGAAAGCCGAAGAGATTTGCGAGAAGGTGCATATCCCTTCCGAACGGCGGGTCGCCCAGTTGACCGACGCGGAGGTGATGCAGATCCGCGAGACCATCGACCGCGACTACATGGTGGAAGGCGACCTTCGCCGCGATGTGGCGATCAACATCAAGCGCCTGATGGATCTGGGCTCATACCGCGGCCTCAGGCACCGCAGACAATTGCCGGTCCGCGGCCAGCGCACCCATACCAACGCCCGCACCCGAAAGGGCAAGGCCAAGCCGATCGCCGGCAAGAAGAAGTGATCGCCGAGTCGTCTGACGCATTCTGAAAAAAGGACGCGCTCGACCGAAGCGCGATTGAAGGGCTTGAACCATGGCAAAAGAAGCGACCCGCGTCCGCCGTCGCGAACGCAAGAATATCGTTTCGGGCGTCGCCCATGTGAACTCGACGTTCAATAACACGATGATCACCATCACCGACGCGCAGGGCAATGCGATTTCCTGGTCCTCCGCCGGCACGATGGGATTCAAAGGCTCCCGCAAATCGACTCCGTTCGCCGCGCAGATCGCCGCCGAGGACGCCGTTCGCAAGGCTTCCGAGCACGGCATGCGCACCGTCGAGGTCGAAGTTTCGGGACCGGGCTCGGGCCGCGAATCGGCTCTGCGCGCGATCCAGGCGGCCGGTTTCACCGTCACTTCAATCCGCGACGTGACGCCGATCCCGCACAATGGCTGCCGTCCGCGCAAGCGCCGTCGCGTCTGAAATTTGAAGGCGCGTCGGCTTTCGTACGCGCGCAATACGTCGAATGGAAGGTCACGCCGTGATCCAGAAGAACTGGCAAGAACTCATCAAGCCGAAGAAGCTCGACGTCGTTTTGAGCGAGGACTCGCGCCGGGTGGCGACAGTGGTCGCCGAGCCGCTCGAGCGCGGCTTCGGCCAGACGCTCGGCAACTCTCTGCGCCGCGTGCTGCTGTCGTCGCTGCAGGGCGCGGCGATCACCTCGATTCACATCGATGGGGTGCTGCACGAATTCTCGTCGATCCCGGGCGTGCGCGAGGACGTGGTCGACATCGTGCTCAACGTCAAGGATATCGCGGTCAAGATGCAGGGCGAAGGCGTCAAGCGCCTGGTGCTCAAACGCCGCGGCCCCGGCGCCGTCACCGCCGGCGACATTCAGACTACTGGCGACATACAGATTCTCAACCCGAATCTCGTCATCTGCACCCTCGACGAGGGCGCGGACCTGCGCATCGAGTTCACGGTCACTGCCGGTAAGGGCTACGTTCCGGCGGAACGCAATCGGGCCGAGGATTCGCCGATCGGCCTGCTGCCGATCGACAGCATGTTCTCGCCGGTTAAGAGAGTTTCCTACCGAGTCGAGGCGACCCGCGAGGGTCAGGACCTCGACAAGGACAAGCTGACTATGACGGTCGAAACCAACGGCGCCATGTCGCCCGAGGACGCGCTCGCCTATGCGGCCCGCATCCTGCAGGATCAGCTCTCCGTGTTCGTCAACTTCGAGGAGCCGCGTCGCGAGGAGGCGCAGCACGCGATCCCCGAACTCGCCTTCAACCCGGCGCTGCTCAAGAAGGTCGACGAACTGGAACTCTCCGTCCGCTCGGCCAACTGCCTCAAGAACGACAACATCACCTATATCGGCGACCTCATTCAGAAGTCCGAGGGCGAAATGCTGCGCACGCCGAATTTCGGCCGCAAGTCGCTCAACGAGATCAAGGAAGTGCTGGCGCAGATGGGTCTGCATCTCGGCATGGAGGTCACGGGCTGGCCGCCGGAGAACATCGAGGACCTCGCCAAGCGGTTCGAGGAGCATTACTGAAAGGTCCTTCTCCCGCGAGGGAGGTCCGAAGGACGCCCGTCTTTCGACGGGCTATGCGGGAGAAGGCGACTTGAAGGACCGGACGATGGTCTTGACCCGCGCCCTCGCTCCGATCCTCTGCCGCAAGGCGGGGAAAGATAAGACGAACGGCCGGCCCGTGGCGCGGCGGCCGTCAACAACAAGGAGTGCCAGATGTATCACGGACACGCCAAGCGGCGCTTCAACCGCACCGCCGAGCATCGCAAAGCGATGTTCGCCAACATGGCCCAGGCGCTGATCAAGCACGAGCAGATCACGACCACGCTGCCGAAGGCCAAGGATCTTCGTCCGGTCGTCGAAAGACTGGTCACGCTCGGCAAGCGCGGCGACCTGCACGCCCGACGCATCGCCATTTCCCGTCTACGCGACGCCGATCTGGTCAAAAAGCTGATCGATGTCCTCGGACCCCGCTACAAGAGCCGCAATGGCGGCTACACCCGGATCATGAAGGCGGGATTCCGTCCCGGCGATAACGCCGCCATGGCGGTGATCGAATTCGTCGACCGTGACATCGAGGCCAAGGGCAAGGATTCCGGCCCGGCTCAGGCGACCGCCGAAAGCTGATCGGCTCGCGCAACCAAAAGATCCTCAACTGGAGCGGCCCTCGCGGCGCCGCCTCTTTCCTTTCCCGCGTTCGGGTTAGGCGATCCGGCGGCGAGGCGGACGAATTTCCGGGCTTCTTTGCGATCGGATCCGTCATGACCCCCACCCAGTACAAGGCGCGATACGAAAAACTCGTCGTCCCGCTCGCGAACGGCGGCGCGGCGACGATCAGGCTAAACCAGTATCGACTGCGATCGATGAACTACAAGGAGGCCGCGGCGAACGCGTTCCTCAACAGATTGGACAGAGGCGGCGTCGACATGGAACTCCGGGTCGATTCTGGGCCGGAGGTCTTTCGGATCGCGCATCGGCAGGCGGACGGCTCGACAACGGTCAACCAAATGACCAGGAGCGGCCCGGGACCGGTCGACTCCGCGGTCCTCAAAAACGTTCGACTGATTGCGAGATATGTGTTCGCCGGCAAAGGCTCGCCCGAACATTGCCAGATCGTCCTCCAACTTGTCGATCATTGGAAGCTCGCGCCGCTTGGTTTGCAGGCCTACGCGGACAGCGCGCTCGGGCTCGACTGCAACGGCTTCGTTGGGAATTATCTCTGGCACGTCAAGCGCGGACGCCCGTGGACAGATCAAGGGCTCGACGTCAACGAGGGACCGGACTCTCTGATCCCGCAATATTTCATCGGCAAGACGGTGATTTCGCGTTGGGAAGACATGAAGCCTGGACGCTCTTATATCCTGGGCAGAGTAAGCAGCGTAGGCGCGATTATCGAAGGCGGCGGCTCGGCGGCGAATGCAGGGCATATCGCGATCACCGAGCCGAGCCGCTTTCGGAGCCCGGACGCCTCGAGACCACCCGGCGTCTATGTCGTCGAGTCCACCGCCGCCCACACTCCTGGCCTTTGGGAAAGCTGGTATAGTCTCGAGGGGATGAGCCACAAGTTTCCGCGGGTCTTCGATGTCTATCGCGAGGCGATGATCGCCGGTCACCAGCGCTATGCGTTCCGGATCGCGGAAGTCTTGTGAGACTGACCGCCCCGAGCGGGGGCTTCGAATGACGATCTCGTCCATTCCGGAAGAGGCCAAACTTTAGGATGTGTTTTGAGATTCCCCCTTTTCGCCATTCCGGTATTCGGGATCGCCCTGATGATTTACGAGCTGCGGGCGAAGCACGGCCTCGTCGTCTGATCGTTGGTCGCTATCGCAACAAACCTACGCGACGTTCGCGGTCGCGTTCGCGTCGCCGGTCCTGGGCCGGCTGATAGGCCAGCGCGCCGTGGTGCGGGCAGTATGGCCCCGCAGGCGCGTGTGAGCCGCAATAGCGAAAATCGGGGCTCGTCGGGTCCCCCAAAGGCCAGCGGCACATCGCCTCCCTGAGTTCGACGATG
Source organism: uncultured Alphaproteobacteria bacterium (assembly GCA_963835955.1). Classification (GTDB taxonomy): domain Bacteria; phylum Pseudomonadota; class Alphaproteobacteria; order Rhizobiales; family Beijerinckiaceae; genus Roseiarcus. The sequence goes on along the minus strand of CAWIHZ010000014.1, from coordinate 147,182 downwards.
GTGACCCGGAGCGACATCGGCACGACGACGCTCTCAAAGTCCTGCACGTCCGCGTCGGCTAAGGCTTGCGGCGCGAAAGCGAGCGCCGTCCCGCCTCGCCCGATCCGCGGAACGGCCGCGCTCGGGCGCGGAGCCGCGGAACGATGAATGGACGGCGCGGGGCGGGGCTGGCGCGGACGCGAGCTGGCTGCGCTCGGCGTTTTCGCGCGGCCCGCCAGACCGAGCCGATGAACCTTTCCGATCACGGCGTTGCGGGTCAATCCGTGACCAAGAAGGGTCGCGATTTGACTCGCGCTCTTGCCCTCCACCCAGTGCAGCCGAAGCTGTTCAACCCTCTCGTCCGTCCAAGACATAGGCGCCTCGCAAGTGTTTCCTTCGTCAAAAAAAGCGAACCGCGCGTGCACAGAATCCGGCTCCCCCGCCTGACGGAAGAACCGTCGGGCGCAACGCGGACCAAAACTCTCTAAGAGACCGTCGCCACGACATCTCGTGGCCATCCGAGGAAAAGGTACACTACTTGTTGAATCGCGCAGAGTTCGCGAGGACTGGAATGCGAGGTTTTCCCCAGCTCTCGGCGCCGGCCCGACGCGCTCGCGGCGCGCCCGCAATGATTGGTTGAGTCTCATCAAGGCTTTAGCTGGGCTGACGTCGGGATCGCGCCGGCGCGAAATTTCTTCGCCTGCCGTTTCGTCAATCTCATCGCGCGGACATGAAACAGGATCGAAGTCGAGTAGCTCCGCCATTCGGCGTCGCCCTCGCCGATCCAGCCAGGCGGATTTTCGGCTCTTCCCGGATAAGTGACCCACGCTCGGCCGGACGTTGTGTCCAAGGGCGAGTGACCCGAGGCCGTGCCGCGGAGAAGCGCAACGTCACGGTCTCTATCCAGTCCCAGGCCATGCAATTGGGTCAAAGGGTCATTACCAGGGAGTTCTTGGCGTTAGGCGCTCAATTCGAAAGCGCAGGTCAAGAAATAAGTCGGATCGGCGTTCTGGCCAACGTGGATTTCAAATCGTCCGGGTTCCAGGATGACATTCAGGTTCGAACCCACGAACGCCAGCGCCTCGCTCGGCAATCGCCAGATCGCCCGTCCACGTTCCCCCGCCTGCAGGAAAATCTTGCGCACGCCCTTCAGTTCAAGGACGGGGCGGGCAACGCTTGCGACCACGTCGTGCGCGAACAGAAACAATGTCGCCTCGCCGTCGAAGAGGCTGTCGTTGTGGACGGAGACCGAAATCTCAACGGTTTCGCCCGCCCTCGCCAAGCTCGGACCGCACTGCAGGTCATTCAGGACGAAGCGGCTGAAGGATAGGCCGTGGCCGAAGAAAAATTGCGGCGTTGCAGGCAGATCGAGATATCTGCTGGAGTAATGCTCGCCCGTGTCAGTGGGTCGGCCAGACGGACGCTGGCTGTAATAAATCGGCGCCTGCCCAACGTCGCGGGGCCAGGTGATCGGCAGTTTTCCCGCCGGATTGAATTTTCCAGTCAGAACGTCCGCGATCGCATGTCCGGCCTCGGCGCCGAGAAACCACGTCGCTAGAACGGCGTCCGCGCGTTCGAACAGCCAGGGCGCGGTGAGCGGGCGGCCAGACGAAAGAATTGCGACGACGGGCCGGCCGAGGTCGAGAACCGCCTCGGCCAGCGCGCGCTGGCGCCCTGGCAAGCCGAGATCAGCGCGGCTCGCCGCCTCTCCGCTCATCGATGCGGCCTCGCCGAGACAGAGCACGACGATCTCCGCTTCGTGGCAGAGCGCGAGTGCGGCGGCGACGCCTTGCGTATCGGGTCGATTGATCTCGACGCCCGATGAGCAGTCGATGCGGCAGCCGGGCAGCGCGGCGCGCAGCCCCTCCAGAATTGACACGACGTCCTCCGGTCGGCCCGCCGACGCCCAGGATCCGAGCATTTCGTCGCGCGTCGCGGCGAGCGGGCCGATAACCGCGATACGCCGCAAGCTGGATGAAAGCGGCAAGATGCTGCGCTTCAGCGTGAGGAGCACGATCGCCCGCCGGGCGATCTCGCGCGCCAGTTTGCGCCGGTCCGCCTCTCCCCGCGCGATCGCGTCGTCGTTGGCCGCGCCACGGCGGTACGGATCATCGAAAAGGCCTAGACGCTCCTTCAGCCCAAGCACGCGCCGGACGGCTGTCTCGATGTCGGTCATGGCGACGAGACCGCGCTCCAGGGCCCTTGGCAGGCCCGCGGCATAGACGTTGCTCACCATATCGATGTCGACCCCGGCATTGAGGGCCAGCGCCGCGGCCTCGGCGACATCACGCGCCACCCCATGGTTGAGCAGTTCCGCAATCGCGTTGTAGTCGCTGATCAGGACGCCGTCGAAACCGAGGCGTCCCCGCAGCCAGCCTTGCAGCAGCGCGGCGTTGGCGGTCGTCGGCACGCCGGCAATGTCGTTGAACGCGGGCATGATCGCCGCCACGCCCGCGGCGACGGCCGCCGCGAACGCCGGAAGGTAGATCTCGTGCAGCGTTCTCTCCGAGAGGTCGGCCGAAGCGTATTCACGGCCGGCGGTTACGGCGCCGTAGGCGCCAAAATGCTTGGCGGTGGCCGCGAGGCTATCGGCGGCCGCGAGGTCTTGGCCCTGGAAGCCGCGCGTTTTCGCTGCGGCGAACTGCGAAGCGACCCAGGGGTCTTCCCCTGGCCCCTCGACGATCCGTCCCCAGCGAGGGTCGCGCGCAACGTCGATCATGGGCGCGAAGGTCAGCGCGACGCCGTCCGCTGCGGCTTCTTCGGCGGCCAAGCGCGCCGACCGCTCCCACAGCGCCGGATCGAACAGACACGTTTCCGCCAGCGGAACCGGGAAAATCGTGTGGTGGCCGTGGATGACGTCGAGACCCAGCAGCAACGGAACGCCGAGGCGAGATTCTTCCACGGCCAGCCGTTGGACGGCATGCGCTTCCTCGGCGCCCCAAAGGTTCAACAGGCTTCCAATCCGTCCGGCGCGGACGCCCTCGCCTATGTCGTGCACTTCGCCCGGGCCCGTGACCGAGCGCGATGAAGGGGCCATGTTGAGTTGCCCGATCTTTTCCTCGATCGTCATCGCCGCCATCAATGTCTCGATGCGTTCCATGCTCGCGCTTTGCCGAGCGCCGCCAGGGGATGGTTTCAATTCGCAATTTCCATTAGATGATGAATCCTCGGGGCCCGGGACCGTTGAGAGCTCTTTCGACCCAACCCGCGAACGGGGCGGCCCTAGAAAGTCGGCGGCGATTGTGCCCGCCGGATCATTCTATTGGCGGAGAGGCGACGCAGCGAATTGATGGCGCAGCAGTCGAGCAAGCCATCCCATGGCGCTGGGAGCCCAGAACAGCCGCCGCCGGAGAGCCTTTGGACCGAGGTCATGGGGATGGCCTCGGCTTTCTGGACTTCGCGCCAGCGCAACAAACTCCTGATGATGGCCGCCGCGCTCGTCGCGGTGGTGGGGGCGACGGCTTATGCGCAGATCAAACTCAACGCCTGGAACCGCCCTTTCTACAATGCGCTGACCCGCAAGGACATACCCGCCTTCGTTGAGCAGCTTGGCGTTTTCGCCGTGCTGGCTGGCATTCTGCTGGTCCTCAATGTGGCTCAGACTTGGCTTAACCAGATGTCCAAGGTCGACCTGCGCGAAGGCCTGGTGAACGACCTCCTTAATGAATGGCTTGCGCCCCTTCGCGCTTTCCGTCTTTCAAATTCAGGCCCCATGGGCGCCAACCCGGACCAGCGCCTTCAGGCCGACGCGCAGCATCTGACAGACCTTACTACGGACTTGGGCATTGGCCTTCTACAATCGACGCTGCTTCTGGCGTCGTTTATCGGCGTGCTCTGGGGGCTCTCGCGCGGCATGTTTCTGCCGTTCGCTGGCCACAAGTTCGCTCCTCCAGGCTACATGGTTTGGTGCGCGCTGCTCTATGCCGGCGCCGCATCCTATCTGAGTTGGCGAGTTGGCCGCCCTCTGATCGCTCTCGACGCCAATCACTATGCGCGAGAGGCGGAACTGCGCTTCGGCCTGGTCCGCGTCAGCGAAGAGATCGAAGGCATTACCCTGTATGGCGGCGAAGCCGACGAGAAGAGGCGCCTCGATGCGATTTTCGAGACCGTCCTTGACATCTCACGGCGCATCGTCTGGGCGGTGACGCGGCTGACATGGGTCACCGCCGGCTATGGCTGGTTTACGATCATCGCGCCGATTCTGGTGGCGGCGCCCGGCTACTTTTCCAGCGGCATGAGCTTCGGTGAGCTGATGATGGTGGTCGGCGCATTCAATCAGGTGCAGACGTCGCTGCGCTGGTTCGTCGACAATTTCTCCAACATCGCGGACTGGCGCGCCACGCTCTTGCGCGTGGCGAGCTTTCGCAAAACGATTCTGACCATGGATAGTCTCGGCCTCGCCGCCAGCCGCATCGCCTTCGACGAGGGTGACAGCCCGTCGATCCGTATAGACGATCTCCACGTCGCGACGCCGGCAGGTTGCGTCATGTTGAGCGAGACGCATTTGGACCTTAAGCCGGGCGACCATATCCTCATTGTCGGTGAACGCGGCGCGGGAAAAACTCTGCTGTTCCGCGCGATCGTCGGACTGTGGCCCTGGGGAAGCGGCCGGATCACTCGTCCGGCTCGCCAATCCATCGCATTCATACCAACCCATGCTTACGTCCCTCCTGGCGTTCTACGCTCCTCGATCGCCTATCCACACTCTGCGGATGTCTCCAATGATGCAGCTATCGCCAAGGCGCTTGCGGATGTTGGCCTCGACCGCCTCGAGCCCCTGCTCGGCAAGGCGGATCGATGGGACCGGGAGTTGAACGACGATGAGAAGCAGCGCATAGCCTTTGCCCGCGTCATGCTGCAAAGGCCGCGATGGGTGGTGATCGATAACGCGCTCGACCTCGTCGATCCTGTCTCGCGGCGACGAATAGAGGCGATTTTCACAGACACGCTGGTCGATGTCGGGGTTATCAATATCGGCAAAGCCCACAATGATAGCGGCTTCTTTACCCGGACGCTGAATCTGGTGAGGGATCCGGACGGCCCGACTTTCAGACCGGCGGACGCCGCCGGATCTCGTGACCAGAATCGACCCGCACCGCAGAACCTTGCGGCCCAATAGGTTGCTCACCCATGACGCATCAAGCCAAGCGCGATCCCCAGGTCAAAGCCGCGCGCCGCGATAGGAAACTCACCGATGAACGCCTGCTCGACCTCGTTCAGCGCCAGTCGTTTCGTTATTTCTGGGAAGGCGCTCACCCAGTAAGCGGACTGGCGCGCGATCGCTGCCAGCGGTTCGCCGATCCCAGCGTTGACGCCGTCGCTATAGGGGGCTCTGGGTTCGGCATTATGGCGATCTTGGCCGCCTGCGAGCGTGGATGGGTAACGCGCGCCCAGGCCATGACCAGGTTGTCGGCGATGCTGGACTGTCTCGAGACGGCCAAATGCTATCACGGCATGTATCCGCATTTCATGCATGGCGGGACGGGCGCGACGATTCCGTTCAGCCGCAAGGACGACGGCGCGGATCTTGTCGAAACGTCCTTCCTGTTCCAGGGTTTGCTGTGCGCGCGCGCTTATTTTGATCGCGCTGAGCCGGAGGAGGCGCGGCTGCGCGATCGTATCACCTACCTCTGGCGTGAGGCGGAGTGGGATTGGTTCACTCAGGGAGGCCGCTATGCGCTGACCTGGCACTGGAGCCCGACAAACGGCTTCGCGCTCAACCATGAGATCCACGGCTGGAACGAATGCCTCATTACTTATGTGCTGGCGGCCTCAGCGCCGCGTTATCCCGTTGCAAGCGAGGCCTATCATGAGGGCTGGGCGGCTGGGCGCTATTTTCTAAACCGACGCAGCTTCGAAGGCGTGGAGCTTCCGCTCGGTCCCGACTGGGGCGGGCCGTTGTTTCTGGCGCATTTCTCATTTTGTGGCATCGATCCCCGAGGGCTCAGCGACGCCTATGCCGACTATTGGCGTCAAAACGTCAATCATACCCGCATCAATTACGCATACTGCGTCCGCAATCCCCGCGGCAACAAAGGGTATGGGCCAAACTGCTGGGGCCTGAGCGCCGGCGAAGCGTTCGCCGGCTATGCCGCCAGCGCGCCCGACAAGGATCGCGGCGTCATCAGTCCCGCCGCCGCGTTGGCGAGCTTTCCCTACGCTCCGACCGAGGCCATGGCGGCGCTGCGGCATTTCTACGAGGATCTCGGCGACCGGATCTGGGGGCGCTTCGGCTTTGTGGACGGCTTCAGCGAGCAGCGTGACTGGTACGCCGACGCATTCCTCGCGATCAGCCAGGGGCCGGTCGTGGTCATGATCGAGAATTATCGCAGCGGGTTGTTATGGAAGCTGTTCATGGGCGTCCCCGAGATTCAAGCCGGGATGAAGGCGCTCGGCTTCCGCAGCCCGCATTTTGCGTGACCTCGTCTTGGACGAACTCGAAGAATGGATTCGTGGGGAAGCGCGCTTCGCCGCGCGCGCGATGGCGAGCGCCATCTCGGCTACTCATCTCGTCAAGGAGCGTCCCGGCTTCGGGCAGAGAGTGGTCCCGCGTCCGGGATCGGTTCTGGCGTCGCCGGTCCTCGCCGCCTATGATCCGGACCCGGACTATTTTTTTCACTGGTTCCGCGATTCGGCGATCGTAGTCGACGCGCTGCGCGTTGCGCTCGCCGAAGGCCTCCTCGACAACATGGCGGTTGTCCGCCTCCGCGAGTTTGTCGAATTCAGTCTTTCCCTTCGCGATCTGAATGGCCGGGAGTTTCTTCGCCAAGGCGATTTCAGGAGAAGTGCGCAGCCCTTATTCCTTCAATATCTCCGGCCCGACGCGGAGATCGCGGCCGTGTCCGGCGAGTCGGCGCTCGCGGAGGTCCGCGTCAATCCGGACGGCACGCTGGATTTCATCCGCTGGCCGCGCCCGCAATGGGACGGTCCAGCGCTGCGGGTCCTCGCGTTGTTGCGTTGGCGGCGTCAATGGCCAGGTCTGGACGCAGCGCTGTCCACGGCCATGCGAGAGCTCATCGCGAGCGACCTGACCTTCACACTGTCGCACGCGCGTGATCCTTCCTTCGATATTTGGGAGGAGGAGCATGGCTATCACTACTACACGCAGCTGGTGCAAGCGGAAGCGCTTGCCCAAGGCGCAGATTGGTTTGCCGCGGCCGGGCAGGGCGCCCGCGCTTTCGCCTGCAGGGAGGCCGCGCATGCCCTCGCCCCCTGCCTAGACTCGTTCTGGAACAACGACGCCGGATTTTACCGCTCGCGCTGCGATGTCGTGGGCGGCAGCGCGGGCAAGGACCTTGATATCGCGGTCATCTTGGCCGTGCTGCATGCCGGGCGCTCAAGCGGCGCCCACAGCGTGCTCGACCCTGGCGCGCAAGCTACGCTGACAGTTCTGGAAGAGCTTTTCGAAGGCCAGTACGACATCAACCGCAGCCGCCCGGCCGAGCGGGGTCCGGCGATGGGGCGCTACGCAACCGACATTTATTACAGCGGCGGCGCCTATTACTTTGCGACCCTTGGCGCGGCGGAATTCTATTTCAGCCTGGCCTCGGAGATCCTGTCCGGCGCCGCATTGATAGCGACAGAGAAGAATCGGCGGTTTTGTCGGCGCCTGACGCTTGCCGAAGGCGAGATCGGGAGCGGCTCGCTGGCGACCGCCGCCTTCAAACGCGGCGATGCGATAATGCGGACGGTGCGCGCCTTCACCCCCGTCAGCGGCGATCTTTCCGAACAATTCGACCAAACCACGGGCGTCCAGACGTCCGCCAAGCATCTTGCCTGGAGCTACGCGGCCTTCATCACCGCCGCCGCGAGCCGGGCGCGAGCCGTTCAGGCCAGCCGAGCCTTGAACCTTTCAGCGAATCTGACTGACACGGCCTGATGATCCGCTCTCCGAAGATTTGCCGACGACGAACAAGTCGTCGAAGCGTCGCGCCGTGAGACGCTGCTTCAAAACTGCGATCGTTTTGGGATCGGCGGCGTTGAGGATCTCGACCCCCAGGCGCCCGCCCGAGCGACCCGCGGGGCCACGCGCCTGGCCGCGCGAGGCGTCAACCCCACGCTTCCATCTGGCGTCAGGCGCCCCTGACCCACGGCCAGCCTCGTCCATTCTTGTCTCCCGGTCGCGCTTCGTTTCCTCCGGCGCCGGGTTGTATTGTCCGGCAAACCGAAGCGCAGCGCGGCATGGCCGGCCTCCTCCGCTGTCGGAAGGAAAACCAGAAAACCGGCGGAAAGGTTCCAGAGACCGGAGCCGAGCTTGGGTCATCAGGGGGCGCGGGAGCGATGGTCCTCGAGCCCGGCCTATCTGGGACACACGGGTAGACCGGGTCTTCCACAGGCCGGCCGCGCCGGGGCATGAGCCGCCGCCGGCAATGGAGCCCGAGGCGCATGAACAACCGCCGCTGGCGCGCGAATGACCGGCGCTGGCGCGCGAATGACCGGCGCTGGCGCGCGAATGACCGGCGCTGGCGCGCGAATGACCGGCGCTGGCGCGCGAATGACCGGCGCTGGCGCGCGAATGACCGGCGCTGGCGCGCGAATGACCGGCGCTGGCGCGTGAATGACCGGCGCTGGCGCGTGAACTGCCGCCGCGGGCGGCCTGACCGCGGCTTTGGGTTTCATGACCGGCATGTCGGCAGGAACGTGCACAGGTCGGTGCTGCGGCGGCGGCTTCAGGACGCCGTTCGGAGACACCGCCCGCGGGACCGCCGGGCCCGGATTGGCGCGCGGCGCGACCGGAACGATCAGCGGATGCGCTCCTTCTTTCCGCGGCGCCGTCGTATTGCCGGGCTTGACCCCGCCGGGCGTCGACAACGGCTCGACGCCGGACGGCGCCCTTGGCCTCAGAGCCGGGTTGCCCGCGCTTGGCGACGGGGGGATCGGCAATGGTTTGAGGCCGGGAGCGGCCGGCGCGACGACAGGCGGATGGCCTTCCTTCGGCGACGGGGGGATGGGCGGCGGATTGCCTCCGGGCGCGACTGGACGCCGTTTGCCGATTGCGGGTTGAGCCGGCATGACGATCGGTTTGGCGCCGGGCGCGGGGCCTATCCGCGGCAGGGGTTTGACGACGGCCGTAGCCCTCGGCGGCCTCGCGCCGGCCATCGGCGGGCGGGGGATTGCCGGCTTGATGTGGGCGGGCATCGGCGGCGGGCCGAGCGGCGGCGGCGGCAAACGCCGCGCGCCGTGCGGCGCGATCCCGTTGCGGCGTTCATAGCCGTGATACGCCACCGCCCCCACGACGAGCGGAATCGCAACCCCGAGCACCGGGAGCACGCCGACGCTGACCGGCGGCGGAGGCGGCGGCAGATCGCGCCAATCGTCGTCTTCGACATAAACAAAGCCGATCGGCGGCGGGGGAGGCGGCGGGCCGAAATCGTCAAAGGCGTAAAAAGGCTGTCCCTCGTAGAATCGCTCGTCCGGCGGCGGCGGCGGAAGACCGGCGAACGCTTCCGGCTCAAAGTCCGGCGGCGGCTCGAACTCCGCCGAAAGGATGGCGAGACGCCGGCGCGCGTCGGCGACGTGCGGACCCCTCGGATAGACCCTGAGATAGGTCCAGTAGGCGCGGGGCGTGTTCAGGTCGACCGCATGGCGCCAGAACGCGGCTTCCCGCCGGACGGCGAGAATCGCGCGCACGCGCCTGGCCTGATCGGAGTGCGGAAAGGCTCTGAGAAATTCATGGTATCCCGCGATCGTGTCGCGCTGGAGCGCAACCGCGTAAGCCTCCGCCGGAGAGAGGTCGGCGAGGGGTCTGCGGGCCATCTTGGCCGCCGAGAGCACCGGCGGGGGCGGCGCTTCGGCGGCGCGTTCGAAGATGAAGTAGGGGCCGTCGAGCTTCGAGGCGCTCCAGGGCAGAAGAGCGCCCTCAGTCGCAGCATTGACCAGCACCCTCGTCTGGTCGAAGACCTCGGCGATATCCACGCCGCCCTGCCGCATCGCGCCGGCGAGGGTCTTGCCGTAGACGCCATAGGCACCCTGCTCGTCGCCGGCCAACGTGCCCGGCGCGGCGTTAAAGGCGATCAGCTCGCCGGGTTCGGGGTCGACCAGGGCGAGGCCCGGCGCCAGCGGCTCCCCTCGCGCAGGGTAGGGATTGGCGCGGGCCGCGTCGAGAACGATGATGCGCGCTTTGCCGGGAGTTGCTGCGAGAGCGTGGGCGAAATCGGAAATCCGAACCGCCTCGATTGGCACGTCGGCGTCGCGATTGATCTGGGCGTCGATCGGGACGAAGTAATTGTCGCCATTGTATTGAACCGCGCGGCCGGCAAGGTAGACGAACGCCTGCATGTCGGGCCCCGCCGCCTCCGCCTTGTCGAGAAAATCGCGCAGGGCGGTGCGCAGCGATTGTCCGTCGAGATCGCGCGCGCCGACCACGTCAAATCCCGCCGCCTGCAAGGTCTGGGCGACAAGCCCGGCGTCGTTGGCAGTGGTCGCCAGCGCCTGGTCCCGATAGGTCGCGTTGCCGATGACGAGGGCGATGCGAGGGTTCGGCCCCGTCTCCTGCGCCTCAGCCGCCGGCGCCGCGAGAACGGCCGCAGACAACAGCGCAAAAACCCCGGCGCAAATTCTCTTCAATGTCAACATGGCTCCCCCGAAATCCGCAAATTCCCCAGTGCCTTCGCAATCGTCGATTCGCTCTTCCAGCCGGCCCCGGTAGCGCTGCAACATGTCCGAACCATGGCCAGCGGAAAGGTCGCGGAAATGCGGCCGCTCCGATCCGCTCTCAACTCACCGTCTCGGCGCTGTAGCGCGCGATCAGGCCGGTGCGGATGACGAAGCGGTACACCCAGAAGAAGAAGAGGCAGGCGAGAACGAGATAGAGGAGTGCGAGAGAGCCGCCGAGCGCCAGCCGGTCCCAGGGCGCCGGCTTTCCGGCGACGACCGCGCGCATGCCCTCGAACACGTGCGAGGGCGGCAGGACAAAGGCGATAGCCTGCATCCACCCGGGCAGGACCGCGACCGGATAGAAGACGCCGGCGAAGGGCGAGACGAGCATCGGGATCGGCCAGATCAACCACTCCGAGGCCGGACCGAGACGCAGCACTGTCGCCGCGGCCGCGACGCCGAGCGCTATGCCGGTGAGAAAGAGCACCATCAGAAAGGGCGCGAGCGCGACCCCATAAATGAGAAACGAAAGGCCGAACGCCGCTTTGGCGAACGCGAGCATGGCGACGAGGCTCAACAAACTCGTGCTGACGGCGACGATCACGAGCCCTGAGAGATATTCCGAGATGCGAAGAGGGGTGGCGAAGATATTGAGGAAGTTTCGAGTCCAGACGTCCTCGAACAGCGCCATGGTCACGCCCTGCATCACGCGGGTCAGAAAATCCCACAACAGAACCGCCCCTAAGAGCGCCGGCACAAAATTGAAATCCGCACGGGAGACCGCGTTGAGGTAGCGTGTCAGGAATCCCCAGACGAGGATGTCGACCGCCACCCAGACGAAGATGGGGAAGATGCGCTGGGGACTGCCGCGATAGAGGTAGAACTGGCGCAGCACGATCGCGCCGATGCGGGAGCCTTTCATGGGCCGCGTCGCTGTTGGAGCGTCTCGTTCGCGACGGTCACGAACAGGTCGTCGAGGCTCGCGGCGCCGTGCTGACGGGGAAGCGCCTTCGGATCGCCTTCGAGCACGATCCTGCCACGAGAGATGAACAGCACGCGGTCGCATACCGTCTCGACCTCGAGCATGTTGTGGCTTGTCCACAATACCCCGCAATGCCCGCTGTCGACGAACTTGGCGATGCCGGCGCGGATTTCGCGGGCGTTCGAGGGATCGATCGAGGCGGTCGGCTCATCGAGCAGCAGCAGCCTCGGACGGTTCAGCATCGCCTTGGCGAGGCTGAGCCGCGTCTGCTCTCCGGACGACAGGACCCCTGCTTTGGCGCGGCGAAACTTTGCGAGGTCGTAGGCGGCCAGGAGCCGTTCGATCCGCTGGGACAAATTGTCGACCCCGTAGATCATGCCGAACACCCGCAGGTTCTGCTCGACCGTGAGGTTGCCCGGCAGGGGCGCATAGACGGCGGCGAAATTGGTGCTGGCCAAAGCCTCGCTGCGGTTGGCGCGAAGGTCGACGCCACCGATTTCGATCCGGCCGGCGGTCGGCTCCAGCACGCCGAGGATCATATTGATCGTCGTCGTCTTGCCGGCGCCGTTGGGGCCCAAGAGCCCGACAATCTCTCCTTGGGAAACCTGGAAGGTCACGCCGTCAACTGCCCTCACGTCTCCAAACGCCTTGGCCAGACGCTCGACTGTGAGGATTGCGGGCGGCGAGGGGGGACGACTCATTCCTGCGCTCGTACCAGACCGGCCGCCCGGCCGCACGCGCAAAACCTTCGCCGCTCACGCTTGGTTGTCGAGCGTGAACAGCTCCTGCGGCCTGCCCACGCCGCGCAGAGCATAGCGCCCGACCGAGACGAAGGGGCGCGGTTCGTCGACGATCGAGGCCGCGAACGCCGCCGACATGAGCACCGGCTGGTCAACTGACCGGCACATTGCCGCGATCCGGCTGACCTCGTTGACCGCCGGCCCGACGACGGTGAAGTCGAGGCGCTCCTTGCTGCCGATGTTGCCGTAGAACACCTCGCCGATATGAAGTCCCAGATACATGTCGGTCGCCGGAACGCCTTCCCCGAGGCGGCGCGCGTTGAGGACGGCGACCGCCTCGCGCGCCAGCCTCGCCGCGTCGAGCGCGGCGGCGCAAGCGCGGCTGCGTTCCTCGGCGGGAAAGATCGCCAGCACCCCATCGCCGATCAGCTTGAGGACATCGCCCGAATTCTGGTGGATGGCCGAGACGACGGCGTCAGCGTAATCATTGAGCAGTGGGATGATCGCTTCCGGCGGCGAGGTGTCGGAGATGCGGGTGTAGTTCCTCAAATCGCTGAACCAAAGCACCGCCTCGATCCGGTCCGCGACCCCGCGGGCGATGCGGCCTCTTAAGACCCGCCGGCCCGCGTCCCGTCCGAGGTAGGTCTCGACCAGGGTCTCGGCGATCCGGCCGAGGGACGCGGACTTGATCGCCAGCCCCAGGAAGGGCGCGAGCCGCTTCAGCGCCGCGATCTCGTCATCCGAGAAGCCTCCGACGGAATTGGTCATCCACGAGGAATAGAAGCAGTCCATATCGCCAATCGCGCCGTCGGCGGCGAAGCGGTTGAGGATCGCGACGAAGTCGGTAATCGAGGCCACGCGCAATTCGGAAAAGATAGGAAACTCGAGTTCGCTGTCAGCCGCGATGCGTCGCCGCAGCAGCGCTTCCCCGTCGGCCAGCATTCGATACCACGGGCTCGTGCGCCAGCGCTCCGCGGCCTCCCCTTCGGTGCTGCGTCCGTACTCCGTCAGCGTCGCTTCCGGCTTCTCGCGTTCCCAGCGGAACGCCCGCCCCTCGTGGATTGGATGCAGGGTGTCGATGAAGACGATCGCGCGCGCGAGCGGCAGCCCGGCGGCCAGGGCACGGTTGGAGAAGCCTTCGACGAGCGCGGTTTCGGAGCGGCCTTCGAGGCCCGCCTTCGCGGTCCAACTCGCAAGCTTGGCGATTTCTGTTTCGTTCATCAGCCGATCATAGCCGCGGTCCGAGGCTCGGCAAACGCCCCGTGCGGTTAGAGGCGGCGGGTCGCGCGCGGCCGCCGTCTCAAAGCAGCGTCGTAGGGTCGCTCCTCGCGAGGCTCCCGCGGCTCGGACCCGCTCAAAAAACCGCGCCCCAATTCAGCGGCCAGGAGAATTCCAGGCTGAGGAACAGCCCGAAACCCGCCATGATCGCCAAACGAGCCTTTTCCCGTTTATCGTCGGGCAGCGCCGCGATGCCCAGCACCGCCAGGGTGAGCAGGAGAAACCCTGCCGGCAGCTTGCCAACGGAAGGATGAAGAAGCGCGTCAAAAATATCGCCGAGGGACAGCGAGGGAATGTAGGCTGAGAGGTTCATAGATCTGCTCCTTTACAGGCACCGCTAATGTATCCTACGTCGCTTTGTCGCCTCCTCGAAGCGTCTTTTCCGATTATGATTACTTCCCAAGCGTCACTGTTAGCAAATATCGTTACCTGCGAGCGGCAGCCGTTACAGCAAGGTCGAACGGGCGCAACGGGGCGCCTAAGTTTACGTCTTTGAACTTTCGACCCTACTTGAAGTCTTCGGAGCCGCACGACGCCAAACTCATGACGGGGCGACTTGCGTCGGACATGCAACGCTTCGACCTGACGCGGCTGTCAAACGCCCCGTTTACCCCCGGTAAAGACGAAAGGCGTAGCGGCGGCGGTGGCGTTCCGCTGTCGGCCATCGACGTCGCCCCGCCGGGCGCCAGACCCCGCGCGCAAAGGGCGCCGAACCCAAACGGAACCGGCGCCGAAGCGATACGGAAGCGGGGCCGACGCTCAACCGGTGCGAAACCCGACGCTTCTGCGTTGACCTCGCTGGCCGTCGGCGCATAGCTTTCCAGCGAACGCCTCCATCACGAAGGCGATCCGCGCCGGGAGGCTCCAATGCCGAAGGTCAAAGTCAACGACATCACCGTGAACTATGAGCAGCAGGGAACTGGGGAGCCGCTCATTCTCATTCCCTATCTCGCCGCCGATAACGCCTGTTACGCGTTCCAGGTCGCCGACTACGCCAAGCGCTTCACCTGCATATCGATCGACCCGCGCGGAGCGGGCGAGACCGACAAACCGGCAGGCGCGTATTCGACCCAATTGTTCGCCGACGACGTCGCCGGCTTCATGCAGGCGATCGGGGTCGAGCGGGCGCACGTGAGCGGCCTCTCGCTCGGCGCGGCGACCGGGCTCTGGCTCGCCAGCAAATATCCGGGCCGGGTCAAGTCGCTGTCGCTGCACAGCTGCTGGCCCAAGACCGACCCATTCCTGAAGGCGGCGGTGGAAGGCTGGCGGACCATCGCGAAAGGTCTCGACAGCGTCACCGAGATGATCATCCAGGGGATCTTTCCCTTTTGCTTCACGCCGGAGCTATACGCCGCCAACCCGGATTACATCGACCAGCTCGCCGCCTTCGTCCGCAGCCGGCCGAAGCAGCCGCTCGACGCCTTCCTTCGCCAATCGAACGCCGTGATCGCGCATGACGCGCTCGCAGAGCTCGGCAAGATCGTCGCGCCGACCCAGATCACCTTCGGCCGCCACGACATCGTGACCTCGACCCGCTTCGCCGATCCGCTGAAGAACGGGATCAAGGGCAGCGAAGTCACCGTGTTCGAAACCTGCGCCCACGCGCCGATTTACGAAAGCGTGGCCGAGTTCAACGAGAAGACCTTGAGCTTCCTCAGCCGGCAATCCGGTTAGGCGACGCGATAAACTTCGGTTTCGAAGGCCTGGAAGGTCTCAACCGCCTTCTCGTCGAAGAGGTCGTCCTTGTGGTCCAAGGCCGGCGCCGGAAGGACCGAATCGCCCCATGAATGCGTAAAGTCGCAGACCGTCCCAGATCGCCTCACGCCGCCACCGCGGCCACCTTCGGCTGGAGCTGGCTTGAGCATGAAACGCAGGTCGGCTCGGACATCGGGAACTCCGACCTGCGCAAGGTTAAGAGAACGCCTGGTATGTGCGTCCGAGGGAGCGAGGCCTACTGAGCCCGCAAGTCGATGAAGTTCCGGTCGCCGGATTCGTATACGAAGGCGAAGGGCTTGCCCTCTTCACAAGTGTCGCCTTCAGCCGCTCGACGAGGCAGCTTGTAAGTGAGGTTGAACAAAGAGTTTCGCCTCAAGTCAGAATCGAACTTCACTTCGAGAGGGGGCGAGCTATTCTGATTCGCGTTGTTGTATTTATGCGCGAACCACCTGTTCGCATTGGGGTTGAGGGTGAATTCTTGCCATTGACCATTGCCTATTTTGACTTGGAACTTGATGGGAACAGTTGTTTTGTTGAAAACGCATGCCACCCCATAGCGATTTGCAGCTTGAGCAGTGGTGAACCCGAAAGCGGCGACCATCGTTGCAAGCGCGACGACTGATGAAGCCGAATTTGTCATGATAATCTCTCCCTGAATTCATGATTGAAATCAGTCTTAATCCACGATCCGGTGACGGTTTTCTACAAGATAGACGCGTTGCTGCATTGGACGATCCCAACTCGCAGTCGCGGTCCGACCAACGGCGAAAATACTGTTATCGAGACCGATGCCTCCCTCTATTTTTGGTGGAACGCATGAAAATCGAACGCGTTACGCTTTCGAGATGGAAGGTGGTGGGCTAAAATCGACAATCAGCCGAAGAATGTCAGCGAATAGAGTTATAGGAATGGCGGCCACGACCAAGTTACTATATCAGCTCAACATAATGATTATTATGCCGAAGCGTCGAGAAAGCACCCTAAATCATCGTGTCATTCCGAGAATACCTGCCAAAAATCTCACAATATCAGCATGAATAATTTTATATTTAAAATCACGAAAGTGTTACCATACTATCGAGAACTTCGCAATGGAGTTTGCGCTATTGACGCCCGGCATTGCACCGGACGGCGGAGGCTGCGGGGCGCTCGATGCAAGTCGCGAGAATTTCCAATTGTCGCTCAAAGGGTTTCGTTCGGCGCCAAGCCCCCGTCGGTTAACCTTCCGCCGAGTCTTTCTCCCATAGGGCGAGTCTTTCTCCCATAGGGAAGGCGAGCTTCTTCGGTCACGCCGCCGCGGCCGCCGCCGCCGGCTTGGCCCGAAGCCCGATCAGGTGGCAGATCGCGAACACGAGATCGGCGCGGTTCATCGTGTAGAAGTGCAATTCGTCGACGCCGTGATCGATGAGATCGAACACTTGCTCGGCGCAGACGGCGGCGGCGACGAGGCGGCGGGTCGCCGGATCGTCCTCAAGCCCGTCGAACCGGTCGGCGAGCCATTGCGGCACGCTGGTCCCGGCGCGGCGGGCGAAATTCGCGGTCTGCCTGAAATTCTGCACCGGAAAGATTCCGGGCACGATCGGGACATCGATCCCCGCCGCCTCGGCGAGGTCGAGGAAGCGGAAATAGAGGCTGTTGTCGAAAAAGAACTGGGTGATCGCCCGGCTCGCCCCGGCGTCGACCTTGCGTTTGAGGATCTCGATGTCGTGCAACAGGGTCGGGCTTTGCGGATGCCTCTCCGGATAGGCGCCGACCGAGACCTCGAAATCTCCGATGCGCCTGGCGTCGGCGACCAGATCGGCGGTCGACTGGTAACCGTCGGCCAGCGCCTCATAGGGCGCGTCGAAGCCGCCCGGCGGATCGCCGCGCAGCGCCACGATGTGGCGGACGCCGGCGGAGCGGTAGGCGCGCATCACGTCCCGGATCTCATCCTTCGACGCGCCGACGCAGGTCAGATGCGCCGCCGGCCGCATCGTCGTCTCGCTGATCATGCGGGCGACGGTCGCGTGGGTGCGCTCGCGCGTCGATCCGCCGGCGCCATAGGTGACCGAGACGAAGTCGGGGGCGAGCGGCTCCAGCCGGGTCGCCGCCTCCCACAGGTTCGCCTCCATCTCCGCCGTTTTCGGCGGGAAGAACTCGAACGAGACGCGAACCGGCGCTCCGGAGCGGCTCAAAGGCACGGTTTTGGCGGCGGCCATCACGCGAACTCCACATCGCTCTTCGGGAATGCGTCAGAAATGACCCGGGGGTCCTGGGCGAGCCATAGAACGACGGTCAGCTTGCCGGATTCTCCGGTCGGCGGCGGCGCCAGCTTCGTGCGCACGGCGACGAGGCCGGCGGCCGCGAGATAGCCCTCGATCTCCTTGACTGCGAAACCGAGCCGCCGATGGGCGAAGTCCGTGCGCAGGAATTCCTGGTCATGGGCTGCGAAATCGACGACCGCGAGCCGCCCGCCGGGACGAAGCGCGCGCGCGGCCTCGTTGAGCGCCCGCGCCGGATCGTCGAGGAAGTGCAGCACCTGATGGATGACGACGAGATCATAAGAATCGCGCTCGACCGGCGGGGCGTAGATGTCGCCCTGGCGCAGCGAGACATGACGAAGCCCCGCCTGGTCGATCCGGCTTCGCGCCAGCGCGAGCATCGCCGCGCTTTGGTCGACGCCGACCGCGCGGGCCGCGCGCGGGGCCAGAAGCTCCAGCATCCGGCCGGTGCCGGTTCCGAGATCAAGAAGATTGCGATACGGCCGGTCGCCGATCATCGACAGAAGCGCCGCTTCGACCCGCTCCTCGGGCGCGTGCAGGGCGCGGATCTGGTCCCAGTCCGCCGCCCGCTCGGCGAAATAGGCCGCCGCTTGCCGGCGCCGCGCTTCGCGCGCGATCTCGAGCCGGCCGCGATCGGCGCTTAAGGTCGGATCGGCGGGATCGAGCCGCCGCGCGAGCTCGCGCGCGAATGCTCCGCCGCCGTCGGCGAGGCGGAAGAACGCCCAGGCGCCCTCGCGCTGCCGGGCGGCCAGACCCGCCTCGACCAGAAGCTTGAGATGGCGCGAGACCCTGGGCTGCGATTGGCCGAGAATAGCCACAAGCTCGCTGACCGTCAGCTCGGCCTGATCGAGTAGACAGAGGATGCGAAGCCGCGTCTCCTCGCCTGCGGCCTCGAGGCCGGCCAGCAGGGCCCGAAAGGCCAGCGGCCGCGCTTCGCGCGTTGCTTTGTCTTTAGACATAAACATATCTTTATGTCTAATTCGAAAATGGCGCAAGCGGAAAATTATCCGAGCGCCGATTCGCCGCTTCTTCTCGGCCGGGGAAACCAGCGATTATCGGCTTCTGCCGCTCCCGGCGCGCCGCGCAGCAACCTGCGCCGAAAATCCAACGGGGCGGCAATAGCGATCCTCGGGCCGCCGTCCGCGGCGGGTCCGGCCAATCCGCGCCGGCCGGATCAGAGCCCGCGCCCCTCATGGCTGATCTTCGCCGTCGCCACGTCGTCCATCAGGGAGATGAGCGCGTCGGGAACCGCCATCGGCGTGCACGCCCTGTCGCCATCGATGAAGAACACCAGGCCTCCCGCGTCGCCGTCCACTTTCGCCAGCGCCGCCTTATCGCCATAAGGCAGGCCGGGCGGGGTCAGCGGGTTCATGGCGTAGATGCCGCGCAGGAACTCCCATTGTTGCGGCGTCAATTCGATCCATTTGCCCTTGTGCGCCTCGATCGCCTTCTTGGGCACCGAGACATCGACGCAGCGCGCGGTCTCGGCGGCGAAGACCATCTGGGGCAGGACCGTCAGAGCGCCGGCCAACGCCAGAAAACACTTGTTCAACATCAGGACCTCCAGCGGTCGGACGCCCTTCTGGCTGTTTTCCTCTCCCGGCAGAACCCTTGGGATCGTCCTTTGGCCGATCGACGCGCCTTTACCGGCCGCGACAATAAACTGATTCGATGAACCAAGAATTATGCCAATCCGCCCGCGCGGCGCGAAATCCACCGGTTTCGGCGGTCGCCGGCTCGGGGCCCTGCGAGGCCGCCGTTCCGTCATGCTCGAACCGCCCGGCCGGTTCGGCCTTGACGTCCGGAGCAGATCGGGCAAACCCAATGCGGAATAGACGGGCGGTTCGCGCACCAGAGAGAGCGGTGTTGCGACGGACGCTCCTAATCGCCTGTTCGGCGCTGATAAAACCCGAACTGGCGAAATGGCGCCGTTCCGCCGACCTGAAGGTGAGGGAGCTGCGACAATGGCGACTGGTCCCGCTGAGGTCCCGCTGGGCGCGCCGGCGCCGGAGTTCGCGCTTCCGGCGACGGACGGCCGGACTTATGCGCTGAAGGACATTGCCGGCGAGAACGGGACGGTCATCGTCTTCATCTGCAACCATTGCCCCTATGTCAAAGCCGTGATCGGCCGGCTGGTCGCCGACGCGCGCATTCTCATGCGCGAGGGCGTTGGCTTCGCCGCCATCTGCTCCAACGACGCCGCGAGCTATCCCGAGGACTCCTTCGCCAACATGCGCGAATTCGCGACGCGGCGCGATTTCCCGTTCCCCTACCTTCACGACCAAAGCCAGGAGGTCGCGCGCGCCTATGACGCAGTCTGCACGCCGGACTACTTCGGCTATGATCGCGACCTGAAGCTCAAATATCGCGGCCGCCTCGACGAGGGCCGCACGACGCCGCCGCCGCCCGGCGCGCGCCGCGAACTCCTCGAGGCGATGCGCGCCATCGCCGCGACCGGCGTCGCCCCGGCGAACCAAGTCCCCTCGATCGGCTGTTCGATCAAGTGGAAGGATTAGGGCGCATTTCTCACGGATCCTAGCCTTGATTGGGCTCTGAGGCGGGTCGGGAGCGCGAGGTTTGGCGCGGGCGAGCGCGAGCCTTGCGCGGGATGCGCGTTGGTCTTCTGGGGTTGGCTTTTGGTCTCCGGTGGGCCTTGGGTTGATGCCGCAAGGGGCGCGCTGCGGCGTGTGGGCATCAGGCTGGCGAGCCGCGGGCGAGGGCGAGGCGCGCTTGGGCGATCCGCCATTCGTGGGCCGACGGACAGGCGGAGGCGAAGGCGATTTTGACGCGGCGGGCGCTGATCTTGACCCGTGCGCCGAGCTTGAGGAGCTTGAGGCGGATGGTGGCGCAGGTCGCGACGGCGAACTGGGTATGGGCAAGCCCGATGCGGCGCAGCGCGCAGATGAGCGCATAGGCCATCGAGGCCAACCACAGCCGCAGCTGATTGGCGCGCATTGTGGCGGTCGAGGTGCGGTCGGCGAACAGGTCGCGCCTCACATTCCTTGATGCGGTTCTCCATCTCGCCGCGCGCGCAATAGAGCCTTTCGTAGAGCGGCTTGGCCCGCCAGGCGTCGGGTTTGAGCGAGGTGACGAGAAAGCGCGGATTGGCCTCGCCCTGCGCCCATTCGGCCTTGGCGATCACCCGCCGCCGGCGCGAACACCACCTCCTGCGCCCTGCCTCCGGCCCCGGCAGCCCGGGAGCCCGGCAAGCCGCCCCGCTGCGCAATTGGCGCAGTCCAAAGCAACGAAAATAGAGAAAGCTCCAAGTGTCGCCGCAACACGCAAACCCTGGCCACAAACCCAAGCCAACCCCTACTGATTTCGACCCGGCCCTCCCGCGACCTGATCCAGGGAGTGTCCCGGCCTAAAGCCCTCCCGAATTGACGAGCGCAAGACTTGCGACGTTCAAGGTCGCCGCCACCAGCTCTCCGCTCCGGGTCAGGCGCTTCCGGGTCTCGACGTCCTCCGAGCGCACCAGGGAAATGTCCTTGTGAATGGCGGCGATCGCCCGGTCCAGCGCGGCGACGGCCTCCGCCTTGCTCGGGGCGACGCGAACCCGGTGCGCGGCCCGGGCGACGATCTTCGGCAGGTTCCGCAACGGCTTGGGCAACCGCGGCGCAACCACGGCGAGGGCCTTTGCGTATTGATCGAGCGCGTCGGCGACGCATTGCTGTTGGTCGCAAGCGCATTCTTCAAGATATTTCCGCGTCTCCCGCGACAATTCCGCGATCGCCTTGGTCGCGCTCTCGCTGGCCGGAGGCTGTGCGAGCCTGAGGCCGCCGCAAGACGCGGCGGGAGGAGGCGATGGGTGACGCTCGATCGCCGGACCGTGGCCGGCCGGCGCTGGCGCGGGCGCGGGGGCCGGCGCGGGCGCAGGCGCTGGAGCGGGCGCTGGCGCGGGCGCTGGCGCGGGAGCCGGGGCGGGCGCTGGCGCGGGAGCGGGAGCGGGAGCAGGCGCGGGCCCGGGGCCCGCGCCAACCGATTGCGCGTCCGCGCGACCAACCGCGAGCAGCGCGACCAGCAGCCCTGTAGCCGTCGCTTGCGCGAGGGCATAAAACGAGATCGAGCGCATGCGGCCTCCCTCGCGCGTTCGCGGCGCCCAAAATCCGATAATTTCGTCTATCCCTGGCGGCAAGGCATACACGAAAGCGCGCGCGGCCGCAAAGGTCGGCGAACCAGCCCCTGGCGCGCCGCGATGACGTCCGGACAGGGAAATCGCCGGCGCCGCTCGATTGTCTTGCCTCCGGCCCCGGTTCCGAGTTAGGCCGGGAACAGGCTTCGGAAGCGCAGAGAAGGGCAGGGCGCGGGGAACAATCGATGACCCGACGCGGCGGCGCGATCGCCCTGGCGATTTCGCTTGCGATTTTTTTTGTCTGCGCCGGCCTGATCGGCTGGCGTCTGAACCGCCATCGTCCGCCGGGCGAGCCTCCGGCGGCGACCGCGCCGAGTCGCCCGGTCTCGACCGAGGCCAAGCCACCGCCGGCGGCCAAGATCTCGACCATCATCGACCTGCCAGGCGATCCGGTTCTGGTGCGCCGCGGCCCGGTCTCGGCGCCCAAGGAGCTGCGCATCGCCGTCCCGGCCAAGCTGGCGGCGGACGCGCCGAGGACGGACGCCGAGGCCTATTACATCAGTTCGACGCTGGCTTCGACCAGCGGCGGCTATATGGGCAAGTTTCCGGAAGCGGGCCAGGAAGCAGACGCGCTCGCGGCTCAACTGGCGATGAATTCGGCGCAAATGGCGGGGACCGAAACCCAGGCGCAAATCGAGGCCGGCTCGGACGACGACGGCGGCGCCGACACGCCGGAAGACTCCCAGAACCTGGTTCTGACCACCGCCAACAGCAGCCAGCTCGAAGTCAGCGTCGGCGGGATGGAAGGGCCGCCGCAGCTCAAGGAGACGATCCTCAAGCCGATCGTGGCCGAGAAGATCGGCGATCTCCTGATCGCGAACGGCTTTGCGGCGGAGAGCGCGCGCCTGGTCGAGAGCGCGGCCAAGGCGGCGTTCAACGTCCAGACCCTGCCGCCGCAAAGCGTCGCCCTCGCGGTCGGCGCGCGCGACCCGAGCGGCGAGTATCGGGCGATGCAGTTCGCGATGTTCGAGAGCGGAGAATATGTCGGCACGATCGCGCTCGGCGAGGACGGCGCATATGGCGTCGGCGCCGAGCCGACGATCCCGGCCGGAATGCTCGAGGAGGCCGGCAGGGCGGCCGACGCGGCGCTGCATTTCAACCTCGCCGACGGAATCTACAGTGCGGGGTTGCGTAACGGGATGCCGGAGCCGGTCATCCGCGAGGCGATCCAGCTCATCGGCCGTCTGACCGATCTCAAGTCTCCGCTGCGGGCCGATCAAACATTGCGGGCCTTGTTCGAGCGGGACTTTCGCGACAAGGCGCGGCTCGCCGGCAGGATCGTCTATGTCGGCCTGCGCGGCGGCGCGCTCGCGGTCGACTGCTATTCCTTCGAGGGGTCCGACGGCGCCTTTCGCTGTTTCGAGCCGAAGGCCGGCGAGAGCAAGGGCGCCCCGACGCCGGAGAGCCTCGGCAACAGCGGCGCGACCAGCGTCAACGGCATTCTCGCGCCGATCAAGGGCGCGCCGGTCACATCGCTGTTCGGCATGCGATTCCATCCGATCCTGCACATTCTGCGGATGCACGCGGGACTCGACTTCGGGGCCCCGGTCGGTTCGCCGGTGCGCGCGGCCGCGGACGGCAGAGTGGAAATCGCAGGGTGGGTCTCCGGCTTCGGCAATCACGTGCGTATCCAGCACGCCGGGTTCGAAACCTCCTATTCGCATCTCTCGGAAATCCCCGCCTCGATCAAGCCGGGCGCCGAGGTCAAGCAGGGCGACATCATCGCGCTTTCCGGCAATACCGGCCTGTCGACCGGGCCGCACCTGCATTTCGAGTATTACCTCAACCGAATCGCGGTCGACCCATTGCCGCATCTCGGCGCCGAGGTTCAGACTTCGGCGGCGAGGCTGTCGCCGAGTCACATCATGCCGGTTGCGATCGGCGCCGGCGGCGGCTCGGGTTCAGGCGCCACGCCCGCCGAAATCGCCGCCTATCCGGCCGCGAAGGCGATTATCGACGCCGCGCTCGGCGAGGCGGCGAACTGAATCGGGACGCGTTCCGGGCGAATCGGCCGATAGACCTCATCCGGCGTTTCGCGCCAGCTTTTCCCGCAAGCGGGAGATGGGTTGGGATGAGGGCCGGTTCCGCAAAGCCGCGGCACGCTCCGGCGCGGGGCTCATCCTTCCGTGTCCGGCGCCGCGATTTTGGGCCGCGGCGCGCCGTCGGGGCGCGCGACGCGGCCATCGGTCTCGAAGTCGACGATGACGAGCGAGACATTGTCGCTGGCGCCCCGTTGCAATGTCAGCGCCAGCAGGTCGTCGAGAGCCTTCTGCGGATCGTCGGCGGCGAGCAGGATCGCGATTTCACCGTCGGCCAGATGGACCGTCAATCCGTCGCTGCACAACAGGAACCGGTCGCCGGCGTAAGCAGGGCCGTCGACGATTTCGAGTTCGGCCTGATCGGCGACCCCGAGCGCGCGCGTGACCACGTTGCGCCGCGGCCAGATCCGCGCCTCCTCCTTGTCGAGCACGCCGCGCTCGATCAGTTCCTGCACCTCGGAATGATCGCGTGAAACCTGCGAAAGCTCGGTCCCTCGACGCAGATAGACACGGCTGTCGCCGCACCAGACGCAGGCGAAATGCGCTCCGTGGACCATTAGCGCGGCCAATGTCGTGCCCATGAGCGCTGTCCCGCGCGAGCGCGCGAGCGCCCGCAATTCGGCGTTGACGCTGATGACGCACCGTTCGAAGGCGCCGAGCAGATCCGAAGCGGACGGCTGCGGCGCCAGCGACTGCAAGGCCTCGACGACGGCGCGGCTCGCGACATCGCCCCCGCCATGGCCGCCCATGCCGTCGGCGACCGCCCAAAGACCAATCTCCGGCCTGGCGATCACGCCGTCCTCATTGAGTTTGCGCGCCAGCCCGACATGGCTGACGATCGCGGTGCGGAACGCGAATGCGCTCGTCACCCGGCGCCCCCTTCCACCGTCGCGCGCCCGCTGGCGAATGCGCCCGTCAGCATGTCGGCGAAGCGCGTGGGCGGCGGCAGGCCGACGAGCGAAAGGGCGAGCGAGGGGAACCCTTCGCCGCCGATCGTCCACCAGAACGACTGCGAGGCGAAGATGCGGCGATGACCGAAGCGTCGCGCGGCGAGAAAGGCGAGCGACAAGCGCCGATCGACGCCGCGAATGAGCACCCCTCCTTCCGGCAGTTCCTCGAGATCGGCGACCTCGCCCGCCCGCGACTGCAGCGAGGGCGCCGGCATTGCCGCGACCTTGCGGGCGATCGCCTCCAGCGACACTCCGGGCTCCAGCGCGTCGAGCAGTATGGCCTCGGCCGCTTCAAACCACTCTTCATTGACGTCGAGTTCGGGCGGCGGCAGCGATTCCTGACCTTCGCCGACGAATACGGCGAGCGGAAACGAGCGCCCGACGCCGTCGACCGACGGCGCGAAGGCGCCGATCATCGCCTCGCCGCAAAAGTCCGCCCCGAGCCAGAAGCGCCAGATCGGCGCACGGTTGTAGGCGTCGCTCCACCCGGCGCCCAGCAATTGCCTCGACGTCGCCACGCCCGCCTGGAGCCAGGCCTCCCAGACCTCGAGAAACCGGCGTCCGGCGTTGACGGCCACGAAGTCCCTTTTGGCTGGCAGCTTGCCGAAAAACCCCGCCGACATCGGGCCTCACAATCCGTTGGGACACTTGAACTGCCGCAGCGAGGACATGCTGAGGGGGTTGACGAGCGAAGCGGAAGAAAACTGGTAGGAGACTTCGCGTCCGCCGACGACGAAGCTGACCTTGACCGCGTTGCCGGCCCGGATCGGCGGCGAGCCCGCGTCGACGAGCCTGAAAAGCGCCCAGGGGCCGCTGCGCTCCAGATTGGACTTGCGGTCCGGCATGTCGGGGGCCATGACGATCGAGGCCGCGCCGGCCCCTGCGCCCGGCCATTGCACGTTCGCTGGGGCGTTGACGCCCTGCTGGGCGACGACGTTGGAGCCGTTGATCGAAAGCGTGGCGGTCTGGGCGTCGGCGCTCAAGGTCAGCGGCTTCACCTCGAGGGTGAGGTTCGGCGCGCTGCCGCCGGTCGGGAAGAACGCGTCGCGGATTTCCGCCGCCCGCTGGAATTCGTGCAGGGTCGCATCCGACAGCTTGCGGGTCAGGTTCGGGTTGGGCCGCCAGGTCCAGGTCTTTCCGTTCCGATTGACCAGCGGCTCGAGATTGGCCGAAAAGAACCGGTCGATCACGCCGCCGGGCGCGAAAATTCTCGCGAAATCCCCCATCGGCACGTCGCGTTCGCTCCTGGCGAACGGATAGCGGCCGTTGACGATCTGTTGGCACGGCCCGGTGACGTCCTGAGCCATCGATTCGGAAATTTGCGCGACCGAACTGGTGTTGGCGTCGCCTGCGGCGTCCTTTGCGACCTTGTCCATCCATCCGGCGAGCGGTTGGGGAAGCCGCGTCACATTCGATCTGAGGCTCGCCACCTGAACCTCGACCTGGTCGAGCGCCTGCTTGGCCTGGGCGGGGTTTTCCGCCGCCAGGACCAGCTGATGATAAAGCTCGTTGAGATTGGCCAGCAGCGCATCGATCGGCCGCGTGCCCGGCTGGCCGTCGACCAGGATCTCGAACGGCTTGAAATTGGCTTCAATTGCGGCGCCGGGAACTTCCGGCGGCGGCTCGCCGGCCTTGCGCTGCGACTTCATCGCCAGATCGACCGCCTCGCGCGCCGCGTAGCCGAGCCGCGCGCTCGCTGCCCGCGCCAGGTCCTGTTTGGCTTGAGCGGCCGCCGCTCCGCCGGCCTGCGGCGGCTTCGGGCGCTCGCGCGTCAACGCGGTTTCGTCGCGAACCGATTCGAAGATCTGGAGGATCGGCGACGTCGGCGCCGAGGCCGCGCTCAGTCTGAGATATTTCGGTTTGTCCTTGAGCAGCGGCCGCAGTTGCAAATTGTTGAGCGCGGCGGTCCAGGCGCTGAGGAAATCCGCGCCGTAGAGGCTCAGAATGTCAGGAAACAGGCTCGCGTATTGCTGCTTGACCGCGCCCTGGTCGCCCGAGGCGCCAAGCACCCAGTTGTCTTTTTGCAGCCTGTCGGCGATGGTGGGCATGCGATCGAGCAGTGCGGCGTAGAATCCCTCGTAAGTGAGGAATCCGGGCACTCGCACGGTGTCGAGACTCGCGCCGTTCGCCGTCTCGAACACCAGCGCCATGTCGGGCCCGCCGCGCTCTGAAGCGACCCAGTCCTCGAGCCCCTCGTTGTGGGCCTCGGACTTCAGCAGCGTGTAGGCGCGCTCGGAGACGCGCATGCGCGCCAGGGTCGCCTGCGCCTTTTCGACCAGCGGGCCGTTGAGCGCGACCTTGGCCGCCCCGCCGGAATCCATGTCGAGCATCGCCTCGAGATG
Organism: uncultured Alphaproteobacteria bacterium; assembly: GCA_963835955.1. Classification (GTDB taxonomy): domain Bacteria; phylum Pseudomonadota; class Alphaproteobacteria; order Rhizobiales; family Beijerinckiaceae; genus Roseiarcus. Next base: position 120,167 of record CAWIHZ010000014.1, on the reverse strand, counting down.
GGCTTTGAGCAGCGCCCGGCCCTGCGCATAGGGCGCGCCGGGGAAGGCGCGCTCCTCCCAGTCGCGCGTGAACCAGGAGACGATCAGGTTCTTGTCGACCCTCGGCGCCTTGCCGCCGAGCATCAGATAGACCTTCAGCGCCTCGTAGACGAAATTCGGATCGTCGATGTTCTTCTGGATTTGCTGCTCCAGGGACAGGATCAGCCTCGGCCGCATCAGCCGTTCAAGCGCCTGCTGATACATGTCGTCCGAGGCGTCCTGCAGCCGCGAGCGCTCGCTGAGGCCGAAGGTCTGGCTGACGGGAGTCGGGTCGTTGCGGCGCGCGTAGCCGACCGGCAGATTAGGCAATGCGCCGATGAGTTCGTAGATCGGCAGCAGGTTCGGGTCGGCGACGGTGTTCTGCTTGATCAGCGGGCCGGCGGCCGCGATGTAGTCGTCGACCGCGCGATTGGTCGCCGCGATCACCGCCGCGTTTCTCGTGTAGCTCATCCACCACAGGCCGAGCACGCAGGCGGTGGCGAGGCCGATCAATGTGAAGGCCGCAGCGCGCAGCGCGATCGAGCGCCGCACCGCGGCGATGTTGGTCGACACCCACCCCGCCTCGCCGAACACCACCTTGGCGAGCAGGTCGTGCAGGAAGTAGCTCTTGCCGGTTCCGGAGAAGGGCGACGCGCCGGCGCTCTCGACGCCATAGCTTCTTTGCAGCGCGCCGATGACCGCGTCGAACGGCGTGCCTTCCTGGGTGCCCGAGGTGAAATAGAAGCCGCGCAACGTCGCCGTCGTCTGGTAGCGGGTCGGCTCGAAGATTCGGTTGAGGAAATCGGCGATCGGCTTGCGGATCGCGCCGAGCTGGGCCGGCAATCCGAACAGAATCGCGCGTGAACGCAGGTCCGGCTCCTCCTGCAGGCGCTCGGGCATTCTTTCCGAGATGCGCTGGATCAGGAGATCCATCTCCTCCGGCGCCTTGCCGACGTTGTTGGCCTTCTTGTCGGCGGTCTGGAACGTCGCGCCCCACACGGCCTGACGCCTGGCTTCGTCGAGATCGGCGAAATATTGGGTGAAGCCGACGATCAGATCCATTTTGGTGAAGACCGCATAGACCGGGAAGTCGACCTTCAGCTCTTCATGCAATTCGGCCAGACGTTTGCGAATGGCGTCGGCGTGAGCGGCCGAACTCGGCGGCCGAGAGTCCGAGCACGTCGGCGATGCTGATCGCGATGATGACCCCGTTGATCGGCTGGCGCGGGCGGTTCTTGCGCAGCATGTCGAGAAACGCGAGCCAGCTCCTGCGGTCGACCTTGGCGTCGGAATCCTGGGTCGTATAGCGGCCGGCGGTGTCGATGAGCACGGCCGCGTCGGTGAACCACCAGTCGCAATAGCGCGTGCCGCCGACGCCCTGAATCGCCTTGGCCGCGCCGTCGTCGGCGAGCGGAAACTTCAATCCCGAATTGATCAGCGCCGTCGTCTTGCCCGCGCCGGGCGGTCCGATGATGAGATACCATGGCAGATCGTAGAGGGCGCCGGCGCTCGACTTTCCGGCGCGCTTCAGCGTCGCGAGCGCGTCTTCCATCTTCTCCTTCAGGATCGGCGCGTCGCTTTCCTCCTCGACCGGCGCCGTCATCGCCTTTTCGATCGCCGCCGCGGCCCGGCGGCGGGCGATGACGCGCCAGGCGATCGTGCCGCCGACGATCAGCAGGATCAGGAGGATGAGGGCCAGACGCACCCAGACGCTTTCGAACGGCTGCGCCTCGCCGATCGAGACCAGAGGACCGGCGACCCAAATCAACGCCGACAGAACGAGCGCGGCGACAACGCTGAGCGCGATCCAGAGCCAGGCGACGATCGTCATCGAAACGGACGCTCCTTATCTCGACTGCGGGACTTCGGTTGGTCCCGCTCAGTCGGCGCGGGGGATGGAAATCTCCACCCGACGGTTCTTCGACTTGTTCTGTTCGGTGTCGTTGGGGGCGACGGGATCGCTGTCGCCCTTGCCGAAAACCGTGACCCTTTCCGGATGGGCGAGCTCCTTCTTCATCATCGCCGCGACCGATCGCGCGCGCGCTTCCGAGAGTTCGAAGTTCGACGGGAAGGCGATGGTGTGGATCGGATCGCTGTCGGTATAGCCGTCGATGCGAATCGCGCCGGGCTCCTTGTCGAGCGCGGCCGCGATCTTTTTGGCGATCGGCGCAAACGAGCTGTTGACCTGCGCCCCGCCCGAGGGGAACAGCACCAGCGAGCCGATCCGGACGTAGATCGTGGTCGCGGTCTGGTCGGCGCTGACCTTGCCCGCCAGAATCTCTTTGGCGAGCGCGGCGCGGATGCGCTCGAGCTGGGTCGAGACCCTGGGGAGCGCGTCCGGGGGCGGCTTGACCGGGACCGGACGGGCGATGACGACCGGCGAAGCGGGATGCGCCTGAGCCATCTTGAGCGCGAGCGCCTCGGCCTGGCCGCTGAGGAGATTGCGCAGGACGATATAGGCGCCGAGCAGGATGACCCCGGCCAGCGCCGCGACCGACCAGACCGGCGCTTGAAAGCGGCTGCCAGCGAGCGCGATGGTCTGGCCGCGCCAGTGCGGCGAGAGATCCTCGATCGTCTTCGGCTGGGCCCGCCGGATCGTCTCGTAGAGATCGCGGCGGACGCCCTGCAGCGCGCCGGCGCCGCCGGCGGTGCGGTAGACGCCCTCGAAGCCGAGACACAGGCAGGCGTGATAAACTTCGAGCAGGCCGAGATTGACCGCCGGGTTCTGCTTGGCGCGTTCGAGCTCCTGGAAGAACTTCACCCCCCCGGTCCGCTCGCCGAAGAAGCGCACCAGCATGCTGTACTGGGTCCAGATCTGGCGGTCGTCGGTCGGCAGATTCTGCACGATGTCGTCGGCGGTCGCCGCAAGCGCGTATTTCGCGCTCGCGACCTGGTCGGCCGGGGCCCCGGCCGCGCGCGCGTCGGCCTCGAACTGCTGGATCGCCTGGGCGACCTGATCCATCAGCTGGCCCGTGCCTGCCCGCGCCAGCGACGCCCGCAGCCGTCCCAGCATCAGCAGCAGCGAGGCGGCGGCGCGCATCAGCGGATTCGAGCTCACCGTCACCAGGTCGGCCGAGACATGCGGCGAGGTCGGCGCCGGCGTCATCGGCAGGGGCTGCGCGCCCGCCTGCAGGTAGGGACTGGCGGGCTGCGGCGTCATCCACGCGTCCCAGTTGGGCTGGGCGGGGGGCGCGGGCGGGACATAGGGCGAAGGCGCCGCGGGATAGGGAGGCGCCGGGTAGCTGACCGGGGGCGTCGGGGTCGAGGCCGGGGGCGCGCCGCCGGGGCTCGGAGGAAAGGCGCCGGGCGGATTCGGGGGCGCCGGCGCGGCGGCCGGCCGCCGCCCGCCGGGATTCGGCCGGATGATGGTTCGGTCCGAACGGCCGAACGGATCGTCGTTGTCGGTCATCGCCTGTCTTCCCTGACCGCCCACAGCTCCATCTGGAGTTCGGGCCAGTCGCCGGCGAAATGCATGCCGATCGCGCTGGCGACGCTGAACTCGGGCCACAGCGGCGAGGTCCGGTCCAGATAGAAATAGACGTGATCGCTGATGGCGCGAATTTGCGGCGGCGGCGTCGGCAGATGCACGACCGCGACGCCGGGCAGATGCGCGTGCACGATCTCGTTCATCTTGGTGTTCGGCCCAACCTTGAGGAAGGCCGGGAGATTCTGCTGAATCTCGGTCAGCGGCCGGCGCGCCGACACTTCCAGCACCAGCGTCGCGTTGCGGAACAGCGTACGGTCCTTGATCGTCGAAATATAGGCGTTGGGCCCGCGCTCGATCAGTTCGAGACGAATGGCCCGGCGATCCAGCCGCGCGCTGAGGAAATCCTGGATGTCGCGCAGGACGGGAGCGAAGACGCTCTCCAGATCGTCGTGATTGTAGACGCCATATTCGCGCGCGCGCCGTTCCTGGGTGGCGAAGGTCGCGAGCTCGCCTGCGATCCGCAGCAGCTCCTCGTACAGGCGCTCCGGATGGACGTAGCGCGAGGAGCGGAAATGCTTCAGGACCGGGATCTCCCGATTCAGCATTTGCAGCATCAGATAGTCGGCGCTCTGCAAGCCGCCGCCCGCGGTCGCGTCGCTGGCGAAGCGCGCCAGCTCGTCGAGCTTGTTTCCGATCCAGCCGATGACGCGGTCGAGCCAGCCCTCGACTGTCGGATGGGCGGCGCAGACCAGCAGCGGCGGGGCGAATTTCTCGTCGAACACCAGGGTCCGGTCATGCACCTCGACGATGCGCCCGATCGGCAGCCCGGCATAGCCGGGCTTGGCGGTCTTGCGGATCTCATAGGCGAGGCGCGGATAGGCGACCTCGATCTCCTCCTCGACCCTCAAATGCGAGGTCGAGTCGATGACGGTCTCGGCGCCGACGACAAAGCGGGCCGCGTTCTCGGCCCTTTCGGGGCTGACCTCGCGCGAATTGGCGGCGCGGGCGGGGATCGTCAGCCACACCAGCTGGCCCGCCGCGGCCTCCGGGACCTCGATCGGGTCTGGCGCCGGGCCTTCGCCGGGAAAATCGAACAGTCCCCCGTCGGGCATGACGCCGGAGGCCCGGCGCAGCCCGAACTTGCTCTGCTGGGCGAGATCGCGGTCGATCTCCAGCGCCGCGAAGCCCCAGGGGTAGGGGGTCACATGGCGGGTGCGGCTCTCGATCGCGGTTTCGAGATAACGGTCGGCCTGCTGGAGATGATGCGGCCTAAGGAATAAACCCTCGGTCCAGTGCACTTTGGCGTTCCACGACATGCCCGCTCTTCCCCCTCCGGCCGCGGCGATCCTTTGTTCGCTATCCCGCTCGCGCCGGCGGCCCCGGCCGGGTCACGGCGTCTTCTTCTGCAGCCGATCATAGGCCTCGGCGAACAGCGTCATATAGGCCTCCGCGAGGCGTCCGTCCGATCGTTTCGTCTTGGCGCGCCACCTCTCGAGATAGATGTCCCATAATTTCGCCTTGCGCGACCCCACCAGGCCGGCGAGGCCGTGGTCGGATTCGACCGACCGGTCGATCCGCTCCGGCGCCAGATCCTCAAACAGCGCGTCCAGCGCCGCCTGCATCGCGCCGAAGGTCAGCACCTCGTGCGCCTTGACGTCGGCGAAGCTCATCTCGATCGCGGCCTTGGCGTCGAGGTAGGAGCGCGTCGGCGGCCCGAACATGATCGCCAGCGCCTCATCGGGCGTGGCGGCGAATTTCAGCGGATTGTTCTCGAACGCGCGCACCATGGTGCGGCTCGACGAGCGCATGAGGGTCTTCGATTCGGCGCGCGAGGCCAGGAGCTGGGCCAGGTTCTGCGCGGTCGAGCGGATGACGGCGCCGATCATCTCGGCGAGCGCCCGCGGGTCGCGGCCGGCGAGCGCGGCCTCGGGGATCCCGGCCGCCCGCGCGATGCGGGCGATGATCTCCGCCCCCGCTTCGCTCGCCAGCGCGCGCGGCTCGGGGGGCGGCGCCTCGGCGAGCGGCGGCGGCGGCGCCGCGCGGCGTGGGCTCGGGGTCGGCGGCGGCGGCGGAGGCGCCGCGACCGGGGGCGGCGGCGCCGGCCTTGCGCTCAGCCAGTCGTCGAGGCCCGGCGTCGGCGCGGCGGCGATCCCGGCGACCGGGTCGGCGGGCGACACCGAGGCGGCGAAGTCGAGAAAATCGGGCGGGCGCTCGCGGCGCTCCTGGATGCGGTAGGCGGCCCGGTCGTCCGGCGCCGCCGCTTCCCCGACCGCGCCCCAGACGTCGCCCGACATCGCTGAGGCCGGGGCAACGCCGGAAAACCCCGCCGCCGCCGGCGCCGCTTGTCCCTGGACCGCGACCGCGATGATGTAGGGCCCGACGCCAAGCCGGTCGCCGTCGCGCAGCATGTAGGGCCCGTCGAGCCTGAATTGCGCGCCGTTGACGAAGGTGCCGTTGGTCGAGACGTCGTGCAGCCAATAGCCGCCGTCGCGAAAGCGGATCTCGCAATGCTTGCTCGAGACGGTGCGGCTCGGATCGGGCAATGTCCAGTCGAGATGCGAGTCGCGCCCGAGGTCGAGGCCGCGGCCCCTCACCTCGACCCGCAACGGTCCGCCGTCGGGCAATCGATCCATGTTCTCGATCGAAAGGCGAAGCGTCATTCCGTCATCCAAACGCGCCCTATCCACCCTGCATTATTTCGCTATTTCCCGCGCGCCGCAAGGATCGCGACGCTATAGCGACGGAAGCGCGAAAATGAGGCGAGGCCGTGAGGAAACGCGCGCGTCGCCGCGACGGCGACTGACGCTACGGCGCCTCTCCCGTTCTTCGACGGGCAGCGCCTGAGAGGGGAAGGGGCGATTGGGTCATTGTTTGCTTGGCGGAGCGGGGCGCGAAAGGGATTCGAAGTCAAGGATGCGCCTTTGGCGCACCGCCTCCGGCGGCGGCCCGAGAGGACCGTCCTTGAGTTCGAATCCCTTTCGCGTGAGAATCGCCTTCAAGCAATCAATGACCGGTCGCCGCCGGGCGCGGCGATCGTCTCCCACTTGTCTGAAACCTTGCGGCGAACGCGCGAGCGAAGCCCGCCGCCCAAATCTTTTGGGCGCTCACCGCCGCGCGCGCCTGGGGCCTATTGCGCCGGCGCCGATCCTGACCGAGAACGCCTTCAGGCGTCGAACTTCCGGGAGCAAGACATGGCAAGCCCAATCGAGACGATGCGCGCGGTCGTCGCCGCCAGGCCTGGCGGCCCGGAGGTGCTCGAGATCGAAACCCGCCCGCGGCCGGTCCCGGGCGAGGGCGAGATTCTGATCAAAGTCGCGGCCGCGGGCGTCAACCGGCCCGACGTCCTGCAGCGTCAGGGCCTCTATCAGCCGCCGCCCGGCGCAAGCGACGCGCTCGGACTCGAAGTCGCCGGCGAAGTGGCGGCGCGGGGGCCGAACGCGACCCTCCATGCCCGAGGCGCCCGGGTGACGGCGCTGGTTCCCGGCGGCGGCTACGCGGAATATTGCCTCGCGCATGAAACCAACGCGCTGCCGGTCCCGGCCGGCCTGACGGCGATCGAGGCCGCCGCGATCCCCGAGACCTATTTCACCGTCTGGACCAACGTCTTCGACCGCGGCGGGCTGAAGGCCGGCGAGACGCTGCTGGTTCACGGCGGGACCTCCGGCATCGGGACCACGGCGATCGCGCTCGCCAAGGCGTTCGGGGCCAGGGTCGTGGCGACGGCCGGGTCGGACGAGAAGGCCGCGCAGTGCGAGCGGCTTGGGGCCGACCTCGGCGTCAACTACCAAAAGGACGATTTCGTCGCCGCGACCCTGGCCGCGACAGAAGGCCGAGGCGCGAACGTCATTCTCGACATGGTCGGCGGCGATTACGTCGCCCGCAACCTGACGGCCGCGGCGATGGACGGGCGAATCGTGCAGATCGCCTACCTGCGCAGCCCGCAGGCGACCGTCGATCTGAGGCCGATCATGATGAAGCGCCTCATCCTCACCGGCTCGACCCTGCGGCCGCGCCCGCCGGCGGAAAAGGCGGCGATCGCAAGGGCGTTGCGGATAAAGGTCTGGCCGCTGATCGAGGCCGGGCGCTGCAGGCCGGTCATCGATTCCGTCTTCCCGCTCATTGACGCCGCCAAGGCGCACCAACGGATGGAGAGCAGCGCCCATATCGGCAAGATCGTTCTCACGCTCTGACGAGCGGCTTTTCATCGGAGATTCAGGCAGGCCGCGGATTGCCCGAATCGAAAGCCGGGCCGGCGACGGGCCAGCCGCGACAGCGAGGACAAAGGCTTGCAAGCCTGCGGCTTTGCCACTAGTTTCCCGACCGCTCCGGCCCGGCCGCCATAGCTCAGTTGGTTAGAGCGCTAGATTGTGGATCTAGAGGTCCCCCGTTCGAGCCGGGGTGGCGGTACCAACCGAACCGGCGTCGGCGTTCCCGGACTCCTCGCGGCTTAATCTGGCGCGCCCCAGCGCGGCCAAATCCATGTCGGTCGCGGCGCCGGAAAAAGAATATTGCATGCCCCCTTGCAAGCCGCTTGGAGAGATATATTCTTTAACGAGACATATCTTGACATGTCTTGGAGCGACAGGAGAAAAGCAATGTTCTTTCGTCATTTTGACGATCAAATTCGCCACCGCTGCGGCCATCACAGTTTCGGACCCGGTGCCTTTCACGGCTGGCGGGGACGCGGCGGCGGGGCCGGCGGGCGCGAGCGCCGGATGTTCGACGGCGGCGAGCTGAGGCTGGTGATTCTTGCGCTGGTGGCTGAAAAGCCCCGATACGGCTACGAGATCATCAAGGACCTCGGCGAGCGGGTCGGGGGCGATTACAGCCCGAGCCCGGGCGTGGTCTATCCGACGCTGACAATGCTCGAGGAGATGGGCTACGCCACCGCGAGCCAGGACCAGGCGGGGCGCAAACTCTATACGCTGACCCCCGAGGGCGAAAAGGCTGTCGCCGAAAACAAGGCCCAGATCGACGCCATTTTCGCCCGTTTCGGCGACGACGACGATCAGCGGTACGCCCGGTTCATTTCGGTCAAGCGCGCGATGCTGAACCTGCGCGCCACGCTTCGCGTTCGGCTGCGCGGCCGCGCCGCCACGCCCGAGCAGATTCAGGCGGTGGTCGACGCGCTCGACGCCGCGGCGAAGACGATCGAGCGGATCTGACCCGGCGAAGCCGCCTGCCCTCTCAGCGTCCCCTGGCCGCGGTTGACGGCGCAACCGCCGCCGCATGACGCCCCGCGCGTGTCGTCGCTCAAGGCGTAGCCTGCTTGTCAGAGCGCGCTGGCGCCTTGTCGCTCTTTGTCTGGAGCCAAGACGCACAGGCCGGCATTCCGCAAAGGCGGGGCCAGCAACCGAAGACGTTGTGTCCCTAATGTCACGCCTTCCAAAAAACAACCGACGATCAACAGTCGCGATTCACGTCGGCATTGTGTCAACGTTGTGGCTTCCGTAGGGTAAGCAAAGTGATTCGAAAGTCGGGAATGGGGGACTCATGCGGGTGCGGGCAGGATTTGTCGCAGCCGCGATCGCGCAGATGGCTGCATTCGCAACTGTCGCGATTGCGCAGGAGCGCGGGCCCGCCGGCGCGCCAGGAGAGTCGAAGCAGAAGACGACGGCGACGTCTAAGGCGGGTCTCGCGGCGCCGGACCGCACGACGGAAACCTTCGGCGACTGGTCGATCATGTGCTCGACGCCGGGCGCCGCGCAGCGCGCCTGCGAAGTCGACACCGCGGTGATTCTGCGCGGTCAGTCCGCGCCATTTTCGAGAATCGCGATCACGCGCGCGGGGAGGGACAAGCCGGTCCGCATCATCGCCCTTGTCCCCGTCAATGTCTCGATAGCGCCGGGGGTCAAGATCGAAAGCGACGCCGGCAAGTCCGTGATCGACCTGCCTTTCAGATCATGCGTTCCGTCGGCCTGTGTCGCCGAAGCCGAATTGAGCAAGGAAGCGGTCCAGGCGTTTCGCGCGCCGGCGAAGGCGGCGGGCCAACTTACGGTGGTCGACGCCTCGGGCAAATCCGCGACGCTGCAACTGTCCCTGCGCGGGCTGAACGAGGCGCTGGAAGTCTATTTCAAACAGCAGGACAAGTGATTTTGCGGGCGTGACCGGCGAGTTCGTCATGGAAGTGGGGGAAAAGAGATGGAGCGGAGCCTATCGATTCAGCGAAGCGCATTCGCTCGCGCATTCCAGGCTACCGGCGCCATCCGAACGATCGCGGCCGCGGCTAGCCTTTCGCTTGCGCTCGGCTTCTTGGCGCTGATCGGCGCCGCTCCGGCTGAGGCTGGATGCGTTCAGAGCGGAACGACCTACACATGCACCGGCGACCTTCCGGGATTCTGGAACTTCAACACGTCTCCTCGGGCATCAACGATCTCGAGATCAACACCGTCACCACAGGCCCCAGCCAGACCAGCTTGCAGGGAGTTGGGAACGCTCAGTCGGGCAGTGGGGCGAGTGGCCAAGCTCAATATACATGCCAGATCACCGACACCGGCGCGAACCCTACCGGCGCTTCCTGCGCCATCAATAACGCCGTTCAGCCTCCGACCTGCACCGCGACCAACGGCACCAATCAGACGGCGAGCTGCGTGGCGAGCTCAACGTCGCCATCCGGAACCGGTCCCTCCGGGAATTCCGGCCCGGTAGTGACTGTCCATGTTGTCGCGCCGACGAGCGGCCCGGTCACCGTCGGCGGCGCCAGCGCCATCAGCCCGCCCGTCGCGGTGTTCGGCATCTCCACCGGGTCACAAGGCGGCAACGGCGGCAGCGCCACCCTGATCGGCGACGGCGGCAACGGCGGTCCCGGCATCGACGGCGGGCCCGTGACGGTCGGTTTCACCGGCCAGTTGGTCAGTGCAACCCAGGGCGGCCTTCTGGCGCAGACTGTGGGCGGCTCCGGCGGCAACGGCGGCAGCGGGGGCTCCATTGGAGGCACCGGCGGCAATGGCGGGCCGGGCGGCTTCGGCAACACCGCGACGGCGAATTTCGGCGTCGGCGGCTCGATTTCGCTCTCGGGCGCGGGCAACGTCGGAATTACGGCGATCAGCCAGGGCGGCAACGGCGGCAGCGGCGCGGGCGGGGGCTTTTTTGTTTCCGGCGGCGGCAGCGGCAATACGGCCGGCCAGGCCGGAACGGCCCAGGTCAACACGGCCCCGGGCACCTCGATTTCGACCACTGGGGACTACGGCATCGGCATCGCCGCATACAGCATCGGCGGCGCCGGCGGCAGCGGCGGCGGCGGTTTCGGCCTGTTCTATTCCGGCGGCGGCGGCGGCAGCACTGGCGGCAACGGCGGGACTGTCAACGTCACCGCGGCCAGCAACATAACGACTTCTGGTCAATCCGCGTTTGGCATTATCGGCCAGTCGATCGGCGGCGGCGGCGGCAACGCCGGCAGCACGTCGGGGATTGTGGCGCTCGGAGCATCTGGGCAGGCCGGAGGAAACGGCGCAACGGTCCAAATCAGGAACGCCGGCCAAATCACGACTTCTGGATTGTACTCGATCGGAATTGTCGGGCAATCGATCGGCGGCGGCGGCGGCAACGGCAGCGGAGCCGGCGGTCTGGTTGCGATCGGCGGAAGCGGCAGCGCCGGCGGCAACGGCGGATCCGTGACGATCCAAAATTTGGGCGCGGTCAGCACGATCGGAACGCAAGCTTTCGGCATCGAGGCGCAGTCGATTGGCGGCGGCGGCGGCAACGGCGGCGGCTCCGGCGGCCTCGTCTCGATCGGCGCCAGCGGGAGCGGCGGCGCGAACGGCGGCGCGGCGGAAGCCGACAACTTCAACGCGGTCGGCACCCAGGGCGACTACGCGACCGGCATTCTCGTTCAATCGATCGGCGGCGGCGGCGGCAACGGGACGTCTTCGGCCGGCCTGGTGGCGATCGGCGGCAGTGGCAGCGGCGGCGGCGTCGGCGGGCAAGTCACGGCTTCGAACTCCGGCCAGGTCACCACGCACGGCTTCTTCGCCGATGCGATCGAGGCGCAGTCGATCGGCGGCGGCGGCGGCAACGGCGGGAGTTCGGCCGGCTTCGTCGCCCTTGGCGGGAGCGGCTCGGGGACGTCGACCGGCGGCATCGTGAACGTGACCAACGAAGGAGCGCTTTTTACCTACGGTTCCAGTTCGACCGGCATCCTGGCGCAATCAATCGGCGGCGGCGGCGGCAACGGCGGCAAGTCGGGCGGCGTGTTCGCGTTTGGCGGCTCCGGCGGCGCTGGCGCGAACGGCGACACGGTCACCGTCACCAACGGCGGCAATATCACCACGGGCCTAAATGCGGGTTCGACCCAATCGCCGGGCATCCTTGCGCAGTCGGTCGGCGGCGGCGGCGGCAACGGCGGCGGGGCGATTTCCGCTGGCCCGCTCGCGGTCGCTTTCGGCGGCGGGGGCGGCGAGGCGGGCAACGGCACAACGGTTCAGGTGCTGCGCGACAACGCCAATGCGGCGCTGGCGACAGCGTACAATATCGTGACGTCTGGCGACGCCTCCTCGGCGATCGTCGCGCAGTCGATCGGCGGCGGCGGCGGCAACGGCGGGTTCGCTGTGGCCGCCGGCGGCGGCAGTCCGTTTAGCGTGGCAATTGGCGTCGCCGGCGCCGGCGGCGGGGGCGGCAGCGCCGGCAGCGTCGAAGTCGACACCAAGGGAACACTGCAGACCCTTGGCGGCAGCTCCGCCGGCATTCTCGCGCAATCGATCGGCGGCGGCGGCGGCAACGGCGGTTTCTCAGTGGCCGCGAGCGTCAGTCTGGGAGTCTCGGCCTCGGTTGGCGTCGGCGGTTCGGGCGGCACCGGCGGAGGCGCTTCCACCGTAACCGTGTCGAGCCTCAGCAGCATTGCGACGTCCGGCGTCAGTTCTTCCGACATCTCGGCGCAATCGGTGGGCGGCGGCGGCGGCAACGGGGGCTTCGCCGTCGGCGCTTCGGCGGGATTGGTTGGGGTCGGGGTCGGCGTTGGCGGCAACGGCGGCAACGGCGGCGCGGCAAGCGACGTGAGCGTGACCAGCGTAGGCAACGATGCGACGCTCGGCGCGAACTCGACCGCGATTTCCGCCCAGTCGATTGGCGGCGGCGGCGGCAACGGCGGATTCGCGGTCGCCGGGTCGATCGGCGCCGGCGGGGTCAGCGTCGGCGTCGGCGGCCACGGGAGCAACGGGGGCGTCGCAGGCAATGCGAGCGTCGACAGCTCCGGCGCCGTCATGACCTCCGGCGCCAATTCCGACGGCATTCTTGCCCAGTCGATCGGCGGCGGCGGCGGCAATGGCGGGTTTTCGGCCGCTGGATCGATTGGGATAGCTGGGGCCGTGTCGGTCGGCGTCGGCGGGTCCGGCGGCAGCGGTCAGAGCGCCGGCAACGCCAGCGTCTACGCCGACGGCGGCGGCCAGAGTCTCAGCGCGGTCGGATATGGATCCGGCTGGACGCTGGTGACCGGGGGCGCGAATTCCGCGGGGATCGTCGCACAGTCGATCGGCGGCGGCGGCGGCAATGGCGGCTTCGCCGGAACCGCGGCGCTTTCCGGGGGCCTCAGCATCGGGGTGTCGCTCGGCGGATCCGGCGGCGGCGGCGGCAACGCCAGAACGGCGCTGGTCGAGAGCGGCTATAAGCGGCCGTTCGCCAACAATATCCTGACCCTCGGCGATTTCTCCTCGGGCGTCATCTCCCAGTCGATCGGCGGCGGCGGCGGCGACGGCGGTTGGGCCGGATCGCTCAGCGGCGCCATCGGCCCGGGCGGCGCGGTCGCCGTCACCCTGGGCGGCTCCGGCGGCAACGGCGGCCTCGGCCAGAACGCGAGCGCCTACAGCGTCGGCAATATCACGACGGCCGGCAACGTGTCGGACGGCGTTCTGGTTCAATCCGTCGGCGGCAGCGGCGGCAACGGCGGCATGAGCGTCGCTCTCAGCTTGACCAGCGGCACCGTCGCCGGGGCGGTCGCGATCGGCGGCACCGGCGGCGGAGGCAATAACGCCGCCGTCGCGACCTTGTCCAGCAACGGCGAGATCCTCACCTACGGACAGCAGTCGAACGGCCTGCTTGCGCAGTCGGTCGGCGGCGGCGGCGGCAACGGCGGCTTTGCGGGCGCAGGGTCTTTGGGGGTTATCGGGGCGGCGGTTTCGGTCGGCGGCTCCGGCGCCGGCGGCGGAAATTCCTCGAACGTCAACCTCACCAATATCGGCGACATTACGACCGCCGGCAATCAGGCGAGCGCGATCATCGCCCAGTCGGTCGGCGGCGGCGGCGGCAACGGCGGCTCGACGATTGGCTTGGCGTTCGGAGCGGCTGGCGTCTCCGCCGCAGTCGGCGGCGGCGGCGGAGCGGGCGGGAGCTCGATTTCCGGCGACGCGAACCCGGTCGTCGTCGTCACTTCGACCGGCAACCTGACGACGGGCGCCGGTGGGACGCCGGGCGGATCAAACAATGACGCCTATGGCATTCTCGCCCAGTCGATCGGCGGCGGCGGCGGCAATGGCGGGTTCGCGGGCTCGGCCTCGCTCGGCGGCGTGGCGGCGATCGCGGTCGGCGTGGGCGGGACCGGCGGCGGCGGCGGCTCGGCCGGCGCGGTGCAGGTCAACAGCGCCGGCGATATCTCGACCGTTTTCAACAATTCGAGCGGCATCGAGGCGCAGTCGGTCGGAGGCGGCGGCGGCAACGGCGGCTTCAGCGTCGCGTTGAGCGCCTCGGGCTCGTTCGAGGATATCGGCGGTTCCGTCGCTGTGTCTGTGGGCGGCTTTGGCGGCACTGCGGGAACCGCCTCGAATGTCGCGGTCACCAGCGACGGCGCGATTGTGACCCAGGGTTTCAACTCGAACGGCATCGAGGCGCAGTCGATCGGCGGCGGCGGCGGCAACGGCGGCTTCTCCGTCGGCGCTTCGGCCTCGATCGGCCTCGTCGGGATCGGAGTTTCGGTCGGCGGCTTCGGCGCCGGCGGCGGCGCGGCGGGATCAGTGACGGTCGACAGCTACGGCGCAGGCATTGACACGCTGCCGACGTTCGGCGTCGCCACGCTGTCCACCAATGGCGCCAATTCGAACGGCATTCTCGCCCAGTCGCTCGGCGGCGGCGGCGGCAACGGCGGTTTCTCGGTCGCCGGCGGCGTTGGCCTGGGCGGCGGGGGCCTCGGGGTTTCGGTCGGCGGTTTCGGCGCTGGCGGCGGGAACGCCAGCACGGTCAACGTGACCAGCTACAACAACATCTCGACCAAAGGCGTCAACTCGAACGGCATTGCGGCGCAGTCGCTTGGCGGCGGCGGCGGCAATGGCGGGTTCTCGATCGCGGTCGGGGGCGGCGCGGAGTTTGGCGGTTCGGTTTCGGTCGGCGGCTTCGGCGGCGGCGGCGGTAACTCCAGCACGGTCACGGTCGACAGTTTTGGCACGATCGCGACCCTCGGCGACAGTTCGAACGGCATCGAGGCGCAGTCGATCGGCGGCGGCGGCGGCAACGGCGGATTCTCAGTGTCGGGGGCGATCGGCGGAACCGCAGGCATCGGCGTTTCCGTCGGCGGTTTCGGCAAAGGCGGCGGCGCCGGCGCGGGCGTCACCGTCGACAGCTACGGCGCGGGCCTAAATGTGCTTCCGACAGCCGGGGATACGACGCTTTCCACGGCCGGGGCGAATTCGAACGGCATTCTCGCGCAGTCGATCGGCGGCGGCGGCGGCAACGGCGGATTCTCGGCCGGCCTCGGGGGGGCTGGCGCGGTCGGCATCGGCGTTTCGGTGGGCGGCTTCGGCGCGGGCGGCGGAAACGCGGGCACGGTCGACGTGACGAGCTACAACAACATTTTCACGACAGGTTTCCAGTCCAACGGCGTTCTCGCGCAGTCGCTCGGCGGCGGCGGCGGCAACGGCGGCTTCTCGATCGCAGCCGGGGGCGGCGGCGAGGTCGGCGGGTCGGTTTCGGTCGGCGGCTTCGGCGGCGGCGCCGGTTCGGCGGGCACGGTGACGGTCAATAGTTTCGGGACGATCGCGACCTACGGCGACAATTCGAACGGCATTGCGGCTCAGTCGATCGGCGGTGGCGGCGGCAACGGCGGATTTTCGGCGGCGGCGGGAGTCGGCGGAACCGTGGGCGTAGGCGCGAGCGTCGCCGGTTTCGGAGCCGGCGGGGGCGCCGGCGAGGGCGTCACCGTCGACAGCTATGGCGCAGGCCAAGATGTCCTTCCGACCGCAGGAGTTACGACGCTTTTGACGCAGGGAGCCTATTCGAACGGCATCCTCGCCCAGTCGATCGGCGGCGGCGGCGGCAACGGCGGACTCTCCGTCGGCCTCGGCGGCGCGGGCACGGCCGGCATCGGCGTTTCCGTCGGGGGCTTCGGCGCGGGCGGCGGGAACGCGGGCGCGGTCGACGTGACGAGCTACAACAACATCGTCACCACCGGATTCCAGTCCAACGGCATCCTCGCGCAGTCGCTCGGCGGCGGCGGCGGCAACGGCGGCCTCTCGGTCGCAGCCTCGGGCGGCGGCGACTTCGCCGGTTCGGTTTCGGTCGGCGGCTTCGGCGGCGGCGCCGGGAACGCCAGCACGGTCATGGTCGATAGTTTCGGAACGATCGCGACCCTTGGCGCCAATTCGAACGGCGTCGCGGCGCAGTCGATCGGCGGCAAAGGCGGCAACGGCGGCATGTCCATTGCGGGGGCGCTCTCCGCCGGAACGGCGGGCGCCGGCCTGAGCGTCGGCGGTTTTGGATCGGGCGGGGGCGCCGGCGCGGGCGTGACGGTCGGCAGCTACGGCGCGGGCCTAAATGTGTTTCCGACGGCGGGGACGACCCTTTCCACGGTTGGAGCGAATTCGAACGGCATTCTCGCGCAGTCGATCGGCGGCGGCGGCGGCAACGGCGGATTTTCCATCGGCGGCGGCCTCGCGCTGGGCGGCGCCGGCATCGGCGTTTCTGTCGGCGGTTTTGGCGGGACGGGGGGAGTTGCCAGCACGGTCGACGTGACCAGCTACAACAACATCGCCACAATGGGTTACCAGTCCAATGGCGTCGAGGCGCAGTCGCTCGGCGGGGGCGGCGGCAACGGCGGGTTCTCGGTCGCGGCCTCGGCCGGGGACGATTTTGCCGGCTCCCTTTCGGTCGGCGGCTTCGGGGGCGGAGGCGGATCGGCGGGCGACGTCACGGTCGAGAGTTTCGGTCTGATCCAGACAGCCGGAACGATCGCGAAGCCTAGCGACTATGCGAACGGCATCCTCGCGCAGTCGATCGGCGGCGGCGGCGGCAACGGCGGCTTTTCGATTTCGGGCGCCTTCACCCTTGGCCAGGCTGGCCTCGCCGCCAGCCTCGGCGGATTTGGCGGCGGCGGCGGAACCGCGGGCAATGTCACCGTCGACAGCAACCTTGGCACGATTTTGGCGAACAACAACGCGACCATCGAAACGACGGGGCAGAGCGCCAACGGCATCGAGGCCCAATCGATCGGCGGGGGCGGCGGCAACGGCGGCTTCTCCGGCGGATTCACAGCGACGGCCGGGGCCAAGGCGTCGCTGTCGCTGAGCGTCGGCGGCTTTGGCGGGACCGGCAACACAGCCGGGTCGGTCACGGTGGGGAGCGTCGACAACATCCTCACCCAGGGCCAGGGATCGAACGGCTTTCTCGCCCAGTCGATCGGCGGCGCCGGCGGCAACGGCGGCTTCAGTTTCGCCGGGACGCTGGCGTTCCCCGAAGGCAACAGTCTGAACCTGGCCGCGTCGCTCGGAGGTTTCGGCGGAAGCGGCGGCGACGCCGGAACCGTCAGCGTTTCTTCGACGGGAACCGTCTTGACCGAGGCCAATCAGGCGAACGGCCTGGTCGCGCAATCGCTGGGCGGCGGGGGCGGCAACGGCGGGATCAGCGTCGCCGGCAACTTCGATTTCGCCAGCCAGAACAATGTGCCCTCGATCACGGCATCCGTCGGCGGTTTCGGCGGTCCCGGAGGCGCGGGCAATAATGTGACGGTGACGCGCGCCGGCGATACGATGACGATAGGCGACTATTCCATCGGCATTCTCGCAGAGTTGATTGGCGGGGGCGGCGGCAGCGGCGGGCTGAGCGTCGCAGGTTCGATCGGCGGGACGGACGCGAAGCAGATTACCGCGTCTGTCGGCGGTTTCGGCGGCGCCGGCAGCCAGGCCGGGAACGTCGACGTTACGAATACAGGGAATATTACGACGGGCGCCGAGTTCGATGCAGACTCAGTATGTCATCGTCCCTGGCGAGCCTTTCGGGCCGACGGAGCCCGGATCCCCGACCGAGCAAGTCAAGGTGGTCACGGGATTTTATTCGAGCGGCATTCTCGCGCAGTCGCTCGGCGGCGGCGGCGGCAACGGCGGGTTCGCGTTCAGCGGATCGGTCGGCCCGGTCGGCGAGAAAACCAGCGTCAACCTCGGCGCCACGGTCGGCGGGTTCGGCGGCTCCGGCGGATATGCCGGGAATGTCAGCGTGACCGACGCCGGACAGATCACCACCTTCGGCGACGAGGCCAACGGCATCTATGCCCAGTCGATCGGCGGCGGCGGCGGCAACGGCGGATCTGCGATAACCGGCCAGATTGCAGCCGGCAGCCCGACTTCGGGCGGCAAATCGATCAATGTCGCCGTGTCGGTCGGCGGGTTTGGCGGCAGCGGCAACATTGCGGGCACGGTGACTGTCGATCAGACCGGCGGAATTGCGACTTCGGGCGCCGGCGCGGACGGCATTCTTGCGCAGTCGATCGGCGGCGGCGGTGGCAGCGGCGGGGGAGCGAACTCGCTGTCGCTGCAACTCTCGACGGCCTGCACCAACAGCACGGTCGCCAAGGTCAGCTCGTTGTGCACGCCGAGCAAGAATCCTCCGAGCGTCAACGTCCAGGTGGACGTCGGCGGCTTCGGCGGCAAGGGCGCCGACGCCAACACCGTGACGGTCGTCAATGGCGCGGCCGGGGCGGACAACGCCATTACGACGCCCGGAGTAAACAGCCCCATCACGACCCAGGGCGATTCCTCGTCGGGCATTTACGCGCAGTCGATCGGCGGCGGCGGCGGCAACGGCGGGCAGGGAATCGTGGGCCTCAACGGCGCATTCCCGAATGCGAACTATGTCAGCGATGGTTTGTCGGTCGTGACCGGGTTGTTCAAGGCGAACACCTCGTTTCTTTCGGCGGTCGGCAAGATCACGCTTGGCGGGTTCGGCGGCGACGCTGGCGTCGGCGGGGCGGTCAACGTCACCAATTACGGCGTCATCAATACCGGCCTGAACAACAATGGGGTCGTGACGGGAAATTCGGCTTACGGAATTTTCGCGCAGTCGGTCGGCGGCGGCGGCGGCTCGGGCGGCAACGCCTCGTCCGGCTTCAAAGGCCTGGCGAGCGTTGGCGGCTTCGGCGGAGCGACCGGCGACGGCGGCGCTGTCACGGTCATGAATTACAACGGCGCGAACATCACAACGCTTGGCACAGGCGCCGATGCGATCATGGCCCAGTCGGTCGGCGGCGGCGGCGGCGACGTCGCCATTGCAGGCAACAACGCGGCCCCGTTGACCTTCCCGGTTTCCGCGTCGACTGTGCCGACGAACGCTTATTGCACGCCGCCGACGACCCCCGGGGCGGCCCCGACGTGCGGGGGACCCGGGACGGTCGGGTCCGATCCCAACGACGATGGCACCGTTCCGTCGGTGCCCGGCACGGGCAACGGCGGCTCGGCGAGCGGCCTTCTGGCGCTGGGCGGGTTCGGAGGCGCTTCCGGCAGCGGCGGCGCAGTGACTGTCGATAATGACGCCGTTCTGCAGACTTCTGGCGATCACGCGATCGGCATTCTTGCGCAGTCGATTGGCGGCGGCGGCGGCAATGGCGGCGGGACCGGCCTCTCGGTCATCGCAGTCGGCGGGTATGCCGGCGTTTTGGGTTCGACCGGCAATGGCGGCGCGGTCACGGTAACGAATTCCGCAGATGCGTTAATTTATACGCAGGGCGTCGGAGCCTATGGCATCGAGGCGCAATCGGTCGGCGGCGGCGGCGGCAACGGCGGCGGCAACTCGGAAGCGGCCGCGGTCACGGTGGGCGGCGAGGCTGGAAGCGCCGGCAATGGCGGTCACGTTCAGGTCGTCAACGACGGCCAACTGATCCAGACGATGGGCGACAATGCGATCGGCATTGTGGCGCAAAGCATCGGCGGCAGCGGCGGCGCCGGCGGCGGGTCGTTTCTGTCGTTGGTCGCGGTCGGCGGCAGCGGCGGCAGCGGCGGCGCCGGCGGCGAGGTGGACGTAACCAACAACGGGATTATCGTCACCGGATCAGCCGTGAACGGGACCGGCAACGGCGCCGACGCCATACTCGCGCAATCGATCGGCGCAGGCGGCGGCCTCGGCGGCGGCACGAGCGGGCAGAATTCCATTACAATCCCGGTTGTGAATGTGACGGTCGGCGGCGGCGCGCTCTTTGCGTACGGCGCCAGTGGCGGCGGCGGCGGCGACGGCGGCAAGGTGGTGGTCGACAATTCGGCCGACCTCCAGACCTTCGGAGACCGGGCGAACGGCATTGAAGCGCAGTCGATCGGCGGGGGCGGCGGCGAGGGCGGCGTCGCGACCGGCTTGATCGCCATCGGCGGCGCCGGAGGCGTGGCAGGAAATGGCGGCGTCGTGGAAGTGACCAACGAGGCGGGGACTCAAATCATCACCGAAGGCGTGATGTCGAACGGCATATTGGCCCAGTCGATCGGCGGGGGCGGCGGCAACGCAGGCGGCGTTGGGACCGGCACGACCCTCGGGTTTGCGACGACCGTTGGCGGCAGCGGCGGCGGCGTCGGCTCTGGCGGCGACGTGACGGTGAACAATGGGGGGGAGATTTTCACCAATGGCGCGGCCGCTCAGGGGATTATTGCCCAGTCGATCGGCGGCGGCGGCGGCAATGGCGGCAACGCGGGCAACTTCAATCTGCAGAACCTGTCGAACTCGCTAACGCCTGGCGTCGTCATCGGCGGCAACGGCGGCGTCGGCGGCAACGGCGGCGCCGTGAGCGTGAACAATTCGTCTGTTGGCTCGATTGTCGCCAACGGCGTGAATTCAACCGCGATTTTCGCTCAATCGGTCGGCGGCGGCGGCGGCACTGGCGGCTATGCGGCGGCGGCGCCCCAGCCGGTCCCCGGTTCGGTGTCGGTGGCGGTCGGAGGCAATGGCGGAGCAGCGGGCAACGGCGGCGCGATTGCGGTGTCCAACGCCGGTGTGATCACAATCAACGGCAATAACTCGCTCGCCATTCTGGCTCAGTCCGTAGGCGGGGGCGGCGGCACTGCCTGGGGCGCGCTCGGCGCGGGAGCCGTTCCGGTTCAGCTTGGCGGCAAAAATGGAGCCAACGGCGTCGGCGGCGCGGTGGCGGTCACCAACTCCGGTTCAATCTTCATAAACGGCAGCAATTCGATCGGTCTGTTTGCGCAATCGATCGGCGGCGGCGGCGGCCTGGTTGCGCCCGGCGGCGGGGCGACGAGCGTCGAGACGCAAACGGGCGGCACCGGAAACGGCGGCGCCGTGACAATCAATAACAGCGCCGGTTCGATCGTCATAACGGGTCAGAACAGCATCGCGGTCTATTCGCAGAGCGTGGGAGGCGGCGGCGGCGCGGTCGGATTGAACACCGATCCTCCGGGGCAAGTGGGCGCATTCCTGTTCTCCGGCGCCGCCGGCGGCGCCGGGGCGGCGGCGGCCACGATCACAAACCAGACCGGCAGCCTGATCGCCACTGGCGCGAATTCGATCGCCATGGTCGCTCAGAGCGTGGCGCCAGGCGGAAACGGCGACATCACGCTCAACATCCTGAACGGGAACGGCGCGACCAGCCTGATCCTGGGCGGCCTCGGCAACGGAGCGGGCGTGGATATTCTCAACGGCGCCAACAACGTTCTCAACAACGCCGGCGCGATCGCCGCGATTCCGACTATCCCCGTCGGCCTGCTGACCGCCGGCTCGATCGCATTTTCGGCGAACGACGGCACGATTACCGTCACCCCGGCCGGCGGCGGCCCAGCGTCGACTTACTCGGGCGCTGGCGGATACGCCATCCTCGCCGGCGCGGCCAACGAACGCGTCATCAATACGGGGGCGATCGTCGGTTCGGTGAACCTGGGCGCTGGCGTCAACAGCATCGACAACAAGCCGGGCGGCTATTTCGACTCGGGCTCGGTCGTTTATGTCGGTCCCAACAATCTCGTCACCAACGAAGGCCTTCTGTCGCCCGGCGCCTTCCAGAACGTTTTCACGACCAACATAACCGGCAATCTCCTCCAGACTGCGACCGGCGTCTATGGCCTCGACCTCAATCTCGAGCCCTCGAACGACCTGATCAACGTGACCGGAACCGCGGCGATGTCGGGCGTTGTCCTGGTCAATGTCGCCAATCCGCTGTCTGCTCCGGGCTTTGCGACGCCCGGAACGCACGAGGTGACGATCCTTTCGGCTCAGGGCGGCGAAACCCATCCGGGATTGACGCTGCAGGCGTTCAATACGGTGGCCGCGAATTACTCGCTGGTCTATCCGGGCACTCAGAACATCGATTTGCGGTACGTCATCAACTACGCCCCAACCGGATTGACGCCGAACCAGCAGTCCGTCGCCAACGCGGTCAATCTGATTCAGACGTTGCAGTTGTCGCCCGCCTTCCGGCCGATCGCAACCAATCTGTTCTATCTGCCCAACGTCGCAACCCTCGGCGCCGCTTATGACTCGCTCTCCGGCGAAGGCGTATCGGCGGCCGAGCAGACAGCGTTCGGCGCCACCGATTTTTATTTGTCGACCGTCAACAACCAGATGCAGCGTTGGGTTTCGGATACTTGCGGCGACGACGCCACGAGCAAGACCCTTTACGAGCAGCCGGTCTCCTCGCTGCCGACCCACAAGGGTCAGGTCATTCCGCCCTGTGCGGCGCAGCGCACCTGGCGCGTATGGGGGACTGGATTTGGCGGCGGCTCGAACTGGCGTGGCGATCAGAATGTAGGCTCGGCGTCCGCCGACCAGCATACCTGGGGCTTCAGCGGCGGCCTCGACTACCAGCTCATGCCGAACGTGTTGATCGGCGTTTCCGGCGGCGGCGGCTCCTCGAGCTTCGGGGTGACGAACCGCGCGACTTCGGGCGAGGTCGACGCCTACCACGGCGCGCTCTATGGCGCATGGCGCAACCGAGGGTTCTACGCCACCGGCGTGTTGTCATACGACAGTTACAACAACTCCGAGTCGCGCGTCGCCATTATCCCCGGGGTCGTTCTTCCAGCCTCCCAGTTCGTCGACGGACCTTATTATGTTCCGGGATTCTATGAGAGGCCGCACGGCGACTTCCACTCGCAGTCGCTGAGCGGCTACGCGGAGGCCGGCTACCAGGCGCTGTTCGGTTCGTTTTCCGCGACGCCGTTCGCAGGGTTGGAGTTCGCCACGCTGCATTCGAGCGCCTTCACCGAAAACAACCAGATGACCCCGAGCGTCATCGGGCTGTCCTACGGGGCCAGAACGACCCAATCGCTTCCGAGCTACCTTGGTCTCCAGCTCGAGACTAAGGCCAGTATTGGAGGCGAAATGAACCTGGACGCTTGGGTCCGCGCGGCGTGGAAGCACGAGTTTGACACCGGCCGGTCGATCGAAAGCTCCTTCATTTCCGCGCCGGGGTTCGACTTCACGATCCAAGGGGCGCGGCCGCCGAGCGACGCGCTGGTGACCAGCGTCGGCCTCAAACTCAAGATCACCAACAACGCCGCAATATTTGGGACCTTCGAGGGTCAGTTCGGCTCCGGCGCGAATTCCTATGGCGGAACGGGAGGACTGGTCGTTTCGTGGTGAGCGCAAGTAATCGTTGCGCGCGAGAGCGCCACGGGATTGCGCGCAAAGTTCGGCAAAGCCGGGCGCGACGCGCGTCCGGCCGGCCGGTCGTGATTGAGCCTCGGCTGGCGAATCGCTGCGGCCGTCGGGGTTCGGCGATTGGCCGGAGCGGCCATCGGCTCAATCGCCCGACGATACGCGGTCGCGGCCAGCCCACATTGGCCAGCGCGGTCAAACTTGCTTAGATGGCGGCGCTCTGCGCGCTGTTGCGGCGCGCCAAAGCTTCGCCTGCCGCCAGACCCGGATGCCGCGTTTCAAGCTCATTCTCGAATATGACGGCGCGCCATTTGTCGGCTGGCAGCGGCAGGAGAATGGCGTCTCGGTTCAAGAGACGCTGGAGACCGCCATTTTCGCCATGACTGGCGAACGCGCGATCGCGCACGGGGCCGGCCGCACCGACGCCGGCGTGCATGCGGTCGGCCAGGTCGCGCACCTCGACCTGACGCGGGCTTGGAGCCCGTGGCGTTTGGGCGAGGGGCTCAACGCCCATCTGGTTCCCAATCCCGTCGCTGTGGTCAGGGCCGAGAACGCGGCGTCCGATTTCGACGCCCGTCACGGCGCGAGCGGCCGCTGTTATTTTTATCGAATCGTCAATCGCCGGGCGCCCCTCACGTTCGATCGAGGCCGCGCCTGGCGGGTCAAGCCGCGGCTCGACGCCGAGGCGATGCATGAGGCCGCTCAGACGCTCGTCGGCCGGCACGACTTTTCGACCTTTCGCGACGCGCAATGCCAGGCGAAGTCGCCGGTTCGCACCCTCGATCGGCTGGATGTGCGACGCGCCGGCGACGAGATCCTTATCGAGGCGCACGCGCTGTCGTTCCTGCACCGGCAGGTGCGCTCGATGGTCGGCTCGCTGGTCGACGTCGGCGCCGGACGCTGGAGCGCGCGGGATCTCGAGGCGGCGCTGAAGGCCGCCGACCGCAGCCGTTGCGGCCAGGTGGCGCCGGCTTGCGGCCTCTATCTGGCGCGGGTGGACTACGAGGCGAAAACGGCGAAATAGCGTTCGAGCACCCGCTCGTAGACGCGCGCAAGCGCGTCGAGATCCTCGAGCGCGACCCGCTCGTCGACCGCGTGGATGGTCGCGTTGACGAGGCCGAACTCGACCACCGGGCAGAAGTTCTTGATGAAACGCGCGTCCGAGGTTCCACCGCCCGTCGACAGCGCGGGCCGCCGTCCGGTCACCGCCTCGACGGCGCCGGCGACGAGGTCGGTGAAGGGCCCGCGCCGGGTAAGAAAGGCAGGCGCGTTGGCGGGGTCGAAACTCAGCGCGTGACGCGCGCCGCCGGCCGCCGCCGTCACCCTGCGCGCGATCTCGGCCGACAAGGCCTCCGCGGTCCAGAGGTCGTTGAAGCGAACATTGAAGACGACCCGGACCTCGCCCGGAATGACGTTGGCGGCCGGGTTGCCGACGTCGACGCTGACGACTTCGAGGTTCGAGGGCTCGAAGTCGGCATTGCCCTCATCGAGCGGCGGCGAGAACAGGGACGCCAGAATGGGCGCGAGCGGGCGAATCGGATTGACCGCGATCTGCGGATAGGCGACATGGCCCTGACGGCCGTGGATGGCGAGCCGTCCGGTCAGCGACCCGCGTCGGCCGTTCTTGATCGTGTCGCCGAGCGAGGCGGCGCAGGTCGGCTCGCCGACGATGCAATGGTCGAAACGCTCGCCCCTGGCCCGCGCCCATTCGAGCAATTTGACTGTGCCGTTGATCGACGGCCCTTCTTCGTCGCCGGTGATGAGGAAACTGACCGAGCCCGCGAACGCGCCCTTGGCGATGAAGCCGAGGGTTGCGGCGACCGCCGCGGCGAGGCCGCCCTTCATGTCGCAGGCGCCGCGGCCCCAGAGCTGGCCTTCGGCGACCGTGGCGGAAAAGGGGTCGAACCGCCAGCGCGCGAGGTCGCCGGGCGGCACGACGTCGGTATGGCCGGCGAAGGCGAGATTGGGCGCGGCTCTGCCGAAACGGGCGTAGAGATTGGCGACGTCGGGCGTTTCGGGCGCCGAGAAAGCGATCATTTCGGCCTCGAACCCGGCGCGAATGAGGAGATCGCGCAAGTAGGGCAACGCGCCGCCGTCGGCCGGCGTCACCGACGGAAAGGCGATGAGCGCGCGCGCGATCTCCAGCGCCGAAGGCGGGGCGGCCGCCATGAGTTCGTTTTTTCCCGCGTCGCCCGGCGGCCCTACCGGGGCCGCATTTCCCGCACCGGCGCCGCCCACAGCAGACCGGCGTCGTAGATCGGCGGCTCGGTGTTGGACAAGAGATGCCACAACCCGGCGTTCGGGCTGCGCTTGAGCGCCTTGACCAGCACGCGCCCGTCGGCGAGGCCGCAGACGCACATGCGGCCGACGAGGCTGTCGTCCGGCGGATCGCGGATGTCATCGTAGAAGACGAGCCAATTTTCGAATAGCGCGCCGAGCGAATGGCCGCGGATCTGGACCGCCACCGTCGAGGGGCGGGCGTCCACGGGGGCGTCGACCTCGTCGAATGGCCCCTGCCCGTCGGCGTAGAAATGCGCGATCGCCCCGGCGCCGACATAGCCGACCAGCGGCGCCTTGGGGGCGACGGCGGGGCCCTGGCCGCCGCCGACGAGACGCGGCGGCTCAATGCCGAGGTAGTTGGCGACGATCGCGATCTCGTCCGCGCGCAGGCGTCGGTGGCCGTTGAGGAGATCGGTCACGGCGGAAGGGGAACGGCCGAGCGCTCTGGCGAGGCCGCTTCGGGTTTTGCCGGTGTGCTTGAGGCCGGCGCGGATCCAGTCGACGGTCAATTTGCAAGTCTCCCATTTTGCAGCGAAATCTCGCCGCGGAGCGGCGCGCTCATATTCCGGCTTCCGAGAAGGCCGGCCACCCGCATTTACTACGTTTTCTGAAATCCGCAATAAAGAAAATCAGAAAATTGACTTAGCGTTCTGATTTCCACAATATAGAACATAACAAGAACAGAATGATGACGGCCCGCCGCCGATCATCCGCCGCCTAGTCCCTCGTCGCCAAGCGTTCTGTAGCTGGGAGTTCGTAATGACAGCGTCACCGTCGCGCCGCCGCCCGTCACGCAAAGACACCGAACGGGGGGACGCGATCCGCGCCTGCGCCCGTCACCTCAAGGACCTGCAGCGCTTTCACGCCGGGCCGCCGCAGGACGTTCGGGTGGATATGAGCCGGACGCCGCGTTTCCTGACCCCCGAACCCGACAGTTCGTACTGCACCTCGCCCGCGGCCCTGTGCGCGGATCTCGTCAAATGACCGGAAAGACCTCCCGGACTGCGGCCGCGCGAACACGCTCCGGGCCGCGCGCCAAGACCGAGGCCGGCGACCAAAGGCTCGACGCGACGCCGGAGCGCCTCGCGCGCGCCAGAGAGGCGGGGCAGAGCGCGACGCGCGACGCCAGCCGGCTGCGGCGCATCGTCGACCCGTTCGACACCATGCGCGCCAACCGTCTGCTGGCGCCGCACGATTCCAAGCTCAACGACATCCGGTGGCTGATCGGCGAGTCCTTGCGCCGCACCCACCATCGGGCGCGGCTCGACCTTCTGCGCGCGGTCGCGCCCGATCGCATGGCGACCAGCGGCTTCGGCCCCCGCCTCGGGCTGCCGGAACTGGAGGTCGCGCTTCACGCCCGGGACAAATTGCGGAAGGCCGAGGACAGGGTCGGCCCGGCGTCGTGGCCGATCGTCAACCGCATCGTGATCGAAGGCGCAGGCGTGCGCGACTGCCGCGGCTTCGTTCCCGAGATCGCCACCCCCTGGCGCGCCGACGCCGTCGTCTCCGACCGCCTGCGGGTGGCGCTGGACCTGCTCGGGCACCTCCTGGGGGTGACGCGCGGGCGGACATGACGGACGCGCTGATAATCTGACCAAATCATAGACTTAGTGAAGGAGAAGCTGCGATGTTGAAGCTCATCGAAGGATCGTGCGCGTCGTTTTTCCCCAGGGAGATGGACGCGATGTTTCGCAACCGGGCGCAGACTTTTTCCGAGCGCCTCGGCTGGGACGTGGTGGTCAAGGACGGCTACGAGCGCGACGCGTTCGACGAGGAAAACCCGCTCTATCTGGTGTCGGTCGATCCCGACAGCGAGAAATATTGGGGATCGCTGCGGCTCCTGCCGACGACCGGGCCGAACATGCTGCGCGACGTCTTCCCCTGTTTGCTCGGGGAAGGCCAGGTCGTTGAAAGCGCCGCCATCTGGGAGAGCTCGCGCATCTGCGCGGTCGCGGTCGAGGGCCAGCCCGAGCGCTCCAGGACCGGGGTCAACATCGCGCTCAGCGAGCTGCTTCTGGGGGTCGGCGAAGTCGCGCTGATCGCGGGATTGACCCAGATCGTCTCGGTGTTCGACGCCCGAATTTTCCGGGTCCTGAAAGCCGCCGGCTGCAATCCCCAGCTCATCGGGCGGCCGCAACGGATCGGCGGCACCATGTGTTACGCGGGGTTGTTCGACGTCGGCGAAGGCCCCCTGCAAGCGTTCCGGCAAGCGCTGGACATCCACGATTCGGTTCTGGCGCCGGACGCCAAAGAACTCGCCTTCGCGTGAACGGCGAGGCCCGCGGATCGCGGCAAGACGAATCGCCATCGTGCGCGTTCGCACGATCGAGACGGGGCGACTCGCGCGCCAGCCCGCGTCCTCGCCTTACGAGCGCGCTGGCCAGCTCCGCGCAAACGCGCGCGCTTCAGCGCCTCCGTAGCCGGCAAATCCCGGCGCTTCCGCCCCGCCTCCCGCAGGCGCGGGCTTGCGGAACAGGTCGGAGCGCAGCGCCGCCGGCGTCTCGCGATAGCCCAGGCGCCGGGCGGCCGTCTCGAAGCGTCGCCGGATCATCCAGGCGTAAGGGCCGGAGCCCGAAATCGGCCGGCCGTCCGCGGGGCCGCTGTCCGCGTCGTCGGCCATCGCCTGAATCCGCGCGACCGCGCGCCTCAGCCGGTCGGGATAGTGCGCGAGCAGCCGTTCTCGGAACACGTCGCGCTGCTCTGGCGACGGGCGCAACAAAGCATGGCGGGCTTCGCGCGCTCCGGCGTTGAAGGCGCGGGTCAGGATCGTCTCGATCTCGGCGTCGTTGATCGCGGGAAGGATCGGCGCGATCAGGACGCCCGCCGGCACGCCGGCGTCGTTGAGCGCCTCGATCGTCTCCAGCCGCCTCTGGGGCGCCGGGGCCTGCGGCTCCATTCCGCGCGCGACCTCGCAATCGAGCGTCGGCGCCGAGACGAAGACCTTGACCAGCCGGTCGCGGCCTAGCGCGCTCAAGAGGTCGAGGTCGCGCAGGATGAGATCCGACTTGGTGACGATGCTCACCGGATGGCGGGCGCGCAAAAGAACCTCCAGCAGCGAGCGGGTGACGCGAAAGCGCCGCTCGATCGGCTGATAGGGATCGGCGTGAGCGCCGAGGGTGATCGGCGCCGGCCAATAGCCGCTCGCCCCGAGTTCCCGTTTCAGGAGCTCGGGCGCGCCATCGTTGGCGACCGGCCGGCTGGCGAAGTCGATTTCGGAGGGACGGGCGAGGTGGACGCAGCCGGGGCGAGCGAAACAGTAGAGGCAGCCATCCTCGCAGCCGCGGTAAGGTTCGACCGACCGGTCGAAAACGATCGCCGGCGACGGGTCGTGGGGGACGCGCCCCTTCCGCTGGTCGAGAGTCTCCACGTTCGCCGACGGCGCGGGCGCTTCATCGCGCGCCGATCCGTCGTCGAGAGCTCCGCGCCGCCGACCGTCGAACCGGCCCGCGAGCTTGATTTGCGCTCGTCGCCCGCGTCCCAAACCGGTCGGAAGAAGACCCGCCGCGATCGTCGCCTGATCATCGCGCAACTCGGGGAGAAAAGAACCGATCACGATCCTGGTCATGAGGAGGCCCCATGTTGAAGATTGGAACAAAACATGAACCATTGGATAGCCTTCGGCCATCCGCGCGTCAAGTCCGAAACTGGCGATAATGCCGTTGAGCCCGCGGTCGCCTTTTTCTTGGCGCTGGCCGCGACTTCCCTCGGCGCCTAGAGCTTCGCGCCGACAGCGGTGGTCAAAGCTTCGTCCCGTGCGAAAGCAATCATCGTTCCCATGGAAGGATCAAATTTACCAGTTACTTTAGAGCATAGGCTGATGAGCTCGATGCAAATGCCGATCAATCGATGAGACTCAGCAGCTGTTAGGGTAACTTCTTGGACCACTGGCTTTGATGCTTGCGGCTTGCTGATTTCGTTGGTGTCAGTCATTTTCAACTCCCAGCCAAAGCAATTCACCCAACGTCAGTAAGCTCCTTTGACGTTCAGATTACAATATTCAGATGTGTGGGGGCTAAAGCGTGGCGCCCGACAGATTTGTGGAGGCCAAAGTGGGCGCCGTCGATGACGACGTGGATGCCGCAAGAGGCGACATTTGCTTCCTGAAAAGCCGGACCCATGTTAGGATCGCCTCAGTGGCCAACCCGGCGCCGCTTGTCCCGCCGGCGGCGGGATGGGTTTGGCGGGATTTAGGAGCCGGGGCGAAAAAACGATTTGGATTCGCGCATAAACCCTTGAAAAGGCTCGATTCGCGGAAGGGAATCATTTGGATTCCACTTCCCCTGGCTTTGCTCCGGCTTCCCCTGGCTTTGCTCCGGCTTCCGCCGGCTTTGCTCCGGCTTCCGCTGGGCCTGGGCCTCTTGGCCGCACGATGAGCAATACGCATATAGTCTCGGTAAAATCCGGGAACGGCGAGCCCGGGGAGCGCGTTACGCGACGGACTGACGATTCGGAATGGGGCGAGGCCGGCGGCGACCGGCGAGCCGCGCAATTCCCAAGCGCGGGCGCCGTTCTTCACGCTCTGTTCAGACCCAAAGGCGTCCTGTGGTCAAGGACGCGGCGACATGGAGGTTTATCATGCTTTCGCGCATTGTCACCGGCGGCTCTCTCGCCGCCCTTGTGGGAGCCTCGATGCTGCTTGCGGCGTCGGCCGGCCCGTCGGCCGGCCTCACGCTCTCTTCGCCGTCGCTTGAACAGCCTGCCGCCGAGGCGGGCGTCGTACCGGTCTGGTGGGACCGCTGGGGACGCTGGCATCCGAATGTTTGGGGCCCGCATCCCTGGCGCCCGTGGGGCTGGGGCTGGCGGCGCCCCTATGCCTATCGGCCGGTCCCCCATTGCTGGATCGGCCGCTGGGGGCGTCGTCACTGCGCGTGGTGAGAGCCGATGTCCGGTTGCCGATAAAGGGCTCGCGGGAGCCCCGGTTCTTGACAGGAGTCCGAGCGGAGATTCGCGGGCGAGCCAGCGATTCTCCGCCTAGTCTTGCATCTTCGCCGCCAGCTCGTCTGAGACCTCGACGTTGGCGGTGACGTTCTGGACGTCGTCGCTGTCCTCGAGCGATCCGAGCAAGCGCAGGATTTTTTCCCCCGCCTCGTCGTCGACGGCGACCGAGGTCTGCGGCCGCCAGGCGAGCGAGGCCTTCAGGGGTTCGCCGAACCTCGCCTCCAGCGCTTTCTGCACCTCGCGCAACGCCTCGACCGAGGTGATCACCTCATGCTCCTCGGGGCCGAAGGCGACATCGTCCGCGCCCGCCTCGATCGCCGCCTCGAGCATCGCGTCCTCGTCGGCCGCCTTGCGATCGAAGACGATGAGCCCGACCCGGTCGAACATGAACGACACCGCCCCGGTTTCGGCGAGCGAGCCGCCGGCCTTGGCGAAATACGAGCGCACTTCGCCGGCGGTGCGGTTGCGGTTGTCGGTCAGCGCCTCGACGATCACCGCCACCCCGCCGGGAGCATAGCCTTCGTAGCGAACTTCCTCGTAATTCTCGCCGTCGCCGGCCGCGGCCTTCTTGATCGCACGCTCGATATTGTCCTTTGGCATGTTCTCGGCTCGAGCCGCGAGAACCGCCGCGCGCAGGCGCGCGTTCATCGCCGGATCGGGCAGGCCGAGCTTCGCCGCGACGGTGATTTCGCGCGCGAGCTTCGAGAACAGCTTGGAGCGGATCGCGTCCTGCTTGCCCTTCTTGTGCATGATGTTCTTGAACTGACTATGGCCGGCCATAAATCGCCTCGATCGATCCGCGTGCGCAGGGGCTAGAATGAAATCGGCGCCCCCTATACGCCGCGACCAAGAATGTGGGAAGGCGCGACGCGCCCGCAGACAACGCAAACGGAATGGTCAAATCGTCATGCCGCTCGCGGCCATCGCCATCGCCCCCGGCGTCGATTATTTTCCCGGCTTTCTCGACCGCGCCGCCCAGGCGGCCTTGGGCGAGGAGATTTCAGCGATCATCGCCGACGCGCCGCTCTTTCGCCCTACGCATGCCGCGCACCGGCAAGCCGTTTTCGGTGCTGATGACCAATTGCGGGCCGCTCGGCTGGGTCTCGGACCAAGGCGGCTATCGCTATCAGGCGACCCATCCCGAAACCGGGCGCCCCTGGCCGCGAATGCCCTCGTCCCTGATCGACGCCTGGGCGGCGATCGCTCCGGGAGCTGCGCCGCCCGAAGCGTGCCTGGTGAATATCTATAAATCCGGCGCGCGCATGGGACAGCATCAGGATCGCGACGAAGACGACCGTTCCGCTCCGGTCGTTTCATTGTCGCTTGGCGATACGGCGCTGTTTCGGGTCGGAGGCCTCGCGCGCGGCGAAAGGACGCGCTCCTTCCGTCTCGAATTGGGCGACGCGATGGCGCTCGGCGGCCCGGCGCGGCTCGCGTTCCATGGCGTCGACCGCGTCATCGCCGGTTCTTCGACCCTGCTCGCCGGGGGCGGCCGGATCAGTCTGACGCTCCGGCGGGTGACGCGCGCGGCCGACTAGCGCCTATTTTCCGCCGGACGCCGGTTCCTCCCTGGGCGCCGATTTTGGGCCGCCCTTGGAGACCGCGACCATCGCCGGGCGGAGCACCCGGTCGCCGATCGTCCAGCCGCCTTGCACCACCTGGTTGACCGTGCCCGCGGGAACGGTCTCGTCGGGCGTCTCGAAAATAGCCTGATGGAAGTTCGGATCGAATTTCTGACCCTTGGGATCGAGCTTTTTGACTCCGTGACGTCCCAGCGCGGCCTCGAGGTCGCGCGCGGTCAATTCGACGCCCTCGATCAGCGATTGGAGCGGCGGATCGGCGCTCGCGCGCGCAGCCGCCGGCACGTGCTCCAGCGCGCGGGAGAGATTGTCGACCACGCCCAGCATGTCCCGGGCGAAGGTCGCGACCCCGTAGGTCTTGGCGTCGGCGACCTCGCGCTCGGTCCGCCGGCGCAGGTTTTCCATCTCCGCGAGGGTCCGCAAGAGGCGGTCCTTCAGCTGGCTGTTCTCGGCGTTCAGCGCTTCGATCACCGCGAAGGCGTCGCGCTCGGCGGTCTCGGCTTGCGCGCTTTCGGCCGCCTGGCCGGGTGATTCAGCGCCGTGCTCGGCGTTCGTAGCATTCATGGTCGGATAAGCCCCTTCGATTTGGCCACGGATATCAGCGCTGACGCGGCAAAAATCAAGCTGGCGCGGAACCGAACGCCGTCTCCCGGCGGCGCCGTGTCATTTGGGCGCGAAATCCGCCAGCAGCCGCCGCTTGATCGCCGCCTGCCGCGCCGGCGCGTTGATCTTGAGGCCAGTCAGATCGGTCACATAGAAGGAATCGACCGCCTTTTCACCGAATGTGACAATATGAGCCGACCCGATGTTGAGTTTGAGGCTCGACAGCGAGGCGGTCAGATCACGCAGCAGGCCGGGCCGGTCGAGGCCCGAGACTTCGACAACCGTATAGCGGCGGGAAAGATTGTTGTCGATCATCACCTCCGGTTCGATCGCGAACGCGCCGCGGCGGACGTCGCTCGCCCCGTCCGGCGGCGCGATGTCAGCCAGCCGGACTTCGCCGCGCAGCGTCTTCTCGATCGTCGTAGCGATGCGCCGGCCGCGGCGCAGTTCGTCCTCGTCGAGGTCGAAGGCGCGGGAGACGAAGATGGTGTCGAGCGCGAGGCCGTCGGTGGTGGTGAAAATCTGGGCGTCCACGATGTTGCCGCCGGCGGCCGCGCAGGCGGCGGCGATTCCCGTGAGCAGCCTTGGGTGATCCGGCGCGACCACCGTCACGGCGGTGACGCCATGGAAGGCGTCGGTCGACACTTCCGTCGCCAGCGACCGCACCCCGGCGGCCATCGCGTGCAACAGTTTGGCGTGGGCGGCCTGTCGCGCCGGCTCCACTTTGAGCCAGTAGGCGGGATAGTGGCGCTGAGCGTAGGCGTCGAACTCGGGATCGGACCAGCCCGGCAGCGCGCGGCGCAACGTTTCCTGCGCCGCCTCGACCCGCGCCTTGCGGTCGATGGCGGAATGGCCGCCGCCGAGCACGACCTCGGTCTCCCAATAGAGCGTGCGCAAAAGCTGGCCCTTCCAGCCGTTCCACACGCCCGGCCCAACCGCACGAATGTCGCAAACGGTGAGCACGAGCAGCATCTTCAGCCGCTCCTGGGTCTGCACGATCGCGGCCAGCGCTTCCGCCGTTCGCGGGTCGGAGAGATCACGCCCCTGGGCCATGTTTGACATGATCAGATGCTGTTCGACGAGCCAGGCGACGTGTTCGGCGCTGGCGGGGGAGAGGCCGAGCCGAGGGCAGAGTTTGCGCGCGATATCGCCGCCGGCCTGCGAGTGGTCTGTCCCGCGCCCCTTGGCGACGTCGTGCAGAAACGCCGCGAGAAAGAGCTCGGTGCGGTGCGCGATGCTATGGCAGATCTCGCTCGCCAGCGGCAGGTCCTCGGTGAGGCGTCCCGATTCGATGTCGCTAAGCGTGCCGACCGCGCGCAGCAGATGCTCGTCGATCGTGTAATGGTGGTACATGGAGAACTGCATCATGCCGACGACCCGGCCGAACTCGGGAATGAATCGGCCGAGCACGCCGGCCTCGTTCATGCGCCGCAGGGCGGTCTCGGGGGCGTGGCGCGAAGTCAGGATCTCGAGAAACAGACGGTTGGCTTCCGGGTCCGCCCGCAGATACGCATCCACGCGTTTCAGCGATTGCGTGACCAGCCTCGTCGTATCGGGATGGATCGGCAGATTCGAGCGCTCGGCGACCCAGTAGAGTCGGATCAGGTTGACCGGATCGCGCTCGAAGGCGTCCGCGCGGATGACGTTGAGGCGGCCTTTGTCGACTTTGAAATCCTTGGCGTCGGCGATCGCGCGGACGCGCCGCCGCCTCAGCCGTCCGACGAATTGGTCGAACGCCGGCGCCCGCTTCGCGTGGCGCTCCTCCAGCGCCGCGCACACGATCGCCGTCAGGTCGCCGACGTCCTTGGCGACGAGGAAATAGTGCTTCATGAAACGCTCGACGTCGGCCAAACCCGCCCGGGTGGAATAGCCGAGCTGACGCGCAATCGGCCGCTGGACGTCGAAACTGAGGCGCTCCTCGGCCCGGCCGGCGAGAAAGTGCAGCCGGCATCGCACCGACCACAGGAATTCCTCACAACGGCGAGACAGCGCGAACTCGCGGGGCGAAAACAACCCGGCGGCCACCAGCTCATGAGCGTTGCGGACGCGGTAGACGTATTTCGCGATCCAGAACAACGTATTGAGATCGCGCAATCCGCCCTTGCCGTCCTTCACATTCGGCTCGACGAGATAGCGCGACGCTCCGGCCCGGCGCACGCGCTCCTCGCGCTCGGCCAGTTTGGCGGCGACGAACTCGGGCGCGGTCCTGGCGACGATTTCCTTGTCGAACCGGGTCTGCAGCGTCTCGAACAGCGTCCTGTCCCCGCTCAGGAATCGCGCCTCGATAAGCGTGGTGCGGATCGTCATGTCGGCGCGGGCCTGCTTCAGGCAGTCCTCGACCGTGCGGGTCGCATGGCCGACCTTCTGCTTCATGTCCCACAGGACATAAAGCAGCGCCTCGACCGCCTTCTCGGCGCCGGGGGCCGGCTTGGCGGGCAGAAGAAACAGGAGATCGATGTCCGACTCCGGCGCCAACATGCCGCGCCCGTATCCGCCGACCGCGACGATGGTGGGCGGCGCCCAGCTCCCGTCCGCCGGCGCGAGCCAGCGCGCGCATAAGTCGAGTGCGACGCCAAGAAGGTCGTCGATCAGGGCGCTCAACGATTCCGCGCAGGTTCGGCCCGTTCCGCCCGCTTCCAGCGCCCTACGCGCCTCGCTCCGGCCTTCGGTCAGCGCCGCCTGCAGCGCCGCGATGGCCGAGCGGCGAAACGCAGCCGTGTCGCCGGAATGGATCTCGCGCAGCGCCACTAGCCTAGCCAGAAGTCCCGCCCGGTTGAGCCCCTTCAGCGCGGACGGCGCGAGGCGAACGGACCGCGAACGGCTTTCGGCGACGGGGGCGTTTGCAACTGACATCGAAGGTATATTTCCCTTCCGCTCCGCGCCCGCAAGTCCCGTGAGCGGGTCGGAGAATACTATCCGCGCCCGCGCTTGGCCTCGATCGCATCCCAGATCGCGACCGCGAGATCCGGTCCGCCGAGGTTCCTGATCGCGCGGATCCCGGTCGGCGAGGTGACATTGATCTCAGTCAGATGGCCGTCGATCACGTCGATGCCGGCGAATAGCAGGCCGCGCCGTTTGAGCTCGGGGCCGATCGCCGCGCAAATCTCCCGTTCGCGCAGCGTCAGTTCGGTTTGCTCCGCCGCTCCGCCCCGAACCATGTTGGAGCGGATGTCGTCGCTCGCCGGCACCCGATTGACTGCGCCGCGGGCTTCGCCGTCGACGAGAATGATGCGCTTGTCTCCGTTGGCGACCCCCGGCAGAAACTTCTGGATGACCCAGGGCTCGCGCCAAGTGGTGGAGAAGAGATCGAACAGCGAACCGAAATTCGGGTCCTGCGCGCCGACCTTGAACACTGCGGCGCCGCCGAAGCCGAACAGCGGCTTCATCACCACCACGCCATGCTCGGCGCGGAAGGCCTCGATCGCCGCCCGGTCGCGGGCGACCAGGGTCGGCGGCATCAACTCCGGGAATTCCATCACGAACAGTTTTTCCGGCGCGTCGCGCACGCCGCGAGGATCGTTGACGATCAGCGTTTTGGGATGGATGCGCTCCAGCAGATGCGTCGTCGTCACGTAGGCGAGGTCGAACGGCGGGTCCTGTCGCAGCAGCACGACGTCTACGGCCGAAAGGTCGACGAGGCGCGGCTCGCCGAGGCTTGCGTGATCTCCCTCGACGTCTCTCACCTTCAGAGGCTCGGCCATGGCCTCGACCCGCGAGCCGGCGAGTTGCAGCCGGTCTGGCGTGAAATGCAGCAGGCGGTGGCCGCGCGCTTGCGCCTCCAGGAGGAGGGCGAAGGTCGAATTGCCGGCGATGCGGATTCGCGCGATCGGGTCCATCTGCACGGCGACGGTCAGAGACATGGGCGGTCCAGTCGAGGACTAAGGGCGAAGTCCGGCGGGATCAGTCGATCTCCAGCCTATACGCGGACGGGGCGTGGCGGGGAAGGCGGCGCGGCGCGACGAACACGGCGTCGCCCCGAAGGGTATGGCCCGCCGCCCAGGGATTGCGCGAAAGCCAGACCCGCGCGGCCCGGGCGATGCGCCGCCGTTTTGTGGCGCCGATCGCCCCGGCCGCGGCGTCGATATCGACGCGCGCCTTGACCTCGACGAACGCGATCGAACCGCCTCTTTTCGCGATCAGATCGATTTCGCCGCCTGAGACCGCGAACCGCCGCGCGAGAATCGAATAGCCCTTGAACCGCAGCAGCAGCGCCGCGATCGATTCGGCCTTGAGGCCGAACTGATGCGCGCCGCGACGGCGCTTCGTTCGCGCGAGGGGGCTCCCGCCGCTCACCGTCGCGCGCCCGCCAGAGCCAGCGCCCTCGCATAGACTTGCCGGCGCGGCAGGCCGTGCCCGGCCGCGATCGCGGCGGAGGCGTCCTTGACCGATAGCGTCTTCAGCGCCTCGACGATGTCGCGATCGAGGGCCTCGGATGAAATCGCCGGCCGCGCCTCGGCCGGTCCGACGACGATGACGATCTCGCCCCGCGGGGCGGCCTCGATCGCGTATTCGGCGGCGAGCGCGTCGAGCGCGCCCCGCCGGACCTCCTCGTGCAGCTTGGTCAATTCGCGCGCGACCGCCGCCGGCCGGGGCCCGAGTTCGAGCGCCAGATCGGCGAGCGTTCCAGCGAGCCGGCTTGGCGCTTCGTAAAAGACCAGAGTTCCGGGCGCGGCCGCGAGCGCGTTGATGCGCTCCCGTCGCGCCGCGCGCTTGGGCGGCAGGAACCCTTCGAACAAAAAACGCGCGGTCGACAGGCCGGAGACGCAAAGAGCCGCGAGCGCGGCTGAGGGGCCAGGCGCGGACGTCACGGCAAGGCCCAGCGCCACCGCCTCGTTGACCAGCTTATAGCCGGGATCGGAGACGAGCGGCGTCCCGGCGTCAGAGATCAGCGCCAGCGCCTGACCTTCGGCGATCCGCCGCAGCGCCCGAGGGCGCGCCTCGGCGGCGTTATGCTCGTGGTAGGGCGAAAGCGGGGTTTCGATCCCGTATCGTCCGAGCAAGATTCGCGAAACGCGCGTGTCCTCGGCCAGGATCGCGTCGGCGCCGGCCAGAATGGCGAGCGCCCTCAAGGTCACGTCGGCGAGATTGCCGATCGGCGTTGAGACCACGTAGAGCCCGGACGCAAGCGGCGGCGCCGGGACCAGAACGTCGTGGACAACGAATGTCCGATCCGGGCGCGGATTTCCGATCGGCCCGGAGGTCGGAGCCCTGTTCGCCGCCGTCGTATTCGCTCTCGCAGTCTCTGTCATGCCTACGCGCCCGGCCAAATGAGGTCTTTCGACGACAGTTCGAGTGACCGACGACATAGCCAAGCGGAAGCGAAAATGCCACAATTTCCGTGGAAGGCGGGCGAGTCGCCGTCGACGCCGGCGCTCGCGGGCGATGCGCCGCGCCGGGGTGCGCCATTTTCCGATGGCGGGAGCCGCGCCCGCGCAGGAGGTCGTGATGAAGGACTTGGCTCAGCCGCCGGAAGGCCGGACTTGTCTGACCAGACGGGCGGCGCTTGGCGGCGGTCTCGCGCTGACTCTTTCCGGCTGCAATTCGATGGGAGTTGAAATGCCGGGCGCCGGCCTGGGAAATCAGGCCGCCTCGCCTGTCCCAGCGGGCGGACCGCTGGTCGGCGAAACCTTGGGCACAGGGCCGGTCCGGGTCGGGATGATCCTGCCGCTGACGCAGAACGGCGCGCCGAGCCCGCTCGGAACGTCGATGCGCAACGCGGCGCAACTTGCGGTGGACGAATTCGCGGCCCCTTACATCACTTTGATGATTCAAGACGACCATTCGACCGCGGATGGCGCGGCCCAGGCCGCTCAAGCCGAATCCGGCGCCGGGGCGGCGATCCTTCTCGGACCGGTGTTCGCCAACGACGTGCGCCAAGTCGCCTCGGTCGCCAAGGCGGCAGGAAAGCCGGTCATCGCCTTTTCGACCGACGCTTCAGTCGCCTCTCCGGGCGTCTATCTGCTGTCGTTCATGATCGAGGATTATGTCGAGAGGATCATTCAATTCGCGGTCTCCAAAGGCAAGATGTCGTTTGCCGCGCTGGCGCCGCAGAGCGACTACGCCAACATCGCTCTGGCTCGATTCCAGGAGACCGCCGGGCGGCTCAACGCGCGGGTCGTCGTCGTCGCGCGCTATGGGTCGGGCCAGCCGGGAAGCGCGGTCCAGCAAGTCGCGGCCGTGGCCACCCAAATCGACGCCCTGTTCATCCCCGAACAGGCCGAAGGAATGGCGGCGGTCGCCTCCGCTCTGGGCGCAAACAACATCAAGACGCAGTTGCTCGGCACCGGCGTTTGGAATGACGCGCGGGTGCTGCGGCTGCCCCAGCTTCAGGGCGCATGGTTCTCTGCCCCCGACAACGCCGGATTCAATGCGTTCGCGCAGC
Source organism: uncultured Alphaproteobacteria bacterium (assembly GCA_963835955.1). Taxonomy (GTDB): domain Bacteria; phylum Pseudomonadota; class Alphaproteobacteria; order Rhizobiales; family Beijerinckiaceae; genus Roseiarcus. The sequence continues at coordinate 81,166 of CAWIHZ010000014.1, read as the reverse complement.
GCTACAAGGCCAAATTCAATAGCCAGCCGGTGCGATTGGCGACGCTGGCCTACGACGCCGTGACGCTGACCGCCGCGCTCGCCCGCGGCGGCTCGGCCGATCCTTTCAGCCAGAAAGCGCTGACCAGCGTCTCGGGTTTCAACGGCGCCGACGGCGTGTTCCGATTTCGGCCCGACGGAACCAACGAGCGCGGCCTGGCGGTGATGCAGATCAACAACGGCGCCGCGACCGTGATCAGCCCGGCGCCCCGCAGCTTCGCGGCCGGATGATCGGCCTTTGCGCCAGCGCCGGCAGCGCCGCCAATGTCAGTCGTAAAGGCGGCGCTGGCCTATTTCGCCGCCGTTTTCGCGGTCGGATTTGCGGTCGGGGCCGCGCGAGTGATTTGGCTGCAGCCGCGCGTCGGCGAAACCGCAGCGGTGGCGCTGGAAGTCCCACTGATGATCGTGGCTTCCTGGATCGCCTGCGCCTATGTCGTTCGTTGGGCGAAGCCGCCGCCAACCGTCTCGGCCAGGCTGGCGATGGGCGGCATGGCGCTGGCCATGTTGCTGAGCGCCGACGCTTTGCTGGGCTCGGCCGGATTTGGCCGCTCGTTGGCCGAGCAATTGGCGGCCTATCAGCGCGCGCCCGGTGCGCTCGGGCTGGCGGCGCAGTGCGTTTTCGCCCTGTTGCCGCTCGCCCAGCGAGAGACCGGCGGCTGAGACCCGGCCCCCGCGCGTCATAGCATGCTGGGCAGAACGCGGTCCGGCGGGCGGTGGCCGTCGACGAAAGTCTGGATGTTGATGATGACCTTCTCGCCCATGTCGGCGCGGCCCTCGTGGGTCGCCGAGCCCATATGCGGCAACAGCGTCACCTTGCCCTTTCTGGCGAGCGCGATCAGCTTTTCATTGACGGCGGGGGCGTGTTCGAACACGTCGAGGCCGGCGTTGGCGAGTTCATCGGCCTCGAGCATTCGCACTAGCGCATTCTCGTCGACCACCTCGCCGCGCGCGGTGTTGATGAGGATCGCCTCGGGCCGAAGGCGCTTGAGCCGACGCGCTGAAAGAAGATGAAAGGTGCCTGGCGTATGCGGGCAGTTAACCGAGACGAAATCCATCCGCGCCAGCATCTGGTCGAGCGAATCCCAGTAGGTCGCCTCCAGCGATTCCTCGATTTGCGCGGCGACCCGGCGGCGGTTGTGATAGTGGATCGACATGCCGAACGCGCGGGCCCGGCGCGCCAGCGCCTGGCCGATGCGGCCCATGCCGATGATGCCGAGCCGCTTGCCGGTGATCCTGCGGCCGAGCATCCAGGTCGGCGTCCACCCGCCCCAATGCCCGTCGGGAATGATTTGCGAGCCCTCCACCAGCCGGCGTGCGGTCGAGAGTATCAGCGCCATCGTCATGTCGGCGGTGTCCTCGGTCAGCACGCCGGGAGTGTTGGTGACGGTGATGCCGCGCCGCAGCGCGCTGGTGACGTCGATGTGATCGACCCCATTGCCGAAATTGGCGATAAGCTTCATCTGCTCGCCCGCCTGGGCGATCATCCCCGCGTTGATCTGGTCGGTGATGGTCGGCACGACGACGTCGGCTTCGCGCATCGCTTCGACGATGTCGGCCTGGGACATGGCCTTGTCTTCGAGGTTGAGGCGGGCGTCGAACAGTTCGCGCATCCGTGTTTCGACGAGGCCGGGCAGTCGCCGGGTCACCACGACAAGGGGTTTTTTCTTGCTCATGAGCGCCGCCCTCTTCGCCCGTGCGGCGCCGCCGCCGCTCCGATCTCAACCATTCGCGCGCAGGATTTCAATCGGTTTAAGCCTCATTAACGACGCGCGCGGCAATTATTTGCGCCGGCGTTCGCCACAGAGGTCGCAAACCGCTGGCTTGCCGGCCTCTCTACCAGAAGACTTGGCAAAGACAAGGACGGCCAGAGGGCTGTCGGGGAACACGGTATGAATGAAAAAAGTCAGCGCGCCGGCTCGACCGGCGCCACCCGTCGCGCGGCTCTGGCGATCCTCGCCCTTTCGCTGGCGCCGGGACTGGCGCTGGCCGATCCGCTCGGGCCGATCGGGCCGGTCACCAAGCTGCCGCTGCCGCGCTACGCCAGCCTGAAAGTGGACCGGGTCAATCTGCGCGAGGGGCCTTCGAAGGACCATGCGATCAAATGGGTGTACGAACGGGCCGGCCTCCCGGTCGAAATCACCGCCGAATTCGAAATCTGGCGGCGCGTCCGCGATTCGGAAGGCGTCGAAGGCTGGGTTCTGCATTCCCTGCTCTCCGGGCGGCGCACCGCTCTGGTGACGCCGGACAAGAAGGGCCAAAATTCGCGAATCTACGCGCGTCCTTCCGAGACCGCGGCTTTGGCGGCGACCTTGCAGGCGCGCGTCATCGTCAACATCCGCCATTGTGACGGCTCCTGGTGCCTGGTCGACGGCGACGGATTCAAGGGCTATATCCAGCAGTATAAGCTTTGGGGCGTATACCCCAACGAAAAGATCGACTGAGGCGGGACCGGCCGCCGAAATGAGGGCTCAACTGGTCGGCGTGCGCGTGCGGGGTGAAGAAGGTCTTAGTGGGCAGGCGCGCCGTCTGCGGCTCAACACGCTCATTGGGCTGCGCTGGCTGGCTGTCGCCGGACAAGCGGTTGCGATCCTGATCGGCGCTTACGGGTTCGGCCTCCAATTCCCGATTTTGGCCTGCTTCGGTCTCGTCGCCGGTTCGGCGATTCTTAATCTCGCCCTGCGCTGGCGCTTTCCTGTGAGCACGCAGCTCACTGAACGCGGGGCGACGATATTGCTGGCCTACGATGTCGTCCAGCTCGCGGGGCTCCTCTATCTGACCGGCGGCGACGCCAACCCGTTCGCTATCCTGTTCCTCGCGCCGGTCACCATCGCCGCCACCTCGCTGTCGCTGCGCCGTGCGCTGGGCCTTTTGGCCTTGGCGCTCGTCTGCGCGACCCTGCTGGCGCGGTGGAGCCTGCCCTTGCCCTGGATCGACGGCCACAGCCTGCCGCTGCCGTCAATCTATGTCCTGGGACTCTGGAGCGCGCTCGGGGTCAGCGCCGCGTTCGTAACCCTCTACGCCTACCGGGTCGCGGCGGAGGCGCGTCAGACCGCCAGCGCCCTGATCGCGACCGAACTGGTGCTCGCGCGCGCGCAGCATCTCTCGCAAATCGACGGTCTCGCCGCCGCGGCCGCGCACGCATTGGGAACGCCGCTGGCGACCGTCGCCCTGATCGTGCGTGAAATGGCGGCCCACCCGCCGCCGAGCGAGAGCTTCGGCGACGATCTGCGGCTGCTCGAACAGTCCGTCGATCGGTGCCGGTCGATCCTGGGCAAGCTTTCCGCCCCGTCTGAGCTGACCGACGAGGAAATGGAAATATCGAGCCCGGTCGAACTGGTCGAAATCGCCGCCGCGCCGCACCGCCTCCTCGGCGTCTCGATCACGGTCGAGGGCGAGGGGCCCGAACCTGCCCCTACGTGCCGCCGCAATCCCGGCCTGCTGTACGGCCTCGGCAATTTGATCGAGAACGCGGTGAGTTTCGCCGAAAAGGCGGTGGTCATTCGCGCGAGCTGGACCAAATCGACGGTCAGGATCGTCATCGCCGACGACGGGAGGGGATTTCCGCCCAACATTCTGGCCCGAATCGGCGAGCCCTACCTGTCTCAGCGCGAGGGCGCGGTTCGAAACGAAATGGCGGGCGGCGGACTGGGCCTCGGCCTGTTCATCGCCAGCTCCTTCATCGAACGGTCCCGCGCCACGCTTCGACTCGCCAACGCCGCGCCGCCCGCGGGCGGCGCGATCGCCACGGTTCAATGGTCGCGCGCCGCCTACGAGCAGGGCCGGCGGGCCGACGACTGACGCAAACGCCCGCCGTGCGGCGGAAACCCTTATAAGGGGCGCAATGACGGACCAAGACCCAGCAGGCCAATCGTCGAACCGGGAACTTCGCCGAGCGGACGCGCCGGAAAGGACGCTGCTCGTCGTCGACGACGACCGGACCTTTTGCGAGCGCCTGGCGCGGGCGATGGCTTCGCGCGGCTTTATCGTGCGCACGGCGGTCAGCGTCGCCGAGGCGCTGGCCTCGATCGCGACGGCGCCGCCCGAATTCGCGGTCATCGATCTGAGGCTCGGCGACGGCAGCGGTCTGGAAGTCATGCGGGCGTTGAAGGCGCGGCGCGCCGACGCGCGCGGCGTCATCCTGACCGGCTATGGCGCGATCGCCACCGCCGTCACCGCCGTCAAGCTCGGCGCCTTCGACTATCTCGCCAAGCCCGCCAACGCGGACGACGTCGTCTCCGCACTGATGGCGGAACGTCTCGATCGTCCCGCCGAACACGACCCGCCGATGTCCGCCGACCGGGTGCGCTGGGAGCACATTCAGCGCGTTTACGAATCCTGCGAGCGCAACGTCTCGGAGACCGCCCGCCAGCTGCACATGCACCGGCGCACCCTCCAGCGCATCCTGGCCAAGCGCGCGCCGAAATAGCGACGACCGGCCGCCGCGGCTGCGAACCCGCCAGCGGCCGCCGCTGGAGAAAATCATTCCAGGCCAGAGGAAGAAAAGGAAAGTCAAAAAGGAAGGAAAAGAAAATCAAAGCGGAAACAAAAGAAAATAAAGGGGAAGGAAACGAAAACTTTTTTCTTCCGCGAATTCGGGTTTTTCAAGGGGTTAAAGCCGATTCCAAATTAAAACGCTCTCCTTTCGGCGTCGCGCCCGCCAACGCTGCCGCGGCCTCTTGCAAAGGAGCCCGCGCCACGCCGCGCCAGACGGCAATCGCGCCGTCTGGCGGCTCTCGAACAGAAAAACATGATTTCGCCCGCCTGGCAAGAAAATGTCGCTCTTTTCAGAAGGCCGCGGCCGTGTCAGGACCGTCGCCTCCATCACAAGGCGTTTTCCTCGAATGGAGCGATGCTCGAGAACCTCAACCGCGCCGGCGGCCGACCTGTCGCCGCAGGCAACGTCCTCAACCGCTGTCGCAGCCGCCCATTGAGCGGGCTCGCCGGCCGCTGCGCTGAGCGCTCCGCCACCAGCGCCGAGGCCAGACGCGCCCTTTTCGCGCGCATCGCCGCCTCGATGAAGGTCAGATGGACCAGATCGCACTGGGCGAGGCTGCCGCCGCAGCGATGCGAGATGTGGCGCACCCGCTCGAGCCACTCGACGCAGGCTTCGTAATCGCCATCGGCGAAGGCGCGCAGCGCTTCACAGAGCGGCGGCGCGAGTTCGTCCTCCGGCAACGACGGCGAGGCGTGGGCGCGGCCATCGGCGCGCGGAAGCGACTCGAAAGCCCGCGAGGCGGCGGCCGCGCGCCCGACGGCCACGAAAGCGATGATCGCGTGTATGACGGTGAAGGACCGCGCGCCGGCCAGCGGCTGCTTTTCCCAGCGATCGGCCAACAGCCGCCAGCGTTCCCCGACATCGATGTCTCGCAACCGCATCCGCCACAGCAACGCCGAAGCGTCGGCGAGCGCGTTGACGTCCGAAGCGCAGCCGCTCGCGATCTGTTCGTCGTAGGCCGCGAGCGCGGAGACGGGATCGTCCGCGTCGAGATGAAACAGCGCCCGATGCCAGGCGAGATGCACGGAATACCCGGTTCCTTCGACCCAGGCCGGCTCGGTGTCGGCGAGGAGGACTAGGCCCTCGCGCGCGCGTCCCTGCATCTCCAGCACATGGGCGAGGACATGGATGGCGCCGGCGTGGCCGGGGTCGAGCGCGAGGGCGCGTCGCGCCGTCTTTTCGGCGCGACGATACTCTTCGTTCTCCTCGAGTCCGAAAGCATACATCGCGAGCACGCTGGCGTAGCCCGGCGCTCTGACGCCCCACTCGGGCAGCGCCTGGGCGATCCGATCCCGCAGCATTCGCCGCCGGCCCAGCCGGAAATCGAGCGCATGGGCGACCGCGAGCGCGACAATGTCGCGGGGCCGGTCGACGACGATCGCGCCGTAAAGCTGGAGCGTCAGCGCCGCATCCCCCATCAGCCAGGCGCGAGCCGCCGCAGCGTGGCGGCGCGCCGGATCGATTCTGTCCGGGCGCGCGGCCTCGATTGCGTCCACGCTTTTGGCGAGCGCAATTCTCCTGGCGTCGGAATTGTCGTCCGCGCTCACGATGAGCGCCAAGCGCAGGCAATGACCGAATGTGCAATGAGGGTCACCGGCAAGCGCGCGCTCGACCTCGAGCGAAGGATTCCCCCGATGCGTGAGCATCAGCTCGAGCGCGCGTTCGCAGCGCGCCAGCGGGCCGATGGCCGCGCCAGCGGCGACAGGCCCGATGGCGCGAAGTCTGACGATTGCGTTCATGGCCCGTCCATTCCGTGACTTGGTCCGATATTCTGATTCACGCGGAACAGGTTGTCAGGATCGTAGCGGCGCTTGATCTCGGCCAGGCGCCGATAGTTCGCGCCATAGGCCTTCTCGATCCGGTCATTTTCATCTTCGGGCATGAAATTGACGTAGACGCTGCCCATGGCGAACGGCGCCGCGGTATCGAAAAATCGCCGGGCCCAGGCGACGCAGGCCGAATCGTCCGCCTTGTCCCGCCAGCGGGTATGGACGTTCATGATGAAGTGGGCGTCGCGGTTCGGCCAGGCGGTCGCATTGGGGGGTACGCGCGTCATCGCGCCGCCGACATGACCGATGAACACCTCGCATTCGGGCGACGGCAGGGTGCCGGCCGCGTCGACGATCACCTTGATCGCCGCGTCCGGCAGGTCGGCGAAGTCGTGGCTCTTCCAGTAATTGCGGGCGCCTGGCGTCAGCAGCGGATCGAACGCCGTCTGCCAGCCCGCAAACGGGTGGGGAGAGATCACGTCGGCGATCGGATCGCCGAGCGCCCGCAGGGGTTTGAGGGCCTCCTCGCCTTCCTTCATGTCGCCGGCGTAGCAGGCGGCGAAGATCAGGACCTCCTTGCCGTGCCATTCGACCGGGAGGAAGGGCAGCGGCGGCGCCTTGCGCATCACCGCCCAGACCGCGAGCTCGTCGGGCGCCTCCTTGACGATGCGGCCGAACTCCGGCAGCAGCGCCCCCGCTTTTTCGAACGGATGCACCACAAGACCGGACAAAACCTGCGGGCCAAGCGGATGGAGCTTGAACTCGAACGAGGTCACGATTCCGAAATTGCCGCCGCCGCCGCGAAGCGCCCAGAAAAGGTCGGGGTTCTCGGTCTCGCTGGCGCGAACCAGCTTGCCGTCAGCGGTGACGACGTCGGCCGAGATCAGATTGTCGATCGTCAGCCCGAACTTGTGGGTGGTCCAGCCGAAGCCGCCGCCGAGCGTGAGGCCGGCGACGCCTGTGGTCGAATTGATGCCGAGCGGGGTCGCCAGCGCGAACGCCTGCGCCTCCCGGTCGAAATCCGCCAGCGTCGCGCCGGGCTCGACCCGGGCGGTGCGAGACGCCGGGTCGACGCGGACCGATTTCATCAACGACAGATCGATCAGCAGGCCGCCGTCGCAGACTGCGTTGCCGGCGATGTTGTGGCCGCCGCCGCGCACCGCGGCCAGCAGATTTTCGTCGCGCGCGAGCTTGACCGCGTTGATCACGTCGGCGGCGCCGAGGCAGCGCGCGACCAGTGCGGGCGACCGGTCGATCATGGCGTTCCAGATCGTGCGGGCGGCGTCGTAGCCGTCCTCCCCGGGCAACGCCACCGGGCCGCGCATCCGGCCGCGGAAGGCCGCCAAAGCGTCGGGAGAAATCGTCCTGGTTGACGAGTTGAGGGTGCGGATGGATAATTCGGTCATGGTTTCTCTCCGTTATCGGCTTTTTTTCGATCAATGAGTTTTTGAGTTGCCTTGGGGCATCCGTAGTCTGGGCGAGATTTCCCACATCCCTTCGCCGTTGCGGCTAGTTCACGAACTGAATCGCGCCCGGTACAATTTCTGAACTGGCGTTCGTCGTCCTCGGCGCCTATCTGCCCGATCGTATTCGATCACGAAGGCGTGATCAGGGAGGCCCTCATGACGGACAGCGGTTACAAACAGTTCTGCCCGGTGGCGATGGCGGCGGAGATCCTCGGCGCGCGGTGGACCCTGGTTCTGCTGCGCGAGCTCGTCGCCGGATCCACCCGCTTCAATGAACTGAGACGCGGCGTGCCGAGAATGTCGCCCGCGCTGCTGTCGAAGCGCCTGAAGGAACTGGAAAAAGCGGGCATCGTCGCCCGCTCTCACGTGACCGGCGAGCCGGACCTGTTCGAGTACCGGTTGACCAAGGCGGGACGGGATCTGGAGCCGATCATCGAGACCGTCGGCATATGGGGGCAACGGTGGATCGAAACCGAAGCCTCGCTCGGGAATCTCGATCCCAATCTCCTGATGTGGGACATGCGGCGCAACATCGACCCCACGCCCATGCCTCGCCGCCGAAGCACGATTCAGGTGATTTTCAAGGATCTTCAGGAAGCGCGCCGGAACTGGTGGCTGGTGGTCGAGCCCGGCAAGGGGGCCGATCTGTGCTCGGTCGATCCAGGGTTCGACGTCGATCTCTACCTGTCGACCGATCTGCGGACCATGACCGAGATCTGGATGGGCTACATCACCGTCGCGCGCGCCAAAGACCAAGAGAGACTGGTCATGACAGGGAGCCGGCAGCTCGAGGCGGCGATCGGAAGCTGGTTGAGGCTCAGTCCGTTCGCGAAAGTCGAAAAACTGGTCGCATAGGCGATTGCCTTCGGCCGTCGCTTGCCGCTATGGCGGAGGCGACGGTCTGGAGGCCGGGGCGAATGGATATTCAAGACATCGCGGCGGAAGCCTTCCAGGTCCTCGGGACGGGCCGCCAGGTCGCGCCGTTCACCGCTCGTCGCCCCGATTTCGGACTGGAGGACGCCTACCGCGTCGCCGCCGCGGTCCGGGCGCGGCGCGAGGCGCGCGGCGAGCGGGCGATCGGACGCAAGATCGGTTTCACCAACCGCACCATCTGGGCCGAATACAACGTCCACGCGCCGATCTGGGGCTATGTCTACGACCGCACCGTCCATGACCTGCCGAAAGGGGGCGTGGACGCTTCCCTCAGCGGCCTCGTCGAGCCGCGGATAGAGCCGGAAATCGTGTTCGGACTGGCGAGCGCGCCCGCGCCCGGCATGGACGAACAGGCGCTCATCGGCTGCGTCGGTTGGGTCGCCCATGGGTTCGAGATCGTGCAGTCGATCTTCCCGAAGTGGAAATTTCTCGCCGCCGACACCGTCGCGGCCTTCGGCCTTCATGGCGGCCTGTGGATCGGGCCGCGTCATCCGGTCGGCGCGCGCGCCGACGACTGGGCGCGCGAGCTCTCGAGCTTCGAGATCGACCTCTTTCGCGATGGGGTCCTGGCCGACCACGGCCGGGCGGCCAATGTCCTGGACGGCCCGGTGCAGGCGTTGCGCCATCTGATCGAGCTCATCGCCGGCGATGCCGTCCATTCGCCGCTCGCCGCCGGGGAGATCATTACGACCGGAACGCTGACCCGCGCCTTTCCGGTCGCGGCCGGCGAGGTCTGGTCCACCGAACTCACCGGCGTTGCGCTCGAGGGCGCGCGCATTCGCTTCACCTGACCGGATCGGCGAGGGCTCCGGCGGCGCGGGCGATGAGCTCGAACGAGCGCAGGCGTTTGGCGTGCTCGTAGACGTCGGAGACGACGATCAGTTCATCGGCGCCGGTTTCCGCGACCAGCGCTTCGATGCCGGCGCTGACCCGCTCAGGAGAGCCGACGATCGAGCGGGCGAGCATTCGCATCGCCTGCGCTTTCTCCATCGGCGACCAGTAACTTTCGATATCCTCGATCGGCGGCTGGCTCAAGCCTCGCGCGCCGCGGAAGATATTGACGAACGACATCTGCTGGGTCGTCGCCAGACGGCGCGCTTCCGCGTCGCTCCCGGCGGCGATGATGTTGACCCCGACCATCGCATAGGGACGGTCGAGCTGCGCCGACGGCTTGAAGCGGCTGCGATAGATCTCAAGCGCGGGAATCAGCAGGTCGGGCGCGAAATGCGAGGCGAAGGCGTAAGGCAGCCCCAGCTCGGCGGCCAGCATCGCGCCGAAATGGCTCGATCCGAGGATCCAGAGCGGCACTTGCGTCCCCGCCGCCGGCACCGCCTGGATGCGCTGCCCGGGAACGGCCGGGGCAAGGAACGCCTGCAGCTCCAGAACGTCCTGCGGGAACGCCTCGGCCGCCTCCGGCGTCCGGCGCAGGGCGCGCAAAGTCAGCTGGTCGGTGCCGGGGGCGCGGCCGAGCCCGAGATCGATGCGGCCCGGATAGAGCCGCGCCAGGGTGCCGAACTGTTCGGCGATCACATAGGGCGCGTGGTTCGGCAGCATGATCCCGCCGGCGCCGACCCGGATGGTCTTGGTCCCCGCGGCCAGATGCGCGAGCACGATCGAGGTCGCGGCGCTGCCGATCCCCGGCATGTTGTGGTGCTCGGCGACCCAGATGCGCCTATAGCCCCACGCCTCGGCATGCGCCGCCAGATCGCGGGCGTTCCGAAGCGCGCCGCTGGCGTCGGTCGCCTCGGTGACGCGGACAAGTTCGAGGATGGAAAGGGGCGTCAAAAGCGCGCTCCCGATGAGCCGATCGGGGGCGGCCGGCCGGCAGGCCCGCGGCCCTCGACGCTCATGGCGAGCACGCGGCTGATTGCCGTCAGGTCGAGCCCCGTTTCGCTCGACCATTGGTTGAAGGCGGCCTGAATCGCGGCCAGATCGCGCTTGCCGCCCGGCGGTTTGGCGAGGACCCCCTCCCGGATCAGGGCCGCGGCCATGTCGGGCGAGACGACGAACGCGGGCTTGCCGATCGATCTGAGGAATCGCATCGCCGCATCGCCTCCGAGGTGGCTGGCGCGCTTCTTCAACACCTCCAGCAGGCCGACGTAGTCGGCGTCCGGCCATTCGGCGAAGAACCGGGCGGCGCTTCCATGCTTGGCCGCGAGGTCGATGAGAAAACGGGCGTTGACCTGGACCGCCCGGATTTTCGCGCCGTTGCGGACGATGCCGCGGTTGCTCATCAACGCGTCGAAGCGGTCGTCGGTCATGAACGCGCAGGCGCGCGGGTCGAACCGGTCGAACGCCGCTTCGAACGCCTCCCATTTGGCGTCGATCACCTTGCTCGAGAAGCCGGCGTTGAAGATGCGCCGGGTCATCGCCGCCAGCACCCGATCATCCGGCATGGCGGCGATCGCCGCCGGCTTGAGCGAGGGCGTCTCGGCCAGGATCTTTTCGAGCGCCGCCGCTCCGCCCTTCCGTTTCGTGGCAATGGCGAAGATCGCCTCGAAGCTCCTCATCGCCCGCCCTCGCGCGAACCCCGCCGAAAGATATAGAACGCCAGGCGGGGACGCGCGAGCGACGCGTGGCCGCGAGCGACGCGCGGCCACGTCGGCCGACCGCTACTTGTCCTGTTGAGGGCGCTCTCGCGGCGGCTTCGGCTTGGCCGCCTCCTCCTTCTGGCGCCGGAACTCCTGCGGCGACACGGGGACCCCGATCGGTATCGACCCGCCGCCTTTGACCGGCTTTTGCTCGCCGGCGCCGGATTGGCCTCCGGCGCCCGAGCCGCCGCCTTGCTCGCTGTTTCCTGACATGACGCACGTTCCCGAAATGATCAGCATGCAGAGCGATATGGAGCCCCTAAGGACGATCCGCAACTTGGACAAGGGATCACAGTTTCAGCGAGACGGCCCAGGTTCCCCAATGGCCGCCGCCGTCCGCGTACTCGCCATACCCCCAGACCACCCCGGAATCCTTGCCGTCGCGGCAAGCGGTGAAGTAGTCGCCCCAGCGGTTCCCGGGATAGGAACTCTGTCCGGATTTCACGATCGCGCTGCCTTGCAGGGCGCCGGCAGGATCAGTCGCCTTACGCCCGGTGGCCCGGAACGCGGCGAACTCGCTTTTCGACGATCGGCCGAACACCAGATAGGCGTTCCGGTGGATATCGGTCTGAATCGCCGGAAAGAAGTAATAGGCGCCCGGGGCGCCAAATCCGTTCTGTTGGACGACGCTCTTTTTCACCACATCGATTTCGTACCACTGCAGGATCGAGCGCGCCGCCTTCTCGCCCGCCCAGGTGTGTTTGACCGTGTGGCAGGTCCATACGCGCTGAGTATCGGTCACATACTGAAACATCGCGGACAGGAGGCGGTCGTCGTTGGTCGCGATCTGGTTGGCCGAGCCCCTCTGCTCGGCGTTGGGCGGAAGGTCGTAGGCGCGGCACGCAAGGTCCGTCCGGCTCAGCGCCGCAGCGCCGCCATGCCAGAAGCCCAATGGATTATCGAGCTGCCAGAGCGTGATCGTATTGCCGCCGCCGTATTTGGCGTTGACGAGATAGGCTGGCGGATTGCCCCCTGTGCCGCGGAAATGGTTGCAGGGTTGCACGGTAAAGGCGACGTTTCCCGCGCCGTCCTTCAGGTTCCAATAATCGTACCACTTGACGATATGGGTCGGCCCGGTTCCGCCGGAATAAAGCTCCGCTTTGTTGAGAATTCGCAATTTCGCGTACTGATAGCCGCCGCCAATCTGGAACATGTTAAATGTCACGTAGATCGCCTGGGTGTCGAACCCGAGCATCGGGTAATCGCCCCAATTGTTGGTTGGCGCGCTCCCGTTCAGCGAATCGTCGAGCGCCCAAATCCAGTAGCCCGCGCCAGGATCCGGCGACTGGGACACGCCGATCAGCAGCCAGGATCCGGCAGGGCTGTCGCGCCGCGCCGCGGCGACTACGATCCAGCGGTTCTGGTAGTGGTCGAAGGCGACTCGAGGATCGAAAATCGCAGCCCCTTTCGGGATCACCTTGCCGAACAGCGTGGTCATGTTGGCCCAGCGGAAAACCTGGTGTCCGGTCTTGGCGTAGCCAGCCAGATCGGTGTTGACCGCAAGCAGCACATGGTCCGGCCCGACCGCGAAGGCGCAGTCCGGAGGCTGCCATGCGGTGGCGCCCAGACCGTCGAAACTCGCGCCGACCGCGGGCGCGAGCGGGGTCGGCGAAACATGGGCATGGCCGCCCTCCGGGCGGTCCAACTCCGCCGGAGCTTCGGCGAGCGCAGCCTCGTCGGCTCCGAGGTCCTCGTGCGCCGCCAAGGCGGCCGCGGCTCTCGTCGCCGGCGCGGCCGCCTGCTCCTTGGCCCGCGCGAATTCCTCCATTGACGTGGGGAAACGCGTGACCATCCAATGCGGGCGCACCGCCTTCGGGGGCGACAGCATCAGTTCCGCGGCCGTGACCTGGTGCAGGTTCTGCTCGGCTCCGACCACACCATGCGTGTTCCCGGCGCCCTCGAAAAAGTGGGAGGCCGGGGTCCGGGATTGTCTCGCCATGATCATTTGCTCCGAATCGAGTTGACGTTAGGCCGGCCGACCATGCGGTCTCTCCCCGAAAACCGGGCTGACGCGCGCGACGCGACCGTCGCGGCCGCCAGCGCGGCGAGGATGACCTCGGTCAGATCGGCTCCGACGTACCACCAGCTCAACGCCAATTCGCCGCTCACCGCGCTGGCGATGACCGCCGTGGCGATCGCAATCAGGGCAAGCAGCAGCGCTGCCAGGAACGTCCTGGGTCGTCGCCAAAATATCAAACCAAGGGCGGCGCCCGCGAGAATCGGAAAAATCTCGTCCATTTCATCCTCCCTGTAGAACTCCCTGGCGTTCCGCCCAGGGCAGCACTCTGCTGAAATTGTTGAGGTCAATCTTAGCGTCAGAGGGGCGGAAACCGTCCTGCCGACGACACTGGGCTGAATATTGCTGTCAACCGCCGCCAGGTTTCGCCGCCTCCAGTTTTCAATGCGTTCGATCGGTCAGGTTCAAATGCCCGAACGGTTTCGCGCAGGCGCAGGCCGATGAAAAGGACCTGCGCCTGCTCGATTTAAGCTACGCCTCTTCCGCTTCGCCCGCCGGGCAGCAGCGATATTGCTGAGATTTTTCCAGTAGATCGATCTGCTTTTTGAGAAGCTGATTCTCTAAGTCTTTACGCGTAGCCTCGAGGTCCATTAGCGTCTTCAACTCCGGCTCGCAGATGTCACAATCGTCCAGGCACCCCTTGACCAGTACCCCTGGGGTTGGCAGGGCCATAGTTTTCTCAAAGCCGAGTGATTGCTTGGCGGCCTGGGAGACTTGACCGCCTACCTTATCCAGCAGACCTTCCTTGACGAGATCCTGATCCACTTGTTGAAGGGCCGCCTGCCGGAGGTTCACCGGGATTGGCCCCTGCTGGCCGAAAGTTGCAAGCGACCTGCTAAACAGGGTCCCCGCAGCGGCGGTGGGCCCCTGTTCCACAACGACGCTTGCGAGCGCTCGCTGCGCCACGTCCAGGCGGTTCGAACCCGTCGCCAGCACCGCGTTCGAGCGCACGGCGACTCCCGTCACCGGCTTGGGAGGGCTCAGCACGACCCCCGTGGGCGCGAAAGGATCGTCCACCCGGCGGTCGATGCTCACGATTTCAAACTTCACCGTTTGGCACTTGTTGATGCGATAAAAGAGAAATGTCACGGCGTGACAGTGGTTGGGGTTGGAGAAAGTGCGTGAGGCCGACTCGTACTGGTCGTCGGATTCGCCCTGCTGATGATTGCGGGTAGCCACCTCGCCGATAGAGGTCGAGGCCGCAGCCCGCGTGCTCACCTCCATGTGCTGCTGGAGCGACTCAGCGTGCTGGCTCAGGGAATGCGCCACCGAACTCGCGGAATTCGCGTCGTAGGAGTTGCCCGACGCTCCGCCGCCGATGCTGAAAAAGCCGAGGTCGATTCCCAGCCCCCCGCCGCCGCTCACGGACGAAGAACTGAAAGAAGAGCTTGCGTTTGTGGTGTCGAGCAGGCTGAGATTGCTCATCCCATACGCCATGCCCGCCGCATAGTACGATTCCTCCGAAGTCGTCTCATTGAGGTACGACAGCTTCGACTCGCTGTCGAAACTGAACCGGGTGTGCCGGTCGCTTGACGAGAGCCGCACTTTCTCACCCGGCAAAAGCGTCGTGCTATAGGCGAGGTCCCCCAACGAAAGCGGACCTTGGCAGCGCGTGAGCCGGTAGTGAAGCGTCACCTCGACAGGCACCACCTGGCGCTGGTCCCCGGCTGCGACAACAGGACGAAACGGTAGCCGGTAGGTGAAGTTGAGCACATCGCAGACCTCGCAGGGTTCGAGCTGCGGGCAGCACCCGAGGGTCGCCGGAGTCGCAAGAGTGTCTTTTTCAGCAGTAGTTTGCCTGGCCATCTTGAATTTCCTCCTTTGAAATGCATTTTTCACAAAATTGGCGCAGAATATCCGGCGCAGAGATACGAGCCTGCAACAGATGTTCATTAGTCTATCTGGCTTCGGCCTCGAACACAGCGGGGTTTGGCCGTTTACAAAATAAACTCGTAGGCTGTTTCTTGCCGAAATTCGCCAGATGACAGCCTCAACGGAACTAAGATTGCGCGCATTGGGAGACCTTGACAAGACTGAAAAGTCGTTGAGACGCCGCCGTGGCTTGTAAATTTGCTTCGGCGCAGACTAAGCTCGCGGCCGCACGGAGAGGAAAGCCACATTTCTGCCATCAAGGCGCACGTTTCCAATTTTTTTTCATGGAACGCCTGACAAATCGAAGTCGTTACGCTGGGGCTTCCGCCGTCACCCCGTCGAGCCAGGCGATGAGGTCGCGCGCCACCTCGTCGCGGTTGGTCTCGTTGAGGGTCTCGTGCCGGGCGCCCGGATAGATGCGGGTCGTGAGCCTGGCGAAGCCGGCCGTCTTCAAAGCGTCGATCAGGCCCTGGATGTTGGCGCCGACGGGATCGTCGCCGCCGGAAAGCACATAAATCGGCAGGTCCTTGCGGATGCGCGCCAGGCGATCGGGCGCGATCAGGCCGGGCAGGGCGTCGAGCAGATCGATCGCGAGCTGGGTCGTGAACGGGAAGCCGCATAAGGGGTCGGCGATATAGGCGTCGACCTCTTTCGGGTCGCGCGACAGCCAGTCGAGGTCGGTGCGCGCCGGTTTGAATCTTTTGTTGAAGCCGCCGAACATCATCTTGTTGAGGAGCGCGCTCTTGCCGCGCTTGCCCAGACGCAGCCTTTCGGCGCGCGCGATCAGGCGTCCCGCGGTCGCAATCGCCGGCGGAGCGCCGTTGGAGCCCGAATAGACGACGCCGGCAAGCGCGTCCGAATGCTCGGCGACGAAAAGCTGGCCGAGGAACGAACCCATCGAATGGCCGAGAAAGACGATCGGCCTTCCCGGCTGCTCGGAGGCGATCAGGCGGTTGAAGGTCCACAGATCGCCGGCGGCCTTATCCCAGCCTTGCTCGTCGGCGAAATGGCCGAGATCGGCCGCCGCCGCGCCCGGTCCGTGGCCGCGATGATCGTTGGCGTAGACCCCGTAGCCGGCCGCGTTGAGCGCCGCCGCGAGGCGCGCATAGCGGGCGCTGTGCTCGGCGAGGCCGTGGGCGATCTGCACAATCGCGCGCGGCGGGCCGCCCGGCAGCCAGCGCCGCCCGACCAGACGCGCGCCGTCTTGGGCGTCAAACGCGAACTCGCCTGCCGGCATTTCCCGCCCTTTCCCCGTTTCCCGCGCGGCCTTCCGCCCGCGGGGGCGATCAAGAACCGCAATTCGAGGCAAAGCAAGCCCGACCCAAAGATCTCCAGAAGCTATCGACGCCCGCCCGATTGCCTCTTGCACGCTTTGACGCCAGTGCTAGGATACGTCCATCGAACGGTGCGAGATGGAGGGTGTTCATGCGCTCGAAACTCATCGGACTCTTGGTTGGGCTTGGATTGGCGGCGGCGGTCGCGCCGGCGCTTGCTTGCAACTTCCACACGACATCGGCGTCGAACGACGGCGCGGCGACTCAGCAGACCGCTGACGCGCAGCCGGCGGACTCCGGCTCGAACTGAGCCGGACTGTCAGTTCCGCGATTTGAGGGCCGGTCCCGAACTTCGAGAGCTTGGGCGGTTACGCGTTCATCCACCGCGGAGACTAGCGTCCCTGTGGTCCGGGAGCGCGTGAGCCGCCGACCCGAAAGGCCGTCGAGCGCAGTGGATGGGCTCCGCCGGCGAAAGGTGACGGCGAGGCGGAAATGCACCATAATTGAGGCCTAAAGAATGGGCCGGCGTCGCCGCGGCCCGCGGACGTTTTGCGCGGGCCGCGAAGCCGCGCGGCGCCGTATGAACGGGAGACGCATGTACGCCCAGGCGCTCAACGCCAAGGAACTCGCGGCGGCCAAGGCCGAGGACCCCGCCAGGCTCGCCGCCTTTCAGGCGCGCATCGACGCCGAGGAGAAGATCGAACCCAACGACTGGATGCCCGAGCAGTACCGCCGCACGCTGATCCGCCAGATTTCCCAGCACGCCCACTCGGAAATCATCGGCATGCAGCCGGAAGGCAATTGGCTCACGCGCGCCCCGACGCTGAAGCGCAAGGCCCAGCTCCTGGCCAAGATCCAGGACGAGGCGGGGCACGGCCTCTATCTCTATGCCGCCGCCGAGACGCTCGGCGCGTCGCGCGAGGAGCTTTACGATCAACTGCTGTCGGGGCGGGCCAAATATTCGTCGATCTTCAACTACCCGACCTTGAACTACGCCGACATGGGCGCGATCGGCTGGCTGGTCGACGGCGCGGCGATCATGAACCAGATTCCTCTCTGCCGCTGCAGCTACGGGCCTTACGCGCGGGCGATGATCCTCATCTGCAAGGAAGAATCGTTTCATCAGCGACAAGGCTACGAAATCATGATTGCGATGGCTCGCGGCACGGCCGATCAGCGCGCGATGGCGCAGGACGCGCTCGACCGGTTCTGGCGACCCTCGTTGATGATGTTCGGCCCGCATGATTCCAACAGCACCCATTCCGAGCTGTCGATGAAGTGGAAGATCAAGCGCTTCACCAACGATGGGCTCAGGCAGAAATTTCTCGACGCCACCGTGCCGCAGGCGCAGTACCTCGGGCTCTCGATCCCCGACCCGGACCTTCGGTTCAACGCCGAATCGGGTCATTGGGAACACGGGCCGATCGACTGGGACGAATTCGCGCGCGTCCTCGCCGGCGACGGGCCCTGCAACCGGCAGCGCCTCGCGCATCGCCGGCGGGTCGAGTCCGAAGGCGCCTGGGTGCGCGAGGCGGCGGCGGCCTACGCCGCCAAACCGCGCGCGCGAGCGGACCGCGCCGCCTAGAGCGGGCGCGGCGAGGAAATGGCGATGGCCGAGCCGGCGACACCGCTGTGGGAAGTGTTCATCCGGCCGCGAAACGGTCTGCCGCACCGCCATGTCGGCTCGCTGCATGCGCATGACCCCGAAATGGCGCTGCAGAGCGCCCGCGACGTCTACACCAGGCGCGGCGAAACCCTGTCGATCTGGGTCGTCCCGTCCTCGGCGATCGTCGCTTCCGATCCGGGCGAGAAGGACATGATGTTCGAACCGACGGCCTCGAAAATCTATCGTCATCCGACCTTCTACGAAGTGCCGGACGACGTCGGCAACATGTGAGGACGCCCGCTGATCCATCCCGCTTCCCCAGATCCGCGCGCCGCATGGCTGATGCGTCTCGGCGACGCGTCGCTGATCCTGGGCCATCGGCTCAGCGAGTGGCTGTCGCGCGCGCCGACGCTCGAAGAGGACATCGCGCTCGCCAACCTGAGCCTCGACCTCATCGGCCAGACGCGCGCGTTCTACGCCCGCGCCTGCGACCTCGAGGGCGGCGCGCGCGACGAGGATGCGCTCGCTTACCGCCGCGCCGAGCAGGACTACCGAAATCCGCTCATCGTCGAGCAGCCCAACGGCGACTTCGCCGAGACGATGGCGCGCCATCTCATCTTCTCCGCCTACGCGCTTCCGCTTTATGAAAGGCTCAGCGCGTCGAACGACGCCGAGACAGCGGGCGTCGCGACCCGCTCGGCGCGGGAGACCGCCTATCATCTGCGCCACGCCGGCGAATGGATGATCCGGCTTGGCGACGGCACCGCAGAAAGCCATGCGAAGGCGCAAGGCGCGCTCGAAGTCCTCTGGCCCTATGTCGACGAATTGTTCGAGGCCGACGATCTCGACCGCGAGGTCGCGGCGAGCGGCTTCGGCGTCGATCCCTCGTGCTTGCGTTCGGATTTCGACGCCGCGATCGGCGATATTCTCGCGCGCGCGACCTTGACGGCGCCCGCCCATCGCTTCGGCCAGCGCGGGGGAAAACAAGGGCTGCACAGCGAATTCCTTGGCCACCTTCTGGCGCAGATGCAATTTCTGCAGCGCGCCTATCCCGACGCGCGGTGGTGATCGTGCGCGCTCAGACCTTGAATCGCGCCAACGGGAGCAGCCAAAGCGAATCCGCCCGGGCCGCCGCGGCGCGCGTGACCGATCCGGAACTGCCGGCGCTCACCATCGAGGATCTCGGAATTCTGCATGAGGTCGAGGTCGACGGCGACGGCCGGGTGACGGTCACGATCCTTCCGACCTATTCCGGATGCCCGGCGATGGGCGCGATCGCGCTCGGGATCGAGACCGAGCTCGCGCGCGACGGCTTTAACAATGTGCGCGTCGCGCTGACCAACACGCCGGTCTGGACCACCGACATGATGAGCGAGGAGGCGCGAGAGAAGCTGCGCGCCTGCGGCATTTCCCCGCCCGAGCGAGGGTCCGGCAGGCGCGCGCTGTTTGCGCCTCCCGCCGACGTCGCCTGTCCGCGCTGCGGCTCGAAGGAGACCGGGCGCATCTCCGAATTCGGGTCGACCGCATGCAAGGCGCTCTGGCGCTGCCGGGCCTGCCGCGAGCCGTTCGAACATTTCAAATGCGTCTGACGGGGCGCCCTTGAGCCGGTTCCACCCGCTCGAAATCGTCGACCGGCGCCAGGAGACCGAGGACAGCGTGTCGCTCGCCTTCGCCGTGCCGGACAGCCTTCGCGCCGAATTCGCCTATCGTCCGGGCCAGTATTTGACCCTGCGCGCGACGCTCGGCGGCGCGGAATGCCGGCGCTCCTATTCGATCTGCTCCGGCGCCGATGAGGGGGAGCTGAGGATCGCGGTCAAGAGGGTCGAGGGCGGGCGCTTCTCGACTTTCGCCAATCAGGTTCTGCGCCCCGGCGCGCGGGTCGAAGCGAGCCCGCCCGAGGGCCGCTTCACCGCCGAGATCGGCGCCGACCGGCATTTCGTGTTCTTCGCCGCGGGATCGGGGATCACGCCGGTGATCTCGATCGTCCGCTCGACGCTTGCCGCCGACGCGCACGCGCGCGCGACGCTCGTCTACGGCAACCGCACAACGTCGAGCATCATGTTCCGAGAGACGCTCGAAGAGCTGAAAGACCGCCATCTCGTACGCTTCTCGCTCTTCCATGTCCTCTCGCGGGAATCGCAGGATATCGACATCCTCAACGGTCGCATCGACGGCCCCAAGATCGCTCTGCTGGCGAAAACGATCGTCCCGCCGGGCGATGTCGACGCCTATTTCCTCTGCGGGCCCTACGGCATGATCGAAGAGGGCCGGGCGGCGCTGATCGCCGCCGGGGTCGAGCCCTCGCGCATCAAGGCGGAGCTGTTTTCGACCGACGGCGCGCCGAAGACCGCGCCGCGCCCCGCGCCGGCGCCCCATGCGGCGGAGGGCGGGGTCCGGATCGAATGGGTGCTCGACGGCCGCACCCACAGTATCGACGCCAGGCCCGGCGAGCGCATCATCGACGCGACCCACCGCCAGGGCTTCGAAATCCCGCACTCGTGCACGGGCGGCATGTGCTGCACCTGCCGGTGCAAACTCGTCGAGGGCGAGGTGGCGATGGACGTCAACTATTCGCTCGAGCCCTGGGAGCTCGAAGCCGGGTATGTGCTGGCCTGCCAGTCCCGGCCGCTGACGGCGAAGGTGAAACTGGACTTCGACGCGGTGTGAGGGAAAAGGGTCAGCAGGCAGAAGGCAGAAGGCAGAAGGCAGTGGAGAAAGGGTCTATTGCCTGCCCCGCATCACCCCTTCGGCCTCAGGTCCGCCACCCGCTTCGCCTTGCCCTGTGATCGCTCGACCGCGCCCGGATCGACCACCCGGACCGCGACTGTCACGCCGATCGCAGATTTGACGTGATGCGCGAGGCTCTCCGCCTCGACCTGGCGCTCGGCCGCGCCGCCGACGTGCGGGCGCGCCTCGACGACCACCGTCATAACGTCCAGCCGCGCGGCGCGGCTGAGTTCGATCTGGAAATGCGGCGAAAGGCCCGGACGAGCGAGGATCTGCTCCTCGATCTGCGAGGGAAACACATTGACGCCGCGCAGGATGATCATGTCGTCGCTGCGGCCGGCGATCTTCTCCATCCGCCGCATCGTTCGGGCGGTTCCGGGCAGCAGGCGGGTCAGATCGCGGGTGCGGTAGCGGATCACCGGCATCGCTTCCTTGGTCAGCGAGGTGAAGACGAGTTCGCCGATCTCGCCCTCCGGCAGGACGGCGCCCGTCTCAGGGTCGATCACCTCGGGGTAGAAATGGTCCTCCCAGATCGTCGGCCCGTCCTTCGTCTCCACGCATTCGCAGGCCACCCCCGGCCCGATCACCTCCGAGAGACCATAGATGTCGAGGGCGTGCATGTCGAAGCTCTGCTCGATCTCGGCGCGCATCGCATTAGTCCATGGCTCCGCGCCGAAAATGCCGACCTTCAAACTCGAGGCGCGCGGATCGGCCCCCGTCTTCCGGAACTCGTCGAGAATGGCCAGCATATAGGACGGCGTCACCAGGATGATGTCGGGATTGAAGTCCCGGATCAGCTGCACCTGGCGCTCCGTCATGCCGCCAGACACGGGGATAACCGTGCAGCCGAGCTTCTCTGCGCCGTAATGCGCTCCGAGCCCCCCGGTGAACAGACCGTAGCCGTAGGCGACATGCGCCTTCATGCCGGCCCGCCCGCCCGCGGCGCGGATCGATCGCGCCATGACGTCGGTCCACATTTCGACATCGGCCCGGGTGTAGGCGACGACGGTCGGCTTGCCGGTGGTGCCGGACGACGCATGGACGCGCGCAATCCTGTCGTGAGAAACCGCGACCATGCCGAACGGATAGCCCTCGCGCAGATCGCTCTTGGTCGTGAACGGGAACTTGGCCAGATCGCTCAATTCGCGGCAATCGTCAGGGCCGACGCCGACTGCGTCGAATTTGGCCCGGGTAATGGGAACGTTCTCGTAGGCGTGGCGCAAGGTCTGTTTCAGGCGCTTGAGCTGCAGCGCTGCGAGTTCGTCGCGCGAGACGGTCTCGATTCTGTCGAGGTCGCATTTTGCCGGCGCAAGATCGAGCATGACGATACCCTGGAAAGCGTTGTCGTCAGAAGAATCCGCCGGCCACGGTCCGGCTGTAGCCGCGGAACTCGGCGATCGCCGCGCCGGTCTCGTCGCTGACGCTGACGTCGTAGACGCCGCTGCGCTGGACGCGCAGCACCTCGCGCGCCTCGGCTTTCAGACGCGATCCCTCGCGGCCTGGCTTCAGATAGGCGATCGAGCAGTGCTGGGCCACGCAACGCTGGTTGTAGCTGTTGCAGGCGTAGGCGAAGGCGGTGTCGGCGAGCAGGAAGAGGAACCCGCCGTGGACGATGCCGTGACCGTTGGTCATCGCCTTGGTCGCCGCCATCGAAATGGCCGACCGGCCCGGCCCGATCGCCTCGAGCTTCATTCCATGGGACTGCGCCGTGACATCGTCAGCCCACATCACTTCGGCGGACTTCCTGGCGATCTCTTGCGGGCTCATGCGCTAAGCCCGCTTGGCCCCGAAGTTCGCGGGCCTCTTCTCCAGGAAGGCCCTGACGCCCTCGACAAATTCGTCCGACGCGCCGGCCTCGCGCTGAAGATCGCGCTCCAAATCAAGCTGCGCGTCGAGACTGTTGTCAGGCGAGGCGGCGAGCGCGCGCTTGATCAGCCCGAGGGCGTGGGTCGGACCGTCGGCGAGGCGCTGGGCGAGCTCGCGCGCCGTTCCCATCAGCTCTTCGTCGTCGATCGCGCGATGGATCATGCCGCAGGCTTCGGCCTCGACCGCGCCGATCGGTTCGGCGAGCATCATCAGGGCGCGGGCGCGCGCGTCGCCGACCAGGCGCGGCAGAAACCAGGTGCCGCCGGAGTCGGGCACAAGGCCAATGCGCGCGAACGCCTGCAGGAATTTGGCCGATTTCGCGGCCAAGACGATGTCGCAGGCGAGCGCGACATTGGCGCCTGCGCCCGCCGCCCAGCCATTGACGGCGCATAGGGCCGGCTTGGGCAGCGCGCGCAGGGCGCGGACCAGCGGGTTATACCGCTTGTCGAGCGACTCGCCGAGGTCGGGGCGGCCGTCGCCCGGCGCGACCGCGCGTTCGCCGAGATCCTGCCCGGCGCAGAAACCCTTGCCGGCGCCCGTCAGCAGCACCGCGCGGCACTGGTCGTCCGCCGCCGCCCGCGCGACCGCCGCAGCCAGCGCCGCGTGCAGGGCGGGGTTGAAGGCGTTGAGGCGCTCGGGCCGGTTCAGCGTCAGCGTCAGCACGCCCCTATCGAGCGACTGCAACAGAACGGACGGCGAAGCGTCGGCTGCCGGATCCAATGGCGTCCTCCTTGTCTCGCCCCTCCGCGGCCGGACGGCGGCGGCCGTTCCCAACGTTGACTGAACGCTTGGGCAAAAATAAAAGCCTAGGCATGGCCTTACGAACGGTCAAGGCAGGCGGTCATCGCGGATCTTCGGCCCTGTCGCGAGAGCCTCAGCAAGCGCGCCAATGAGCCCGTCGGCGTCGCGAGCTCGGCTGCGCCGCCGCTTGCCGCCTTGAGTCCCCCAAGCCATGACCGTTGAAGCATTCATCTGCGACTATGTCCGCACCCCGATCGGCCGCTACGGCGGATCGCTGGCGAATGTGAGAACCGACGATCTCGCCGCGGCGCCGATTCGCGAGCTCGCGCGCCGTCATCCCGGCGTCGCGGAGCGGATCGAGGAGGTTGTTCTCGGCTGCGCCAATCAGGCGGGAGAAGACAATCGCAATCTCGCGCGCATGGCCTCGCTTCTGGCCGGCCTCAATGACTCCGTTCCAGGCGTGACGGTGAACCGGCTGTGCGCTTCGGGAATGGACGCCGTCGCGGCGGCGGCCCGCGCGATCAAGGCGGGCGAGATCGAGCTTGCGGTCGCGGGCGGCGCTGAATCGATGACCCGCGCGCCGCTGGTGATGGGCAAGGCCGAGGCCGCCTTCCAGCGCTCGGCGGAGATGTTCGACACCACCATCGGCTGGCGGTTCGTCAACCCCAGGATGAGGCAGCTCCACGGCGTCGATTCGATGCCCGAGACGGCCCAGAACGTCGCCGACGAATTTGGCGTGTCGCGCGAGGATCAGGACGCCTTCGCGTTGCGCTCGCAGCAGCGCGCCGCGGCGGCCCAGGCGAATGGAGCGTTCGTCGAGGAGATCCTCGCCATCGAGGTCAGGGACCGCAAGGGCGTCGCGAGCCTTGTTTCCAGCGACGAGCATCCGCGCCCGCAGACCACTCTCGCGACATTGGCCAAGCTCGGCGGAATTGTTCGCGCCGACGGCAGCGTGACCGCGGGCAACGCCTCCGGCGTCAACGACGGCGCGGCGGCGTTGATCCTCGCGTCGGGCGACGCCGCCGAAGCGCATGGGCTGACCCCGATCGCGCGGGTTCGCGGCTACGCCAGCGCCGGCGTCGCCCCGCGCCTGATGGGGGTCGGCCCAATCCCGGCGGTCAGGAAGCTGTGCGAGCGGATCGGGCTCGCGCCCTCCGGGTTCGACGTGATCGAACTCAACGAGGCCTTCGCCTCGCAGGCGCTCGCCTGCCTGCGCGGGCTCGGGCTCAAGGACGACGCCGGGCACGTCAATCCGAACGGCGGGGCGATCGCGCTCGGCCACCCGCTCGGCATGTCTGGCGCCCGCATCGCCGGCGCCGCGGCGCTGGAACTCAAACGGCGCGGCGGGCGTTACGCCCTCGCCACGATGTGCGTCGGCGTCGGCCAGGGGGTCGCGCTGGCATTGGAGCGGGTCTGACGGCTCGCTGCGCCGCTAACATTCGATATCGCGTTGGAGACGACCGCCCAGGCCGACGAGGGACCGCGCGCGTGTCCGAAAGGATGCAGCCGATCGTTGTGCTGGCGCTTTCGCCTCGACGGGTGGATATTGTCCCCAAAAAGGCTGCAGGCCCCGCGCCGGGAGCCGAACGGGGCCAGGGAGAAACGGCTCATGACCGCGCCAAGTCACGCCACGCTGCGAAAGGTCACGCTTCACGCCGCTCGGTCGAAGGAGTTCCCGGAAGGTTCGATTCGGCACGGCTATGATTTTGTCGCGCCCCTGACCGAGGATGGCCGCATCGATCTCGAGTCCTGGAAGCAGCACCGCGGCGAATGCTTCGCCCACCGGTTCTGGGCCGACGAGCCTTCGATGCGCGGACTTCTCGTCCATCGCGCCGGCGGACGCGGCGGCTCGACCTGGGCTTTCGAATGGGACTCGGACGACGGCGACGCGGAGGAAGCCGGCTACCGCTTCGGCGACCACGCCTTCAAGGCCGGCGAGTACGTGTCGGTGGGCGAAGCCGACGGTCAGCTCCTGACCTTCCGGGTCGTCAAGGTCGGCAAGCCATGACCGAACGTCCCTCCCCCGTCCGCAAGCGCGAAGGCCGCATGTCCGGCGATGCAGTCGAGGCGCTCAACGCGGCGCTGGCCGCCCGCTTCGGCAACCGCTTCACCGCCTCTCAGGCGATTCGAACCGCGCATGGGCATACCCTGACCTGGCTGGAAAACCAGCCGCCGGACGCGGTCGTGTTCGCCGAAACAAGGGACGACGTGATTGACGCGGTCAAGCTCTGCGCAGCGCACGACGCGCCGATCACGCCCTTCGGGACCGGCACCTCGCTCGAAGGCCACGTCAACGCGCCGCATGGCGGCCTCTCGCTCGACTGCTCGCGCATGAACGCAGTTCTCGCCGTCAACGCCGAGGATCTCGACTGCGTGGTCGAACCCGGGGTCACCCGAAAGCAGCTCAACGAGCATTTGCGCGACACCGGCCTGTTCTTCCCGATCGATCCCGGCGCCGACGCTTCGCTCGGCGGCATGGCCGCGACGCGGGCCTCGGGCACCAACGCGGTGCGCTACGGCACGATGAAGGATCTGGTGCTTTCGCTCGGCATCGTCACCGCCAACGGCTCGTTCCTGCGCACCGGCTCGCGGGCGCGGAAATCCTCGGCTGGCTATGATCTGACCCATCTCTTCATCGGCGCCGAGGGGACGCTCGGGGTCATCGTCGAGATCGCGCTTCGCCTTTTCGGCATCCCGGAGGCGATCTCGGCCGGGACGTGCTCGTTTCCCGACGTTCGCTCCGCCTGTGACGCGACGATCGAGACCATCCAGTCGGGCCTGCCAATCGCGCGCATCGAATTGATCGACGCGCTTTCGGTCCGCGCATTCAACGCCTATGCAAAACTGTCGCTGCCCGAGCAGCCGATGCTGCTGGTCGAATTTCACGGAACCGAGCAAAGCGTCGCCGAGCAGGCGCGCCGTTTCGGCGAAATTGTCGCCGACCACGGCGGCGGCAATTTCATCTGGGCGACCAAGCCGGAAGAGCGCACCAAACTCTGGCAGGCGCGCCATGACGGGTTGTGGGCCCTGATGAGTTTAAGGCCCGGCGCGCGGCCCTTCGCCACCGACGCCTGCGTTCCGATCTCGCGCCTGGCCGATTGTGTCGAGGAGACGCTCGGCGACATCGCGGCCAACGGCCTTGTCGCTCCGATCGTCGGTCATGTCGGAGACGGCAATTTTCATGTTACCCCGCTCGTCGACATGGCGAACCTGGCCGAGATCGAGGCGGCGGAAGCCTTCGCCGCCCGACTTGCCCGTCGCGCCATCGCCATGGACGGCACCTCGACCGGCGAGCACGGCGTCGGCCAGAAGAAGATGGCCTATATGGAAGAAGAGCACGGCCCCGCCGCGCTCGACCTGATGCGCCGCGTGAAAGCCTCGTTCGATCCGCAGAACCTGTTCAATCCGGGGAAGGTGTTTTACGCCTGACGGGCGGTCGCTCGCGGGGGCTGAAGGGGCCGGCCGCAAAATCCCGGCGAAGAGTTTATTTAAGCAATTTGATGAAGTTTGATCACGAAAAAGTGATTGACAAGTCCTCGAGGCCCGCTCAGGCTTCGATTGGCGCAACGTCAGCCAGGCGCTGAGCGGCGCGCAGGGCCGGGGGGTCGACATGGACGATGTCGTCGCGACGTCCGCCGCTGACATGATCGATCATGTCGTCGCGACATCGCTGGACCCGACGAAATGGCCCGAATTCCGCAGAGCGATCAGCTATGCGGCCCCGGCGCTCGCGGTGCTGGATCGGCTGACGAGGGGGGTGATCTTCGTCGGTCAGGACAAGCGCTCGCGTTACACGAATCCCGCGGCCTCGCTCATTCTCTCCGAGGCTGACGGATTGTCCCTCGATCACAGCGGCCATTGCCGGACGGCAAACGCTTCCGAGCAAAGGTCTCTCGACCGTCTGCTGGCGGACGCGATCCGCGGCCGAACGCAGCCGGAACCGCACGGACCTTTGCCCGTGAGCGGCGGCGCCATGACGGTTATGCGGCCGTCGGGGAGGCGGCCGTATGGGCTGGTCGTCGCGCCGATGCCGTCGCCACAGTTCGGACTGACCGCCGATCGCATCGCCGCCGCCGTCCTCATCACCGACCCGGAATCGGAGATGGCCGTCCAGCGCGATCTGTTGCGCGTTCATTACCGATTGTCCGACAAGGAAGCCCAATTGGCGATCAGGCTTTCCGCCGGGGAAAGACTGGAGAGCGCGGCCAGGGGCCTCGGGATCACCTATCAGACCGCCCGCTCTTACCTGAAGGAGGTCTTCGCTAAGCTCGGCGTCAACCGTCAGGTCGAACTTGCGAGCGTGGTCCGAAGTCTGGAAACGACCGGATGACATGCGCCCGCCGCCGCGCCGTCGCAGGGGAGCGAAGCGGCGCGGCAGGCCCGGAATGAAAGAGAGAGGCGGCGCGAGACGGCTCTATTTGCAATTGCGTAGGAAAAATGGTCGTTGACTTCGAGTAATTACAGGGCCTGTTAGATTGCGCGACTCGCCTCAAACCGGAATTGCTTTCGAATTATATTTTGTTTTTATTCACAAGTGTAACTAATTTGAGTGATGAGAACATAACATGCTTGCGAAGGCCGATAATTTCCCCTTGGCATCGTACTGATCCAGCGTCAAGGTGGAGACTACCCATAGCGCGCGGCACTCCGCTACCCGCATTTGAGGGGTCTGCGCCAACGAATGACGCCAAGCATCGCCGCGCCCGCCCGAGCCTGCGCAAGCGCGGCGCGCCCGAATTTGAAAACGCGCCGGCGAAGCTGCGCCGAAAGAGACATGCGCCGGCCGGGACGAGCGTTCCATCAATTGCTTCTCTAAATCAGAAATCGTGGGCGTCAACATTCGGGTCTTCTCCGGCTCTTGGACCGAATTCCCTTTCGCTAGCGCATAACCGCTTGAAAATCGGCGCCGTGTCGGCGCCACTTCGGCTTTGAGTTGGCGCCGTGGCGGCTTCCTTCCTGCGCGCCACTCCGCCCCTCGGGACTCCGCCACGCCCTCGCGGTTTGCGGCGCCGTCGATCGGGGCGCGACCCGTCAGGCGACGTCGCGCTCGAGGCCGCCCGCGCCGGAAATGATCTCCCCCAGTCCGTCGGCGCTGTGGGGCCGGGCGAAATAGTCGCCCTGGGCCAACGGGCACCTGATGAGCCGCAGGAACTCCAATTGCGCCTCGGTCTCGATTCCCTCGGCGACGACGGTCAGGTCCAGCGTTCGCGCCAGATGGACGATCGCTTGCACGATCGCTCCGCTCTTTTGGTCGAACGGCAGGTCGGCGACGAACGAGCGCTCGATCTTCACCCCGCTGACCGGCAGGCGCCGGATGCGGTCGAACGAGGAGAAGCCGGTTCCGAAGTCGTCGATGACAATCGAGACGCCGATGTCGTCCAGCCGTTCGAGCGCGGCCGGAATCGCGTCCGCCCTGCCGAACAAAGCCGATTCGGTGATTTCGACCTCAAGTCTGCGCGCCGGAAGGCGGGTCTGGCGCAGGGTCGATTCGATCATGCGCGCGATCGAATGGTCGCAAATCTGTTGGGCCGACACGTTGACCGCGACCCGCACGTGCTCCGGCCAGCGCATCGCCTCGGCGCAGGCTTTGAGCATGATCCACTCGCCGAGTTCGTGCACGGCGCCGGTCTGTTCCGCGATGGCGATGAATTGGGTCGGCGAAATGAGGCCGCGGCGCGGATGGCGCCAGCGCACCAGCGCCTCGCACGCCTCGACGCGGCCGGAGTTGAGCGAGCGAATCGGCTGAAACTCGAGGAAGAACTCGGCCCGGCCGACGGCGCCGCCCAGATCGTGGGCGAGTTCGCGCTGGTCTTGCGCCTCGCGATCCTCCGCGGCGCTGTAAAAATGCGCGGCGTCGCCGCGGGCGCGCTTGGCCTTGTTGAGGGCGGCGTCGGCGTGACCGATGAGCGCGCCGGCGTCCTCGCCGTCGGAGGGCGCCAGCGCGATCCCGATTCGCGCCCGGCACAGCGCCGGCGCGCCGTCCAGGGTGAACGGCGCCTCGAAGAATCGGGCGATCTGATCCGCCCGTTTCGCCGCGCCGGCCGCGTCGACGGCGCCACGGGCGATGAACGCGAATTCGTCGCCGCCGAGCCGCGCGACCAGCTCCCGGTCGCGCGCCGCGCCGGCGAGCCTGCCGGCGACCTGGCGCAAAAGATGGTCTCCAGCCTGACGTCCGAGCCGGTCGTTGAGGCCCGTGAAATCGACGAGATCGACGAGGAAGAGCGCGAACCTTTCGCCATAGCGATCAAGACGCCGAAAGGAGGCCGCGACCGCCGCCTCGAGCACCATCCGGTTGGGGAGGCCGGTCAGCCGGTCATGCCGGGCCGCTGCTTCCGCGCGCGCCTGTCCCAGGACGCGATCGGCGAATTGGCGTCCGTGCGCGACGACGCCCCGCAACAGAATGGCCACATAACTGAAGATCAGCGGCGCGACGAGGTAGTCGATCGGGCCGTCGGCGCCCCGGAAGATCCCGCCGAAACAGCCGGCGGCGACAACCAATACGAAGACGACCGCTGCTTCCGGCAGCGCCGCCAGGACGAACGCCCCGCCCGCCAGCATGCCGATCGAGACGCAGGCGACGATTAGTTCATCCGGCTTGCCGGCGTCGAAGAACAGCATCGGCGCCGCGCCCCAGATCGCGCCGAGCAGGCCTGCGTGAACGATGGCCCTGCGAACCGATCCGCGGCCGGCCGAACGCCGATGCGGGGAGCGGCGCCGGGCGGAATGGCGCCGGGCCGCGTGCGCAAGGTAGAGAAACAGGGCCCCGAACCAGAGGTAGGGCGTCGCCGAGAGCGGTCTGAAGCTCAGCGCCGCGACCAGCACGACGGCGTTGAAGACGTTGGCCGCGATCGTCAGCGCGCCATAGCGCTTGATCGAGGAAAGCTGGGCGGCACGCAGACGCGCGGCGTCCTCTTCGTTGCTGGGAAGCGAGCGCAGGAAGGCGCAGCCGTTGAGGAATGCCGCCGCGGCGGGGCGGCCAGAGCGGAGCCGAGACCAGAGGCGCGCCGAATCGAGCCCGGTTTCCAAATCAGGTCTCTCAGTTTACCTATATCGTGCTATCGTATGGTAATCGAACACGACACGATGAATGCACTATAAAGGCATTATAGAGATCAGCTTTGGTCTCGACTTATGGTTAATATTTCGTATTTTTTACTCTAAATAGCCAACATAGCGCCGCCTGGCCTGCCGCAACGTCGTTACCAACAGCAGGATAACAGAATTATTCTAACGATTGAGCTGCGAATTGGGCGTGGTCTAGGCGGCGCGCACTCCAGATTCGCTTCCTTTGTAGGCCCAATGTTTCAGAAGATGATGCGCGATCGCCATCGGCGCCGGCGCGATCAGGCCGTTGTGGTGGCGCCGTTCGATCATGGCCAGGACTTCCTCGCGGGCAAACCAACGGGCGTCCTCGAGTTCGACCTGGTCGACCGTGAGCGTTCGGCTTCGAGCCTGCGCAAAGCAGCCGATCATCAGGGATGAGGGAAACGGCCAGGGTTGGGAGGCAAAGTAACGCACCTCGCCGCAGGCCACGCCCGCCTCCTCCTGGATTTCCCGCCGGACCGCCGCTTCGATCGTTTCGCCCGGCTCGAGAAAGCCGGCCAGCGCCGAATACATCCGCTTCGGGAAGCGGGGCTGACGGCCGAGAAGGCATGCGTCGGCCTCGACCGCGAGCATGATGACGACCGGATCGGAGCGGGGAAAATGCTGGGTCCTGCAGGTCGTGCATTCGCGCCGCCAGCCCGCAGCGGCGGCGACGTTTTTCGCCCCGCACTTCGAGCAGAAGCCGCGGCGGGCGTGCCAGTCCATAAGCGCCTTGGCGCTCGCCAGCATGCTGGCCTGTTCGGGCGGGACCAGGCCGCCGAGCGCGATCGAGCGCAGATCGACGAGCTTCAGATCCTCGCGTCCGGGGACGATCAGGACCCGCCGGTCGAAAAATCCGTCGCTCGCGTCGGCCCGCTCCTCGACCGCCTCGTCATGGAGGAGCGCCGCGAACACTGGCGCTTCGTCCGGCAAGAGGCCAAGCAGCGCCTCGACTCGCGCCCCGCCCAGCGCCTCGATCTCGGCTAGCGGCAGCAGCGCGTCAAGCCCGGTTGCGCGCTGGGACAGCACCGGCATGTCGCGCGCGATCAGGATCGCACGCGCCTCGGCGCGGGCGCGCAGACGGGCGACCTCGGCCGGGTCGTCGCGCCGATAGGACGCGCGATCCAGGCGATCAGCGATGAAGGCGAGACCATCGAGCATCGTCAAGGCGGGTTCTCTCCTTTTGCCGCGAACCGCCCGCGGATCGCCGCGATCGGTCATCCCATCCGCCGCCGAAACGCCGGCTCACGGCTCAAGGTAGCGCTGTTTCAGACTGGCGGCCCGCTGGGTGTCATAGTCGATGATGCAGCTCAAGCGCGGATCGGCGCCCTTGGCGGCCATGCCTGCCTCGAACGGCGCGACGTCCTGACATTCCGAGTCGCGCCAGCCGATCCATTGGGCCTCGGAATTGTTGAGCGAGCGGCGCCAGCGGGCCTTCTGCGACGACATCAGGCCCGGGCGCTGATTTATGGACTTGATCGCCGCTTCGACAACGTCCGCGAGCTCCTTGTCGGCTCGCTCGACCCCGGCGCGGAGGCAGCCGGCGAGTTCGCCTCCGTCCATTTTTTTGCTGTCGCACATGGCCTGCGAAGGACGCAAGGCGTCGCTGAGCGCGGGCGCGACCGCGCCGGGGGCGAAAAGGGCCAGCGCGGCGGCGAGAAAAACGGGTCGCATGATCGGGTCCTTCAATAGGGCTGTCTCGAAGCGAGGCTCTAAAGCCTCGCACTCGCCTTGAGCGGGCGGCTCAGAAAATCCTGCATCCGCTCCAGCGCGCGCTCGATGTTTTCCAGCGAATTGGCGTAGGAGAGGCGCAGATAGCCTTCGCCGTGAACGCCGAAGTCGGGGCCGCCGATGGTCGCTACGCCCGCATCCTGGAGCAGGGCTGAAGCAAGAGGCTTGGCCTTCCAGCCCGAGCCGGCGATATTGGGAAAGGCGTAGAACGCGCCCTTGGGCGTCGCCGCCCGGACGCCCGGCAGCCGGTTGAGGCCGGCGGCGACCGCCTTGCGCCGGCGGTCGAACTCGGTCCGCATCGCCAAAACCGAGTCCTGCGGACCCTCGAGCGCCGCAATGCCGGCGAATTGCGCGGCCGAATTGACGCAGGAATAGCAGTTGACGGCGAGTTTGCGGGCCATGTCGCGCCATGGTTTCGGCCACACCGAATAGCCGAGCCGCCAGCCCGTCATGGCGTAAGTCTTCGACCAGCCGTCGAGCAGGATCAGCCGGTCTCGAATCTCCGGGTAGGCCAGCAGCGACCGATGGGCGAGGCCGTCGTAAGTCAATTGTCCGTAGATTTCGTCCGACAGGATCGCCGCGTCCGGCCATTTCGAAAGGCCGGCGACCAGCTTGTCGATCTCCTCGGCCGGCGTGACGCCGCCGGTCGGATTGGCGGGCGAATTGAGGATGACGAGCCGGGTCTGCGGCGTCATTAGCGCGAGCGTCTCCTCGGCCGAGAAGGCGAAGCCGTTGGCTTCGCGCATGTGCGCAGGGACCGGCCGCGCCCCGGTGAATTCGATCATCGAGCGGTAGATCGGGAAGCCGGGGTCGGGATAGACGATGTCGGCGCCCTTTTCGCCGAACATCAGGATCGCCATGAACATCGTCACCTTGCCGCCGGGCACGATCAGCACCAGGTCGGGCGAGACCTCGACGCCGAGGCGCCGTTGCAGGTCCTCGGCGACCGCCTCGCGCAAGGGGGCGATCCCGGTCGCGTCGGTATAGCCGTGCTCGCCGTCGCGCAGCGCCTTGACGGCGGCCTCGACGATATGCGGGGGCGTTTTGAAGTCGGGCTGGCCGATGCCGAGATTGATGATGTCGCGGCCCTGCCGCTGCAGTTCCCCCGCCCGCGCCAACACGGCGAACGCGTTCTCCTCGCCGATTTGCGCAAAGGCGGGATTGACTGCGATCATCTGGCTTCAGAGCTCCATCGGGGACAGGCTCTTTTGGCAAAGCCGCGCCTGAGGGGCAAGCGAAAGACGGAAGACGGCGCGGCGCGCCAAGGACAATGGACCTCGCGGGCGAGCAGCCACCCCCGAAAGGCGCGACAAACCTACCCCAACGCCTTCTCCAGCACCCGCCGCAGCCTGGCCGCGAAGGCCGGCGGATCCTCGACGCTCGCGCCCTCCATCAGCCGGGCCTCGTCGAGCATCAGCCATGCGGCGTCCTCGATCAGCGGCCGGTTCTCGCCAGCGCCGAAGCGGCGGGCGAGCGCGACAGTCAGGGGGTGGGTCGGGTTGATCTCGAGGATCGGCTTGGCGCGTTCGGTCAGCCGCCCGTGCGCCGCCAGCATCTTCTCAAGCTGGCGGTCGGGAGCGAATTCCGGCGCGATCAGGCAGGCGACGCTGTCGGTCAGGCGATCGGAAGCGCGAACCTCGGCGACCTCGCCTTCCAGCGTCTGCTTGAAGAAGGCGAACAAAGTCGCGACCTCGCCGGTCGCCTCGGCCGGGGCCTTCGCCCCCTCGACGAGCGCGATCGACTTGATGTCGGCGGCGCCCTGGCTCACCGACTTGAACGGCTTGCCGTCGAATCCCGCGGCCGTCGACACCCAGAAGGCGTCGACCGGGTCCGCGAGCAGCAGCACTTCGACGCCCGCTGCGCCTTAAACCCCTCGAGCTGCGGGCTGGCGGCGAGGCGCTTGGAATCGTCGCCGGTCAGATAGTAGATCGCCGTCTGGTTCTCGCGCATCGAGGCGACATATTGCGCCAGCGTCCGGCCGCCGTTCGGATGAGGGGTCGAGGCGAAGCGGGCGATCTTGAACAGCCCGTCGCGGCGCTCCGGGTCCTCGTACAGCCCCTCCTTGATCACCGCGCCGAAATGCTCCCAGACCTTGGCGAATTTGTCCGGCTCGCTATCCGCGAGCTTGCCGAGCTCCTGCACGACGCGGTTCGTCACGCCCTTGCGGATCGCCGCGAAGACCGCGCTTTCCTGGATCATCTCGCGCGAGACGTTGAGCGGCAGGTCGGCGCTGTCGACGACCAGCCGCACGAACCGCAGCCAGCCGGGAAGAATGTCGGAATCCTCGGTGATCAGCACCCGGCGCACATAGAGCTTATTGCGGCCCTTGCGCGACGGATCGAACAGATCGAACGGCCGCGAGCCGGGAATGAAGGCGAGCACGGTGTATTCGTGCCTCCCCTCCGCCCGCCAGTGCAGGCGTCAGCGCCGGCTCGTCGTACTGCCCCGACAAGCCGCGGTAGAATTCCGCGTATTCCTCGGGGGTGACCTCGGATTTCGGCTTGGCCCAGATCGCCGCGCCGTCGGCGATGCGGCGCGGCACGCCGCCGGTCTTGTCGATGAGATCGATCGGCACCGCGACCGCGCCGGAATGTTCGCGCACCACGCGCTCGAGACGGTGGGCAGTGGAAAA
Organism: uncultured Alphaproteobacteria bacterium; assembly: GCA_963835955.1. Lineage (GTDB taxonomy): Bacteria > Pseudomonadota > Alphaproteobacteria > Rhizobiales > Beijerinckiaceae > Roseiarcus. Next base: position 46,325 of record CAWIHZ010000014.1, on the reverse strand, counting down.
CTCATTGCTGGCGTCGTTGAGATGAAGGATGACGCGAGTTCCGCGTTGAGGCGCGGATTCAAGCGCCAGCGGGGCGATGGTGAAGGCGCCTTTGCCATCGGACGACCAGCGCCAGGCCTCGTTGGTCCCGGCCCGCCGGGTCTCGACCACAACCTCGTCGGCGACCATGAAAGCGGAATAGAAGCCGATGCCGAACTGGCCGATCAGGGCGGACGCCTCCTTGTTCGCCTCCTCGGTCGCGAGCTTGTCGAGGAAGGCCTTGGTGCCGGAGCGGGCTATGGTGCCGAGCCCCTCGGTCAGGTCCTCGCGGCTCATGCCGACGCCGTTATCGGAAACCGTCAATGTCTTGGCTTCGGGGTTGAGCGCAATCGTGATCGCGAACGGGCCGCCGCTTTCGATCAGCTCCGGCGTCGCGATCGCCTCGTAGCGCAATTTCTCGCAGGCGTCGGCGGCGTTGGAGACCAGCTCGCGGACAAAAATATCGCGGTCGGAATAGACCGAATGGACCATCAGATGCAGCAGGCGCGAAACGTCGGCCTCGAAGCTCTGAGTTTTTGCGGCCTCGGCAGTCGGGGTCTGGGCGTCGGCGGTCAAGGTTTTGCCTCGTCAACAGGGATTCAATCGGGGAAGCCGCGCGCGGCGCGACGAGCCCAGATATCGTCGCCTAAGGGGATGGATTCAAGACCGGATTTCGAGGTGAAAAGCCTGGCCTGAACGCCAGCCGCTTCCCGCCCGGTCCAGGTCTATCCTTCCGACGTCTGCAGGGCCAGCGCGTGCAATTCCCCGCCCATGCGGCCTTTGAGCGCGGCGTAGACCATCTGGTGCTGCTGGACGCGGCTCCTGCCCTTGAAGGCTGAGGAGACGACGCTGGCCGAATAGTGGTTCCCATCTCCCGCCAGGTCCTTCACCTCCACCCGGGCGTCGGGAAAAGCCTCGCGGATCATGGTCTCAATCTCTTTTAGCGACATGGCCATGCGGATTGCGCTCCTGAATGATTTGGGCGGCCTCGTCCTCGTCGCGGGCTTCGGCCTCGAGCCGCGCGACCACGTCCTCGGCGGGCTCGACCGCGGCGATGGTCACGCCGTCGGTCATGAGGATCGCGCAGTCGGCCGGATCGGCGGCGCTGATGGCGACGACATGTTCGGGCCGGACATAGGCGAAGCCCGCCTTGGTCTTGACGATCACGAACGGAATCATGGGTTCTTTCCCTGAGGGTGGTTCATATAGTCCGGAAGCCAGCTCTCGTGCGCGTGGCGAAGCGCCGCAAGCGCGACCGGCGCCGCCCCTCCGAGTCGCAAGCTCTCGCCCCCGGTGACGCCGATGCGAGAGATGGGAACGCCGAGCCGCTTCGCCTCCTCGGCAATCGCGGCCGTCTCGCTGGGCGCGGCGCCGAGCGCATAGCGGCCCTGATCCTCGCCGAAAAAGAATGCGTGCTCTGGGCCCTCGGCCGCGACCGTCGCGCCGATCCCGCTCGCCATCGCCATTTCGGCGAGCGCGACCGCGAGGCCCCCGTCGGAGAGGTCCTGCGCCGCGCTGACGCGGCCCGCGGCGATCAGCGACGCGACGAATTCTCCGTTGCGGAACTCGGCCTCTAGATCGACCGGCGGCGGCGCGCCCTCGTCGCGTCCGGCGACGACGCTAAGCCAGGCCGAGCGGCCGAGCCAGCCGGGCGCGCCGCCGATGAGGAGAATGTCTTCGCCCGCCGCCTTGAAGGCGGGCGTGACCGTCTTCGCCACGTCGTCGACGAGGCCGACGCCGCCGATCGCCGGGGTCGGCGGAATGCCCACCCCCATCGTCTCGTTGTAGAGCGACACGTTGCCCGAGACGATCGGGAAATCAAGCGCCCGCGCAGCCTCGCCGATCCCTTGGATCGCGCCGACGAGCTGTCCCATCGCGTGCGGCTTCTCCGGATTGCCGAAATTGAGGTTGTCGGTCAGCGCCAGCGGACGGGCGCCGACGGCGATCAGGTTGCGCCAGGCTTCGGCCACCGCCTGCTTGGCTCCCTCGCGCGGGTCGGCCCCGCAATAGCGTTCGGTGCAGTCGGTCGTCAGCGCCAGCCCCTTCGGCCCCTCGCCGAGCCGCACGACCGCAGCGCCGCCGCCGGGCCCCTGAACCGTATTGCCGAGAATGAGCGTATCGTATTGCTCGTAGACCCAGCGCTTGGAGCTCAGGTCCGGCGAATGGAGGATCCTCATCAGCGCCGCGTCGGTCGCCATCGGCGGGACGATTGCGGCGCTGTCGATGGTGGGCGAGGGCGCGGTCGGCGTCCAGGGGCGATCGTAGAGCGGCGCCTGATCGCCGAGCTCTTTGATCGGCAGGTCGGCTCTGACCTCGCCGCGGTGAATGACGACGAAGCGCTTTGTGTCCGTCGTTTTGCCGATGACGGCGAAATCGAGCCCCCACTTGCGGAAAATTTTTTCCGCCTCGGCCTCCTCCTCGGGCTTGAGCACCATCAGCATGCGCTCCTGGCTCTCCGAGAGCATCATCTCGTAGGCGCTCATGCCGGTCTCGCGGCAGGGGACGCAATCGAGGTCGATTTCGACCCCGAGATCGCCCTTGGCGCCCATCTCGACCGCCGAGGAGGTGAGGCCGGCCGCGCCCATGTCCTGGATGGCGACGACCGCGCCCGAGGCCATCAACTCCAGGCACGCCTCCAACAGCAGCTTCTCGGCGAAGGGATCGCCGACCTGGACGGTCGGGCGCTTCTCCTCGGCGTCGGCCTCGAAGGCGGCCGAGGCCATCGAAGCGCCGTGGATGCCGTCGCGCCCGGTCTTGGAGCCGAGATAGACGATCGGATTGCCGACGCCTTTCGCCCTGGCGGTGAAAATCGCATCGGCTTTCGCGACCCCGACGGCGAACGCGTTGACGAGAATATTGCCGTCATAGCGCCTATTAAAGCCGACCGAGCCGCCGACCGTCGGCACGCCGAAGGAGTTGCCGTAGCCGCCGATGCCCGCGACCACGCCCGCGAGGAGATGGCGGGTCCTCGGATGATCTGGCGATCCGAAGCGCAGGAAATCGAGGCAGGCGACGGGCCTCGCGCCCATGGTGAAGACGTCGCGCAAAATTCCGCCGACCCCGGTCGCCGCGCCTTGATAGGGCTCGATGAACGAGGGGTGGTTGTGGCTTTCCATCTTGAACACGCAGGCCTCGCCGTCGCCGATGTCGATGACGCCGGCGTTCTCGCCCGGACCCTGGATGACCCAGGGCGCCCTTGTCGGGAGCTTTCGCAGGTGAAGCCGCGAGGATTTATACGAGCAGTGCTCGTTCCACATCGCCGAGACGATCCCGAGTTCGGTGAAGGTGGGATTTCGGCCGATCAGGGCGACGAAGCGCGCGTATTCGTCCGGCTTGAGGCCATGCGCGACCGCGAGCGCCTCGTCGACCTTCGGTTCGGGTGGGCTCAACGACCGTCTCTCATGAACTCGGAAATCCGCCCCGCCCATTAGCCTTCAGCGGAGGTGATCTCAACTCCCCTCGCCCGCTCGCGGGAGAGGGTGGCGACCCGAAGGTCGCCGGGTGAGGGTTTTCACCGCCGCCCGAATAGCCTCTCAATGTCGGCGAGCTTGAGCTCGACATAGGTCGGGCGGCCGTGGTTGCACTGGCCGGCGCCGGGCGTCGCCTCCATTTCGCGCAACAGCGCGTTCATTTCCTCCGGCCGCAAAGCCCGGCCCGCACGCACCGAATGCCGGCAGGCGAACGTCGCAAGCCAATGATCGAGCCGGCGCGCCAGGCTCTGCGCGCCGTCCTCGGCGGAAAGATCGGCGGCGAGGTCGCGCACCAGGCCGGCGAGATCGCCTCCGGCGAGGACCGCCGGCGCCTCGCGCACCAGCACCGCGCCGGGGCCGAAGCCCTCGACGATAAGGCCGAGCGCCGCCAGTTCCTCAAAATGGCTTTCGATCCGCGCCGCTTCGTCCGGATCGAGATCGACGACCAGCGGCGCCAAGAGCGCCTGCCGCTCGAATTCCGGCGCCGTCGCGCTGGCGCTTGAGTTTCTCGTAGACGATGCGTTCGTGCGCGGCGTGCTGGTCGACAATGACGAGGCCATCGCTCGTCTGGGCGATGATGTAGTTCTCATGCGCCTGCGTGAGGGCGGCGCCGAGCGGGGCGGCAAGGTCGCGCGCGGCGGCGAACGGGGCGGGCGCGGCGGCGGAGGGCGTAAGACCGACGAAGCTCGCCTGCGCCGGCTCGGCGAAGCCGGGCGCCGCGGGCGAGGCGCGCCAGTCCCAGCCGCCGGAGGGCGGCGCGGGCCTGAAAGGCTGCGGCGGGCGCATGGCGAGAATCGTCGCCGTCCCGCCGGTGGTCGTCGCCCGATGCAGGGCCTCGCTGAGGCGCTGCTTGACCGCGCCGACGATCAGCCCGCGCACGAGGCCCGAATCGCGGAACCGCACCTCGGCCTTGGCGGGATGGACGTTGACGTCGACCTCGCTGGGCTCGCATTCGACATAGAGCGCGACCACGGCATGACGGTCGGAGGGGAGGAAATCCATGTAGGCCGCCCTCAGCGCGCCGGAAAGCGTCTTGTCGCGCACCGCGCGGCCGTTGACGAAGGCGAATTGCCGCAAGGCGTTCGGCCGGCTGAAGGTCGGCAGGCCGATGCGGCCGGTCAGGCGCACGCCCTCGCGGCTCGCCTCGACGCCAAGCGAATTGGCGGCGAATTCATCACCCAGCGCCTGGCGCAGCCGTTCCGCCCGCCCTGCCTCGCCGGCCCCGCAGGCCGGCCAGTCGAAGCTGGCGCCGATGTCGGTGGCGAAGGAAAAGCGGGTCTCGGGATGGCTCAGCGCCAGCCGTCTGACGATGTCGGAGGCGGCCTGCGCCTCGGCGCGATCGGATTTCAAGAATTTGAGCCGCGCAGGCGTAGCGGCGAAAAGATCGCGCGCCTCGACCCGCGCGCCCTGGCTCGACGCGCAGGGCTCGATCACGCTCTTGACCCCGTCCTCGACCACGAGCCTGAGGCCGTTCGACGCCCCTTCCGCACGGGTGCGGATTTCGAGCCGCGAAACGGATGCGATCGAGGGCAGGGCCTCGCCGCGGAAGCCGAAACTCGCGATCTGGGTCAGGTCGCCGTCGGGGAGCTTCGAGGTCGCGTGACGCTCGACGCTTAAGGTCAGGTCGGCCTCGTCCATGCCGCGCCCGTCATCGACGACCCGGATCAGCCGCCGGCCGCCGGCCTCGATCGCGACCTCGATCCGCTTCGCCCCGGCGTCGAGGGCGTTCTCGACCAGTTCCTTGATCGCGGCCGCCGGACGCTCGATCACCTCGCCGGCGGCGATGCGGTCGATGGTGAGCGGATCAAGACGGCGAATCGGCATGGGGATAAGAGCCTCGCCATCTTATCGCATTGAAGGGGCGGCGCAGGGAAGCGGGGGCTCATCCTTCTCCCGCTCGCGGAGAAAGGTTGGGCTCAAGGACCACCCCAGTTGGTTCTACTGAGTCGCGATTTTCACAGATTCGCGCGGCTTTGAGATTTGCCATTTTGCTGATTTGGCTGAATGGCGAGCGGCGGCGAAGATCGAGCCCGCGGTCTCATGAGGAACTTGGCGGTCAGCGCCGCCGTCTCCCCGCCTTGCCTTTGCGGACGCAGCAGCCCTCGCTTTCCGGTTGAGGAGCCTTAGACGGCAGCGGCGCGGGCCAACCCGCGTCCTCGCTCGCGCGCTGATAGCGAACGCCCGTAAAGAAAAAAATCTGCGCGTCCCCGTCAGGAGACATTCTGCGTTCAGGAGGTCTCCCTGGTCGGAAGACAATGAGATTGTTCATGGTCGCCCCCAATTGCGCCGGGATCAATCGGCCAAATGATTCGGAATTTCGGGGAGCGAAGGTTAATACTCCGTCAATAAGCTCACACTAACTTTGCGATAAACTTTATCCAATCCAGCGGTCCGTTTTCGTGCAAGACCTCACGCTTTCAGCCTTCCCGTTTCTGACCTCTCTGGCGGAGAGCGAGAGTCCGAGGGATCGCAGGATTTGGCTGCGGGTGGCCAGCGACCATTTCGTCGCGAGCCAGGCGAACGACCCCGGGGCGATCGGGCGGTTCGCGGAGGCGATGGCGTCGCGTCTGGAACTCGCGGACGCGGTTACGCGCCTCGAAATCGCGCGCAAGCTCGCGCCCTGCCCGCGAACGCCGGTCAGATTGCTCGCCCTGTTCGATTCGGTCGACTCCGAGGCCGGCGATTACACTCTTCAACACGCGGTCGCCTACAGCCGCGGCGCTCTGGCGCGAGCCATCGAGCGCGGCGGCCGGCGCGCGGTCGCGATCGCCCGGCGCAAAACTCTCGACCCCACCCTGGTCGGCATTCTTGCCGGGAGCGAAGAGATCGACGTCCTGACCGCTCTGGCGGCGAATCCCTCGGCGCATCTTGAAGGGGCGGTCCTGGCGCGTCTGATTTGGCGGGCTCGCAGGCAGACCGAAGAGGCAGGCGAGCGTCGACTTGCCGACGCGCTGCTCGAACGCAGGCCGGCCCAACCTGAAAACGCCGCGCTGTTTCTGGTCGCAACCCCAAGCCAGCGGGTGGAGATCCTGCTCGCGGTTCAGCGCGCCCAGCTCGGCCGCCCGACAAGCTCGCTCATCGCCGCGCAGCCGATGAAGCTCGATGAACTGGAGCAGGCGGCGGTCGCCCGCCGGCCCGACAGGTTTCTCGCCATTCTCGCTGAAGCGCTGGATTGCGACCTGGGCCTGGCGCGGCGGATCGTCGACGACCCCTCGGGCGAGCCGCTCGCGGTCGCCTTGGCCGCCCTGGGCGCGGCCAACGAAGTCCTGGTGCGGGTGCTGATCTCCAACGACCTGTCGGCGGGCGACAGCTATCAGCGCATTCGCGCGCTGGCGCGCCTCAACAACGCGCTCAATCGAAACGCCGCCATGCTGGTGATCGCGGCCTTGCGCGGCGACCCGTTGAGCCGCCGGCGCCCGCAAGCGCCGGTCGACGCCCCGGGCGCGGCCCCGGCCGCGCGCGCGCCTGCATCGCGCCTGACCGCCCAAGCGCCTTCGGCCGCGCGCCAGCCGGGGACGCCGGCCGCGGCGCGGGAGCGCTTCGACGCGGCCTGACGCCCGCGCGGCGGACTTACTAATGAAAGGTGTGTTATTTCGGCCGCGCCGAATTAATCCAAGAAAAACCAAGCCGGACCAAACAAATCCAAGCAAATCCAAGAGAAAAAATGCTTGGATTTGCTTGGATTTGTTTGGATTCCTTCGTCCGAATCGGGACTTTTCAAAGGTTTAGCGCGAATCCGAACGAAAAAAATCATCAGGGCTAATAAGACCATTTACGCCGTGTGATATGCGCCCCCGCGCCGAACAGGCCGTTTCCACCCTCGTCCCTCGGCCTTGCGCTGGCGATTGCTTTGCCCATCACGAGAGGGACAGTAACACGGTTTTGGATTTTCCGCAAAGAATTGTTGGCGCCTTTAGCGGCGGCTGCCGGTCGGCCGCTCGCCGGACGCGCCTTCGATCCCCTATCGTCATCGCCGTCCCCGGATCGAGTGCGGGAGGACGCGGCGTCGAGGGACTTGCCGGGACAGGCCGCGTCGCCGAGCTTTAGCCCAGCGCCGTCAGCATGGTCGGGGCGAACAAGCCCAACGCCATCAGCGCCGCGCCGATGAACCCCAGGCCGAGGCTGAACCATATCAGCGCCGAGATCCCGGTGATGATCGCGGCCGAGGCCAGCACGATTGCGATCTGGATCAGACCGCTGCCGAGCTCATAATGCGCCAGCCGGCGATTTGCGGTTTCCCGGCGCTCGGTCGCCGCTTTCGCCCGCTCCTGGATTGCGTCCAGGCTGTCTTCCGGGTTCTTGGGGTCCTTTTCGAAGCGCGCAACGGTCGCCCTGAAAGCCTGGATCTGCTTTTCGAACACGTCTTGCGCCTTGGGATCGCTGACGGCGGTCCGTTGCGCTTCGAGCATCTGGGACGCGGTTTCGACCACGGTCGATCGAATCTTCTTGGCCTGGTAGAAATTGAATAAATCCGAAGATTCGATATTCTTTTCCGTCGACAGGTGCTGGGCGTTTTTCGCCCCGGCCTCCGCCAGAGCCAGCAACAGGGCCAGAATCGCGATAATGAGCGCGACGGTCCGGTCTTTTTCTTTTGCCTCGACTGCGGATTCTGTGGCCTCAGACATCAATCATCCCCTCGCTAGCATTCGAAACCTGACGTTGGATTGGCGCCCCAAAATGTGCGGACCAGAGGCAACGCGGACATTCGTTGCGAGCGATTGAACGTCGGGGATCGACGTTGAGCGGACGGCCGTGATCACGGCCGCGAACGTCGCAGGTGGAAGGGCCGGCAGTCGTAAACCTGGGCGACGCGGAGGGCAAGAGTCTGTCCGCATGCAGCGGAAGTTCGTGCCGGCGCCAGGCGCCAGGCGCGGCTCGCTCTCTCTCCTCGTCCCGCCATTGATCCCGCGCCGCGCGCCAACCGAGGCGCGGCCACAAGCTTGCCAAGGATCGCGAACCGGGAGGCGGCGCTGGCGGCGGGAATGTTGTCGGCAAGCTGGAGCTGCGCGGCCCGCGCGAGCCCAGCGAACTTGATCGCCTCCTTGTACTGCGCCGGAAGCCCGAACCCGTCCGAGACGGAGAGTCGCAGGCCGGAAGTCAAGTTCGCGCGGACGCGCCCCATCAGCGCCTAGAGCATGATGCGATTTCGTTGAATCGCATCATGCTCTAAAGTCCCTGAAAACACGGGATTTTTGCGAAAAACCGGTATCCACTTTTTCGCATCCCGCTCTAGTTCCGGACGCCTCCGCCGCTCGCGATCAATGTCGTGATCTCGTTCAGGACCGGGATGCGCCCCGCGAATGGACCGCGAAATAGACGCCGCCGCGAATTCGGTGAACGCCGCGAGCAGGTCCTCAGGCGAGAGGCTTTGGTTCTCGGCGATGCGCCTGCCCGATGCCGTCGAACGACGAACCGCTGTCGAGACCGAGCGCCAGCATCTTTCCTCTAAATCTCCGCCATCGGCAGCGGCGGCTTTCCGCGAATGATGTCGGAGGCCTTCTCGGCGACCATGACTGTCGGGGCGTTGGTGTTGCAGGACGGGACAAACGGCATCACGGAGGCGTCGACCACGCGCAGTCCGTCGATCCCGCGGAGCCTGAGGTCCGGCGTCACGACGGCGTCGGGTCCGGTTCCCATGGCGCAGGTTCCAGCCGGGTGATGGTCCGTCTTGGCGGACCGGAAGGCGTATTCCGCGAGTTCCTGGTCGGTGTTGAGATCGTCGCCGGGCGTTCGCTCCGCGAGCACGAACGGCTTCAGCGCAGGCCGGCGCATGATGTCGCGGGCGAGCCTCAACCCTTCGATGGCGCATTTGCGGTCATAAGGGTCCGCCCAATAGTTGGGGTCGAGGAGCGGCGCGGCCTTCGGGTCGGCGCTCTGAAGCCGAACCGTGCCGCGCGAACGTGGCCGAAGGAACGCGGAATTGAGCGTTACGCCGGGATTCTTCATCTGGGCGACGCCCGCCTCGATCCCTGATCCCAACCCCAGATGAAACTGGATGTCGGGCGAGCGCGCCTGCTTGTCAGCGTACCAGAAGCCTCCGGTCTCGAACAGGGTCGACGTGACCGGTCCGGTCTTGAACAGGATATATTCGATCCCCGCCCAGACCGTTCGATGCGGCCGGGCGACGCGGTCGTAGGTGTGATCGCCGGTGCACTCGGAGATCGCATAAAGGTCGAGATGGTCCTGCAGGTTGCTTCCGACGCCCGGAACATCGTGGACAACCGAAACTCCCGCGGCCTTGAGGGCGTCCGCAGGACCGACGCCAGAGAGTTGGAGGAGCCGCGGCGATCCAATCGCGCCGCAACTGACAATCACTTCCCGGTCGGCGCGCAGGGTGTCGGTCCCGCTTCCCTGCGCGACGGTCACCCCGATCGCCCGACCGTTCTCGATTTCGATCCGAAGGGCCTGGGCGCGCAGACGGACAGTCAAGTTGTTGCGGCTTTGCACCGGCTTGAGGAAGGCGCTCGACGCAGAGGATCGTTCAGCGTTGCGGGTCGAGAGTTGATAGTGGCCGATGCCATCCTGCTTTGCGCCATTGAAATCGAAATTGAATGGGATGCCGGCCTCCTGCGCGGCGCGCAAGAAGGCGAAGCTGATCGGCGGCGGATTGACGGGATAGGAGACGCCGAGTGGCCCGCCGTAGCCGTGGTAGGCGTTGACCAGGCGCTGGTTGTCCTCGCTGCGCACGAAATAGGGCAGGACTTCACGGTAGCTCCAGCCTTCGCAGCCAGCTTCGCTGACCCAGGCGTCGTAATCCTTGGCGTTGCCCCGGGTGTAGAGCTGGGCGTTGATCGACGAACCGCCTCCGATGACTTTGGCTTGGGTGTACCAAATGACGCGCCCGTTGAGGTGCTTCTGGGGAACAGTGCTCCATCCCCAGCTCGCAACGCCCTTTGTCATTTTCGCGAAGCCCGCGGGCATCCGGAAAAGCGGATTCCAGTCTCCGCCGCCGGCCTCCAGAAGCAGGACTTTAACAGAGGGATCGGCGCTAAGGCGATTTGCAAGCACGCATCCGGCGGGGCCTCCTCCAACGATGATGTAGTCGTATGCCATCGTCTCTTTTCCTGCTTGGTCAAAGGTCGCTTTTTGCGATGTGGTCGGCGACGCGGAGCGCCTGTGCGGCGATTGTCAGAGACGGATTGACGGCGGCCGACGTCGGCAAGAATGAGGCGTCCACGACGAACAGATTCGGGTGGTCCCATGCGCGGCAGAACGAATTGAGCGGCGACGTCGAAGGATCAAGTCCGATGCGAACGGTTCCGCATTGGTGCGAGGGCGTCCGGCGGTCGAAGGCTCGTGATAGCACGATCGGGTAGCCCGCCGCCTTGAGCGATTGCTTGAACGTCGTCACCAATCCTGTGTGCGCCGCCCAGTTGCTGCGCTTCCAGTCGAGACGTATCCGCCCGCCCTCGACCGTCACGCGGCTCGCGGGATTCGGCAGGTCCTCGCTCATCGCGTACCAATCCACCGAGCGCCTGCTCATCAGGCCGAGCGCCCATTCCGGCGCCAGACGGAGATTGGCCTTCAGGATCGGGGCTGTGACGCGACCGAGCAGCTGTATATTTCCAAGCGGGGGCCCGCCGCGTCCATCGCCAAGATAGAAGTCATTGATCCCAAGGGTCTTCTGATAGATCGAATCGTTGATCGTCGTTGGGTCGATGGCCAGCATGGCCGAAGCGTTGTGGTTCATAAAATGTCGGCCGACCGCGTCCGACCGGTTGGCGAGGCCTCCCTGCTGCGAACTCAGGAGCAGCGCCGCGGAATTGACCGCGCCAGCGGCCAGAACAACGATCTTCGCGATGATCCTGCGGCGCTCGCCGTTCGCCAGGACTTCGACGCCGGCGATGCGCTTGCCATCGGCGTCGACCACCAGTCTTTCGACGCGAGCGTTGGTGCGAAGGTCGACGTTGGAATGCCTCAAAGCTGCATTCACGCCGCAATTCTCGGCGTCCATCTTGCCGCTTCCGGTGTCGGGAAATGCGTCCCAAGGCGTCTTCGCGCGTTGCAGCCACTTGTCGAGGTCCAAGCCAAGCGGCAACGGAAATGGGTTTAGCCCGACGCGCGTCATTCGCTCTCGCACTTTCGCGATCGCCGTCTCATCGGGTATGGGGCCATAGGGATACGCTTCCGAGTGCTTCGGCTCGGTGCGGTCAAAGCCCAGCGCGCCGCGAACATTGTAGAGCTTCTCCGCGCGCGTATACCAGGGCTCCAATTCGTCGTAGGCGAACGGCCAGCCGGTCGTCGTTCCCTCGCGATAGCTGATCGGCTCAAAATCCCGCGCCCGAAAACGGATCAGCACGGCGCCATAGAGTTTCGAGTTGCCGCCGACGAAGTAGTAGTTGCCCGGATTGAACGACCGCCCCACGCCGTCAAGCCAGGACTCCTCAGGTCTGAAAAATCCGCGCTGGAAAATCGCTCGCGCGTCGCGCGCCTCTTTGCTGTCCCGCAGCCGCTCGCCGCGTTCGAGGATGAGGATTTTGGCCCCGGTGGGGGCGAGCCCGGCGGAAAAGGTCGCCCCGCCCATCCCCGATCCGATGACGAGGACGTCGACCGTTTCCTGGTTCGGCATTCCATCCTCTTCGACGTCAACGCGCGAACGCGAACGCGCCTCGCTGAATCTCGGCCGCGCCGTCCCATCGCGCTCTTGGCGCTCAAATCCGACGGGTTGTCGCCGGGTCGAACAGCACCGCCCTGTCGAGGTTGAAGGCAAAGGCGTGGTTCTCCCCGACTCGCACGTCGGCGTCGGCGCGCATGCGCGCCGTCAATTCCTTGCCGGCGACATGAGTGACGACGAATGTGTCCGACCCTGCCGGCTCGACAATCTCGACGTTGGCGTTGAACACCGCGACGGACTTCGCATTGCGATCGATGCTTTCGCGGTCGTTCACTGCCTCCGGCCGAATGCCAAAGATCACTTTGCCGCCTTCGGCGAGTTTACTCGCGTCCGCGCTCGGCGGCGGGGGCAGTACGATCGGCTCGCCGTCCTCGCGCTCGAGCACGACCTTCGGGCCCCCGTTCACGCGCCCGATCTTTCCTTCCAACAGGTTCATCGCAGGCGAACCCATGAAGTCGGCCACGAAGATATTGCTGGGCATGTTGTAGACTTCGTTCGGCGTGCCGACCTGCTGCAACACGCCGTCCTTCAGAACGGCGATCTTGGTCGCAAGCGTCATCGCCTCGATCTGGTCATGGGTGACATAAACGATGGTCGTGCCTGTCGCCAGATGAAGACGTTTGATTTCAATGCGCATGTCGACGCGGAGCTTGGCGTCGAGGTTTGACAACGGCTCATCGAAGAGGAAAACACGCGGTTGGCGGACAAGGGCTCTGCCCATCGCGACGCGCTGGCGCTGGCCGCCGGAGAGCTGGCCCGGTCGCCGAGCGAGCAGGGGCTCGATCTGCAGCGTCCTGGCGACCTCCGCCACCGCCTTGTCGCGCTGCGCCTTCGGCACGCCCCGCATCTCCATCCCGAACGCCATGTTTTGCGCAACAGACATGTTCGGATAGAGCGCGTAGGACTGGAACACCATCGCGATGTCGCGCTTGGAAGGATGCAGATCGTTGATTACGTGACCGTCGATGCGAATCTCGCCCGAGCTGATCGATTCGAGCCCAGCGATGGTGTTGAGCAGCGTCGACTTGCCGCAGCCGGACGGACCGACCAGCACGAGAAAGCCGCCCTTGTCGAGCGTCAACTCGATGCCCTTGAGGATTTCGAGGGCGCCGAACCGCTTGCGTAGAGCGCTGATTTCGAGGAAGGCCATGGTCTATCCCTTCACCGCGCCGGCCATCAGGCCGCGAACGAAATAGCGCCCGGCGACGATATAAACGAACAGCGTCGGCGCCGCGGCGATGATCGCCGCGGCCATGTTGACGTTGTATTCGGTGACGCCGGTCGAGGTGTTGACGATATTGTAAAGCGCCACCGTCATCGGGCTCGAGTTGCCGGGCGCGAAGGTCGCGCCGAACAGGAAATCGTTCCAGATGTTGGTGAACTGATAGATGACGGTGACGATGAAGATCGGCGCGGAATTGGGCAGCAGTATCCGCCGGAAAATCTGGAAGAAGCCGGCGCCGTCGATCATCGCCGCCTTGATGAGCTCCGTCGGAAACGCCTCGTAATAGTTGCGGAAGAACAGGGTCGTGAAGCCGAGGCCGTAGACGGTGTGCACCAGCACCAGATTGACGGTGGAATTGCCGAAGCCGAGCGAAACGCCGATCGAGTCCTGGAGCGACTGGCCGATGGCGCCGAGCTTGCCGAGAATTGTCGCCATCGGAATGAGCACCGACTGAAAAGGGATGAAGCAGGCGAACAGCATCATCCCGAACACCAGCTTGTGGGCGGGAAAGCGCCACTTGGTCAACACATAGCCATTGAGCGCGCCGAGCATCGTCGAGATCAAGACCGCCGGCACGACCATCTTGATTGAGTTCCAGAAATAGCCCTTGAGGCCGGTCGTTTCGGAGACACCGATGCGCGCCGTGCTCCACGCCTTGATCCAGGGCTCGAAGGTGAGGTGCTTGGGCAGATAGAACATGTTGCCGCCGGTCACCTCGTCGAGCGGCTTCAGCGACGTCAGAACCATGACGACGAGCGGCAACAGATAGACCAGGGCGAACAGGACCAGCAGCCCGTAGATGACGATTTGCGTCTTCATCGAATGTCGCGCGGGCTCGCGAACCGTCGCCGTGGAGAGAAAGTCGGCGGCGCTCATCGGCTTTTCTCTCGCAATTCGGAATAGAGATAGGGGATCATGATCGCGGCGATGGTCATCAGCATGATGATCGCGCTGGCCGAGCCGACCGCCATCTGGTCGCGGGTGAAGGTGTAGGAATACATGAACGTCGACGGCAGCTCCGCCGCGCCGCCGGGGTTCTTGCCGGTGACGGAAAGCACGAGGTCGTACGACTTGAGCGCCATGCCCGTCAGCACGATTATGGCGGAGAGGAACACCGGGCGCATGATCGGGATGACGATGCGCCGGTAGGTGGCGAAGGCCGTGGCGCCGTCGATCTGCGCCGCCTTGAGGATTTCGCCGTCGATGCCGCGCAGGCCCGCCAGGAACATCGCCATCACGAAGCCCGAGGTCTGCCAGACGCCGGCGATCGCGACGCAGTAGATCATCATCCGTGGATTGACGACCCAATCGAAATGGAAGCTCGCCCAGCCGATGTCGTGCATGGCTTTCTCGAGCCCGATGCGCGGATCGAGGAACAGCTTCCAGGCGGTGCCGGTGACGATGAACGACAGCGCCAACGGATAGAGATAGATCGGCCTCAGGATCCCCTCGCCGCGAATCTTCTGGTCGAGCAGGATGGCGAGCGTCAGACCGAGGATCAGGCAGAACACGACGTAGAGCCCGCCGAACAGACCCATGTTGACGACCGCGGTGTACCAGTTCGACGGCGGATTACGCTCGAAGGTCCAAGTCCACAGCTTCTCGTAGTTGGCCCAGCCGATGAAGTGGAGGTTGGTGAAGGCCCTCGAACTGGTGAAAGACAGCAGCAGGGTCCATAGGTTGAAGCCATAGACGAAGATGAGGATTAGTACGAAAGAGGGCGCGAGCACGAGCATCGGCAGGGCCTCCCGCAAGCGTCCGCGCACGGGTCCGCGCCATTGCGGCGTTGTCACTTCGACGATTGGAGCGACAGTGAGTTCGTCGGTCATGACGGAACGGTTCCCGAGAAGGTGAGGCCGCCCCCGCCTCGGCGGGGGCGGCTTGCGACGTCACTTGGCGGCGTCGATGCCGCTGACGAGCGCCTTGACGGCTTCGTCAGAGGTCTTGATCTCGCCGTGGAAGAACTTGGTCACCACGTCATGATAGACGCCGGTGCCGATCGCCGGCGGTTGCGCGTAATTCTGCGCCATCGAGCCGAGGAAAGTTCCCTTCGCGTTGGCCGCCTTCACGTCGGCGATGCCCTTCTTGCCGCACATGTCGAAGGCGGTGTCGGGCACGTCGATGCGGGCCGGCACCGAACCCTTGATGACGTTGAACGCCGACTGCACGGCCTTGCTCATCGTCGCGTCGGCGAGCGCGAGCTGAGCGGCGCGTCGATCCGCCGGGACCTTGAAGAATGCGAACATATCCGTGTTGTAGATCACCGTGCCGTCCGTGCCGGGGAAACGGTAGCAGAGGTAGTCCTTGCCCGGCACCTTATCTGCCGCATGGAACTCGCCCTTGGCCCAGTCGCCCATCACTTGGAGCAGCGCGTCGCCCTTGATCACCATCGCGGTGGCGAGGTTCCAGTCGCGCCCGGCGTAGTTCGGGTCGACATAGGCGCGCAGCTTGGCGAGATTGTCGAAGGACTTCTTCATCGTGTCGGACTTCAGCGCGCTGTCGTCGAGATCGATGAACGCCTTCTTGTAGAAGGCCGGCCCGCCGGTCGACATCACGACAGAATCGAACATCGTCGCTTCCTGCCAGGGCTGGCCGCCGAGCGCGAGCGGGATCACGCCCGCCTTCTTCGCCTTGTCGAGCAGCGCGAGGAACTCGTCGAAGTTTTTCGGCTGGGTCCCGCCGATCTTGTCCATGATCGCCTTGTTGACCCAGATCCAGTTGACGGAATGGATGTTGATCGGAACCGCGTCCCAATGGCCGTTGGTGGTGGTGAATTTTTGCAGCGCTTTGGGAACGACCGCGGCCCAGTCTTCCTTCTTGGCAAGCGCGTCGACGTTATTCAGTTTGCCGGCTTCGGCATAGTCCAGCGCGTAGTAGCCGAGGATCTGCGAGGCGGTCGGCGGATTTCCGGCGGCGACCAATGCCTTGAGCGTGGTCATCGCGGCTTCGCCGCCGCCGCCGGCGACCGGCACGTCCTTCCAGGCGTAGCCTTCCTTGGCGAGATATTGCTTGAGGACGTTCAACGCGGCCGCTTCGCCGCCCGACGTCCACCAATGCAGCATCTGCACTTCCTTGACGTCGGCTGCGCGCGCGGGAACGCCGAACCCGATCGAAGACGCGGCGAGCGCAGTCGCCATCAGAATCGAACGTATTTTCATCTCATACCCTTCCAGAACGTCTCTCTCCCACCGGATGCGGTCCGGCGCCGTTTCCAGAAGCCGCGCGGCGGCTCCCGACTTCCACTGTTCCGTTCTGGCCGCGCGGCAGCCACCAACTGGTGCGCGGACCGGTATGGACGTGAAGCGTTTTTTCTTCGGTGTAGTCGATTACCGCATTGCGGCCAAGCTCCCGCCCGATTCCCGACTGGCGGTAGCCGCCAAACGGCAGTTCGGGCGTTCCGTCCATGAAGGTATTGACCCAGATCGTGCCAGCCCGGACGCCGCGTCCGACGGCAATCGCCGTGTCGAGGTCGCGGCTCCAGACACTCGCCGAAAGCCCGTAATCGGTCGCGTTGGCTAGTTCGATCGCCTCCTCGAACGTCTTGAAAGTCAACGCGACGACAACCGGTCCGAAGACCTCCGCTTTCGAGATCGCCATCGCGGTGGTGACGCCTGCGACCACGGTCGGGGCCATGAAGAGGCCGTTGGATTCGAGCCGTCCGCCGCCCACCCGCACCTCGGCGCCGGCCGCGCGCGCGTTACGCAAATGGGTCTCAATCTTGCCGAAATGGTCGAAGCTGATCAACGCTCCGACCCGCGTTTCCTCGTCGAGGGGATCGCCGACTTTCACCTGCGCTGCACGTTTCGAGAGTTCGCTTAGGAACGACTCGGCGATATCCGCATGCAACAGCAGCCGCGACCCCGCGTTGCAGCACTCTCCGGCGTTGAAGTAGGCGCCAAAGGTCGCCGCGTCGATCGCAGCGTCCATGTCGGCGTCGGGGAAGATCACCTGGGGATTCTTGCCGCCAAGCTCCATCGACACTTTCTTGAGCGTCGCGGCCCCCGCGGCCATTGCGGCGCGGCCGACGGCGGTCGATCCCGTGAAGGAGATCATGTCCACGTCCGGGTCGGACGTCATCGGCGCGCCGACTTCGGGCCCGTAGCCGGTCACGATATTGCAGGCGCCCTCGGGGAGACCGGCCTCGGCCATGAGCAAGCCCAGGTGAAGAGTCGAAGCGGAGGTCATCTCGCTCGGCTTGACGACGCAGGTGCAACCGGCGGCGAGCGCGAAAGGCAGTTTCTGCGACACGATCAGGAGCGGAAAGTTCCAGGGCGTGATGATCGACACGACCCCGATCGGTTCGCGCAGCACCAAGCCCAGCCGATCGCCGCCGAGATTAACGTAGCTTTCGCCTGAGAGCGTGCGCGCGAGCGAAGCGGCGTAGCGCCAGATGTCGGCCGCGCCCTCGATCTCGCCCAGCGCCTGCACGATCGGTTTGCCGGATTCGAGCGTGTCCATCAGCGCGAGAAGTTCGCGGTCGCGATCGATGAGGTCAGCGACCTTCAGAAGGACCCGAGCGCGGTTCGAGGCCGTCTCGTTCGGCCATGGGCCTTTGTCGAAGGCGGCGCGCGCAGCGGCGATGGCGGCGCGCGCGTCCTCTGCTCGGCCCCGCGGAACTCGAGTGACGACCTCGCCGTGGGCCGGGCTTCGGCGCTCGATCGTCTCGCCGCCACCGTGGGCCTCAGTGCCGGCGATCTGCATGGCGCGGTCGCGCGGAAAGCGCGCCAGCGCGTCGTTCAGCTTCTTCGCGTCGACGGTGATCGGGAGTTGGACGGTCATCGGGAGAGCTCCTAGCGGCCAGCGAAACTGGGCGCACGTTTGGCGCGGAACGCGGCGACGCCTTCGGCAAGATCTTCGGTGAATGCGGTGAGCGCCCCAGCGAGTCCCTCGATCGGCGCGTCCCGGTCCTCGCCCTCGGCGGCGTTGATCATCGCCTTCACGATCTGAACCGCGAGCGGACCGCGCTTGGCGATGTCGGCTGCGAGAGCCTCGGCCCGAGCGACGCCCTCGCCCTTCTCGGTCACCTCGTCGACAAGGCCGAGAGGCGCCGCCTCCTCAGCCGAAAACATGGCTCCGCCCAACGCCATTCGGCGCACGACCGAAGCGCCGAAGCGGCGCACCAATCTCTGCGTGCCGGACCATCCCGGCGCCATGCCGAGGCCCGATTCGGGAAGGCCG
Source organism: uncultured Alphaproteobacteria bacterium (assembly GCA_963835955.1). Lineage (GTDB taxonomy): Bacteria > Pseudomonadota > Alphaproteobacteria > Rhizobiales > Beijerinckiaceae > Roseiarcus. The sequence goes on along the minus strand of CAWIHZ010000014.1, from coordinate 27,820 downwards.
AGCTTGATCCCGCTCTCGGCGATGCGAATGTCGGCGACCGCCGCCAATTCGAGCCCGCCGCCGAAGGCGTGCCCCGTCAACGCCGCAATGAGCGGAACGCGCAGGCGCGCCAGCGCTTCGAAGGCGCGGTGTCCGGCCCGCGTCCAGTCTCGCCACATCTCGAGCGGCGGCAGACCGCCCCACGCCGCGATGTCGCCGCCGGCGCAGAACGCCTTGCCCTCTCCCGAAAGGATCGCGACCCGCGCCTCGGGCGAAGCGTCGATGGAGCGCGCAGCCTCCGCCAGCGCGTCAATCATTGCCCGGTCCAGCGCATTCAGCTTGTCAGCGCGCTTGAGCGTCAGCCGCGCAAGCGGCCCCTCGAAGGCGAGGTGGACAAAGGCGCTCATAGAGCCATCTCCTCTGCCCCACGGAGTTTGAGGTTGATCGGCGCGTTATGGAACAGCGCGGGGTCCATCTTGCCGATGTCGTTGGCGACCCGCAGCGGAAACTCGGCCTGGGCGAGAATGTCGCGCTCGAGGTCGACGCCTGGCGCGAGCTCAGTGACCGTAACGCTGTCCGGCTCCAGCCGCAGCACGCAACGTTCGGTGACGTAGACGATATCCTGCCCTTGAGCGACCGCCCGCGGACCAGAGAATGAAATCTGCTCGACCGCCTCAACGAGCTTCTTAACCTTGCCTTCCTTGGCGATCTTGACCGCGCCGTCATGGACTTCGAGCTTCGCTCCTGCGGTGAAGTAGCCGGAGAACACGATTTTCTTGGCGCGTGCGGTGATGTCGACGAAGCCGCCGGCGCCGGCGGTGACATGCGGTCGCACGCCAAGCTTCGACACGTTGACGGAGCCGCCGCGGTCGATCTGCAGGAACGAAAGCAACGACATGTCGAAGCCCGCGCCCTGGAAATAGGTGAACTGGTGCGGCGACTGGACAATCGCCTCGGCGTTGGACGCGCAGCCGAACTGGAAGTCGAGCAGCGGCACGCCGCCGACCGCGCCTTGCTCGATGACCCAGGTCACGGCGCCGTGCCGCCCTTCCTCGATCAGGATGCGCGGCACGTTGGCCGAGATGCCGAAACCGATGTTGACCGCATCGCCGTCGCGCAGCTCTTGCGCCACGCGCCTTGCGATGACCTTTGCGATGTCGAATTTCGGCGTCTCGAACGACGACAGCGGCCGGAAGATTTCGCCTGAGATCGCCGGCTCGTAAGGCGTATGCGTCGTCTGAAGCTGATCGGCGGCGACGACGATGTAATCGACGAGCACGCCCGGAACGATCACGTCGTGAGGACGCAGCGTGCCCGCAGCCGCCAGCCTCTTGACCTGTGCGATGACGATGCCTCCGTTGTTTCGGACGGCGAGCGCCTGGTCGAGTGGGCCGAGAATGCCGCCTTCGTGCTCGTAGGAGAGATTTCCCCGTTCGTCGGCGGTCGTCGCGCGGATGATGGCGACGTGCGGCGTGATCGTCGGGAAGAAGAGCCAGTCCTCGCCGGCGAAATTGACGCGCTGGACGATTGGATCGGCTGCGGCCTTGTCGTTCATCGCGCAGCCTTCGTGGATGGGGTCGACGAACGTCTCCATCCCGATCTTGGTCAAGACGCCCGGCCGCTTGGCTGCGGCCTCGCGATGGATGTCGAATAGGATGCCGGAGGGCACGTTGTAGGCGGGGATCGCATCGCCGGTGATCAGCTTCCAAATTTCCGGCGGCTCGGCCGAGGAGGGACCAGAGGGGTACGAGCCGGCGAGAACGCGCGCGAGGCAGCCGGACTTTGCGAGATGATCGATTCCCTTGACGCCCCACATATCGCCGGCCGCGATCGGATGGAGCGTCGTGATGTTGCGGGGATGCCCCTCGGCTTCGAAACGCGCGCCGATCGCCGCAAGCGCCGCATCGGGACAACCAAGCGCCGACGAGGACGAGACCGTGACGATCGCGCCGTCAGGAATGAGACGGGCGGCGTCCGCTGCGGAAATCACCTTTTGTTTGGCCATGGCTGTCCTCAAACCGTCAGGTCGATCGAGGTTGCCGCGCCCGAGCGCGCCGCTTCGAGCGCCGAAACAGCAACGCTCAGAGATTTGACGCCGTCTTCACCGGTCGCCGAGGGCGCGCCTCGTCCCTCGACGGCCTCCTGAAATAGGCGGACCGAACGCACGTAGAGCTTCTCGTGGTCCAGCTTGAGCATTTCCTCGCCGGCGGCTGAGCGAAGCAAAACGTCGCCTTTGGGAGCCTGTGTCATGCAGTCCCGGGCGATCAGGGAGCCCTCGTCGCCGTGGACCTCGAAGCCGGTCGTCGCGTATTTCGTGGTAAAGGCGTCGTGGAATTGGGCCAGCAAGCCGCTTGAAAATCGGATGACGCCCATCGCGCCATCCTCGAGCCCCTCGCGGCTCAAACCGCCCTGGGATGTCATCGCGACGACGGACGCAGGCTCGTCGTCGAGCACGAAGCGCAGCGTGTCTGCGTCGTGGACGGTGATGTCGAGGATGACGCCGCCGCCTGCTCCCGGTCGTTCGATACGCCACCCCTGAAGATGGGGCGGTAGGTAGACGGAGTGAAAAACGCGGGCGAACAGCGGCTTGCCGATGCGCCCCGCCTTGATCGCCTCTCGCATCGCTCGATGCGTCGCCGCGTTGCGTAGGTGATGGTTTGTTCCCATCACGACGCCATGCTTGCGGCATTCGACGACCATGGCCCTGGCATCGGTCAACGTCAGCGCCAATGGCTTTTCACAAAGGACGTGCTTGCCACCCGCTGCTGCGGCGAAGACCTGATCGCGATGGAGTTCATTGGTCGTGGAGATATAGACGGCGTCCACGTCGTTTGAGTCGACCAGCTCTTTGAGAGTCGAGGTCGATTTCGCGATTGCGTGCTTCGCCGCATATTGCGCCGCGCGCTCCGGGTTCGCGCTCATGACCACCGTGACTTCGCCGCCATTGGCTCGGAACGCGCCGATCATGTGCTCGGCCGCAATCGTGCTGGCGCCGATCAGCCCCCAACGAAGCCCGGTCATGACTGGATCCTTCCTTGAGCAGAATTCGAAGTTCCGCACGAGGCGCGAATGATCAGGCTCGTCGGACACAGCACCGCTTCCGGCTCAAAGTCTCCGAGTGCTATCTGACGCATGAGGAGTTGCGCGGCCCGGGAGCCCAGGCTGCGGGCGTTTACGGCGATACTCGTCAAAGCGGGAACCGTGCGCTTGGCTTCTTCGATGTCGTCGAAGCCGATGACAGCGAAGTCGCGCCCGACCATGACGCCGGCCTGGGTCAACGCGCGGATGAGGCCGATTGCGACGACGTCGTTGTAACAAAGGGCGGCGGTCGCAGGCTCGTGGAGGTTGAGCAACTGCGGGACCGCCGCCCCGCCGCCCGTGTAGTTGTTCATTGTTTCAATGACCAACGATTCATCGAGCGGAATTCCGGCCTCTTCGAGGGCAAGTCGATGCCCGGTGAGGCGCTCCTCGCGAACGAACAACGAATTTGTGCCGCCGATGAAAGCGATCCGCTTGTGTCCGTGTTCAACCAAATGGGCTGTCGCCTTCCGCGCGCCCTCCCGATTTTCGGGGGCGACGAGCGAGGCCTTCAGGCCAGGAAGGCGGCGCATCACCTGAACGACCGGCAATCCGGCTAAGAGGGGCTTCACGTCGCTCAGCGAGGTGCCGATGGCTGGGGCAAGCACCAGCCCGGCCGCGCCATGCTCTCGCATGGACTTAATGACCTCTTGCTGCCGGATTGGATCCTCGGCGGAATTTGCGAGGAACGGGATAAACGCTCCCCCTTGGCACGCTTGCTCAATGCCGATCGCAAGCTCGACGTAGAAGGGGTTGGTCAGGTCGTTGATGACCATCCCGAGGACGCCGGATTTGGCGCCGCGCAAGGTCGCTGCGCCCCGATGATAGATGTAGCCGAGTTCGACCATCGCCGCGCTTACCCGTTCTCGGGTCGCGTCCGCGACGAGCGAGCTTCCTCCCAACACCAGAGAGACCGTCGATTTTGACACGCCGGCTCGACGCGCGACGTCGACGATGGTCGCGCGAGCGTCGCTCATCCCTTCCTCCCCCACATTCTCGCTCATATTGCTTGGATCGTTCCAAAATAACGTTGAAATTCGCCATAGTTTACAATGCCAATCCGGACGCTGAGCTTGCATCTCGAATTGGAACGAGCTAATCATAGCTAACTGGTTTCGAATCCCTCGTCAACCCAAAACTTCAAGGAAACGCCCTTTGACCCCGACCGTCCCCCAATCGATCCTGGACCGATTGACCGACGTCCCGATGCCGCGGCTGGCCAACGAAAGGCCGCCGAAAGAGTTCATGACAGCGAGGGGCTATTCCTTGCCCGTGCACCGGGCCGAGGCGCTCGTATTAGGCAGTGGGGCGGCGGGACTTCGGGCCGCCGTCGAGCTCACGCGCCGTGACGTGAACGTGGTGATCGCGAGCCAAAGCGCATTCGGCGGCACGTCGGCCTGCTCGGGGTCCGACAAGCAGACCCTGCACACCGCCAACACTGCGGGGCGAGGCGACGACTTCCGGGCTCTGGCCGACGCGCTCGGCGCCGGGGGCGCCATGGACGAGGACACCGCCTACGTGGAGGCGGTGGGGTCCGCCCGCGCGCTCTCATCTCTGCAATTCATGGGACTGCCGATTCCTCAGGACCGTCTCGGCGGCGTCCTGCGTTATCAGACCGATCACGACGAGGTCGGCCGCGCGACCAGCTGTGGTCCCCGGACCTCTCGCCTCATGATTCAGGTGTTGACCAGGGAGGCTCTCCGCCTAGACATCCCGATTTTCAATCAAACGACAGGCGTTCGGCTTCTGGTGGCTCCCGAACCGGAGCCTCGAGCGGTAGGCGCGCTTGTGATGGCGCCGAAAAGGCGAAGCAAAGACAATCCGTTCGGGTTCGCTGTATTTCTTTCCGGCACAGTGGTCATCGCCACCGGCGGACCGGGGGAACTCTACCGCGATAGCGTATATCCGCGGCATTGCTTCGGATCCCTCGGTCTCGCCCTGGAGGCGGGAATCGAGGCGGTCAATCTCACTGAAAGTCAGTTCGGCATCGGGACGCCTCGGGACAACTTCCCCTGGAATCTGTCCGGCACATACGTGCAATGCGTGCCCTACATCTTCTCGCGCGACGCGCGGGGGAACGAACGCAATTTCCTGGCTGACTATTACCGCACCACGCAGGAGCTCGCCTCCAACATTTTCCGGAAAGGTTACCAGTGGCCGTTCCACGCCACGCGCATGCTGGACTTCGGATCGAGTTTACTCGATCTCGCCGTCTACCGAGAGACGCGGGCCGGTCGAAAAGTCTTCATGGATTTCAATCGCAACCCCCTTCCTGTTCCCGGAGACGCAGAGTTCAGTCTCGACCGTTTGGACGACGACGTTCGGAGCTACCTCGCAAACGGCGGGGCGCTGCTCGAAACGCCGCTCGATCGGTTGCGCAAGATGAACCCGCTCTCAATCGAGCTCTACAAGCGATACAAATACGACATCACCCGCGACCCTTTGGAATTCGCAATCAACAATCAGCACATGAATGGAGGTCTGGCGGTCAACATCTGGGGCCAGACGAACCTGGCGGGATGTTACGCCGTCGGCGAAGCAGCTGGGACGCATGGGGTGACACGGCCGGGCGGCGCGGCGCTGAATGCCGGTCAGGTCTTCGGCACGCGTTGCGCCGAGCATATCGCCGCCAGCCGGAAGCTTCACGAGGCGACCATATCCGAGGAACGTGTCGTTGAGGAGGCTGTCGCGGGGGTGCTCGATGCCCTCCGGACCGACAGCGCGCTGAAGGCGACGGCCATCTGCAAAGAAATCCAGGACCGGATGAGCGACCATGCCGGGATCCTTTGCAATGCGAATGACGTGAGGGCCGCGGTGGAGGCGGCGCATACCTTAAACGAATTGATCCGCCAGCAGGGAATAACCTTCGACGGCGCCAACGAGGCGCTTCGAGCGCTTCAATGGCGCCAGAGCGCGATTGCGTCTGAGGCGGTGCTCAGGTCGTTGGCCTTCTACCTCGAGCGTGGCGGCGGAAGTCGTGGCGCCCGCACAGTTTGCGCCCCGAATGGGGATCGAACGCCCCAGGCTCGGAGCGGGCCCCTCAACGAGGTCCGCTTCGTCTCGGAGCGGGATGAGGATCGCAAAGAACAAATTCACGTTCGCTTTCACGATAGCAAGCTTGTCTGTAAGCCGCGACCTATTCGTCAGAGGGATCGCGATTATCGGCCGTTCTTCGAGCGCGACTGGCCGGACTATCTCAAGGGCGCCGTCTTCGGCCGGTCTGTTTGATTTCGGACATCCAGGACAAGACCATGACCATTCAAGGCACCGCCAGACGAAAGGGGCGGCAACAGGCATGCCCGGCCTAAGGAAACCGCGCCACACTCCTACTCTACGCATTCCTCCCGTACCGGGACCGATCGGGAACGGCAGCAAGGGCTCGATTTGACCCGTCCGCCACGCCGTCGGCGAACGCCCGCTACCTTGCGCATTGCCGTCATCCACGCGGTCATCCTCTAACGTCAGCAATCCCCCATAACGGACGAGCGTCGCGGGAAACAGGCGTCGGAATTTCACCGCCGGCGCCGCGCCGACGCCCATCAGTTCGGCCCGTCGACGAGCCGGACCGCGACGGCTAATCCTAAGCCACACAAAACCCAACAATCGTGAAAACTCGCGTCAACGGTCCGGGGCGAGGGTGCGGGCGACGCGACGCCCCGAACCGTCCACGAAACCGCGCGGCTCGTCGTTCGAGGGCCCGGCGAGCCCGCCCGCGTCACGCCGGCCGAAGCGCGAACGAAGTCCCGAGCCATGCTCTTCCCGGCGATCGGTCGATTTCCTTTCGGCGAAGAGGCGGGTCACTTCGCGCCCGAGCCGTTCGATCGCCTCCCGCAACGCCGCATCGTCGAGGTTGTCCGCGCCAGAGGCGCCGGGCGCGGCGATCCCGTCTTTTTGGCTCTCGCCTTTCCCTCGCCCCGCGTCGTCGCCAGCGCGCGCGTTTCTGAGCTGAGCCTCTCGTTCGGCCAGCATGGCGAGCTGGCGGCTGTTCTCGATCAGCGCTTCCTCTCGGGCCTGCTCGCTGTGAGCGAGCCTCGATTCCAGCTCGCTGTGGCGGCGGCGGCTCTGCTCGCGTTCGGCGCCGACGCTCGACGCCTTCTCGCTCAGTTGCTGGTTTTGGAGGAGGGCGTCGCGCAACTGGCTTTCGAGCCTTCGGACTTGCGTCAGCTGGTCGGCGATCGTGTCCATCAGCTGGACGCGGGTCGCTTCCGCTTTCTCGGCCGCCGCTTTCGCCGATCGCGTGAGATCCTCGAATCGCCCCTCGATGTTTTCGCTCCGGGCGGTCAGAATCGCGATTCGCGCGCGATCACGGCTGGCTTCCGCCTCGAGCTCGATCTGGCGGGCCGTCGCCGCGGCTTCGGAATTATTGGCCCGATCCCGCTGAGCGAACGCATCGTTGAGCGCGATCTGGCTGGCGCCCAGCCCGGCTTCGAGGTCTCGGCGCTCGGCTTCCCTTTCAGCGATTTCGGCGTTCTGATCGGCGATCACGCCGATCTGTTCGGCGGCCGCGGATTCCAGCGCGAGGATTTTGACCGACTGCCTGCCGACATCGCCGCGCAGCTGGTAGGAGGCGTCCTCGATCAGCGCGAGCCGGCGCTCGAGCCGCACGCGTTCAACTGCGTTTTGGGCGCGCAGCGCATCCCTCTCGGCGTTCGCCTGCTTTTCGGTCGCCGGCGCCCGCAATCTCGCGCGCGCCTCGGACAGCCGGGTCGCCCGCCGCGCAATCGCGGGGATTCCCACCACCGCGATCAGGCAGGCGGTGAGAAATCCGATTGCGAAGTAAAGCGCTTGCTCGACCACCCCGCCCTGTCCAAAACTTCAGTGCGCTGGGCCATCTTCGCACAAGGGCCGGTTGCTGCAAAGCCGGGCCGTCGACAGCCGGGCCGTCGCGCCCCGAGGCGAAACCGCCCCGCGCCCTTCAGAACGGGTTCCAGGTCGCCCTCTGGGTGAACTTCAAATAGTTGACGTTGACGCCTAGGCGGTATCCCAGACCGGTGCGGATGGGAACGACGACCACATCCCCGGAGTCAAGCGCCGTAAAGCCCAAGCCCCCGATAAAATACGCCGAACCGTCGACTCCGCCGAAACGGCGGAATATCGCCTCGACCGCCGGCAAATTATAGACCAGCATCATCGTCCGGTCGCCGTCTGCGCCGGCGTCGAAGCCGACCGACGGCCCTTGCCAGTATATGTGCTGGTCTCCGGCGTTGCGCGTATACATTTTGCCTTCGCCATAGCGCAGCCCGCCCACGAACGCGGCGGAGGCCTCTTGCCCGAGGATATAAGCGTTCGGCAGGCCCCAGCGGCGGGCCGCTTCCTGAACCACCTCGGCCAGGCCGCGCGAAACGTCGCCAAAAAATCGATGGCCGTCATCAATGATTTCGTCAGCGGAAAACGTAGGGGGAGCATCGGCTCGCGCCCTCGGCGCGAAGCCGACGGCGCCGACCGCCGCCGCCATCGCCAGAAGGTTTCTGCGCGTCACGTCTGTCATCACGACTCTCCTCGAGGCCGTCGCCTGACCGGCGCGCTCTAAGCGTTTCGCCCATTGCGCGACCTGTACAATGCGTGTCGTCCGCCCCCCGGATCGGTCGATTATCTCGCATTCCCGTTGACAGGAAATTAACGATGCCCGAAGCGCCTTGCCGCCGCGGCGTCGCCCCAGGCCACGAACCCGCCGTTGCGGAGTTTATGGTCGATCTTTCCGTAAGCGAGCGGAACGCCGGAAGCATCGAGGACGACCCCGCCGGCGGCGCGCAGAACGGCGTCCGCCGCCGCGGTGTCCCATTCCATCGTCGGCGCGAACCGGGGATAGACGTCGGCCAATCCTTCGGCGATCAGGCAAAACTTCAGCGACGACCCCGCCGATCGGCGCTCGGCGATCGGCAATCCTTCGAGAAACGCTTCGGTTTGAGGGTCGAAATGAGAGCGGCTGGCGAGAGCGACCAGAGCGGGAGGCGCGGGGCGGGTATGAACGCGCCGGCGCCGAGCGCAATGCGGCGCATGCGCCGCGATAGGCGCCTCGCAGACGAAGGCGTGGTCGCCCCCGAACCATAGCCGGCCGATCGCGGGCGCGTAAACGGCCCCGGCGCTTGGCCTTCCTCGATCGACGAGCGCGACGTTGATCGTGAATTCGCCGTTGCGCGCGATGAACTCCCGGGTGCCGTCGAGCGGATCAATGAGAAGAAATCTTTCGCCGATGCTGAGAGGATTTCCGGCCGACGCTGATTCTTCCGCCACCAGCGGCAGGCGAGGAACGGCACGAGCCAGACGCTCGCAAATGATCGCCTCCGCGCGTCGGTCCGCGAGCGTGACCGGGCTGCCGTCCGATTTCGTGTCGATGTCGCAGCCGAGCTCATAGATCTGCATGACCGCGGGACCGGCCGCCAAGGCGGCCTCCGCCAGGTAGAGCGCGATTTCGTCGCGGGTGGAGCGGTCAAAGTCGAAGGATTGCGCATTTGCGCCAGATGTGACCAATGCGGCTTTCCCTTCACTCGAATGCGCATGGAGCCCCGGCGCGCTCAACTTGGCGAGTGCGACCGCCGGGGTCTGAGCGGACCGGCCAAATGCGTCTCCGGAAAGGCGTCGCGGTCGGCGAACGAATTGGGTAGACACACAAAAAGGCAACGAGTCCGATTCGGCGGCGCGGGTTTGCGGCGCCGATCTTTTGGCATTGACCATAGGATCGACCGCTTGACAATGGCGTCTCTAGCCCCACTCGACCTCGCCGCTCTCTTGTGTTCGCGTGTCTGCCACGACGCGATCGGCCCCGTCGGCGCGATCATCAACGGTCTCGAAGTGCTTGACGGCGAAAATGACGAGGAAATGCGCTCTTTCGCCATGGACCTGATCAAAAAGAGCGCAATTTCGGCCTCGGCGCGGCTCCAGTTCTGCCGTCTCGCCTTTGGGGCGGCGGGCTCCCTGACCGCCGCAATTGACACTGGCGATGCGGAAAATGTGGCGCGCGGTCTCCTCAGCAACGACCGCACCATATTGCAATGGAACGCTCATCGCCGGCTCGCGCCCAAGAACTCGGTCAAGCTGTTGCTCAATCTGTGCTTGATCGCGGCCTCGTCCGTGCCCCGCGGGGGCGTCATCGTCGTCGATCTAGAAGGCGAAGGCGAAGCGATGGGCATGCGGGTCGAGGCGAAAGGCGCAAATGCGCGTCTGTCGCACGGCGCCGCGGACCTATTGTCGGGCGACTCCGCGGTCGAAACCATCGACGGCCACTCGATACAGCCCTATTACGCGACATTGCTGGCCCGCGAGTGCGGCATGACGTTGGAGACGTCGACCGAACCGCAGGCGGTTGTCCTGTGCGCGACGCCGCGCGCTGTCGGCGACCCCGGGACACATACCGCGAGTCTGGCCGACGGACCGCGCCTTGAGACCTGAAGGACGGGTCTGGAGCAGGATGCGATTTTGTTGAATCCAGTCACGCCGTAGAGTCCTTGAAAACGCGGGGTCTTTTGCGAAAAAACTGCGGGGACATCTCCGGAATCCTGCTCACTCCCGCCTTTGCCGCCTCGAACCCGTCCGAAGGATCGCGCTTTAACGCTCGTTAACCGATATTCAGCATAATTGCGCGCAGGATAGTTGCGCGGCGGCCCTCGGACCGGGCCGGCCGGTTTCCGGATTCCGTGCGTTCGAGCGCTACGGGCAGGAGGCGACCGCCCTGTACGACCGAGCGTTGTTAGCGTTTCGCCTTGCGATCATGGTGCAAGGCAAAGCCGAAGACCTGACGGGAGCATGGAATGCGGCAAGTTCTGATAGTGGACGACTCCGCCGTCGTGCGGAAGATTGCTCGACGCATTTTCGAGAATATGGGTCTGCAAACCTCGGAAGCCCCAGACGGGGGCCAGGCGCTCGCGGCCTGCTCGTTTTCGATGCCGGACGCCATCCTTGTCGACAGCAGCATGCCGGTGCTCGACAGTTTCGAATTTCTCCGGCGACTACGTCGCATGCCCGGCGGCGACCGACCGAAAGTCGTGTTTTGCGCCAACGAATACGACGTTTCCCAGATCGCGCGGGCGATGCACGCGGGGGCAAACGACTTTATGATGAAGCCTTTCGATCGCGAGCTCTTGCAATCGAAATTCGCGGGCGTCAGCTCGCACTGACAGGCGCGGCGAGGTTACTCGGCGACCGGAGGCTCGTCGCCGATCGCGGGATCGCGGCTCTCCATATCGGAATCCGCCGCCGCGGAGCCGTTGAACCCGTACGGCGACCTGAGGCGGCGACGTCGGCCGCGGCCGGGAAAGCGGCCCTCGGCGGACGCCGGCTCGTGCGTGGCTAGGTCCGATTCGGGCGCCCCCGCCGGCGTCGTCATTGCGTCCGCCACAGGCATAGGCTGAGTTTCGGCTGTTTCGGCGCCGCCCGGTCTTGACCCGCCCGTAATGAACGAGGGAAGATTTGTCGATTCGACAGCCTCGGCCGTCCCTTCTCGTCCTGGCTGCGGCGATCCGTCGCGATAAGGCCGGAAATCGCGCGGGCGTCCGTCGCGGCCCTGTCGATTGTCGCGGTAGCCGTCAGGCCGCTCCGCGAACGGTCGGTCGGGCCGTGGACCACGGTCGGGAAAACGATTGCCCTGTCGGTCCTGGCGGTTTGGGTATCCGCCCTGGTCTTTTGGTCCTTGGCGATCGGCTTCGAACGGCGACCGCTCGATATAAGGCTGTGGGGCGTTCGGCGCGGCGCTGGGTTGCGCCTGAGGCCCATGCTGCTGCTGTTGATAAAAGCCGCCCGCCCGCTCCGAAGGAGAGGCGAATCGGTCCGACAATCCGCCGACATCATCGTCGTCGTCGAGATCGTCGCCGCTGACGTCTCCCGCTTGGCGGGGCTGGCCGCTCTGGGCCAAAGCCTGCGCGGCCTGGGCCGAGGCAATCAGGCGAAAATAATGTTCGGCGTGTTGGAGGTAATTCTCGGCCGCCACCGGATCGCCGCCGGTATGAGCATCGCGCGCAAGTTGGAGATATTTCTCCGCCACGTGATGCGCGTTGCCTCGAATCTTAACGTCAGGGCCGTTGGATTCGTACGATCGCGTCAAGGGGTTGGGCCCGCGCCGGTTGTTCGTCGGCCTGTTGTTGCGCATCCTCTTATTCTGGCCTGGTCTCATTGCATGTTCCCAATATTCGTTCGGTTGAGCCCCACTTTGTCCCAATCGATTGGGCGGCGAGAGCGTTGCCGAGTTTCGGGGGACCGACGGGACTCTCACCGTCTACAGGTCTTGCCCCGAAGGCCTTGCGTTTATTGATTCATCCGATCGCAGTTCGGCTGCGTCGCGACTTGCGCGACCTTCGATCGGCGTTGGGCCGATCCTGTTCAAAATCCTTGGCGGTCGCGAACCGCTCCAAAAACACCGAAGCGCCACCTCATTGTCGAAGACGAATGTCCGCGCCCCTTCGCGGCCAACAGCGCCGTCGCTCGATGGGCGGTTCGAATTCGGCTAAGTGAGCGTTTCGGCAATCACGCGCGTGCGCCGACGTCGACCCCCTCGCTTTCGGCCTTTCGGCCTAGCCAACCTTTTCGTCCCTCGGAAATCAGGCGGGCGGCGAATTTTCAACTCAACGATAGCCGCTTTTCCGCCAAACGCCAAGCGGCGATTCCGATTCAGGATGCGAAATCAGCCGAACCCGTCCGGTTCCGATGATTTCGCGCGTTCAGTTCGCGGCCTGACCCGTCCTCGTCTCCAACGGAGAGCGGAAACCCTTCGGCGGATCGGTCAACCACTCGCGGTTCGGCTCGGGACCAAGCGAGGCGTGTTTTCCCATGCCGACCCAGCTCAACGGATTGAGGCTGCTGAGGACCGACGAACCGGAAGATCCGCATGAGCCTTCAGGACATTTGATTTCGTTGCCTTGCGGGTCGACGGCGCGAACCGTGACCGTGCCGGCGTTGGGATCGAACGGATGCGTGTAGCGCAGACGCGCATCGCCCACGCCCGCGATCTCCTTCCTTGCCGCCGCCTTTTGCGCCTTTTTGCGTTGGCTCTCCTGATTGATGGGCCAATCCGCGGGACGCGCGGCCGATCGTGACCCCGGCGGCGGAAGGTCCATATTGGGCGGCACGACGATCTTTCCGTACTCGCGATAGTTGATGGGAGCGGCGTCCTTCTTGCCCCATCCGAAAATCGAACCGATTCCCACCCAGATCGGCGCCGCGCCGTCGTCGCCAGCCATAGCCGCCGTCGTGCTGAAAGCAGCCAAGGTCATCGCGAACGCCATCGACGTCCAGCGAAAGCCGAAGTGCATAGACTTTATCCCCTTAACAATCCGCGCCGGACCACCTTCCTGCGGCGTCGACGTACGTCGTCCGAAATTCCGGCTATTCCATGACGCCTCCCTATCGTCGCGGCCATGACCGCCGCCTTTGCCAACGATATGTGGATTTCGTTAACAAATGCAAGCCGTGAGTTGGCGCGTCGCCCCAAGGGCTCAATTCGCCCCCGGCGTCGAGGCGGTTTCGTTCCGGTCGTTCTGGGAGCGGGAGAAAAAAAGAAGATCGACGATCAACAGAGCGACACCGACATTGATCGCCGCGTCAGCGAGGTTGAAGACGAAAAAATGTCGCCCGAATGCGTGCAGATCGAGGAAATCGACAACCGCGCCATGAACCATGCGATCGAGAGCATTGCCGAGGGCGCCGCCGACGATCGCGCCGAGACCCGCCGCGATCAGACTGGAGCGCGCGCGCAGCAGCCACCACGTCAATAGCCCGATCGCCGCGAGAGCGAGCGCCAACAGGGCGGCTCGGCCGAAATGCGAACCTTGGGCGAACAGGCTGAAGGAGATGCCCCGATTCCACCGCAGCGTCAAATCGAGAAACGGCGTCAACGACACGGATTGAGACGCGACATGGCCGGCGCGCCACAGGACCGCGACCTTGGCGGCCTGGTCCGCGACAAAGACGAAGATTGCGACCAATCCGCCGACCGCGCGCGGCTTCACGGCAGGCGCCCGAGCGCTCTGAGCTCGCGCAGGGCCTCGGCGTCGCGGGGACTGACGTCAGGAAAATCGGGCGACGCGGTCGAAGGATCGAAGTAGCGCCAGGAGCGCGCGCATTTGACGCCCTTGGCGCGCGCGACCACGACGGCGACATCGGGAAGGTCGTGCAGGCGAAACGCTCCTTCCGGGGCCTTCGCCGGGGCCTCGATCGCGACATCGGAAGTGATGCAGACTTCGGCGAAATCGATCTCCCGCAGCGCCTCGACATGCTTGGGATTGCTCAGATAGACCATCGGCGCGGCTTCGAGCGACGAGCCGATCTCCTTGTTGGCTCGAGCAATCTCGATCGCTCCGGTGACGGCAAGGCGCAAGGCCCGGATGGTCTCCCATTTCGCCGCCAGATCATCGTCGCGCCATGCGGCGGGAATGGCCGGAAATTGTTCGAGGTGGACGGAGCGATGCGAGCAGTCGCCGGCCGCCCAGGCCTCTTCCGCCGTGAAGACGAGAATCGGAGCGAGCCAGATCACGACCGCCTGGAAGATGTGATCGATCGCCTCCAAAGCGCCGCGGCGCTTGAGGCTGGATGGCGGGTCGCAATAGAGGGCGTCCTTGCGGATGTCGAAGTAGAACGCCGAGAGGTCGGCGTTCATGAACGCCGTCAGCGCGGCGGTCACGCGCGCAAAGTCGAAATTGGCGTAAGCGTCACGGACCTTGGCGTCGATTTCGGTGAGCTTGTGCAGCATCAGCCGATCCAGTTCGCCCATCGCGGCAACGCCGACCGCGTGGCCGCGATCGTGGTGCGCGAGCGTTCCCAGCATCCAGCGAATCGTGTTGCGCAATTTGCGATAATTGTCGCCGACGGCCTTGAGGATTTCCGGACCGATGCGCTGATCGTCGGAATAATCGACGCTCGCCACCCATAGACGCAGAATGTCGGCGCCCGACGCCGCGATCACATCTTGCGGGAAGGTCTGGTTTCCCAGCGACTTGGACTGCTTGCGCCCCTTCTCGTCGAGGGTGAAGCCGTGGGTCAGCACGATGTCGAAGGGCGCGCGTCCGCGCGTTCCGCAGCTTTCGAGCAGCGAGGACTGGAACCAGCCGCGATGCTGGTCGGATCCTTCGAGGTACATCACCTCGTCCGCGCCGCCGTCGACCACGCGTCGGACCCCGGCAAGCCCGGGAAAATGGACCGCGTCTTCTAGCACGTACGAATGGGTCGATCCGGAATCGAACCAGACGTCGAGAATGTCATCGACCTTTTCATAGTCTTCCGGATCGTAGTCGGGCGCGAGGAAGCGCTGCGCCGCGCCCTCTTTGTACCAGGCGTCAGCGCCTTCATGCTCAAAAGCCCCTGCGATTCGGGAGTTGACCTTGCGATCAATCAAAAGATCGTGGCTGCCCTTTCGAGTAAATACCGCGATCGGCACGCCCCAGGCGCGCTGGCGGCTCATCACCCAATCGGGCTTGGCGCTGACCATGCCCCGAATGCGGTTTTCGCCCGACGCCGGAACCCAGCGGGTTTCGCCGATCGCCTTCAGCGCCGTTTGGCGCAGCGACGGTCCGCCGGCGATCGGCCGGTCCATCGCGATGAACCATTGCGGCGTGTTGCGGAAGATGACGGGCTTCTTCGAGCGCCAGCTGTGCGGGTACTGATGCTTGAGCCTGCCCCGCCCCAGAAGCGCGCCTGCTTCGATCAAGGCCTTGATCACCGCCTCGTTGGCGTCGCCCTTCTCCCCCTTGTCGTCGAGGACGCGCCTGCCCTCGAAGCCCGGGGCGTCGCCGGTGAAGGCGCCGCTTTCGTCGACGGTGTAGGGAATGCGCGGGTCGATGCCGCGGGCCCTGAGCAGTTTCTGCGTTTCCGCGGAAGTCCAGAGATCGAAATCCTCGCGGCCGTGGCCAGGGGCGGTGTGGACGAAGCCCGTGCCGGCGTCGTCGGTGACGTGCTCGCCAGCCAATAGCGGAACGGCGAAGCTGTATCCGATATCTGCAAGCGGGTGTGACGTCTCGAGGGAAGCCAGGTCTCCTTCGGCGACGTCTCCAAGGAATTCATACGACACAACTTTTGCTGCTTCGAAGACTTCCTTAGCGACTTTCTTCGCCAATACGTAGTTTGCATCAATTTTTGCCCAATTGCGTTCGGCTGCATCCCGAACAGCGTAGAGCCCATAACTGACCCGAGTGGAATAAGCGATTGCCCGATTTCCTGGTATCGTCCATGGGGTAGTGGTCCAAATAACGAAATTGGCATTCTTAATAAATTCCGGCTCCGACTGAGCTGCAATCTCCGCGATCCGCGCCGCATCAACATCGGTTGCGAATTCTCGATGAAGATATGGTCTGTCTGGGAAATATTTGATCGCGCCCCTCACCGGAAACGCCACATACACCGTATCGCTCGTGTAATCCTCGTACTCGACCTCGGCCTCGGCGAGCGCGGTCTTTTCGACCACGCTCCACATCACCGGCTTGGAGCCGCGGTAGAGCAGGCCGTTAGCGGCGAATTTGTGGATTTCGCGCGCGATCTGCGCCTCGGCGGGATAGCTCATCGTCGAATAGGGATGATCCCAGTCGCCGACGACGCCTAAGCGCTTGAACTCCTCGCGCTGCACCGAAAGCCAGTGTTCGGCATAGGCGCGACACTCGGCGCGAAAGTCGATAATGGCGCCGGAATCGGAGAAATCCGGCTTAGGCTTGCCCCTCTTCTGATAGAATTCCTCCTCGACCTTCCATTCGATCGGCAAGCCGTGACAATCCCAGCCCGGGACGTAGTTGGACTCCCTGCCCGCCATCTGATGCGAGCGCACCACCAGATCCTTGAGGATTTTATTGAGCGCAGTCCCGATGTGGACATTGCCGTTGGCGTAGGGCGGGCCGTCGTGGAGCACGAATTTGGGACGTCCCCTGCCGCTTTCGCGCAGCGCTCGGTAGAGGTTCTCGCGCGTCCAGCGCGCCAGGATCTCCGGTTCTTTTTGCGGCAGGCCCGCCCGCATCGGAAAATCTGTCTTAGGCAGATACAGCGTCCGCGAATAGTCGAGGCCTGTGTCGGGCGCGTCGGTCATGAGATCGGGGGCCAAATTCGGGTTTCACCGCAAAGGTCGCGAGGGATTAGAGGATTTCGCGCCAATCGACAAATCCGCCGTCACGGGCTGACGGCGAGAAGCGCACGCGCCCTCTTCTTGTCACGCTCCATTTCGGCGGCCAGCGACGGGAGCGAATCGAACTTGCGCTCCTCCCGGATGCGCTCAATGAATTCGACTTGCATTTCGCGCCCATAGAGGTCCCCCTCGAAATCCAGCAGATGAACTTCGAGCAGGGGCGGTCCGTTGTCCACAGTCGGCCGGACACCGAAACTGGCGACTCCAGGATGAATCTTGCCTTCGACCCTCGCCCGCACCGCGTAGATTCCGTGCCCGAGCCGATTGTTGGCCTCAAGAGCGATATTGGCCGTCGGAACGCCGAGCGTGCGTCCCAGCCGCTGCCCGGAAATGACCCTGCCGATCACCGAATAGGGGCGCCCGAGACTTCGCGCCGCGGCCGCGACGTCGCCCCTTTCGAGAGCTCTGCGTATCGCGGTGGACGACACCGCCCAAGCTTCCTCTCCGGCGCCGTCCTCAACCTTGTCGACGATCTCGACCGCGAAGCCGTATCGCGAACCCGCTTCGACCAGAAAGGCCGGCGAACCGGAACGGCCCTTGCCGAAATGAAAATCCCAACCGATCACGACCGCCCCGACGCCAAGTTGCGCGACCAGCACCTTGGCGACGAATTCCTCCGAGCTCATCGCGGCGAGCCGGGCGTTGAATGACAGGACGACGACGCCCGAAAGCCCGAGGCCGGCGCAGACGCTCGCCTTGATTTCCGGCGGCGTCAGGCGGAACACGACCGGGCGCGCGGCGAAAAAGTCGGCGGGGTGCGGCTCGAAGGTCAAGATGGCGCTCGGCGCCGCCCGGTCCGCGGCCAGCGCGACAGTGCGCGCGATCACCGCCTGGTGGCCCAGGTGAACGCCGTCAAAATTTCCGATCGCATAGACCGCGCCTTCGAGCCCGCGTGGCGGCAGCGTCGGATCCGTGGCGAGCACGAAGCCGTTGGTCATTGCATCCTGCCTATCCCCAGGCCCCCGGCCGGCCGGTCCGCGGCGGCGCGGCCGGCGGAAATTGCTCTTGCGTTCCAACACGGTCAAGCAGGCGCGAGCCTTGATCTTGGCGCGGGAGGAACGCTGAGAACGCCTTCGCCGTCGAGAACGACCATGGCTCCGACGCGGCATTCGCAACGCAGCCGGACGCGGCGGCCTTTTTCGGTCAGTTCGACCACCTCCACGCTCGAATCGACGAGGTCGCCGATCTTGACCGGACCGACAAAGTTCAGGGTTTGAGATATATACACCGCGCCAGGCCCCGGGAGCCGCATGCCGATGACCGCGGAGATGAGGCTGGCGGTGTAGAGTCCGTGGACGATTCGGCCGCCGAAACGCGTCTTGCGCGCGAAGTGTTCCGACAAATGGATCGGATTGTGGTCGCCGGAAAGTTCGGCGAACCTAATGACATCCTCATTCTCGACCCTCTTGCGTATCGTCTCGCGCATGCCGACCGCGAGGTCGTCAAAGTAGAGGATCTGAAAGGACAGCTTCTCCATCCGCTCCATCTGTCATTCAACCGGTCGAGATCGTCAGCGGCCGCTCATGCCAGAAGCGAGCCAATCGCGGCGACCGGCCGCACCGCATATTGAGCGTAAAGGCGCTGCAGTTCGATCGGATCGGCAGGCTTCTCCAGCCTCTCGCCGTGAAGGGCCTGCCGATGGATCCCATGGGTGATGAAGAGCGAATCCAGGCCGGCCCGCGCCGCGCCGGCAATGTCGGTATTCATTCCGTCGCCGATCGCCAGAACCCGACGCCTGTCGACCGGCGCGCCATGAGCGCGCTCCGCCAGGGCCAACGCCAGGCGGTAGATCGGCGCGTATGGTTTGCCGGCGTAGACCACCGAACCCCCGAGGTCTTCATAGCGGCGCGCCAACGCTCCCGCACAATAGACGAGGTTTGCGCCGCGATGGATCACGACGTCCGGATTGGCGCAGATCATGGGCATCGCGCGCGCCGCCATGGCCCGAAGCTCCGGTTCGTAATCCTCGGGCGTCTCGATTTGGTCGCTGCGCAGACCGGTGCAAAGCGCGTATCGCGCGTCTTGGAGCGGCGCGAACGTCGGCCCGCGCCCGGCCGCCTCCGCCGCGGCGTCGAAGAGACCCAAGTCACGGGGAGGTCCGATGTGGAGGACCGGTTCTTCAATCCGCTCCTCGATCAAACCGATCGTCACGTCGCCCGAGGTCGCGATCGCGTCGAACGCCTGCGGCGGAACGCCAAGCTTCTCCAGCTGGCCGCGGATCAGTGGCGAAGGTCGGGGCGCGTTCGAGACCAGAACGACCGCGCCGCCGCGCCGCCGGAACGAAACCAGCGCCTCCGACGCCGAAGCGAACGCGGTCAGGCCGTCATGCAGGACGCCCCAGATGTCGCATAGAATCGCGTCATAGCGATCCGAGATGTCCCCAAGACCCATGATTTGCGGGACATCCCGCGCAAGTTCGTGCGTATTCATCAGGGCGCTCGGCTACGGCGGTCGCGCAAGGCTGTCAAGCGCCGCGCATTTTTGGCGGCCTGGCGACGTCGAACCCATTGACGGAGCTTCGGCGCGCGCGCCAAAGGTCCCGCGAGCCAACGAGAGGGGAACTGAGAGATGACGCGCGCCGCCGACGCCACGCCCATGATCGCCTTCGACGATTTTCTCAAGGTCGACATTCGGGTCGGAACCATCGTCTCGGCCGAAGAGTTTCCTGAGGCCCGAAAGCCCGCGTTCAAGCTCGTGATCGACTTTGGCCCCCGAATTGGCAAAAGGACATCCTCCGCCCAGATCACCCGCCACTATCGTCCCGACGCCCTGGTCGGGCGGCAGGTCGCCGCTGTAATCAACTTCGCGCCAAGGCAAATCGGACCCTTTCTTTCCGAAGCGCTGACGCTGGGGTTTCCTGACACCGAGGGCGAGGTGGTCTTGATCGCCCCTACATTCTCGATCCCGGACGGCGGACGGCTGTTCTGAACCTGGCCCGCCCGGCTTGACGCAATTCGCCGCCATCCCTACCTACCTTAGGCGCGGCGGGTTAGCCGCGCGATTTTTGAGGGCGCCATGTCAATAACCGCCAAGGTCACGGACTCGAGTTTTGAAGCCGACGTCATCAAATCGACCGAACCGGTCATCGTCGATTTCTGGGCGGAATGGTGCGGGCCGTGCCGGATGATCGCGCCCGCGCTCGAAGAAATCGCGACTGAAATGAAGGGCAAGGTGAAAATCGCCAAGCTCAATGTCGACGAGAACCCGGGCGTCGCCGGCAAGTACGGAATTCGCTCGATCCCGACTCTGATGGTCTTCAAGGGCGGGAAGCATGTCGCCACCAAGACCGGCGCCGGGCCGAAGAGCGAGTTGTCCCGGTGGATCAGCGCCTCCGTGTGACGAGGGTCGCTGGCGTCGTCCCTTCTCACTTGCTAAACGGGAATGCGCACGGTGGCCCTTAGACCCCCTAACGGGCTGTCCGAAAGGGTGATATCGCCGCCGTGGGAGCGGGCAATGTCTCTTGCGATCGCCAATCCGAGGCCGGCTCCGCCTTCGTCCTGGTTTCGGGCCTGGTCTAGCCGGTAGAAGGGCCTAAACACCTCCTCCCGTTGCGCGGGCGCGATGCCAGAGCCGTCGTCGTCGACGACAATCGTTGCGTATTGGGTTTCGCGAGTGGCCGAAACGCTGACATTGGCGGCGTGACGCTGGGCGTTGGCGACGAGATTGCCGAGGCAGCGCTTCATCGCCATCGGCCGAATGCGGATGCGAAGATCGCCCTCGGTCTTGACTCTCAGCACCCCCCCATGGCGCTCGCAATCGGCCCGCAAATCCTCGAGAATGGCGGCAATGTCGATCCGCTCGGTCAATTCGTTTCCGTCTCCGCGAGCGAAAGCGAGGTAACCCTCGAGCATCCGCCCCATTTCGTCGACGTCTTTCTGCAACATTTCGCTATCGGCGGAATTGTCGAAGAGGGCGAGCGAAAGCTTGAAGCGGGTCAGGATCGTGCGCAGATCGTGGCTGACGCCGTTGAGCATCGCGGTCCGCTGCTCGGTCGCGCGCTCGATCCGTCGCTTCATTTCAATGAAAGCGTAGCCGGCCTGTCGGACTTCGCGAGCGCCGTGTGGATTAAAGTCGAGATCCCGGCCTTTGCCAAAGTCCTCCGCCGCCCGCGCGAGTCGCAAGATCGGACGGATCTGATTGCGAAGGAAGATGATCGCGACCGTCAGAAGGACGATCATCGCGCCAAGCATCCAAAGCACGAAAATATGGGCGTTCGCCTCGTAGGCCAGCGCGCGGCGCGTAACCAGCCGGAGCACTCGATCGCCGAGATCGACCCGGATTTCCATCAGGCCCGACCGACCGACAGTGTCGATCCAGAAGGGTTCGCGCACCTGTTTCTTGATTTCGCTCGGCAGCGTGCGCGTCAGCGGATCTAGCGCGGCAAAAAAGGTCTTTGGCATCGCCGGCGGCAGCGGACCCGCCGGCAGCAGCGTTGCATCCATCCGGAAACGCTCGGAGGCGAGAGTAGCGAGAAAGGCGTCGTCTTTGCCGGGCGGAAGCGTCAGATAGAGATCGGTAAGCGCGCCCACGTCTCTCGCCACCGCCTCGGAAAGCCGCCGCGTGACGAGTTCAAAGTGATGCTGCATGAAAGCGAAAGTGACGGCGGTTTGCAGCAGCACCATCGGCGCGATCACAATCAACAAAGAACGTCTGTAAAGACCCTTCGGCAACATGTCGGCGAGGCCGCGGGCGGCGCGCCGCCAAAGTTCACGGGTCGGCGCAAGCACGGTCGCGGCGCCAAAAGACGATAACGCGCTCATCTGTCCGCGATCAATCGATAGCCGGCCCCCCGCGCGGTTTGCAGGTAGGCGGGATTGGCGGGGTCAATCTCGATCTTGCGCCGCAGCCGATTGATGAGAACGTCGACCGTTCGTTCCTGGGCCGCGCCGCCCGACCCCGACAGCGACTCGCGAGAAACGCTAGCGCCGGCGCTGGCGCACAGCAGGCGCAGCATTTCCCGTTCGCGTTCAGTAATGCGGACAATCTCTTCGCCCGCGCGCAGTTCGCCTCGCTCAAGCGAAAAGGCGAAGCGACCAAAGCGTATAATCGCGGTCTCGGGCTTGTCGGATGTCTGGGCGCGCGTGCGTCGAAGGACCGAGCCGATGCGCAACAGCAACTCCCGCGGCTCGAACGGTTTGGGCAGATAGTCGTCGACGCCGATTTCCAGACCTCGCACCCGATCCTGCGGCTCGCCTCGCGCCGTCAGCATTAGGATGGGAACCTGGGAGCGGCCGCGCAGGTAGGCGGCGAAATCGAATCCGCTCTCTCCCGGCATCATCACGTCGAGTACGATGATGTCGAAGGCCAACCCGTCGAGAAAGGCCCGCGCCTCCGCGGCCGTCGCCGCCGCCGTGACCCGGTGGCCGTTTTTACGCAGATAGCTCGAAAGCAGAGCGCGGAGTCGCCGGTCGTCGTCCACCACGAGAACATGCGCGGCGTCATCCTCCGGCGGGGTCTCGCTCAAAGTCGTCAAACTCCTATTGCCGGCTCTGCCGGTTCGACGGGCGTTGCGGGAGGTCAACAAAATCTTGAGGATCAATCATGGCATTGAGGAAGTCCGTCGCCGATTGCAGGCCCGAATGGCCCAAAGTCTCCAAGGCGGCGACAAAGCGCCGTGTCTGCACCTGCGCCAGCCGTAACGCCAGACGCTCGCCTTCGGCGGTCGCGTAAAGTTGTCGACGCCGGCGATCCAACGCGCCGGCGCGGGTCTCGACGAAATTCTTGTCCACAAGTTCACGCAGGACGCGATTGAGGCTCTGCTTTGTTATCCGAAGAATCTCCAGAAGTTCGGCGATAGTTAGGCCCGGCCGGCGAGTGACGAAATAAAGCACCCGGTGATGCGCCCGCCCGAAGCCATAGTCCTCGAGCAAGCGATCCGCGTCGCCCACAAAGTCCCGATAAGCGAAAAAAAAGAGCTCAATCAATTCGTACATTGGCCCCGGCTCGGGGCGTGAATGCGCTGTCATATCGGCCTTGGCGGCGTCGGGCGGCATCGGGGCGCTCATTAGGTCAGTAATGTTGACATAATTAGAGGGCTTTGCTAAAGCGTGGGCGATAATCGACGACTTGCATCCTAACCCAAATGCGCAAAAACCAAACCAACTCGTTATCCGGAGAGAGGAAAGCCCATGGCCGGTCCGAATTTTGACGATCGCGACGGATGGATCTGGCTGGACGGTCGAATGATCGAATGGCGCGACGCCAACGTCCACATGCTCACTCATGCGCTTCACTATGCGAGCGCGGTCTTCGAGGGTGAGCGCTCGTACGGCGGGCAAATCTTCAAGTCGGCCGAACACTCGCGCCGGCTGACGAATTCGGCCCGCATTCTCGATTTCGAACTGCCGTACAGCCTAGAAGAAATCGACGCAGCCAAGGCCGAGGTCCTGAAGCGGAACGGTCTCGTCGATGCCTATGTGCGTCCGATCGCATGGCGTGGCTCGGAAATGATGGGCGTCTCGGCGCAGCACAACAAGATTCACCTTGGAATCGCGGCTTGGGTCTGGCCGAGTTATTTCGACCCGGAGCAGCGAATGAAAGGCATTCGGCTGGACTTCGCCGAATATCGGCGGCCAGACCCTGCGACTGCGCCCTCACTCGCGAAAGCGGCCGGGCTTTATATGATCTGCACGATTTCCAAGCATCGGGCGGAGCGCCGCGGCTACGCCGACGCGTTGATGCTGGACTGGCAGGGTCGGGTCGCCGAAACCACGGGCGCCAACGTCTTTTTCGTCAAGGACGGAGTCATTTGCACGCCGACTGCCGATTGCTTCCTCGCCGGCATCACAAGGGCGACCGTGATCGACCTGGCGCGGCGGCGTGGGATCGAAGTCGTCGAGCGACGCATTATGCCTTTCGAACTCGGCGGCTTCAGCGAATGTTTCATCACTGGGACCGCGGCGGAAGTCACGCCGGTCGGCGAAATCGGCCCGCATGCCTACAAGCCCGGAGCCGTCACCGCGGCGCTGATCGACGCCTATGCGAAGGAAGTCAATCCCAAGACCAAGGCCGCTTGACCGCGCCCGTTCGCAAATCCGAGCGAAGCGAGCCTTCGACTGGGTCGCCGGCCCGTAGCCGGCGCTGGGATCTGCAATCTGGCTTATCGTCGAATTCGCCTGACTGTTCGAGGGCGAGACAGCGCGCCACGCTCTGCGGTTTCGATGCGCCTTGACGGGGGCGAGCGCGGCTTCGCTCGACGTGATATGGGTTGCTTTCGCGCCCGCGCAGACGCCTTTCCGGCCGGCGCGCAGGCGCGAAATCGCGCCAAGGATTCGAAGCGCCATGAAGCGCGAACCACATCCTCCGCCCGTTTTGTCGGCCTCTGCGGTCTGGGCAAACCGCTGATGCGCACGCTTCCGATCTTCGTCGAGATGCGCGAGAGGGCCGCCGTCGTCGTCGGCGGAGGCGTCGTCGCGGCCCGGCGGGCGGATTTTCTCGTGCGCTCCGGGGCCCGCGTCAGCGTATTCGCGCCGGAACTCAGCGATGAATTCTACGAGCTTCGCGCCAAACCGAATTTTCGGCATGAGGCGCGCGATCTCGAGCCGGAGGACCTCAGAGGCTGCGCGCTGTGCTTCATCGCTGTCGAGGATGAGGGCCTCGCCGTCGCGGCGCGACAGACCGCAAAAAACGCCGGCGTCCTGGTCAATGTTGCGGATCGCCCGCGGTTGTGTGATTTCATCATGCCCTCGATCGTCGACCGCAGCCCGCTGGTGATCGCGATCTCGACCGGGGCGCCGCCCCGATTTTGGGACGCATGCTGAAGGCGCGGCTGGAGAGTCAAATTCCCGCCGCGTATGGCCGTCTGGCCCATCTGATGAGCGGATTTCGGCAGCGTGCCGCGCGGGCGATTCCTTCGCAGACGATCCGTCGCCGCTTCTGGGAAAACGTCCTCGAAGGCCCGATCGGCGAAGCCGCGCTTTCCGGAAATGAAGGAGCGGCGAGCGCTGGTCTCGAGCGAGAGATCGAGCGGGCGGCTGCCGACCGGCGCGCGCCGCCGCGCGGCGAGGTGTATCTTGTCGGGGCAGGGCCGGGCGACCCCGACCTCGTGACCTTTCGCGCCCTCCGGCTCATGCAGAGGGCCGACGTTGTGCTTTATGACCGACTCGCAGGCGAAGGCGTGTTGAACCTGGTGCGGCGAGAGGCGGAGCGGATCTACGTTGGCAAGCGGCCGGACAATCACGAGTTGCCGCAGCAGGAGATCAGTGCGCTTCTGGTTGCGCTTGCCAACCAGGGCAAGCGGGTCTTGCGCCTCAAGGGCGGCGATCCCTTCATTTTCGGGCGGGGCGGCGAGGAGATCGAGACCCTCGCCGAGCATGGGATTCCGTTCCAGGTCTGTCCGGGCGTGACCGCCGCGATCGGCGCGGCGGCCTACGCCGGCATTCCGCTTACCCATCGCGACCATGCGCAGGCCTGCGTGTTCGTTACCGGCCACGGCAAAGACGGAAAGATCGATCTCGACTGGACGGCGCTCTTGCAACCGCGGCAGACGGTTGCGATCTATATGGGACTGCGCAATCTGGAGACGATGACGCGCGAATTTGTGCTGCGGGGCGCAAACGGGGGCCTTCCAGCGGCGATCGTCGACAACGCGACGCGCGCCAATCAGCGCGTCGTCGTCGGCACGCTCGAAACGCTGGCGGCCAAGGCTCGCGCGGCCCGCCTGCAGGGGCCGTCGATCGTCATCGTTGGCACGGTCGTGGGGCTGCGCGACAAACTCGACTGGCATGCGTCCTCCCGGCAATATTCTTCCGCCGCGGGCGACGCGTCCGCATCGGCGAATATGGGGAAATGAGGATATGGTGTCTCGCGATGAGGCGATGGCCGCCCTGGCGGGAGTGCCCGGCCCCGATGGGCGCACGCCGCTGCCCGAATCCGGCGCCGTCTCCGGCCTCACGATTCGCGACGACAAGGTTTTCGTCGCTATCGTGATCGACCCGGCGAAGGCCAGGGCGATGGAAGCGATGCGCGCAAAAGCCGAGGCCGCGATCAAGGCGCTGCCGGGGGTGACGAGCGCCGTGGTGACGCTGACCGCCGAATTGGCGCGCGCCGCCGGAAGCGCGCCGCCGGCGCATGCGCATGGCGGGGATGGACAACCCCGTCGGGCCGGTCATGGCGGGCGGTCGACCGAGCCGCTTCCGGGCGTTAAGCACATCATTGCGGTTGCGTCCGGAAAGGGCGGGGTCGGCAAGTCGACGGTGGCCTGCAATGTCGCGGTCGGGCTCGCCATGCTCGGTCTCCGGATCGGGGCCCTCGACGCCGATCTCTACGGGCCTTCGATGCCCAGGCTGTTCGGAATCGGCGCCAAGCCCGGCTTGGCGCCCGACGGGCAGAAGCTGGTCCCGCTGGAGAGTTGCGGCGTCAAGGTGATCTCGATCGGCTTCCTGATCGAGGAGGGCGCGCCCGTGATCTGGCGCGGGCCAATGGTCATGTCGGCCCTCAACCAGTTGTTGCGCGAGGTCGCCTGGGGCGACCTCGACGTGCTCGTCGTCGACATGCCGCCCGGCACCGGCGACACGCAGCTGACGATGGCCCAGAACGTGCCGCTTTCCGGCGCGGTGATTGTTTCGACTCCGCAGGATCTCGCGCTGATCGACGCGCGGCGCGGGATTGCGATGTTCAGGCAAGTGCAAGTTCCGCTGCTCGGCATCGTCGAAAACATGAGTTATTTCGTCTGTCCGCATTGCGGCGAACGCACGGACGTTTTCGCGCACGGCGGGGCGCGCAAGGAAGCCGAAAGGCTCGGCGTGCCCTTCCTCGGCGAAGTTCCGCTCGACATGGCCATTCGCGTCAATTCCGACGAGGGCCGCCCGATCGTCGTCAGCCTGCCCGACAGCGCCCACGCCGGCGCTTTCCTCGAGATCGCCAAACGGGTGGCGGGCGCGCTCGAAGCAGGCGCGCCTGGCGCAAAGCCCGCGCCGCGCATCCGCATTTTGTGACGGTTTGCGATCATGCCTTGGCCCACCGACATCACCGCGATGGAGAAGGGGCGGATCCTCGAGGTCGCCTTCGACGACGGCGGGGTCATCCGTCTGACCGCCCATCGCCTGCGCGTCGAGAGCCCGAGCGCCGAGGTGCAAGGCCACTCGCCGAGCCAGAAGAAGATTATCGCCGGCAAGGAAAACGTCGCCATCGTCGGCCTCGAACCAATCGGCAATTACGCGGTCAAAATCGTTTTTGACGACGGGCACGACACCGGATTTTACACTTGGGAATATTTGCGTAAGCTTGCGCGGTAGGAGCGGGTCTCGACGATATCCTTCACACATAGAATTGCGACGGCGCTCCCCGCGGGCTCGACGCGCGACACCGACAGGGGAAGGACTTCGTGGCCGAGCGTGTTCTCGACGCCAGGGGGCTCAGATGCCCGCTTCCAGTTCTCAAGACCAACAAAGCGCTGAAGGACCTTTCTTCCGGCGATACGCTGCGCGTCCTGGCGACCGATCCCGGCTCGGACGAGGATTTACGGGACTTCTGCCGCGCGACCGGCAACGAGCTGTTGGAGTTGCGGCGGCAGGGCGGGACCTATAGCTTCCTGATCAAGCGACTCCGACCCCCCTCGAAGGCCTGAGGCGGGACGTCAGACCCACGGCGGGGCGGGCTTTGGTGGAGAGCCCGGCTCCGTGTACATCAAAAGCCCGGCGTTCGCGCCGCCCTGCCGGGCGCCGGGCTACTAAG
>CAWIHZ010000013.1:0-234147 GCA_963835955.1 uncultured Alphaproteobacteria bacterium | reverse complement strand
GGTGGAGCCAGACGGAATCGAACCGACGACCTCTTCAATGCCATTGAAGCGCTCTCCCAACTGAGCTATGGCCCCGTTTTTCAGAATATCGCGCGGAGACTTCGATTGGGGCGAAGCGTTGTGGCGCGCGGGCGGCGGTATAGCCGCAAACCTCCGCCTCCCACAAGAGCCGCCGTGAAAAAAAGCGATAAGGGCTGCGCGCACTCCGCCCAGGGTCCAGCATCTCGGCGGGCGCTTGTCGGCCGGTCAGCTTTCCTCGTCAGGGGCGATGTCGCCGTCGATCAGGTTGGTGACGTCGTCGTCGTCCTCCTCTTCCTCTTCGAGGAAGGAGACGCCCGCGGCGGCGGCGGCGTCATCTTCAACGTCGATGTCGTCGGCGGCCGGCTCGGCGGCCTTCTCCTCGCTCGCCTCGACCTCGTCGAGCGAAACCACATCGACGGCGATGGGCGTCGCGAGCTCCGTATCCTCTTCGTCTTCCTTTGCGGCCGAGCGCGTCCGCGCCGAGGCGCCCTGGAACACGGTCCCGCATTTGGGGCAGACGATCGGGTCCCTGTTAAGGTCAAAGAATTTGGCGCCGCAGGCTTGGCACTGGTGTTTGGCGCCGAGTTCAGGTTTGGCCACTGCGGTCAGTTTCCTGTCGTTGGGGGCGTTTTTTCAGAGCGCTCCGGTTAGTCGGGCGAATCGCGCGTGTCAATGCGATTCCGCTCCAGTCGACAGGCGCCCAGCCTCGGTGATAGGACCTCGGCGCCGCGCCAGATGCGGCGCCCGTCGAGAGTAGCAAGGTCGCGCGTGTCCACCCCGTCTCCGCACCGCATCCAGGCCTGTCCGTTGCGCGCGCGACGGGGCGGACCGCTTAGGGGGCGTCTTCGCCCTCCGGGCGACAAGTCCATTTCGCATCGGGCCTTTTTGATGGGCCTCCTGACATGCGGCGAGACGATGGTCGAGGGGTTGCTCGAGGGCGACGACGTCATGCGCACCGGCAAGGCCTGCCAGGCGCTGGGAGCCGCGATCGAGCGCCTGGCGCCGGGGCGCTGGCGGATTCGCGGGCCCGGCCTCGGCGCCGTGCTGGCGCCGCGCGGGGCGCTCGATTTCGGCAATGCCGGCACCGGCTCGCGCCTCATGATGGGGGTGGTGGGCGGCCACGGAATCGTCGCGGCCTTCGACGGCGACGGCTCGCTCCGCAAGCGGCCGATGGCTCGAATTCTCGATCCACTCAAGCTGATGGGGGTCGAGGTCCTTTCTCAGGGCGAGGGCGGCCGCTGTCCGATCGTGCTCAGGGGCGCCCGCGATCCCGCGCCCATTCTCTATCGAACGCCCGTCGCTTCGGCGCAAATCAAGTCCGCTGTTCTTTTCGCTGGCCTCAACGCGCGGGGCGTGACCACCGTCGTCGAGGCGGAGGCCTCGAGAGACCACACCGAAAAAATGCTCCGCCATTTCGGGGCCGCGGTCACGGTGACGCGCGAGGGCGAGGGACGGCGCGTCGATCTCGTCGGCCGCCCGGAATTGCGCCCGAATCCGGTCGTCGTTCCGGCCGATCCGTCTTCGGCCGCCTTTCCGATAGTCGCCGCGCTGACTGCGCCCGATTCCGACATCGTCGTCGAGGGAGTCATGATGAACCCCCTGCGTTCCGGGCTGCTGACGACGCTGATCGAAATGGGCGCCGACGTCCAGACGGTCGATAAGCGCGTCGAGGGCGGCGAGGAGGTCGCTGATCTCAGGGTGCGTTCAAGCGCGTTGCGGGCCGTCGAGGTCCCCAGCGCTCGCGCGCCCTCGATGATCGACGAATATCCGATTCTCGCCGTCGCCGCCGCTTTCGCTTCGGGAACGACGCGGATGAACGGCCTCCACGAACTGCGCGTCAAGGAAAGCGATCGTCTCGAGGCGGTTGCGGCGGGGCTTGGGGCCGCAGGCGTCTCCTGCGCCATTGAAGGCGACGATCTCCTCGTCGAGGGCGGCAGCCCACGAGGCGGAGGGATGGTCGCCACCCACATGGACCACCGCATCGCCATGAGCTTCCTTGTGATGGGGCTGGCGAGCCGCGAGCCGATGACCGTCGACGACGTCGCGATGATCGCCACCAGCTTTCCCGATTTCCGTCCGGCGATGGAAGGACTGGGCGCGACCTTCGAGTAGAAATTCACGGCGCCGAGACCCAGCGCCCCTCACGGCTCGAGCGCGCAATGGCGTGGATTGTGCGTTCGATGGCGACCCCGGCGTCGAAGTCGATCGTCAGCGACGGCCGGCCGGCGATGCGGTTGAGGAGTTCGTGAGCTTCCACGATCTTGAGGTCGTTGAATCCCATCTGATGGCCGGGCGCGACGATGAAGCGCTCGTAAGGCGGGTGCGCCGGACCCATTAGAATCCGGCGGAATCCTTGGCTCTCAGCCGGGCCCTGGGCGAGGTAGACGCCGACTTCGTTGAAGCGTTCCTGATCGAACACGATTGCGCCGCGGGCCCCGAAAATCTGGAGTTGCAGTCTCCCCTTGCGGCCCCACGCGCAGCGACTGACCTGAATTGCGCCCGACCCGCCGCCCTCCATGCGCAGGAGAGCGGTCGCGATATCGAAATTCTCGACCCGCCTGCGCCCGCCGCCGTCCGGCCTATCCGCGTAAGGCTTGCGCATCTCGCCAAAGACCTCGCCCGGGGAGCCGAGCAAGGTCGTGATCAAACTCAAGGGATGAACCGCGAAATCGTCGAGCGCGCCATAGCCGGCGCTCTCTTGGCTGCGCCAGGTGAAAGGCGCCTCGGAGTCGGCCATAAAGTCCTCATCCATCTCAATTCGGAACTGGGCGACCGGTCCAATCGCGGCCTCCCTCAAAAGCTTGACGATGTAGCGAACCGCTGGACTCTGAATGTAGTTGTATCCGAGAATGGCGACCTTGCCGCTCGCCCGCGCGGCCGCGGCCATCCGCTCGGCGTCGGCGAGACTCGGCGCCATCGGCTTTTCACACCATACGTGCTTGCCCGCTTCGAGGGCCGCGATCGCCATTGGCGCGTGCAGGGCGTTCGGCGTCGCGATCGAAACGACGTCGACCGCGGGATCGGAGACCAGGGCGGGCCAGTCGGCCGTCGAGGCGGCGAAGCCGAATTCGTCGGCGCGCCGCCGCGCAAGATCGTCGTCGACTTCGCACAACACGGCGCGCCGCACGATCGGCGCATCGCCGAACACCGCCCGCACGCCCGTCCAGGCGAGCGCGTGGCATTTGCCCATATAGCCCGTGCCGATGAGTCCGACGCCGATCGAATCCATGAATCTCCGCCTCTGATCTCAGCGCGCTAAGCCGATCGCGCCACTAGCCAAAACAAACATTTCATACTCTACACGGATTGGAATATTTGTTCTATTCTCGGTTGAAGGGACGACCGCCGTCAGCCCGCCAGCGCGGAACCCGACAGCGCACGGGGAGCCATGAGCGATATCGCAACGACGGAGCCGCCACAGAGCTTCGAGGCGCTGGAGCGCCGCCTGATCGAAATCGAGCCCCATTTGCCCAAGCGCCTTCGCCAGGCCGCCGCCTTCGCCCTCCAACACCCGGACGAAGTCGCGCTCGGAACGGCCGCAGCCATCGCCCGCAGCGCCGATGTGCAGGCTTCGACCCTGGTGCGTTTCGCCCAGGCGCTGGGCTTCGCCGGCTTTTCGGACCTCCAGGAAGTGTTTCGCTCCCGCTTGCGCAATCGCTGGCCGGACTATTCGGAACGCCTGAGGGCGTTGCATGAAAACGCCCGAGACAGCGGCGACCCGATCCATCTGCTGTTTGGATTCGCAAATTCGGCGACGGCCTCGATCGCGCGGCTGCGCGAGGGGGTTCAGCGGCGCGACCTCGACCGGGCGAGCCGCCTTCTGGCGCGGGCGCGCACCATCCACTGTCTGGGCCAGCGCCGCGCATTTTGCGTGGCCCACTATTTGACTTACGCGCTCGCCCAGCTCGGCGTCTCCGCTTGCCTGATCGACAATGTCGGCGGCCTGGGGCCGGAGCAACTGGCCCGGGCGGGCGCCGACGACGCGCTGATCGCGATCAGCTTTTCGCCCTATGCGCCGTTCACCGTCGATCTCGCCCGGCGGGCCCGCCGGTCCGGCGCCCCGCTCGTGGCTGTCACCGACAGCGCGCTGAGCCCGCTTGCCGGCCTCGCCGACGTTCGATTCGAGATTGTCGAAAGCGACTTCGGCTCGTTTCGTTCGCTCGCGGCGACTTTCTGCCTCGCGATGACGCTGGCGGTCGCGGTCGCGGAGCGGCGAACGGAAATCGCTGTCCAATAGCGCCGAGCCGATGCGGAATCGGCGCCGAAGCCGCGTAAGCCCGGCGGAATTTAGCGGGAAGAACGTTGATCGGACGCAAAGCGGCGCTCGGGCGGCCGTCATTGGGCAGGGACTCGCTTGGCCGCGAAGACGACTTTCGGCGCCAGGGCCGCCGCCCCCGCCACCAGAAGAGCGATCACGAACATCGCGACGAAAGTGAGATGCAGCGATTGCTCCAGCGCTCCGCGAAGCGCCGCGTCGCCGGCATTAGCCCCTGTCGCGCGTTCCAGCAGCCGCCGGAGTTCATCGGACGTCACCGCGCCCGCGCCGGACCGCGCGAGCCCGTAATTGAGAACTGCGCCGAAGACCGTCGCGCCGAAGGTGCTGCCGAGGCTTCGCGCAAACAGGTAGGACGCGGTGACGCTGCCACGCTCGGACCAGTCGACGATCTCCTGAATCAGCACGATCGAGGTGCCCGAGAGGAGGCCCATGCCGAAGCCGACGATCGCGGACCCGAGCCCCGCGACGATGGGCGAGCCGTCGGCCTGGAGGATGACGAAGACCATCGCCCCGAGCGGGATCAACGCGCCGCCCGTGCGCAGAATCGGGCGCACGCCGAATCGCATCCAAAGCCGCGGGGCGATGGTGGCCGCCACCGGCCATCCGAGCACCATTGCCGAAAGCGCAAAGCCAGCAGTCAGCGGCGACTTCTGCATCACCCCCTGGACAAAGACAGGCAAAAAAGTCGTAAGCCCGATCATCACCATGCCCGAAAGCAGCGAAGCGCCATTGACCGCGGCGATCGGCCTGCGCCCCCAGAGCTCGAGCGATATCATCGGCTCCGGGGACCGCCGCTCCTGGTAGACGAATAGGCCGACGGCGACGACGGCGATGACGGTGATGATGGAAATCTCGGTCCGGCCCGCGGTCGAAAACGCGGTGAGGTCCGCCATGACCGCCGCGATCGCGACGGTGAAGATGCCGGCGCTCAAGTGATCGATCTGTCCACGCGCGTCCGATTTCTTCTCGTGCAGATAGATCCAGAAGCCCGCGGAGGCGAGAATTCCGATCGGAAGGTTCATCCAGAAAATCCAGGACCACGACCAATATTGAATGATCAGGCCGCCCGCCAACGGTCCGACGATGGCCGATAGCGCCCAGACGCTCGCGAGCCACCCCTGAATTTTTCCGCGCTCGTGAGCCGAATAAAGGTCGCCGACGATCGTCATCGCGACCGGCTGGACGGCGCCCGCGCCAACGCCTTGGAGGAGCCGGAAGACGATCATGGACGGCATCGACCAGGCGAAGCCGCAAAGAAGCGAACCGATGAGAAAGATCGCGATGCCAGAAAGAATGACCGCCTTGCGTCCCTTGGCGTCGGAAAGTTTTCCGAACACGATCGTCATCGCGGTCTGGGTCAGGAGGAACGCCGCGAACACCCAGCTGTAGAGCTGCAGCCCGCCGAGCTGGCCGACGATCTGAGGCATGGCGGTGGAAACGATCGTCGCCTCGATCGCGATCATGAAATTCGCCGCCATGACGGAGGCGAGCACCAGCGGTCGGTGGGTGGCGAGAGCGGTCATGGGGGCGCTTCATAGGGGAGAAACCGAGCGCCGCCAATCGCGACGGGCATGCAGCCCGGGGCTCGCATTGGCGAGCGTGCGAGATGATCCGGCGCCGCCGTGAAGCCCGAGTTGCGTCCCGCGACAGGCTGCGGTTCACTTCATGATCTGGCGCGTCGTCGCCGGTTCTGTGCATTGCGCGAGGCGAAATCGTCGCTGCGAGAGGCCGTTCGCGAAGTTGCGTCGCGACCCGGAGGCTGAAATGGGACGGCAAGGCCGCAAAAACGACAAGGCGTCCGTTCATGGGCGCAAGGCCGCCCCAATTCAACCGAAGAACCCCTCTTCAGGCGCGAAAGACGTCGGCGCGCCTGCGACCGCCCCCACCGTGGAAACGCCGCCGATGGAGCGTCAGCTCGATGCGTTGCGTGAGCGTGGCGAAACGGCCATCGCCAGCTTCCTGTCGTTCGCCTTCGGCGCGCCGATTCTGCTTTCCTTCGCCCATCTTCTGCGGGCGGGCCGCGAATTCCTGTCGCCGCATCTCGGCGCCTTGGCGGACCCGGTCGAAAAGGTCCTATCGTTGATGGACAGCAAACCGGTGTCAGCGGTGCTGGCATTCGCCCTGTTGCAGCGAGGCGTCAACGTCCTATTCAAAAATTGGATGGATAATCAGCTGCTGCTTGATTGGCTCGACGCGCTCTATGCCGTGACATTTTCGCTGCTGGGCTTCATGGCGGGCGCGGGGATCCTGCTGGCGATGACGGATCGAACCTTCGCCCTTCTCGCTCGGTCCTTTGGACTGGCGGCGGTCTGCTTCGTCGTCTTCGTCGCCACCGACATCGCCTTCATCAAAGCGGATGAAATCTTTAGAAGCTTCGGATTCCGGCTGGCGGCCGCCATTGCCTGCTGGATCACGTCGGCCTCCATTTTGTACATCGGATGAACGCCCGGCGGCGGTTCGGCGTGCGCTTGATCGCCAATCACAGTTTGGCCGCCGTTGAGCGGCGAGGATTGCGCCGGTTCGCCGCCGTCGCGCGCGAGCGGCTTCATCGGCGGTCGCGAAGCAGCGTTCGATAGAATCGAGCCAGCCCGCAGCCGATCTCCTGGCGCGCGAGCCCTGATTTGTCGACCGGCGGCGCTGTTTGGCGCCGTCACGGATAGTCCGCAAACCAGCGCCTCCGTCATGCGCATGTCGGCATCGAACCGGAACGACTGAATCATCCTCTGACGCGCTCCGCGATCGCCACGCCGGGCATTCCATGGGAGCCAGTTTTACGCTACCGTGTCCGTAATCGCGGAGATACCCAATGCAGCTTCGTCGTCTGGGACGCACGGATCTTTCGATCGCCCCGTTGGTGCTTGGCGGCAACGTTTTCGGCTGGACGGCGGACAAGGCACGCCTCTTTCGCTATCCTCGACCGTTTCGCCGAGGCGGGCCTCAACGCCGTCGACACCGCCGACTCCTACTCGACCTGGGCGCCGGGCCACAAGGGCGGCGAATCCGAGACGATCATCGGCGAATGGATGAAGTCGCGCAAAAACCGCGACCGCATCATCGTTGTCACCAAGGTCGGCTCGCCGATGGGCAAGGGTAAGGAAGGCCTGTCGGCGCGCTATATCGGCGAAGCGGTCGAAGCGTCGCTGAAGCGCCTGCAGACTGAGGTCATCGACCTCTATCTGTCGCACTGGCCGGACATGGCGACGCCCTACGACGAGACGCTGGGCGCCTATCAGCGCCTGATCGAGCAGGGCAAGATCCGCTGGTGCGGCGCCTCGAATCTCACCGCGCCGCTGCTCCAGGCCGCGCTTGACGCGGCCAAGGCGCGGGGCGGGCCGCGCTACGAGGTTTTGCAGCCGGAATACAACCTCGCCGACCGGGCGGGTTTCGAATCCGGTCTCGCCGATCTCTGCCTGCGCGAAGAGATCGGCGTCATCACCTATTTCAGCCTGGCGAAGGGGTTCCTGTCAGGCAAATATCGAAGCGCCGAAGATCTGACCAAGAGCCCGCGCGGCGAGGGCGTGCGCGCCTATCTCAATCCGCGCGGCTTTCGCATTCTCGACGCGCTCGAAGCCGTCGCTTCCCGCCACAAGGCCAAGCCCGCCGAGGTCGCGCTCGCCTGGGTCGTCGGCCGGCGCGGGGTCACAGCGCCGATCGCCAGCGCGACTTCGGTCGAACAGACCGACAGCCTCATTCGCGCGACCCAGCTTTCCCTGTCGGCGGCCGACGTCGCTGCGCTCGACCAGGCCAGCGCCCGCTGAGCGCGCCGGTCTACGCGCTGTCCGAGTCAATTCCGGCGCGCAGCTCGCGGCGCAGGATCTTTCCGATCGGCGTGCGCGGCAATGCATCGCGGAATTCCACATGGCGGGGAATCTTGTAGCCGGTCAAATATTGGCGGCAGTGGGCGATGAGGTCCGCAGCCGTCAGCCCGGCGTCCTTACGCACGACGACGATCTTGACCGCTTCGCCGGACTTCGCGTCGGGCACGCCGACCGCCCCGACCTCCATGACCCCGGGATGGCTCATGACCACGTCTTCGATCTCGTTCGGATAGACGTTGAAGCCGGAGACGATGATCATGTCCTTCTGCCGGTCGACAATGAAGACATAGCCGCGTTGGTCGACGCGGGCGA
This sequence comes from uncultured Alphaproteobacteria bacterium, assembly GCA_963835955.1. GTDB lineage: Bacteria > Pseudomonadota > Alphaproteobacteria > Rhizobiales > Beijerinckiaceae > Roseiarcus. Next base: position 225,720 of record CAWIHZ010000013.1, on the reverse strand, counting down.
TGTCGCCAGTGCGCAGGAAACCGTCCTGCGTCATGACCTTGGCGGTCTCGTCGGGCTGGTTCCAGTAGCCGGCCATGACCTGCGGTCCCTTGACGCACAGTTCGCCCGCCTCTCCGATCGGCAGGTCGCGCCCCGCGGCGTCGCGGATCGCAATCTCGGTCGAGGGCAGAGGCAGGCCGATCGCTCCGGTGAAGTTCTCGATGGTCAGCGGATTGGCGACCGCGGCGGGCGACGTCTCGGTCAATCCGTAGGCCTCGATCAGAGGTTTGCCGGTCACCTCCTTCCACCGCTCGGCGACCGCCTTTTGCACCGCCATGCCGCCGCCGACCGCCAGATGCAGGCTGGAGAAGTCGAGCTTTAGGAATTCCGGATCGTTCAACAGTGCGTTGAACAGAGTGTTGACGCCGGTGATGGCCGTGAACCGGGTCCCTCGCATGGCTTTGACAAAGGCCCTGAGGTCGCGCGGATTGGGGATCAGCAGGTTCGACGCGCCGATCTTGAGGGGCACGAAACAGTTCACCAGCAGCGCGAACACGTGATAGAGCGGCAGCGCCGTCACGAACGCCTCGCTCCCCGACCCGATCGAGGGCGCAAGCCAGGCGTGCACTTGCCGCAAATTGGCGATGATATTGCGATGCGTCAGAATCGCGCCCTTCGGCACGCCGGTCGTCCCGCCGGTATATTGGAGAAACGCGACTTCGTCCGGATCGACCCGGACAGGCTCGAGCGTTTGCATCCGCCCCAGCGCAAGCGCGCCCTTGAAGCGCACGGCTTGCGGCAGATTCCAGGCCGGAACCGTCCGTCGAACATGCCTCAGCGCGAGATTGGTCAAAAGCCCGCGCGGCGCGCTTAGAAGATCGCCGGCGCCGGTGACGACGATGTTGCGCACCGCCGTCCCGCCGATCGCCTTCCCGAGCGTCTGAGCGAAGTTTTCCAGGACGACGATCGCTTCCGCGCCCGAATCGACGAGCTGATGCCTCAGCTCTCGGGGCGAATAAAGCGGGTTGCAGTTGACGACCACACAGCCGGCGCGCAATGCGCCAAAAAGCGCGATCGGATATTGCAGCAGATTCGGCATCATCAGCGCGACGCGCGCGCCGCGCGGCAATTCAGCGACATTGCGCAGATAGCCGGCGAACGCGCGCGACCCCCGCTCCAGTTCGTCGAACGAAATTGCCCTGCCCATGCTGATGAAGGCGATGCGGTCGTGGAACCGACCGACGCTCTCGGCCAAGAAATCGCCGATCGAACCGAACGCCGTCGCGTCGATCTCTGCCGGAACGCCTTCCGGATAGGACTTCAGCCAGATCCGCTCCATGGCGTCCTCTTTTTCAGCGCGCCTTCGCGTCGAAGACGGATATGCCTCGCGGCGATTGCGCGAAGGCGCCCTGGCGCGCAACGCCTACGCGAGCAGCCCCTTCACGATCGCGCTCGCCTTTGCGAAATCCATCTCGCCCGGATGGGCCGCCTTGAGCGCGTTGACCACTTTGCCCATGTCCTTGACGCTCGTCGCGCCGGTCGCGGCGATGGCGGCCCTGGCGGCGGCGGTCACCGCCGCCTCCTCCATTTGCCTGGGCAGAAAGTCGTTGATGACAGCGATCTCGGCGCTTTCCTGCGCGGCGAGTTCCGTTCGACCGGCCTGCGTGTAGATCTCCGCCGACTCCTGGCGAGATTTGACCATTTTTGCGAGCAGCGCGAGTTCGTCAGCCCGGCTGACGATCTTGCCGGAGCCGCGCGCCTCGATCTCCCGCTCCTTCAGCGCCGCCATAATGAGACGCAGGGCGCTGACGCGCGCCTTGTCGCCGCCCTTCATCGCCTCCTTCATCTTTGCAGCCACTGTATCGCGCAACGGCGCCGTCTCCGTCATGGGTTCCTCGATCCTTCTCACGCGCCCGACTGCCTTGACGAGCGAGGCGGGCCGCGCTTAAGCACAGCCGCATGGCAAGCGCAACACGGCCAAGCGACCCCGCGCCGGCCCCTGACGGGGCCCCCGCGCCCGGCTGGCGGCCTCGAATTGCGACCGGCGCGTTGGTTCTCGCCAGCGGCGCGGTCGTCGAAGGCTTCGGCGTCGGGGCGACCGGCTGGGCGGTCGGCGAGGTCTGTTTCAACACGGCGATGACCGGATATGAGGAGATTCTGACCGATCCCTCTTATGCGGCGCAGATCATCACCTTCACCTTCCCGCATATTGGCGTCGTCGGCGTTAACGACGAGGACATCGAGGTCGTCAATCCTGCGGCCTCGACCGCCGCGATCGGCGCCGTCATGCGCGCCGACCTCTCCGAGCCGTCGAACCATCGCGCCAAGGCCCGGCTCGACACCTGGCTCAAATCGCGCGGCGTCATTGCAATTACCGGCGTCGACACCCGCGCGCTGACGACGCTGATCCGCAAACAGGGCATGCCTAACGCCGTTATCGCCCATTCGCCCGACGGCGCCTTCGATTTCGACGCGTTGCGGGCCCGGGCCGCCCGCTGGCCGGGGATCGACGGCATGGACCTCGTTCCCGCCGTCGGCGCGACCCAGCGCTACGACTGGGACGAGACCAGTTGGACCCTGGAACGCGGCTATGGCAGGCGCGATGCGACGCGGTTTCACGTGGTCGCGGTCGACTACGGGGTCAAGCGCAATATCTTGCGGCTCCTCAACGACTGCGGCTGCAAGGTGACGGTGGTCCCGGCGACGGCGAGCGCCGAGGACATCCTCGCGCTCAAACCCGACGGGGTCTTCCTCTCCAACGGGCCCGGCGACCCGGCGGCGACCGGGGAATACGCCGTGCCGACGATCCGGGCGCTGCTGGAGACCAGGATCCCGCTGTTCGGAATCTGCCTCGGCCACCAGCTGCTGGGGCTGGCGGTCGGCGGGCGCACGCTGAAAATGGCGCAGGGCCATCACGGCGCCAATCATCCGGTGAAGGACTTCACCACCGGCAAGGTCGAGATCGTGTCGATGAATCACGGCTTCGCCGTCGATCGCGCGAGCCTGCCGGCGAACGCGCAGGAGACCCACGTCTCGCTGTTCGACGGTTCGAATTGCGGCGTCGCGCTCACCGACCGTCCGGCCTTCTCGGTGCAATACCATCCCGAGGCTTCGCCAGGGCCCCGCGACAGCCATTACCTGTTCCGCCGTTTCGTCGATCTGATCGCTGCGTCGAAGGACGCGCGGTCGCGGGCGGCCTGAAGCGACGCCGCGCCCGCCCCGCGAGGCGCGCGACTTCGAAACGCCTACCGCCGGGGCGTCACACGCCGGCTTGAGACTTGAGCGGAACGCCGGCTTCGGCAAGCATCGCGGCCAATTCGCCCGATTGGAACATCTCGCGCGCGATATCGCAGCCGCCGACGAACTCGCCTTTGACGTAGAGCTGCGGAATTGTCGGCCAGTTGGCGTATTCCTTGACGCCCTGGCGGATCTCCGCGTCTTCGAGCACGTTGACGCCGACCACCGGCGCGCCGAGATAATCCAGGATTTGAATGACTTGTCCCGAGAAACCGCATTGCGGAAACTGCGGCGTGCCCTTCATGAACAGGACGACCGGGTTTTCCGAAATCACTTTCTCGATTCGTGCGCGAGCATCCGACATTGCGCTGATCCCTTTTGAGAGCGGAGAGTCAAGATCCCGCCCTTCGCATCGATTGATATAGAGCTTAACCGCCTGCGCCGCCAGCCGGGCGCGAGGCAAAAAAATGACGGCGCGCGCGTCCGCGCGATCAGCCGCCGGTCGTGCTCATGTGGCGCTTGGTCGCCGGCGCGGCGGCGCGAGCGACAATGAAGTCGTGCCCCTTGGGCTTGCGCGCGATCGCGGCGCGGATGGCGGCGACCAGCGGCCCGTCGGACTGCGACCGGCGCAACGGCTCGCGCAAATCCGCGGCGTCTTCCTGGCCAAGGCACATATAGAGCGTGCCGGTGCAGGTGACCCGCACGCGATTGCAGCCCTCGCAGAAATTGTGGGTCAGCGGCGTGATGAAGCCGACGCGCCCGCCGGTCTCCTTGACGTCGTAGTAGCGCGCCGGACCGCCGGTCGCATAGGCCGAGGGCGTCAGGGTCAACGAACGTTCAAGATCGGCGCGTAGTTCCGTCAGCGGCATGAACTGGTCGGCGCGATCGCGTTCTATTTCGCCAAGCGGCATCACCTCGATGAAACTCACGTCGAATCCGCGCCCGTGCGCCCAGTCGACCAGTCCTCGCGCCTCGCGGTCGTTGAAGCCCTTCAGCGCGACCGCGTTGATTTTGATCTTCAGCCCCGCCGCCGCCGCGGCGTCGATGCCGCCCAGAACAACCTTGAGGTCGCCCCAACGCGTCACGGTCCGAAACTTGTCCGGGTCGAGCGTGTCGAGCGAGACGTTGACGCGCTTGACGCCGCAATCGGCGAGTTCCTGGGCGAAGCGCGCCAGCTGCGAGCCGTTGGTCGTCAGCGTCACTTCATCGAGCGCCCCGCTCGCCAGATGGCGGGAGAGCGCGCGAAACAACGACATCACGTTGCGCCTGACCAGGGGTTCGCCTCCGGTGACGCGGATCTTGCGCGCGCCCAGATGCACGAAAGCCGAGCACAAACGGTCCATCTCCTCGAGCGACAGCACGTCGCGCTTGGGCAGGAAGCTCATGTCTTCGGACATGCAGTAGACGCAGCGAAAGTCGCAGCGGTCCGTCACCGAAACCCGGATGTAAGCGATGGCGCGGCCGAACGGATCGACGAGCGGCGGCTCGTTCAGGGGCGCGTAAGAGTCCATCCGTTCAACATAATTGCTGAATCATCGGAAGGAAAGGCGCCCGCCGGGGAAAGACTGCCGGGCAGGCGCCCGTGGGGACAGGCGGCCCGCTCAGCGGGTCACGATCACCCGGGCGCCGATTCTGGCGCGGCTGTAGAGATCGACGACGTCTTGATTGGTCATGCGGATGCAGCCGGAGGAAACCGCCTGCCCGATGGTGTCGGGCTCGTTCGATCCATGAATCCGATAGAGCGTGCCGGCCAGGTACAACGCCCGCGCGCCGAGCGGATTGTCGATGCCGCCCGCCATATGGCGCGGAAGGTCGGGACGGCGCCGCAGCATTTGCCGCGGCGGCGTCCAGTCCGGCCATTCCCGTTTGTTGCCGACATGGGTCACGCCCGCCCAGGTGAAGCCGGGCCGCCCAACGCCGACGCCGTACACCAGCGCTTGATGGTAAGGCAGGACGAAGTAGAGCCGACGCTCGCCGGTGCGGACGATGATCGTGCCAGGAGTCTCCCTGCCCTGAAAGGCGACGGTTTCGCGCGGGATCGGCGAGGCGACCGGCTGCAACTGCCCCGGCTGCAACTGCCAAAACGGCGTGTTGGCGAACAGGGGCGCAGAACTTGCGCTTAGCATCAGGCCGGCCAGGGCGGCGGCGCGAACCAGGGATCCGACCATGTGTTCCCCCGAATTTGGCAAGGCGCGACGACAAAAAACGCGATTCGCACGGCCCGCTTCCCACGAGCGTAATCACAATCCGAATTATGGCGATGGTGCAGCCTCACGCAATAGCTCGGCGCTTGCGGCAGACGCGGAATCCGGAAATGGAGTTAAATTATGTCGAAGGAGACGCATTTTGGCCACACCAATCCGGCCGGCTGCGGGGCGCCGCCGGAATATCGCCATTCATTCCGGCGACCTCAGCGACCTGGGTCGAAACGTCGATTAAAGGGCGGCGACGGCCGGCCATCGATACGCCCTGCTTGAGCGGCGGCGCGAATTCATCAACGGTTTCGGAGGCGCCGTCGTTGTGCAAAGATGATCGAGGCCCGCCTCAGCCGAGTTTTGAGCGAGCCCCCACCGGCCCGAAGGGCCAATCCAATCGCGAGGGACTGCCATGCAACTGGGAATGGTCGGACTGGGTCGAATGGGCTCCAATATGGTCCGTCGGCTCACTGAGGGCGGCCACGATTGCGTCGCCTTCGACATGTCGGCCAAGGCGGTCGACGAGATCGCCAAGCATGGCGCCAAAGGCGCGGCCTCGCTCCAGGAGCTGGCGGCGAAGCTCAAGAAGCCCCGGGCGGTTTGGCTGATGGTTCCGGCGGCGGCCGTGGACGAGACCATCGCCGGCCTGTCGCCGCATCTCGAACCCGGCGACATCCTCATCGACGGCGGCAACTCCTATTATGTCGACGACATCCGGCGCTCGAAGGCGCTCGCGCCCAAGGGCGTTCGATATGTCGACGTCGGAACGAGCGGCGGCGTCTGGGGCCGCGAGCGCGGCTATTGCATGATGATCGGCGGCGAAGCCGCCGCGGTGGGCCATCTCGATCCGGTTTTCGCCACGCTGGCGCCCGGCATCGGCGACATCGAGCGAACGCCGGGGCGGGACAAGATCAAGGGGACGTCGGAGCAGGGCTATCTGCACTGCGGTCCGAGCGGCGCCGGCCACTTCGTCAAGATGGTCCACAACGGCATCGAATACGGGATCATGGCCTCTTATGCGGAGGGGCTCGCCGTTCTTCACTCCGCCAACATCGGCAAAAGGGCGCAGGAGAGCGACGCCGAGACGGCCCCCTTGGCCGATCCCGAGCTCTATCAATACGACCTCAATATCCCCGATGTCGCGGAAGTCTGGCGCCGCGGCAGCGTGATCGCCTCGTGGCTGCTCGATCTGGCGGCGATCGCGCTGGTCCAGGATCCGCAACTCGCGAAATTCTCGGGCCGCGTATCCGATTCAGGCGAAGGCCGGTGGACGGTCATGGCGGCGATCGAGGAAGGGGTGCCGGTCCCGGTGCTGACGACCGCGCTCTACGAGCGCTTCAGTTCGCGCGGCGAAGCCGAATTCGGGGACAAGATTCTCTCGGCCCTGCGCTACCAGTTCGGCGGCCACCTCGAAAAGTCCGGCGGCCAATAGCGGCAAGAATCTCGCGCTTGATCCGCGCCGGAGACGAGGGGGATTCGACCCAGGGCGGTCATTGGTCGCGAGCGATTGAACGCCAGGGATCGATGTTTGGGAGCTCCTCGCTTCACCATGAGAGGCGGGGATCCCGCCAAAGCCCATCAATGATCCGCCAGGCCGCCCGGGCTCAACCGCTCATTGGCGCGCGCTTGACGGACACATATCTTCGTGGTTATACGTCGATCAATAGCCAGCTGGTTATTGATCGTGACGCCAGAGCCGCATGACATGCTTTTCACGGCGCTCGCCGATCCGACTCGGAGGGCGCTGTTCGAACGCCTGTGCCGCGAAGGAGAGAAGACGGTCGGGGCTCTGACGGCTCGCGCCGGGGTCTCGCAACCGGCGGTCTCAAAGCATCTCGCGGTCCTCAAGCAGGCCGGGCTGGTGCGCGGCCGCCGCCAAGGCCGCCAGACCCACTATAGCCCCCGGCTCGGCGCCTTGGCCCCGCTGATCGACTGGACCAGCCAAATGGCCGGCTTCTGGCAAGGCCGGTTCGACCGCCTCGAAGATCTCTTGAAAAGGATGGACCAATGAACAAACCCGCGACCGATGCGCTTTCCGTCGTCGTCGAACGCGAGATGCCTCATCCGCCGGAGAAAATCTGGGGCGCGCTCACGCAACCCCACCTGATCGAGGAGTGGCTGATGAAGAACGACTTCAAGCCGGTGGTGGACCATCGTTTCAAGTTTCGCGCCGACTGGGGCGCTGTCGACTGTCGGGTCCTGGCGGTCGAGCCAAACAAAACGCTGTCTTATGCGTGGGCGGCCTTTGGTCTCGAGAGCGTCGTCACCTGGACTCTCACTCCGACCCGCGCGGGGACCCGCCTGCGGATGGAGCAATCCGGCTTCCCGCCGGATCAGCCGCAATATTATCAGGGCGCCAAGAGCGGGTGGCAGGGGTTCTTTGCGGCCCTGGAGCAGGTCTTGGCGCGGATGGATTGACGTGTGCGGAGTCCGGGCGCGCCTGCTACAAGCCGGAGCCGAGGCCGATGCGCCGTTTTCCTGGCCGACCCGCCGCCTCGCAGATCGCCGCCGCGTCGGCCGCGTCGTTCTTGTTGCGCCGGACATAGGGCTTCACGCGCGCCGGCGGAATGAGCTTCAGACGGTCACATACAAGTTCAAGCTGACCGCGGTCGCGCTCGCCAACAAGGTCGCGCGGATCGTCTTTGCGCTACTGACCAGAAGCGGCCAGTACGACGACCGTGACCGTTCAAGTTGACGCCGCACCAACGGCAAGAGGCCGTCAAGCGGCGCGACAGAGACGGCGAGACGCTTGCCGAGATCGCACGCACCTACAACGTCAGTCCGGCGACAATTTCGAGGCTGTCACCATGATGGACGATCGGATCGATTACCCACGGAGCAAAACATGGATACGGACAAGCTCGCGCGTAAAGCTCGCGCAGAACGTCAACAGCAATTTGATGTGTTGGTTCAAAAGATTATCGATTGTGGGCTGTATAATGATGAGGACAGCGGTCCGGACATCATATACGACATCGCTCGCCGTCCTGAAATAAAATCCAAGCTGTTCAAAACATTGGACTGTTCGCTTCAGCCGACTGACGATTTGGAATCTATGGACGTGCTTTGGATACTCGTCCAGAACTACGGAACTGACGACGAAGAAACCCTGGACGGCATCATCGAGGAGTGTGGACACTTCAGCCCGGAAGACCTACAAGTTGAGATTGATGAATTCCATGCACGTCAGAAATGGCTTGCGGATGACGTAGCCGTTGCCAAATTTATTCGCGATTACAGCCATAATATTGATATTGTTATTAAAGCCGCCGAGCATACGAGCTCGCCAAAATGATTTTCGCCAATGCAACCGGATTAGTATTCATTGCTGCGACTGCCTAATCGCAGCTCTTCACTATTTTATGCGTGTAACAATTATCACCGGCATTCGTGGATAGGCGCTCCGAACCTTGGAAAGCGCTTCTTCCGAACACGTTGCAGGGACCAGCAAGCGCCATTTAACCTTGCTGCCGTCCGCCCAATATTGGTTGTGAGGCGGATCAATTTCAACCGCAAACAAATCCATCAAGCATCCTCCGAATCACGGAATTCTAAAAGATATCATAGCAGGGAGATCAGGGCGATGCGAGCGGCGTCAAGCCCCTCTTTGCGGCGCTGGCGGATCGGCTCGACGCGCTGTCGGCCGCACGCGCCAAGCCGTGGAATTACGGTGACACGCCCGTCTTTACACCATAACGCGCCCATGCTATTCGTCGCCCATGACCCGCATCGCCCGCGCCGTCGTTCCCGGCCTGCCGCATCACGTCACCCAGCGTGGCAACCGGCGCGAGCGCGTTTTCTTCGAGGACGGCGACTATGCTCTCTATCGCGACTGGCTCGGCGAATCCTGCCGCCGCTTCGGCGTCGAGGTCTGGGCCTATTGCCAGATGCCGAACCACGTTCATCTCATCCTGACGCCGCAGGATGCCGAGGGCCTGGCGCTGGCGCTGTCGCGGGCGCACCGACTCTACGCCGGCTTCGTCAACGCCCGCGCGCGCCAGACCGGCCATCTGTTTCAGGGCCGGTTCGGCTCGGTCGCGCTGGACGAGGAGCATCTGATCAACGCGGCGCGCTATCTGGCGCTCAATCCGGTGCGGGCGCGGCTCGTTTGGCGCGCCGAAGACTGGCCGCATTCGAGCGTGCGCGCGCATCTGGCCGGGCGCGACGACGGGCTGGCCAGCGTCCGGCCGCTCCTCGACCGCGCCCCGCGTTTCGCCGACCTCATCGAGGGCGAAGCGGACGCCGCCGCCTTCGTCCACTTGAGGCGGAGCGAGCTGATCGGCCGGCCGCTCGGTTCGGCGCGCTTTGTGGCGGAGATCGAGAAACGGTTGGGGCGGAGGCTCGCCCCGGGCAAGCGCGGCCGGAAGCCGCGAAGCCAAGCCGCCGCTGCGAATGAATTAAGGTAAAGACGGGCGTGTCACCGTAATTTAATTGCGAGCGCGATCACGCATCCGCTGGCGAAGGAAATGCGCCGGAAGCACATGCCCAGGTTCGAGGTCAGTCAGCAGGCGAAGATGCGCTGCTGAACGCCCGTCTTTTAGCCGGAGTTGACGCGATGGTCGCTGCCGCCATGAAGAACAGAAAGAGCGGATCGAAGGAAGGAACAGGAGAAGTCTCTCCCTCCCAGCTGCTCGACGCCAGAATCGAGGAGCTCAGCGATTGGCGGGGCGAGACGCTCGCCCGGGTCCGAGCCCTCATCAAAGAGGCCGACCCCGAAGCGGTCGAGGAGTGGAAATGGGGAGGGGTTCCGGTGTGGTCGCACGCCGGAATCCTCTGCACCGGCGAGACCTACAAGACCGTCGTCAAGATGACCTTCGCCAACGGCGCCTCGCTCGAGGACCCTTCACGCCTCTTCAACTCCAGCCTCGACGGGAACACGAGGCGCGCCATCGACCTCCATGAGGGCGGCAAGATCGACGAGCGCGCCCTAAAAAATCTCGTCCGCGCCGCGGTTGATTACAATCAGACAAAAAGGAAGGCGAAAGCGCCTGCGGGTCTTCGAGCCAAAGCGCACAAAAGTAAAAGGACGTGAAACTATAGCTCTTTCCCGCTCATCGTCTCCCTGACTCGGGTTCGCAGTGGTTGGCGGCGGCGATCGCCCGGGCCAGACCCTCGCCGTAATTCGGCCGCCGCCGCGCCGCCAGCCAGCCTGGCGTGTCGTCGTCCAGGGGATCGGAGTCAGCGAGGATGGCCTCGGGGCGGCGCGCGAAGCACGGCGTTGGCGAGGGCCGCGAACGGCGCGCTCGCGGCTTCCGCCCGCGCCGCCTTCACCGCCAGATCGACGGCGGCGTGGTCGGGCCTCTCGAGAAACAAGATCTGCGCCGCCGCGACGATCAGCGTCCATTCCAGCATGCCGCCGCGCTTGGGCATGCCCTTGTCGAGCCTTCGGGCGAGCGCCTTGCGGATCGCGCCCAGCCGGCGCAGCGAAACCGTTGCGATCGAGCGCGCGAGCGCCGGATCGCGGGCGTCAATGCCGCCCGCGCGCAATGTGAGGTCGGCCGCCAAGCGCTCGTCCAGCGGGCGCGCCAGGGTTAGCGCCTCGGCGACCGCGCGCGCGGCCGCGACCCGCGCCGCCATGCCCGGCGGCGGAGGCTCCGGCGGGTCCGGCCTTTGATGCCGCCCGTGGAAACCCTGCATTTGTCCAGCCAAACGCGCCTCTGCCCAAATCAGATCGTCGCCGCTCGCGCCAGACTACTACGCCAAGATTGCGCTTGGCTTGCGGCAGACGAAAAGATGATCGAGTTCGGACGCTCGCCGAGGTAGTGGGCCAGTTTGAATAAGGTAGTGCTAGCCGGAATCAGGAACGATCATGATATGTCTATCCCCGTCAAGTCTCGTCGTGAAATGGCGGGTGACGGAATTGGTTTTGTGAATGAATGGCCACACATAACGAATGGTAAAATCAAAAGAAGCAGGGTATCCGACATCAGGGATCGGCATTCCGACATCGCAGCTACGTGTTGCGCTTCTGCCTGGGTCGAGTTCGCCGACGCCTTGCGCCATAATCCCGTCCGGAGAGATTACGGTATTTCCTTCCGTGTAAAGGATTCTTCCGCGACGTTCGATCATGCACGAGAAGATCAAATCATAGACGGTCAATCGCCCTGTGTTCGTGACAGTAAAATCGACAGATGATGGTTTTTTATCTGTAACAGTTACCGTAGGTAGGATCGATAAACTCGGGAAAAATGCCCATGACGCAGCTACTATGCCAACTATCGATGCAAAAAGTCCGAGATAAATTTTCGCATGCGTTAAAAATAGAAAATATATAGGTTGCTGCCCTACTCGCGGCGGCTGTGGGGCTAGCTGTTTTACTTTTTCTGTATTTCTAACTTGATCTGAGTATTTATTAGTATTTGACTTCGTCGTGAGTTGTCTGCGGGGACGTCCTGTGTGTTTTTTACTCATTATGGCTTTTCCAAGCCTCTAGAACATTGATCATGTCCACGACTTCCCAAAACCTGTCGGTCACCCGAGCGGTCATCGCGGGTGTCGTCTTGAGAAGTCTTATGGATACACACAAAATTGTAATAGAGGAAGTGCAGCGCCATCACTACGCGAGGTTTTCCATCTTCTTTGAAAAGGCGATTGTCGGCCTCGTCATACGGCGAGAGTGCCGGCATTACGGTGATGGGGTGGACGGCGCCCCGAACGGCATCGACTGTGCCAAGATGGTCGTTGTCACCAACCCATCTGAAAGGGAAGCCGTCCATGGCCAAGTCTATCCGGAATATCGCCGTTGTCACGCTGGTCGGGCTCGATCTGGCGAAGAAGGTCTTTCAGGTTCACGCCGTCGACGCGAAGGGGGAAATTGTCGTCGCGCGCAAGCTAACGCGCGGCCGGCTCGTCGCTTTCTTTACCGAATTGCCGCCGTGCGTGGTGGCGATGGAGGCCTGCTCCTCGGCCCATCACTGGGCGCGTCAGTTGCTGGCGCTTGGGCACGAGGTCAAGCTGATCCCGCCGGCGCATGTGAAGCCTTATGTCCGGCGCAACAAGAACGACGCGGCCGACGCGGCGGCGATCTGCGAGGCGGCGGGCCGGCCAGGCCAGCGGTTCGTTCCGGTGCGCTCGCTTGAGAACCAGGCCGAGCTGATGCGCCACCGGGCGCGGGAGTTGCTCGCCGGCCAACGCACGTCGCTCATCAACGCATTGCGCGGGCACATGGCCGAGATCGGCGTGGTCGCGCCGCAGGGCGCGCATCACGCCTATGACCTCAAGCGCCTTGCCGCCGACGGCTTCGACGACAGCGGCGAGGTCGTGGTCCCCGATTGCGTGCGCGCGGCGCTTCGTCCGCTCGTCGGCCAGATCGACGCGCTCGACGAGGCGATCGCAGCGATCGACAAGGAGCTTGCGGCCTCGGTCAAGGCCGACGAGACCGCCCGGCGGCTGATGACCATTCCCGGCGTCGGCCCGGTCACCGCCTCGGCGATCACGGCCACGATTAAGGACATGAGGGCCTTCGCCTCGGGGCGCGAGTTCGCAGCCTTCCTTGGCCTCACCCCGCGCCAGAGTTCGACCGGGGGCAAGGAGCGGCTCGGGCGCATCACCAAGATGGGCGACCGCTACCTGCGCAAGCTTCTGGTGGTAGGCGCCTGCGCCACGCTTCGCCATCGCAAGGGCCATAACGACGCCCTGCGTCGGTGGGCGAGCGGGCTCATCGAGCGCAAGACGGTCACATACAAGTTCAAGCTGACCGCGGTGGCGCTCGCCAACAAGGTCGCGCGGATCGTCTACGCGCTGATGACCAGGGGCGGCCAGTACGACGACCGTCCGGTCGCGGCATAGACCAAAGAGGCTCTTCAAGGGGAGTTTCCGCCGCAAGGCGAACGCAATCGAGGGCGCCGACGAAGTGATGTGAACCAACGGCGAAGGCTTTTAAGCCCGTGCATGTGTCCGCGCCGGTTTGGAGCGCGCTACGGTGATTGGGGCGAAGAGCCATGCGGATCTTCATCAGGGCCAGCGGGCTTTTCCTTCCCGCATCAACAGGCCGTAGACATGACCGCGCCCGAGACGTTCGCAACAGCTTCAAAGCAACCCTTGACCAAGGGGCGCCGTCCAGACATGACACGCCCGGATTTACCATAATTATGCGCCCAAGCTAGGCGTCGCCCCGGAGCGTCGTCTGGTGGCCCGGGGGCGCTCGCTGGCGCGACTCAGAGTCCCGCACATGCCGAGAGGCCCCCTGATCGCGGCCTCTCATGACGGGCGAGGTTTCATCGCGCGATGAGCCCTGCCCTGACGGCTTCGGCATAATGCCCCCTGTCGACGCGTTCCGGCGCTGACGGGCCGCCGCCGCCGACAGCGTTTCCGGCCGGCGGCGACATTCGCTTCCTGAAAAGCAGAATCTCTGTTAGGATCGCCTTGGCGGCGAACCCGGCCGCTTGTCCCGCCGACGGCGGGACGGGTTTGGCGGGCATCAAGGAGCCGGAGAAAAAAATCATGTAACTCCCAAGCCGGGGTGAGTCTTATTTGTCACAGGGGGTGAGGAATTTCGTGGGTGGCGGCGAAGGGGGGCGACAAGGGGGGAGGATTGTGACTCAAGGGTGGGATGAGTCTTCCGCGGGAAGTCGAAGCCCTGATTGCGGCGCAGGCGCGCGAGATCGAGCGTCTTCGCGCCGAGGTGGCGCAGTTGCGCCGACGGCTGGGTCTGGACAGCACGACGAGTTCCAAGCCGCCTTCGAGCGACGGGCTGAAGAAGAAGCGGCGCCTTCCCGGCGGCCTTCATGGCCGTTCGGGCAAGGCGAGCGGGGGACAGCGGGGCCACAAGGGCGACACGCTGCGGCGAACGGCGACGCCTGACCGGATCGTTGGGCACGAGGCTCAGACCTGTCGCCATTGCCGGGCGGGGTTGACGGCTTCGATGCAAACCGGCGTCGAGGCGCGCCAGGTGTTCGATCTGCCCGAACGGCTGATCGAGGTCACGGAGCACCAGGCCGCCATCTACGCTTGCGCCCATTGCCGCGGCGTGACGCGGGCTTCGTTCCCCGACGGCGTGATCTCGCCGACCCAGTATGGCGAACGCATCAAGGCGGCGGCGGTCTATCTCAACGTGCAGCAGCTTGTGCCCGAGGACCGGACGGCGCAGGCGCTTCAGGACCTCTTCGGCGCGCCGCTCGTCTGCCCGGCGAGCCTGACGGCGTGGGCGCGCCGGAAGGCGGAGGATCTCAAGGGCGTCTATCACGCGATCGGGGCGCGCGTCGGTCAGGCCAGGGTCCGGCATCTCGACGAAACCGGTTTTCGCATCGCGGGCTCGCTGCAATGGCTGCATACGACCTCGAGCCAAAGCCACACCCTCTACCGGGTCGGAGAGGCGCGCGGCGACGTTCCCACGGGGTTGAAGGGCGGCGTTGTCGTGCATGACCATTTTCGCCCCTACGCCGCCCTTGCCAACGTCGATCACGCCTTCTGCAACGCCCATCACCTGCGCGAACTCCAGGCGCTCATCGAGATCGACAAGGAGCCGTGGGCGCAAGCCATGCGCGACCTCCTCCTCGACGCCGCAAAGGCCGTGCGCCAGGCCAAAGAGGCCAACGCCCGGGCGCTCGAACCCGAACGCGTGCAAGGCTTCGTCGACCGCTACTGGCAGGCGGTCCGCGAAGGGCTCGCCTTCCATCGCGCCCTGCCGGCCTTCGATCCTGCGCCCGGCTCGAGAAAACGAAAGAAGCAGCGTCCAGGCCACAATCTCCTCATCCGCCTCAAGACCTTCAAGGACGAGACCTTGCGCTTCCTCGTCGACTTCGACGTCCCGTTCACCAACAATCTGGCCGAACAGGACCTGCGCATGACTAAGGTCAAAATGAAAATCTCGGGCGGCTTTAGGACCTTCCAAGGCGCTCACGTCTTCGTCCGCCTGAGGTCCATCGTCTCCACCGCCCGAAAGCAGGGCCTCAACATCCTCCAAGCCCTGACCGCAAACCCAACCCATCTCCTCGCCGCCATCGCAGCCTGAAATCAGACGGCTTGGGAGTTACAAAATCATTTGGATTCGCGCCTAAACTCCTGAAAACGCTCGATTCGCGGAAGGGAATCGTTTGGATTCCGCTTCCGCTGGCTTTGCTCCGGCTTCCGCGGGCTTGGATTCCGTTGCCGCTGGCTTTGCTCCGGCTTCTGCCGGGGTTCCTCGAAACCCGCAAAAAGCCCGCCGACCTCATCCCGAGGCGCTCTTGCGAGGGCAAGAGCCTCGAAGGATGCTCCAGCGGGGCGAAGCGTCCGACGCTGCTTTCGCCATCGGGCGCCGCACTGAACTCGTCCTTCGAGGCCGCTTGGCGGCGCCCCAGGACGACGTCGGCGGGGGCTGAGCGCGGGCCACGGGCCTCGCGAAGGCCAGGGGCCGCAATCGGAACCAAATGGCGCCGCAAGCAATTGAAAGGACTGATTCCGCGATCCACTATGGCGCCGGCCCTGCGCGGAGCTTAAACAGGGTTTCCAAGACGAAGGCGAAGCGCCCGAAACGAGGATTGAGGCTTTCATGACGGCGAATGGCGGCGCTTCCACTCCGGGCGCGGATTCGGGATCGCCCGCGGAAGCCCGGCGAGACCTGCCTCCGGCGGCGCGGCGGGCGCTCGATGAGGCGGCGGAGCGGCGCGCCCGTCCGGCGACGCCGCTTGCGCCCGAGTTGAACGGCCGCGGCGGTCCTGACCCGGTTCGCTACGGCGACTGGGAGGTCAAGGGTCTGGCGAGCGACTTCTAAAATCCCTGCCTAAAGTCAGCGCGTCATCATCACCGGCGCGCCGACCGCGACCCGATTGAAGAGGTCGATCACGTCTTCATTGTACATGCGAATGCAGCCATAGGAGGCCGCGGCGCCGACCGAGGCGCGCATCGCCCGGGTGGTGCCGTGGATCGCGATTTCGTCCCGGTCGAGCGTGATCGCGCGCGCGCCCATCGGGTTCCTCGGCGAGCCGCCGGCGATCACGTCCGGCAATTCCGGATGGTCGCGTTTGACCGACTCCGGCGGCGACCACGCGGGCTCGACATACTTGCCCTCGACATGGGCGAGCCCGCTCCACTCCTTGCCACGTTTGGCGACGGCGACCGGATAGGCGATCGCCGTCCGCGGATCGACGATCAGATAGAGGGTCCTGGCGGCCTGGCTGATGACGATGGCGCCGGAAGGATAGCCGGAATCGTAGCCGACCACCCGCCCCGCCGCGGCGGATCCGGCCCAAAGCGCGAGAATGAGCCCAATCCCCGCCGCGACCCCTGTCCTGGCCGATGCGACCACGCCGCTGTCCTCCGCAACCAAACGCGGACAGGTTACCACCTGTTGCGCCCGCAGACGCGGCTAAGGTTTGCGAAAGGTAAACGAGCGCGGAATGCGCGCGCCGGAACATGGTCGGGAGCGGGCGCCTAGTGCGCCGCTCGTCCCGCCCCGTTCGATTTGCGCCGCTTTGTCATCGCGTCGACGGCCTCGGTGAAATTGCGGATGCGCGGCGCAACCTCGGCGCGGAACCGCGAGCCGTTGAAGACCCCATAGTGGCCGACCCCCATCGCCAGGTAGTTCTGCTTCTTTGCTCCGGGAATATTGACGCACAAGTCGAGCGCCGCCTGGGTCTGGCCGACGCCGGAGATGTCGTCCTTCTCGCCCTCGACCGTCATCAGCCCGCAGTTGCGGATCGCCGCCGGATCGACCGGCCGCCCGCGGTGCTTCATCTCGCCATTCGGCAGGGCGTGGCGCACGAACACGGTCTCGACCGTTTGCATGTAATATTCGGCGGTCAGATCCATCACCGCCATGTACTCGTCGTAGAATTCCCGGTGCTTCTCGGCCGAGTCGCCGTCGCCGGTGACGAGATGGTTGAACATCTCCAGGTGGGCGTTGACATGCCGGTTGAGATTCATCGCCATGAAGCCGGACAATTGCAGGAAGCCCGGATAGACCGCCCGCCCGACTCCGGGATAGGGGAACGGGACGGTATGCAGACAATTGCGGCGGAACCATTCGACGCCGCGCTTTTGGGCGAGCCGGTTGACATCCGTCGGGCTGCGCCTGGTGTCGATCGGCCCCCCGATCAGGGTCATGCTGGCCGGCGCGGCGTTATCGCCTCTCGCCTCCATCAGGGCGACGGTCGCGAGCAAGGGCACAGCCGGCTGACAGACGCCGAGCGTATGGGCGCCGGGGCCAAGAAATTCGAGCATGTCGCGCAAATAGTCGATGTAGTCGTCGAGATCGAACGCCCCGACCGCCAGCGGAACCATGCGCGCGTCCGCCCAGTCGGTGACGTAGACGTCGAAGTGCGGCAAAAACGCGTCTACGGTGCCGCGAAGCAAGGTCGCGTAGTGGCCCGACATCGGCGCGACGATCAGCAGCTTGGGCTGCGCGCCGGCGCCGGGCAGATCCGGGCGCACGAAGCGCAGCAGATCGCAGAACGGGCGGCTCCACGCGATCTCCTCGCGGACCATGTAAGCCGCCCCGTCAACCTTGATCCGGTCGAGCCCGAACGCCGGCTTGCCGTAGCGGCGCGTCATCCGTTCGAACAGTTCCGCGCTGGCCGAGATGTTGCGGCCCAGAGCCGTATTGGCGATTGGGTTCCATGGATTGCGAAAGACCAGATTCGCCGCGTCCGAGACCGCGCGCGCCGGCGCCAGCGCGGCATGCGCCATCTCATAGAGTTGATATTGGTAACCTTCATACATGCGAACTACCCGCCGTCCCCATAGCGCGGACAATCGAATCCGCTGTGACATGCCAGTCTATCGTTCGCACCGAAACCTTTCAATCGAGTCTAAAGGATAATAAAATTTAGCCCACAGGCCTGATCATTCGCCGGCGAGAAGGGCTCAACGGCGGCGTTTGGGACGCCTGTTCAAGGGATGGGCTTCGATTTCCACATCCTCTCAGCCAGGAAACCCTCACAAAGCCTTGCTCAGCACGACGCGCGCCGGCTTCGCTTACGCCTCGTCCCGGTCGCACTCTCCGAGCCTTGGCGTGAATCGGCCAATGCTCGCGCGCGGCGGCTCCCGGCTGCGGACCAGCGAGCGCCTATCGCGTCGGCACCGGATGCTCGCCGCGATAGTCGTAGAAGCCGCGTTGCGTCTTGCGGCCCAGCCATCCGGCCTCGACGTATTTCACCAGCAGCGGACACGGACGGTATTTCGAGTCCGCGAGCCCCTCGTGGAGCACCTGCATGACCGAGAGGCAGATGTCGAGGCCGATGAAGTCGGCGAGTTGCAGCGGGCCCATAGGGTGATTGGCGCCGAGCCGCATGGCGGTGTCGATCGACTCGACTGACCCGACCCCCTCGTAGAGGGTATAGACGGCCTCGTTGATCATCGGCAGCAAGATGCGGTTGACGATAAAGGCGGGGAAATCCTCCGACATCGTGGCGGTCTTGCCGAGACGGGTGACGAAAGTCTTGGCGGCCTCGTAGGTGTCATCCTTGGTGGCGATGCCGCGGATCAATTCGACCAGCTGCATTTTCGGCACCGGATTCATGAAGTGGATGCCGATGAAGCGCTCGGGATTGGCGGTCACCGAGGCGAGACGCGTGATCGAGATCGAGGAGGTGTTGGACGCGACGATCGCGTCGGTCTTCACGAACGAGCGCAGCGCGGTGAAAATCTTGCGCTTGACCTCCTCGTTCTCGGACGCCGCCTCGACGACGAGATCGCAGTCGCCGAGTTTGTCCAGCGTCCGCGCGACATGGATGCGATCGAGGATCGCCTGCCTTCCCGCCTCGTCGAGCTGTCCCCTGGCGATCTGGCGCGCCAGAAGGCCATTGATCGTCGCCAGCGCGCCGTTGATCCGCTCTTCGGCGACGTCGTTGAGGTGAACGTCCAGCCCCGCCTGAGCGGCGACCTGCGCGATGCCGGCGCCCATCTGCCCCGCGCCGATGACGCCGACCGTGTCGATGTTGAGTGCCATGCTCTTTTCCAACGCGCCCCAAAATTCGGGCCGGGATCATAGACGAGCGGCCGCGGGCGTCCAGTCGGGCGCCCCGGCATGTGCCGCTCCTGCCGGACCTTACCGTCCGATCTTGGCCAGCTCCGCGGTCAATTCCGGCAGGGCGGAATAGAGATCTGCGACAAGACCATAGTCGGCGACCTGGAAGATCGGCGCCTCCTCGTCCTTGTTGATGGCGACGATAACCTTCGAATCCTTCATGCCGGCCAGGTGCTGGATCGCCCCCGAGATTCCGACCGCGATATAGAGCTCTGGCGCCACGACCTTGCCGGTCTGGCCCACCTGCCAGTCGTTCGGGGCGTAGCCCGCGTCGACCGCGGCGCGCGAAGCGCCCATCGCCGCGCCGAGCTTGTCGGCGACCGGTTCGATATAGGTCTTGAAGTTCTCCGCCTTCTGCATCGCCCGACCGCCCGAGATGATGATCCTGGCCGAGGTCAGTTCCGGTCGGTCGGATTTGGCGAGCGCTTCGCCGACGAAGGACGAGACCCCGGGATTCGGGGCGGAACCGACCGGCTCGATGGGCGCCGCGGCGCCCTCGCCCGCGGCGGGAAAGGAGGCCGTGCGCACGGTCACGACTATTTTCGGATCCGTCGATTCGACTGTCTGGATCGCATTGCCGGCGTAGATCGGCCGCTCGAAGGTCTTGGGCCCCAGCACCTTAATGATGTCCGAAATCTGCATCACGTCGAGTAACGCGGCGACCCGCGGCGCGACGTTCTTTCCGTTGGCCGTGCAGGGCGCGACGATCGCATCGTATCCGTCCGCGAGCGAGACGATCAGCGCCGCCAGCGGCTCGGCGAGGCCGTGGGCGTAGATCGGATCCTCGGCGACGCGCACTTTCGCCACGCCCGCGAGTTTGGCCGCGCTCGCCGCCGCCTCGCCGAGGTTTTGCCCGGCGACGAGAATGTCGACCGGCGCGTCCAGGCCGGCCGCGGCGGTCAGCGCGCGAGCGGTCAGATCGCTCAATTGGCCGTTGGCGATTTCCGCCAGAAGAAGCGTCGCCATGGTCAGATCACTCCGGCTTCGTCATGCAGCTTGGAGACGAGTTCCGCCACCGTCTTGACTTTGACTCCAGCCTTGCGGCCGCTGGGCTCGGCCGTTTTCAGAACCTTCAGCCGGGGCGCGATATCGACGCCGTAATCGGCCGGCGTCTTCTCGTCGATCGGCTTCTTTTTCGCCTTCATGATGTTGGGCAGCGAAGCGTAGCGGGGCTCGTTGAGGCGCAAGTCGGTGGTGACGATCGCGGGCAGCTTCAGCTCGACGGTCTGCAGGCCGCCATCGACTTCGCGCGTGACTTCGACCTTGCCATCCCCCACGACGACTTTGGAGGCGAAGGTGCCCTGGCCCCAGCCGGTCAGCGCGGCGAGCATCTGGCCGGTCTGGTTGCAGTCGTCGTCGATCGCCTGCTTGCCCATGATGACGAGGCCCGGCTCTTCGGCGGCGATGACGCCCTTCAGCATCTTGGCGACCGCAAGCGGCTCGACGATCGTGTCGCATTTGATGAGAACTCCGCGGTCGGCGCCCATCGCGAGCGCCGTCCGAATCGTTTCGCCAGCCTGCGCCGGGCCGATGGAGACGACCACGACCTCGCTCGCCTTGCCGGCCTCCTTCTGCCGGAGGGCCTCTTCGACCGCGATCTCGTCGAACGGATTCATTGACATCTTGACGTTGGCGAGTTCGACCCCGGACCCGTCCGACTTGATGCGGATCTTGATGTTGTAGTCGACCACCCGCTTCACGGGCACGAGAATCTTCATCGGCGGAGAAACTCCATTCTCGATCGCGCGCGTTCGCGCGGCATTTCCTGGCCGAATCCCCTAATCTCGGCTTCCGCGTTAGTCAACGCGACGAAATGCTCGCAAAACGGAAGATATCCTGAGCCAAACGCCGGATGGAGCGGGGCGGGCCGACCCCCGCCCTGATCGCTTTGCGCGTCCGGGCGGAATCGCGATTGACAGATGTCCGCGGCGAACGGGATGATGGACCAATGGAGGCGGCCTTTCGGGCCGGCGCGGTTCGGCGTTTGTCGCGGCCGCCATGACGGGAGAAACGCAAATGAGCGAACTGGATTATTGGAATGACCGGTTGCGCCTCGGCACGGTTTCGCGCCGCGAGTTCATGGGCCGCGCCGCAGCGCTCGGCGCCTCGAGCCTCGCGATCTCGGGCATGCTGGCGAGCGCGGAGGCGATCGCCGCGGAGACGCCGCGAAACGGCGGCGTCCTGAGGCTTGGACTCGCGGGCGGCAGCACGACCGACAGCCTCGATCCCCGCAGCTGGACCGACTCGGTGATGATCGACGTCGGCAACGGCGTCTTCGACGGTCTGGTCGAATGGGGCCAGAATGGCAAACCGCTCCCCGCGCTCGCCGAGAGTTTCGAACCCAAGAACGACGCAAAAGATTTGATTCTCAACCTTCGCAAAGGGGTCAATTTCTCCAACGGCCAGGAATTCAATGCGGACGACGCGGTTTATTCGCTCAATCTGCATCGCGGCGCCACCAAGTCCGGCGCGGCGGGGCCGATGAAGGAAGTCTCGGATATCAAGAAACTCGACAAATATCAGATACAGATATCTCTCGCGACGCCCGACGCCGATTTTCCCTACACCCTGACCGACTACCATCTGATGATGGTCCCGAATGGCTTCAAGGACTGGGCCAAGCCGGTCGGCACCGGGGCGCTCGTGGTCGAGAAGTTCGATCCCGGCGTGCGCATCACGCTGAAGAAGCAACGCGACTATTGGAAGCAGGGCCGCGGCCATCTCGACGGCGCGCAGGTGACCGTCATCAACGACAGCTCAGCGCGCCTCAACGCCTTGATCTCCCGCCAGATGGACGCCATCAACCGCGTCGACCACAGAGCGGTGGCGCTGCTGTCGAAGGCGCCGAAGATCGAAGTCGTGCGCGCGCCCGGAGGCTGGTTTACGATTCTGGCGATGCAAATCGATCGCGATCCCTATACCAACCCGGACATCCGTCTCGCGCTCAAATACGCCGCCAATCGCGAGCAGATCCTTAAAGCCCTGTTCAGCGGCTACGGCACGCTCGGCAACGATCACCCGATTCCGCCGACCGATCCTTACTTCAACACCGAACTGCCGCAACGCAAGTATGACGCCGAGAAGGCCGCCTTTCATTTGAAGAAGTCCGGGATCGCCGATCCGAAAATCCTGTTGCAGGCCTCGGACGCGGCGTTCAACGGCGCGGTCGACATGGCGACGCTATTCCAGGCCGACGCCGCCAAGGCCGGCATCAAGGTCGACGTCAAAAAAGAGCCGGCCGACGGTTTCTTCGACAACGTCTGGCTGAAAGGCGCCTTCGTCGAGAGCTATTGGGGCGGACGCCCCGCGGCGACCCAGATGCTCGCCGTCGCCTTCGCCGCCAACGCCCCTTGGAACGAGACCCACTGGAAGAACGCGAAGTTCCAAAAGCTGCTCGAGGACGCTCGCGGCGAAACCGACGAGGCCAAGCGCAAGACCTACATCTGGGAAATGCAAGCGATGCTGAACGAGGACGGCGGCGCGCTCATTCCCGCCTTCCGCGACTGGCTCGACGCCCATCACGACAATGTCGGCGGCCATACGCCCCACAGCGGGTTCGACATGGATAACGGTCTGATTCTGCAAAAGGCCTGGTTGAAGTCATAACAGAGAGCCCGCGTCGGAATGGATGGCGCGCCGGGTGGATTGGCCCGGCGCGTCCCGGCGCGCGGGGCGAATTCAAGGAGGCGGGTCGGACGTGGGAAGATTGATCGTCCAGCGTGCGATTCTCGGCGTCCTCACGCTCTTTGCCGCCTCGGCGCTCATCTTCATCGGCACGGAAATTCTGCCGGGGGATCTCGCCTCCGCGATCCTGCAAAATAACGCGACGCCCGAGAATCTCGCCAAGTTGCGGCTCGATCTCGGCCTCGACCGGCCGGCGATCGTCCGCTATTTTGCATGGCTCTTCGGCGCGCTGCGCGGCGATTTCGGCCATTCGCTCGCCAATGGCCGCGATGTGCTGACGGAGATCGCGCCGCGCTTCGCAAATACGATGTTTCTGGCGACTTATGCCGCGGTAGTCGCGGTGCCGCTCGCCGTCGGGCTCGGACTCGCCGCAGCGATCAAACAGGGAAGCGCGTTCGACCGGCTGGTCAATGTCGTGACCCTGATGACGATATCCGTGCCCGAATATTTTCTCGCCTACCTGCTGATCAAATACGTCGCCGTCGATCTCGGCTGGTTTCCCTCGCTGGCGAATGTCTCCTCGGACACCTCGTTCCCCGACCGCCTGTACTACACCTTCCTGCCTATGCTGACGCTGGTGCTGGTCATCGTCGCGCACATGATGCGTATGACGCGCGCCTCGGTGCTCGCGGTGATGGCGAGCCCCTATATCGAGATGGCGATCCTCAAGGGCCTCACCAAGACTCGCATCGTGCTGCGTCACGCGTTGCCCAATGCGCTCGCGCCGATCATCGCGGTCATCGCGCTCAACCTCGCCTATCTCATCGTCGGCGTGGTGGTGGTCGAGACGGTGTTTGTCTATCCCGGTCTCGGCCAGCTGATGGTCGACGAGGTCTCCAAACACGACGTGCCGGTGGTGCAGGCCTGCGGCCTCATCTTCGCCGCCGCCTTCATCCTGCTCAACATGGTCGCCGACATCCTGTCCATTCTCTCGAACCCGCGTTTGCGTCAGCCGCGCTGAAGGCGAAGGCGAACGACCGGGAAAGGTTGCGATGCGCATTCTGGGACACAAGCTCAGCGTCACGGCCCAGATCGGCATTGCGATCGTCTCGATCAACCTGTTCGTGGCGGTTTTCGCGCCGCTGATCGCCCCCTATAGCCAGACCAATCCGGTGGGCGACGCCTGGGCGGACCCGAGCGCGCAGCATTGGCTCGGCCTCGACAATCTGGGGCGCGATCTTCTGAGCCGGCTGATCTACGGCGCACGAATGTCGATTGGCCTCGCGCTCATCATCACCGCGCTGTCGTTCTGCATCGGAATCGTGACCGGCTTCGCCGCCGCGGTCGCGGGCGGCTGGGTCGACCAGGCGCTGTCGCGCCTGGTCGACCTGCTTCTCTCAATGCCGACGCTCATCTTCGCCTTCGTGATCCTTTCGGTTTTGGGCTCCGGGCTGCCGGTGCTGATCATCACCATCGCCGTGCTCGATTCGACCAAGGTGTTTCGGCTGGCGCGTTCGGTCGCGATCGGGATCGTCAGCTTGGAATTCGTCGAGGCGGCGCGCCTCAGGGGCGAAGGCTGGTGGTGGATCGTCACGCGGGAGATTCTGCCCAACGCGATCCCCCCGCTGACCGCCGAATTCGGCTTGCGCTTCTGCTTCACCTTCCTTTTCATCGCCGCGCTGAGCTTCCTCGGGCTCGGGGTGCAGCCGCCCAGCGCCGACTGGGGCAGCATGGTCAAGGACTACCGCGACATGATCAATTTCGGCTCCGCGGCGCCGCTCTATCCCGCCGCCGCGATCGCGGTTTTGACCATCGGCGTCAACTTCATCGTCGACTGGATGCTGTCGATTCATTCCAGAGGACAGGGAGAAGGCGCATGAGCGCGCAGCATCAGGTCGATCCTCGGTCCCGGGACGATTCCGTCATCCTCGACATTCGCGGAATGCGAGTCGCCGTGCGCACCGACACTGGCGAAGGGCCGGTGCTGGTCGACGACGTTTCGTTGCAGTTGAGGCGCGGCGAGGTGATTGGCCTCATCGGCGAATCGGGGGCCGGCAAGTCGACCATCGGTCTGGCGTCGATGGGGTACACCCGCCGCGACTGCTATATCATCGGAGGCCAGATTATTTTTGGCGATACCGACCTTCGCGCGGTCGACGCCGACGAGCGGCGGGCGCTCCGCGGGCCAAAAATCGCCTATATCGCCCAGAGCGCCGCGGCTTCGTTCAATCCCGCGCATACGCTAATGGAACAGGTTTGCGAGGCCTCGGTCCGCCACGGCGTCATGGGCTTCGCGGAGGCCCGCGAAGCCGCGGTGGCGCTGTTTCGGGAGCTCGATCTTCCATCCCCCGAAACGATCGGCGGGCGATATCCGCATCAGGTCTCCGGCGGACAGTTGCAGCGCGTGATGGCGGCGATGGCGATGGTCGCCAAACCCGACATTCTGATCTTCGACGAGCCGACGACCGCTCTCGACGTCACCACCCAGGTCGAATGCCTCGCCGCCTTTCGCAAGCTCATCCGCGAACACGGCACCGCGGCGCTCTACATCACCCACGACCTCGCCGTCGTGGCGCAGATCGCCGATCGGATCATGGTGCTCAGGCATGGCAAGATGGTCGAGTTCGGAGATTCGCGGCAGATCCTGCAGCAGCCACGGCAGGAATATACCCGCCGTCTGGTCAGCGAACGCGTCGCCGGCCACGGTTTTGTCGCCGTGACCGGCGCCGGCGACGTCCCGATTCTTTCCATCGACCACGTCAGCGCCGACTATCCGGGAAAGCCGCGGGTCATCGACGACGTAAGCCTCGAAGTGCGCAAGGGCGACACCCGGGCGGTGGTCGGCGAATCGGGATCCGGCAAATCGACCCTGGCGCGCGTCGTGATGGGCTTGCTGCCGCGCACCGCCGGCGACGTGCGCTTCAACGGGACCAGCCTGCCGCCCCGCCTGAAGGACCGGACCAGGGACCAGCTGCGCCGGGTGCAGATGATCTACCAGATGCCGGACGTGGCGTTGAATCCCCAGCACACGTTGCTCGACACCATCGGCAGGCCGGTCGCGTTCTATTTCAAACGCTCGCGCAGCGAAGTGCGCGCGCGCGTGCTCGAATTGCTGCGGCAAATGGATCTGCCGGAGTCCTATATCACCCGCAAAACCAGCGAATTGTCGGGCGGACAGAAGCAGCGCGTGTCGATCGCGCGGGCGCTGGCCGCCGAACCCGATCTGATCATCTGCGATGAAGTCACCTCCGCGCTCGATCAGTTGGTCGGAGAGGAAATCCTGCGACTGCTGAAAAAGCTTCAGGACGAACTGGGAGTCGCCTATTTGTTCATCACACATGATCTCGGCACGGTGAAGCGGATCGCCAATAAGGTCACCGTCATGCTTCAAGGCAAGGTGGTTGCGAGCGGCGAGACCGCGGCCGTATTCGCGCCGCCCTATCACCCGTATACCGAGCTGCTTCTGTCTTCGGTTCCCGAAATGCGGCCCGACTGGCTCGACGAGGTTCTTGCCAGGCGCGCTGCTGCCGCGGCGGCGACCGCGGCGCTACTGCGCGCGCCTTGACGAGGACCCCTCGCTCGGGCCATCGCCGACAAGGCCGTCCACGCGCCCTTGCCGCGCCAGCAAATCGTTTCTATACCGCCTCGAAACCGGGAGTCGGCCGGACCCAAGAGCTAGCTTCCGCGAGCGGCTTTCTTCCGGCGTGTTCTCCGCGGCGCGGTCATCGCATGGCTCAAAAGAGCGCCGAATAAATCGGCGGCAGGATAGGACGTTCTCGATGCGCGCGCCGGGCGGACCGCGTCTGTTGCTGCGGCGGCTTCGCGAGGTCATGGCGGAGCCCGTCGTCGCGCAAGCGCGTCTGGACCGCATCGTCGTGCTCATCGCCTCCAACATGGTGGCGGAGGTCTGCTCGCTGTATGTCGTGCGCGCCGACGGCTCGATGGAGCTGTTCGCGACCGAAGGCCTCAATCGCGAGGCGGTCCATCTCACGACCATGAAGCCCGACGAGGGCCTCGTCGGCCTCATCGCCTCCAGCGCCGAGCCGCTCGCGCTGTCCGACGCCCAGCACCATCCGGCTTTCTCCTATCGCCCCGAGACCGGCGAAGAGATTTACCAGTCCTTCCTCGGCGTCCCGGTGCTGCGCGGCGGCGCAACGATCGGCGTGCTCGTAGTCCAGAATCGCGCCCGCCGCGCCTATTCGGAGGAGGAAATCGAGGCGCTGCAGACGACGGCGATGCTGCTGGCCGAAATGATCGCCTCCGGCGAGCTGCAGAGCGTCGCCTCCCATGGCGTAGCGATCGATGTGCGCAGGCCGGTGTCGCTCAAAGGTCTCGGCATCGCCGACGGTCTCGGTCTTGGGCACGTGGTCATGCACCAGTCGCGGATCACGGTCTCGAAGATCGTGGCCGACGACGTCGAGTTGGAGCTCCAGCGGCTGGAGACGGCGATCGGCGCGATGCGGACGTCGGTCGACAACCTCGTCGACAGCAGCGACGACGGCGTCTCCGGCGAACACCGCGACGTGCTGGAGGCCTTCCGCATGATCGCGCATGACCGAGGCTGGCTGCGACGGCTGCGCGAGGCGGTGAGTTCGGGCCTGACCGCCGAGGCCGCGGTCGAGCGGGTCCAGAATGACGCCCGCGCCAGGCTGCAGCGACAGACTGATCCCTATCTGCGCGACCGGCTGCACGACCTCACCGACGTCGCCAACCGCCTGCTGCACCAGCTTGCCGGCCAGAGCCTCGTCCTGCTGCCGGAGGAGTTGCCGGAAAATGCGATTCTGGTCGCGCGCTCGATGAGCCCCGCCGCGCTGCTCGACTATGATCGCGCGCGTCTGCGCGGCCTGGTCCTCGAGGAGGCCGGCGCCTCCAGCCACATCGCGATCGTGGCGCGCGCGCTCTCGATTCCCGCAGTCAGCGATATCCCGAATATTTCCGAGATCGTCGAGCAGGGCGATGCGATCATCGTCGACGGGGACGCGGGCGAGATCCAACTGCGCCCGCAGCCGGACGTCGAGGCGGCGTACGCGGTGAAGGCGCGCATGCGCGCGGGCAAGCAGGCCCAGTATCGGGCGCTGCGCGACCTCCCCACGGTCAGCCGCGACGGCGTCGCGATCGGCTTGCACATGAACGCCGGGCTTCTCGTCGACATGCCCCACCTAGTCGAAACCGGCGCGAAATCGATCGGACTCTTCCGTACCGAATTGCAGTTCATGCTCGCTTCGCGTTTCCCTAGGCAGGGCGCGCAGGAGACGCTCTATCGCTCCATCCTCGAAGCCGCCGGCGAGCGGGCGGTCACCTTTCGCACCCTCGACATCGGCGGCGACAAGCTGCTGCCCTATATGAAGGGCATTGAGGAGGAAAACCCCGCGCTCGGCTGGCGCGCCCTTCGCATCGGGCTCGATCGCCCTGCCTTGCTTCGCATGCAGTTTCGCGCCTTCATCCGCGCCGCCGCCGGACGTGATTTGCGGGTGATGACGCCGATGGTCTCGACCGTCGCGGAATATGTGGCGGCGCGCGCGCTGTTCGATCGCGAAATCGCCTGGAGCGCGGACCGCGGCTACGAGCCGCCGCGCTCGACCATGCTCGGCGTGATGGTCGAGGTGCCGTCGCTGCTGTGGCAAATCGATGAAATCGCCGCGCACGCGGATTTCCTTTCCGTCGGCTCGAACGATCTGATGCAATATTTGTTTGCGGTCGATCGCGACAACCGGCGGGTCGCCAACCGATTCGATCCCTTGAGCGTCGGATTTTTGAGGGCCTTGCGTTCGATCGCTCGGGCTGGCGCGCGTTTTGGGGCGCCGGTGACGCTATGCGGCGAGATCGGCGGGCGCCCGCTCGAAGCGATGGCGTTGATGGCGATCGGCTATCGTGAGCTTTCGATGTCGGCGACCTCGATCGGTCCGGTCAAGGCGATGACGTTGTCGCTCGAGATCGGCAAGGCCGCGCGCGAGATCGAGACGATGCTGTCGACCGGCCGCGCCGAGGCGTCCCTGAGGGAGCCGTTGCGGGCGCTGGCCGAGTGTCTGGACGTGCGCCTGTAGCGGGAGCGCGCTCTTCGTCGCTCATCCGTCCGACAATCGAGTTTCCGTATGGCCGCCAACGACAATTTCGATCTCATCCTTCGCCGTTATGAGGAAATCGGCGCGCGTCTGGCCGAAGGCGTGGCGGGCGCGCATTATGCGGCGCTTTCCCGCGAGCTCGGCGAACTCGAGCCCGTCGTCGCGGCGATCAAGGCCTTTCGCGCCAAGGAGAAGGAGCGGGCCGATCTGGCCGTCCTGCTGCGAGACCCTGATCTCGATGCGGAAATGCGCGCGCTGGTCGGCGCCGAACTTGCCGCCACCGAATCCCAGTCGCAGGCAATGTCCGAGGCGATCCGCATCTCGCTGTTGCCGAAGGACGCGGCCGATGACGGCGACGCGATCCTCGAGGTCAGGGCGGGAACGGGCGGCGACGAGGCGGCCCTGTTCGCCGGCGATCTGTTTCGCATGTATGTCAAATACGCGGAATCAAAGCGCTGGAAGGTCGAAGTGCTGTCGACGAGCGGGGGGACGGCCGGCGGTTACAAGGAGATCGTCGCCGAAATTTCCGGGCGCGGCGTGTTCGCGCGGCTCAAATTCGAGAGCGGCGTTCACCGGGTGCAGCGGGTGCCGGCGACCGAGACGCAGGGGCGAATCCACACCTCGGCCGCGACGGTCGCCGTCCTCCCGGTCGCAGTGGAAGCGGATTTCGTCATCAACGAGGCCGATCTCAAGATCGACACCATGCGCTCCAGCGGGGCCGGCGGGCAGCATGTCAACAAGACCGAATCCGCGATCCGCATCACCCATCTTCCGACTGGCGTCGTGGTGGCGGTTCAGGAGGAGCGCTCGCAACATCGCAACCGCGCCAAGGCGATGGCGCTCCTGCGTTCGCGCCTGCTCGACGCCCGCAATCAGAAGCTCGACGCCGAACGCGCCCGGGAGCGGCGCTCGCAGGTCGGCTCGGGCGACCGTTCGCAGCGCATCCGCACCTACAATTTCCCGCAAGGGCGGGTGACCGACCATCGCGTCAACCTGACGCTCTATTCGCTCGATCGGATGATGGAAGGCGAAGGGCTCGACGAGATCGTCGACGCGCTGACCGCCGAGCGCCAGGCGGAGCTGCTCGCCGCGCAGGCGGCTTCGTGACCCGGATTCCGCGCCTGCCTCCGTTTGCGCCGGGGATGCGGATCGGCCTGCTCGGCGGTTCGTTCAACCCGCCGCACGAGGGCCACGCGCTCGTGACCCGGCTGGCGCTGCGGCGGCTCGGCCTCGATCGCGTCTGGTGGCTGGTGACGCCGGGCAACCCGCTGAAATCGCTGGCCGAGCTGGCGGAGCTGCACGCGCGGGTCGAAGCGGCTCGCCGCCTCGTCGCCGGCCCAAAGGTCGCGGTGACCGATATCGAGGCGCGGATCGGCGCCCGCTACACTTTCGACACGCTGGCCTGGATCGTGGGCCATGCGCCCGGGGTCCATTTCGTCTGGATCATGGGCGCGGACAATCTGAGGCAGTTCCATCTCTGGCGTCATTGGCGCAGAATCGTCGATCTGGCGCCGATCGCGGTCGTCGACCGCCCCGGCTCGACCTTGCGAGCGATATCCAGCCGGGCCGGGGTCGCGCTCGGCCGCTGGCGGGCGCCCGAGCGCGACGCGGCGCGGTTCGCGACCCTGGCCCCGCCGGCGTTCCTGTTTCTGCATGGGCAGCGCTCGCGGCTGTCGTCTACGGCGCTGCGCTCTGGCGAACCCGAGGGCGCGCCAGGCGACGTCAGCGCTCTCTGATCGCGGCTTGGCCCGACCGGGCGCTCGGCCGTCGTCGCCGTCCTCGAATCAGGTCGGACGGGGGCCATGGGCGGCGGCGGCGATCCCGTGGAACAATTCGTTTTCGTTCCTCGCCGGGTTGGACGAAGCGTCGCGCCAGTCGAACGCTAGGAGGCCGACGCCGCCTGCTGGCCGACCGCCGGTTCGGCGATCGCCGCTTTCGCCGGCGGACCTGTCTCGAGCGCCGATGACACAGCCTCGTCGACCCTTTCGAGCCAAACGAACGTCAATTGCCGGCGGACCTCTTCGGGGATGTCGTCGAAGTCCTTCTTGTTGCGCGCCGGCAGCATGACGCGCTTGATTCCGGCTCTGTGCGCCGCGACGACCTTCTCCTTGATTCCGCCGACCGGGAGCACCAAACCACGTAGGCTGATCTCCCCGGTCATCGCGGTGTCGCTGCGCACCGTGCGGTCGGTCATCAGCGAAACGAGCGCCATGAACATGGCCACCCCCGCGCTCGGACCGTCCTTGGGCGTGGCCCCCGCCGGCACGTGGATGTGAATGTCGGTCTTCTCGAACCGGTTGGGATCAATTCCAAAAGCGACTGCGCGATTCTTGACAATGCTGAGCGCCGCCTGAGCGCTTTCCCGCATCACTTCGCCGAGTTGACCCGTGAGGATTAGTCGACCGCTTCCTGGAATGGCGGTCGCCTCGATGAACAGGATGTCGCCGCCGACCGGCGTCCAGGCCAAACCGGTCGCGACCCCCGGCACGCTGGTGCGCATCGCGACCTCGTCCTCGAACGGCGGCGCGCCCAGAACGGTCTGAAGATCGCCGGCCGAGATTGCGATCGGCCCGCTCTCGCCTTCCGCGACCCGCATCGCCGCCTGGCGCAGCAGTCTTCCAATCTCGCGTTCGAGGCTCCGAACGCCGGCCTCGCGGGTATAGTGCTGAATGACGGCGCTGAGCGCGTCGTCGGCGATCTCGACCTCGCCCGGCTTGAGGCCGTTGGTCTCCAGTTGACGCGGAACCAGATAGCGGCGCGCGATCTGCTGCTTCTCGCTCGCCGTGTATCCGGCGAGACTGATGATCTCCATGCGGTCGCGAAGCGGCCCGGGGATCGTGTCGAGCATATTCGCGGTCGTGATGAATGCGACCCGGCTGAGGTCAAACGGCACGGCGAGGTAATTATCGCGGAAGCTGTTGTTTTGCTCGGGATCCAGCACCTCCAGCAAGGCCGAGGCCGGATCGCCCTGAATGCCGGCGCCGAGCTTGTCGATCTCATCCAGCATCATCACGCAGTTGCGGGCGCCCGCCTTGCGGATCGCCTGGATGATGTTGCCGGGCAGAGCGCCGATATAGGTTCGTCGATGACCGCGAATCTCCGCCTCGTCGTGCACGCCGCCGAGACTGACCCGCACGAACTTGCGGTTCATCGCGCGGGCGATCGATTGGCCGAGCGACGTCTTGCCGACGCCAGGCGGCCCGACAAAGCACAGGATCGGCGCCTTTCCGCCTGGCGCGAGCTTGCGGACGGCCAGATATTCGATGATCCGGCGCTTGATTTTCTCGAGATCGAAGTGGTCCTCGTCGAGAATGCGGCGCGCCGCCGCGATGTCGATCGGCGTCTCCTCGGGAAGGCCCCAGGGCAATTCCACCAGCCAGTCGAGATAGGTCCGCACCATGCCGTATTCGCCGGCGGCTTCCGGCATGCGCTGCAGGCGCCGCAACTCCTTGCGGGCCTGGTCCTCGACCTCTTTTGGCATATTGGCGCCGCCGATCGCCTTTTCGAGCTCGGCGATTTCGGCCGCCTTTCCCTCGTCGCCTTCGCCGAGCTGGCGCTGAATGGCCGCCATCTGCTCGCGCAGCAGGACCTCGCGGTTGCGTGCGTCGAGAGACGCCTTGGTCTCTCGGCCGATCTCCTGCGACAGTCGCAGAATCTCGATCCGATGGGCCAGCAGTCGCGAGACCCGCTCCAATCGGGCGACGATATCCACGGTCTCGAGGATTTCCTGCTTTTCGTCCGGGGTCGCGTCCATGAAGGTCGCCACCATGTCGGCGAGCGCGCCGGGCGAATTGACGCCCTGGATGGTCGCCAGCAATTCGTTTGGCGCTTGCGGCAGGAGCTGAATCGCCTCCACCGCCTGCTGCTTGAGATGGACAAAGCGGGCCTCGATCTCGTCGGACGACGGGGCGGGCTCGGGAATTCTCACCGTCTCGGCGACGAAAAACGGCCAGCCGTTCAAATACTCGACGACCCGGAACCGTTGCTCTCCCTGGCACACGAGATGATGCGTTCCGTCCGGCGCCGTGATGTAGCGGACGATGTTGGCGACCGTCCCCATGCGATGCAGGTCGACTGGCAGAGGATCGTCGGCCTCGGCGTTGCGCTGCATCACGATGCCGACCGGCTTCTGCTCCCTGACCGCTCTCTGCGCGGCCTGGATCGAGCGAGGGCGGCCGAGCGCGACCGGCAACACCACCCCGGGAAACAGAACCATGCCGCGCACCGGCACGATGATCAGCGCGTCCGGCGGCAACGGCGGCTCAGGGGCCGCGCCGGAGTTCTGTTCGGAGCTGGACGCGGCCTGTGCGTCAGCCATCGCGCGCCTCCGACTTTTGCAGCGTAATCAGCAGGCAGCCGTTGGAGGCTGATCGATGAATGGCGCCGTAGCGTCCGGGAGGAAGATGAACCCGGCGCTCGAACCGCCCTTGCGGCAGCTCGAGGCGGTGGATGATCGCGGTGCGCATCTCCGCCGGATAGGTTCGACTGCCCGATATCGTCAGCTGCCCCGCATCGATGATCGCTTTGACGTCGCCGATGTCCACTCCGGGCAAGGCGACCAGCACCAGCACCGCGCGGTCGGTCTCGATGACGTCCACCGGCGGCTCCCATGCGATCGAAGAGGTCGAATTGGCCGGCCGGATAAATTGCCGGTGCATTCGCTCGGCGCGCGCGAGCATCTCGAACGCCTCCGACCACATCCAATGGCGCGGAAAATTCGTCTCCATCGTTTCACCTGTCGGACATCGCCGATATCGGCGCCAGAGCCTCGACCGACAATAGCTCATTTCCGAATCAAGTCATCCGGGCGCCGGATCCCAAAAGGAGTCCCGGCCGCGCGACAACGCCTCGCCCGTCGCCTTGCTCACGACCGCGCCTTCGGCGCGCCTGGCGGCGCTCGCCTCCGTCGCCGACGGCGCTCAGGCGCGGGCGGACGCGAGGGCGGCGGGGCGACGCCGGGGCTCTTCGACGGCGATTGGTCCCGACCGGCCTTGCGGGCGTCATCGCCGTCCTTGGATCGAGCCGGCGACGGCTATGAGGGGAGAGCGCCGGTTCGAGGAACGTCGGGGGTGGGCGGAGAGCGCCCCTTCCGGGTTCGCCTCCGGAGGGACCGGAATCCGGTTTAAATCTGTCATCCGTTGCGACGCGAAATACGCTCTACCGGCGCTTTTGATCAATTTGGCGCGCCGACAACCGGCGGCCCACCTTAACCCCGAGAGGGATGATCGGCCCGACGAGCACGCGCGTGAGGGGTTCGGCGTGCGCCTTTACTTCCCCGCTTCAAATGGCGACGCCCAGCAGAAGCACGGCCAGGATCACGACCAAGAGGACGCCCATCAGTGGAACGATGAATTTCACGTACTGATCGAAGCCGACTTTCGCCAGCGCAAGGCCCGCGACGAGAATCGCGTTGGTGGGCGCGATCAGGCGCAGCCAACCGGCCGCCGCGCCCCAGGTGGTGATCACGAGCGCCCGGTCAACTCCGGCGAAATCGCCGAGCGGGGCCAGAACCGGCATCGTGAGCGCGGTGCCCGCCGCGCCGCCGCCGACGAGGAACGAGAGCGGCAGGCTGCCAAGGAATGTCAAGAGCACGAAGGCGGCGCTCGAAACGCCTGTCAGCAGCCCCTCCATCGAATGCAGCACCGTGTCGATCGTCTTGGTGTTCGTCATCACGACCGAGACGCTTCGCGCCACCGTGACGAGAAACGCCGGCCCGGTGAAATCGGTGACGCCTTTTATAAAGGCTTTGGCGGCGGTTTCCTCGGGGATCCGCCCCACAAGCGCGGCCACAATCGCCATGACGAAGAACAGCGCGGAGAGTTCCGGAAGCCACCAGCCCAGCTCCCACCAGAGCGGCGAATTGACGGTCTTGTCCGTGTAAGGGTCGATCGGGGCGTTGTCCAACAGCGCGCCCCAGGGAACGATGGAAAAAGCAAGCAGTCCGAAGGTGAAGAACACAAGGGCGATGACGGCCGCGTGCCTCGCGGTGAGCGGCTCGGGCGCCTTGGCGTCTGCGGCCGCCAGCGCTTTGTCCTCGTCGTCGATCCTGCTCAGCGACTTTGCGGAGTCGGCTTTCACCCGCGCGGCGTACCAGAGCGTATAGCCGATCGTGGCCGCCATCGTCAGCGCGAGAAGCACAAGGCGCAGCCCGATCCCGTCGGCAAGGCTGACGGCGGCCTTCGAGGACCCGATGCCGGTGAGGAACGGGTTGATCGTCGAAGCAAGCGCGCCGACGTACGGAGCGACCGTCACCACCGCGACCGTGACCATCCTGTCGTAGCCGAGCGCGATCATCAGCGGGACCATGATGGCGTAGAGGCCGAGGGTCTCGTCGCTCCAGCCCTTGATCGAGCCCAAGACGCCGAACAGCGCCATCAGGATCGCGATCAACAAAGCCCCGCGCTCGCGAAAGCGATGAGACAGATGGTGGATGCCGAGATCGAGCGCCCCGGTCGCGAAGACGACCCCCATGAATCCGCCAATCGAGAGGATGAACAGGAACACTCCGACGGAGCCGAACATCACGCCCTTGTTGGAGGGTCCCACCTGGCCGGTTGCGGGGTCCTGGACGCCATACATTCCGTTGACCGGCGCGAGCAGCAGATCCTCGAGGCGGCCAATGAACCCGAGTGGAGGGTCGACGTATCGAAAAGAGCCCGCGACCGGGCTGCCGGCGGGATCGTGCGTGTACGCGCCGGCCGAGATGAAAAAGGTTGCGATCCAGACGAAGACAAGCACACAGGCGAGAATGGTGATGGGCGCCGGAAACGCGCGCTTCTTGCCTGAACGCTGCGCCGCCTTGGCAGGGTCGTCTTCAGACGACGGCTGAACCCTGTCGCTCAACGCGTTCCTCCCCATGCAGTCCTTCGAGCGGCGACGGCTTTTCGGCGCTTCCGCGACCGGGCGGAGAGTGACAGGCGGCGCCTCCCAAGACAAATCCCCGCCATTGCCCGACAGCCGACGAGGCGCCGCTCCACCCGTGTACGGCGTCACGCCGGTCTGTGGCAGGCTCGACCCGAGACGCGAAGTCTGGTAAGTCTTCATACAAATAGGCCAGTCGACCGACCCCGTTAACGGGGGACGAGCGCGAGTCGGGGGGAACAATGACGTCTTCAACAGCGTCGTCGGCGCCGCCGGCGGTCACCTCGACTGAAGAGCAAAAGCTGCCGCTCTCCTCGCTGACCGCCATGGTCATCGGCTCGATGGTCGGGGCCGGCATCTTCAACCTTCCCGGGCGCTTCGCCACGGCGACGGGCCCCTTCGGCGCCCTCGTCGCCTGGACGATCGCCGGGACCGGCATGTACATGCTGGCGCGCGTGTTCCAGGCTCTGGCGGAAAAGCGTCCCGACATCGACAACGGCGTCTTCGCCTACGCCAAGGCAGGCTTTGGCGACTACGTAGGCTTCCTGTCGGCCTTCGGCTACTGGCTCGGCTCGGTTCTCGGCAACACCTTCTACTGGGTCCTCATCGGCGCCACGCTCGGGCGGTTCTTTCCCGGGCTCTTCGGGGACGGGACGAGCGCCTTTTCGATCATCGTCTCGCTCATTGGCGTATGGGCCTTTCACTTCCTGATCCTGCGGGGGGTGAAGGAAGCCACCTTCATCAACGCGGTCGTCACCGTCGCCAAGATCGTTCCGCTGATCCTCGCCGTCCTCCTCTTCGTCTTCTTCTTCAACTATTCGCAGTTCTCGGAGAATTTCTTCGGCGGCGTCGGCATGCCGGACAAGTCCCTGCTCATGCAGGTGCGCGACACCATGTTGATCACGGTGTTCGTCTTCATCGGCATCGAGGGCGCGAGCGTCTATTCGCGCTTTGCGCAGAAACGCTCGGACGTGGGCTCGGCGACCATTCTCGGCTTCGTCGCCGTCACCGGCCTCATGGTCGCGATCACCCTGCTTCCCTACGCGACCGCGCCTCGCTCGGCGATCGCAGGGGTGGCCAATCCCTCGCTCGCCGGCGCGCTCGAGCTGGTGGTCGGCCACTGGGGCGCGGTGATGATCTCGATCGGCGTGCTCGTCTCGGTGCTCGGCGCCTTCCTCGCCTGGACCCTCATCTGCGCGGAAGTGCTGTTCGCCGCAGGCAAGTCGAACGACATGCCGCGGCTCTTCGCTGTCCAGAACAGCAACGAGGTGCCGACATACGCGCTCTGGCTCTCGAACATTCTGGTTTCGCTGTTCATCATCTCGACCTACTGGTCCAGCGACGCCTTCAATTTCATGCTCGATATGACGAGCGTGACGACGCTCTTCCCCTATCTTCTGGTCGCCGGATACGGGGTGCTGCTCGCCCGCAGCGGCGTCGGCTATGAAAAGGCGCCCAACGAGCGGAGCCGAGACCGCGCCATCGCGGTGCTGGCGGTCGTCTATACCGTCTTCATGATCATCGCCGCCGGGACGAAATACGTGATCCTGACCTGCGTGCTGTTCGCGCCGGGCACCATCCTCTATTTCTGGGCGCGCCGGGAACAGAACGCGCGCCTGTTCAGCGCGGTCGAGCTTGGCGTCTTCGTCGTCCTGATCGTCGGCGCGGCGATCGGCGTCTACGGCCTTGCCACTGGCCTCATCACCCCCTGACACCAAAACGCAACGGGAGATCCCATGGAGACCAAGTTCGGCGTCCATTCCGAGGTCGGCCAGCTTCGCAAGGTGATGGTGTGTGCGCCCGGCCGCGCCCACCAGCGCCTGACGCCAAGCAATTGCGACGACCTTCTGTTCGATGACGTGCTGTGGGTCGACAACGCCAAGCGCGATCATTTCGACTTCATCACCAAGATGCGCGATCGCGGCGTCGACGTGGTCGAGATGCACAACCTGCTCGCCGAGACTGTCGCGGTCCCGGAAGCGAAGAAATGGATTCTCGACAATCAGGTCACCGCCAATCAGGTCGGCGTCGGCCTCGTCGCCGAAGTGCGCAGCTATCTCGAGGGTCTCAAGGA
The DNA here is from genome assembly GCA_963835955.1 of uncultured Alphaproteobacteria bacterium. Classification (GTDB taxonomy): domain Bacteria; phylum Pseudomonadota; class Alphaproteobacteria; order Rhizobiales; family Beijerinckiaceae; genus Roseiarcus. The sequence goes on along the minus strand of CAWIHZ010000013.1, from coordinate 187,743 downwards.
CCGCGACCTCGCCGAGACGCTGATCGGCGGCCTTTCGACCCAGGAGTTTCCGGAGAAGATCGGCGGCGAGATGCTGGCGCTCGTCCGCGACGCGGCAGGGGTGAACGAATATCTGCTGCCGCCGCTTCCGAACACCCTCTACACCCGCGACACGACCTGCTGGATCTATGGCGGCGTGACGCTGAACCCGCTCTACTGGCCGGCGCGGCACGAGGAGACCATCCTCACCACGTCCATCTACAAGTTCCATCCCGACTTCGCCGGCAAGGTCAATTTCTGGTGGGGCGACCCGACAAAGGACTGGGGGCTCGCCACGCTCGAGGGCGGCGACGTGATGCCGATCGGCAAGGGGAACGTGCTGATCGGCATGAGCGAGCGCACCTCGCGGCAGGCGATCAGCCAACTGGCGCAGACGCTGTTCGAGCGGGGCGGGGCCGAGCGCGTCATCATCGGCGCGATGCCGAAGCTGCGCGCGGCGATGCATATCGACACGGTCTTCACCTTCGCCGACCGCGACTGCGTGCTGATCTACCCGGACATCGTCAACAAAATCGAGTGCTTCTCCTACCGGCCGGGTTCGAAGAAGGGAACGCTCGACTTGCGCAAGGACAAGGGCGGGCTGACCGAGACGATGCGGGAGGCGCTGGGCTTGAAGAGCATCCGCGTGGTCGAGACCGGCGGAACCGATTACATGCGCGAGCGCACGCAATGGGACAGCGGCGCCAATCTGGTCTGCGCCTCGCCCGGCGTCGTGTTCGCCTACGACCGCAACACCTACACCAACACGCTATTGCGCAAGGAGGGGATCGAGGTCGTCTCGATCGTCGGCGCGGAGCTCGGGCGCGGCCGGGGCGGCGGCCATTGCATGACTTGCCCGATTGCGCGCGACGCCGTCGACTATTGAGAAGCGGAGGCCACAAGAGGCAACCAACCGCGCGGCGGGCGAGGATGGCGGCGATCGCCGCCGTCTCGACCTTCTCGTTTCTCGCGCTGTTCGCATCCGCAGCCGCGGGGGGAGACCGGAGCGACGCCGGAATTGACGCTGACGACGCCCGCACCGACGCGCTGCTCGGCGCGTTCGGTCCGCCGAGGCCGGGGACGGGGGCTCACCCGAGCGGGGCGCATCCCGGGCCGGCCATAAGACGACATGGCCCGCGGCCGCGCCTGAGGGCGACGCCGCGGGCGCGGCAATGACGGCGCCCAATCGGAGGCGTCGAGGAAGCTGGGCGATCGGGGATCGGGGCGATGGGCGGACGGCGGGACGAACGGCCGACGATAAGCGAGAGGCGAGGCCCAGCGCGCGCGCGCGCCTTTGCGCTGGGCCTCGCTCTCGTCCTCGCCCTCCCGGCCGCGGCCCTCGCGCAGGCCGTCGGCGACCGGAGCGACGCGGGCGTCGACGCCGACGACGCGCGCACCGACGCGCTGCTCGGCACGCTCAATCTCTCGACGCCCGAGGCTTTCGGAAACCTCTATTCGACCGCTCCCGGACAGGAGGCGCAGGTCGAGCGGCCGCAAATCCGGCTCAACGCCCTCGCGCCCATCAACTTCGATGCCAATCCGCTCGAGCTCGGCTCGGGCAGTCCGAGCAGCTGGGGCACGTTTCCGGTCGGCAACGTCTCCGCGGCGGCGCCGGTCGGCGACCTGCCGTTTCGCGTCTCGGTCAGCGCGCGCTCGCAGTTCAAGCGCCTTTTCAACGAGCCGGGCGCCGACGTCGACCGGCTGACCTTCTCCGGCCGCATCCAATACGTGGATCCGCACAACGACCAGGCCTGGTCTCCCTATTTCGCCATCACCCCGCGCTTTTCCTATTTGCCGACCTTCTCCGACCAGACGGAGGCGCGGCAGGACTTCAATCTCGGCGTCAACAAGAGCTGGCATTTCGACGGCTCGTTCCGCCCCATCCCCGTCGCCGCCGACACGTCGGCCGCGACCGTATGGTCCTTTGGCCTCACCGCCTTTGCGCAAAACCGGCAGCGGCAGCCGCAGCTCTCCTCCGACGCCCTGTTCCTGATCCCGTCGGCGTCTTGGGCGATTTCGAAGGACTGGAACGCGAGCTTCGCCGTCGAGATGCTCGGCCGCTGGTATCAGGCGGATCGCCAGGGGGAAACGAGCCGCGACTGGGAAGTCCTGCCGATCGCCACCCTCGAATATATCGTCCCGGAGTCGCTCTTCGGAGGCGAGCGGCTCGCCAACCTTCTTGGCCGGCCGGCGATCGACTTCCAGGGCTCGCATCTCAAGGTCTGGTCGACCGTGCCTGGCGTCAGCTTCAACCAGTGGGAAGCGAGCGCCACGCTCAAGGTGGGGTGGCGCTTCTGAGCCGAGGGCGCGGCCTCTGTCCGGGCGCAACGGCGAACAACCGCTTTCCCGCTGTTTCCGCCCGTTCAAAGAGACCATTTTAAGCGCGTGCTTGGGGTCGATTTACGACGTTCGCCTCGATCGTCCCAAATGGGGGGAGATTTCATCCTGAGCCGGCATGACTCGGTGTCGACTTCTTGCGGCGCCGACGGCCCGCCGTCCCTGGGGGGCGCTGTCGATCTGTGATTTGCTGTCGAGGGCGACATTCGCTTCCTGAAAAGCCGAACCTGTGTTAGGATCGCCTTGGCGACGAATCCGGCCGCTTGTCCCGCCCGACGGCGGGACGGGTTTGGCGGGCATCAAGGAGCCGGAGAAAAAAATCATTTGGATTCGCGTCTAAACTCCTGAAAATGCTCGATTCGCGGAAGGGAATCGTTTGGATTCCGCTTCCCCTGGCTTTGCTCCGGCTTCCCCGGGCTTGGATTCCGTTTCCGCTGGCTTGGATTGGCTTCCGCCGGGCCTGGCGGACAGCGTTCGGCGTTCATTTAAACACAATGTTTTCGAGGATGCGCGGCCCTGGCGCGGGCGCGGCGGCCGGGAGAGGACTGACGACCTCGAGAGGACGTCGGCCTCCTGCTCCCGACGGCCCGCCAAGACGCAAAGCGATCGAGAGCGGGATGCGAAAAAGCAGATACCGGCATTTGGCAATAATCCCGCGCTTTCAGGGACTCTGGAGCATGACGCGATGCAACGAAATCGCATCACGCTCTAGTGAATCTGCATCGCCGCATCGTCCCCGCGCGCGAGTCCGATGGTTGTGATCGCGACCAGCATCTCCGCCCGCGCTTTCAAATCCGGCGCCTCCAGCAGCGCCTGTTTTTCTCTGGGCCCGCACGGGCTCATCATCGAAAGGCCGTTGACCAGCGCCTCGTTGGAGGCCTTTTTAATGTCGCTCCACACGACCTTGACTTCATGGACTTCGGCGAAACGGCGCAGCGTCGCGACGAGGCCCTCGCGATCGACATCGGCTTCTCCCGCGCCCTCCTTGAAATCCTCGGCGAAGGAAGAGTAATCGGCCTCGGCGATCCGATAGGGGGTTTGGCTCCGCGTCTCCGAGGCGAGCCGGAATCGCGCCACGCCCATCAGCGTCAGGAAGCAGCGCCCGTCGCCGATTTCCGCGAACTGGACGATGCGGCCGGCGCAGCCGAACTGATAGAGCTGCGGCGGGGTGTCGGAAGTCTCCTCCGCGCTCGACGGCTGGATGACGCCGATCAGGCGCGCGCCGCTCAGCGCATCGTCAAGCATCGACAGATAGCGCGGCTCGAATACCGTCAGCTGGATCGGTCGGCGCGGTAGAAGAAGCGCGCCTTCGAGCGGAAAGAGCGGAATCAGGGATGGCATTTCCGCCGGCGCATCAAAGGTACGGTTGAGCTTCATCGCTCCTTAACTCGCGTTCAAACGCCTCATGACGTACGCGCGCCCGGCCTGCTCCGGCCGCCAGACCCGGTCTTCCCGGTCAAAACCAAATCGCCGAGAGCTTGCGGCGCGCGGCGACCGTCGCGGGGTCCATCAGGCCCCAGGCCTCGAAGAGCTGCAGCAACTGCTTGCGCGCCGCCTCCTCGTTCCACTTTCGGTCCCGCTTGATGATCTCGAGCAGCTGGTCGGCCGCGGCCTCCCGATCGCCTTTGGCCGAAAGCGCCACGGCGAGATCGAAGCGCGATTTGTGGTCGTCGGGATTGGCCGCGACGGCCTGTTCGAGCGGCGCTAGCTCGCCGACATTTGAGGCCTGTTCGACGAGTCGCAAAGCCGCCCACGCGGCGGCGACCGCCGGATCGTGCTCCTTGCCGGGAGACGGCGCTGCGGCGGTCTCCAGCAGCGCCTTGGCCTCGGCGAGCCGACCCTCGGCGACCCGAAGCTTGGCCAGCCCCCCGATCGCCTTGGGCTGCGCCGGGTCTTCGGCCAAAATCTCGGCGTAGAGGGCCGCGGCCCCGGCCGCGTCGCCCTTAGCGGCAGCTTCGTCGGCTTCGGCGATGAGAGCCGCCGATTCGTCTTCCAGCGGCCCGACCAGACGCTCGATGAAGCCTCGAATCTGGCTCTCGGGCAACGCGCCGACGAAGCCGTCGACCGGCTGCCCCTTATCGAAGGCGATGACCGCGGGAATCGACTGGATGCCGAGCTGGCCGGCGATTTGCGGATGGTCGTCGATATTCATTTTGACCAGCGCGACCCTGCCGCCCGAGTCCGCGACCGCCTTTTCGAGCGCCGGCGCGAGCTGTTTGCATGGACCGCACCACGGGGCCCAAAAATCGACCAGCACTGGCTGGCGGGCGGAGTCCGCGATCACGTCCGCCCGGAACGAGGCCGTGGTGACTTCCTTCACCGCGGATGCGGATTTGAGTTGAGGCGCCGTCGCGCTGTCGGTCATCGTCATGTTTCTCGTCTCCGGCCTCACGCTCGGCCTGCGCCTTGCGTACGTTCGTGTTTTCGCGTGCCTAGATGGAGGCTCGCGGCGGGTTATTCAACCGGCGGCCGATCTTGCCCGAACGCCACGACCAGCGGTTCGTGGCCGGTCGAACGCAGGAACTTCACCAGGTCGGCGCTGGAAAGGCCGGTCGTGCTCGTATTGACCAGCGGATGAAAGTTGAGCCGCTCGTGGCGCATCATCGCCTCGTCCAACACGACGCTGACCCGTCCGGCCCTGTCGTTGATGGCGCCGAAAGGCGTGACCGCGCCCGGCTTGACGCCCCACACCTCCGCCAACAATTCGGCCGATCCAAATGAGACGCGTCCTTGCGCGCCGATTTTCTCGTGCACGCGCTTGAGATCGACTGAAGTCGTCTCGCCCGCCACCAGCAGGAACAATCGGCCCTTCTTGTCCTTCACGAACAGGTTCTTCGTGTGGCCGCCCGGAATGTCGCCGCGCAACGCCCGCGAATCCTCCACCGTATGGAGCGGCGGATGCTCGAAGGTAGAGGCGTCTATCGACAAAGATGCAAGATACGACAGCAGAGATTTGGGAGATGTTGTCATGCGCGGCAAATAGGTTTTCGGGGCGTGGTAGCCTCTCTCTCAGTCCCCAGCAAGGCGCCGATGCGGCTTTGCTCCCGCGTCGACGGCCAAAAAAGTCTGGCGCCGCGGCTCGAAATCTGTATAAGCGCGCGGGTCCCGCGATGGCAAATGCGCGCGGCCTCAGCGTCGCGACCGCCCTGGACGACATCCCGGTTCGGCCGCTCAAGAAGGATTAGGCTGGCTACGGCTAGCCGCAATATTTAAGGAACAGCCCGATGTCGATCACCGCAGAGCGCAAGAGCGCGCTCATCAACCAGTATGGCCTGAAGGTCGGCGACACCGGCTCGCCCGAGGTCCAGGTCGCGATCCTCACCGAGAGGATCGCCAATCTGACGGGCCACTTCAAGACCCATGTCAAGGACAACCACTCCCGCCGCGGCCTGCTCAAGATGGTTTCGCAGCGCCGGACGCTTCTCGACTATGTCAAGAAGCAGGACCAAGCGCGCTACAAGACCCTGATCGAGCGTCTGGGCATCCGCCGCTAAAGGCGGCGGGTAAGGGGGCCCGCTTTCCCGGCGCCCCGACGTCATGAACGGGCGGCGGCAAGGGCCGGCGTCCGCAACCAGATGCGAAAGCCACGCGTCATGGCAGGATCGCAAGGGGCTGGCGCCCTTGAGGCCAGTCCCTCGCCGTCTTGCCGATGACGCACCCGGAGTGAGGGCGGCGCGGGCCGCGGGCTTTCGCATCCTCCGTATTTTACAGGATGAAGAAAGATGTTTGACATTCAACGCGAAGAACTTACTTGGTGCGGGCGCCCGCTCGTGCTCGAAACCGGACGGGTCGCCCGCCAGGCCGATGGCGCCGTTTACGCCACCTGGGGCGAAACGACCGTGCTGGCGACGGTCGTCGCCGCAAAGGAGCCCAAGCCGGGCGTCGATTTTTTTCCGCTCACGGTTCATTATCAGGAGAAAGCCTTCGCCGCCGGACGCATTCCTGGCGGCTATCTCAAGCGCGAGGGGCGCCCCTCGGATCGCGAGACGTTGACGTCGCGGCTGATCGACCGGCCGATCCGGCCGCTGTTTCCCGATGAGTTCCGCTGCGATACGCAGGTCATTGCGACGGTCTTCTCCTATGACCTCGAGTTGGACTCCGACATTCTGGCGCTGATCGCCTCCTCGGCCGCGCTCACCCTTTCGGGCGTGCCGTTCATGGGTCCGGTCGGCGCGGCGCGCGTCGGCGTGATCAAGGGCGAGGTCAGGGTCAATCCGACGGTCGAGGAGATGAAGGATTTGTCGCTCGACCTCGTCGTCGCCGGAACGGCCGATGCGGTCCTGATGGTCGAATTGGAAGCCAGGGAGCTTTCCGAGGAGACGATGCTGAGAGCGGTCATGGCCGGCCACGCCGGCTTCCAGCCGGTGATCCAGGCGATCATCCGCCTGGCGGAAAAGGCGGCGAAGGAGCCGCGCGACCTACCCCAGCGCGACCGCGCGGCGGTCGAGAAGGCCGTGCTCGATGTCGGCGAAGCCGATTTGCGGGCGGCCTATTCGATCACCCAGAAACAGGAGCGCTACGCCGCCGTCGACGCCGCCAAAGGTAAGGTCATGGCCGCGCTGGCGCCCGAGAAGGCCGACGCTGAGTTTTCCGTCGAGCAGATCGCCGAAGCGTTTCATGACGCCCAGGCGAAGGTCGTGCGTTGGAATATTCTCGACCACAAACGCCGGATCGACGGGCGCGACCTGACGACGGTGCGCCCGATCCTGGCGCAGGTCGGCGTCTTGCCGCGCACGCACGGCTCGGCGCTGTTCACGCGGGGTGAGACCCAGGCGCTCGTGGTTGCGACTCTCGGCACCGGCGAGGACGAGCAGTATGTCGACTCGCTGGACGGCACCTACAAGGAGCGCTTCATGCTCCACTACAACTTCCCGCCCTATTCCGTCGGCGAGACCGGCCGCATGGGCACGCCGGGGCGGCGCGAAATCGGCCACGGCAAACTCGCCTGGCGCGCCATGCATCCGATGCTGCCGACCCCGGCGGAATTCCCCTATACTATCCGCGTCGTCTCCGAGATCACGGAATCCAACGGTTCGTCCTCGATGGCGACCGTCTGCGGCTCTTCGCTCGCGCTGATGGACGCCGGGGTGCCGCTGAAGCGACCGACCGCCGGCATCGCCATGGGGCTCATCCTGGAAGGCTCGCGCTTCGCTGTGCTTTCGGACATTCTCGGCGACGAGGACCACCTCGGCGACATGGACTTCAAGGTCGCCGGCACCCGCGAAGGCGTCACTTCGCTGCAGATGGACATCAAGATCGCCGGCATCACCGAGGAAATAATGAAAGCCGCGCTCGCCCAGGCGCGCGACGGCCGCCTGCACATCCTCGACGAGATGAGCAAGGCGATCACGGGGGCTCGTGCGGAGCTCGGCGAGTTCGCGCCGCGCATCGAGACCATCAAGATACCGACCGACAAGATCCGCGAAGTGATCGGCTCTGGCGGCAAGGTGATCCGCGAAATCGTCGAAAAAACCGGGGCCAAGATCAACATCGAAGACGACGGAACGGTGAAGGTCGCCTCCAGCGACGGCGCCAAAATCAAGGCCGCCATCAACTGGATCAAGTCGATCGCCTCGGAGCCGGAAGTCGGCCAGATCTATGACGGCACAGTCGTCAAAACGGTCGAGTTCGGCGCCTTCGTCAATTTCTTCGGCTCCAAGGACGGTCTCGTCCATATTTCGCAACTCGCCAAGACCAGGGTCGCCAAGACGACCGACGTCGTCAAGGAAGGCGACAAGGTCAAGGTCAAGGTCCTGGGCCACGATGACCGCGGCAAGGTGAAGCTGTCGATGCGCGTCGTCGATCAACAGACCGGCGCCGACCTCGAAAAGGCGCAGGCGGCGGAGACCGCGGCGGCGGGCGAATAGGAATACGGAGCCGATTTGGTTGGAATCAGAGCGGCGCCGCGCCAGCGCCGGACTTCTTTTCATCGGACTGGGCGCCACAATTGTGCGCCACGACACAGACGGTTTCAGCCCAATCGGTCAATGTAACGGGTGGGGCGTCGGAATCGCAGCCGGCGGGCGCCTTTTCCGGGCATCGCGGGGAGCGAAGTTAACCAGCCGGAAAGCGGGCGGCGCCTATGGGTTAACGGTCGAGAAAATGGGGTTGAACGAGACTATGCAAGTGAGTTTTGCGGCCGCCTTCGAGGACGGCCGGCGTACGATAACCATTGGGCGGATCAAGGCCACGACGCGCTGGCGCGCGGCGGACGACCCGGGCTCCGAAGCCGAGCGTCAGGCGGCGATCGATGCGCTGACGCGCGAAGCCGAGGAATACGGCGCGGACGCCATCGTCGACGTGCGGTTCGAAGTGGACGACGTCAAGGGGAGCGACGTCGACGGCGTCACTCTTCAGCGGGTTACGGTGACGGGCATGGCGGTGCGATTCGCGCGCGCCGCCTGAGGTTTCCTGGGGTCATCGCCTTCGGCGAGCGGAGCGGATCGAGCTCGGTCGATCCACGCCTCGGCGTCATTCCGCCGCCTGTCGCATTTGCGGCCGCTCCTCCTCCCGGCGGCGCAATTCGGCCTCGCGCTCGGCGATGTAATTGCGCCGGAAGGGAACGGCGTCTTGCCGTTTAGCGATCTGGATCTGGAAAACCATGTGTTCGCCGGCGCGAAATGACGTCTCGGATCCCGCGAGGTAGAATTCCCACATGCGGCAGAAGCGCTCGTCATAGAGCCGCGCCGCTTCGTCGCGTCTCGCCAGGAAGCGCTCGCGCCATGCGCGCAGCGTGTCGGCGTAGTGAAGTCGAAGAATCTCGATGTCGGTTACGTAGAGTTCGGCGCGCTCGATCGCGGGCAGGACTTCGGATAGGCTCGGAATGTAGCCGCCGGGGAAGATATATTTGCGTATCCAGGGATTGGTGGCGCCGGGAACGGAGTTGCGGCCGATCGCGTGCAGCAGCATCACGCCGTCGTCCTTGAGCTGGCGCCGGGCGGTGTGGAAATATTCGTCGTAGCCAGGGGCGCCGACGTGTTCGAACATGCCGACCGAGACGATGCGATCGAAACTCTGCTCGACGTCGCGATAGTCCTGAAGTCGAATGTCGACCCGGTCGGAAAGGCCCGCGAGCCGGGCGCGCTCCGTCGCCACGGCGAACTGCTCTTTCGATAATGTGACGCCGGTGACCTTCGCTCCGGCGACGCCGGCAAGATAGAGCGCCATGCCGCCGAACCCGCAACCGATGTCAAGCGCGGACGCGCCGTCCATCGGCAGCAGTTTGGCGGCGATGTGGCGCTTCTTCGCAGTTTGCGCGTCATCGAGCGACTGGCCCGGATATTCGAAATAAGCGCAAGAATATTGCCGATCGGCGTCAAGGAAAAGATCGTAAAGCTTTGAGCTAAGATCATAGTGACGCGCAATATTTATTCTAGCATGCTTACGATCGTTACGCTGGTGTATTGCCCGAAACGCGACCCTAATTTTGTCGATAGCCTTGACCCACGGAAGAACTTCTATCTCGGTGAGGTTCTTGATCCCCAACAACAGAACGTCATACAGGTCGCCACGGGTCACGACCATCCGACCGTCCATATAGAGTTCCCCGAGCGCCAGTTCGGGGTCCAGCAGCAGTTCGCGCTCCGCCGCGCGATCGAGAAGCCTGATCCCGAGCCGCGGACCTACGCCATCGCCCAAGATATGGATTGAGCCATCAGCCGTCTCGACTTCAAGGCAGCCTTTGCGCACCAATTTCCCTAAAAGCGCCGAGAATGATACCGACATGACGTAGCACCCCAACTTGCGTCTCGCCGTTAGTCAACGCGCGAACGACACATTTGCTCCGTTTGACGTTAGATAATGAAACTTCGAGGGAAATTTCAAGCCCAAGCCTTCGAGGCGGGGCTTTCCGGCATTGCGGCGCCCAAAGAAACGTCATGGTGTGGCCCCATTCTTGGGACCATGTCCGCGCCCATTCACCTTTCGTGCGTTTTGCGCTAGACGACGGTCAAATCGGCCAGGGATTTCAGGTTCGTGCAATATATTTCGACGCGAGGCGCCGCGCCGGCGTTGGGTTTCGCCGACGCGCTTCTAGCGGGTCTGGCCCGCGATGGCGGCCTCTATTCGCCCCTGGCGATCCCCGAATGGCGATCAGAAGCGATCGCGGCTTTGAGAGGCTTGCCGTATGCGGAAGCCGCGACGCGCGTGATGACCGCCTTCGTCGCCTACGATTTCGCGCCCGCTGATCTTACCGCGATGACTGCCGAAGCCTATGCCGGCTTCCGCCACGCCGCAACAGCGCCGCTGGTGCAAATTGACGACAATCTGTTTGCGCTCGAGCTTTTTCACGGACCTACGCTGGCGTTCAAGGACTTCGCCATGCAATGGCTCGGCCAGGCGATGGACCGGGTGCTGCGGCGGCGCGGCGCGCGCGCGACGATTCTCGGCGCTACGTCGGGCGACACCGGCGCGGCGGCGATCGAAGCCTTCGGTGGCCAGTTGAACGCCGACGTCTATGTTCTCTACCCGAGTGGACGAGTGTCCGACGTCCAGCGTCGGCAGATGACGACGGTTGACAAGGCCAATGTCCACGCGCTGGCGATCGAAGGCACGTTCGACGACTGTCAACGAATGGTCAAAGAGCTGTTTGGCGATCTCGCCTTTCGCGACGAGATGAGCCTTTCGGGGGTCAACTCGATCAACTGGGCCCGCATCCTCGCCCAGATCGTCTACTATTTCGTCAGCGCCGTCGCGCTTGGCGCGCCCGACCGCGCCGTCTCGTTCGCGGTTCCGACCGGCAATTTTGGCGACGCGCTGGCGGGCTATTACGCTAAGCGCATGGGTCTGCCAATCGAGCGGCTCGTCATCGCGACCAACGAAAACGACATTCTCGCCCGCGCGCTCGCAAGCGGCCGTTACGAGCCCAAGGTCGTCAAGGCGACCCAATCGCCGTCCATGGACATCCAAGTTTCGTCGAATTTCGAACGTCTCCTGTTCGAGGCGTCGGGACAGGACCCGGACTTGATTCGCGCGTCCATGGGGGGACTGGCCACAGACGGCTGGTTTGCGATTCCCATGCCGACGCTGCAACGCATTCGCGCCGACTTCGACGCGCTTCGGATCGATGAGAAGGCCTGCGTCGAGGAGATGGGCCGCGTCTTTCGGGAGAGCGGCGTCGTCATCGACCCGCACAGCGCAATCGGCGTCGGCGCGGCGAGAAGCGCGCTCAGGGCGGCGCCGGCGACGCCGGTCATCGCGCTCGGCACGGCTCACCCGGCCAAGTTCCCGGACGCCGTGCAGCGCGCCACGGGCCTGCGCCCGGCGCTCCCTTCAAGCCTATCCGATTTGATGGATCGCAGAGAGTTCGATCGTGGTTCTGCCGAACAACCGCGCCGCGGTGGCCGATTACCTGCGTCAAACAGCGCGAGCCGCCGCGTGAGCGTTCAGGTCACTATTCTCCCGTCCGGTCTTTGCGTCATCAGCGAGGCTGCGGCCCATCTGAAAACGGCGGCGATCGGCGCGTTCGTCCGCGCCGGCTCTCGCCACGAGAACAGCGCCGAACACGGGCTCTCGCATCTGCTCGAGCACATGGCGTTCAAGGGCACGCGACGGCGAAGCGCTCGCGACATCGCCGAGGCGATCGAGGATGTCGGGGGCGACCTCAATGCCGAGACCGGCGTTGAGCGCACCGTCTATTTCGCCAGGGTGATGGGCGACGACGCAGGTCTGGCGCTCGACGTCATCGGCGACATTCTGACCGAAAGCCAGTTCGATCAAACCGAACTCGATCGCGAGAAAAACGTCATCCTGCAGGAGATCGGCGCGGTCGAGGATACGCCCGACGACTTCGTGTTCGATCTGCTCACCGCGAGCGCCTGGCCGGACCAGGCGATCGGCCGGCCAATCCTGGGAACGCGAGACGGCGTCGGCGCCTTCGACCGCGAAGCGGTCGATCGCTACCTGCGCCGCCACTACAGCGCGGGCGCCATGGTGGTCGCCGCCGCGGGGGCGGTCGATCACGACCGGATCGTATCGCTTTCGGCATCCCGGCTGGAGGGCCTGTCACGTGAGAAGACGCCGCTCCAGACGCCGGCGGCGTATCGCGGCGGGGAGAGCAAGCTGCGCAAGCGCCTCGAACAGACACACGTCGCTATCGGATTCGAGGGCCGGTCGGCGGCGGCGCCCGATCATGACGCCGCCCAGATCTTCGCCGCCGCCGCCGGCGGCGGCATGTCCTCCCGTCTGTTTCAGGAAATACGTGAGAAGCGCGGCCTCGCCTATTCAATCTACGCGTTCCACTGGGATTATTCCGATACTGGGCTGTTCGGCCTTTACGCCGGCTCCGCCGACAGGGACGCGGGCGAAGTTGCCGTCGCCGCGATTGATTGCCTCGCGGAGGCCGCTCACGGACTCGGCGAGCGGGAAATTCGTCGTGCCAAGGCGCAGGCGAAGGTCTCGCTGCTTGCAGCCCTCGAATCGCCGGGCGCCCGCGCCCAGCAACTCGGCCGCCAGATGCAGACCTATGGCCGCCCGCTTTCGCTCGATGAGATGCTGGCGCGAGTCGACGCAGTCTCGGTCGAGGAAGTTCGCAAAACCGGCGCGGACATGCTTAGATCGTCCCCGACGGTCGCCGCGGTCGGGGCGGTAGGCAAGGTCCCCGGCCACGACAAGGTCGCCGAGGCGCTGAGGGGGGTTTGATGGCGCTCTTCGGCTTGACTCGATCGGCGAGTCCCGAGCCGCTGGTGCGTGGCGAGGGTCTGTATCTGCGTCCCGCGACGCCGGCGGACTTCGCCCCTTGGGCGAGACTTCGTGCAACGAGCCGCGCATATCTCGAACCGTGGGAGCCGACTTGGCCGGACGACGACTTGACCCGGGCCGCATTCCGCCGTCGCCTGCGCCGACAGGACGAGGACATCGCGCGCGACGAGGCCTATGCGTTCCTGATCTTCGATCAGACGTCAGACGATTTGCTGGGCGGAATTACGCTGGGCGGCGTGCGGCGCGGCGTCTCGCAAGCGGGGACGCTCGGCTATTGGATGGGGGCGCCCCACGCCGGCAGGGGGCGCATGACGCGGGCGGTCGCGACCATCGTGGATTTCGCATTCTCGAGGCTGCGGCTGCATCGAATCGAGGCGGCCTGCATCCCCGAGAACGCGCCGTCCGTCGCTCTCCTGGAGCGAAACGGCTTTCGCCGCGAGGGTTACGCGCGGGCGTTCCTCAAGATCGACGGGGCGTGGCGCGATCATGTGCTTTTCGCGCTGGTCGACGGCGACCAACGGACGCGACCGGCGGCGCCCAAGCTTGACTGAGATTGACTTGCGCGGCGCCGGCGCCAAAGGAACGGTTTTGCCTGTCCTCGTTCGACTCGCGGTTCTGCTCGCCTTGGTTGTCGCAAGCTGCCGGCCGGCGTTCGCGGTTCAATCGGTCAGAGTTTCGCCCGATTCCGACGCCATCGACCTCACCCATGCCGTCGAACGCCACAGCGCCCAGGGCGACAAAATTCAGGTCTCGACCGCGCCCGGCGCGGACGGCATTGTCCGCCGCATCGAAGTCAGCGCGCTCGAACCTGGAGCGCAGCCTTCCTGGATCGTGTTCGCGCTGACCAACGATTCCGACGAGCAGCTGACGCGCCTGATCGTCGCGCCGCACTTTCGCTTTGTCGGCTCGGGCGTTGTCTGGCCCGATCTCGGGTCGTCTCGAATCACCACCATCACCGCCAGCCAGGGCGCCGCTCCTGAACGTGAAGACAACCCGGAGGCGGATGTCTTTCGTCTGACGCTCGATCCGGGAACTACGGTGACCTATGTCGCGGAATTGCGAACCCCGTCGCTTCCGCAGCTCTATCTGTGGGAGCCGGACGCCTTCAAGGACAAATCGACCAGCCTCACGCTTTACGAGGGCATCCTGATCGGCATCGCTGGGCTTCTCGCCCTGTTCCTGACCATCGTCTTCGTCGTGCGCGGAGCAATGATCTTCCCCGCCGCCGCGGCGCTCGCCTGGGCGGTGTTCGCCTATGTCTGCATCGATTTCGGATTCTGGCGCAAGATGTTCGGGCTCGAGGACGCCACCGAGCGCATATGGCGCGCGGGCGTCGAGGCGACGATCGCCGCGACCCTCATCGTATTCCTGTTCGCCTATCTCAACCTGCGCCGGTGGCATGTGCGATATACCCATTTCGCGCTGGTCTGGGTGCTGCTGATGGCGGCGGTGGTCGGTCTTTCCGTCTTCAACCCTCCGGTCGCGGCGGGGGTCGCGCGCATCTCGATCGCGACCGTCGCCGGCGTCGGGCTTCTGCTCATCTTGAGCTTGGCCGCGCGCGGATCCGAGCGCGCGGTGATGCTGATTCCGACCTGGTATCTGCTGACGGTCTGGGTCGTGGCGGCCGGCGCCGCCGCGCTCGGCTATCTGACCAACGACCTCGCGGCGCCCGGCTTGGTCGGCGGCCTGGTTTTGATCGTGATGCTGATCGGCTTCACGGTGATGCAGTTCGCCTTCTCCGGCGCCGGAGCCGGAGGGGAGGTCGGCGGCGACAGCCAGCGCCGTTCGCTCGCGATGACGGGATCGGGGGAGGCGATTTTCGACTGGAATGTCGTGACCGACGAAGTCAGCGGCAGCGAGGCGATCGAGAGCCAGTTGGGGCTCAAGCCCGGCGCGCTCGAAGGGCCGGCGGCGGGATGGCTCGACGTCCTTCATCCGCTCGATCGAGATCGTTATACTTTAGCGCTCGACGGGCTCCTGCACCAGCGCTCCGGGCGGATCAACCATGATCTGCGTCTGCGCGGTTCGGACGGCCATTATTTCTGGTACGTGCTGAAAGCGCGGCCGGTGGTCAGCGCCGATGGGGAGGTGGTTCGCGTCATCGGCTCGCTGGCGGACGTGACCGAGATCAAATCGGCCGAAGAACGCATGCTTCATGACGCCATTCATGACAATCTGACCGGGCTTCCGAATCGTGAGCTGTTCTACGACCGGCTGAGCGGAGCACTCCATCTGGCGCAGAAACCGGACGTGAGCCCGCCGACGGCGCTTGTAATCGACATTGACGCCTTCAAGAGCATCAACGATTCTTACGGACTGTCGATCGGCGATGCCGCCCTGCTGACGGTCGCACGGCGGGTGGCGCGCGATCTGAAGCCGGGCGACACGCTTGCGCGCCTCTCGGGCGACCAGTTCGGCGCGATCGTGTTCACCGAGTCCCCGCCATCCGACCCGCTGGCCCGGATCGAGAACCTGCGCACGGCCCTGGCGGCGCCGATCAGTTTCGGCGAGCGGGAAATCGCCCTCACCGTCTCGATTGGCGCGGCGGTCTACGACCGAAAACTCCACGCCAAGGGCAGCGACCTTCTCGCTGACGCCCAGCTCGCGCTTGCCAACGCGAAGAAGGCGGGCGGCGATCGGGTTGAGATCTTCGCCCGGGTCATGCGCTCTCAGCGTTCCGACCGGCAGGCGCTCGAGAACGACATCCGGCGCGCGCTCGATCGCGGAGAGATGACGGTTTTGTTTCGGCCGATCGTTCGCCTCGAAGATCGCACCGTCGCAGGGTTCCAGACCCTGGTGCGCTGGCGTCATCCAAGGTTCGGCGTCATCGACGAGGAGGAGTTCGGCCCAATCGCCGAATCGACCGGAGCGTGCGGGGACATCGGCGCCTATGCGCTGGAGGCGACCACTCGCGAACTGGCGGCGTGGCAAAAGGCGCTCGAGGTCCATCCGCCCATCTTCGCGACCGTCGCCGCGTCTTCGCGTCAGATGCTGAGCCACGATCTCCTGACCGACGTGCGCGACGCGCTCGGCGGCCATTTCGTCCAGCGCGGATCGCTCAGGCTCGCGGTCGCCGAAAGCCTGGTGATGGAAAATCCCGAATACGCCGCGGCGCTGCTGCAGCGCGTGCGCGAAATCGGCGCCGCGCTCATGCTCGACCGCTTCGGGGCCGGATATACCTCGCTCGGGCGCCTGCCGCAGTTTCGCTTCGACGCGATGAGAATCGACGCCTCGCTGGTCCGGCCCAACGCCGTCGGCGGGCGTTCGCCGATCCTGCGCTCGATCGTCGCCATGGCGCAGGAGATTGGGATGGATGTCATCTCCGAGGGCGCGGAGACGGAGTTGGACGCCGTCGAACTCGCCCAGATCGGCTGTCAGTTCGCTCAGGGGACGGCCTTTGGTCAGCCGATGAACGCGGCGGCCGTGCGCAAGCTGATGGGCGCCTCGCCGACATAGGATCGGGAGTGAACGATTTGCCGTGGGTCGGCTTTCCAAGCATGAGCCCGCGACCGCTGAGACGCGCCCCGCTTGCGCGTTTTGCGCCTTTGGGGCGCGGGCGGCCGTCAGACGCCGAGGACGATAGCGGCGCGAAAGCAGGGGACAACGCGGCCGCCCGCTTGCTAAAGCCTCGTGCGCCGCCAATCTGTCGGGAATGAAGTTCTCGCTTTCCTTTCTCGACGAGATCCGCGCCCGGCTTCCGGTGTCGGAAGTCGTGGGCGCGCGGGTCAAATTGCGCAAACAGGGTCGGGAGTGGGTAGGCCTCTCGCCGTTCAACGCCGAGAAGACGCCCTCGTTTTTCGTCAACGATCAGAAGGGCTTTTTCCACGACTTCTCGTCCGGCAAGCATGGCGACATCTTCACTTTCCTGATCGAGACCGAAGGTTTGAGTTTTCCGGACGCGGTCGAGCGGCTGGCGGCTCTTGCCGGCGTGCCGCTGCCGCGCCCAAGCGGCGAGGCGGCCGAGCAGGAAGCGAGGCGCGCGAGCCTTCTCGAGGCGCTGACGATGGCCGCGCGCGTGTTCGAGGCGAACCTGCAACAGCCGGCCGGCGCCAGGGCGCGCGGCTATCTCTCCGACCGCGGCCTCGGGCCGGCGGTGCAAAAGCGCTTCTCGCTCGGCTACTCGAGTTCCGAGCGCTTCGCTCTGCGCGACGCGCTCGCGGGCCAGGGCGTCGGGGCCGATCAGATGATCGAGGCGGGGCTGCTGGTGCACGGCGAGGAGGTCGCCGTCCCTTACGACCGATTCCGGGATCGGGTGATGTTTCCGATCCATGATCGCTCCGGCAGGGTCATCGCCTTTGGCGGGCGGGCGATGGATCCTGCGGCCAAAGCCAAGTATCTCAACTCGCCGGAGACCACGCTCTTCCACAAGGGCGCATTGCTGTTCAATCATCACCGGGCGCGGAAGCCGGCGCACGACAGCGGCGAAGTCATTGTCGTGGAAGGCTATATTGACGCGATTTCGATGGCCGAGGCCGGATTTGCCAACGTCGTCGCGCCGCTCGGCACGGCGCTGACGCCCGACCAATGTGCGCTGCTGTGGACGATGGCGAGCGAGCCGATCCTGTGCTTCGACGGCGACAGCGCCGGACGCAAGGCGGCCTTTCGCGCCATCGAGATGGCGTTGCCGCTGATCGGCGCCGGCAAAAGCCTGCAATTCGCGCTCCTGCCGGAGGGCCAGGATCCGGACGACCTGATCCGCGCCAGCGGCCCGTCGGCGATCGCCGAAGTTCTCAAGGGCGTGCGGCCGTTCGCCGATTTGCTGTTCGCGCGCGAGTGCGAGGGCCAGCTTTTCGACACCCCCGAACGGCGCGCCGCCCTGGAGCGCCGCCTCGCCGACGCCACGGCTGCGATAACCGACGGCGCCCTGCGCCGCCATTATCAGGCCGACATGCAGCGGCGGCTGGCGTCATTCTTCGGCGATGACCGCTCCGCCGGGCGCGCAGGCGGAGCGAGGCCCTCCTTCGCCGCGCGGCGCCAAAATCCGTTCCCGTTGCGCGGACCCCGCGTTGGCCTGGCCGAAACGCCCCTGCCGGCGCAACACAAGCTCGCCCGCCGGACGCGCGAGCCGGCGCGCGAAGTCATGATCCTGGCGATCGCGCTCGGCCATCCTTCGCTCTTGGAGCGGCATGGAGAGGAGCTGGCGGCGATCGATTTCGCCGGCCGCGGCCTCGCCGCCTTCCGCGATGCGCTCGTCGCCGCGCCGCCCGACGCGCTCAACTCGCCCGAAACCCTCGCGGAAGCGCTGAAGGCCGCCGGGCGGGCCGAAGAGCGCGCGCGCATTCTGGCGCTGGCGTCCAAGATGCCGAACTGGTGGTGCCTTCGGGCCGAGGCTGCGATTTCGGACGCCGATCATGTCCTGCGCCAAAGCCTGGCCTTGCATCGACGGGCCGGGTCGCTAAATAGGGAGCTCAAACTCGCGGAGGGGTCGCTGGCGGCCGAGCCGAGCGAGCGAAATTTTGCCCGATTGCAGGACATAAAGGCGAATCTGGCCGATCTCGCGCAGGCGGAGGCGGCTATTGAGGGTTTTGGCGATCGCTCCGGCAGAGCCTCGTCGACGATCTGACGTTGCGACGCGCGGCGCTTAGGTTTAACGCCGACGCGCCTCGGAGGGGCCAGCGTTATGGGAAGAAGCGGGTTGCGCCAAGGACCTCAGGCAGGGCGCGCGCGGCCTGACTGAATTGTCCAACAGGGCCCCGTGCGGCGGCCCGCGCCGGCCCGCTGACGAAACTTCAAGGATCCGCGCCATGGCCGCGGGATGACGGAGACGCCGCGATGGCAAAGAAAGACGAACCAAAGGCCGAAGGCGAAGCGGCGGTCGTCGAGGCGACGGACGGCCCGCTTCTCGATCTGAGCGACGCCGCCGTCAAGCGCATGCTCAAGATCGCCAAGAAGCGCGGTTGGGTGACCCAGGACGAACTCAATGCTGTTTTGCCATCCGAAGAGATTTCTTCCGACCAGATCGAAGACATGAACGCGATGCTGAGCGAGATGGGGATCAACGTCGTCGAGACGGAGGACACGGAGGAGGCGGAAAAGGAAACCGCCGAGACCGTCGACGAAGAGGAGGCCGAAGGCGGCGAGGTCGTCGAGTTCGACCCGCTCGACCGCGGTCGCCATACGCAGCTCCGAACCGGTTGAGCGCACCGACGATCCGGTGCGCATGTACTTGCGCGAAATGGGCTCGGTCGAACTCCTGTCGCGCGAGGGCGAGATCGCCATCGCCAAGCGGATCGAGGCCGGCCGCGAGGCGATGATCGCGGGCTTGTGCGAAAGCCCGCTGACTTTCCAGGCGATCATCATTTGGCGCGACGAGCTTAACGACGGCAAGATCTTGCTGCGCGACATCATCGATCTCGAGGCGACCTACACCGGGCCTGACGGCAAGAGGCCGCCCAAGACCGACTACACCGCCCCCGGCGCGCCGCCGCCGCCCAATCCGGCGCGCGACGCCCTGGCCGCGACGACAGCCCCCCAGGCGCCGCCGGAAGGGTTCGAGGGCGGCGCCGAGGGCGCCGCTCCGCCGGACGGCTTCGACGACGAGGACGATCTCGAGAATTCGGTTTCGCTGTCGGCGATGGAAGCCGATCTGAAGCCGCGGGTGCTGGAGACCTTCGACCGGATCGCCGACGCCTACAAGAAACTGCGGCGCCTGCAAGACCAGAACGTCGAGAACAAGCTCAGGAGCGAATTGCTTTCGCCCGCTCAGGAGCGCAAATACAAGGCGCTGAAAAAGGACATTGTCGGCGACGTCAAGTCGCTGTCGCTCAACCAGAATCGCATCGACGCCTTGGTCGAGCAGCTTTACGACATCAACAAGCGGTTGATCGGGCTGGACGTGCGTCTGATGCGGATGGCGGAAGCCCACCGGGTCAGTCGCGAAGACTTCCTCAAGAACTACCAGAATTCCGAGCTCGATCCGAAATGGTTGCTGCGCATCTCCAGACTGGCGACGCGCGGCTGGAAGGACTTCGTCGCCGCCGACAAGGCCCTGATCAAGGAGATTCGGGCCGAGATTCAGTCGCTCGCCACCGAAACCGGCCTCGAAATCCAGGAGTTCCGCAAACTCGTGCACGTGGTGCAGAAAGGCGAGCGCGAGGCGCGGCAGGCGAAGAAGGAAATGGTCGAGGCGAACCTGCGCCTGGTGATCTCGATCGCCAAGAAATACACCAACCGCGGGCTGCAGTTCCTCGACCTGATCCAGGAAGGCAACATCGGCCTGATGAAGGCGGTCGACAAGTTCGAATACCGCCGCGGCTACAAGTTCTCGACCTACGCCACCTGGTGGATCCGCCAGGCGATCACCCGCTCGATCGCCGATCAGGCCCGCACCATCCGCATCCCGGTGCACATGATCGAGACCATCAACAAGATCGTGCGCACCTCGCGCCAGATGCTGCACGAGATCGGCCGCGAGCCGACGCCGGAGGAGCTCAGCGAAAAGCTGGCCATGCCGCTCGAAAAGGTGCGCAAGGTCCTGAAGATCGCCAAGGAGCCGATCAGCCTGGAGACGCCGATCGGCGACGAGGAGGACAGCCACCTCGGCGATTTCATCGAGGACAAGAACGCGATCCTGCCGATCGACGCGGCGATCCAGTCGAATCTGCGCGAGACCACGACCCGCGTGCTCGCTTCGCTGACCCCGCGCGAGGAAAGGGTGCTGAGGATGCGCTTCGGCATCGGCATGAACACCGACCACACGCTCGAAGAGGTCGGCCAGCAGTTCTCGGTCACGCGCGAGCGCATCCGCCAGATCGAAGCCAAGGCCTTGCGCAAGCTCAAGCACCCGAGCCGGTCGCGGAAGCTCAGGAGCTTTCTGGACAATTGAAGCCTTGACTCCTTACGGGGCTTGATCACTTCACTGTGTCATTCCCGACGGTCGCGAAGCGACCAATCGGGAATCCAGTATAACATCATGTCTGCTGGCCGACCGACCGGATGCGGTGTCCCATCCCTTTCGCTCTCATTCGGTTCGCCGCGCAAGGGTTGGCATTATGCGATCACCAGCGCAATCTTGTTTCGCCGATACGCTACGAATCCAACGCCGAGAAATCCGAGGACCAGCATCGCCCACGTGGAAGATTCCGGCGTCCCGAGCGCAATCGCAACCTCCGAATTCACGACGTAGTCGTTGAAGTTGAGCGGGACGCCATTGGACGCCAGCTCGATGGGCAGGCTCCCAAAGCTGAAATCGTGGGAGTAGAGGCAAGAGCCTCCGACGTTGCCGTTGACGGGACCAATGCTCCAGTCGACGCTGTAGCAACCCGCCGAAAGGTTCAGGTCGCCGCCGAGCAAGAGACTGGAAAGGTTGTCGAGGTAGGCTTGGTCGGTCTCGTACGTTCTCGACAGAAGATCGCCAGAGGAGCCGACCCAGGTCAAAGTGGCCGACCCGTCGTAATTGGGGTCATTGATGCCGAGGATAACGTCGGTCGTGGGGCCGATTGGGGTCCCGTCCGCGTACATGCCATAGACGGGCTCGCTGAACGCGAGGTCTAGCATTTCCGGCACGGTCGCGCTGAGATTGTTGTCGAGGCCGAGGTCGAGGCCGAAATCGGAGCTGAAGGTCGTCAAGGACGCGCTCAGGGGACCGAGGTCGATGCTTGGGTTGACTTCCGGCAGCAACGCCGTCACCGGATCAAACCCGAGGCGAAAAACGGGCTGAGCTTGCGCGTCCAGCGCAATTGTCTGCGTCCCGCTGAAGGCTCCTGCGTTCAGTTGGTTCCCCGGAGGATAGAACCCGAAGCTGACGCCTCCGCCCACTGGCAACTGCTGGTCGACCGCGGCCAGTCCGACCGGTAGTCCAAAAATGGAAAGGGGCGGATTCTGAGTGCTGTCGAAGCCGACGACGTTCTTATTAACGCTGAAATTCGCCAGATCTCCATTGGAGCCGACGGTGCTGCAGGCGCCAACAAGACAGCCCGTTCCGGTAACCGTGGCGTCGAGCGCGAAATTCGCATTGACGCTGGCCTGGACCGACGGGGCGTAATAGGACATCGTTGAACCGCCCGTCATTCCGCCGCCCACCGAAATGCCGAATTGGTTGGAAAAAGTCGAAATCGCGAGGGTCGTGTTGTTCGCCGCCGTCACGTCGACGTAGCCGCCGGTGACGCCAGCGCTATAGCCGACGTAGGCTTGGCCGGAGGCCCCGATATTTCCCGAAAGGCCCGTTGTCGTGTCTGCGCATACCCCAAGGACGCAGCCGTAGCCGCCCGTGAAGCCCGGACCGAAATCGGCGCTGTTGTTGAAACTGGTCCCAACCGAATCGCCCGTTGAGAAACTGTCGCTCCCGGGGCTCCAAATGCTCTGATTGGAGGCCGAGAGCGAAAAAACGTCATTGAGGCTCAATGCCTCCGCGGAAGAGGTGGCCATAATCGACGCCACCAGAATTGCGGGCGCCCAGTGCTTTCCCGAGAAGAGCCGAGACTTTCGCGAGGATTTCCTGTTGATTTCCAAAACGCCCGAAGCATCGCGCTCGCTTGTACGCGTTTGACCGTTCATGCCCCCCTCCCAAGAAGATGTGCGTTATTACTTACGTTTTGCCGGAGGCGTCTGCGCCTAGGCCAACACTTTTTAGGAGTTAACACAAGTTGGTGGGATTTGCAATCTATAAATGTGAGTGACGCGCCCGGCCGGGCGGTGGGGGCGCCGCCAAGTTTGCTGAAAATCACTTTTTTGCGACAATATTTTTTAGAAAATCAGAAGCCGTGTTATGGTCTTCCTGGTCGCTGATCAACGCGCGCCTGCCGCGCCGAGGGCAGCGACCGCTTCAAGCCCTCACGCGGGCGAGTTGACACGCTAGAAAGCGGCGAAGGGCGCGAAGTCTTAAGCAGTCGGCATGGTTTGGGGCTGGCGCCACGTCCGATCGGATTCGAAACCGAAATCGGTTCCGAGCGGACGCCCATGCCGGGACGTCTTAAGCAAAGCCCAGTCCGGCTCCCGGTCCTCAGTCCCCGTCTTTGGGGGACGATTCCGGGGGGCGAAGCGCTGCTCACGGGTCTCGCGAAGGCGCGCGGTCGACGAATCGGCCCTGAATGGCGCCGCAAGCGATTGAAAAGACGCAATCCGCGACCCCAAATGGCGCCAGCCCCTCGCGGAACTTAAAAGAATGGGTCGGGGGAGTTACTTTTTTCGTTTGGAATCGCTATAACCCATTGAAAAGTCCGGATTCTGCGGCGAATATCCAAGGATTTCCATGCATTTTCCTTGGTTTTCCTTGGTTTTGTTTGGTCCGGCTTGGATTGGCTTGGAGAGATTTGGCGCGGCCAAGATGACGCGTCTCTGATCCGTCCTTCCCCGCGCCGCCGCATCACGCCCGATCGCGGGATGGCCGCCCGAAACCGCGCATCCCTGGATCGCCGCCTCGCCTGGCGGCGTCCGGCGAGGACGCGCCCCGCAGTCTGGCGCTGAGCCATTCCAGCTCGGGGTCGCGGACCCCGATCGCGAGCAGATGATCGTGGGTCTCGGTCACATAGGCCGCGTTGTCGCCGGTCTGCCCTCTGCCGGCGCGCACCCGTTCGAGCGTCGCCTCCCGGTCGAGACGCCCGGCATATTGGGGATGCGACCGGTCCGCGACATAGGTCAGCGCGGGAACGCGTTGGCCGCCCTCGAGCGTGACCGGCGCCGTGCGCTCGAGATAGACTTGGGTCGCCTGTTCGCGTTCGCGCAGGTAGCGGATCGTCGCCTCGCGCAGCGCGGCGTCGACCAGGAACGCCACTCCGGCGCACGAGCCGCCGCGATCGAGCCCAAGCACCAGACCCGGCCGGTCCGGCGTCCCTCGATAAATATGCGAATAAACACAGAGGCTTCTGCGCCAGCCCCGCAGCGTCGCCCGGCATTTGAGCGAATAGGCGAACTCCGGCCGCCACATCAGCGATCCGTAGCCGAACACCCAGAGTTCGCCATGCGACGCCGGTTCGCCGCCCACGACAGGGGTCACGAAATCGGCTCGCTCGCCTCGGCGTCCCGCCGGCCGAAGTCGGGCGCGGCCGTCTCCTGACCTTCGGCCACAATGCCGCGCCGTATCGCTCGGGTCCGGGTGAACAGGTCGAACAGCCCTTCGCCGTCCTCGCGGCGTATCATCCGCTGCAGCGCCGTCAGATCCTCGGTGAACCGCCCGAGCATCTCCAGCACCGCATCCTTGTTGTACAGGAAGACGTCGCGCCACATGGTCGGATCCGAAGCCGCGATCCGGGTGAAATCGCGAAAGCCGCCGGCCGAGAACTTGATCACCTCCGATCGGGTGACCTCCTCGAGATCGGCGGCTGTGCCGACGATGTTATAGGCGATCAGATGCGGCACATGGCTGGTGATCGCCAGCACCAGGTCATGATGCGCGGCGCTCATCGTCTCGACATGCGATCCGAGCGCCTCCCACAGGGCGCGAACCTTCCCGACCGCTTCCGCGTCGAACCCTTCGGGCGGGGTCAGAATGCACCAGCGGTTGATGAACAGGGTCGCGAACCCGGCGTCCGGACCCGAAAGTTCGGTCCCGGCGACCGGATGAGCGGGCGCGAGCCGCGCATGCGCCGGCAACAAGGGCTCCAATGTGGAGATCACCGCGCTCTTGACCGAACCGACGTCCGACACGATCGCGCCCGCCTTCAGGGCGGGCCCGATCGCGCGCCCGATGCCCTCGTTGGCGCCGAGCGGCGCACAAAGGATGACGCAGTCCGCGGTCCTGACCGCCCGCGCCGGATCGGAGGTTGTTTCGTCGCCGAGGCCAAGGGCGCCCGCTCGCTCCAGAACCTCTTCCGATCGGTCCGTCAGCACAATTCGTCGCGCGGCGTTCTTCCGCCGGACCGCCCGGGCGATCGACGACCCAATCAGCCCGACGCCGATGATCGCCAACTCGTCGAAAATCGGCTCGTCGAGCGGCGGCCCCAGCCGCTCAACCATGGTCGCCCCGCATGAATTGCGCCAGCGCGGCCACGACGCCATGGTTCGCCTCTTCACCGCCCACTGTCAGGCGCAGGCAGTCCGGCAGGCCATAGGCCGCCACCGCGCGCAGAATGAAGCCGCGCGCGCTCAAGAAAGCGTCGGCGTCGGAGGCCGCCCGCGCGTCCCCATCCTTGAACCTCAACAGCAAGAAATTCCCGACGCTTGGGGTCACTTCAATTCCGAGCGCTGAAATCGCCTCGCTGAGCCATGGCAGCCAGCGCGCGTTGTGAGCGATCGCCGCCTCGACATGCTCTGTGTCGCCGAGGCTGGCCACGCCCGCCGCCAGCGCCGGCCCATTGAGGTTGAAAGGCCCACGGATGCGGTTGAGAGCGTCGACGACGTGGGGCGGCCCGTAAGCCCAACCGATCCGTAAATTGGCCAGCCCGTAAATCTTCGAAAAGGTGCGGGTCATCACCACGTTTTCGCAGCTCGCGGCGAGCTCGAGGCCTGCCGCGTAGTCGTTGCGGGTCACATATTCGGCGTAGGCCGCGTCGATCACCAGGAGAGCGTCCGGCGGCAAGCCGGCCTGCAACCGCTTGAGCTCCGAAAAAGGGATGTAGGTTCCGGTCGGATTGTTTGGGTTGGCGAGATAGACGATTTTCGTGCGTTTGCTGACGCTCGCGAGCATCGCATCGACGCTCACGGTCTTGCGCGTTTCTTTGGCGATCACCGGCGCGCCCCCGGCCGCTCGAATGCAGATCGGATATTCCAGGAACCCGTACTCGCTGTGGAGGCCCTCGTCGCCGTGGCGCAAAAAGGCGTGCGCGAGTAGCGCCAGGAGTTCATCCGAGCCGTTGCCGCAGATGATGCGCGACGGCTCGAGCCCATAGCGGCGGCCGATCGCCTCACGCAGGGCCGACGCCGATCCGTCCGGATAGCGCGCGAGATCGGCCGCACACGCACGAAAAGCCTCCACGGCTTTCGGCGAGGGGCCGAGCGGCGACTCGTTCGACGACAGCTTGTGGATCTTCGCCGCGCCGGCGGCTGAGCTCTTGCCGGGCACGTAGGCGTCGATCGCCAAGATTTCCGGGCGTGGCTGCGGCCGGGCAAGCGCGGTTGAAGGCATGATCGCCTCGAATTGCCTCAATTCGCGCGCCCGCGCAACGCCGAGGCCTCGAAGCGGCGGGCGTGAGCGCCGACCTCGACGCTGCGCACGTCCGCCGCCCCGGCCCCCCTCACCGCGTCGCTGACCGCGTCCGCCGCGATTGCGCCTGGCCGCGCGACCAATAACCCGAGCCCCATGCCCTCGGCCGCCGAACCGACGATTTCCGCGCCGATGGTCCGCAAGACATGCGGGAAATCGGCGCGCCAACGGTCAAGCGCGACCGATTCTAGCACCACGTCGCGCGCGCCGCCGTCGGCGAGCGGCTTCGACACGACAAAGACCGGCATCCCGGCCGGATGATCCGCCCGTTCGACGAAGGGCAGGCGCGCGATCACCTTGGGCGCCTCAGGCGGCGCAAGGCGCGTCCACCAGGCGCCGGCGCCCGGTCCGCCGTCGAGAGCGAACATGCCCAGGTCGCCGTCCGATCCCGCAACCGCGGCGATCACGTCGGCGGCGCTTAGATGCGGCACGCAGGGGACGGTGAAGCCGAAGTGAAAGCGCGCCGAATTGCGCATCGCCGCGTCCCCCCGCGATACGTCCACGTGAACGCTGTAGGGCGCTTGGACGTAGGTGAACGTCGAAATGATGATGCGCCAGATGCTCTCGACCGTATCGAGGGGCAGCAGTCCATGGTGCCGCTCGGCGAGCGCCCGCATCATCGATGCTTCGCGGGCCGGCCGGAAAGCGGAGCCGCCGCCCTGTCGGGCCTTGATTTCAATTAGCCGATCGATGACGCGTCCACGTTCGATCAGCAATTCGTGCATCGCCCGATCGATGCGATCGATCTCGACGCGCAAATCGGCGAGGGCCCGCTCCGCCAGTTTTTGCACTGTCACAGCCCCGTCCTTAGCGATTTCGCTCGGTAATTCAGCCGAAAACGGCCTTGCCTGTCCATCCTGACAACGCGAGTCACGTGTTCATGGATTCGAAGAAATTCGCGTTGGTCTTGGTCTCGCGCAGCTTTCCGAGGAGGAACTCGATGGCGTCGACCGTTCCCATTGGATTTAGGATCCGGCGCAGAACATACATCTTCTTGAGAATGTCGGGCGGGACAAGCAATTCCTCCTTACGGGTGCCCGAGCGCGTAATATCCATCGAGGGGAAAGTGCGCTTGTCGGCGACCTTGCGGTCGAGGATGATCTCGGAGTTTCCTGTGCCCTTGAACTCCTCGAATATCACCTCGTCCATGCGCGACCCCGTATCGATCAGCGCGGTGGCGATGATCGTCAGGGAGCCGCCTTCTTCGATGTTTCGAGCCGCGCCAAAGAACCGCTTCGGGCGCTGCAGCGCGTTTGCGTCGACGCCTCCGGTCAGGACTTTTCCCGACGACGGCACCACGGTATTGTAGGCCCTTCCCAATCTCGTGATCGAATCGAGCAGGATCAGAACGTCGCGTCCGTGCTCGACTAGGCGCTTGGCCTTCTCGATCACCATCTCTGCAACTTGAACGTGCCGGACTGCGGGCTCGTCGAAAGTCGACGAAACGACCTCGCCGTTCACCGAACGCTGCATATCAGTTACCTCCTCCGGGCGTTCGTCGATCAGCAGGACTATCAAATAGCATTCCGGGTGATTGGCGGTGACCGACTGGGCGATATTCTGCAACAGCACGGTTTTGCCCGTGCGCGGTGGGGCAACAATCAGGGCGCGCTGTCCCTTTCCGATTGGCGCGACAATGTCTATGACGCGCGCCGACAAGTCCTTTCGAGTTGGATCCTCGACCTCCAGCCGCAGGCGTTCGTTAGGATAGAGCGGCGTCAGGTTGTCAAAATGAACCTTATGTCGAGTCTTTTCTGGATCCTCGAAGTTGATAGCGTTGCATTTGAGCAACGCAAAATATCGCTCGCCCTCCTTGGGACTTCGAATGACGCCCTCGACTGTGTCGCCGGTCCGCAATCCGAGTCGCCGGATTTGCGATGGCGAGACATAGATATCGTCCGGGCCAGGTAGATAGTTCGCATCCGCCGAACGCAGGAAAGCGAATCCGTCCTGCAAAATCTCGACGACTCCCTCGCCGATAATCTCCACGTCGACGCTGGCGAGCTGCTTGAGAATCGCGAACATCAGCTCTTGCTTGCGCATTGTCGACGCGTTCTCGACATCGTTTTCCTCGGCGAAGACCAATAGCTCAGTCGGAGATTTCTGCTTTAGCTCTTTGAGTTTCATTTCCCGCATTGGCGGACCTTTAGTTCGGACTGTCAGGCTCAGAACGCCGAAAAGTCACTGATTTTTTGGAAGAGGACTGAAGATTTGGAAGC
Source organism: uncultured Alphaproteobacteria bacterium (assembly GCA_963835955.1). Lineage (GTDB taxonomy): Bacteria > Pseudomonadota > Alphaproteobacteria > Rhizobiales > Beijerinckiaceae > Roseiarcus. The sequence continues at coordinate 159,393 of CAWIHZ010000013.1, read as the reverse complement.
GGCGCACGGCCCTATCGAGCCGCTACGGCCTAAACCGGACCAGGCGATCCGCAGGCGCTAGACACGCGCGGTGACGAGTGCGAGGCTTCATAATCTCGTTTGCGGTAAATTTCAACGGTCTTTTGCGTCGATTTCCGCGCGCCGGCATACTTAAAGCTTCAAGAGCGGCTTGATCACTACCAGAATCACGATAAGAATCATCAGCACCGTCGGAACCTCATTGAGGATCCGAAAGAATCGCGGTGAGCGCTGGTTCGCATCGGCAGCGAAGATTTTCACGTATTGTGCAAAATAACCGTGCAGACCCGCGAGCACGAGAACAAGCGCGAATTTCGCTTGGAGCCACGGCGTTCGCCAGAAGCCTGTTTGAAAGGCGAGGGCGAGACCGGTCAGGAATACGAGGACCATCGATGGATTGAGGATACCCTTGAGGAGCCGCCGCTCCATGATCTTGAAAGTCTCCGACATTGCCGAGCCTTTTGGCGCTTCGGAATGGTAGACGAAGAGCCTGGGGAGATAGAGCATGCCCGCCATCCAGGCGATGACGGCGATGATGTGAAGGGCTTTGATCCACAGCTCCATCGACCGTCGAACCCCTTCTCGAGCAAAGCGCCGCGCACTGGATCGTCTGCGCTCCTAAAGGTTGCGCCAATCGAACGCAGGGCAGTGATCCATTGGCACACAGACAAGAATGAAACTAGTAAATTGATTCTTCTTTTGCGAGCGATTGTGGAGCATTCCCTCTTATCCAGACCAGCGGTGGGCGCTCGAGTGAAACGGGGACCCTCGGTCGCTAAATCGCGAGGGGAGCTGTTAACCTTTTGTTAAGGAATCCAAGAAACTTAGCAAAAGCCATATCGCGCCTGTCATGTGTTGTCCCCGTAGTTCAACGTGTCCTGCGCCGGCAAACGAAGTTTGCCCTGACAGTTTTGCGTGTGGATCGTTGCGCACGCCCCGTTATGGGGTGGAAAAAGGTTCGAACCGGCTTTGGCGATCTCCACCGCTGTCCACAAACTTGCGCGCCGGCTATAAGCGGATGAATTCGCGTTCCAGGGGGTCGTGTTGGGTCGCAGTTATTTCCATCTGCACCTAATCTCCGATTCGACCGGCGAGACTCTGATCGCGGCGTCGCGCGCAGCGTCGGCGCAATATCACGGCGTCGCCTCGATCGAGCACGTCTATCCGCTGGTGCGAACGCCGGCTCAGCTCGACCGAGTGATCGCGGAAATCGACAATGCGCCCGGAATTGTGCTCTTCACGCTGGTCGATTCGGATCTTTCACGCCGGCTCCAAGAAAGCTGCCAAGCGTCGGGCTCGCCGTGCCTGTCGGTGCTAGGGCCGATTCTGACCCTGTTCCAATCCTACCTCGGGCAGAACTCGACGCCGCGAGCCGGCGCGCAGCACATGCTCAACGCCGATTATTTCAAGCGGATCGACGCCCTCAATTTCAGTATGATGAGCGACGACGGCCAACTTCCGGAGAACCTTGAGCATGCCGACATTGTCCTCACGGGCGTAAGCCGCACGTCGAAGACCCCGACCAGCATCTATCTCGCCAATCGCGGTTACAAGACCGCGAATATCCCAATCGTTCCGAATGCGCCTTTGCCGCCCGCGCTCGATCATCTGCGACGCCCGCTCATTGTCGGTCTGGTCGCCTCCGCCGAAAGGATCGTGCAAATCCGGCAGAATCGGCTGCTCTCGCTCAACGCTGATTCGCGCACCGAATATGTCGATCGCGTGGCGGTGGCCGAGGAAATCGCGGCCTCGCGCCGACTTTTCGCCGAACGATCGTGGCCGATCATCGATGTCACCAGGCGGTCGATCGAGGAAACCGCAGCGGCGGTGCTCGATCTCTATCGCGCTCATCGCCTCAATTTTATCGCCGACAGCTGACCGAAATGGCCGAATCCGACACATCGCCGCGACCACCCCGCCGCGACCCTCAGCTCTGGTCGGGCCCGGCGCCGCTAGTCCTGGCCTCACGGAGCGCGACCCGGCGGGTCTTGCTGTCCATGGCCGGGCTCAACCCCGAAGCCTTCGCGGCCGATGTCGACGAAAGGTCGCTCGAACGTGGCCATTTCGTTGGCGGCGGCTCGCTCGAGAGTCTCGCGTCGAGGCTGGCGCAGGCCAAGGCGCTGGCCGTGAGCGTGCTGCGGCCGGACGCCTATTGCCTTGGCGCGGATCAGACGCTGAGCCTCGAAGGCCGCCTCCTGCACAAGCCGCGCGACCTGGTCGAGGCCGCACACTCGCTGGCGGCGCTCGCGGGCCGTACGCATCGACTGACCACCGCCTTTTGCGTCGCCCGTCGCAGCCAAACGCTGGTCGTGGAGGCCGATCACGCGGATCTTCGAATGCGTCCACTCGACCGCGAAACAATCGCGCGCTATCTCGATCTCGCCGGGTCGGGCGTGCTCTCGTGTGTCGGCGCCTATCAGGTCGAGGGTCTTGGCGTGCATCTGTTCGATCGTATCGAAGGCGACCTTGGCACGATTCTGGGAATGCCGATGCTCAAGCTTTTGGCTTGGCTGCGTCTCCAGGATTTGATCTCGCTATGAACGAGCGCGCCTTTCGCCGCGCCGGGGTCGCCGGATGGCCAATTGCGCAATCCCGATCGCCGATAATCCACGGACATTGGCTCGACGAGCTCGGCATTGCCGGGACATATGAACGTTTTGCGGTCCCCCCCGGGGAGTTTGGTTCTTTCGCCTCGACAATCGGCCAGGATGGCCTCCTCGGGTCGAACGTCACCGCGCCGCACAAGGAAGCGGCGTTTGCCGCCTGCGATCGCCTTACGGCGGTTGCTGAGACGCTGGCCGCGGTCAATACGCTCTGGCGCGAGGGCGATGTTCTGTGGGGCGACAATACCGATGTCGAGGGCTTTCTTGCGAACATGGACGATGCGGCGCCTGGCTGGGCGGCGCAACCGGGATCGGCGGTCGTCATCGGCGCTGGCGGCGCCGCTCGGGCGATTGTCTATGCGCTGCTGTCGCGCCGCTTTCAACGCGTCGCCATCGTCAACCGGACGGAAGAACGAGGCCTCGCGCTCGCGCGGCGATTCGGCCGAGCGACCGTTGCTTTGCCCTGGAGCGCCCTCGCCTGCGAACTTGGCGGGGCCGGTCTGGTTGTCAACGCGAGCGTGCTCGGCATGATTGGACAGGCGGCGCTTGACATCGACCTGCGCCGGGCGCCGAACCTCGCCGTCGTCGCCGACGTCGTTTATGTTCCGCTGCGCACCCCGCTCGTTGACGCTGCGCGGGCGCGCGGCTTGCGTGCGGTCGAAGGGCTTGGAATGCTGCTCCACCAAGCCGCGCCTGCCTTCGCGCGCTGGTTCGGCCAAAGGCCGGAAGTCACGCCGGCGCTGCGCGCGCTGGTCGAGGCAGACGTTCTAATGGCGCTGGCTTCCCAGAAATGATCGTCGTCGGCGTGACGGGCTCGATCGCGATGGGAAAATCGACCGTTTCGGCGATGTTCGCCGCGCTCGGCGCGCCAGTTTTCGACGCGGACGCCGCCGTGCGGGCGTATTACGCTGGCGATGGCGTGCGAGGAATTGAGGCGGCGTTCCCGGGCGTAACTGTCGATGGCCGGATCGACCGCGAGCGGCTCTCGAAGCGGGTGTTGGGCGACCCAATCGCTCTGAAGCGACTCGAAAGCCTCGTGCATCCGGAGGTCGAAAGAGTTCGGCTGCGGTTCCTTGAGCGCGCCGCAGCGGAAGGAAGGCGGCTTGCGATTGTCGATGTGCCGCTGCTGTTCGAGACCGGCGGCGATGCGAGCGTCGATATTGTCTTGGTCGCCAGCGCGCCGAAAGAGATCCACCGCGCCCGCGCATTGGCGCGGGCGGGGATGGACGAGGCCAATCTCGAGGCCTTTTTATCGCAACAGACTTCGGATGGGGAAAAGCGGCGGCGCGCCCATTTCGTGATCGACACCCGCGGGACTCTGGAACAGACTCGCGCTCAGGTCCGCCAATTCATGCGCGCCGCCGCGGCGCTGGAAGGACATCGAAGACGTCATGCGTGAAGTCGTCCTGGACACCGAGACGACCGGCCTCAACCCGGCTGACGGGCACCGGGTGCTGGAAATCGGCGCTGTGGAAATTGTCCATCAATCCGCGACCGGGAAAGTGTTCCATGCGCTCATCAATCCGGAACGCGACGTTCCGGAGGGCGCCGCGCGGATTCATGGCCACACCGCCGCCGCGCTCAAGGACAAACCGGTGTTTGCAGACGTCGTCGGCGAACTTCTCGCCTTCATCGGCGATGCTCGGCTCGTCATCCACAACGCCGAATTCGACGTGCGCTTTCTGAACGCTGAACTGGGGCGACTTGGCCGTGAAACAATTGGCATGGATCGCGTTCTCGACACGCTCGCGCTCGCACGGAAAAAACATCCGGGCCAACCAAATGGTCTCGATGCGCTTTGCGACCGCTATCGCATCGATCGGTCGCGGCGTGTGAAACACGGCGCGCTGCTCGATGCGGAAATCCTGGCTGAGGTCTATGGCGAGCTCACCGGCGGGCGGCAGCGTTCGCTCTCTTTCGGCGAAAAGCCCCGGACAAATGTCGCCGACATAGTGGCCTTTTCGTCTCTCACGAAGGCGCGTCAACCGCGGGAATCTCTCGTCAGCGCCCAGGAATCGACCGCCCATGCCCATCACGTCGACACGCTCGGCGGCGGCGCGGTCTGGAAAATCTATCTCGCCATCCGGGCCTGAGTGCCGTCCTCCAATCAATCATGCGGTGTGTTGCTGCTGCTGCCCGCCAGCCGCAGCCAGCCGCTGCAGATAGAGCGCCTGGAAATCGATCGGATCAAGATAGAGCGGCGGATAGGCGCCGCCGCGCACGGCGTCGGCGATAATCTGCCGGGCGAAAGGGAACAACAGGCGCGGTCCCTCGATCATCACCACCGGCTGAACCTGCTCGGGCGGAAAATTCTCGACCCGAAATACGCCGGCATAATTGAGTTCGAATTTGAACATTGTTTCAGCGCCCTCGCCCGCGCCCCCCTCGAGCATGAGGCTCACCTCAAAATCCGTCGGGGCGAGTTGACGCGCGTTGACGTTGATTTGGACGGAAATGTTGGGGGCGTTCTGCTGCGGTCCCAGGGTCCGAGGCGCGTTTGGATTTTCGAAGGACAAATCCTTCGTATACTGGGCGAGAATCGAGAATTTGGGATTCGCCTGCGGCGCGCCGGCCCCGTTGCCGTCCTGTTCAGCCATCGTCAATGGTTCCCTGCTCCGCCAAGCCCGAGCGCTCTTGGCCGCTGTCCGATGAATTCGAATTCTTGCGCGGCGTCGCCTAGCACGGCCCCAACAGTCAAACAAGCATTTGACGCCGCCGCCTCGCGCGTGCGACGCTTGGGCTCTTCGCGATGAACGCGCGGGCCGACGCCCTAAGACGCGCTGCCTCGCCGGACGGGCCGTTTAGACTTGCAGTTTTGCGGCGCCGCGAGCCAAAGACCGTCTGTTCATCGAAATCGGCCGCGCCCCTGCATTCCGTCTTCACGGCGGTTGTCCGCGGCGAGGCCAGGAGAAATCGTCGGCGCGGCCCGCGCGCGGTTCAGGGGATTGTCCCAGGCGCAGGACGCGCGCCTGCTCGCCTCCAACTTCCGCGGATGCGCCGAGGGCGCCGACAATCGCGCCGTTCGGGGAAACCGGTCGGGCGGTCAACTGCAGAATGGGTCCGACCAGGGGTTTGGCCGGAGCGGCTGCCTCACCAGCGTTTGGTTTGTCCGCCCCCATTTCGCGGCGAATCTCGGCGTTGATGTCGTCTGCCTGCTGCTCAATGTCGGGCGGCAAACTCGCTATATCGCCTTGCGGCTTCATTCTTTCGAAGGCATGGCGGATATCCGGTTCGATGAATTGAGCGAGTTTGCGGGCGCCCGCCTTGGTGAAATAGATGCCGTTGGGGCCGGCGCGAAGCTTGACATTCTGTCCTTCGACATCGGGCCCGAAGGCGGCGTATTGACCGTTTTGATCGGCGAAGGCGTCCCAAACGTCGATGTATTTGGCGCCGGCTTTCTCCGCGTGCTCACGATAGATCTCGTTAAGCGCGCTCGCTTGGCCATTGAAACGCTCGTCGCGCATTGGCGGCAGTCCGACCCAGAGCACAGAAATGTGAGCGCCGTGAAATGGCGCGACAAAGCTTTCGACGCGTCGCGCGTAAATCTCGCGCCATTTGTCGCTGAGCGGGTCGAGCGTGTCCGCGCCATCCTTCAGCGGCTGCAAATCGTTGATCCCGATCATGATGACCACGACGTCGATCTTGGGTTTGCCGTCGGCGAGATCGTGGGCGCTCTTCGGCCAATCGTAATAGTCGTCGCGAGTTAGGCCCGACAGATCGCGCGCCAGGTTTGTGATGGATATTTCAGGCTTGTCGGCAAACGCCTCGTTGAGGCCCTGCGCGGCCAGAACGGCGAGACTGTCGCCAAGCACGGAGACGAAAAACGTCGGCTGAACCGGCTCCCCGCCCGGCGTTCCTGGCGCTCGCGTCGCGGTCGTCGAAACGAAGTCCTGCTCCTTCTTTCGTGGCTTGTGCGGGCGAACCCTCAACGGGGCGATCGATCGGGGCGCCGCCTGAGGTTTCGGCGGAAACCCGAAGAGATGTTGCAGAAATCCGGGCAACCCCCCAAATTCCTGGGCTCGCGAAGCAGGGGTGGCCAAGATCCAGCAGCAAAGCGCCATGAGGCCGATCCGCCCCAGAAGTCGAAAACTCGACGAGACGCCGCGAGGCGACATATTACGCCCCTTCCTGTTGTCGGGCGATCGTCCGGAGACACGGACCGCCGGTCACCGGCTCGCCTCGACTTGCCTCAGCAACGCCTGATCGGCGTAACCGTCGGGTGAAAGCCCATTGCGCTCCTGATACGCACGAACGGCCGACCTCAGCGCTTCTCCGACTTGCCCATCAATCACCCCGACCTCATAGCCCATTTTTTTGAGTTTGGCCTGCAGCCTCCGGATCTGGCCTTCTCCGATAGCAGGGTCGCCGGTTGGCCAATGCCCAATGAGTCCGCCGCCGCGTGCAACCGCGTCTCCAAGCAGGGCGACAGCGAGCGCGTAGGAAACTGAGTTGTTGTACAAGCGTATAGTATCGAAATTTTCGGTGACAAGGAATATCGGTCCCGTGCGGCCCGCTGGGATCAGCAGACGTCCCTCACCCGAATTCGGCAACGGGTCGCCATCGGCCCGCGTGACGCCTCGGGCTGCGAAGGCGCGGAAGGCGGCCGGTCGCGAAGAATCGGCGTCTGTCAGCCGAAACTCGGCCGGCAAACGGACCTCGAATCCCCAGGGCAAATCGGCAACCCAGCCATGCGCGGAGAGAAAGTTGGCGGTCGAACCGATTGCGTCGGGCGCGCTATTCCAAATGTCGCGCCGCCCGTGGCGCTCGAAGTCGACGGCGTACAGAAGATAGCTCGAGGGCATGAATTGCGTCTGACCCATAGCGCCCGCCCATGAGCCGCGCATTTCCTGCGGGGCGATGTCGCCGTCCTGCAAGATGACGAGCGCGGAGAGCAATTCGTCGCGGAAATAGTCGCCGCGGAAATGCATGAAAGCGAGGCTCGCCAGCGTTCTGACGACGCTGTCCGATCCGGCAAAGGCGCCGAAATCCGTCTCCAGTCCCCAGACGCCTAAGAGAACGCCTTCATCGACGCCATAGGCCTGGCTGGCCCTGGCGAGCCATACGCGTTCCTGCTGCGCCTTGTCGCGGCCGCGCTCGATGCGCGCCGGCGAGACAGCGGATGCAATATATTGCCAAATCGGAAGCACGAACTCGGGCTGCCGCGTCGTATTGGCCATGACCTTCGGATCGAAGGAGACGCCGGAAAACGCGCGGTCGAAAGTGTCGCGCGAAACCCCCCGTTCCAGGGCGAGCGGCCAAAGCGAGGTGATGAACTCGTGAAACGAGGGCCGGGCCGGATGGGCCGTTCGACTGCGCGTGGCCGCTGTCGCGGAAAACGTCAAGCAACATGACCAGAGCGCCACGACGCACAAGCCAAGGAATGCGCCTTGCGCCCTCCGGCCGGCCGATTTGCCGAACTTGCCCTCGAGCATGACATCCAAATTAAGCAGCCAACCAGCGCTCGGAGGACGCGCCATTATAGATGAAAATGGCGGCGGCGCGTCACCCCCGAAGATATGCTCACGCCGCATAACGCCAGCGCATCCTATACTATTTTCATCGCAGTTCGCGGGAGAAACAAGGGGGTTGGCAACTCCGCTGAAAATAGTTCAATCGGAGCATCGCTCCAAGAGCGGGCGAGGCGCGGCCGCGCGCTCTACCCTTGCGCCTCATCTGGGCGAGGCATCGAAATGATGTTGTAGCCAGCGTCGACAAAATGGATCTCTCCGGTCACGCCCTCCGACAGATGGGAGAGAAGATAGACCGCAGCGCCGCCGACGTCTTCGATCGTGACCGTGCGCCGCAACGGGGAATGCGCGCGCTGGAAGTTGAACATGAACCGCGCGTCGGCGATCCCCGCGCCAGCCAATGTGCGGATCGGACCCGCGGACACGGCATTGACGCGGATGTTGTCGGGACCGAAATCGGCCGCCAGATAGCGGACGCTCGCCTCCAGTGCGGCCTTGGCGACGCCCATGACGTTATAGTTCGGAGCGACGCGGGTGGCGCCGCCGAAGGTGAGGGTCAGCAGCGCTCCGCCGGAAGGCATGAATGCAGCGGCGCGCTTGGCGATCTCAGTGAATGAAAATGCGGAAATCACCATTGTGCGGACGAAATTCTCGCGGCTGGTGTCCGCGTAACGGCCCTTGAGTTCGTTCCGGTCGGAATACCCTATGCAATGAACCAGGAAATCGAGGCTTCCCCACGTCGACGCCAGCGCCGAAAACGTCGCGTCGACTGTCAAGATCTCTTCGACGTCGCAAGGAAAAACCAGCCTCGACCCAAGGCTCTCAGCAAGCGGGGCGACCCGCTTGCCCAAAGCCTCGCCCTGGTAGGTGAACGCCAGCTCCGCGCCTTCAGAAAAGAGCGCCTTCGCTATGCCCCAGGCGATCGAGTGATCGTTGGCGACGCCCATCACCAGGCCGCGTTTCCCACTCATCAAGCCGGTCGCCATGGCACACTCTTTGAACAGGATTTGGCGGGGTTTGAAGCGACGGCGCCGAACGAGGACCGCCATTGAGACTGGCGCGGCCGCCGCGGGGCCTAGGCGTCGACGTGCTTGAAGACCAGAGTCGCGTTGGCGCCGCCGAAGCCGAAGGAATTGGAAAGAACGGCGCGAAGGCTGACATCGTCGCGGCGCGCGCGCACAATCGGCATATCGGCGAAGGCAGGATCGATCTCGTCGATATGCGCGCTCGCGCAGATGAAGCCGCTGCGCATCATCAGCAGGGAATAGATGGCCTCATGGACGCCGGTCGCGCCCTGGGAATGGCCGGTGAGCGACTTCGTGGCCGAGATCGGCGGGCACTTCTCTTCCGAGCCGAAGACCTGGCGCAAGGCCTCGATTTCCTTGAGATCGCCCACAGGCGTCGCGGTGGCGTGAGGATTGATATAATCGATCGGCGTCTTGATGTTCGCCAGAGCCAGGCGCATGCACCGAGCGGCGCCCTCGCCCGAAGGCGAGACCATGTCATGTCCGTCCGAAGTCGCGCCGTAGCCGACGATTTCGGCATATAACTTGGCCCCCCGGGCCTTGGCGCGTTCATAGTCCTCAAGCACCAGAACGCCCGCCCCGGCGGAAATGACAAATCCGTCGCGGTTCTTGTCATAGGGGCGCGAGGCGCGCGAGGGCGAATTGTTAAAGGCTGAAGACATCGCGCCCATTGCGTCGAACAGTACGGCAAGCGTCCAGTCGAGTTCCTCGCAACCGCCCGCGAAAACGACATCCTGCTTGCCCATGAGGATGTGCTCGTAGGCGGCGCCAATGCAATGATTGGACGTCGCACAGGCGGAGGAGATGGAATAGCTGACGCCTTTGATTTTGAACCAGGTCGACAGAGTCGCCGACGCAGTGGAGCACATGGCCTTTGGAACCGCGAACGGTCCGACGCGCTTGGGGCTCTTGGCGCGCGCGGTGTCGGCCGCTTCGACGATCGCGCGCGTCGACGGCCCGCCAGATCCCATGATGAGGCCGGTGCGCTCGTGCGAGACTTCATCCGGACCCAGTCCGCTGTCGACGATCGCCTGATCCATTGCGACATGGTTCCAGGCCGTGCCGCCGCCATGGAACCGCATCGCCCTGCGGTCGACGACCTCTTCGGCGTTGAGCGTCGGGGCGCCCTGGACCTGAGAACGGAAGCCGAGGTCAGCGAATTTCTCCGCACGAGTAATCCCCGACCGGCCGGCGTGTAGGCTCGCTGTCACTTCCTGCGCGTTGGAGCCGATCGAGGACACGATCCCCATGCCGGTGACGACGACGCGTCTCATGTATCGCTCTCCACGATTGCGCGCCAAGGCGGGTTCGCGTTCAGGCGGAGCCTGGACTGGATGGGCCGAACAGGCCTACCCGGATGTCCCTGACGTCATATATCCGCTTGCCGTCCGCCTCCAGCCAGCCGTCGGCGATCCCGAGAATGAGCTTGCCTTTGAACACACGCTTCACGTCGACCCCGTAAACCAATTTCTTGATCGCCGGCAGCACCTGATCGGCGAACTTGACCTCGCCGACCCCGAGCGCGCGGCCGCGGCCGGGAAATCCGAGCCAACCGAGGAAAAATCCCGTCAATTGCCAGAGCGCGTCGAGCCCGAGGCAGCCCGGCATCACCGGATCGCCTTTAAAATGGCAACCGAAGAACCACAGATTGGGATTGATGTCGAACTCCGCGCGCACCTCGCCCTTGCCGTTGGCGCCGCCGGTCTCGGAAATCTCGCTGATCCGATCGAACATCAGCATCGGCGGCAATGGCAACTGGGCATTGCCGGCGCCGAACAACTCGCCGCGGCCGCAGGCGAGGAGCTCCTCATATGTGAAACTACTTCTTCGTTCCGTCATATGCGCCGTGTATCCTGCAGACCGCGCGGCGCCGCGACGCGCGGAACCCCAAGGGCCGGATTCGTATCACAGGCCTCCGGTTATCGAAAGCGCGGCGCGACCAGTCCCGCGAGCGCGAGCGATGGCCGGGCCGGCGAATTGGAATGCGGATATCGCTAGCTCAAATGCGCAAGCCGGCCGATACGTCAATAAGGCGGATTTTCCGCCGCGGCGATCAGACCTTCATCAGTCAGGACGACCCAGCCGCCGCCTCGCCGCTCGATACGCTCGACCCGTCCGGCACCCGGAAGAAAATCGCCGAGCCGCACTTCACGTTCGCCGTAGCGTCCATCGACCAGCGCCGCGTCATATCGCCCGTCTAGGACGATATAGCCTTGCAGCACCGGCCTTGGCCGCTGAATCGAACCCGTTGTCTCCATCGAGACGTTTGGGCCCAACCGAGACCCAGCGGCGGTCTGCCCGGCCTGCCGGGAAGGCGCTGGGCCGGACGTCGCAGCGACGATTGGCGCCACGGGCCTCCTTTCAAGCCTCTCGATCCGGGCCGACAGCTCGACTGCGCGCATACTTGCATCCCGATCAAGGCGTCGACCGCGGTCGACCATTGCGCTCTCTTCGCGATCCAGTTTTTCCACTCTTTGCGAAAGTTGCGCGAGAGCGCCGCCGAGATCGCGGGCGGAGGCGATCCCGGATTTCATTTGACCGATGGAGCGCCGCAGGTCGGCCAGACCCTCGACGGACTTCGCGCCTTCGATCGCATCAAGGCGCACGCTCAGCGCTTTCACCGACTGCGCCAGAGACTCGGTCTCGTGCGCACGCATCGCCAAAAGATAACTCTGCCGGCGGTGTTCGTTCACGAGCAGGGCCGCAGCGCCAATAGCGGCTGCGAGCGCCACGGCGACCGCAGCGGCGAGGCTCAATCGCATAAAGGTCCGCGTGGGCGCGGCGGGAAGCGAATTCGGCTGCTCGTCCTCAGCGGCTACTGGCACGAGGGCCAACATGCGTGTTGGCTCGGTTCTGCCTGTGTCGAAGGGAGACTGCGAGGCCGCTTGCGCTTCGCCTGCGCGTGGAATGATATCCCGGCCGCGCGGCGGCGTCGCCTCCTGACGCGACTCGCCGAAATGGGAGACTTCGTGCGCGCTCATGAGTATATGTCCAAGCTTGACGTAGCGTTGGGGCCATTGTCGACCGATCGGCTTAATGAACCGTTGACCATATCCGCCTTGGTCGCGCAGAAGTCCTTGGCGGCGGGATATTCACGGGCCTGCGTCGATCGCCGAAGGAAGTGTGGACGCATGGCGCAATCAGGGACCGGGCGATGAGAGAGATGAAATTCGGTATCGGCCAACCCGTGCGGCGAGTTGAAGACGACCGTCTGGCGCGCGGCGCAGGCCTTTACACTTCGGATATTGCGCCCGAAGGCGCCCTTCACGCCGTTTTCGTGCGCAGCCCCCACGCCTATGCGCGCTTTCGCATCGTCGATTGCGGACCGGCGCTCAAAGTAGCCGGGGTCAAGGCAGTGTTCACGGCTTCGGACTTCTCCGCTCTAGGACCAATTCCCTGTTTGGCGCCGACGCGAAACTCCGATGGCGCGCTGACGCCGCTCAAGCCCTATCCGGTCATGGCTGGCGCGGAAGCCCATCATGTCGGCGACATTGTCGCGATGGTCGTCGCGGAAACGGCCTACGCCGCCCGCGACGGCGCCGAGGCGCTCGCGATCGACTGGGAATCCCTTGCCCCCGTCGTCGACTCTCTGGCCGCCATCGAGCCGGGCGCCGCTCAGCTTTTTTCAGGCGCGCCGGGCAACGTCGCCTTTGACGCCCATATCGGCGACAAGGCCCAGACTGACGCCGCTTTCGCTCGGGCCCCGCATGTGGTTTCGATTCGGATCGTCAATCCGCGGGTCGTCTCCAATTTCATGGAGCCGCGCGCGGCCGTTGCCTCCATCGATCCCGGCAGCGGCCGTCGGACGCTTTATGTCGGCAGTCAGGGGGCGCATATTTTGCGCGATGTCCTGGCCGGCAAAGTGCTGAAGATAGGGCCCGAGGCGCTGCGGGTCGTTACTGGCGACGTCGGCGGCGGCTTCGGCACAAAGCAGTTCCTCTATCGCGAATATCCGCTGGTCCTGGAAGCTGCGCGGCTCCTTGGCCGACCCGTTCGTTGGCAGGCCGACCGGTCGGAGCACTTCGTTGGGGACGCCCACGGCCGCGATAATGCGACGAGCGCGGAGATGGCTTTGGACGAAGACGGGCGGTTTCTTGCCCTGCGCGTCGATATTCTCGCCAATCTCGGCGCATACCTTTCCATGTATGCGCCTTACGTGCCCTGGCTCGGAGCCTCGATGGCGACCGGTCCCTACAAGATCGAAACGCTGCACGCGCGCGTTCGCGGAATCTACACCCATACGGTTCCGGTCGACGCCTATCGCGGGGCCGGGCGGCCGGAAGCCGCCTATGTCCTGGAGCGCCTGGTCGACCGCTGCGCGCGGGAGCTCGGCCTCTCGAGTGAAGCGATCCGTCAGCGCAACTTCGTGCCGCCGGCGGCCATGCCCTATGCGACGCAGACAGAACGGACTTACGACGTCGGCGATTTCGGCGGAGCGCTCAAAAGGTGCCTGGAAAAAGCCGACGTCGACGGGTTTGACAGGCGCCTGGCCGAGGCCAAGCGCCGCGGCGCCATCCGCGGTCTCGGGCTCGCCAGCTATATTGAATGCACGGCCTGGGGAGAGGGCGAGACCGGCTCGCTGGCGCTGGAGAAGGACGGCTCGTTCACGCTGCTGATCGGCACCCAATCCAATGGCCAGGGACATGAAACGGCTTATGCGCAAGTCGTCGCCGAGCAATTCGAGGTTCCGCTCGGCCGCGTCAAGGTCGTGCAAGGCGACACCGATCGGGTTCCGACCGGGATGGGGACCGGCGGCTCCCGTTCGATCCCGATCGGTGCGGTGATGACGTCGCGCGCTTCAAAGAAGCTTGCCCAATCGTTGAGGGAGCTGGCGGCCGAAGAGCTGGAGGCGGCGAGCGCCGATCTCGAATTCGTCGACGGCGAAATTCGCATCGTCGGCACTGACCGTTCGCTGTCGCTGGCTCAGATCGCGGCGCTGCCTTCCGCGAGTCCCGAGCGGCTGCGGAGCGTCGAATCCTATAAGCCCGAATCCGCAACCTATCCCAACGGGACTCACATTTGTGAGGTCGAGATCGACCCCGAGACCGGGGCGACACGGATCGAGCGCTACACGATCGTCGACGATTTCGGCTTCACGCTCAACCCGCTGCTGCTCGAGGGTCAGGTTCATGGCGGGGTTGCGCAAGGGGCGGGTCAGGCGCTGATGGAGCGGGCGGTTTACGATGGCGACGGGCAACTTCTGTCCGCGAGCTTCATGGATTATTGCATGCCGCGCGCCGACGATTTCGCTCCAATCGAATTCGAGACCCGCAACGTCCCCTCGACGACGAATCCGCTTGGGTTGAAGGGCGCGGGCGAAGCCGGCTCGATCGGTTCGACTCCGGCGGTCGTCAACGCCGTCGTGGACGCGCTGTGGCGCGCCTACGGCGTCAGGGAGATCGACATGCCCGCGACTCCCCAGGCGGTCTTTCGCGCGATCCGCGGATCAGGCGTCGGAAATCGGGTCGCCGGCTGAACCATCGGGCAGCAAGGCGGGCGTCCGCCTTGCTTCTCGGGGCTGGCGCGCCTAAGAACCCCACGCCGTAGCGCGTTCTTGAGCCCCGAGACCCCGAATGTTGCAAACCCTTCTGGCCGAGGGCCGGCCGCTGCTGGCGGACGGCGCCATTGGCACCAATCTGTTCGCGATGGGCCTGACCTCGGGCGACAGCCCGGAGCTGTGGAACGCCGAGCATCCCGACCGGATACAGGCGTTGCATCGGGACTTTGTCGACGTCGGCGCCGACATCATTTTGACCAATAGCTTCGGCGCCAACCGAAGGCGCCTCGCGCTCCACGGCCTCGATCCCCGCGTGCGCGAACTCAATCGCCTCGCCGCGCGGAACGCCCGCGCCGTCGCCGACAGCGCGGGGCGGCGCATTGTCGTGGCCGGGTCGGTTGGGCCAACCGGCGACCTCATCGCGCCGCTCGGACCGCTCAGCGAAGTCGACGCGGTCGAGGTCTTTGTCGAGCAGATCGGGGCCTTGCGCGAGGGCGGCGCGGACGTCGCCTGGATCGAGACCATGTCCGCGCCCGAGGAGATCCGCGCGGCCGCGCACGCGGCCGCAAAAGTCGGGCTGCCATTCACGATCACCGCGAGCTTCGACACCGCCGGCCGCACGATGATGGGCGTCGCCCCCGCCGCGCTCGGGGCGCTCGTCGAAAGCTTCGACGCGAGGCCGCTCGGTTACGGCGCCAATTGCGGCGTCGGCGCGTCCGACCTTTTGCTTGCCGTCCTGGACATGGCTGCGGCGCGTCCGGAGGCCGTGCTGATCGCCAAGGCCAACGCCGGGGTGCCGCAATGGCAAGGCGCACATATCCACTACTCCGGCACGCCGGAGTTGATGGAGAGATATGCCGCGCTCGCCGTCGATTGCGGTGCACGCATTGTCGGCGGCTGTTGCGGCAATACGCCCGCGCATGTGTCGGCCATGCGGCGCGGGCTCGACGCCCACAGTCCCGGCCGGCGCCCGAGCCCTGAGGCGATCGTCGGCGCGCTCGGCGCCCTTGTGGCGCCGCCTGCCGCCGCGGCGGGCGAACGGAAGAGACGCCGCGAGCGCGCATGAACGGGAGGACAAGGCGCCGACTCAGGACCGCAGGCGGCGTGTCGACGAGCGACGCGAGGGGGGGAACTGCGCCTCCCGGTCCCTTGGCCTCGCCGTCGGGGCCGCAGGCCTACGTCGTCGACGCCGCGGGCGCGGGCGAGCGGCTCGACCGCTTCCTTGGACTGGCGGCGGCGGGGCGGCGGCTGGCGTTGTCGCGAACGCGACTCAAGGCGCTGATCGAGGCTGGGGAGGTTTTGGTCGACGGAGCGGTCGCGCGCGAGCCTTCGACGCGGCTCTCCGGGGGCGCCCGGATCACGTTCCAGGCGTCGCCGCCGGAGGATTTGCCGCTGATCGGCGAGGACATGCCGCTCGACGTCGTCTACGAGGACGACCATCTGATCGTCATTGACAAGCCGGCGGGCCTCGTCGTCCATCCAGCGCCCGGCCATGCCGACGGCACGCTGGTCAACGCGTTGATCCACCATTGCGGCCCGAGTTTGTCAGGCGTCGGCGGGATCCGGCGTCCGGGCATCGTGCACCGACTCGACAAAGACACCTCCGGCCTCCTCGTCGCGGCCAAGACCGACCCGGCGCATCGCGGCCTCGCCGAACTATTCGCTGACCACGGCCGCGCCGGGTCGCTTGTGCGCGAGTACCTTGCGCTTGTGTGGGGCGACTTCGAGTTGACCTCCGGAAGGATTGAGGCGGCGATCGGCCGCCATCCGCGCCATCGGGAAAAAATGGCGGTCGCGCCCGTTGAGCGCGGCCGCGGCGCCGTCACCCATTGGCGGCTGGAGGAGGTCTTCGGCCCGGCAAGCCTCGTCTCCTGCCGGCTCGAAACCGGGCGGACCCATCAAATCCGCGTTCACATGGCCTCGATTGGCCATCCGCTACTGGGCGATTCGGTTTATGGCGCGGGCTTCAAGACCAAGGCGGCGCAGCTCGCCGAGGACGCAACGAGCGCCCTTGGGGCGCTCGGGCGTCAAGCCTTGCACGCCGCGGTGTTGGGGTTCGAACACCCGATCACTGGGGCGCCATTGCGTTTCGAGAGTCCCCCGCCGATTGATTTCTCATATCTTATCAAAGCTATGCGTGCTGATATCTGATGAGGATCATCGTGCATTGTGATCAGATTGATGAACAAAAGTTCATCCCCGTTTCATTCTGGTCTGGCGCTCCGGCCCTTTTTCAGCCACGCTTGCCCGGACACTATAGCGTCAACCGGCCGTAGCGCCGACGGGACGGTCTAACGCCGCAACCCGACTGGAGTTTGTCATGGCCGCATCGCTTCCCATCATCTCGGGCGAATCTGGGCTTTCGCGCTATCTGCAGGAAATCAAGCGGTTTCCGATGTTGGAGCCGAACGAGGAGTATATGCTCGCCAAGCGCTGGCGCGAGCACGGCGACCGCGAGGCCGCGCACAAACTCGTCACCTCGCATTTGCGGCTCGTGGCCAAGATCGCGATGGGCTACCGCGGTTACGGCCTGCCGATCGGTGAGGTGATCTCCGAGGGCAATGTAGGGCTGATGCAGGCGGTCAAGCGCTTCGAGCCGGACAGGGGCTTCAAGCTTGCGACTTACGCGATGTGGTGGATCCGAGCCTCGATCCAGGAATACATCCTGCGGTCATGGTCGCTGGTGAAGATGGGCACTACCGCCAGCCAGAAGAAGCTATTCTTCAATCTGCGCAAGGCCAAGAGCCGCATCTCGGCGCTCGACGACGGCGACCTGCGCGACGATCAGGTCGAGACGATCTCGAAGCGTCTCGGCGTCGCAAAGCAGGACGTGATCGAAATGAACCGCCGCCTCGGCGGCGACGCCTCGCTCAACGCGCCGCTGCGCGAGGACGGCGAAGGCGAATGGCAGGATTGGCTTGTCGACGAAAGCGCCGATCAGGAGACCCGACTGGCGGAGCGCGAGGAGTTGGACACCCGTCTGGATGCGCTGAGAGGCGCGCTTACGGTGCTCAATCCGCGCGAGCGGCGCATTTTCGAGGCGCGTCGGCTCGCCGAGGACCCGATCACCCTCGAGGAGCTGTCGACCGAATTCGGGGTGTCGCGCGAAAGGGTGCGGCAAATCGAAGTGCGCGCCTTCGAAAAGGTGCAGGCCGCGGTCAAGTCTGGGGTCGCCAAGGTTCAGCTTCCGAAGAAAAGCGGCGCGTCCGCCTTGTCCGCGCGATAGGACGCGGCGGGGAGCGAGAGGCTCCAGGAGTCCGTCCACGGTGGGCGTCGACCGTGCTGTGGCGACGGCCAGGCGCTCGCCGACCGCGGAGAGCGAAAGCTCGCGCCGTCAAAGCGAATCTGAGATAGAGTGCGGCCGCCGCGCAAAATTTTTTTGCCGAACTGCAATAAGGTCCGCCATGCCCTCAAATCGATTTCGCGCTCGTGTCATTGGCGCGGCTCTGCTGGCCGCGCTCGCCGGGGCGTCGAGCGCGCGGCCTGTCGCCGCCGCGGACAGGCCGGCAACCCCCGAAGGCGCGCAAATGCTGCGCGACTTCTTCGGGAGATTTCTCCCGGCCAACGCCTCCGCCCTCGTGTCGGTGAAGCCCGAAGGCTCCGACTATCTCGTCTCCATTGACCTCGGCGCACTCAACCCGTTGTTGAAGGCCGCGGGCGCCAGGGTCACTTACGAGCCGGCGACTGTTGTCTACAAGGCGACTGAGCAGGACGACGGCAAGTGGCGGGTCGTCCTGGACTCTTTGCCGAAAATCGCTTCCAGCGCCGGCGATATGAGGAGCAGCGTCGAATTCACGAATTTTCGCCAGACGCTTTTGATCGATCCGGCGATCGCGTGGTTTGTCAGCGGGTCGGCGAATTCGGACAAGGGCGTAGTCGAAACGCATGCGCCGAAGCTCGACCAGACCATCGACTTTGGTCCTTTCCACGCCGACGCGGCCACAGTTGTAAATGCGGACGGCTCGGTCTCGACCACGGTAAAGGAGGACTTTTCCGACATCGGCCTGAAAACGAGCGTCGTGGACAAGAACGACGCGCCAGCCAATATAAGCGGGCGGCTCAAGAAGGCGCTTTTGAATGTTGCGATAGACGGGCTGAAGACTTCGAACGGCGTTCGACCTCCTGACGCTTGTTGCGGCGCACCCTTCTCGGGCTGACCTCGCCCCGCACGAAGCGGAGCTGAAGGGTCTGCTCAAGAAGTTGGCGGCGCCCGGGCTCAAGTTGGTCGAGGGCGGCGAGGGGCGCGAGGCGCTGATCGAGTTGAAAATCGGGGCTGTGGCGCTGGCCGGCCTCAAGGGTCAATTCGGCGTGGCGAACGCGGGGCCGCACAGCTCAGTCAGCCTTAGCCTCTCGGCCGGTGGCCTGAGCCTGCCGGTCGGCCTGGCGCCGCCCGGCGCAGCCGATCTGACGCCCTCGGAGATCGATTTGGCGGCGACGTTCAAAGGAATTGACATCGCCGCCGCGGCCAACGAGGCGATCGCCGACATGCGCCTGCAAGGCGATGATCCGCCAATTTCCGACGCGGACTCGGTGAAAGTGATGGCGGCGCTGCTGAGCGCCGGCCCGATGAGACTGGACATCGCGCCTTCCCACATCCATGCGCCGGCGATCGACGCGGATTTTGAGGGCGAGATCCGCTACGCTCCCGGCAAGCCTTCGGGCGAGTTGACCATCCACATGCGCGGCTTCGACAAGACCATGGCCGCGGTCAAGGCGCTCGGACCCGCCATCGCGGTCAAGGCCTTGCCGGGATTTGCCATGGCCAAGGGCCTCGCCAAGACGGATAGCGACGGAAGTCTGAGTTGGGTCGTCGAGGTCGCCCAAGATCGATCGATCACGGTGAATGGGCTCCCGCTCGGCAAGGCGCCGGACTGAGCCGCCCGCCTCAGCGCGCCAGTCGCGCCGCCAATGCGGCGTAGAGCGCGATCGCGGCGCTGGCGATCACGTCCCAGCCGGCCAGGGAGAGGCCAGCGACGCGCAACTTGACTTCGTCGCAGCGCACGACTTTGACCGAATTGAGTTCCTTCATCAGATTGTTGACGTCGACCGGCCCGGTCAGCGCGCCGGTGCAGGCGCTCGGCCCCGGCCACCAGTGATATTCGACGCCGACGTGATAAGCGGCGAGGGCCGCATTGGCGAGAAAGATGAGCGTCAGAAGGGCGAATCCCGCCCGCGCCAGACCGAGCGCCGCGCGGCTGGCGAAAAACGCGGTCAGCGCAGCCAGCGGCGCGCCGACATAAAAGGCGATTTGTTCGGTCAGGCACAATTCGCAAGGCGAATAGCCGCGCCACTGGAAAATCCACACGATCGCCAGCGTCGCCAGCGTCGCGGCGAGGATCAGCGACGCCCGGCGGGCCTGCGAGGGCGGCAGGACCGCTTCGACGAGGGTCATCAGAACACCCTGACCGCGATGACGAAGCCGGCGAGGACCAGCGCGGCGAACCCCGCCAGGACGGCGGCGAAGTTGCGCTCCATCGCTGCGCGCAACGGCTCGCCGAACCAGTTGAGCGCGCCCGCCAGCAAGAAGAAACGCGCGCCGCGCGTCAGGACCGAAAGGGCGACGAACAGTGGAAAATTATAGCCGAGAAGACCGCTCGTGATCGTCACCAGCTTATAGGGAATCGGGGTTAGGCCCTTGACCAGGATCACCAGCCAGCCCCACTGGGCGTAAGTCTGTTTCAGCGCCTCCATCTTCGCGCCGTAGCCGTAAAGATTGATGAGCCACAGCCCCACAGTGCTGTAGAGCGCGGCGCCGATCGCGTAGCCGAGCATGCCGCCGAGGACCGAGGCGATCGTCGCGACGAGCGCGAACCGCCAGGCCCGCCTCGGCTGGGCCAGCGCCATCGGCGCGAGCAAGACGTCGGGCGGAATGGGGAAAAACGAACTCTCCGCGAAGGCGACCGCGGCCAGCGCCGGCACGGCTCGCGGGCTTGCCGAAAGCGCGATCAGCCGGGCGTAAAGCGATTCGAGCATTGAGTTCCCCGATCAGTCGCGGGGAGCTTTACGCGTTCGGCGCCGCCGCGTCCACGCGCCGGATCTCGCAATCGCGCCTCACATTCGGCTGACGGCGAGGCGCGGCCGCGTGACGCCTGTCTGGCGTTGACCCTGCGCCCAGGGGCGTTCTATATCGCCACCCGGCCGCTTCATCGCGGGCCCCTATGGCGGAACTGGTAGACGCGTCCGACTCAAAATCGGATTCCGCAAGGAGTGCTGGTTCGATTCCGGCTAGGGGCACCATCCTAAGATGATTTCATCCGACATTCCAGTGGCCTAGCGGGCCTGTCGTATTCGCACCCCGCTTGATCGATAACATCTTTGAAGCGCCACGGACATGCAGTTTGGCAAGGAATTGAGCGAGCGGCATTGGTCGCGCGGCCAATAAAAGGCCCCGGCCAATCGCTGGTCGGGGCGGCGGGCCAGGCGTGTCTTGCCAACCTCGCCCAGGGAACCCTGTGCAAGATCCCGGCCGCGCACGAGATCAAGCCGCAGAAGATGCGTTGCTATCTTGAACGCCGCGATCCCGAACTCGCCGAGAAAATGGCGGAAGTGCTTGTGTGTCTATCGCGAGGTCGCGCTGCTGAAGCAGGCGGCGCAGGGCAGACCAAGGAAAGCCCTGCGGTGGCGATCATCTCCTATGACGAGAAGCTGGGCGTCCAGGCGCTCGCGACCGCCGCGCCGGACCTGCCGCCCGAGGAGGCCAACCGCGATCCGTCGTTCGCACTTGGACTTACAAAATCGATCAGGCCGCATGACATGAGTCGATCCCTGGAGGCGATGTACTAAGCCGGCAAAGCGGCGGGCGATCGACGCCGCAATCCGGGACCGTAGCGGCCCACGCGCAACATCGGAGCGAGCGCGTGCTTATAGGGGCTTGCGGTCGTCTTTGTCGGCTGTGATAGGATCGCCGGCGAGGAGAACCAAATGGACCAAGCCCATTTCCCGGTCACGCACACGGAAGCCGAGTGGAGAGCAATTCTTTCTCCCGAGCAATATGCGATTATGCGCGAACACGGCACCGAGCAGCCAGGCAGCTGCGCCCTCAATTACGAGAAGCGCTCGGGCGTATTCGCCTGTGCGGGCTGCGGGCAGCCCCTGTTCGAGAGCAGGACCAAGTTCGAGAGCGGGACCGGCTGGCCGAGCTTCAACACGCCCGTCGAGGGCTCAGTCGAAGCGACGACCGACCGCAGCTGGGGCATGACCCGCACCGAGGTCCACTGCGCCCGCTGCGGCTCGCATCTCGGCCATGTGTTTCCGGACGGGCCGCCGCCGACGGGGCTGCGTTACTGCATCAACGGCGTGGCGACGAATTTCACCCCGGCGGCGGAATGATGCGGCGGCGAGGCGCAGGGAGCAGGATGCGCCGTTCCGTACCGTCTTCTTCATCCGCCGGCAAGCGCGCCTTCGACCCAGGCATGGATCGCCGACGTACGCCCGGCCGCGGCGAATCCCGGGCCAGCGCCGCATGAGCGGATCCGCGCGTCCCGACGGCCACCCGCTCGTCATCGCGGGCAGGATCGGTGTTCTGATCGTCAATCTCGGCACGCCCGAAGGGACGGACTATTGGTCGGTCCGACGCTACCTGAGCGAGTTCCTGTCCGACCAGCGGGTCATCGAAGCGCCGCGAGCCATTTGGCTGCCGGTCCTCCAATTGATCTTGCTCAGACGGCCCGGCATTAAGGGGCGCGACTACGCTTCGATCTGGAACAAGCTTCGCGACGAGAGCCCGCTGAAGACCATCACGCGTTCGCAGGGCGAGAAGCTCGCCGCAGCGCTGAGCGATCTGGGAACCCGCGTCGAGGCCGACTGGGCGATGCGGTACGGCAGGCCGCCGATCGCCGAGCGGCTGCGGGCGTTGAAGACGAACGGCTGCGACCGCATTCTTGTCGTGCCTCTCTATCCGCAATATTGCGCTTCGACCACGGCGACAGTCGCCGACAAGGTCTTCGACACGCTGAAAACGATGCGCTGGCAGCCGGCGGTGCGGATCGCCGCGCCCTATTATGACTACCCGGTTTATATCGACGCGCTCGCCCGCTCGATCCGCGCCGGCATCGAGCGCCTCGATTTCGAGCCTGAGCGGGTGCTCGCGTCGTTTCACGGCATCCCGCAGTCCTATTTCGATAATGGCGATCCGTATTATTGTCATTGCGCCAAGACGACGCGGCTTTTGCGCGAGGCGCTCGGCTGGGGAAAGGATCGTCTGCGCATGACCTTCCAATCCCGCTTTGGCCGCGCAGAATGGCTGAAGCCCTATACGGCCGAAACGGTGCGTGAGTTGGCTGCGAGCGGCCTGAAGCGTCTGGCGGTGGTCATGCCGGGTTTCGCCTCCGATTGCCTAGAGACCCTCGAGGAGATCGGGGTCGAGAACGCGGGATATTTTCGCGAGGCCGGCGGCGAAAGTTTCGCCGCGATCCCCTGCCTCAACGACAGCGTGGAAGGGATGGCGGTGATCGAAGCGGTCGCGCGGCGGGAACTGAAGGGGTGGATTTAGGCGATGCTCAACGACCCAGCGAAATCGCCGCCCGACAAGGGCGCGCCGACAAGGCATTGAGCGGACTGGGCGTTGCACGGCGGAACGATCTGACATGAAGGACAAGGCAGGATTTCTGACGACGCTGTGGAAGCGCGCGATGCTGCGCAAGATTCACTTCGCGAATGCCCACAGCCGCTTCGACCTGCTCTATAAGCTGCCCGATCCGTGGGACATGGAGACCGCGCGCGAACAGCATCGTTTTCGCGAGACCAACGCCTTTCTGCGTCAGCATGTCGGCTCGGTCGAGACGCTGCTCGAAATCGGCTGCGGCGAAGGGCATCAGACGATCGCTCTACAGAAAGTCGCGCGCACGGTCGTCGCCGTGGACGTGAGTCCGAGGGCGATTCGGCGTGCGCGTGCGCGAGCTCCTGGAGTGACGTTCGTCATTGGGGACATTCTGGAATCGCCGGAATTCGCGACTCCGCGGCGCTTCGACGTCGTGACGGCCTGCGAGCTGCTTTATTACGTCAAGGACGTGCCGGCCTATGTGAGGGCGCTCGAGCGGTTGGGGCGTCATGTCCTTGCAACCTACTTCGACAAGCACAAGGACGCTCTTGAACCGATCGTGACGTCAAGGCCTGGGGTCGTGACCGGGAACATCCAATTCGAGGAGACCGTGTGGACGATCGCGACATGGCCGGGCGATAGTGACGTCGACTCGCGGCCGCCTCAGGCGAGGTGAATCTGATCCCAGTCGTGATCGCCCCGGTTGAAGAACCAGGCGCCGGCGTTGGAAAGTTCGGCAAGCGTCGGCTTGTTGATGCATACGATGGTCGGCCGGTAGGACTTCGTGGCGAAAAAGCTGTTGCGCGAAAGCGCGCTGGTGGCCGCGGAAGTGGAGAACGCAGCCTCAACGCTGGCCGCTCGTCCAAGAAAGCGCTGGCTCGCATAAGCGATGAGCGCACGCCATACGTCCTCGTCGTCGTCGAACGCGAGCGCGTCCACAAGAATTCCCTGGCGCAACTCGACTTTATCGCCCGCGCGAAGAACGAGATAGCCGACGAGTCGGCCCGCTCGCGTGAGCTGATACCGTTCGTAGCGAAGTTGCGGGCAGTCCACGAACCGCCAGTTGAGGTGACGCGCGGTGCGCGGAACGCCCGAGAAGCGCTTGTCCACGGAGGCCCAGACGGCGTCGATCCGCTCGTCGAAACGGTTCACCAGCTTGAAGGAATAGACAGCGTCAACGCTCGGCGGCGACAGCCAGTTGCGGAGACCTGCGCTCGCACGGACGCTGAGCGCGACAGCCGACGGGGCGCCAAGACCGCCGAACAGTCGAGCCGCCCGCGCCCAGTTCGGGCGATAGGCTGTCCTGGCGGCGATGAAACGTGACACGTCACGCCCGCTCGGGGTCTCTAGCCGCGACCATTGCCGCATGGCCGGCAATTCAATCGCGCCGAGCCGCTCCGCCATGCGGCGCGTCGCCGCCGCCATTGTCAGCGTAATCAGCGCGAGCCCGCTTTCCGCAGCGCCCTGGTACAGGCGATGGCCGAGCCCGAGCCCGCGGTAGGCGGGCAGAATCATGACGTCGACAATCCAGCCGGCGGCGTAACGCCGCCCGCCCGCGCTGAGCCCGCAACGTTGGACTGCGATTTGCCCGACAATCCGATCTCCGTCCAGCGCGATCCAGATTGGCGGCTTGGCGAAGCGGTTCTCAGCAAAGGGATTGTCTACGAACTGCCAGCGCCAACGGTCAGAGGCCTTGTACGGAGCGAGGTTTTCATACGCCTCGCGAATGAACGCTTCGATCGCTGGATAGTCGCCGATCGTCGCCTGACGGACCTCAAGAAGCATCTTAAGCGCTGTCCGCTTACCAGCGCTTCGAAAAAAGGCGCTTCTTCAGGCGTGAAGCCACCGGCATCCAGTCATAGCCGCCCCGTAGCTTAAGCCAGAATTCAAGCCGAGAATTTGACGGGTCGACCGATATGCGTGAGCGCAGGATCCGCGAATCACTCGGGTCTATGAGCCCCGGCTGAGTTGAAAAAACGAACCGGTAGCCGGCGCTCCTGGCGGTCTCAACGACCGTCTCGTTGAAGTCCCCGTAGGGGAAGGCGAACATGTCGACGGGTTTGTCGATCAACGTTTCGAGGTCGGCTTTGGACCCGTAGATTTCACGGTTGGCCGCCCCTGGATCAAGTGCAGTCAGTTTGGGATGGGTCTGGCTGTGCGAGCCGAGCAGCACTCTGCGATCGGCGAGCGCGCGCACCCACTCGGGCGAAGCGACGAATTCCTCATGGCCGGTCGCGCCATGCTCCATCATCCAACTCGGCGCAGCCCCCAGGCATTGGGTGGGGACGAATATCGTGGACGGCATCTTGCGCGCTTCGAGCGACGGCAAGGCATGGTTGATGACGCTCACAAAGGCGTCATCGAAGGTGATCGCAATTTTTGGCCGTCCTCTCGGCTCGCCAATATAGTCAGGTCCAACGACGTCGGCATAGGCGCGGATCGCGTCGAGTTGATCCTCGAACGCCCGCGAATTTGCCGAACGAACGGCATGGTAATAGAGCACGGTCAGCGCGCCCGCGCGGCGCTGTCCGAGGCCGACGAGGCCGGCGATGCGGTCCGCGGACCACCACAACGCGCCGATCACGACTTTAATCTTGCGCTTCGCGCTCATGACTTACTCAGCCGCCTTGCTGATCAGGTGGCGGCTCAGCACGTCGTCCGGGCGGCCGTCGCGCCGCAGGAGTCCGTCAAACACGCCGCGAATTGCAGCGCGCATGTTGGCCGGCCGGCCACATAGGCCAAATTCGAGCGCCCGGACGAAGGATACGACCGCTGTCCAAGGGACCCAGGCCGGGAAGTTGGAGTAAACGAACAAGAGCCTGTTTCGAAAGGACAGATAGGTCGCGAACTCCGAGATCGTGACGACAGGGCCGGTGCCGATCGTGGTTCCGCCCCTGTGGTAAACGACGGCGTCAAAGGCATAGCCGATATTGCCGGTTCGCTTGGCCCGCAGTCCCCAATCGAGGTCTTCGGCATAAAGGAAGTAGCGCTCCGCCATCAGGCCAATCTCCTCGAGGCAGGCGCGCGTGACAAAGACAAACGCCCCCGAAGGAGCGTCGAGTTCGCTCTCGACGCGCTCGGCGGGAGGGCGGCTGCTGATTGGCTCGTTCCTGCCGACCGCAGTGACGCTGGCGAGCAAGCGCCGCCATCGCAGACCGCGTGTGTGGACGCGGGTCGGGTCGCCCGCCAGAACGATAAGTCCCGTGATCATGCCTTTGCGATGCGTTTCCGCGTATCGGACGAGCGCTCCCAGCGCGTCGGGCTCAACTGTAGTGTCAGGGTTGAGGATCAGAGCGCCCTGCCAATCGCCCGCCTCCATCAATGGCCGCAGCCAGCGATTGACACCGCCGCCGTAGCCAAGATTGTCGCCCGGGTTGCCGACGAAGGCTCGCGCGCCCGAGCCTCGTAGCGCGAAGCTTTGCACCGCTTTGAACCCATCCGTTCGGCAGGGGACAGACCATGTGGCGCGGACGCAAGGGCTGCCGGGCGTCGAAAGCCGCGTGCAAAGTTCGCCAAAACCTTCGTCGCCGCCGTTCTCACAGATATAAGCGTCGAAAGCCGGATCGGGATTGGATTTTCGGAGCGACTCCAAGCATGCAACCACGTCGTCCGGGTTCAGGAATGAAATAATCACGATTGGGATTGGTAGCAATGGGTCGGCCTTCGGGTCATTTGCTGGCAGCAACTCGTAGCGTTGGGAGCAGCCGACAAAGACGACCACGCCCGCGCGTCAAACCTGGACACCATGAGGACCCGCAGTGGGCCGGGTTTCGGAGAAATCCAGCCACGCACTCTCGGCCAGCACACAATCCAGACATAAATGAATACGGCGCGGCGCACCAGAGAAACTACTATCGGCCGGTCTGGGGCCCGCCCGATTGTGATTCCGCTCATCTGTCCGCCGTGTCGACAGTGACGGAGCGGCCATAGACACGGGAAACGCAGGTGCAGAGCTTCACGTTCTGCGCCTTCTCCGCTTCGCTGAAGAAAACATCGCGATGGTCGACAATGCCGTCGACCTCTAGAATCGGTAGGGCGCAAAGCCCGCATTCGCCGCGCCGGCAATCGAAAATCATGCCGACCTCCGCGTCCTCCAGCGCCTCGAGCATCGTCTGGTCCGCGGCGACGGCGATCTCCCTGCCGAGCCGTGGAATTTTGACGATGAACGCAACAGTCGGATGCTCGCCGCTGTTGCCGAATGTCTCGAAACGCAAGCGGTCAAGAGGCCGTCCGCTCTCCCGCCAACAGCGCTTGGCCGTCTCGAGCATGCCGATCGGGCCGCAGACGTAGAATTCGCCTCGCGGGTCGAGTTGTCCGATCTCGGCCGCGATGTCGACCCGCGCTCCCTCTTCGCCGACAAATACATGCAGTCGGTCGCCGATCCGCTCGGCGAGCGCGTCCGCAAGGGCGAGGTCGCGACGGCTCCTAGCGGCATAAAGCACGCGAAAGCGCGCGCCTGTCCAGGCAAGCGCGAGCGCATGGGTGAAGATCGGCGTGATGCCGATGCCGCCGGCCAGAAGCAGATAGTCGGGCCGCCCGGGCACGAGGTTGAAATGATTGGCCGGCGCAGAGATGGCGATCCGCGCGCCAGGCGTCAGGCTCCACATATGGGCCGAGCCGCCTTTGGTGTCCCGCAGCAATTTGACGGCGATGCGATAGACCCCGTCGGCGCAGGGCCCGACGATCGAATAGGAGCGGACGTCGGAACGGCCGCGGATCCGCACGGAAACGTTGATATGGCTGCCGGGAGACGCGGCGACGAAACCTTCCGACGGCTCGATTTCGATCATGCGGACGTCGGGCGTCAGATCGCGGGTCGCGCGGACGGTTCCGTTGCGCCACTCGATCAGATCGGGCATCGAGGCGCTATTCCGCGGCCCGGCCAGTGGCGCTTGGGTCGCGTTCGCGCGCCAGCAGAGCGTCGATCATCCGCCGGGCCCACAGGGCGCCGGCGTCGATATTGAGATTGTAGAACGGCAGCCGGGGATTCCTGTCGATCGCTCGCTGCTGCGCCTCCAGCACGACATGGTCCTGGTCGTACACGCCCTTGCCGTCGTTGACATGAGCGCGCTGAAGGTCGCGCGTGAGCTGGTCGTCGCCGGTTCGGAAGGTCCGCACGAAATTCCAGAAATAGTGGCAGCTCGTCTGCGTTTCCGGCGCGAGCGCGGCCAGGAAGGCGCCGTTGACGCCTTGCGAACGGTCGCCGTTCCGCGCCCCGGTTCCGGTCGGCGCAACGCCGACGTCGCCGACCACGACCGTCGGCGCCTGGAAGGTGACGATCTGCCAGCGGTCCGCGCGTCCTGGCTTGGCCAATTGCCTGGCCCAGAACGGCGGCGGCTCGATGTCGATCATCCAGCGCGTCATGGTCGCCGTTCGATCGGTATGGGTGACTTCGAACGGCGTATCGAGGATTGCGTCGTCGCCGATGCTGCCGGCATGGACGTAGGTCTCGTGCGTCAGGTCCATCAGATTGTCGATCACCAGACGATAGTCGCATTTGAGGCTGTAGAAAGTTCCGCCCTCGCCTTTCCATTCGGCTCCGTCATTCCAATGAAAATCCGGCATGGCGGAAGGATCGGCGCGAGCAGGATCGCCGGGCCAGATCCAGACCAGCCGGTGCCGCTCCACCACCGGATAGGCGCGCACGCACGCCGACGGGTTGATCGTCTTCTGCGCCGGCATATGGGTGCAGCGCCCCGCCGAGTTGAAAACCAAGCCATGATAACCGCAAACCACCTGATCGCCGACCAGCCGACCCATCGACAGCGGCAGCAGCCGGTGCCAGCAGGCGTCTTCCAGGGCGGCGATCACGCCGTCGGCGCGACGATAGAGCACGACATCCTTTTCGCACACCGTTCGAGCCGTCAGCGCGTCCTGGACTTCGTGGCTCCAGGCGGCCGGATACCACGCGTTCAAGGGGAAGGGCCTGTCGCTTGCCATCGCTTTCCTCCCAATTCAAGAGCGCCCGAACGTCCGCTCGGTCGCGTCGAAGTTTGCGCCTCGTCCGCGCGCTCGGCAAGCGCCCGCCCTCGCCTCGCTTCGCGGCAGACGCTCCCGCCACTTGCTTTCCTGATCGCGAAGGGTCGATATTCGCACGTCCTTTGTGAGGACTGAACCGCGCATGTGACGCGCTGCGGGCCGTCTCGGCCGCTGGCCCGATCGGGCGCGCCTCGCAAACGGGCGCGTCGTCCGCGGGGAGGGAGCTTTGGCCAGCCTTTTCGATTTGACCGGGCGCGTCGCGATCGTCACCGGCTCCTCGCGCGGAATCGGCCGCGCCATCGCCGAACGCCTCGCCGAGCACGGCGCGAGCGTCGTGATCTCGTCGCGCAAGGCGGAGGCCTGCGCCGAGACCGCCGAGGCCATCAACCGCGCGCGAGGCCGCGCGACGGCGATCGCGGTCGCCGCCAACATTTCCTCCAAGGATGAGTTGCGCCGCCTGGTCGAACAAACGAGCCAAGCTTTCGGGCGCATCGACATCCTCGTCTGCAATGCGGCGTCCAATCCCTATTATGGCCCGATGTCGGGCATTGCCGACGAGCAGTTCCGCAAGATCTTCGACAACAACGTGCTCGCCAACAATTGGCTGATCCAGATGGTCGCGCCGGGCATGATCGAACGCGGGGACGGGTCGATCGTGGTCATTTCCTCGATCGGAGGGCTGAAGGGCTCGCCGGTGATCGGCGCCTACAACATCTCCAAGGCCGCCGATTTCCAACTCGCGCGCAATCTCGCGGTCGAATGGGGCAAGCACAATGTGCGCGTCAACTGCATCGCGCCGGGCCTGATCAGAACCGATTTCGCCCGCGCGCTGTGGGAGAATCCGCAGACCCTGAAAGCGGTCACCGCGACGACGCCGCTGAGGCGCATTGGCGAGGCCGACGAAATCGCCGGCGCGGCGGTCTATCTGGCCTCGAAGGCCTCTTCGTTCATGACCGGGCAGACCATCGTCGTCGACGGCGGGGCGACCATCGCCGGCTGACGCGCAGCGCCTTCAGCGCGGAACCACCGCCCTCAACGCGGCCGCGCGACGAAAATCCCGACCAGGATCGCGAGCCCGCCCAGCGCCTGCACGGCGGTCACCGGCTCGCCGAGGATCAGATAGGCGAACCCGGCCGCCGCCACCGCCTCGAGAAAAATGACGAGCGACGAGAAGGCCGCCGGAAGACGCCCGAGCGCAACCGACAGCAGACCCTGGCCGCCGCAATGGCTGATCCAGGCCATCGCAAGCAGCGCCGCGACGCCTCTGGCCGAATGCGGCAGGATCGCGCGCTCGCCGACGACCGCGACGACAAACAGGATGGCCGCGGTGATGAGCGTCGCCTCGAAGATCACGCGCGCGGCGGACGCCTTTCGGCGCGCCGCCTGAACGGTGAGAAAATAGAGGCCGAAGAACACGCCGGTCGCGATGCCGAACAGATCGCCGAGCGCGCCGGCCGGCCGCAAATGGAAGCTCTGCGCCAACAGCGCCGCCCCGCCCGTCAGGCAAAGCCCGAGACCGGCAAGGACGCCTTCCGTCGCGCGCTGCCGAAGGAAGACCCAGCCAAACAGCACGACCCAGATCGGGGCCGTGGTGGCGAAGAAGGTCGCGTTGGCGACGCTGGTCTTGACGATCGATAGGTGCCAGAAAAAAAGATCGCCGGAGAAAGCGAGGCCAGAGAGGATAGCCGCCCACGAGAACCGCTCGGCCGGCGGCTCCCGGCCCTCTGCGAGGCGCATCCAAGCGTAAAGCAGCGGCAGCGCCAGCGCGACGCGCCAGAAGGCGCTCGAGAACGGCCCGACGTCGGCGAGGCGGACAAAAATCGGCGAAACGCCCATCGCCACCGCACCGGCGACGAGCGCGGCGAAGGGCGCGAGAACGCCGCGCGGCGCCGCGGAAGTATGGGAGAACGACATAAGGCGGACTCCCGTCCGCGAGCGGCAGACTTCGGGGTTGAGAATGGCGCTCGCCGTCCTTAGTCTTGCCGCAACCCGCTAGCAAGAGACGGCATGGACGGAACAGCGCGCCTCAGTCTCGATCCGGTCGAGCCTGCCTTTTCGCCAGTCGAAAGGGTCGCTGGGCGGCTCGATGGCGGCGCGCTCGTCGTCTGCGACCATGCCTCGAACGCGGTTCCGCCAGGCTACGGCGCGCTCGGCCTGCCGCGCGAGGCGCTCGAACGGCATATCGCCTACGACATCGGCGCCGCCGATCTGACCCGAGCGCTGGCGCGGCGGCTCGGCGTTCCGGCGGTGCTTTCGACCTATTCGCGCCTCCTCATCGACCCCAACCGCGGCGCAGACGATCCGACCCTGGTCATGCGCTATTCCGACGGCGCGGTCGTGCCGGGAAACGCGCGCGCCGACGCTGATGAAATCGCGCGCCGGCGCGAACTTTATTGGGCGCCCTACCGGCAGACGATCGAGGCGATGGTCGAGGCGATGGCGGCGACCGGCGAGCCTCCGGCCCTGGTGTCGATCCATTCGTTCACGCCGATCTGGCGCGGGGCCGCGCGCCGCTGGAAGATCGGCGTGCTGTGGGACCGCGACCATCGCATCCCGAAGCCGCTGATCGAAGCGCTGATCGCCGAGCGCGATCTTCATGACGACGACGTCGGCGACAACGAGCCTTACGATGGGGCGCTTGCCGGCGACACGATCGACGCCCTCGCCACCTCGCGCGGCCTCGCCAACGCGCTGATTGAAGTCAGGCAGGACCTGATCGCAGAAAGGGAAGGCGCGCTTGCCTGGGCGGAGCGGCTCGCCCGCCTGCTCGAGCCCATTCTGGCCGATCGCGGCCTAAGGGCGCCTCGGGACTTCGGCAGCCGCGCCCGAGGGGCGAGGCGGTCGGGGAAATGAGCGGCGATCCGGTCGGGAACGGGCACTTGACGCGGCAAGAGGTTTGGGGCCATGCCTCCGCCCCTTTCGCGACGCTGAAGAGGAAACGAATGGCCGAGGCAAAAGCAGCAACCGAATCCGGAACGGACGAGGTCAACGCCGGACATTTGCGCTCTTTCGTCGAGCGCATCGAGCGGCTCGAAGAGGAGAAGCGAGCGCTCGCGGACGACATCAAGGACGTTTACGGCGAGGCCAAGGCCAACGGCTTCGATGTCAAGATCATGCGTAAGATCGTGTCGATCCGAAAACAGGACCGCGATCAACGGATGGAAGAGGAAACGATTCTCGATCTCTATTTGGCGGCGCTGGGGATGAATTGACGAGGTTCCCGACTTCGGAACAGAACATGTTGACCTGAGGCGGTCCCTCTGGCCTGCGAACTGGTTCGCCGCTCGGCCCTCGCACAATAGCGGCGCCGCCAATGACCGCGACGGCCGATCGGTCCAGCGTCACAGGGATCGGGCGACCAGTTCCTTCATCACTTCGTTCGCGCCGCCGAAAATGCGTTGCACGCGGGTGTCCGCGTACATCCGCGCGATCGGGTATTCCATCATATAGCCGTAGCCGCCATGCAGCTGCAGGCATTCGTCGACAACGCGGCTCAGCTGGTCGGTCGCCCAATATTTGGCCATGGAGGCCTCGGCCGCGCTCAACCGACCGGCGATGTGCGTGCTTACGCATTCGTCGATGAAAGCCCGAGTCACGCGCGCGACCGTCTGGCATTCCGCCAGCTTGAAGCGGGTGTTCTGCATCTCGAACAGCGGGCCGCCGAAGACTTTGCGCTGCTTGGCGTAGGCGACGGTGATGGCGACCGAACGCTCCATCTGGGCCTGCGCCATTACCGCGATCGACAGGCGCTCCTGGGGCAACTGGGCCATCAGTTGCGCGAAGCCGCCGCCTTCTTCGCCGAGGAGGTTGTCGAAGGGCACGGGGACGTCCTGAAAGAACAACTCGGCCGTGTCCTGACCGTGCAGGCCAAGCTTCTCCAGCGTGCGGCCGCGGGTGAAGCCCGGCGCGTCGCCGGTCTCGACCACGATGAGCGAAATGCCGCTGCCGCCGGCGTTCGGATCGGTCTTCGCGACGACGATGATCAGATCGGCGAGTTGGCCGTTGCTGATGAAGGTCTTTGAGCCGTTGAGCACGTAATAATCGTGACCGCGGTGACGAATGGCGCTGGTCTTCACGGCCCTGAGGTCGGTGCCGGCGCCGGGTTCGGTCATCGCGATCGCGGCGATCCATTCGCCCGAGCATAGCTTTGGGAGCCAGCGCCGCTTCTGCTCCTCGCTGCCATAGGCGTTCAAATAATGGGCGCAGATCGTGCCGTGCACGCCCTGGGCGAAAGCGCCGCAGCCGATATAGGCCAGCTCCTCGGCCATGATGGCCTCGTGCGCGAAGCTGCCGCCGCCGCCGCCATATTCTTCGGGAATGCTGGGGCAGAGCATGCCGATCGCGCCGGCCTTGCGGTAGAACGCGCGGTCGACGCTGTGCTGTTTCTGCCAGCGATCGTCGTTCGGCGCGGCCTCCCTGGCGAGGAAGCGGCGGACGGCGTCGCGAAAGATCGCCAGTTCCGGCGTCATCCATGCGATGGGGCGCGGGTCATACACGGGACGTCTCCTCGAGCTTAATGCTGTTCGACCTCGAGTCAGAGCGTCGGCTTGAGCCAAGCCACGAACAGCAGGACGCCTGCCGCCACAATCGTCAGCATGGATACGATGTAAGCGATTTGAAGAGTCAAGGTCTTCCAGTAAAGGGTGCGGGAAAGCAGCGCGCATCGCTGGGGAAGCTCCGCCAGCTCGAGCCCCGGATCGCTGATGATTTCGAAATCATCAGGCTTCGCGTTATGCATGACTGGAAACCGCTTCCGTCCCTCCCGGGGAAACGTCGGATAAACGCAGACGAGTAAATTGAAGAAGATCACCATGAACGGCGCCAGCAACACCGGCAAGCTCAGATACCATGGGTACGATTGACGAAAACCCACAACCGTGCCCATCATGATGGCCACGAACAGGACGGCGATATTCGCCTTGATATCGCTGAGGCGAATGGAGTCGTTGTAGCCAGCGATCATATTGCGCAGTTGGGCGTTCCGGTCCTTGCTCATGGCCGGCTCGTCGAAATCCGCGACGACTTGCGCCCGACAGGAACCGGGGCTGCGGCGCCCCGCAACCCTTATGCGCTCCGGCCCGCAACAATCGATCTCCTTTACCTGTACCAGACATACATGAGCAAAACTACTGTAACAACAATGCTGACCATCGAAACAACAAAACTGATTCTGATATAGAACCACTTCCACCACAATAGTTCCGATAGCACGGCACACGTGAGCTTCAACTGCTCGATTTCGTCTACCGTCTCGGTGAAATTGGAAAAATCCGCTGCGGTTGCGGTGCGGGAGACTATAAAATTCTTGCTGCCACGGCGAGGGTAACGCGGAATGAGCACCATGAACAGGCACAGATAGACGATCAGGAATGGCGCCAGAACGAAGGGAATCGGCAGATAACTGGGAAACCGGGTGTAGTTGCCCAGGATCGGACCCATCATGAAGGCGACGAACAAAATCGCGATATTGGCTTTGAAGTCGGCTGCGCGGATATTGTCGGTATATCCGGCAATGAGACTGCGATACAGTTGAGAGGGATCGGCCGCTTTGTCGCTCATCCGAGTGCCGGACGCTCCACGAGGCTAAGGGCGGACGCGCGGACGCGCATCGAGATATGGGCCTTGGTCCCCAACTCCGCTCGCGACTTCGCGTGAACTTCTACGCGCTGTCAAGATCGGTCCGATCGGGATTTGGCGGCGCAGCGGCCGGCGGCGACCGACGCAAATACGCCGAAGCCGCTTGCCGTGGGCCGCCCCCTATTCCTCGAACCTTTCGCTCTTTCCCGACGGCTTGCGCGGCGCAAGCGACAGATCGGGCGCCTGCGCGGGCAGCCCCGGGTCGCGGAAGCGGTTGACGATCGGGTAGCGGCGGTCGCGGCCGAAATTCTTTGGGCCGACCTTGACGCCGGGCGCCGACTGGCGGCGCTTGTATTCGGCGAGGTAGAGCAGCCGCTCGATCCTCCGCACGGTCTCGGGATCGAACCCTTGAGCGACGATGTCGGCGACCCGCATCTCCTTTTCGACCAGTTCGTGTAGAATGGCGTCGAGCACCGGATACGGCGGCAGCGAATCCTCGTCCTTCTGATTTTCGCGCAACTCCGCGCTCGGCGGCTTGACGAGAATGTTGCGGGGCACGACCTCGCCGTCCGGCCCCAGCGCGCCCGCGGGCTTCCAGCGGTTGCGCAGGGCCGACAGGCGGAACACCTCCATCTTGTAGAGGTCCTTGATCGGATTGAATCCGCCGTTCATGTCGCCGTAGAGCGTCGCATAGCCGACCGACATTTCCGACTTGTTGCCGGTCGTCACCACCATGGCTCCGGTCTTGTTGGAGATCGCCATCAGGATCAGCCCGCGCGCGCGGCTCTGGATGTTCTCTTCCGTGAGGTCGCGAGCCTTGCCGG
This sequence comes from uncultured Alphaproteobacteria bacterium, assembly GCA_963835955.1. GTDB lineage: Bacteria > Pseudomonadota > Alphaproteobacteria > Rhizobiales > Beijerinckiaceae > Roseiarcus. The sequence goes on along the minus strand of CAWIHZ010000013.1, from coordinate 123,863 downwards.
CGAACATGCGGGCGAGCGCGCGTTCGACGCCCTCGACCGGCTCGGCGATCGGCACGATGTCGTAGCGGACGCCGAGCGCGCTCGCGCAGGCGGCGGCATCTGCAAGCAATTCGTTGGAGGTGAAGCGATAGGGGAGCATCACCGCCCGAACCCGCGCCGCCCCCAGCGCGTCGACCGCCATCGCCGCGCACAAGGCCGAAATCAATTCCGCCCGACAGGCCAAGCACGACGCCGGGAAAGCGGTTGTTCTCGACGTAATCGCGCAGGCCCGTCACGCAGGCGGAATAGTCGGCCTCGTCGCCCTCTTCGACGATTTCGCGCGGGCCCTCGACGCAGCGCCAGCCCTTGCCGCCGCGCTCCCAGACCGTGCGCGCGACGGCGGCGCGGAAGGCCGGCAGCTGGACGGCAAGCGTCCGGTCGAAGTTAAGCGCGAACGAAGCGCCCTCAAACACCAGTTCGTCCTGGCCGCCGACCTGGTTGAGGTAGACGAGCGGCAGACCGCTTTCGACCACGCGCGCGACCGCGACGCCTTGGCGAATGGCGAGCTTGTCGCGCTCGTAGGGCGAGGCGTTGGGAACGAGCAGAATCTCGCCGCCGGTTTCGGCGATGCATTCCACCGGGTCCGGCCCCCAGATATCCTCGCAGATCGGAACCCCGATGCGCACGCCGCGAAAGACGATCGGCCCTGGCGATGGCCCTGGCGAAAACACGCGCTTCTCGTCGAACACGCCGTAGTTCGGCAGATCGACCTTGAACCGCGCCGCCTCGATCCGGCCGCCGCAAGCGAGCGCCATCGCATTGTAGAGCTTGCCGTCCTCGATCCAGGGCAGGCCGATCAGCACCGCCGGTCCGCCGTCCGCGGTGTCGCGTGCGATCTCCTCGCAAGCCGCGCGGCACGCCTCCTGGAACGCCGGCTTCAGCACCAGATCCTCGGGCGGATAACCGGCCAGGAACAGTTCCGGCGTCATTACGATATCGGCGCCGAAGCCGGCCGCCTCGGCCCGGGCTTTGCGCAGGCGGTCGCGATTGCCGGCGATGTCGCCGACGATCGAGGCGATTTGCGCCAGCGCGATGATGAGGCGATTGGCGGGATCGGACATGGGGCACGATGTAGCGCGCCGCACAGGGCGCGCGCAAACGCGGCGAAGACCGATTGCGTACGCGCGATCAGCGCCAAACGCCGGCGATTCTCGCTAGACCGAGATCGAAAATCCGCGACGTCGCCGCGGCGCAAACGTCCTTGTGCGCCAGCGCGCGCCTTTCGATCAGCCGCCATGACAGGACCGCGACGACGAGCGTTGAGCCGGAGGACAGCGCCACCATGACGCCGAGGGAAAGTGGATGGATCAGCGTCGCCAGCGTCTGCTGGATCGGAAACGCGTAAATATAAACGCCGTAGGAATAATCGCCCAGGCGGTTGAATTGTCTCACCCGCCCGCCGGGAATGTAGGCCAGGTGAATGACCAGCGGCGCGAGGCCCAGGAGATAGACGACAAAAAAGGCGGTCTGATTGAAGGACGCAATCGCCAGGCAGGCGATGAGGGCGAGCATGATCGCGCGACTGATATGAATTCGGTCACGCAGCACGTAAAGCGTCACGCCATAGATGAACATCAGGATCCTGATGTCGGCCCCATTCATCGGCTGGCGCGACAGGCGGGCGCTCAAGACCGCCGCCAGTATGACCGCCAAAGCTGCGGGCGCGATCACCAGCGGCGCTGTTGGACGCAGCTTCGGCGCGAGCGAGAGAAGAAGCCATCCGGCGGCTAGATAGACATACAATCTCAATTCGATCGGCAGCGTCCACAGCGACCCGTTGAATTCGCCCTGGAGCGGCAAGCTCTCGAATATTCCGGGGAGCCCGAATCTGACGCCGGTTATCAGGGTCGCGCACTTTAGGAAATACTCGTGCGTAACCGGCGAAGCCAAATAATCGGTCAGGGCAAGCGAGGTCAAAAGCGGCCCAAGCCCGAACACGGTGACGACCAGCATGACCCAGAGCGCCGGAAAGATGCGCAACGCCCGCGCCCAGGCGAACGCGACGGCGCTTTTGCGATTGAGCAGGCTCGCGGTGACGAGAAAGCCGCTGGTGACGAAGAAAACGTCGACCGCCATCTCCGCCAGTGAGAATCCGAGTCTGTGGAAGAACATTTCCCGCTCCGGCGGGAGCCCCAGAACCCCGACGCTGTGGCTGAAAATCACCGACAACGCGGCCAAAAGGCGAATGAGGTTAAAATTATTGTCCCTGCCCTGAGCGTAGCCGGACAGTCGCACCGAACCGGCGCCCGCGGTCATTCCGCCGCGCGCACCGGCCGCTCGGGCGCGGCGAGGCGCTGCGCCTTCAACAGTTCGGCGACCATGAACGCCATTTCGATCGACTGTTCGGCGTTGAGCCGGGGATCGCAATAGGTGTGGTACCGGTCGTGCAGATCGGTCTCGGAGATCGCGCGTGCGCCGCCGGTGCATTCGGTGACGTTCTTGCCCGTCATCTCCAGATGGACGCCGCCGGCATGGACGCCTTCGGCGCGACAGATGGCGAAGAAACTGCGCACCTCCTGAGCGATGCGCTCCGTCGGGCGGGTCTTGTACCCGTTCGACGTCTTGATGGTGTTGCCGTGCATCGGGTCGCAGACCCACAAAGGCCTGCGGCCCTCGCGTTTCGCGGCGCGCAGCAACTTCGGCAATGCGGCCTCGATCTTGTCGGCGCCGAAACGGCAGATCAGCGACAGGCGGCCGGGCTCCGCATCGGGGTCGAGGATCTTGATCAGGCGGATCATTTCCTCCGGGCTCAGCGAGGGGCCGCATTTCAGGCCGATCGGATTCCTGACCCCGCGACAGTACTCGACATGAGCGCCGCCGAGCTGTCGCGTGCGATCGCCGATCCAGATCAGATGGCCGGAGGTCGCATAATAGTCGCCGGACGTGGAATCGAGGCGCGTCAGCGCCTGCTCGTAACCGAGCAGCAGCGCCTCGTGCGAGGTGTAGAAGTCGGTCGCGCGCAATTCGGGATGGGCTTCGGGGTCGAGGCCGATCGCGCGCATGAAGCCAAGCGTCTCGGTGATGCGATCGGCGACGCCCTGATAGCGCTCGGACTGCGGGCTGTCCTTGACAAAGCCAAGCATCCACCGATGGGCGTTTTCGAGATTCGCGTAGCCGCCGGTGGCGAAGGCGCGCAGGAGATTGAGCGTCGCCGCCGACTGACGATAGGCCTCGAGCTGGCGGCGCGGGTCGGGCTCGCGCGCTTGCTCGGTGAATTCGATGTCGTTGACGATGTCGCCGCGGTAGCTCGGCAGCGATACGCCGTCCTTCGCCTCGAAATCGGAAGTGCGCGGCTTGGCGAATTGTCCGGCGACGCGCCCGACTTTGATGATCGGCGAGGCGGCTGCGAAGGTCATGACGACCGCCATCTGCAGAAGCACCCGGAAGAAATCGCGGATGTTGTCGGCCGAATGCTCGGCGAAACTCTCGGCGCAATCCCCGCCCTGCAACAGGAACGCCTCGCCGACCGCGGCGGTCCCGAGCGCGCGCTTCAGTTTGCGCGCTTCGCCCGCGAAGACGAGCGGCGGATAGCCGGCGAGCTGGCGCTCGGCCTCGGCAAGCGCCGCCGGATCCTTATAGACCGGCGATTGCTCGATCGGCTTGGTCCGCCAGCTTTCCGGGGTCCAACGTTGGTTCGGCATGCGTTCAAGTCTCGGTCGCGCTTCGAAGGGCGCCTGTTGAATGGCGATCGGTTGCTATTCGATCGGTCTATATACAAGCCGAAGCTTGATGGCGATATGTCGATTTTCGGCGGGAATGCGCGCCTTTCGTGCGGCCGACGCGCGCAATGAGCGTCGCGCGACCGGGCTGGCGTTGACCCTATCCAGCATCCCGCGACGTTGATGCGCGAGCCGCTCCTCTTGGATTCAGCGCATGTCGCCGCCCGTTCGCTGGTTGCGCTGCGACGCCAGACGCTCCACGATATGGCCGAATGGGACTCCGGCCTTGAGAGGTCGTGAGGCGCGGTGGAAATCGATCACAATTCGCGAGCTTCAAAAAAACAGAAATTCTGCTATCATCATTCTGATTTAGCGAAATAGACGATAACCATATTGTCGCGCATGTTTATCGAGTCTGTCGAACGCGGCCCCGGCGCGCTCGCCCCGCCTCTGAAACGCGGTGGGCCCGAATCGCGACCGTGAGCGACTAAGGCCTTGAAAAGGCGCAAAACGGCAATGGGCAGCAATTGCGCTAGGTTGGCATGAGTGACGGTTTGGCGCCACTTCCATATCGCTTCGGCGCCATGTTCGTTTGAAGGAAAGGCCTGGCTCGGGATTTTCTCGCGGAGGAAGCCGGGCATTCACTCCCGTGCCGGGCTCCAAAGTAACGAATCTGACGCAAGGCGCCCGATCGGGAGCCTGGGTCGCCGCAACTCTCGGGAGTTCCGGCCGGGTTGGAGTGTTAAGGACGCGCATCCAGGTCAACCAAGCTGCCGATACTTCACTTGAACGCATTTGCCGCCTTAGCCGCGCTTCTTTCGTCCGTGCTGTTGCTGATCGCCGGCAACAGCCTCGTCGCCGTGACAACGCCGCTGCGCGCCCGCATCGAGGGCTTCCCAGAACTAACGGTCGGATTGCTGGGCTCGGTCTATTTCGCCGGCATGCTCGCGGGAACCCTGGCGGCGCCGGCGATCATCCGGCGCGGCGGCCACATCCGAGCCTATGCGGCGTTTGTCGCGCTGGCCGTCGCCTCGGTCATTCTCATGCCGGTCATGCCCTGGCCGTGGGCCTGGCTGATCTGCCGCGCGTTGATTGGCCTCGTCTTCGCCGGGCTTTACGCCGTCATCGAATCCTGGATCAACGCCAAGGCGACCAACGCCAATCGCGGCGCGCTCTATGCGCTTTATCAAATCGCCAATTTCACCGCCTCTGCCTGCGGGCAGATGGCATTGAGGCCGTTCGGGCCCGGCGGCTTCTCGCCGTTTGCCGTCGCCGGCGCCGTGATGGTGCTGGCGATCGTGCCGATGGCCATGACGAGAGTCGATCCGCCCGCCCAACCGCGCAGCGTGCGTCCGCGGCTATTGTGGCTCGCCCGTCTGGCGCCGATTTCCTGCGCCGCGGTCTTTGCGGCCGGCGCGGCCAACGGCGCCTCGTTCGCGCTCGGCCCCGTATTCGCAGTCGAGATCGGAATGACGCCGGACCGAGTGCCGCTTTTCACCTCGGCGATTGTGCTCGGCTCGGCGGTCGGAGTCTTTCCTGTCGGCGCCCTCTCCGATCGGGTCGATCGAAGGCTTGTCATGGCGGCGATCATGATCGCCGGAGCGGCGTGCGAAATTACGCTGAGCCGCCTGACGGCGCCGGGCGCCTCGCTCATCGCGCTCGGCTTCCTGGTCGGGTTGACGACCTATCCGCTCTATACGCTCGCGGTGTCGCTAGCCAACGACGGCGCCTCGGCGCACGACATGATTTTCATCTCGGTCGGGCTGTTGTTCATCTATTGCATAGCGGCGATTGCGGCGCCGGCCTTGGCGTCGATCCTGATGAAGGACTTCGGTCCTCGCGCGCTCTTCATTCAGAACGCCTATGTGCATATGGCGATCGCGGCGTTCGTCCTATGGCGGCTTGTAATTCGCTCCAGGCCGCCGCGAAGGCGGCGAGCGCTCTGATCCCGGCGCGAGTCTCATTCCTTGGCGACTTCCTTCACTACGGATATGTCGGGGGCGGCGGGATTCTTCATGCCGACAACGTGATATCCGGCGTCGACATGAAGTATTTCGCCGGTGACGCCACGCGACATTGGCGACAGCAGGTACACCGCGCTTTCGCCGACTTCCTCGATCGTGACCGAGCGGCGCAGCGGTGCATTGTATTCGTTCCAGCGCAAAATGTAGCGAAAATCGCCGATTCCCGAAGCCGCCAGCGTCTTGATCGGGCCGGCCGAGATCGCGTTGACGCGAATAGCCTTCTCCCCCAGATCGGCCGCGAGGTAGCGCACGCTCGCCTCCAGCGCGGCCTTGGCGACGCCCATCACATTGTAGTGCGGCATCCACTTCTCCGACCCGTAGTAGGTCAAGGTCAGCATCGAGCCGCCGTTGGTCATAAGCTTTTCCGCTCGCTGGGCGACCGCGGTGAAGGAATAGCATGAGATGGCGAGCGATTTAGAAAAGTTATCCTCAGTCGTATCGATGTAGCGCCCGGTAAGCTGGTCCTTATCGGCGAACGCGATGCAGTGCACGATGAAATCGATGCCCTTCCACAACCTTTCTGCTTCGACGAATACGCTGTCGATCGAGGCGCCGTCGGTGACGTCGCAATGGCCGAGCACATGTGCGCCTAGCTCAGCCGCGAGCGGACGCACCCTCTTTTCGAGCGCTTCGCCTTGGAAGGTGAACGCCAATTCTGCGCCGGCGGACCGGGCCGCCCGCGCGATGCCCCAGGCGATCGAGCGACTGTTCGCCACGCCGAGGACGACCCCGCGCATCCCTTTCATGATGCGCGAATCGGCGCCGAGTGAAACCTCTTGTTCCATCAAAGCCTCGCGCCCCGTCTTGGGAGGGTGAACGCCGTGTCGCATGAACATTGAGGCAAACCCTTAATCTTGCCAGGGGCGCATGGGAAGCCAAGGACGGTTGCGGGCTTGTCACAAAATATGTGAGTTTGCACACACAGCCCCCTTGGAGCGGGAGCGCCTTAGAACTATGGTCACTGAGAAAGCTTAACACTGGGTAAGGCTAGTCTGCACATTCGGTGCCAATCGTGCCGCTGCTCGAGGACAGCTATTCCGAACTTTCCGATTTGCGCCGGTTTGGCCTGGCGCTGGCGGAGGACGATCGATTTGTGGTCGATCGCTCGGCCGCCGAGGCGCTCGTCGAGCGCCTGTTCCGGCAAGCCGCGATGGGAGTGGTCGACTTCGGAACTTGTTCGCATTCGACCGAAGCGGGCGGGGGAAACGGGCGCGTGCGCGCTTTCGGCCAGTTTGTGCGCCTTTACCGGCGTCACATTCGCCGCTTGATCTGCGCGGAAGTCGAACTCGTCGCTGATGAGACCGCGGAACGCGCGCGCGGCGGCCCGCCGGCCGGCCGCATCGGCTTCGTCGCCGCGGTGCGAATGCTGCCGCTCGAACTCAGGGAAGCGCTCCTGATTGTCGCTCTGGCCCGCTTCACCCATCGGGACGCGGCCTTGGCCCTTGATATCCCGTTATCAGTCTTGATCGACCGGCTCACCATGGCGCGCGACCGACTGGCGATACTCACAGAACCTCCAACCCAAACGAGAACAGCGCAAGCGTCGACCCGGGTCGTTTCGCACTTGCGGGTAGTTAAATAATGGAAGGCCGCCGCCTCGCCGATTTGCACGCCTATGTCGACGACTGCCTCGAACCCGCCGAGCGGCGGGCGTTCGAAACGCAAATGGCGGAGGATCCGGCGCTGCGGCAACGCGCCGCGCGATGGCGCGCGCAAAACAGGGCGATCTGCGCCGCGTTCGACCGGACGGGCGCGCGCGGCTTCGCGGTCGGCCCCCGCTTCCAGGCCGGCGACCAAATCGGCAAGTTCCGGCGCTCAACGACGCCCGGCATGCGGTTTGCCCGTGAAGGGGGCGAAAGCCGGTCGGGCGCCGGCGTCGGCGCGCCGCCACTTTCGACCTGGAAGAGCGCGCCCAGCTTGGCTGTGCGGGCGGGCCTCGCAACGTTGGCCGTCTGCCTAATTTGCGCATGGGCGCCTAGATCTCCGGCGCCGTCAGTCGGGTTCGGCGAAGCGGGCGCCGCCGCTTTCAGCGCTTTCGCCCAGCCGGGCAGTCCGCCGGTCGAATTCGCGAACCCCGATGCGGCGATGGCGCGGTCATGGCTGACGGCTCAGCTCGGTTGGCCTGTACACCTGCCGGCGACGCCCGCCGAGGTCAGCCTTGTTGGCGCGCGGATCGCGCCTGGATCGGGTTCCGCCGCGGCTTTTCTCGTCTACCAGGGGGATCGGCGTCGCCTGGGAATGCTGGTTCAACCTCTCGACGCGCCACCGCCCACGCCGCTGAGGCTTCTTCGGGCGCGCGGCTGGAACGTCGCAGTCTGGACCAGCGCGGGGCAGGGCTACGTTTTGGTCGGCGATCTCGACGCCGCGTCGTTGCGCGCCATCGCGACGGCTTTTGTCAACGCCGGCTACGAACCCGATCTGACTGCGCCGGAGCGCGGATCATAAGGTTTCCGGTCGCGCCATTTGAGCATCAACGCGGTCAGCTCGCCATCTGATTCGCCCGGCAGCACGATCCGGACCGTCGCTAGAAGATCGCCCGCCGCCAGTTCCGAGACGGCCGGCAGTCCTTTGCCGCGCAGCCTCAGCACTCTGCCGCCGCTCATGCCCGGCGCGATCGACGTCTCCACTTCGCCGCCGAGCGTCGGCACACGCACTTTCGCGCCCAGAACCGCTTCATATAGAGTGATCGGCAGATCCAGTCGCAGATCCCGCCCTTCCACCTTGAACAAGGGATGAGGCGCATAGCGGACCGTCACGATGACGTCGCCCGCCGGGCCGTTGCGGGGGCCGGGATGCCCTTGGCCGCGCAGCCGGATCGATTTTCCGTCCTCGATGCCGGCCGGGACGGCGACGTCCAATGTCTTTCCGGTCGGAAGAGCCACCCGAATCGAACCGCCGTTGGCCGCCGTCGCCAGCGGCACGGCGACAGTGGCGGCGATATCGTCGCCCCGCGCCGGCTGGGCGCGGGCGCGCCCTCGGCTCCGGCCTGTTCCAAACAGCTCCGACAGAATATCGGGATCGATCGAACCGCTTTCGGCCGAAAATCCGCCGCCGCCAAAATCGAAGTTGAAGTTGCGGAAATCCGCGCCGCCCGCCTGCCGACCGAATCCGAATCCCTCGAACTGCGGCGCCCGGGGCTTGCCTTCGGCGTCGATTTCCCCGCGATCAAAAGCGCCGCGTTTCTTCGCGTCGCCGAGAATTTCGTAAGCCGATCCGACCTCGGCGAAGCGTTCCTTGGCCCTCGGCTCCTTGCTTTGATCAGGGTGATACTTCTTGGCGAGCTTGCGGAAGGCGGATTTGATTTCGGCCGCGCTCGCCGTCTTCGTCACTCCAAGAACGTCATATGGATCGCGCATCATGAGCCCATTCCCAGGCCCTCGCCTATTTAAAGCGCGAGGACCAATGTCTCCCCGTCTATGTGGGTCGTTGGCTGGCGCCACACAAGGGAGGCGGGCCTGCTATGGGTCCTTCATGACCACGGGATCGCCGACGTCGATTCGCACATTCTCCTTCAGTTCGCCGCCGCTGTCGACCTCGGCGGTCGCGTTCATCGACCGCTGGACAGTATCGCTCTGCTCGAGTTCGGCCAACCCCGGCAGCCGCTCGGAGAAGGAGCAGCCGCAAAGGGCGACCGTGGCCAGGAGGGCGCCGGCGGCGGCCGCCCGAAATCGAGCGCGGGGGCTCGCGGAGAATTGGCCAAAAAGCGTTCGCGCCGATATCATTCGCGCCGTCATTCCATTGCGGAAGGGTCAGGATCGCCTTGAGAGAGTTAAATCCGAGTAACTTTACCGAGGCTTGCGACCCGGAGGCGCTGTTCCGGCTCTGGCTCGAGGAGGCGACGGGCGCTGAGATCAACGATCCCGAGGCGATGACACTGGCGACGGTCGACGGGAGCGGATTGCCGAACGCGCGCATGGTGTTGTGCAAGGGGGCCGACGCGGGCGGCATCGTCTTCTACACCAATGTCGAGAGCGCCAAGGGGCGGGAGCTCGCCGGCCAGCCGATGGCGGCGGCGCTGTTCCATTGGAAGTCGCTTCGCCGCCAGGTCCGGTTCCGCGGTCTGGTCGCGGAACTGACGGCGCCCGAAAGCGACGCCTATTTCGCCTCCCGCCCCAGGGGCAGCCAGATCGGCGCATGGGCCAGCCAGCAGTCGCGCCCGCTCGCGTCGCGCGCGGAACTGGAGGCCGCGGCCGAAGCCTATGACCGCCGGTTCGGCGACGGCGAGATCCCGCGGCCGGACTATTGGCGGGGCTATCGCCTGACGCCGGTCGAGATCGAATTCTGGCGCGACGGGCCATCCCGGCTTCACGATCGAGTGCGGTTCCGCAGGGCGGGCGTCGAGGCGCCGTGGGAGAGGCAGAGGCTTTACCCGTGAGCGGCGGCGACGCCGTCCGTCGCTCCGGTCCGGGAATGTGGTATCAATGCCGCGCCTGCCACAATTCCGACCGCTCATGACTCTCGCACTGTCCGCCCCCCTTCCCAGGCCCCAAAGCCGGTCCGAGGCCGCGCGTGAATGATCGTCTCTATCCGGCCCGCCCGATCCTGGCCGTCTCGGCGGCGGTGTTTCGGGATGGCCGGGTTCTTGTCGCCCGCCGGGCCCGGGCGCCGATGATCGGACGGTTTTCGCTGCCGGGCGGCGTGGTCGAGGTCGGCGAGACGCTGGAGCAAGCGCTCGCGCGCGAGCTCGAGGAAGAAGTCGGGGTCGAGGCCGAGATTGTCGGCTTCAACCGGCATGTCGAGCCGATCGAGCGCGAGCGCGATCAGGTGCGCACGCATTTCGTCATCGCTTCCTTCGTCGCCCGCTGGCGAGGAGGCGAGGCGCGCGCCAGCGCCGAAATCGACGCCGTCGCCTGGATCGACCCGAAAGCCTCGGCATCCCTGCCGACGACGCCGGGGCTCGGCGAGATTCTGGCGAGCGCGGCGCGGATCGAAAGCCGAACGCGGTGAGGCGCGCGCTGGTCGCCATTTTGAGCGCCGCGGCGCTGATCGCCGCCGGCGGCGCGTCGCTCGCCGCCCAAACGTCGACGCCCAAGCCCGCGCCCGCCACCCCTCCCGCGGCGGCGGCGAAAACGCCCGCGCCGGCCGCCGAACCGCCTCCGCCCTATCAGCCCCAGTTGTTGCGGCTGGCCGAAATCATGGGCGCGCTCACTTACCTGCGCGATCTTTGCGGCGCCGGCGACGGCGCCAAGTTCCGGGCCAGGATGGCGGCGCTTCTGGAGGCGGAGAGCGCAAGCGAAACCGAGCGCGACCTCCTCGCCGGGGCCTACAATCGCGGTTTCGAGGACTACCGGATCACCTATCGCGAATGCACGCCCGCCGCCGGCGAAATCATCGCCAATTTCCTGAGCGAGATGGCCCGTCTCGCCACCGAAGTCGCCAGCCGCTACGGCGGCGGCTGAGGCCCGAGGAAGTCGCCCGCCGCCGGCCGCGAGCGAAGGCCTCGCAAATCGGGGGAAGCCAGCGAAAGTAAAAGCGGAAGCAAACGAAAACAAAAGGGAAGCCAGCGAAAATTAGAGGGAAGCAAACGAAAGCGTCTTGTTTCCGCGAATTGAGACTTTTCAAGGGCTTATGCGCGAATCCAAATTAGAATTTTTTGCGCCCGCCCGGCGCTCCTTGACGTCCCTCCCCCGTCCTTTCGTCCTCTCCGAGGCCTCCGATCCGCTTTTCAGCCTGTCAACCCGCCCGCGTGAAGGCTGAAAAGCGGCCGCCGCCCTCGGCGCGCCAGGCGCGCCTCGATCCAGCGACGAGGAGAACCCTAACATGCCTTCTGATTATCTCAAAGAGATTGTCGCATTAAATTGGTTTTCGAAAATCGCCGCCTCCTGCCGCCCTGCTGCCCGGGAGCCCGGCAAGTCGCTGGCCTCATCCCTGGTAGCCAGCTCCAATAGTGCAATGATGTTCATCTCACCGGAATTCCGTAAAACAAAATATGAATGCTTGATAACTGCCGGCAATCAACAGGGAAAATGCGGTCGAATCACTGAAATTTCGCACCATTGCGAGGGACTACAGCGACGAACCGATCAAGAGGATCGTCGGGCAGCGGCGGGTCTCAGTTTCCAGCCTGGGGAGGAAAATGTCCGAACCCGTCAGCCGGCCGGCCCGCCGCCTCGCAAATCGCCGCTACGTCGACCGCGCCGCTCTTGTTGCGCCGGACCCTTGGGTCAAGCCCTGCCGGATTTACAAGAACGTCACGCTTCGGCAGGGCCACATCGGCTCATCGCCGTCAAGGCGCTGACGCGCCTCCGCCGCTTCGCTCCGGCCCTTCGGGTGACTGCGCCGTTCCGACGCGGCGATCGTCTCCGCATGGAGGTCAAGGCACCTGATCCGCGCCGAAGGGCGTTCGCGGGTTTTTTGAGCCGCTGAGAATGGGCTGCAGGCGGCGACGGATTTGAGCATGGCGCAGCCAAGTGGGTTCGGCGATGTGGCGCCGCGGCGCAACTTCTGGCATTGTGCTCTGCACAAAATCGGCCGGCGCGGGCGATCGCGGTCCGCCGCCCTTAAGGCTTGCGCGGAAGGCGTGCGATGGACGAGGCGAACGGGCGCATCGCTTGCGGCGCGCCGGGACAAACCCTGGATCTTTCGCACCTACGCCGGGCATTCGACCGCGCGCGAATCCAACCTTCTCTATCGCCAGAACCTGTCGAAGGGTCAGACCGGGCTCTCGATCGCCTTCGATCTGCCGACCCAGACCGGCCTCGACAGCGACCACCCGCTGGCGCGCGGCGAGGTCGGCAAGGTCGGGGTCGCGATCTCCCATCTCGGCGACATGCGGACGCTGTTCGACCAGATCCCGCTCGCCTCGATGAACACGTCGATGACCATCAACGCCACCGCGCCATGGCTGATGGCGCTCTATATCGCCGCCGCCGACGAACAGGGCGCGCCCCGCGGCGAACTTCAGGGCACGACCCAAAACGACATCATCAAGGAATATCTCGCCCGCGGCGCCTATGTGTTTCCGCCCGACGCCTCGCTGCGCCTGACCAGGGACCTGATCCTTTTTTGCGCCCGCGAGACGCCGAAGTGGAATCCGATCAACGTCTGCTCCTACCACCTTCAGGAGGCGGGCGCGACGCCGGTGCAGGAACTCTCGATCGCGCTCGCGACCGCGGTCGCCGTGCTCGATCGCGTGCGTCAGTCGGCCGAAGTCGGCGATGAGGAGTTCGCCGAGGCAGTCGGGCGCATTTCGTTCTTCGTCAACGCCGGCATGCGGTTCGTGACCGAGCTCGCCAAGATGCGGGCCTTCGTCGAACTGTGGGACGAGATCACCCGCGACCGCTACGGCGTCAGGGATCCGGCGAAGCGCCGCTTCCGCTATGGCGTTCAGGTCAATTCGCTCGGATTGACCGAGCAGCAGCCGGAGAACAACGCCTATCGCATTCTGATCGAGATGCTGTCGGTGGTTCTCTCGCGCGGCGCGCGCGCCCGCGCGGTGCAATTGCCGGCCTGGAACGAGGCGCTCGGCCTGCCGCGGCCGTTCGATCAGCAATGGTCGCTACGCCTCCAGCAGATCATGGCCTACGAAACCGATCTGCTCGAATTCGGCGACCTGTTCGACGGCAGCCGGGAAATCGCCGCCGCGGTCGAGCGGCTGAAGCGCGAGGCCCTGGCCGAAATCGCGGCGATCGACGCCATGGGCGGCGCGGTCAAGGCGATCGAGACCGGCGTCCTCAAGGCCCGTCTGGTCGAATCCAACACCCGTCGCCTGGAGGCGATCGAGCGCGGCGAACAGATCGTGGTCGGCGTCAACGCCTTCGCCAATTCGGAGCCCTCGCCGCTGACGGCCGGGGGCGGCTCGATCATGGTGCCATCGGCCGAGGCCGAGGCAGAGCAGATCGCAAGCCTCGAGGCGTGGCGCGCGCAGCGCGACGGCGCCCGCGTCCGCGAGGCGCTCGCTTCGCTGCGCGCGGCGGCGGCTGGCGGGGCCAACATCATGCCGGCCTCGATTGAAGCCGCGAAAGCCGGGGTGACGACGGGAGAATGGGGCGACGCGCTGCGGGCCGAATTCGGCGAGTTCCGCGCTCCGACCGGGGTGTCGCCGAAAGCCCGCCAGGAGGCGGCCGGTCTCGACGCGCTGCGGAGCGAGGTCGAGCGGGTGTCGATGAAACTCGGCCGGCGGATCAAATTCCTGATCGGCAAGCCCGGCCTCGACGGCCATTCCAACGGCGCCGAACAGATCGCCGTTCGCGCCACCGACGCCGGCATGGAGGTCGTCTACGAGGGGATCCGGTTCACGCCGCAAGAGATCGCCGAGCGGGCGAAATCGGGCGTCCACTGCGTCGGGATATCGATCCTCTCGGGCTCGCATGTGGCGCTGACCGAGGAGGTTCTGGCCTGTCTGCGAGCGGCGGGGCTCGGGCAGGTTCCGGTGGTCGTCGGCGGGATCGTCCCGCCCGGCGACGCCAAAAGGCTGCGCGCCGCCGGCGTCGCCGCGGTCTATACGCCCAAGGACTTTGAAATCAACGCCATTCTCGCGGCCATTGTGGCGGAAGTCGAGGCGCGGTTCGATCGAGGCGGGCGATCGACGGGCGGGTGATTTTCAACGCCGTTGCTTTGGATTGTGCGAACTCCCGGGGTAAATCCAAAAGAACGTCAGCGCCGGTTTCGTCGTTGACGTCTATATAACGAGTTGTGTGTGTTAAATCCAGAAATCGCCTGATTATGAACCGAATCAACACAATTTTGCACAGAGCGCGCCTCAAATTGCGCAAAGTATCACACTAATGCAAAGTAGTAATGACCATTTTCAACGGAGGAAATCCATGACTGGCAAGTTCACGCGACGCGGGGCGCTCGGCCTCGGCGCGACGGCAATCGGAGGTTTCGGCCTCACCGGCGTTTCTCCCCTCAGCGCGCTGGCGGCCGAGGGCGGCAAGAAGTTCAAGATCGCCCTGTCGAATTCCTACATCGGCAACAAGTGGCGCATCGAGATGGAGAATGTGTTCAAGGCGGCGCTGCAGATGGAGCCGTTCAAGTCCGAGGTTGAAGGCTCCTGGTTCAACTCGGGCAACGACGTCAGCAAACAGTCGCAGCAGATATCGGATCTGATCGCCCGCAAGGTGGATGCGATCGTCGTCGACGCGGCGTCGCCGACCGGCCTCAACGGCATCCTGACGCAGGCCAACGAGCGCGGCATCCTCGTCGTGTCTTTCGACAACATTGTCACCGCGCCATCGGCGCTCAAGGTCAACACCGATCAGATTGCGTTCGGCAAGCAGCTCGCCGACTGGCTCGCCCAGAAACTGAACGGCAAGGGCAACGTCATCATGGTGACCGGCGTCGCCGGCACCTCGGTCGATCAGGACCGCAACAAGGGCGCCGACGAAGTGTGGGCGAAGAATCCAGGGATCAAGGTCGTCAACCGATATACCGGCATGTGGGATTCGGCCACGGCCGAGCGAAACACCTCAGCGATCCTCCCTTCGCTGGCGAAGATCGATGGGATCTGGTGCCAAGGCGGGACGGACGGCGTGCTCAAAGCGTTCATCGCCGCCAAGCGCCCATTGCCGCCGACGGCGGGCGAAGCGGAAAACGGCTTCCGCAAGTTCATGATCGGCTACGAGGGACACAAGGTCGAAGGCATCTCGATCGGTCAGCCGCCCTTCCTTTCCGTCATTTCGCTGGAGCTTGCGCGCAGGATTCTGGCCAAGAAGTATCCGAGGAAGAATGTCACCATTCCATTCCCATTCGTCACCAACGAGACCGTCAAGGAAGGGGTGACCGTGTTCCCGAACCTTCCGGACAGCTTCTTCGCCGACTTTACCGACAGCGGGCCGCACGCGACGGTCAAATTGTGCGCCGAGGCGGCGACGGACGGAAAGCCTTGCCAGGGCAGACTTGACGTGAACCTGCCCTCCTCGGCGGCATGACGCCTGCGCTTGACGCCGCAGACGAACCGCCCACTCCGGCGGTCGAGGGAATCAGGCTCTCCAAGGCGTTCGGAGGCGTTCGCGCGCTGGAGAGCGCGTCCTTCTCGGCCGCGAGAGGGGAGGTTCACGCTCTTGTCGGCGAAAACGGCGCCGGCAAGAGCACGCTCATCAAGCTTCTCGGGGGCCGGCTGCGTCCTGACTCCGGCGAAATCCGGGTGTCGGGCCAAGCCGTCGAGATGAACGGCCCAGACCGCGCGCATGCGCTTGGCGTTTGGACGGTGTTCCAGGAACTCACCCTGCTGCCGTGGATGACAGTGGCGGAGAACCTGCTGATCTTGCGCGAGCCGCGCCGGCTCCTTGGCCTCATCGACCGCGGCCGGATGGTCGAGGAGGCGGAGGCGATGCTCACGAGCATGAGCATCCGCAACATCGACCCGCGCGCGCTCATCGAGGACCTCTCGCTCGCCAAGCGTCAGATCGTCGAGATTGTGCGGGTCATCGCTCAGAAGCCCGACACGCTGCTTCTCGACGAGCCGACCTCTTCCCTCGGCGAAAGCGAAGTCGGCTGGTTGTTCGGCCTCGTCCGCGACCTTCGCGCCCAAGACAAGTGCATTATATTCACCTCGCATCGCTGGAACGAGATCACCAACATCGCCGACCGGATCACGATCTTCCGCAACGGCGAGGATCTCGGCACGTTCACGGAAATCGACGAAGGCCAGGCGGTCAGCCTGATGGCCGGCCATAGGGTGGACGCGCACTATCCGAAGCCGCCAAAGTTGCGGGAGGCCCGGCCGATGTTCGAGGCCAGAGGGCTTACGGGCCCCGGCGTGACGGATGTTTCGCTGACGCTGCATGCTCACGAAATCCTGGGGGTCGGGGGACTTGCCGGCCATGGTCATCGCGAACTGTTCTTTTTGCTGTTCGGCGCCGAGCGGGCGACGGGCGGCGAGATCGTCGTCGAGGGCGAACGCGCGCGCATGAACAGTCCGCGAGACGCCATCCGCTTCGGCGTCGCGCTCGTTCCGGAAGACCGCAAGACGGAAGGCCTGCTGCAGCCGTTGTCGGTCGTCGCAAACCTGACCCTCGCCGTCCTGCCGCAGATATCCGTGATCGGCGTGGTGCGCCGCGCGCGCGAACGCCGTCTGGCCGCCGACATGGTCGACGCGCTGAAGATCAGAACCCCGGATCTGGCCAATCCAGTCAGAACGCTGAGCGGCGGAAACCAGCAGAAGGTGCTGCTTGCGCGGTGGCTGCTTGCCGATTCGCGGATCATCCTTCTGTACGACGTCACCCGCGGCGTGGATATCGCCACCAAGCACGAGATCTACGAGCTGATGATGCGTCTTGCCGGCGAAGGCCACGCCTTGCTCTACTACTCGAGCGACGCGGAGGAATTGGCGCACCTTTGCCACCGGGTGCTGGTGATGCGCGAAGGGCGGATCGCGGCGGAGCTCGAGGCGCCGGGCGTCTCGGCGGAAGATATCGTCTCGGCCGCAGTCAGAGAGCGGCCCGTTGCCAGCTGAAGCGGCCGTCGAGCGCGGCCGGCCGACGAGGCTCGCCTATTTCGTCGGCCAGAACGCCGGTCTCGTTCTGGCGTTGGCCATGCTCGCCATGGCGATCGTCATCTACTGCGCCGTCTACTGGATCGAGCAGGCGACGCTGCCCGGCAATTTCGAGATCACCTCGACCGTCAACAACACCATGCCGCTGGTGCTGACCGCGATGGGCCAGGCGTTCGTCGTCGTCACGCGGGGTCTCGACCTCTCGGTGGGCGGCGTCATTGATCTCGCCAACGCGCTGGCCGCGGTTCACCTCCACGATGACATCGCCGATATGGTCGGCTGGAGCGTGCTGATCCTGCTGATCGGCGCGGCGCTGGGTCTCGTCAACGGGCTCCTGGTCGGCGTCGGCCGGCTGCAGCCGATCCTGGTGACCCTCGCCACCCTGTCGATCTATCAGGGGCTCGCGATCCGCGTGCTGCCGCAGCCGGGCGGCTCGATCCCGCAGGCATACACGACCGTGCTCGTAAATCCCTACCAGCCGACCGCGCTCGTCTATGTGCTGCTGGTCGCGTTCATGTGGTACGCCTTCCGGCGCAGCTCAATCGGGGTCGCCATCTTCGCGCTCGGCAATGACGAGGGGGCGGCCCGCGCGAACGGCGTCGACACGGTGCGGGCGCGCGTGACGGCCTTCGTCCTGAGCGGCTTCATGTCGGGGGCCGCAGGTCTTTTTCTCGCGGCGAGCGCCACCGCCGGCGACGCGACGACCGGCAACGGCTACACGCTGAGCTCAATCGTCGCAGTCGTTCTCGGCGGCATGAACCTGTTCGGCGGCCGCGGCAGCGGCGTCGGAGTCATCGCCGGCGCGTTCGTGACCACGATGATCGTCAACATCCTCTTCTTCTCGAACATCGATCCCCTCTACCAGTCCTTCTACGAAGGGCTCTTCCTCGTCATCGCGGTCGTCCTCGGCGGCCTGATCGGCCGTCTGCTGAGGCGACGACGATGATCGCGCGCGCAAGCGGCCTCGTCCCGGCGCTCGATCGGCTTGGCCTGACCAGGGATCGTCGCAGGATCGTCTACGCCTATCTGGCGGCGATCATGCTGTTTGTCATCGGCGCGTTCGTGCATCCGGGCTTTGCCCGCCTCGGCAGCGTCACCGCCATCTTGACCGTCGCCTCCTTCGTCGGGTTGGTCGCAGCGGGACAAACGTTCGTCGTGCTCATCGGCGGCATCGACCTGTCGGTTCCGTGGGTGCTCAACGGCGCGGCGATCTTGTTGGTCACCACTTCGCTCGGTCAGGACAGGCTCGCCCCCTACGCGCTTCTGGTGACCCTCGGCATGGGCGCCGCCGCCGGTTTGGTCAACGGCTTCGTCATCGCGTTTCTGGGAGTTCCGGCCGTCGTCATGACGCTCGCCATGGACGGAATCATGGAAGGACTTACACTGGGCTTGAGCGGCGGCATGACCTGCCAGGCCTGCGCGTCATACGCTCCGCCGGTCGTCCAGGCCGCGGTGCATGACAGCGTGCTCGGCGTCCCGACGGCCCTTGTCTTATGGGTCGCCGTCATCGCCATCGTGTCGTTCATCCTCAGCTTCACGACATTCGGCCGCAGGACCTACGCGATCGGAAACAACCCGCTGGCGAGCTATCTCGCCGGCGTCAACGTCCGCCTCGTCACGACGCTCCTTTACGCGCTGAGCGGGTTCTTCGCAGCCCTGGCGGGCGTTCTGTTGGTCGGGTTCGGCGGTCAGGCGTCGCTCGGAATGGGGACCCCATATCTCTTCCAGTCGATCGCAGCTGTCGTCATTGGCGGGGTCTACATGCTGGGAGGCCGCGGCCACTATCTGGGCGCGGCGGCGGGCGCGGTCACGCTGGTCGCGCTGGTCAGCGTCCTGCTCGCGATGAACATGCCCGACTACGGACGCAACATTATCTACGGCGTCGTCATCCTGATCCTGCTGCTGCTCTACGGGCGCGAGGAGAAGGAGGAATGACGCTAAAGCGCGATGCGATTTCGTTGAATCGCATCATTCTCTAAATGCGGGGCGCGCGCGATCGCGGTCCCGGCCGCCTTGAGCTTCAGCGCGCGTCAGGTCATCGCCTGGCCGCCGTTGGCCGAGAGCGTCGAGCCGGTGATGAAGCCGGCGTCGTCGGAGGCGAGGAAGACGACGCAGCGGGCGATCTCCTCCGGCTCCCCCAGCCTGCGCACCGGGATTTGCGGCAGGATCGCCTTTTCGAGCACGTCCTTCGGCACCGCCTTGACCATTTCGGTGGCGATATAGCCGGGGCAAATGGCGTTGACGGTGATGCCCTTGGTCGCGTTTTCCTGCGCCAGCGCCTTGGTGAAACCGAGGTCGCCCGCCTTCGAAGCCGAATAATTCGACTGACCCATCTGGCCTTTTTGTCCGTTGATCGAGGAGATGTTGATGATGCGGCCGAAGCCGCGCTCGCGCATGCCTTCGATCACCGGGCGGCACATGTTGAACAGGGAATTGAGGTTGGTGTTGATGACGTCGTACCACTGATCCCGCGTCATCTTGTGAAACATGCCGTCCTTGGTGATGCCGGCGTTGTTGACGACGATTTCCACCGGCCCAAGGTCCTTGGCGACCTGAGCCAGCCCGGCGACGCATTCCTCATAGTTGGCCACGTTCCATTTGTAGACATGAACGCCGGTCTCGGCCTTGAATTTGGCCGCCGCCTCATCATTGGAATGATAGGTCGCGGCGACTGCGCATCCAGCCGCCTTCAGCGCCTTGGAGACGGCGGCGCCGATGCCGCGCGTGCCGCCGGTGACCACTGCAACTCTGCCCATGTTCCCTCCCGTGAAGACTTGTTATTGGCGCGCCGCGCAGCCGGGCGGCGCGCCGGTGTTCTTATCCGACCCGGCTCGTCCCGCTCAACGCTCGACCGTCATCGCGATGCCCATGCCGCCGCCGATGCAAAGAGTGGCGAGGCCCTTCTTCGCGTTGCGGCGCGCCATTTCGTGCAGCAGTGTGGTCAACACCCGCGCGCCCGAGGCTCCGATCGGATGGCCGAGCGCGATCGCGCCGCCGTTGACGTTGACGATCGCGGGATCCCAACCGAGGTCCTTGTTGACCGCAAGCGCCTGGGCGGCGAAAGCCTCGTTGGCTTCGATGAGTTCGAGATCCTTGACCGACCAGCCGGCCTTCTCCAGCGCCTTGCGCGAAGCGGGGATCGGGCCGGTCCCCATGATCGCGGGATCGACGCCGGCGGTCGCCCAGGAAACGATGCGCGCCATCGGCGTCAGCCCGCGCCGCTTGGCCTCCGCGGCGCTCATGACCACCAGCGCCGCCGCGCCATCGTTGATGCCCGAAGCGTTGCCGGCGGTGACCGTTCCGTCCTTGGAGAAGGCGGGGCGCAATTTCGCCATCGATTCGTAGGTGGCGCCGGCTCGGATGTATTCGTCGTCAGAGATGACAACGTCGCCCTTGCGGGTCGAGACCGTCACCGGAACGATCTCGTCCTTGAACCGGCCCGCCTTCTGCGCCGCCTCGGCCTTGTTCTGAGAGCCGACCGCGAACCGGTCCTGCTCCTCACGTCCGATCTGCCACTTGGCGGCGATGTTCTCCGCCGTGTTGCCCATGTGATAGCCATGAAAGGCGTCCATCAGGCCGTCGCGCAGCATCGTGTCCACGAATTTCACTTCGCCCATCTTCACGCCACTGCGCAGGTGGGCGGCGTGAGGCGCAAGCGACATCGATTCCTGGCCGCCGGCGACAATGATCTGAGCGTCGCCGTTGGCGATCTGCTGCAGGCCGAGCGCGACCGCGCGCAAGCCGCTGCCGCACAGCTGATTGACGCCGAATGCGGTCTTTTCCTGCGGGATTCCCGCTTTCATCGCCGCCTGGCGCGCGGGGTTCTGGCCCTCGGCCGCGGTCAGGATCTGTCCCAGAATCACTTCGTCGACATCCTTCGGCTCGACCTTGGCCGAATTGAGCGCGCCGGTGATGGCGACCGCGCCGAGGTCGTGCGCGGGCGTCGAGCCGAAAACGCCGTTGAACGAGCCGACAGCGGTCCTCTTGGCGCTGGCGATGACGATGTCTGTGGCGGGCATGCTGGTCTCCTTGCGAACTTTAGGTGAAGCGCGGACGAAATAGCTTGAGCCGTCTTGTACACGACCCCGATCGGATTGCGCCACCTCATATAGGATCAAACTTGGGCGACCGCGCGTCAAATCAACTCCCACCCGACAAAGATTGACGCACTGCGAGCGCTGCGACGCAAAAAAGAGTTCCGGCGGAAGGAAAAAACGCCTATCTTATGTTGACCCGCAAGGGGCCGCGTAACTCTTGGACCCGCAAAGAGATGGCCAATTCCGCCCCGACTACGATCAAAAAATACGCCAATCGGCGCTTGTACAACACGGCGTCGAGCGCCTATGTGACTCTGGCCGACCTTGCCAAGATGGTCAAAGGCGGTGAGGACTTCATCGTCTTCGACGCCAAGACCAATGAAGATATAACCCGATCGGTCCTGACCCAGATTATCTTTGAACAGGAGGGCATCGAAGGGCAGTCGTTGCTGCCGACCACCTTCCTGCGCCAGTTGATTCGCTTCTACGGCGACAGCATGCAGGTGCTTCTGCCGACCTTTCTCGAGTATTCGATCGATCGCTTCAGCGGCGAGAAGCAGGCGATGCGGGAAGCGGCGGTCCGCATGTTTGGTTCGGACGCGTTTTCCGCCAACTCCTTTGCAGCCTTGCAAGAATTGACGCGGAAGAACTTGACCGCGTTCAATCAGGCTCTCGGCATTTTCTCGCCGTTTGCGGGAGTGGCTCCTCCGCCGGAACCGGCGCCCCGGAAGGCGGCGGGCGTCAACGAGATCGACGATCTCAGAAACCAGCTCTCGGACGTCCAGAAGCGGCTCGAGTCGCTGGCCAAGAAAGACTGAGGCCGTCAGAAGCGGTCCTTGCGGGCGCGGATTTCGGCGAACACCGCCGCTGGATCGGCTCCCTTCATGCCGACCGCCGCCTGAACTGACGGCTCCTCGGCGCGCAGGAACGGATTGGCGGCGAGTTCGGCCGCGATCGTCGTCGGCAAGGTCGGGCGCCGATCGGCGCGCAGGCGCCCCACCTCCGCGATCCGCGACTTCAAGATCGGATTGTCGGGCTCGATTGTGATCGCGAAGCGGCCGTTCGCCTCGGTGTATTCATGTCCGCAATAGACTTTTGTGGCGGCGGGGAAAGCGGCGAGCTTGACCAGCGAACTCCACATCACCGCATGGGGCGCCTCGAAGACGCGGCCGCAGCCGAGGGAAAACAACGTATCGCCGCAAAATGCGATCTCCTCGCCCTCGAAATGATACACGATATGACCGAGCGTATGACCCGGCGTCTCGTAGACTTTGGCCTCCAGAGAGCCGACGCGCGCAATGTCGCCTTCGCTGAGTTCGACGTCGAGAAACGGAATGCGCGCGGCTTCCCTGGCCGGTCCATGGACCTTGAGCGCCGGGAACTTCGCCTTCAGCCCCGGAACGCCCTGAATGTGGTCGGCGTGATGATGGGTGATCAGCACGTCGGTCAGGCTCCAGCCGCGCTCGGCGAGCGCGGCCAGAATCGGCCCCGCTTCCGGCGCGTCCACGCATGCGGTCGATCCGGTCGCCGAATCATGCACCAGGGCGCCGTAATTGTCGGTCAGGCAGGGAAACTGGCGCACGCTGATCGTCATGCCGGCTGGCTCCATCGCGCTTCGGCCGCCCCGCCCGGCGAAACGCCGCCCGCCCCCGTCGGGCGGGTCCGCGTTCGCGACAGCGAGGGCCGAAAACGTTGCGGCTGGGTATAGCGCATAGGTCGGCTGGTGTCTTTCGCCTTTCGTTTGCTCCGGAACTCGTTTCGACGCATTGCGTAAGCGCCGGCGGTCGTTCAAACTCGGAGGCTCCGGCGCGGGCGACCCAAATGTCTCTCGACATCCACAACCTGCAAACTTTCTACGCTTCGCCGCTTGGCGAGGTGTCGCGCCGGTTGGTCGGCAGAGTCATTCGCGCGCGATGGGAGAAATGCGCGGGACTTTCGGTCGGGTCGCTCGGCTATGGAACGCCCTTTCTCGACCGACTCCGCGACAAGGCCAAACGCTGCGTGGCGCTGATGCCCGCCGACCAGGGCGTCGCCGTCTGGCCCGAAAGCCGATGCTGCGCCGCCGCTCTTGTAGACCCCGAGAT
Organism: uncultured Alphaproteobacteria bacterium; assembly: GCA_963835955.1. Taxonomy (GTDB): domain Bacteria; phylum Pseudomonadota; class Alphaproteobacteria; order Rhizobiales; family Beijerinckiaceae; genus Roseiarcus. The sequence goes on along the minus strand of CAWIHZ010000013.1, from coordinate 100,583 downwards.
GCTGCCTCTGCCGGACGGCTCGATCGATCGCCTGCTGCTCGCCCACGCGTTGGAAGCGGCCGACCGCCCTGTCGTGCTGATGGAGGAAGTGTGGCGCATCCTCGCCCCGGAAGGACGCATCATCGTCGTGGCGCCCTCGCGTCGGGGCGTCTGGGCGCGCGCCGACGGCACTCCTTACGGGCAGGGCCTGCCCTATTCGAAGTCGCAACTGCGCGACCTCCTCCTTCGCGCGGTGTTCTCGCCGGTCTTTTGGGGCGAGGCGCTCTATGCGCCGCCTGTCTCCAGGCGCTTCGTAGTCCGCTCCGCGCCGGCGATCGAACGCCTGGGCGCGGCGCTCGGCCTGCCATTCGCCGGCGTCCATATCGTCGAGGCGATCAAACAGGTCCATCGTCCCGTGGGCTTGCGCGCCGTCAGAAGGACCCGGCTCGTTCCGCTTAATCCCGCTCTCGCGCAGGGCGCTCGGCGGCAGGCCGGGTCGGGCGGCCTGTCTTTATGAACGCTCGAATGCGGCTTATGGATTGGCGCCGGCCTGAACCCGTGATTTACAGCCGCTGGTCAACCCCTAACTGCACGGTGAAGACCCATGCCTGACGCTGATCGTCTGCTTGTCCTGCTGCGCCATGGACAGAGCGAGTGGAACCTCAAGAATCTGTTTACGGGATGGCGCGATCCGGATTTGTCGCCGGCGGGGGTCGAAGAGGCGAAGGAGGCCGGCCGGCAACTCAAGGCGCATGGCCTCGTTTTCGATCAGGTTTTCACCTCGGTTCTGGTCCGCGCGCAGCACACGCTCGACTTGACCCTGGCGGAGATGGGTCAGACTGGCCTGCCAGAAAGCCGCGACCAGGCTCTCAATGAACGCGATTACGGCGATCTTTGCGGGCTGAACAAAGACGACGCCCGCAAAAAATGGGGAGACGAACAGGTCCATTTGTGGCGGCGCAGCTACGACGTGCAGCCCCCGGGCGGCGAGAGTCTCAAGGACACGGTCGCGCGCGCCCTGCCCTATTATTGCCAGCACATTCTGCCCGCGGTCCTGCGCGGCAGGCGCGTGCTGGTGTCGGCGCATGGCAACAGCCTGCGCGCGCTCGTGATGGTTCTCGACCGTCTGACCCCGGAAACCATTCCCTCGATGGAAATCGCGACCGGCGTGCCGCTCGTTTATCGTCTGAAGGCCGACTCGACCGTGGCTTCGAAGGAGATTCTGACCGCCTGATCGTGATTAAGGATTGCTTAACCGTTTGTGAGCGGAGGTGCGGCTAGGCTTGATGCGGGGTGATTCGCTTAGCTTGGTTAGCTGGAGATGAAAAATGCTGCGGAAGAATGCGATGTTGTGGATCGTGGCGATGGCTGGATGCGCATTCGCGTCAGCCGCGGTCGCAGGCCAATATGAGTTTCTTGCGGCGCCGCAGATCAATCTGTCCCTGGTCTATCGACTGGATAAACTCACGGGCGACGTCATCGCTTGTCAATTTGCGCATAATCCCGGCCGCACGGACGTCGGGCCGGGCGCGTTTGGCGTAACTTCCTGTTATCGCAGCGGCGACGGCGCGACCAAACAGCCGCCGAGCCAATACGGGCTTGTGGCCACCCGTCATGAGCAGGAAGGCGGCGTATTTCGCGTCGACTATCGCACCGGCGGCCTGAGCATCTGCTATTTGTATTTCCAGCGCGAGAAACAGGGCGACCACGAGGCGATCGCAGATCAGTACGTTGTGTGTACGCCGGAATTGAGCGCCGCGATGGGGCGCGACACGGCGCAAAATTGAAGGGCGGGGTCGTAAGGCCCTTCCCCGATTGTATTGACAAGGGTGTTACGTATTTTGTTTGCCAACGAGCGGGACACCATCTTCGCTCCGGCGTCGGGCGTTGGACGGGCGGCGATCGCCGTGTTCCGGATTTCCGGATCAGAATGCTCCGCAGCGCTTAGGGCGCTTGCGCCAGGCGCAGAATTTCCCGACCGCCAAGCCACCGTGAAGACTTTGATTCATCCCCGGTCCCGCGAACCGCTCGATCGGGCGCTGATCACGCGCTTCGCGGCGCCGAGAAGCTTCACCGGGGAGGACGTCGCCGAGCTAAGCGTGACCGGCGGGCGTGCGGTGACGGTCGCGATGGTCAAGGCTCTGGCCCTGATTCCGGGATTGCGAATGGCGGAGCCGGGGGAATTCGCGTGGCGCGCGTTTCTCAACGGTAAAATCGATCTTTCGGGGGTCGAGGGCCTCGCCGACCTCGTCGACGCCGAGACCGAGGCGCAACGGCGCCAGGCGCAACGAATTGCCGGCGGCGCCTTGCGCCGCGAGTGCGAAGCGATCCGTGGCCAGCTTGTCGAGGCGATGGCGCTCCTGGAGGCGCAGATCGATTTTTCCGATGCGGAGGACGCGGATGACCTGACTTTGGAAACAGTCAGGCGAGCGGTCCGGGTCGCGACTGCTCGCATCGATCGCGCGCTGTCGGGCGCCGCCGCGGGCCAGCGCCTGCGCGAGGGTTATAGCGTCGTAATCGCCGGGCCGCCCAATGTGGGAAAGTCGACGCTGATGAACGCGCTCGCCGGCCGCGAGGTCGCGATCACTTCGCCCTTCGCCGGAACGACTCGCGATCCGATCGAGGTGTTTCTCGAATTGCGCGGCTATCCGGTGACCCTTATCGATACGGCCGGGATTCGGGACAGCGAGGACCTGATCGAGCGCGAGGGAGTCGCCAGGGCCCGGAGCCGCGCCCAAAGCGCGGACCTCACCCTGTGGCTCGACGACGGCGCGTCCGGCCAGACGCCGGACGCCCAGGGTCCGATGCTGCTGGTGCGGACGAAGAGCGACCTCGCCGGCGTAAATCCTCCGCTCATGTCGGAATTGGCAATCGCCATTTCGGCTAGGACCGGCGCGGGCGTCGATCGTCTCCTTGACGCGATCGCCGATTTGGCCGAAGAGCGCATGTCGTCGCGCGAGCCCGCGATCCTGGCGCTGGAGCGGCATCGCCGCGCCTTTCAGGACGCGCGCGAAGCTCTGACGTCGGCGCTCGCGTCAGAGGGCGCGGCGCCTGAGCTGGTGGCTGAAGACCTGCGACGGGCCGCCGCCGCTCTGGACCGCGTCGTCGGGCGGATCGGCGTCGAAGAGGTGTTGGGAGAGATTTTTTCCCGCCTTTGTGTTGGAAAATAAAAAAACGCCAGAACGGCGTTTCACGTGAAACATTCTAGAGCGCCTTTCAACAGGAATTTGCTGGCGAGCTGACGAATCTCCGGTTAAACTCGTTGTGAAGAAACGGAGTTTTTCTCGGAGAACGGGTGACCGTTTATCCGAAATTCTGTTGAGCAGGTTCGCCATGACCCGTTTTGACGTCATCGTGATCGGCGGCGGCCATGCCGGATGCGAAGCCGCCGCGGCGGCGGCGCGTTGTGGCGCTGCAACCGGCCTGGTGACCCATCGCTTCGCCACGATCGGCGAGATGTCCTGCAACCCCGCGATCGGCGGCCTCGGCAAAGGCCATCTGGTGCGCGAAATCGACGCGCTCGACGGGTTGATGGCGCGCGCAGCGGACGCGGCCGGAATCCAGTTTCGCGTTCTGAACCGGCGCAAGGGCCCAGCGGTCCAAGGCCCGCGCGCGCAGGCCGACAGGGGCCTGTATCGCCGGGCGGTGCAGGCGCTGATCGCGGCCGAAGCCAACCTGACCGTGATTGAGGGCGAGGCCGCGCGCGTTGCTTCCGAGGCCGGCGTCGTCACCGGCGTCGAACTCGCGGATGGCCGCCTCCTTCGGTGCCGGTCCGTCGTATTGACTACGGGCACTTTCCTGCGCGGGGTCATCCACCTTGGCGATCAGCGCAGCCCGGCGGGGCGCTACGGCGACAAGCCGTCCGTCTCGCTGGCGCAAAGCCTCGAAACCGCAGGCTTTGCTCTCGCCCGGTTGAAGACGGGCACCCCGCCGCGGCTCGACGGCGCGACGATCGACCGCGCATCGCTCGAAATTCAACATGGCGACGAGCCGCCGGAGTTCTTTTCCTCGACGACGACTGCGCTTGTCGCGCCGCAATTGCCCTGCCACATCACCCGCACGACCGCCGAGACCCATCGGATCATTCGGACCGACGCTCATCGTTCGGCCGTCTTTTCCGGGGCCATCTCAGGCCGCGGGCCGCGTTATTGCCCCTCGATCGAGGACAAGGTGATTCGCTTCGCCGATCGGGAAAGCCATCAGATTTTTCTCGAGCCCGAGGGAATTGACGATCCGACCGTCTATCCGAACGGCATCTCGACCTCGCTGCCGGAAGAGACCCAGAGGGCGCTGGTCGCGAGCATCCCCGGCCTGGAGCGCGCCCGCATCCTCCGTCCCGGCTACGCCATCGAATACGACTATATCGATCCGCGCGGTCTCGATCCGACCCTCGAGGCGCGTCGGCTTCGCGGCCTGTTTCTCGCCGGCCAAATCAATGGCACGACCGGCTATGAAGAGGCGGCCGCTCAGGGCGTGCTGGCCGGAATCAACGCCGCTCGCGCGGCTGGCGGCCAGTTCCTGGCGATCCTGGACCGGGCCGAATCGTATCTTGGCGTCATGATCGACGATCTGACGACCCTTGGCGTCACGGAGCCATATCGCATGTTCACCTCGCGGGCGGAATTTCGGCTTTCGCTGCGCGCCGACAACGCCGATGAGCGCCTTACGGAGAGAGGGCTGGCGCTCGGTTGCGTCGGCCGGGAACGCGCGACCGCCTATCGAAGCGTCCGCGCCCGGCTTGACGAGGCCCGCGCCATGCTCGTCGGGGCGACCGCCACGCCGCCGGTTCTCGCCGCGCACGGATTGCCGGTCAACCAAGACGGCGTCCGCCGGTCGGCCTTCGAACTGGCGGCCCAGCCGCAATTTTCGATCGCAATTTTGACGCGTGTCTGGCCCGATCTAGGAGGCATCGCCCCTTCCCTGGCGCGGCGGCTCGAGGCGGACGCGAAATACGCTGTCTATCTCGACCGACAGGCCGAGGATGTCGCTCGCTATCGACGCGACGAGTCCATCGCCTTGCCGGACGACCTCGATTACGCTGGCCTCTCCGGCCTTTCCAATGAGTTGCGACAGAAGTTCGTCCAGGTCCGCCCGAAAAGCCTCGGCCAGGCTGGCCGGGTCGAGGGCGTAACGCCGGCGGCGTTGGCGCTGGTCGCCGCCCATGCGAGACGGGCGGTCCGACGCTCCAGAGCCGATTCGACCGCGCGCGCGGAATGAGTCGGGGAGAGGCGCCTCGCGCCGCGTCGGCCCCCTTGGCCGAGCATCTGGAACGTGATCGCCAAACCGCGCTGCGCCTCGTCCCTGTTTCACGTGAAACGGAGAAGCGCTTCGCCATCTTTATCGATTTGCTGGGGCGCTGGCGTAAGACAACCAATCTGATTTCCGAGTCGAGCTTTGCTTCGGCCTGGACCCGCCACATTGCCGATTGCGCCCAGTTGATCGCTCTGGCTCCAGACGCGCGGCGATGGCTCGACATCGGGTCCGGCGCCGGATTTCCAGGTCTCGTAATCGCAATTCAGCTCACGGACGCCCAAGGCGCCGTGGTTCATTGCGTTGAAAGCGACAAGCGTAAATGCGCCTTCCTGCGCGAAGTCGTCCGCGTGACCGGCGCTCCGGCGCAAATCCACCCCGCGCGGCTCGAAAATATCGACCCGTCCTGCTTCGCGCCTGTGGACGCCGTCACCGCAAGGGCCTTCGCCCCCTTGCCGAAGACGCTCGAACTGGCCAGAGTGTGGCTGGAGCAAGGAGCGATTGGAGTGTTTCCACGCGGCCGTTCCGCTGAAGATCAAGTCGAGGCGTTGACCCTCGGCCGCGGCTCCGCGGTAGAAGTCCTTCCCAGCGCGGTCGATGCCGAGGCCGGCATTCTGCGAATCGGTAGAGCGAATCGGCGGAGATTGAAATCCACGCCATGACCCCGACCCACCTTCCGTCCGGCGACGACGCGCGCGTAGCGCCTCCGCGCGTCCTCGTCATGGCCAACCAGAAGGGCGGAGTCGGCAAGACGACCACTGCGATCAACCTCGGAACCGCCCTGGCGGCCATCGGCGAGCACGTCCTCATCATCGATCTCGACCCTCAGGGCAACGCCTCCACAGGCCTTGGAATCGATCGCAAGGCCCGCGTCCTGTCGAGCTACGATATGCTGATCGGCGAGCGAACCCTGGCGGAGGTCATTATGCCGACCGCCGTGCCTCGCCTGCTGATCGCGCCCTCGAGCATGGACCTTCTCGGGGTCGAACTCGAGATTTCCGGCGCGCCGGACCGCGCCTACAAATTACGAAATGCGCTCAGGGCGTTCGCGGCCTCGCCCGCCGAAGACGTCAAACGGATCACTTACGTTCTGGTCGATTGTCCGCCCTCGCTCAATCTGCTGACCATCAACGCGCTCGCCGCGGCGGACGCCGTGGTGGTGCCGCTGCAATGCGAATTTTTCGCGCTCGAAGGTCTGTCGCAGCTTCTCGCCACCGTCGAGCAGGTCCGAGGCGCTCTCAACCCGGCGTTAACCATTCATGGCGTGGTCCTGACCATGTTCGACCCCCGCAACAGCCTCGCCGGACAGGTGGTCGCGGACGTGCGGGCGCACATGGGCGACACGGTCTATGACACGGTGATCCCCCGCAACGTCCGCGTGTCCGAGGCGCCCTCGCACGGCAAGCCAGTGTTGCTTTACGACCTCAAATGCGCCGGCAGCCAGGCCTACCTCAGGCTCGCTTCCGAAGTCATTCGGCGGGAAGGGCGTTGGCGCGCCGCTTGAAAGCCCGCAAGCGCCGCTAGGGAGACCAGCGATTCATGGCCGACGAAGCCTCACGAACGGAACAGCGCCCTCGCCTGGGACGAGGCCTTGCCGCGCTGCTTGGCGCGCCGGGGGAAGAGCCGAGCGCGTTCGCTCAGTCGCGCGGGGTGCGAAAAACTCCGATCGAATTCCTTCGACCGAATCCGCGCAACCCCCGGAGGCGGTTCGACGAAGACGAACTCGAAGAACTCGCCGCCTCGATCAAGGAGCGCGGCGTGATTCAACCGGTGGTGGTTCGCGCCATCCCGCGCGTCGCCGACGCCTACGAAATCGTCGCCGGCGAGCGCCGCTGGCGGGCGGCGCAACGGGCCGGACAGCACGAAATCCCGATTCTCGTCGTCGAGGCCGACGACCGGGAGGCGCTTGAAATCGCCATCATCGAAAATGTGCAGCGCGCCGACCTCAACGCGCTCGAAGAAGCCGCTGGCTACGCCCTGTTGGGCGCTGACCACGGTTATTCGCATGCCGATATCGGACGCATCGTCGGCAAAAGCCGCAGCCACGTCGCCAATACCCTGCGCCTCGTTAATCTGCCCGAGCATACGCGGGCGCTGCTCGCCAGCGGGCAAATCTCGGCCGGACACGCGCGCGCCCTGCTTGCGGTGGCCGACCCGGATGCGCTGGCCGACCGGGTCGTCTCCGAAGGCCTGACGGTCAGGGACATCGAGCGGCTGGGCACAAATTCAGGCCGGGAGACACGGCCCCGGAAGCCGCCTGTCCAGGTCGACGCCGACACCCTCGCCCTTCAGGACAAGCTCGGCCTGGCGCTCGGCGCGAAAGTCACGATCCGACACTCTGGCGAGAGCGGCGACATCCGTATCGGCTTTCGCGATTTCGAGCAGCTCGACGATATCTGCCGCCGGCTGTCCCGATCCGCAGCGCTCTAATGCTGACGGAATACATTCATCAATTCAATATCTTAGCCGATAGCCGCAACTGGAGCAAATTCACGGCAATCAGGTTCGATCCGGCACGGCCACGCCACCGAGGCTCCGGGTTCCACTAATTCCGTATGTCTTGCGCTTAGTGTCTTCCTTTAAGGTTCGAGCGTGAAGCCAACGCCCAAAGCGTGCGCGTCGCCAGGACCTCGGACAGGCGCGGATCAGCCCGCACCCGCGCGCTGGCCGTGCGCACAGCGGGAAACTGCTGAGCGATCGAATCGGCCGTCCAGCGCGCCGCGACAGCGCCAAGTCCACGCAATGCGGTCGAGGGAAGCTTGACAAACAAGGCCTGACACGCCGCGTCGAACGGACGACCCTGGTCCATCTCCAGCCGAAGCCGATAGAGCAGCGTCAGTCGCGCGACGAGGCGAGCCATCAAACCCTGCGCATCGCCGCCCTCGCGGAAGAATCGAGTGGCGTAGACCGCCACTGCGGGCAAATCGCCAAGCAGCGCACGATCTACGAGCTCATCCTGTACTGAGGGGGCGGCGTCGGACACGATCGCTTCGACGTCCGCGGCCTCGATTCGCGAGCATCCCAGCGAATAGAGCATCAATTTCGCGATCTCGCCCCGCGTCGTCTGCCGGTCCGCGCCGAGGAGCGCCTGCAGGTCCGCGCGAGCCTCGCCCGATATCGTGAGCCCGCCCTCGCGAAGCGCCGCGTCGATCAGCGATCCGAGTTCTTTCGGCTCGTCCGCGTAGCACTCGATCGAGGCTCCGTTCGCCATTTTCTCAAAGGCGCTGCGCAGCGCGGTTCCCTTCTTCAGCTGTCCAGCCTTGACGACGATCGTGCAATCTTTCGGCGGATTTTCGAACAAGGGCGCCAGCGCCGCCAGCAGGTCGCGACCCTGCGCGTCGATCCAGATCGCCCTGCTGCCGCCGAAAATGGAGGCGGCATAGGCCTCGTCCACGAGAATGCCCGGCTCTTTGGCGATCGCGTCGCCTTCCAGTCTGGTGAGCCGCAACGGGTCCGTGTCGCCGGACAAAACCTTGCGGACAATGGCCTTCGATCGCTCGTGGGTCAGCCCCTCGTCCGATCCGTGAACGAGACAAAAACGGACGTCCGCGGCCATCCTCTGAATGAAGCCGTCCGCGGCGGCGCTTTTGACCACGGTCATCCGGTTCCTCGCGTTCGAACGCCGGGTGTTGTCGAATCTTTTCGCTTTTGGGGCAACATCGCCACGCCTTGGTCATGCGCTCGCGCGCGCATAACGCCCGAGGCGCCTGATCTCGAGACTTTTCACTCCGCGGCGCCTTTCGCCAAAAAAAGAAATCGTCTAAGCAGGCGTTCCTTGGACTCCTTTCAGAAGCAGAATTTTGTCGGAAGACCGGTAGCCCCTTTTCCGAAATCCTGCTGTGCGCTCCCCAACCCTGTTCCACGTCGAGACCGTCGAAGCGACCATGTCCACATTTAAGCTCTTTCTTCTCCCCGGGGACGGCATCGGCCCCGAGGTGATGGCCGAGGTCGAAAAGATCATCGGCTGCTTGGCCAGCGCTGGCGTCGGGACATTCGAAATCGAGAAGGGACTGGTCGGGGGTTGCGCTTACGACGCCCACGGCAGGGCGATCAGCGAAGGGGACATGGCGCTGGCGGGCGCGGCCGACGCGGTCCTCCTGGCTGCGGTCGGCGGTCCGAAGTGGAGCGCCGTGCCTTACGAGGTTCGCCCCGAGGCCGGCCTTCTGAGATTGCGCAAGGACCTAAACCTTTACGCCAATCTGCGCCCAGCCATTTGCTATCCGGCGCTTGCGTCCGCGTCCTCGCTCAAACGCGAGGTGGTCGAGGGGCTCGACATCATGATCGTGCGCGAGCTGACCGGCGGCGTCTATTTCGGCGAGCCCAAACAGATCATCGATCTCGGCAATGGCCAGAAGCGCGGCATCGACACCCAAGTCTACGACACTTACGAGATCGAACGCATCGGCAGGATCGCCTTCGATCTCGCGCGCAAGCGCGAAAAGAAGGTCACGTCCGCCGAAAAGCGCAATGTGATGAAGTCGGGCGTCCTGTGGAACGAGGTGATCACCGCCCTCCACCGACGGGAATTCCCCGACATAACGCTCGAGCATCAGCTCGCCGATGCGCTTGGCATGCAACTCGTGCGCTGGCCGAAGCAATTCGACGTCATCGTCACCGATAATCTGTTCGGCGATATGCTCTCGGACGTCGCGGCGATGCTGACCGGCTCGCTCGGGATGTTGCCGTCGGCCTCGCTCGGAGACGCGGACCCTAAAACCGGCAAGCGCAAAGCGCTTTACGAACCCGTCCACGGCTCGGCGCCCGACATCGCCGGAAAAGGTCTCGCCAACCCGATCGCGATGATCGCCTCGTTCGGGATGGCGCTGCGCTATTCGTTCAGCCTCAATGAGGCGGCCGATCAACTCGACGCCGCCATCGCCAACGTGCTCGCCAGCGGTCTGCGGACCGCCGACATCGGCAGCGACGATTGCCGGATTGTATCCACGTCCGAAATGGGGGATGCGATCGCGGCGGAGCTCGCACGGACCCCCGGCTGAGTGCAGAGCTTCACAAGCCTGTTGTCCGGAAAGGCTGCGCCCCTAGAGCAAAGGCGCGACATGTCGCGCCGCTGGCCTCCCGCGCCCTATTTCCGTGTCAAATCAATGCGCCAAGAACGCCGTCGCGCTGCGGCCTCGCCGTAAACCGTCGTAAAACTTGCATTCGCCCTGTCTTCCTGTATAACAAACAGACCGTTCGACAAACAGAACCAAACTTGAATTCCGAGCCGAGAGGCATGGCCGATGGGGGGCGAAGTTACTTTTGCGCATGCGGCCGGGGCGAGCCAGTCCGTTTCCCCGGACAGTTTTTCACTGCAGATCGGCGCTCAATCCATGCTTCGGATGGACTCTGGCGCGACTCTGGCGCCGGTCACCATCGCCTATCAGGTCTACGGCGACCTCAACGCGCAGAAGTCAAACGCGCTGCTGATTTGTCATGCCCTGACCGGCGATCAGCATGTCGCCAATCGTCACCCCATCACCGGGCGGCGCGGCTGGTGGGAAACGATGGTCGGTCCCGGCCGGCCCTTCGACACTGATCGCTTTTTCATCATCTGCGCCAACGTCCTCGGCGGCTGCATGGGCTCTACCGGCCCTGCTTCGATCAATCCCGAAAACGGCGAACCTTACGGGCTCGACTTTCCCGTGGTCACGATCGCCGACATGGTGCGGGCGCAAGCGCTGCTGATCGACCATCTCGGGATCGACACGCTGTTTTGCGTCGTGGGCGGGTCGATGGGCGGCATGCAGGTGCTGCAATGGGCGGCGAGCTACCCCGAGCGCGTGTTCGCCGCCTTGCCGATCGCCACCGCGGCCCGCCATTCCTCGCAGAATATTGCGTTCCACGAGGTCGGCCGACAGGCGATCATGGCCGACCCGGACTGGCGGGGCGGACGCTATCTGGTCGAACGCACGAGGCCCTCGAAAGGCCTGGCGGTCGCGCGCATGGCAGCCCACATCACTTACCTTTCGGACAGCGCGCTGCATCGCCGCTTCGGCCGCAACCTGCAGAATCGCTCGGCCCGCACATTCTCCTTCGACGCGGACTTCCAGATCGAATCCTACCTGAGGCACCAAGGCGCGATCTTCGTCGAGCGCTTCGATCCGAATTCCTATCTCTACATGACGCGGGCGATGGACTATTTCGATCTCGCAGCAGACTATGGCGGATCGCTCGCGAACGCGTTCAAAGGCTCGCGAACGCGCTTTTGCGTGGTCTCATTCACCTCCGACTGGCTGTTTCCGACCACCGACTCGCGTGCGATCGTCCGCGCCCTCAATGCTGGAGGCGCCTCGGTCTCTTTCGTCGAGATCGAAACCGATCGCGGACACGACGCCTTTCTGCTCGATGTGCCCGACCTCGTCGACACCACCCGAGGTTTCATTGATGCGGCGGCCCGCGCGAAGGGGATCGCTTGAGCCAAGCGCGGCCTCTCGCCCCGCTCCGGGTCGATCTTTTACGCGTCGCCGAACTGGTCGATCCGGGTTCGCGCGTTCTCGACGTCGGCTGCGGAGACGGACAGCTGCTGCGGCTCCTCGCCGAAGAGCGCAGCGCCGATGGACGCGGAATTGAACTTTCACAGCAGGGCGTCAACGACTGCGTCGCCAAAGGGCTTTCGGTCATTCAAGGCGACGCTGACGCCGATCTCGCCGACTACCCCGACGACGCGTTCGATTATGTGATCCTGTCGCAGACTTTGCAGGCGACGCGCCAGCCGAGGGTGGTGCTCGAGCATATGTTGCGAATCGGCCGTCGGGCCATCGTTTCAGTGCCGAATTTCGGCCACTGGAAAGTGCGCGCGCAGCTCGCCCTGTTGGGCCGCATGCCGGTGACAGAAAGTCTATCTCATACCTGGTACGACACGCCGAACATTCACTTTTGCACCATTTCCGATTTCATCGTATTGGCGCGCGAGGTGGGGGCGACGATCGACAGGAGCGCCGCGCTCGACCGTCATGGCCGGTGGCTGCGGCCGGTCTGGCCGAAATGGACCTGGAACCTCCTCGGCGATCAGGCCATTTTTCTACTGCATCGCGGTCGGTAGGAACGGCGCGCGCGCCGCATCCTGTTGACAGCGCCCCCGCCGGGCCGTCAAGTCGGCGACGTTACGTCAGGGAGCCTGATCCCGATGCCGATCGATCAAGCCATCCAGGACCTCGTTCCAGACGCCCAGACCTGGCGCCGCGAAATCCACCAGGAGCCTGAGCTGCTTTACGACGTCGAGCGAACGGCCAAATATGTCGCCGTCCGGCTCAGCAGGTTCGGCTGCGACGAGGTGAAAACGTCGATCGGCCGCACTGGCGTCGTCGGCGTCATTCGAGGCGCCAAGGGACCAGGTTCGCGCTCGATCGGCCTGCGCGCCGACATGGACGCGCTGCCGATCGAGGAGGCGACCAACCTCCCGTATCGCTCCAGGGTTCCGGGCAAAATGCACGCCTGCGGCCACGATGGGCATACCGCGATGCTGCTCGGCGCGGCGCGGCATCTTGCTCGAACCCGCAACTTTTCCGGCAACGCCGTCGTCATCTTTCAGCCTGCGGAGGAGGGCGGCGCGGGGGCGAAGGCGATGATCGACGACGGCCTCATGGAGCGCTTCGGCGTCGATGAAGTCTATGGCATGCACAACATGCCGGCCCTCCCCGTCGGCGACTTCGCCATCCGCGAGGGACCGCTTATGGCCGCTGCGGACGATTTCACCATCGACATCGAAGGCAAGGGTGGGCACGGGGCGATGCCTCATCGTTGCGTCGATCCGGTCGTTGTCGGCGCGCAGATCGTGACGGCGTTGCAAACGATCGCCTCTCGCAATGTCGATCCGCTCAACTCCTGCGTCGTCTCGGTCACCCGGTTCCACGCCGGCTCCGCCAACAACATCATTCCTCAATCGGCGTGGCTGAACGGGACGGTGCGCACGCTCCGGGCGGAAACGCGCGCCTTCGTCGAGAAACGCATGCGCGACATCATCTCCGGTCTCATGACCGCCTCGGGAGCGACGGCGAAGGTCGACTATCACCGGGGCTATCCTCCAACCGTCAACCATCCGGCGCAAACGGAGTTCGCGGTCGCAATCGCGGGCAAAGTTGCGGGGCGAGATCGGGTCCATCCCGACATTTCCCCGGTGATGGGGGCGGAAGACTTTTCCTTCATGCTCGAGGCGCGGCCCGGCGCATTCATCTTCCTCGGCAACGGCGACAGCGCCGGCCTCCATCATCCGGCCTATGACTTCAACGACGCGGCTCTGCCTTATGGCATGAACTATTGGGTCGAACTGGTCGAAGCCGCGCTTGCTCCCTGACGGAGCGTTAGCGCTTGCCCTTCCCGTTGGCGAGCGCGACGCGGCGCGTCGCGTAGGCGAGCCAGCGGCGCGTCGGCGCATCGATGAGAGGCGACAGAACTTTGCGGACCCGGGCGTGGTAGGCGTCGAGCCAGGCAATCTCATCAGCGTCCATGAGCTTGGCTACGACGAGCCGCAAATCGATCGGCGCGAGCGTCAGAATATCGAAGCCCAACATCTGCCGTTCGGCCCCGTGGATCGTCCGCGGCTCGACCACGATGAGGTTTTCGATCCGGATCCCGAACGCGCCGGCCGAATAATAGCCCGGTTCGTCGGACAGAATCATGCCCGGCGCGAGCGCGGTCGTGCCGGTTTTTGCGATCCGGTGCGGCCCTTCGTGAACCGAGAGATAGGATCCGACGCCGTGTCCCGTGCCATGGTCGAAATCCAGACCGGCGCGCCATAGCGCGATCCGCGCCAACGCATCGATCTGCGCGCCGCTGGTCCCCTTTGGGAACACCGCGCGCGCAATCGCGATGTGGCCCTTTAGCACCCGGGTGAATCTATCCCGCATCAGCATTGTCGGCCGCCCGACCGCGACGGTCCGGGTGACGTCGGTCGTTCCATCCTCGTACTGGCCCCCGCTGTCGATGAGGAAGATTCCGCGCCCGATCGTCCGATTGGACGCCTCGGTGACGCGATAGTGCGGGATCGCCGAATTCGGGCCCGCAGCCGCGATCGTCGGGAACGATATGTCCTTCAGCTTTCCAGTCGCCATGCGATAAGCCTCGAGCGCCTTGACCGCGTCGATCTCGGTCAAACGGCCTCGCGACGCCTCGACGTCGAACCAGGCCAGAAAACGCGTCATTGCTGCGCCGTCGCGCTCGTGCGCGGCCTGCGCGCCGGCAAGCTCCACCCGATTCTTCGCCGCCTTCATCAGCGTGATCGGATCGGCTCCGACTTCGGCCTTGCCCCCGGCCCGTTCGATCGCCTGGGTCAAAAGAGCCGGCGCGGTGGCGGCGTCGAACGCCACCCGAAGACCGCGCCCACCGAGCTCCTTGATGAAGGCGAGGACGGTTCCGGGCTCCAAGATCTCGGCATGCTTGCGAATGCTTTCCCGCGCCGAAGCCGTCGGTTTCCGGTTGTCGAGAAAAACCGCCGGACGTCCTTCGCGCGGAACGTAGGCGAACCCGATCGGCAGAGGGGTGTGCGAAACGTCGGAGCCGCGTATGTTGAGCATCCACGCCAGATTGTGCGGATCGCTGACGAGGAGCCCATCGACGTTCTTCAATGCGTCGCGCACTCGCGCGATCTTGGCTGCGGCGCTCTCCCCGGCGAAGCGAATTTCGCGCTGGGTGATCGGGCCGACCGGCGGCCCCGGCCGATCGCGCCAGATCGAGTTGATCGGATTGGCCTCGATCGCCACCAGGGCCGCGCCGGCACTTTTACACGCCGCCGAAAATCGTGCGACGGCGTCGGGCGTGTGCAGGCGCGGGTCGTAGCCGAGCTTGTCGCCCGGCCGAAGGTTTCGGGCGAGCCAGTCGGCCGGAGGGTCGTCGATCAGATGACGCAACTCGAAGATCGAACCGTCGACCTGCGCCTTCGCTTGCTCGACATAGCGCCCGTCGACGAACAGCGCCGCCTTGTCGCCCAGCACGACCGCGATCCCAGCCGAACCCGCGAAACCCGTCAGCCACAGCAGGCGTTCCGCATTCGCGGGCACGTATTCATTCTGATGCTCGTCGGCGCGAGGCACGATGAATCCGGCAAGACCCGCCGCTTCGAGCTCACGCCGCAACTCGGACGCGCGCGCGGCCCCGTGCAATGGCCCGCCCAATTCGGTGAAGGATTGAAATCGACTCTCAAGCACGCCGGCGCTCTCTCAAAAACGGGAGGAATCAGGCGGCGTCTTGCGCGGTGACGACACGGCCGATGAACGGCAGCTCGCGATAGGAATGAGCGACGTCCATGCCGTAGCCGACGACAAAGACGTCGGGGCACACAAAGCCGACGAAGTCCGCATCGATCGAGACCGCGCGCTTGCCAGGCTTTTCCAGCATTGTGCAGATGAGCACCCGCCGGGCGCCGCGCGCGATCAGCAGATCCTTGGCGAACGCCAGCGTTCGTCCCGATTCGAGAATGTCGTCGACGAGAAGCACGTCGCGTCCGCGCACCGAGGATTCGATGTCGCGAAGAATCTTGACGGCGCCGCTGGAGACGGTCCCTTCCAGATAGCTCGATAGGTGAAAAAACTCGACTTGCGGCTCCAGCCCCACCCGATGGAGGGCGCGAAGAAGGTCGGCCGCGAACATGAAGGATCCTTTCAGGATCGCCACGACGAGCAGGTCTTTCGGGCTGGCCGCGGCGACCTCCCTGGCGAGCGCCTCGGTGCGGACCGCGATCGCAGCTTCGTCGTAAAGAACCTTGACCTGCCTGTCGCCGCTCATGAACTTGCCCTGGTGAAAGAGGCGTTATCCCTCGCTCAGCCGAAATTTACCAGCGCGTCGTGAAGCTGCTATTCAGACCGCCCGCCGATCGCTGGCGTTTGATCCAAAACACGGCTAAAGCCGCGTCAAGCGGCCTACCTCCGCCAACGCCCGGGGATCCGTGTTGCTACGCTTCGAGAACGTCGGTCTGCGCTACGGAATGGGGCCGGAGGTCGTGCGCGATCTCAATTTCTCCGTCGCGCGGCAGAGCTTTCAGTTCGTCACCGGCCCCTCCGGGGCCGGCAAGACTACTCTCCTGCGCCTGATGCTTCTGTCGCTTCGGCCCACACGCGGAACGGTCCATATTTTTGGCAGGGACGCCGCCGCCTTGACCAAGGACGATCTGACCGCGCTGCGCCGGCGCATCGGCGTCGTCTTCCAGGATTTTCGCCTGCTCGATCATCTCACGACCTACGAGAATGTCGCATTGCCCTTGCGCGCGATGGGACGCGAGGAGTCCGGGTATCGCGCCGAAGTCGTCGAATTGCTGCGCTGGGTGGGGCTCGGCGACCGCATGAGCGCCTCGCCCCCCGTTCTTTCGGGCGGCGAAAAGCAGCGCGCCGCGATTGCCCGGGCGCTGATCGTGCGGCCTGAATTGCTGCTCGCCGACGAGCCGACCGGCAATGTCGATCCCGGGCTGGCGCGTCGGCTTCTTCGGCTGTTCGTCGAGCTGCATCGGCTTGGCACCGCGGTTGTCATCGCCACACACGATCTCCACCTCATGGATCAGTTCGGCTTCGCGCGCCGGCTCGTCGTCGGCGACGGGAATCTCACGATCTTCGATGGCGCCCGGTCATGAACGAACCGATCGTGGAAACGCAATTCGTACTGGAGTTCGACGGTCAAGCGGGACATGCCGCTGATCCCTGGGGACTCGGTCGCCGGACGCGCGTTGGTGGTCGTCGTCGCGATCATGACCTTTCTTGCCTGTCTGACGGCCGGCGGGGCGCTGCTCGTCGCCAGCGCCTCGCAATTCTGGCGGTCGGACGTGTTGCGCGACGTGACGATCCAGGTGAAGCCGCGGGCAGGCGACGATGTCGACGCTGTCGTGGCCAAGGCCGTTGCAATCGCCTCGCACGCTCCGGGCGTCGACGAGGTTCACGCTTTTACCAAGGCCGAATTGGAAAAGCTGCTTGAGCCTTGGCTCGGCAGCGGACTCGATTTGAGCCTTCTGCCGATCCCTCGTCTCATCATCGTCCATATGCGGGGCCAAAGCGCAAAAGACCTCACGGCGCTGCGCGCGGCGCTCACGCCGGCGGTCCCTCAGGCGGACCTCGATGACCACCGCGCCTGGGCGGCGCGCATCGGCACGTTGGCGAACGCGATCGTTGTCTTCGCCGCCGCGCTGTTTGCGCTCATGATTCTGGCGATGGGCACCGCGATCGGCTTTGCCACCCGGGGCACGATGGCGGGCAATCGTGAGATCATCGAGGTGCTGCATTTCATCGGCGCCTCGGACGCCTTCATCGCCAGGGAATTCCAGACCCATTTCCGTCGCCTCGGCTTTCGCGGCGCGCTGATCGGCGGATCGGCCGCCATCGCCTTGTTTCTGGGCGCGTCCGTGCTGTCGGCCTGGTGGGCGCATTCCCCCGGCGCCGAGGAGATCGCCGCGATGTTTGGAGCTTTCTCCCTCGGATCGTCCGGCTACGCCGCACTGGCGGCGGTCGTCGGCGCGGTAACGCTGCTGACCGGTTTCCTGTCGCGGGCGATCGTCCTGCGCCATCTCAATGCTCTGCAATGAACCCTTGGGGCAGGATGCGAAAAAGTGGCTCCGGGCTTTTCGCAAAAATCCCGCGATTTCAGGGACTCCAGAGCATGATCCGATTCAACGAAACCGCATCATGCTCTGCGGCGGCGCCATGGCGTTTTCTCCCGGCCGGCGCTGCCGCCATGCTGACCGCGCGCTCGCTTCTGTTCAACTTTCTGTTTTACGTCAATCTCCTCGTTCTGATGATCATCGGACTGCCGATGATGTTGGGCGGACGACGCGGGGTCTTCGCGCTCGCTCGTCTCTGGGGCGCCGTTTCGGTCTGGCTTCTGCAGACGATCTGCGGCCTGCGGGTCGAATATCGCGGCGTCGAGAACATCCCTTCCGGCGCCGTGCTGATCGCAGCCAAGCACCAGTCCTTTCTCGAGACCTTCGCACTGCTGAAATATGCTCCAGATTTCGCGATCATTCTCAAGCGGCAATTGACCTACGTCCCGCTGTTCGGCCTTTATCTGATCGTCTCGCGCCAGATCGCGATCGACCGCGGGCGCGGCCGCCAGGCGCTGCAACAGATCATCGCAGCCGCAAAACCGGTGCTCGCGGGCGGCCGACAGATCTTCATCTACCCGGAGGGAACCCGCCGGCATCCGGGAGCGCCGCCGACCTACAAGCAGGGGGTCGCGGCGCTCTATGCCGAAACGGGCGCGCTCTGCCTGCCGGTAGCGCTCAACACTGGATTGTTCTGGAGACGGCGCGGATTCCTCCGGCGGTCGGGCGTCGCAGTGATCGAATACTTGCCTCCGATCGCGCCGGGACTCGATCGCGCCGCCTTCGGCGAACGCCTCGAGACCGATATCGAGGCCGCCTGCGCGCGTCTCAACGCGGAAGCGATCTCGCGCGATCCGTCGCTGGAGGCTTTGGTCGCGGAAGGCGCCAATTTCAACGACGAGCGGCGGAAAAAGCCCTGAAGGTTTGGGGATGCCGTGATTGGATGGAAGACAGCGGCATAGCGGGCGGGGCGATCCCGAAAGAGCCAGATCGAATCATAACTTACCCGATTCTAGAATCCCAAATTCCGTCCAAACGCGCCGCGTTCATATCTAGCGCGGCGTCAGCGTGAACAGCGGCTGGAAGTTCGGCAGCAAGGTGACTCTGCCAATGGGCCGTGGGGGCGAACCCGACAATCCGATGTTGTAGCGCGCGAGAAGGCAGCGCAGGACGACCAGGATCTCCGTTGTCGCAAAGGCGCTGCCGATGCAGACGCGCGGCCCCGCGCCGAAGGGCATCCAGGCCCGCGGCGTGGCGATCCGGCCGCCTTGGAGGAAGCGATTCGGGTCGAACCGATGGGGGTTCCGCCAATGAGCCGCGTGCCGATGGAGAACCCAAGGGGCGACGATAACAGCAGCGCCCCGCGATATGCGAAAGTCGCCAATTTGATCGTCCATCCGCGCTTCACGCGCGATGATGTAGGCTGGCGGATAAAGCCGCAGAGTCTCATAGAGAAAAGCTAAGGCTACGCGGCTTGAGCGCAGCGATTGCGGGTCGGGCGGGGCAGTCGCCCCGCCCTGGCACAATTCGCTCCGCATCGCCTCCTGATGCGCGGGATAGAGCGCCAGCATGAGGACTGTCCAAAACAGCGCGAGCGCCGTGGTGGTGAAACCTGCGGACAACATCGTGCCGACCTGGCTAACGATCTCCTCCATAGTCGGAGAGCCGTCGCTCTCGCCATCGCGCTTGGCGCGCAGCAGATCGAGCATATCGTGCGCCTGCCCGAAATCGTCGACTGTCGATCGGCGGTCGAGAAGAGCCTTGACCCAGTCGCGCCAGCGCCTCGCGATATCGCGTCGCTGGGGCGGCTGGGCGATGCGGGTCCAGATGAGGAAGGCGACATAGTCCCGCCATCGCAGCAGCGTCCCGGAACTCTCTGCTTCGCTGGCGAAGTCGGCAAGCTGCGCGGTTGAGGTTTCGTCGTCGATGGACAACAGCGAACGTGCGATGATGGCCAGAGTTAGCCTGCGAAAGTCGACGAGCAAGTTGCGCTCGGGTTCACCCTCTGCGGACCAGGACGCGATGCCGCTCGCCGCCGTCTCGTGGAACGAAGGGATCAAGCGTTCGATATGGCGGGGCTGGAAAAACGGGGCCAGTTGCCGGTGCTGACGGAGCCAGTCGTCGCCTTCCGCCAGCAACAGGCCCTGCCCCACGATCGGTTCCAACAATCGGCGTGCGAGGACATTGGGCTGGTAGCGATCCATGTGCGTGTTGAGAACGTGGTCTATGTCGTCGGGGTCGTTCAGGCACACGAATTGGTGTCCGAATTGACGAAACGATATGCGCAGCTCGGCATAGTAGTCGGCGCTGAATGCGGCAAGCAGGTCGGACCGGAAAGCGGAAAGAAGGCGCAGCGATCCCACCGACGCAGGCGGCTCGGCATGCGGCAACTCGACGGCGCCCCTGTCCATCAAGGCGCGGCGCTCTTTTGAGGGAAAATCCGTGGGCGTTCGGCTTCCTCGTTCTCGACCGCCACGATCGCCCGATCCGTGTAGGCGCGCCAGCCCTGGTCCACGGCGACGCGGCAAGCGATCCATAGGATTCGCGCCAACTCGGCCAAAAGACGGACATGTTTGACAATGGTCTCGCAGACGAAGCGCGGATAAAATCGCAAGGCCGGTTCGATCGGTTGGCCGGGACGCCGCTCGCTGGGGTGCTTGAGCCGCAACAGCCCGCCCTGCATCGGGTGCACCTTCTCAATTGAAACGGTTGTGCTGACAAACCAAAGCATGACCAGCATGAGGCTATAGCCGGCCATGCCGCTCACGCGCGCTCGCCGCATCAGCGTTTCCAAATGCTCGGCCGAGTAATAACTCCTCCAAGCCGCGTTATAGGTCTCCTCCCATTCGCTCGCCGTCATCCGCGGATGGGGCGAGCACACCTGCTCGGTATCGTATTTGTTCAAGTCTGAATTGAGCGGGACTCCATTCTCCCGTAAAATCTTATGATCTTCTGACCCCGGCAGCGGGGTAAGAATAGAAAACTCCAGCAGGTCGACCGGAAGTTCCTTCTTGATGATCTCGATATCCCGGCGCACCGACTCCGGAGTGTCGTCCGGAAAGCCGATGATATATCCCGCAATGGTCAAGACGCCGATCGCCCTCCAGGCCAGCAACATCTTGCGATATTCGGCAACCCTGTTTTGACGTTTCTTCGCTGCTTTGAGATTGGCCGGATTGATGTTCTCCAGACCGATGAAAACGCGAGTGACCCCCGCTTGTTTTGCCTTCTCAATGAAATTCGGAATGCGGTGGCACAGAGTGTCAACCTGAATCATAAAACGCGGACGGATGTGTTCTGCTCTACGCAGCTCGGCGAGACGGTCGAAGATCGGCTCCCAATCCTTGTTGCGTGCAAAGTTGTCGTCGGTGATCAGGAAGCTATTTATCCCCCGCGACCAGTTTTCCCGAACGATGCTCTCGACGTCATCGACCGCCCGAGATCGTGACTTGCGCCCCTGAACATTAATTATCGTGCAGAAGGAGCATTGGAATGGACATCCTCTTCCGGCGTCAAAACTGGTCACTTGGCCCATCGTCCGGCGTAAAAGCCTTCTTGGGAGCCAAGGCTTGGTCGCGTGCCTAAGATCCGGCAAATCATTCGTAAAATGGTAGATCTGGCTCACCTTCCCTGTCGCCGCCGCGCGGATCAGTTCGTCCATCCGCCCCTCGACTTCCCCGGAGAACAGGCTTACGCCCAGATCGAGCGCCTCTTGGAGATCCGGTGTGACCTCGTTGCACATCGCAAGCATTCCCGAGACATGGAAGCCGCCAATCAGCACCGGAATTCCGGCCGCGCGCAGCGGGCGAGCAATGTCCAAGGCGCGCGGATATTGATTGGATTGCACCCCCACAAGCCCGACAAGACCGAAGCCATTGCGGCGGCGAAAGTCGGCGATCACTGCGTCGATATGCAGGCGTTTGTTGGTCTCGTCGATCGCCGTAATGCTGATGTCGACGTCGGGGCCGAGCACCTTGCGCCGCGCCCCGTCAACCGCAATCGCATATACGGTCGCCAGCGAATTGGAGGGCATAAAATTACGAAACCAGCGAATAACGTAGCCGTCACGATCGTAATGAGAAGGTTTGATCAAAACCAGACGAAAGGTGCGCCCGTCTACGTGAGTTGTCATGCCTGGCCTCAATGGTCCGTCATGGAAATAATATTTTGTCAGCGAGCAGTGCGACCCGAATAGTAATTCAAAAAAACGAAAATAAATGTCGGTTCGTTATCTGCGCCGCAACGGTTATCGTTCGTAATTCTCTCCAAACTCGTCTAAACCCAACTCAATGCACGCGTTCCGACTTGTTTCAAAAGAACATAGTTCCGATTTAACCAGCAATAGACCGAGTATTTGTTGCCGCGTTTATGCGAGTTGAGTCAGCAACGTCTTGACATCTTGTAGAACCGGAGTCTCAAGACCTTCTTTGAACGAAGCGTAGACCGGAGACAAGAGATCAAGCGCGTCGGATACTTTGCCTTGGTCGCGCCAAAGCCGCGCCAGGTCGCGTGCGGCCCGCAGCGTCCAGAAATTGGCGTTCTGCCGCCGCGCCAGCGCCAGCGCCTGAAGGTAGCTATCCTCCGCCGCAGCAAAATCATGCATGGACGCATATAGGGTTCCGCGCAGCCGCATCATTTCGGCTTCAGCCCAGCGCTCTTGGGTTTCCGCAACCATTTTGACTGCATCGCTAAGCTGTTCGAGCCCTTGCTCCGGCCGCCCTGCCACGCCATACACCTCCGCAAGCGTCATGAGAAAGAAAGGCAAGTTGAGCTTGGTTCCGGTGGTCCGCAAGACCGCTATTCCTTGAAGAAGCGCCGGAATGCCGTCGTCCGGCCGGCCCGTCACCCCAAGACGCCAGCCCTGCATGAACTTCCCAATGCCCGTATAGAGAGTGAACCCATTTTCGGCCGAGATCGTGGACACTTCGTCCACGGCCGGAGCCATTGTCGCCCGCGTATTCACTCCGTGAATCGCCAAATCGGCGTACCATGCATTGCATTGCGCAAAAACGACGTTGAACGGCGACAGGCGTCGCGCCTCCGCCAGCGCCTGGTCGCGCCGCATTCGCGCCTGGTCGAGATGGCCGAGACAAAGCAACGTCCGGGAAAGATAGCTCAGAATAGTCACGTACCCGTCGCCTGGCGTTCCCACGAAAGCTCGGTACTTCGGGTCCCATAGGGAAAGGTATTCTTCGAAGTAACCATGGGCGTCGCTGAAGTTGCCGAGAAACGAACAGACGCAGCCACTGGCGGAAGAGCCGAAACACTTCCACATCGAGTTGCGTCCCGCTTCACCCAGACGACGAATCTCCTCCGCATGGTGTTGAGCCTGGCCCAGTTCCCCTCTTACGCAGCGCAATGTGAATTGGCCGATCAAAACCGGTCCGAATTGAGGCGGGCGGCCCAACTGATCGCAAAGCTCGCGGGCGCGCGCAAACGCGTCGCCGGGCTCCGGCGCGGCGTAGCCCTTGGTGGCGAGAAGAGCATGTCCAAGGGAGATTTGGAGATTGAGCTCGTGCTCTCGATAGGCGGCGCTGTCAGGCGCGACCGCGAGCTTGTCGAGCGCCTTTCGGAGTTGGGCCACCGCCTCGGTCATCGCTCCTCGCGCGATCGCCTGCTTGCCCGCTCTGAGCCAGTAGCCGGCCGCCTTGGCGATCAATCCCGCTTCAAAATAGTGGCGCGCGAGGACTTCAGGCTGCGCCTCGGCGACTTCCGGGAATTTGGCTTCAAGGATCGTCGCGATTCGCCCGTGCAGTTGTCGGCGGTTGCTGCGCAGCAATGTGTTGTACGCGGCATCTTGAACTAGAGCATGTTTGAAAGTGTACTCGGCGTTAGGCGGGTTGCCGCGTCTGAAGATGAGTTCAGTGCTCACAAGCTGCGACAACGCGTCCTCCAGCCGCTGCCGCGGCATCGCAGCGGTTGCGCTGATGAGTTCATGTGAGAAGCTCCGGCCCAGAGCCGCCGCGATTTGCGCGACTTCTCGCACCGGCGCCAGCCGATCCAGTCGCGCCAGGAGCGAGGCGTTCAGCGTCGTCGGGATAGCGAGCGCCGGAGACGGCCCTGTCATCGCATAGCTGTCTCCGTCATCCGTCAGCATGTCGCTTTCGATCACAGCCTTCGTCAGTTCTTCGACGAACAGCGGGACGCCGTCCGTCCGATCGATGATCTGGTCGGCGATCTCCTGGGGCAAACGCTTGCCGCCTGTGAGATGCGCGATCATGTCGGCGCGTTGGCGATGCGACAAGCGATTGAGACTGAGCATGGTCACATTCGGACGATCGGCCCAAGGCCGCGCAAAATCCGGTCTCAAAGTGGCCAATACCATGATGGGCAGGCTGGGCGACCGATCGACGACGAGATCGAATAGCTCCAGCGCGGTGGGATCAGCCCATTGCGCGTCCTCGAGCACCAGAAGCACTGGCGCCCGAGCCGCCAATCCTTCAATCTGCCCCAACAGCGCGGCGAGCGTCTTTTCCTTCTGTTTCTGCGGACTGAGGTTGAGAGACGGATAGCGGTCGCCGGTGGGGATCGACAGTAGCGCGGCGAGCGGAGGGATGCTCTCGACGAGGTTGCTAGCCGATCGGGTCAGAACGGCTTCCAGCTTCTTGAGGCGCGCTTCCGCAGAGTCTTCGCGCCGAAAACCGGCGTCGCGCGCAAACTGGGCGATGACCGGGTAAAGCGCGCTGTCTTGATGGTGCGACGAACAGAAATAAAGCAACTGATTGTGCGGCTCTGCCTTCAGACGATCGAGGACGGTCTGGACCAGGCGCGATTTGCCAATTCCTGGCTCGCCCGAAATCAGGACGACGCACCCATTACCCCGCTCGGCCTGACGCCAGCCGGTCATAAGTCGATCAATCTCCTCCTGGCGGCCCACCAGGGGCGTCGTCGTGGTGCGCAACGCCTCGAAGCGACTGTCAATGTCGCCTTTTCCGAGCACTTGCCAGATCGCCACCGGTTCGCTGAAGCCTTTGATCGATACCGGACCGATAGCGCGGAATTCGAACAGTTCGCCGAGGAGTAGGCGAGTGTTGCCGTCGATGATCACGGCGTCGGGTTCGGCCAATGCTTGAAGTCTCGCCGCAAGATTGGGAGTCACGCCCGCCACCCCTGGCTCCGCCGTCTCGCCCTTCCCGATGAGCTCTTCCCCGACGACGACGAGACCGGTGGCGACGCCGACGCGGGCCCGCAACGCCGTGGCCGCGCCGAGATCAAGTCTCGCTATCGCCTCAGTCAGGGCTAAGCCCGCGTGCACCGCGCGCTCGGCGTCATCCTCATGCGCCTGCGGATATCCGAAGTAGGCGAGAACGCCATCGCCAAAGTACTTGGCGACAAAGCCATCATATTTGGCGATGACCTCGCCACACCGTTGATGATACGTTCTTATGACTCCTTGCAGCTCCTCCGGGTCAAGGCGAGTCGACAACGCCGTCGACCCGACGAGGTCGCAGAACATGAGCGTGAGGTGGCGTCGCTCGGCATGGTCTTGCGGCATCGGCTTGGTCGCGCTCGGCTGCGCGGCGGGCTCTGCGCGGCGTAGTTCGGCGACGGCCCGCGACATCCGACGACGATGTCCAAGCAAAACGCCCAATTTCTCCAAATCGTGATCGGTGAGATCGGGGAGCACGGCAAGATCTACGCCGTTCTCCGCAAAACGCTCAATGTACTCGGGCATGCCGAGCGCATTCAGCCAATCTGCGATCTGCCGCTGCCGCATAGTAGCCCCCGCAGAAACCTCAGCTTTGGGCTAGCCCGCCGGGTACCCCAACTTGCGACAACCCGACGTGGATGCAGTGTAGCGCGAAGCGGGTCGACTTAGGAAGAGGCGGCCGGCGTTCCGCGCCGTTGCGGGATTTCGACGCCAAGACAGCGTCCTCCCACGCCGCCGCGAGGCTATCGAGCGCGCCCGCCATCTTTGTGCGCGCATAGGGTTCGGTGGCGAAACGCTCAGCCGGCCACGCTGGCGGGCGAGAACGCGCCGAACAGTCCGGCGATCTCCGCCCGCCGTCGGCGCAATGTCGTGCGCGTCGCGAATTCGGCGAATCCCTGCCTAAACCGGACATATCGTCTGCTACCGACACGAATTCGGCGAGTCCCTTGTCGGGCTTGCAGACTCGGACTACTATTCCCTTGCGTAATCTCGCGGTTCGACGGGGTTTTGAAACGATGTCCTCGCGTCAAGAGGGGCCTCGTCGTCTAACGACCGTGGAATTTGGCGAAAAAATGCGCGCGCTCGTTGTGTGCACGCATTTGCGTCCGGGGAGAATCAAGCGCAGGTCGCGCTACGTGATGCAGCCGCTCAGCGGTTTGCACCTCGCCTCGCTGATTGATCGCGAACATTTCGACGTACGCCTCCATCATGAGGACTGGCACGGTCCCTTCGATACTTCGGACTGTGGTCGCTACCACCTGGTGTTTCTGACCGGACTGCAAGCCGACTTCGATCGAATGCGGCAGCTCGCTTATTTCTTCAAGCGCAGCGGCGCCGTCGTGGCGGCGGGCGGCAGTATCTGTACGTCTTTTCCCGAGTTTGCGACGCGATTTTTTGATGTGGTTTGCGCCGGTGGGGTCGAAAGCGCCGCGGACGTCTCGACGGATTTTCTGCGCGGCCAACTCAAGAGAATCTATTCTTCCGCCGTTGATCGAATCCGCGCTTACGACGTGGACTACTCGCATTTCCGGAAAAACGGCATCAACCCAATCATGCATCTTCTAGAATCTTCGCGCGGCTGCAGCTTCAAATGTCGCTTCTGCACCATGCCCGCGGAGGTCGGCGCTCACGCTCCCTATGATCTTGCAGCCCTATCCGGGGCGATCGATAGCGCTCTTTCATCGGCGCCGTTGTTCAGTTTTCGTCGCTGGTACCCAATCATCTTGCTGCTCGATAACAACTTTTCCGACAATCGGGAGCATATGCTCGCGGTTTGCGATCTGCTGCAGTCTCATAGAAAGGTGCGAGGATGGGGCGCTCTCGTCACCCAGAACATTCTTCATGACCGCGAACTGATCAAGCGGTTGGCCCTCGCCAAGTGCAACGGCCTGTTTGTCGGACTCGAGTCTCTCGATCGGGAATTGCTGCGCAGACAAAACAAGACCCAAAACCTTAGCCGACGCGACGTCATCGATGACATCGCATTCGCTGAATTGCAGGGCATCGGAATCACCTACGGGTATCTCTTCGACCCTCGACATCAAACCGTGGCCGGGATGGAGGGGCAGATCAGAACGATCGCGCGCCATCCCGTCATGCCGATGCCGACATACATCAGCGTGATTGCGCCGCTTGCGGGAACGAAATCCTTCTGGGACGACCTCGATTCCGGCAGCCTCGCCGCAAATCTGCGGCTGCGCGATCTCGACGGCGAAACAGTCGCCTATTCCAACCTGGCCGACGAACCGGCGGCGGTCGTCGATTTCATCGAAAGGCTGTTCCGCCGGCCGTGGGTGGTGGTGGGACGCCTCGGCATCCTGGCCAAGACGGTCAGGCGCCTCTTCAGGTCGGGCACGCTCAATCCCATTCGCTTGTACTTCATCGCCGCGGCCAACCTTCACTGCTTCCTGTGGTCGCGCTCGGAAATCTGCGTGGACCGCACCTATCTCGCCGGCACCGAGACGCTCGACCCGCAATATTTCGAGCGCCCGTCCGATCTCTCGGACAAAGACCGCGAGCGCTATTTCGATCCGATCGCCCTCACCGACGCCTCGGGCGCTCCGGTCGAATGGCTCAAGCCCTATTTCAACCGGCGCAACGGCGCCCAAACGCGGCGCAAAGGGGAGAGGACCCATGAGCGGTTACGAACAGGATCTAGGCCAGGAATATCTGGGTAGACTGCAGGGTCCGATCGCGGCATTCGTGCAAAATTACAACGCCAATCCCCCGCCCGCCTGCAACCCGACTCTCTTCTTTTTTCCCGGCGGACTGGGTTCTCGGTTGGTCCGCGCCACCGAGCCGGCTCCACAGGGTCCGCCTTTCAGCTATTATACCGTCTGGCTTAATTGCACTATTGTGTTCGGCGTCATAAGAGAGCTTGAGTTGTCGGGAGTTCAGGACTCGCAGGACGAGTATATTCTGCCGAATGGGGCCATCGATTTCATTCAAACTTACGATGGCTTTATCCAGTGGTGCGAGGACAGCAACCTGCCTCTCTTCATCTATGGATGGGATTGGCGGCGCAAATCCGGCCACGCCGCCGATTTCTTCTTGACCAAGTTTCTTCCGGCGGTCAACGCGGCGGTCGCGGCCGGCAACTACGCGCGCAACCCGTTGGACAACTTCTGGCTGATCGGCCACAGCTTCGGCGGAATGGTCGTCAAGCGCATTCTAAATCAGACCAACAATAGCTTCGTTCAAAGAATGAAGGGCGCAATCACCGTCGCGACGCCCTTCTACGGCTCTGGCGGACAACTTCACCGATTCTTCGTCGGCGAAACCGATGCGAATGCGACCCTCTGGCCGCACGGCGCCGCCAATTGCACAAGGATCGTTTCCACGTTGCCGGCGAATTACGAGATCTTGTTTCTCGACTTGCCGACCTTCACCGCCAATCAGGCCGCTTTCCTCGCGGACCCCGCAGGCTACAACCTGACGCAATATCCGAGTTGGGACCCAAGCACGGCGCAGACGGCGGACCCCTACAATCCTGTCCCCGGCCCTCCGGCGAATCCGCCCGCGACCGGAATGGTGCGCTACATCCAGAAATACAATTTCAGCTGGACACTGCTCAGCGACGGTCAGACCGCCGCGCATCTGACGTCGCAAGAGCTAGATCCTTCGATCGCGGCCAAGTTCTGGACCGTCCGCTACGTGCAGACCGACGACGGCGGAACGGACGTCGATGGGACTGTCGTCGACCAGACTTGGGCGAGGGTCGACGCGAATTTCGACCCCGATTCGGATACAGACCCGATCGCCGACCAGCTCGGACCCGGTGACGGCGTGGTGCCCGCGTGGTCGGCCCGTCTGATCGGTCTCGACGACGGCCATGTCGTCACCCTCCACGCGTCTGGGCTCGAACACCAGAACCTTATGAACGAGGGCATCGTGCAAGCGGAACTCGCGAGCCTTTTGCATTTGCCCGCTCACCTCATGATGCTGGCTCAGGCAAGCGCCGCGACGATGAAGCTCAACGCGGCGAGCAGGGACGAGCTGAATGCGTTCGACCAGCAGCTGCGCGAGGCATATAGGCCTCTGCTGTCCCACTTTGCGCGAAGGAAGGCCGCGCTCAAAGTCCTGAGCGGATATAGCCAGGACCAGCGCAAGGCGCTCCTGACGCGCGCCCATCTGGACGCGTTCAAGAGTCCAAGCCAGCTGAAGGGATCCTCTCGCGGCTCGAAGGCCAAAGGCGCGAAGACCAAGTCGCAATCCGGGACGGAATCGAACGCCAGTCCGAAAGCGAAGCGATAGCGCGACTGAGGCTTTGGCAAGGGGACGCCGTCCCTGTGATGCGGGGCGGCGCCATGAGGCCGCGAAATGGATGTCAGCCGGCCTGATCGACGAGAAGCGCAGCTTGCGCGCTCGGCGCGGTCAAGGTGGCGATTTATTGAGCCGTCAGCGGCACCGGAACGGCCTCGACCCCGAAATAACGCAGATAGCGCTTCTCGACGTCGCTTAGCGGCAAGACGACGAAGAGATCCGTCGTGCCGAAGGCGTGATCGACGGCCGGCCCAGGGCTGAAGGTCGCGCCAAGCCGCCAATAGCCTTTGACCAACGGCGGCAGGGCGCGAACGGACGAGCACGGATCGGCGGCAAGTCTGGCCTCGACCGGTTCGATAGCGCCGGCGCTCTCCGCGCGCGCCGAGACGCGCCAGCAGGAATCGCCGCCACTCCGCGCGAGCATTCGGATCGTAGGCGCGTGGGCCGCGGGATCGACGCCGGGTAAGCTGGCGCAACCGATGAGGGCGTCCATGCGGTGGTGGCGCGCATAGATCCAGATGCCGCGCCATAGAAGCTCCAGAGTGCGTTTGCCGCGATGGGTCGAGGCGATGCACGCCCGGCCGAGTTCGAGGAAACGCGCAGCCGGGTGCCGCGCGATCAGCGAATTGACATCGAATTCTCGGCTACCATAAAACCCGAAATTATGTTCCGCGAGATCCTGCCTCAAAAGGCGATAGGTTCCAACAACCTTCGGCGCACCGTCGCGATATCGCGTTCGCCGGTCGACGACGACGAGATGGTCGCAGACCTCGTCGAACCGGCAGACATCACGTCGGATTAGTCGCGCCGCCGGACCGGGGATCGCTCCGCCTTCTTCAAAAAAAACGCGATATCGCAGCTCCTGGGCGCGGCGGACGTCATTCTCGGTCAACGCTAGCCTGGCCTCGAGGGCGCCGGAACAAACCAGGATTTGCGAAAGGCCGGCGAGGTCGCGTTCTCGTCGTGGGAACAGTTGAAGAAACACGCCCGCGGCGCCGCCCGCTTCGAATCTCGTTTCGCGTGCCGACGCCACTATGGACTCCCACGCCCGCGAATCAGCCCAATCCGCCTGCAGCAGAGGCGCCGGCGCCAGAAGCCTCTATCCGGCATCCAGGGGAGCACGGCGTGTGACGAACAGACCAACCACTTAAATCGATTCTTGGCAATACCGGGCCTTCGACTCGGCCGTAGCGGCGGAAAGGGATTCAGGGCGCAAGGCGTTCGGTTAATGGCGCCAGCCCCTTAGCGGAACTTGAAAGAACGGGTCGGGAGACGAGAAAGGGACCAAAGGAGCAACTCACTCTTTTGGGGGCCAAAGCAGCGCATCTCCGTTTCGCGGGGCGGCGACGTCGCCAACAAAGACGCATTTCAATCGCGAACAAAGCCGATTCGACAGCGGCGCACGTTTGGAGCCTTCCTGGTTTCTTGCCGAGCGAAGGGAGGTGTCTGGGAGTCATTGTTTTTTGCGCTCCTGCGTCAACCCATTGAAAAGGCTCGGAACGGCAATGGGCAGCAATTCCGCTAAACTGGCATGAATGACGTGTTGGCGCCGCCTCCGTTAGGGTTTGGCGACGTTCGGGCTTAAGTTTGGCGCCACGACGGCTTGGGTCAGTGGAGCGCCCCGGGGATCAGAACGCTCCGATGCGCATGAGGTCGTGAAAGTGCACGATTCCGACCACCGCGCCGCGTTCGGCGACCAGAAGCGCCGAAATCTTGTGGCTGATGCTTTCGAGCGCCTCGGCGACGAGGGCGTCGGGCGCGATCGTACGGGGCGAACGGGTCATGATGTCGGCGACTTGAGTATCTAGGGAGAACCCCGACGTGATGTGGCGGCGCAGGTCGCCGTCGGTGATGATGCCGACCAGCCTGTCGCCGCCTTCGAACACCGCGACGCAGCCGAAGCCTTTCGAGGTCATCTCGACGATCGCCTCGGCCATCCGGGCACTGACGTCGATGCGCGGGATGCGGTCGCCGGTATGCATGATTTCGCGCACATGGGCGAGCCTGGCGCCGAGCATGCCGCCCGGATGCAGGGCCCGGAAGTCGCGCGCGGTGAACCCTCGTCCCTCGAGCAGCGCGATTGCGAGTGCGTCGCCGAGCACGAGCTGCACCGTCGTTGAGGTAGTGGGGGCGAGGCCGTTGGGGCAGGCTTCCTGGACGTTCGGCATCGTCAGACAGACGTCAGCCTCACGGCCGAGCGCGCTGTCGGGGTTGGCGGTCATCGCGATCAGCGCAATGGCGTAACGCTTGGCGAAGGTGACGATCGCCGCCAGCTCGGCCGTCTCGCCCGACCAGGAGATGCCGAGCACGACGTCGCCGTTCTGCACCATCCCCAGGTCGCCGTGGCTCGCCTCCGCCGAATGCACGAACGAGGCCGGCTGGCCGGTCGAGGCCAGCGTCGCCGCGATCTTGCGTCCGATATGCCCGGATTTGCCGACCCCGGTCACGATGACGCGGCCGCTCGCGGCGGAAATCAACTCGACCGCCTCGGAGAAGGCCGCCCTCAGTCCGCCCTCTTCCGCCGAGCGGATCGCCTCTTCCAGCGCCTCGAGGCCCTGGCGTTCGTTCTCGATCGTGCGGATCGCCGACAGGACGGCGCTAGCTGGTTCCCGAATCATGAGGTTCTTTATCATCCGCCGGCGCGCTTGAAACCTCCGGCCGCGAAAGAGGCGCGGCGTCCGGCCGGGACTTAAACGCTCATTAACCATAGCTGACTAACCCTTACCGGGCCAGACGCGCCGCGAGCAGGCGTGTTCTCCAGGAGCGCCCGTGGCTTCGCGCCTTCACCGTTCGAGGCGGCTCGCGCGGCCCGCATGCGCTGCCTTGGGGATCGCCTCCTGCTTCGTCGCCAGCGGCGTTTGCGCCCAACAGGCCGCGCTCGGCGATCTGGGCCTTCGGGGCGAGTTGACGGCGCAATCCGACGGCGGCGATCAATTCGAAACGTCGCCTGCCGCTCCGCCGGCTGAACCCGGCGTCGGCGCGTCGAACGGCGGGCCGGGCGCCGGATCCGCCGGAAAGCCGAAAGCCACGGCGAACAAGAACGCCCTGCTGAGGCTGCAGCCCTACAAGGGCGCCCAGCGGCTCGATCAGCGTGGGGGTCCGAGGGGGCCCGCTGACGCGGAAACGCCTCCGCCGAGCGTGGCCGCCCTGCCCACGCCGTCGAAGCGGAAGCGCCCGCGCCGCGACGACCGGCCGTTCGACCCGACCGGGATCGAAATCGGCGACCTAAAGCTGACGCCGTTTGTCGAGGAGGACCTCGGATGGTCCTCCAATCCCGGCCTCCTGCCGGGGCCTCGGAGGGGATCGGGGTTCCTGACCTCGCAGGCCGGATTCGGTCTCGATTCGGATTGGTCGAAGAGCGCGGTTCACGGAAGTTTCGTCGGTGGCCTCACCGATTATTTCGCCGACCGCTCGGCCGACGCGCCCTTCGCCAACGGGGTGCTGGACGGGCGCTGGGACGTCTCCCGCGCCTTGAGTTTCGACGCCGAAGGCAGGCTCGCGCTGGCGGCCATGACCGCCGGCTCGCTCGGGCTCGGCCCTAATGTCGCCTTCGCCGGTTCAGGCGCGCCGCTGACTGCGGTCTATGGCGGAACGATGGGCGCCTTGCAAAAGCTCGGGCGCCTCGAGCTGTCGCTGCACGCCTCGCTCGACCGCACCGCCTATCAGGACGCGACCCTGAGCGACGGCCGGGTCGAGCAATTGTCCAGCGACAATTTCAACGACTGGGGTCTGCGCGGCCGCGCGACTTACGCGGTCAGTCCGGAACTGAAGCCGTTCGTAGACGTGGACGTCGACACCCGCCGTTACAGTCTCGGCGAAGACGCGTTCGACTACCAACGCAATTCCGACGGCGTGTCGGCGCGAATCGGGGTTGATATTGAATTGACGCATGTGCTGACCGGCAGCCTCGACGTCGGATACGGCGCGCGGAACTATGAGGATCCGCGCCTGCCTAGGCTCGAAAGCCCGCTGTTCGATGCGTCGCTGATTTGGACCCCGACGGCGCTGACCACCGTTACGCTCAGGTCGATTTCGAGCCTCAACGACACGACCATCCGAGGCGCCTCCGGCGCGGCGCAGCATGCCACTACGCTCGAGATTGCTCATGCCCTGCGTCGGTACCTCACGCTGACTGGCGCGGTCAGCACCCTGACCGACGCCTACGTCGGCGTGCCGTTGCGCGACGCCACGACGACGTTTAGCCTCGCCGCCAGTTACAGCCTCAACCGGGGAGTGGTGCTGAAGGCGAGCGCCAGCCGCCAGTTCTATTCATCAAATCAGCCGGGCACGAATTACACTGCGACCGTGCTGATGATTGGGCTCAAGCTGCAGCGTTGAGCGCAGGCCGCCCGCCCCTCACGGGCCTTTGCTCACGAAGCCGAACTTGCGCAATTCCTCTTTCAGCCCCGGCGCGACGTCGCCGCGGTCGAGCGCGAAGGCGAGATTGGCGGTGAGAAAACCTAGTCGTGAACCGCAATCGTAAGTTCTTCCGTCGAAGCGCACGCCATGGAAGCTCTGTGTGTGGGCGAGCTGGATCATGCCGTCGGTCAGCTGGATTTCGCCGCCGGCGCCCTTCTCGACCTGCTCGAGGAGCTGGAAAATCTCCGGTTGCAGGATGTAACGTCCCGATATGATGAAATTGGAGGGCGCGGTCCCCGCTCTGGGTTTTTCGACCATGCCGGTGATTTCAAACGTGCGGCCGTCATCCGCGCCGATGGCGACAATCCCATAGAGATGGGTCTCGGTGGGTGAAACCTCCTCGACGGCGATGACGTTGCCGCCATGCCGGTCGTAGGCCTCGACGCATTGAGCAAGGCATCGCCCGCCGCGCGAACCGCTCTTGGTGACCATGTCGGGCAGAAGCACCGCGAACGGCTCGTCGCCGACGATTTCGCGCGCGCACCAGACGGCGTGGCCGAGGCCGAGCGGCGCCTGCTGGCGGGTGAAGCTGGTCGCGCCGGCGGCGGGAAGATCGGACATCAGCGCCGCGTATTCGGTCTGCTTGCCGCGCCGCTTCAGCACGTCCTCCAGTTCGTAGGCAGTGTCGAAATGATCCTCGATGACTCCCTTGTTGCGACCGGTCACGAAGATGAAATGCTCGATCCCCGCCTCGCGCGCCTCGTCGACGACATATTGCAGGATCGGCCGGTCGACGATGGTCAGCATCTCTTTGGGGATCGTCTTCGTCGCCGGCAGGAAGCGCGTCCCCAGGCCGGCGACCGGCAGGATGGCCTTTCGGATCGGTTTCGTCATAGATGGTCCGCTCCTCGGTTCAGTGAGGCCCGATTTGGGGTTATAGCGGGCGAATCGAATTCGTCTTAGCCGATTTTCACCTTTCGGCCGAGTTTCAAATCCGTTCGGCGCGATTCCATTTGCGGTTCGGATAAGGTCGTTTGAGTCGAATGGCAGGGGGAGCGGATGAGCGTCTTGGTCACCGGCGGCGCGGGGTACATCGGCGGCCATATGACGCTGGGGCTTTTGGACGCGGGCGAATCCGTCGTCGTTCTTGACAATCTTTCGACCGGTTTCGCCTGGGCAGTGCCCGACGGCGTGACGCTCGTTGTCGGCGACACCGGTGATGCGCAGCTCGTCGCAGCGCTGATCAAGACGCATGCCGTCGATGCGGTCGCGCATTTCGCGGCCAGGATCGTGGTGCCGGAGTCCGTCTCCGATCCTCTCGGCTACTATCTCAATAACACTTCGAACGCGCGCACCCTGATCGCCGCGGCGGTCGAGGGCGGGGTCGAGACGTTCATCTTTTCCTCCACCGCCGCCGTCTACGGTGAGAAATCCGCCCAACCGGTGTCGGAGGACGCGCCGCCGGCGCCGATTTCGCCCTACGGGCGCTCGAAGCTGATGGTCGAGTGGATGCTCGAGGACGCCTCGCGCGCCTATGACCTGCGCTATGCGGCGTTGCGCTATTTCAACGTCGCCGGCGCCGATCCCAAGGGGCGCCTCGGCCAGTCGACCCCGAGCGCCACCCATCTCATCAAACGCGGCGTACAGACCGCGCTCGGGCTTTACCCGAATATGGAGATCTTCGGCCAGGACTATCCGACCCGCGACGGCACCTGCGTGCGAGACTACATCCAGGTCACCGACCTCATCGACGCGCATTTGGCCGCGCTCGCTTATCTGCGCCGCGGCGGCGCGAGCATCGTCTGCAATTGCGGCTATGGGCATGGGCAGTCGGTCAGGGAGGTCGTCGATGTCGTCAAACGCGTTTCAGGGGTCGATTTTCCGGTCGTCTTGTCCGGCCGCCGGGCCGGCGATCCAGCCTCGATCGTCGCCAGGGCCGATCGGGCCAAGAGCGTGCTCGGTTGGAAGCCGACGCGCGATAATCTCGACGAGATCGTCCGCCAGGCGCTTGACTGGGAGCGCCGCCTCCACAATCAACGGCTGATCCCCCGACGGTAGCGGGCGAGCGGCGAACCGCAATGTCGATCGGCTCCGTGCGCCTTGGGGCGGCCCCCCGCGCATCGCGCCACCGACTTTTTTGGGCTTTACAACCGCTGCGCCAACGCGTTGATTGGCGCAAATCGTGAGGGGGAAGCGCATGGGCGCGGGCGGCTGGCGAGGATGAGGCCGGACGATATTCTCGTCACCGAGGGCCTCAGCAAGAGCTTCGGAGGCTTTCGCGCGGTCACCGATGTCTCCTTGCGCGTCCGGCGCGGGACGATTCACGCCCTGATCGGCCCAAACGGCGCCGGCAAGACGACCTGCTTCAACATGCTGTCGAAATTCGTCGCGCCAAGCGCCGGACGAATCACATTCAACGGCCGCGACATTACAGCGACGAGGCCAGCCGATGTGGCGCGGCTGGGCCTCGTTCGCTCGTTCCAGATCTCGGCGGTGTTCTCTCATCTGACCGCGCTCGAAAACGTCCGGATAGCCTTGCAACGCAAGCGCGGCGACTCGTTCGATTTCTGGCGGTCCAAGGCGGCGCTCAATCCGCTCAACGAGCGGGCGGTGGCGCTGCTTGACGATGTCGGTCTGACCCGCTTCGCCCATTGGAAGGCTGGCGAGATATCGTACGGTCGCAAGCGGGCGCTTGAACTGGCGACGACTCTCGCATTGGACCCCGAAATGATGCTGCTCGATGAACCGATGGCCGGCATGGGCCGCGAGGACATCGAGCGGATCGCCGATCTCATTCGTCGCGCCTCGGCCAACCGGACCGTCTTGATGGTCGAACACAATCTGCAGGTGGTCGCCAATCTGTCGCATCGCATCACGGTCCTGACGCGCGGGCGCGTGCTGGCGGAAGGCGATTATCGGACGGTGTCGGAGAACGAAGAGGTCAAGCAGGCTTATCTCGGAGCGGCGCATGACTGAGGCGGCGCTCGCTCACACGCCGGCGGCGAAAGCGGCGACTGTGCTGCAGGTCAGGGGGTTGCAAGCTTGGTACGATGAATCTCACATTCTCCAAGGAGTTGACCTCGACGTGCGCGAGGGCGAAGTCGTGACCCTGCTGGGGCGAAACGGCGCCGGCAAGACTACGACGCTGAAGGCGATCATGGGCATCGTCCGCAAGCGCAACGGTTCGGTGATGTTCAACGGCCGGGAGCTGATTGGGCTCTCGATCGACCGCATCGCCCGTCTCGGCGTTGCGTTCTGTCCCGAGGAGCGCGCCATTTTCGCGAGCCTCTCGGTGAAGGAGAATCTGTTCCTTCCGCCTCAGATCGGCAAGACGGGCGGGCTGAGCGCGAAGCAAATCTTCGCCCTGTTTCCCAACCTGAGCGAACGGCTCGCCAGCGGCGGCGGCAAGCTTTCGGGTGGCGAGCAGCAGATGCTCGCCATCGCCAGAATTCTCCGCACCGGCGCGCGCTTCCTCATGCTCGACGAACCGACCGAAGGTCTCGCCCCGGTCATCATCGAGCAAATCGGCCGCACGATCGCCGAACTCAAACGCGAGGGCTTCACGATCCTGCTCGTCGAGCAGAATTTCCGCTTCGCTTCGACGCTCGCCGACCGTTTTTTCGTCATGGAGCATGGCAGGATCATCGACGCCTTCGCCACCTCCGATCTCGCCGGAAGGATGGATATGCTGCACGAGACGCTCGGCGTATGACGATGACGTTTGTCAGGCGCGCCGCCCTCGCCCCAACCCTCTCCCGCAACGCTCGTCGAACAACGGGCGCCTCTCGGCGCCCGACGCCGCAGAGGCGGCGCCACGCCCGCTGCGGGAGATTGCGGAGGCGTCATGTGCGGCCGGAAGTGGGCGGACAGCGCTTGGCGATTTCCCTGGGGCGCAGGTCATGAGCATCTTCGGGCACACGATCAGCATGCCGGAGCTTTTCGGCCAGCTGCTGATCGGCCTCATCAACGGCTCGTTTTACGCGCTGTTGAGCCTCGGTCTCGCAGTCATTTTTGGCATGTTGACCATTGTCAACTTCGCTCATGGCGCATTCTACATGATGGGGGCCTTCGCGGCTTACTTTCTGCTCCAATGGGCGGGCCTCAACTATTGGTGGTCGCTGGCGCTCTCTCCTCTGGCAATCGGGACCATCGGCGCGATCAGCGAGCGACTCTTTCTCAAGCGGCTCGCGGGCCTAGATCCACTATATAGCCTACTCCTGACCTTCGGCTTGGCGCTGATCATTCAAGGCCTGTTTCAGAACTATTTCGGCGCGTCCGGCCTTCCCTACGCGATCCCGAAACAACTCAGCGGCGCCTACAATCTCGGCTTCATGTTTCTGCCCGTCTATCGCGGCTGGGTGATCGCTGCTTCGGCGGTCGTGTGCTTCGCGACCTGGTTCGTGATCGAGCGGACGAAGCTCGGCTCTTACCTGCGCGCGGCGACCGAGAACCCGACCATGGTGCGCGCCTTCGGCATCAACGTGCCGCGTATGGTCACCTTGACTTACGGATTTGGCGTCGCTCTCGCCGCCTTCGCCGGCGTCCTGGCCGCGCCGATCAATCAGGTTCGGCCCGGCATGGGCGCCGACATAATCGCGGTCGTGTTCGCGGTCGTGGTGATCGGCGGCATGGGTTCGATCCTCGGCTCGATCGTGACCGGATTCGTGCTCGGCGTCGTCGAGGGTCTGACCAAGGTGTTCTATCCCGAGGCGTCGAATACGGTCGTGTTCGTGATCATGGCGATCGTTCTGTTGATCCGGCCCGCGGGCCTGTTCGGAAGGGCCCCCTGACATGAGCCTCGAAGCGTCCGCCCCCGCGATAGACGCCAACGCGCGCGACCGCCGCGCCAATGCGATCGCCTTCGCGGCGATGGTCGCGCTGATCGCGATCGCGCCCTTTTTCGCCTATCCATTCTTCATCATGCAGGCGCTGTGCTTCGCGCTGTTCGCCTGCGCCTTCAATCTCCTGATCGGCTACGCCAACCTGCTTTCGCTCGGCCACGCAATGTTCCTGGGGCTGGCGAGCTATGTGTGCGCGCACGCCGCCAAAGTGTGGGGATTGGAGCCTGTGTCGGCGATCGCGCTCGGCGTCGCCGTTTCGGCGCTGCTCGGCCTCGTCACCGGCGCGCTCGCCATCCGCAGCAGCGGCATTTATTTCGCTATGATCACCGTCGCCTTTTCGCAGATGGTGTTCTTCTTTTGCGTCGAGGCGCCGTTCACCCACGGCGAGGACGGCATCCAGTCGGTGCCGCAAGGGCGCGCGCTCGGGCTGTTCGACCTGTCGCGCCCCGCGACGCTCTATGTTTTCGTGGCGGCGATCTTCCTGTTCGGTTTTCTAGTCGTGCAGCGTGCGGTGAACTCGCCCTTTGGCGAGATTTTGAAGGCGATCCGTGAAAATGAGCCGCGCGCCGTGTCGCTCGGCTACCGAACGCTCCAGTACAAGCTGGCGGCCTTCGTCTTGTCGGCGGCGATCGCGGGCCTTGCTGGCGCAACCAAGGCGATCGTCACCCAGAACGCCTCGCTGACCGACGTCTCCTTCGCCACGTCGGGTGAAGTGGTGCTGATGACGCTCGTCGGCGGCATGGGCACATTCTACGGCCCAGTCTTGGGCGCCCTGATTGTCGTCTCGATGCAGAACTATCTCGCCCAATACGGCGAATGGGTGACCGTGATTCAGGGCGTCATCTTCGTCGCTTGCGTGCTGGTGTTCCGCCGAGGCGTTGTCGGCGAACTTGCCGCGAGAGCGAGGATTTCGCTGTAAGGGCCTTGTGTTTGGGCGGTTGTCGGCGATGTCTAAGCTTTGATTTTCCGTAGAGAGTGGCTTTCTGTCCCTCCGCACGCGCATAGAATCGCCACGGGTGTTCTCCGAGAGGTGGGTCGTGAACATTGTTATCCGCAGAGCCACCCTTGCGGACCTCGATGTCCTCGTGGCGCTTAATGAAGTCGTTCAGAAGCTGCACGCCGAACTCGAACCTGGCAATTTCAAATCGGTAATCGATAAGGAGGAAGTCAAGGCCTTTTTCGCGGACCGCGTATCCAATGCCGATTGTGAGATCAGCCTAGCGGAAGTGGGCGATCGCCCCGTCGGGTACATCTGGTTCGACAAGCAAGAGCGAGATGAAACGCCGTTCCGTCCGGCGCATCGTTGCCTCTACGTTCATCATATCGCTGTTGAACGCGATGCGCGTCGCGCCGGAGTAGCCTCGGCGCTGATGCGGTCAGCCCAGAGACGAGCTCGGGCGGAAGGGATGAAAAAGATCGCTTTGGACGTGTGGGCGGCCAACGCCGACGCACGAAAATTCTTCGACGCCGAAGGCTTCTCTGCATTCAACCTCGTACTTCGGAAGGATCTTGCATAGGTCGGCATGGCGGTCGAGACCGACAGCTCCAACTGAGAAACCAAGCCTGACCCGTCCGGCCCCAAGTCGCGGTCGCCCTCACCGCTTCGCCAGCGCGCGCAGACCGAATGCGGGGTCCGCCGCTTCTTGCGGCGTCAATGTCTTGGCCGTGCCGATGATGCGCCTGGCCGCGGCGTGGTCGCCGGCGCGGTTGACCGACTCGACCGCCGCGAGCGTTCCCTTCCGGAAGCCGAAGGTCGAGAATGCGCGCGTCGCGGGATCGCCGCGCACGACCCATGTGTCGACGCCATGCGACAGGCCGGCGATCTGTAACTTCAAGTCCCCCTGATCGCTCCAGAACCAGGCCAGCGCGTCATAGGGCGCCGGTTTGCCGGCCAGCCGCGCGGCGACGCATCGCCCCTGGTCGACGGCGTTCTGCACCGATTCCAGTCGCGTGCGGAATCCAAGCGCCGCGTTGGGAAAGTCGGCGCAGTCGCCGATCGCCGATATCGAGGGATCAGAGGTCCGCAGGAACTCGTCGACGACAACGCCATTGGCGCATTCGAGTCCGCTCGCGCGCGCCAGCGCATCCTCCGCGGCGACGCCGACGGCAATGATGACGAGATCGGCCGGAAGGACTTCTCCGTTGGTCAGAGCCACGGCCTCCGCCTTTTCGACGCCCTTGATCGCCGCGACCCCGAGCCCGAGACGAATCCGCGCGCCGAAAGCCAGATGCGACTCGAGGAAAAAGTCCGACATGAGCTGCGAGACGGCGCGCCCCATCGGCCGGGCGATTTCGACCACCGTCACTTCGGCGCCGAGGCCCGTGGCGGTGGCGGCGATTTCGAGCCCGATGAAACCGGCCCCGATGATGACGAGCTTGCGCCCCGTGCGGATGCTCTCGCGAATCATGGCCGCGTCGGCGATGGAGCGCAGGGCGAACACGCCCGGCAGGGCGACGCCGGGCGCATCGAGCCGTCTTTGCCGCGCCCCGGTGGCGAGGATCAGATGTCCATAGCCGATCGCGGCGCCGCCGCTGGTCTCCACCCGCCGGGAGGCGCGGTCGATTCTGATTGCGCCGACGCCGCGCCTGAGGTCGATCTGATGGTCGCGGAAGAATGCCTCGGCCCTCAGAGGCAGACCTTGGATGTCCATCTCGCCCTTGAGAAACGCCTTCGAAAGGGGCGGGCGCTGATAGGGCAGATCTTTCTCGTCGGACAAGAGAACAACGTCGCCTTCGAACCCCTCCTCGCGCAGGCTCGCGGCGGCCTGAACGCCAGCGTGGCCGGCGCCGACGATGACGACCGGGGCACGGGACATGGCTTCGATTTCCGCCGTTGCACGTTCGTCTGGAGAGGCGGTCGGGTTCATTCGTTCGAGTAGAGCCGGAAGCTGCGCCGCTTCGTCTCCGGCGCCTCGGGACCTGGATCGTCCGGCGCCATTGTCGCCGGGTCGATGATCACGCCGGTCCGCGGCGCGTGGGCGATGGCGGGAGCGGGCGCCGCGCGGCGTTGCGGTTCGATGGCCTGAGGCTCCAATACGGGCGAGTCTGAAACTTGCGGCGTTTCAACCGGCGCGGGCGCCGGCGCGGCAATTTCAGCCGGTTTGGGAGAGGCGGCCTCCGGGTCGGCAATCATAGGCTCCGGCCACGACGCGATACGCTCGTCGGGCGCGCGCCAGACAAAGGCGTCGAGTGCGCCCGACGGCGATGCCGGCGCCCAGCGATCGCTGATGACGCCGTCGGCCACCCAGGCCTTGTCGTGCGGCGCACGGGCGGCGCGGGCGAGCCATTCGCGCACGGCGCCTTGGTTGCCCTCTGCATCCTCGATGTCGGCCATCAACAGGCAGACGCGGCGCGCCGGTCGTCCATGGGGCGAGTCGGAGGCGAGCAGCGGGGCGATGGCGGCGCGAGCGGCGGCGCGGTCATGCGCCTCGAGCGCCGCCCGGCCGACGGTGAGCATCGATTCGGGTTCGTCGGGCGCGACGCGCGCCAGCGTCCGGGCGCGCGCAAGGCGGTCCGCGCTCGAGTCTCCGCGACGGACGCGCACATAGGCCGCGGCAAGGTCGGGATGGGGCGTCTGCGCATAGGCGCTCTCGAGGATTTTCGTCGCGCGGCGATAATCTCCGGCGCCCGCGGTCAGCCGTCCGCAGATTGCGGCCGCGGGAACGAGCGTCGGCGCAAGACGGCAGGCTTCCTGCGCGAGTGCGAGCGCGCCCTTCGGATCGTGATCGATCTGCTCTTCCGCCATCGCGGTCTTGATGACCGCGCGCCACCGATTTGCGGTCGGCCTGTCGATCAGGCGGGCGGCGGCGTTCGAATCGACGGTCGCCAGTGCGCCGGCCCAGTCGCCCCGCCGCGCACGGTCGTCGAGCACCGCCTGTCCCGCCCAGGCGGCCGGAGCATGCGCGCCCGCGCGCATGGCGTATTGCAGGGCCGCCTCGTGGTCGCCGGCGCGACGGGCCTCGAGATGCAGGCCGCGCAGGCCGAGCCCATGCGTCGAGGGATGATCCAGCATGGCGTTGAAGGCGTCAACCGCGCCCTTTCGGTCGCCGGACAGTTGCGCGGCCTGCGCGCACAGGAGTTTGGTCATCGGCTCGTGGCCGACCAGGCGATTCGCCTCGGCCGCATGTCGGGCCGCCGCGCGCACGTCGCCGGCGCCGATGGCGATCATGCCGCGCGAAAGAGCCGCGAACCCCTTTTCGCGCTTGCGCGCTTGCGCGGTCATGGAGACCAGCGAGGGTATGCGGAATAGGAAACGCAAAACGCCCCAAACGATAGAGATCGCGATCGCCAGCGCGGCGACGACGCCAAGCGCCAGCATCAGCGAGACGTCATATTCGACCCCCCTCCATGTCAGCGTCACGACGCCCGGATTATCGGCGAGCCATGTGAGCCCCAGGGCGGCCAAAGCCAGCCCGGCGAGAAAAATCAACAGGCGAAACATGGCGTCTCCGCATTCCCAAGGCCCGGCTCGCCGACAACCGGCCGGGTACGCAACTCGACTTGAGCGAATCTCAAAACTTCGCGCCGCCCGTCAACCGCCCGATCGCCTGCTCGCGGATTGACTGGAAG
Organism: uncultured Alphaproteobacteria bacterium; assembly: GCA_963835955.1. GTDB lineage: Bacteria > Pseudomonadota > Alphaproteobacteria > Rhizobiales > Beijerinckiaceae > Roseiarcus. The sequence continues at coordinate 57,658 of CAWIHZ010000013.1, read as the reverse complement.
GCCGCGTCCGCCGCGCGCCTTGCGCCAGCCTGCGCCGCCCAGCCCACAGCCGGCTGGCGCGCGGCTTCCGGCAGCTTTTCGAAGGCGGCGAGCGCGCCGCTCACGTCGTCGCGCCTGCAAGCCGCCACGATCTGGGAAATCAACGCTGCTGGATCGTTGCCGGCGGTCTCTTTCAAATCGTGCACTTGAACGAGGCCGCGGATATGAGCGAGAAAGCGATCGACGATCCCGCCGTGGTCGGCGTGCGACGTCGCGGCCAGGACCTTGGGCGCGACGGCGTCGAAGGACGCGGCGAGGGCGTGGCCGGTCGGCGCGCCGTTGACGACAGCTTTCAGCGCGGCCAGTCGCGCAGGCTCGACCCCGAGACGCTCCAGAGCTCCAAGCTCTTCGTCGATTGGCGCGCCGGACGCGAGCTTTTGGCCTAGCACCTCGGCGACGACCGCGATCGCAGCGGCGTTGTCGCTTGCCGAAGGTTTCTCCGGGGCGGCCCGCGTCTCGCTCTTTGGCGCGGCCAGCGCCGCCTCAATTTTGTCGACCCGGCCGGCGAGCGCGGAAATGTCGGGGTTCGCTCGGCTCGACTGCTCGGCGCCAGATTCCAGCGTGGCGATTCGCGACGAGAGGCCGGGAATTTGATCGCGCGCCGCGTTGACTTCGGCGCGCAAGCCTTTCACGTCCGTGGCCAAGCGTTGCGCGGCTTCCGTCGCCGCCGCGACGGCCCGCCTGTTCTCGGCATTGGAGGCTTCAAACGCGCGCAGGCGCAAGTCGAGGCCGGCGAGGGCCGCGCTCTGACTTTTTGCCTGAGTTTCGAGAGCCGCGAGGCGGCCCACGTCCCGCTCGGCGAGATCCGCCCTAGGGGCGAAAAGATAATAGCCGCCGCCGGCAGCGAGCGCCGCGACGATCAGGCCGCCGAGCGCCCCGGCGGCGCCGGCGCGCAGGCTGCTCGATCGATTCGCGGAGGCCTGCGTCGAAGGAGTTGGCAAGGCCTCGTTGGCTGGCTCAACGGCGGCCGGCTCGCGCGGCGCCTCGTTTTCTCTCCGCGCCGCGCCTTCGCCGTCGATGACGTCGCTATCGTCTCGCCTGTCGCGATTGGGCGGCGCGGCCCCCCCCTGATCGGACGCAACATTGCGGATTTCCTCGTCGACCATCTCTGTGCGCCCTCGCTTTTCGGGCCCTATATACGAGAGGCCCCCCGGGATGGGAACCCGCGTAGGGCGCGGCCCAAGGCCGCGAAGAGCGCGCTCTCTTCGGGCGCTTCCGCCACAAGGACATGGGCCGCGCCGATCGCCTGGAGTGGCTCGGCGACGTCGCTTGACAGGCAAACGTGTCGCATAGCGAGAAAATGTTCGGCAACGCCAGAGACCTGCGCCAGTCCCGCCGCCAGGGCGGCCGAACGGCGCGAGTAATGCAGCCCAGCGACGCAGGACGCCAAGGCCTTGACCTCGGCCGGTCGCCAGGCTTCACGCGCTTCAGTCGCGTAGGCCTCGACGACTTCCAGGTCGCACGTCCCGGCAAGTCCCGCCTCGAGCGCGCCCTTGCGGTCACGCCCGGCGAGATAGAGCACATTTGCGCCTGGCGCGAGGCGGCTCTCGAGCGTCTCGATCAGCCGCGCCGCATTTGAGGCGGCTGGAGCGGCGAGCCGCCAGCCCCGCTCTTCCGCCGCCCGCGCCGTTCTGGCGCCGACAACATAAAGCGGCGACGTTTTGTCACTTGGCGCGTCACTCAGAAACGCCTTGGCGCTCGAGGCGACAACCGCGGCATACCGCGCGTTGCCGGGCGTGAAGCCACGCGGCACGGTCTCGATCGCCGGAATGCAAGCGACGGAATGCCCGAGCCGGCGCAGCCGGGACGCGCTGCCGGCCGCATCGTCATGCGCGCGAAAGAGCGCGACCCTGGCCGACATCAGCGGCGCCTGGTTCCCATGTCCGGCATTATGGGGGTCGGCGTCAGGCAAGCAACCCATAACGGGCGCTTGCCGATCAGTGCGCAGCCGTTTACCCCCTCGCCGCGGCGAGCAAGCCGAAAGAGGCGACGCCGGCAGGATCATCGGTTGGACAAGGCCCTCGACACTCCAGACCTCATCGCGGCGCGGGCGTCGGCTCCGCTTGGCTTCAGGGACGACATCAATGGGTTGCGCGCCCTCGCCGTGCTCGGCGTCGTCGCCTTCCATGCCGATCGCACATGGGTTCCCGGCGGGTTCACCGGCGTCGACGTCTTTTTTGTCATTTCCGGCTTTCTGATTTCACGCATCATCATGAGTGAAAGCGCCGCCGGTCATTTTTCGCTGGCGGCGTTTTACGCCAAACGCGCCAGGCGCATCCTGCCGGCAATGCTTGTGATTGTGGCTTTCGTCTGGATATTGGGATGGCGTCGCGCCGCGCCGGTCCAGTTCCGCGACATTGGCGGCGCGCTGCTGGGCAACTCGTACTTCACCGTCAATTTCTGGCTCCTCAGACTCGCCGGCGTCGGCGGATATTTCGGCGCCGACTCGGCCACGAAGCCTCTCCTGCACCTCTGGTCGCTGAGCATCGAGGAGCAATTCTACCTCGTCTGGTCGGTCTTGCTGCTGGCGCTCTTCAAGCTCAGGGAGGGTCTTGTTGCCGGCGTCGTCGCGGCGATATTCGTCGCCTCGCTGGCCGCCTGCGTCATTGTGACCCCGAGCGATCCGATCGCCGCGTTCTATCTGCCCTGGACTCGCGCGTGGGAGCTCGCGCTCGGCGCGCTGCTTGCCTATCGCGAGGTCTTTCTGCTCGCTGTTCTGCCCTATCCGTCGCGCCGCGTCGCCGATATCGGCGCCGGCCTCGGAATCGCGCTGATGCTCGGAGCCTATGTTTTCCTCAACGAGACGCAGCCGTTTCCCGGCTGGCTGGCGCTGATCCCGACCGCGGGTTGCGCTCTCGTCATCGCTCATCCGCGTTCCCGTTTGGGGGATGTCGCGCTCGGCAATCGGGTCGCCGGCTTCGTCGGCGCGATTTCCTACCCGCTCTATCTCTGGCACTGGCCCTTGTTCGCCTTCGCCCACATCTGGCCCGGGGTGATTCCGACGGCGGGCGTGATGCTGACCCTCGCGGCGGTCGCGATCATTCTCGCCGCCCTCACCTATCGATTGATCGAATTGCCGGTCGCCAGGCTATTTCGCCGCCGTCCGTTCGCAGTCGGGCTCACGCTCGTGGGCCTGCTGGCTCTGACCGGGCTCGTCGGAAAGTTGACTTACGACGCGAAGGGCTTTCCTGAGCGCTTCCCGCCACTGGTCACGCGCATTTTCGATTACGACGCGAACGGCGCCAATGACGAGCGGCTGATGCGTTGCTTCTATCAGCGCGACAACGTGCGCTACTCGCTCGCCGAGGAGCGCGAGCGGGCGGCGCGCTTCTTCGAAAGAGGCCATTGCTCCGCCATCCCGGACCCCTCGAAGCCGACGATTCTCGTCGTCGGCGATTTGCATGCGGCGCATCTGTTCGCCGGTTTGAGCGCGCTCTATGGGGCTAAGGCCAATATCCTGAGCCTGACCTCGGTTTTTTGCGTCCCCCTGGTCGAGAATGTCGACATGGAGGCCGGCGTCGCCGGCACGCCGCGCTGCCGGGCCATCAACGACTACGTGTTCGCCCAGATCCAGGCGATCAAGCCGGACATCGTGATCGTCGGCGGCTATTTCTCCCAGTACGACCATGGGGCGAACTGGCTCTACCCCGGCTATCTCGACGCCCTGGTCGCCGGCGCGCGGCTGCTGCACGCCGAGGGGGTGCCCTCGATCATCATCGCTGGCGAGGTGCCGACCTGGGCGCCGGTTCTGCCCATTCTGGTCGGGCGCGACGTCCTCGATCGCGGTCAGGCGCCGGAATTCTCCAAGATCGGCGTCAAGCCCGATTCGCTGGCGACCGACCGCGCGCTCGCCGCCAAGAACTGGGGCCCGGGCGTCACCTACGTGTCGCAGGCGGCAAAGCTCTGCGGCGCCGACGGCTGCCGGCGCCTGATCGGCCCCGACCTGCCCGAGGACCTGCTGGCGGTCGACTACGGCCACTACAGCTTCAAAGGCTCGATCTTCGCGGTCAAGACCATTCTGGCGCCGGCGATCGACGCCGCGCTCGCCAAGGCCGGCGACGATTAATAACAGAATTTACTAGTTGTATGAAGAACGCACGCCGGTTGGTGAAATTATCGCAAGCCAGGGGGAAGCAAACGAAAGCCAAAGGGGAAACAAAGGAAAATAAACGGGAAGAAAACGAAAGCTTTTTCTTTCCGGGAATTGGGACCTTTCAAGGGGTTACGCCGATTCGAAAGGCAATATTTTCTTCCCGCTCCACGTTCCGCCGAATCTGCACGCGTCCCGTCCGCCGCCCAGGTCGGCGGCGGGCCGTCTGGCGAACGGCGACCTGAGCCCAACCTAGCACAGCTTTCTGTTTTTCGAAAGTAAAAAATGGCAACGCTTTGAAATAATTGGTTTTACGCCTCGACGAAGGCGTCGTGGCGATCCCAATTGGCGTCTTCGCGGGAGAACTCCGTTCCCATCGAGCCGCCGCAGACGACGCGGCCTGATCCGGCGGCGCCCGCGCGCGACCCGCGCTCAACGAGCGCGGGTACAAATGGGCGCGTTCGCCGGTTCCCTCCCCGCCTCCTTCACGCTATGGGCTTCACAACTTAAAGCGGAGCGAACCGAACGAAATGCGGGTTCTGGGCATCGAGACGACTTGCGACGAGACCGCGGCCGCAGTGGTGCGGCTGCGGCCCGACGGCGGGGGCGAAATTCTCGCCGACGAGGTGATGAGCCAGATCGCCGCCCATGCGGCTTACGGCGGGGTGGTGCCGGAGATCGCCGCGCGCGCCCATGTCGAGATCGTCGATTTGCTGATCTTCCGCGCGCTCGACCGCGCCAGAATGACGGCAAAAGACCTCGACGGGGTGGCGGCGGCGGCGGGGCCGGGCCTGATCGGCGGGGTGCTGGTCGGCCTGATGGCGGGCAAGGGCATGGCGCTTGCTTGCGGCAAGCCTTTCATCGCCGTCAATCATCTCGAGGCGCATGCGCTGACCGCGCGCCTCGTCGCCAATGTCGCGTTTCCCTATCTCGCGCTGCTGGCTTCCGGCGGACACACCCAGATTCTCGCGGTCAAGGGGGTCGGCGATTACGTCCGGCTCGGCGCGACCATGGACGACGCGATCGGCGAAGCCTTCGACAAGACGGCGAAGCTGCTCGGCCTCGGCTTTCCCGGCGGGCCGGCGGTCGAGGCGGCCGCGAGGCACGGCAATCCGGAGCGATTCACGCTGCCCCGGCCGATGATCGGGCGTCCGAACGCCGATTTTTCGCTGTCGGGCCTCAAAACCGCGGTGCGGCTCGTCGCCGAATCCGTCGCCCCCTTGCGGTCGCGCGACGTCGCCGATCTCTGCGCCTCGTTCCAGGAAGCGGTCGCCGACGTGGTCGAGGATCGCATGCGGGTCGGCCTCAAACTGTTTCGCGAGCGCCTGGGCGCCCCGCCGGGCGCCGTTGTGGTCGCCGGCGGCGTCGCCGCCAACGCGGCGCTGCGCGAGGTGCTGGCGCGGCTCTGCGCCGAGACCGGGCTGCCGATGGTCGCGCCGCCGCAGAACCTGTGCACCGACAACGGCGCCATGATCGCCTGGGCGGGAATCGAGCGGTTGCGGCTCGGCCTGACCGACCGGCTCGACGTTCCGGGCCGCCCCCGCTGGCCGCTCGATCCTGGCGCGCAACCCGCCCTCAACAACAAGGCGTAAGTTCGAATTCCAACAATCGGTTTCAATCATCGAGATTCTGAGCGTGAATGCGCGCTCCCCCGTTTTTCCGGTCCAATCGAGACGCGATCGTCATTGCGAGCGCAGCGAATCAATCCATTGACGATCGCCGCCAATCTTGCGCCGCTGGATTGCTTCGTCGCTGCGCTCCTCGCAATGACGGCTCAAAGTCGATCGGACAGCGCGCTGAGCGCTCATGCACGGAGCCGGCTGAGAGCGGCGAGTTGCCCCAGCGACAAACGCGCCCTCGCCAAGCGCGGCTTCAGTAGCTGTTGTGCTCCGGAGCCGCCGGCGCCGGCGCGGGCGCGCGATGGGCCGCCGCCGCGGCGTCCTGCTTCGCTTTTTCATGGGCGAGATGGCGCCCGACCAGGCAGCCGCCCATGGCGCCGAGGACCGCGTGATGGCCGGCGTAGTGGCCGGCGACGCCGCCGGCGAGCGCGCCCTTCAGGCAGCCCTTGGCTGTCGCCGGCGCGGGCGAGGCCGCAAAGCCCAGCGTCAGACCGATCGCGGCGAGGGTGAGAATTGCGCGCTTCATCGACGGATTCCCTGTTCGGTGCGGCCTTCGAGGCGGCAGAGGCTGCGATCTGGGATCAACCGCCGCGTTCGGCAAGGGTTCCGCGAATCTTTTTGCTCCGCGGGTTTCGGGCGATCGACAAAATCTTGCATTTTGGCCCGGCGGCGCCTATAAAGCGGCCTCCCCCTCGAGTTTGAAGATTTGAGGCCGCGCCTCCTCCGGGCCGAGACCGGGAACGCGCGCGCAAAGCGCAATGTCTAAGGAGCATATTTCATGAGCGACGCGCCGCTGATGCCCAAGGCGACCGCCGTCTGGCTGGTCGAGAACACTTCGCTCACCTTCGATCAGATCGCGGACTTCTGCAAATTGCATCCGCTCGAGGTCAAAGGCATCGCCGACGGCGAAGTGGCCACCGGCATCAAGGGCTACGATCCGATCTCGACCGGGCAGTTGACCCGCGAGGAAATCGCCGCCGCCGAGCATGACCCTAGCCATCGCCTGCAACTGGCGACCTCCAAGCTGCGCACGCCCGAGTTCAAGAAGGCGCGCGGCGCGCGCTACACCCCGCTGTCGCGCCGGCAGGACCGCCCCAACGCGGTGTTGTGGCTGTTGCGCAACCATCCGGAGCTCAAGGACGCGCAGATCATGCGTCTGGTCGGCACGACCAAGCACACGCTGCAGGCCATTCGAGAACGCACCCACTGGAATTCGGCCAATCTTCAGCCGCTGGATCCGGTGACGCTCGGCCTTTGTTCTCAGATCGATCTCGACTTCGAGGTCAATCGCGCCGCCAAGGAGCGGCCCAAGCCCGAGGAAGACCGCAGCCAAACGCTGGTTTCGGCGGAAATCACGACCGCCCGCCCCGCCCCGGCGCCGTCGAGCCAGCTCGAAGTGTTCGGCGTTCCGACGCAAAAGCCCAAGCCGAGCGAAGAGAGGATCAACGTCGATTCGGTGTTCGGCAAGCTGAAGGAGCCGCGGGAGGGCTGACAGGTTCGAGCCGCGCCTCACTCACTCCGCCGCCTTGGCGGCGCTCGGATTGTTCGGATGCGTCGTCCAGTCGGCGGGCGCGCGTCCATAGTCGAGGCCGGTTCGCGGATCGACGCCGGCCGTCTTGTGGACGAGCGTGATGCAGTCTTCGACCGGGCAGACCAGCACGCATAAATTGCAGCCGACGCATTCGGCCTCGTTGACGACGAAGCGCCGCTTGCCGTTGACCTGAGCGAAGATCGCCTGATGCGACGTATCCTCGCAAACGATGTGGCAGCGGCCGCATTGGATGCAGAGGTCCTGATCGATCTCGGCCTTGGCGACAAAATTCAGATTGAGATATTGCCAGTCGGTGATCGAGGGGACGGCTCGGCCGCGGAAATCCTCGATTGAGCCGTAACCCTTCGCCTCCATGAAGTCCTCGAGGCCCGAAACCATCTCCTGCACGACCTTGAATCCATAAGTCATCGCCGCCGTGCAGACCTGCACCGTTCCGGCCCCGAGCGCGATGAATTCGGCGGCGTCGCGCCAGGTCGTGATCCCGCCGATGGCCGAGATCGGCAGGCCGGCGCAGGCGGGGTCGCGAGCGATTTCGGACGTCATCGACAGCGCGATCGGCTTGACCGCCGGACCGCACATGCCGCCATGGGTGCCCTTGCCGTCGATCGCGACGTCCGGCGTCATGGCGTCGAGGTCGATCGCCATGATCGAGTTGATGGTGTTGATGAGCGACACCGCGTCGGCGCCGCCTTTTTTCGCGGCCCGGGCGGGTTGGCGGATGTCGGTGACGTTGGGGGTCAGTTTGACGATGACCGGCATGCGTGTGTGCGCCTTGCACCAGCGCGCGACCATTTCGACATATTCGGGCACCTGGCCGACCGCCGAACCCATGCCGCGCTCCGACATGCCGTGCGGGCAGCCGAAATTGAGCTCGACTCCGTCGCATTCAGTCTCTTCCACCCGGGCGAGAATCGCCTTCCACGATTCTTCGTCGCACGGCACCATCAGCGAGACGACGAGGGCGCGATCGGGCCATGCCCGCTTGACTTCCTTGATCTCGCGCAGGTTGATCTCGAGATCGCGGTCGGTGATGAGTTCGATGTTGTTCATCGCGATCAGGCGCCGGTCGGGACCGTGGATCGCGCCATAGCGCGCGCCGGACACGTTGACGATCGGCGGTCCGGCTTCGCCGAGCGTCTTCCAGACGACGCCGCCCCAGCCGGCGCGGAACGCGCGCTCGACATTGACCTTGCGGTCGGTCGGCGGGGCGGAAGCGAGCCAGAACGGATTGGGCGACTTGACGCCGAGAAAAGAGGTGCGCAGATCGGCCATGGAACCCTCGCTTGGCGGGATGCGAAAATACGGATGCCGGTTTCTCGCAATAATCCCGCGTTCTTTGGAACTCTAGAGCCGCGGCGCCAAGCCGAGCGCCGCGACGATCGAGCGCGCCGCCTGCTTGCCGTCCTCGACCGCGCTGACGGTCAGATCCTGCCCGCCGAGAACGCAGTCGCCGCCGGCCCACACGCCTTCGAGGGTCGTGCGCCGCTCGTTATCGACGACGATGCGTCCGCCCTCGACCTTGATCTCCGCCCCGCCCAGCATTTCCGGGGTTCCGCGCTGGCCGATCGCGGTAAACAGCATGTCGGCCTCGACGCGAAAGACAGAGCCCGGAGAGGCAAGAGCGTCCTCTCGCTCGCGCGCATCCTCGAATACGACCGCGCTCAGAAGCCCGGCGTGTCCCTCCAGCGAGACGGGCCGCGCCCAATGGCGGATGACGACGCCGCTGGTCTGCGCCAGCTCGCGCTCGAAGCGGCTCGCCTTCATCTGCTCCGGGCCGCGCCGATAGACCATGGTCACGGTCTCGGCGCCGAGCTTCTTCGACTGCACCGCGATGTCGATCGCCGTCATCCCGCCGCCGATCACGACCACCCGGCGGCCGACCGGCAGCGTCGCGAGGTCCTTCGCCTGGCGCAGGCGGGCGATATAATCGACGGCGTCGACCACGTTTTCGAGCTCGGCCTCGTTGGCGAGCCCGAGTTTGTTGGTCGAACCGAGGCCCATGCCCAAAAAGACCGCGTCATGGTCCCGGCGCAGGTCCTCCAGTTTCACGTCGCGGCCGAGCGCGAGGCCGTGTTTGATGGCGATGCCGCCGATCGAGAGCACGAAGGCGGCTTCCTTCGCCGCGAAATCATCGACCGCCTTATAGGCCGCGATTCCGTATTCGTTGAGGCCGCCGGCCTTCGGGCGCGCCTCGAAGATCGTGGTCTCGACGCCGGCGAGCGCGAGCGCATGCGCGCAGGCCAGTCCCGCCGGCCCCGCGCCGACAATCGCGACCCGTTTGCCGGTCGGCGCCCCGCGCGCGTAGGGCGACTTGCCGCCCATGATCAGCGCGTCGGTCGCGTAGCGCTGCAATTGGCCGATCGTGACCGGCTTGCCTTCCGCGGCCTCGCGCACGCAGGCTTCCTCGCACAAGGTCTCGGTCGGGCAGACCCGGGCGCATATGCCGCCCATGATATTGGCGTCGAAGATGGTCTTGGCCGCGCCCGGGCGATTGCCGGCGGCGATCTGACGAATGAAAAGCGGAATGTCGATCGAGGTCGGGCAGGCCCGCTGACACGGCGCATCGAAACAGAAGTAGCAGCGCTCGGCCTCGACCCTGGCCTCATGCGGGGTGAAGGCAGGGTGGAGGTCCGAGAAATTGGCCTTTAGACTCGGGCCGTCCAGGCGGCCGGGAGAAACGTCCAAGAGTCCGGGCGGGTCGGCGGCGATCGTCATGGCTTTGCCCAAAACCCATCGATGTTGAATCGAGATGTTCCTGACCGTTTGGTCAAAACGTTCGCGCCGGGCGCGGTTTCTGTCAAGCCCGGCGCGCGGCTCAGAGGTTTCTCTCGCCGGCGAAGCGGCTTAGCTTCGCTCGAAGTGATTCGGGCGCGAGGCTCGGCGTCCGTGGCGTAGGGCAAGAGCGAGAGCAAGAATAAAACCAGGCCATGAAGCGCGCGGTTGTCCATGTCGTCGGGGCGGGAGTGTCGGGTCTGGCGGCCGCCCGGACGCTCGCGGCCAGCGGTCAATGCGACGTCGTTCTCCATGAGGCCAAGCCGCACGCGGGCGGGCGCCGGCGTTCGTTTTACGACGAGGCGCTGGGGTTCGACATCGATACCGGGAATTTTCCGCTGCTCTCCTGCTGGACCTCCGCGCTGTCGTTGATCGAGGCCGCCGGCGCGCGCCGCGAATGGTGGGAAGACCCAGATCCGGGCGTCGCCTTCGCCGACCTCGCGAGCGGCGAGCGCTGGCGCATCACCCCCAACGCCGGGCGAATCCCCTGGTGGCTCCTCAACGCCAAGCGCCGCGGTCTGCGGCTGACCTGGGACGACTACTGGTCGGCGCGGCGCCTTCTCTGGGCGCCGAGCGCCGCCACGGTCGCGAGCCTCGGGCCGCGCAGTGAACCGGCGATGGAGCGGCTCTGGCGGCCCTTGACGCTCGCCGCGCTCAATTGCGCGCCCGAGACCGCCTCCGGGCGGCTCGCGGGCGGGGTTCTGCGCGAATTCTTGAACGCCGGCGGGAGCGGGGCGCGGTTGATGGTCCCGATCAGCAGCTTCGGCCGGGCCTTTGTCGACCCGCTGGTCAGACTGCTCCAGCGCGACGGGGCGATCGTCCGCTTCGAGCGCAAGCTGACGGGGCTCGACCGTGGCGAGGATCGAGTCCAGGGGTTGGAATTCGAGCACGACCGCATCGACCTTGGCCCGCGCGACGCGTTGATCCTGGCGACCCCCGGACCGTTCGCGGCGACGCTGATTCCCGGCCTCAACGCGCCGCTCGGCGTCTCCGCCAGCCTCACCGTCCACTTCGCCGCGCCGTCGCCCCGGGGAGCGCCGATGATCCTGGGGGTGCTCAACGGCGCGTTTCACTGGCTGTTCTGCTACCGCGACCGGATTTCGGTCACGATCAAGGACGCCGGCGCGCGAATCGAGGAATCGCGCCTCGCCGTCGCCGACGAATGCTGGCGCGGCGTGGCGGCCTTGACCGGCCTTTCCGACGCGAGGCCCGCCTGGCGGGTCGTTCATTCGCGCCGCTCGAGCGTGCTTGCGACGCCCGAGGAGACCGCTCGGCGACCCCCGTGCAGGACGCCCTGGCGCAATCTCTTCCTCGCCGGCGGCTATGTGAGCGGCCCCTTGCCGGATTGCGTCGAGGCCGGGGCGCGCTCGGGCGAGACGGCGGCGCGGGCATGGCTGAACGCCGGAGCCTGAACCTGCCGCCTCCACAAGTCGGCATCAAAAGATTGTGAATTCCGGCGCTCGACGCCTTGAATTATTTGCTGCGGTGCAACATGTTCGCCAAAGTGCATCCTCAAGCGTTGAGGAGGGGATCGTGGGAATCACCTGGAAGACCAAATGGGGCGTTCGTCGCGTTCGCCGCGATAGCCCGACGATCGAGGAGGCGTTGATCGCGGCCGAGAGTCTGGCGGGCGATCCGGCCAAGCGCGCGGAAATCGCGGCTTCGCTCATGGGCGTCCCGGTCGAGGAGGTGAAGGCGCTTGCGGCCAAGCAGGCCGCCAAGTCGCGAGGCCGCGCTAGCCTGGTCGCGGGCCGGACCCGCGCCGTGGTGGTCGAGTACACGCGCCCGCGCTCCGTCCGTCCCTCCATTTCATTCACCCGCAAGCGCTGACGCCGCATCTCGATGATCGGAAACGAACGTCGAGATGGACAAGCGGGAACACGCGCCAAGGCGGATGGGCGAGTTCCGCCTGCGGCGGCTCGCGGCCGCACGCGCGCGAGCCGGAGCGTTCGCGGGTCTCGCGATGGAGCGCGCGGGATCTAGCCGCGCCTTGGCTGGCGGCGGCCCGCGTTCCGGTCTCACAGATGGGCGAGACTCGCCGCTGACGGGCGCCGGGTTCGGTATTGGCTGCGCGCGGCCACATCGGTCGAAATGACCGCGACCGCAATGAGCGTCAAGGTCGTCATGTCGTCGACGAAATCGACATTGAGGAACGCAAGCGTCGCAATCGCCGACAGCGCCGCCGCCATATAGGGCGCCAGCCGCGGCGGCGCCTTGACGAGATCGCGGAAGGCGAACCACATGCCGACCGCCGCCAGCATAGCCGCGACGGCGCCGAGTTCATACCAGACCGTGAACGCCAGAGCTTGCGGAGTTTCGGCCGGCAGGATCTCCGCGCGAACGCCGCCGGCCACGGTCTGGAAGCCGTGGCCGGTGATGAGCCGTAGCTTTTGATGGGTGAATATGTCCGAGGCGACCGAGAGCGAGGCATAGGGCGGCGGCAGTTTAGCGAGCCGCGCGTGGAACACCCATGCGGAGACGGTCGGCGCCAGCGCGGGGATCAGCGGCGACAGCAGAATTAGGGCGGCTGCGCTCCAGGCCAGTTCGCGCGCCGTGCGCGCCATGTCGGAGAGCGAGAACGACAGCGCCAGATACCCGGCGAACAACGCCGCCGTCAGGGGAGAGTAGCCGGCGATGTAGGCGACACAGAGCGCGACGATCAGCAACAGACGCGCCAATCCGTTGCGCCCGCGCGCCGCGAGCCCGCCGATGGCCGGAAACAGCAGCACGGCGACAGCGACCGCGCCGGCCGCGAGGCTCCCGTCATCCGGGGTCCTCGCCAGGACGTCCGACAGACCCTTGGCCGCCATTGTCGCCATCCCGCAGACGACGCCGATCGGGAACAGGTACAGGTCCGTCGCGCTCGCGTTCTCGCGCGGCGCCGACGTCGCCAGCAGGGTCGCCGCGATCAGGAGCGCGATCTTGAGCGCCTGCTGGGCCGCGGCGACGGGATAGGGCGTCCAAAGAATTGACGCCACCGCCCAGGCAAGCCCGGCGAGAAGGGCGAGAAAGGCAGGAAATCTTGAAGGGCCGCGCGAACCGTTCGAAAAAGCCGGGCCCGGCTTCGAGCGCCGCCGCCGCCAGGATCAGCGCGACGCCGATCGGAAAAATCACGAACAGGCCGAGCGGATGGAAGACGACGCTGACCGGGGCGCCGACGCCGAGCGCGGCGTAGCCGAAGCGCGAAAAAAAGTGCGAGGCGTCGACGGCGTCGTCGCCGCCGGCGGTCCGTCCGCGAAATTTGCCTGCGCCCAACGCCATGTCGCCGAAACCGAGTCTCAATCGCCCTCGCCGAGCGCCCTCGACGCCTTATACGACGAGGATAGCAAAGGGGCTGTGTGCATTGCGCCACACCTTCGCGTTAAATTCGCGACGTCCGGGGCGCAGGGCTGAAACGTTGACCCTCACGATCCGGCGTGCGACTGCGGGACGGCCAGGAAATGCGAAGGCCGTGAGAGGACGAAGGCGGCGGCGTGAGCGGCAATTCCATCGTCGCCGAAGCGCCCCCCGCGGCGAATAGGCCGTTCGGCGGCAGGCTTGGCCTGTGGGCGCTCGGGGCGTCGGTCGCGCTGCTGGCGCTGCAGGCGATCGCCGCCGGTCGGCTGGAGCTCACCTTCGACGAAGCCTATTACGTCCTGTGGTCGCGCTCGCTCGCCTTCGGCTATCTCGATCATCCGCCGATGGTCGCCCTCCTCATCCGCGCCTCGACCGAGCTGTTTGGCGATTCGGAATTCGGGGTCAGGGCGCTTTCGCTGATCCTGGTCGGCGCGCTGCCGGGACTGATCGCTACCGTCGCCTGGCGTTTTTTCCGCTCGGCTGAAACGGCGGCGCTCGCTGTCCTGATGTGGGTCGCGATGCCGCTGGTCTTGGGCGGAGCGGTCTTCGTCACTCCGGACGCGCCTCTCGTCGTGTTCTGGACATTGGGCCTCGCGGCGCTCGCCGAACTGTGGCGAAGCGGCAAGGCCGGATGGCTCATCGCCATCGGGCTGGCGCTCGGCCTGGCGCTTCAATCGAAGTTCACCGCCGCCTTCTTCGGCGCCGGCGTCGTGCTGGCGCTGGCGACGACGCCTTCGCTCAGGCGCTGGCTGGTCTCGCCGGCGCTCGCCGCGGCGCTCGCGGTTGCGCTCGCCGCGTTCGCGCCATTCGTGGTCTGGAACGCCGAGCATGGCTGGGCGACCTTCGCCAAGCAGCTCGGCCGCGCGCCGCCGCACGGCTTCGCGCCCCGATATGTCGCGGAATTCCTCGGCTCTCAGATCGGGCTTCTCAATCCCCTGGTCTTCGCCGCGCTGATCGCGGCGGTCGCGCGGGTCTCATGGCGCGCGCCCGCGGGCGCCGGCTCCGGCGACGAGGCGCGCCGCATCCTCGTCAGCACGATCGCGCCCGCCGCAGTCTATTTTCTGCTGCATTCGCTGCACGACCGGGTGCAGGGCAATTGGCTCGCCCCGCTCTATCCCGCTTGCGCCATCCTGGCCGCCGATTGGGTCGCGCGAACGCGCGCCGCGGCGACGAACGGCCTCGCGGGCGTCGTCGCCAGGGCGGCGCTTTGGGCGGCGCCCCTCGGCCTCGCGGTCGCGGCGCTCGCCTTCGCGCAGGCGATGACCGGGATCGTCCCGTTGGGCCAATTCGACCCCACTGCGCGGATCGAGGGGTTTCGCGACCTTGCGCGCGCGCTCGACGCGAAGGCGCGAGCCGATCGCGCCGCCTTCGTCCTGACCCAGGGCTATGCGCTGACATCGCTGATGACCTATTACGGCGACGCTTCGATCGCCGTCGTTCAGCCCGGCCAGCGGATGCGCTGGATTTTCGAACCCGATCCGCCCAAGGCGCTGTTCGCTGCGCCGGGCCTGGCGCTTGGAGAAGCGGGCAAGGGTTTTGAGGCCGATTTGAAGCGGCGCTTTCGCAGCGTCGCGCCAGCCGGCGTCCTGGAGCGCCGCCGCGGCGGCGCGCCGCTGGCCGCCTACAATCTCTACCGCGTCGCCGATCCGATCGCCCCGGTGCTCGATTCCGTGTGCCCGCGATGTTGATCAGGCGAGCCTCAGCGTGACGATTCCGGCCAGGATGACGAGTGCGGCCACGGCGCGCTGGGCCCGGAACGGCTCGCCGAGCAGCGCGACCCCGATCAGCGCCGCGAAAACGACCGAGGTTTCGCGCAAGGCGGCGACGGCGGCGATCGGCGCTCTCGTCATCGCCCAGATCACGACCGCGTAGCCGATGAAGGCCGCTAGTCCGCCGGCGAGGCCGCGTCGCCAGTCGCGCGCAAACGCGATCGGGACCGCGCGCCCGCGAAATGCGACGAGGATCGGCGCATAGGCGAGGGCCGTCAGCGCGTCCGCCCAGGCGTTGTAGGCGAAGGCGAAGCGCGCGCCCGCGCCCGAGACTCTCGCGCCCTCGCCGTCGATCACCGAATAGACCGCGATCACGAGCGAATTGGCGAGCGCGATCGCGAGCGTCGCCGCGTCGATCCGCCCATGGGCGAGGCCGCTGACCCCCATCAGCAGGACCCCGCCGACGAGAATGGCGATGCCGAGTGCGGCGATCGGCCCCGGCGCCTCTCCGAGCGCGGCGAGCGCGATCAGGGCGGCCGCCAATGGCGCAAGGCCGCGCATGATCGGATAGGCGACCGACAGGTCGGCGGTGCGATAGAGTCGCCCGACCAGCAGAAAATAAGCGATATGGATGAGGGCCGAGGCGACGATGAAGGGCGCCGCCGCCCGCGCGGGCCGGGGCAGGACGAGCGCGGCCGCGAATGCGGCCACGCCGCACCACAGCGCCACCAGCGCGGACGAGAGGAATTTGTCGTCGGCGCTCTTGACCAGCGAATTCCACAGCGCATGAAGAAGCGCCGCGCCGAGAACCGCGGCCATTACGCCGGATGTCAGATGAGCGGCGTCTGTCATGAAGGATGCACAATGACGGATTCGCCGGCGCCGGTCGAGACGGTCGTCGATCCGCCCCCGCGCCAGCGCGCGAACGCTCGGCTCAGCGCGTCCTTCGCGCGGGCGGGGACGCGGACGGAAGCCGAGCGGACCTTCGAGACCGGGGGCCTGCGCTGGCGCTTTCCGCGTCCGAGCGGCGCCTGCGAGGCGGCGATCGTCAACACAGGCGGCGGCGTCGCCGGGGGCGATGTCCTTTGCGTCGCGCTAAGGCTGAAGGAGGGCGCCGAAGTCGAGGCGACGACGCCGTCGGCGGAGAAGATTTACCGCAGCGACGGCGCGCCGGCCCGGATCGAAACGAGGCTGGCGCTCGAACCGCAAGCGCGGCTCGCCTGGCTGCCGCAGGAGACGCTGATGTTCGAGGGCGCCTGGCTCGAGCGCCGGCTCGAGATCGACATCGCGGCCGAGGCCGGACTATTGCTCGTCGAAAGCATCGTTTTCGGGCGCCTGGCGACCGGCGAAACGCGCATCGACGCGCGGCTGAAGGATTCCTGGCGCATTCGCCGCGACGGCCGCCTCGTCTTCGCCGACGAGACGCGGCTGGAACGCGCCGGAGCGACGCTCGATCGCAAAGCCGCCGGCGGCGGCGCGCGGGCTGTCGCCACCATCGTCGCCGTGGCGCCCGGCCTCGAAGCGCGTCTGCCCGATCTGCGGGCGGCGCTCGACCCCGAGGGTGAGGGAGTGGAGGCGGGCGCGAGCGCCTTCGACGGCCTCCTGCTCGCCCGCCTCGTCTCGCCTTCGCCGAGCCGATTGCGCGCCGCGCTAATCGCGTCCATTCTGGCGCTCGGCGGGCGCAAGCCGCGCCTGTGGCAGTAAGCAAAGGTGCGGGAATCTGGCGCGTGCGACGAGGACAGGCCCATGAATCTGACGCCGCGTGAAAAGGACAAGCTTCTGATCGCCATGGCGGCGATGGTGGCGCGCCGGCGCCTCGAGCGCGGCGTCAAGCTCAACCATCCGGAAGCGGTGGCGCTGATCGCCGATTTCGTGGTCGAGGGCGCGCGCGACGGGCGCTCGGTCGCCGAGCTGATGGAGGCGGGCGCGCATGTCGTCGCCGCCGATCAGGTGATGGACGGGATCGCCTCGATGATCCACGACATCCAGGTCGAGGCGACCTTTCCCGACGGCACGAAGCTGGTGACCGTCCATCATCCGATCCGCGGCGCCGACGATCGCCATGTCCCAGGCGAAGTGCTGGCTGAATCCGGCGAGATCGTGATGAACGAAGGGCGCGCGACCGTCACGCTCGAAGTCGCCAACGCCGGCGACCGGCCGATCCAGGTCGGCTCGCACTATCATTTCTTCGAGACCAACCCGGCGCTGAAATTCGACCGCGCGAAGGCGCGCGGGTTCAGGCTCGACATCCCCGCCGGCACCGCCGATCCGCTTCGAGCCCGGCCAGAGCCGACCCGTGCGGCTGGTCGCGCTCGCCGGAAAGCGCGAGGTCTTCGGCTTCCGCCAGGAGGTGATGGGGAAGGTGTGAGCCCGACTGAGAATCTCGCTTGCATTACATAACGGTGTTCCTTACGTTTGATGAAGTAAGGAGACAATTGCATGACCGCCAGACCAGCGCGCGCCGGGCATGATTTTGGCGAAGCGACAGTGACCAGCAAGGGCCAGATCACGGTGCCGAACGCGCTTCGTCAGGCCCTCAGCATCGCGGCGGGCGATCGGATTCGCTTCGTGCAGACGCCCGACGGTTCGATCCGGCTCGAAGCTCGAAGGCGACGCCGGATCGTCGACTTCGCCCGCGCCAACGCGTTTCGCGCCGGTGAGGCGGGCGTCGATCTCGACAAGGCGATCGACGATGCGATCACGCTCGCCATGGAGGAGCGCGAGCGGAGAAGCCGTCAGAAGGGCGGCGAATGATCGGACTCGACACGAACGTGTTGCTGCGCCTGTTCCTGGAGGACGATCCTGCGCAATGCGAACGCGCCCGGCGTTTCGTCGACGCCGCGACGGCGGACGAGTCTTGCCTCGTCAACCCGGTCGTCCTTGCCGAGTTCGGCTGGACGCTCGCGAGAAGCTACAAGAAGAAACGGCCCGAAGTCGCGCGGCTGATCGAGGGAGTTCTTTCCATGGATGACCTCGAAATCCCCTACCGCCGCGCCGCGCAGGGCGCACTCGCAGCCTATCGCGCCGGCAAGGCGGATTTTCCCGACTATTTTCTCGCTGAGATCAACGCCGAGCTCGGCTGCGCGTCGACGGCGACGTTCGACGTCGCCGCACTCGACTCGCCCGCCTTTGCTCCTGTGCCGTGAGGCCCCCCATGCCCCCTTCCCGCAGCTCCCTTCCACCGACCTCCCTCCCCCGCGCCGCTTACGCCGACATGTTCGGGCCGACGACGGGCGATCGGCTGAGGCTCGCCGACACCGAGCTCATCATCGAGGTCGAGCAGGATTTCACCACCTACGGCGAGGAGGTGAAGTTCGGCGGCGGCAAGGTGATCCGCGACGGCATGGGGCAGGCGCAGACGACGCGCGCAAGAGGCGCGGTCGACACCGTCATCACCAACGCCGTGATTCTCGACCACTGGGGGATCGTCAAGGCCGACGTCGGCTTGAAGGACGGGCTCGTCGCGGCGATCGGCAAGGCCGGCAATCCCGACATCCAGCCCGGCGTCACCATCGTGGTCGGGCCGGGGACCGAGGTGATCGCGGGCGAAGGCAAGATCCTGACCGCGGGCGGCTTCGACACCCACATCCATTTCATCTGTCCGCAGCAGATCGAGGAGGCGCTGATGTCGGGCGTGACCTCGATGCTGGGCGGGGGCACCGGGCCGGCGACCGGCACTTTCGCCACCACCTGCACCCCCGGTCCCTGGCACATCGCCCGCATGATCGAGGCCGCCGACGCCTTCCCGATGAATCTCGGCTTCGCCGGCAAGGGCAACGCGTCCAAGCCCGCCGCGCTCATCGAGCAGGTCAAGGCCGGCGCCTGCGCGCTCAAACTGCATGAGGACTGGGGCACGACTCCGGCCGCGATCGACTGTTGCCTCTCTGTCGCCGACGACTACGACGTGCAGGTGATGATCCACACCGACACCCTCAACGAATCAGGGTTCGTCGAGGACACCATCAAGGCGTTCAAGGGCCGCACCATCCACGCCTTCCACACCGAGGGCGCGGGCGGCGGCCACGCGCCCGACATCATGAAGGTGGCGGGCCTATCCAACGTGCTGCCCTCCTCCACCAACCCGACCCGGCCCTATACCAAGAACACCCTCGACGAACATCTCGACATGCTGATGGTCTGCCATCATCTCGACCAGGCGATCCCCGAGGATCTCGCCTTCGCCGAGAGCCGCATCCGCAAGGAGACCATCGCCGCCGAGGACATCCTGCACGACCTCGGCGCGCTGTCGATGATGTCGAGCGACTCTCAGGCGATGGGCCGGGTCGGCGAGGTCATCATCCGCACCTGGCAGACGGCCGACAAGATGAAGCGCCAGCGCGGGCCCCTGCCGGGCGACGGCGAGCGCAACGACAACGCGCGCGCCAAGCGCTATGTCGCCAAATACACCATCAACCCCGCGATCGCGCATGGCGTTTCGAAGCACATCGGCTCGGTCGAGAAGGGCAAGCTCGCCGATCTGGCGCTTTGGACCCCCGCCTTCTTCGGCGTGAAGCCCGACTGCGTGATCAAGGGCGGCGCGATCGCCGCGGCGCAAATGGGCGACCCCAACGCCTCGATCCCGACCCCGCAGCCGATCCACTATCGCCCGATGTTCGGCGCTTACGGCCGGGCGCGGACCGGAACGTCGCTGACCTTCGTCTCCGACGCCGCCGTCAAGCTTGGCCTGGCGCGCAAGCTGAAAGTCGAGAAACGACTGGTCGCGGTCGAGAACACGCGCGGGAAATTGCGCAAGAAGAGCATGATCCACAACGGCGCGACGCCGAAGATCGAGATCGACCCCGAGACCTACGCGGTGACCGCCGACGGGGAGCTGCTGGTGTGCGAGCCGGCGGAGACGCTGCCGATGGCGCAGCGGTATTTTTTGTTTTGAGGGGTAAATGGCTCGCCCGCCGACTGTGCTGAGCGCCGTCGCCATGCTGCGCGACCTGCCAGAACACCGGCTGGTTCGCGGCCAGGTCGGCACGGTCGTCGAGACGCTCGACGAGGCCACGTCCCTTGTCGAATTTAGCGACGACCGGGGAGAGGCTTACGCAATCGTTCCCTGCCCGAACGGCGCGCTGCTGGTGCTGCGGACGATTCCCCGAGCGGCGTGATTAAGCTGCTGTTGGCAATACTCGCGGCCTCAGCAAAATAATCCTTGTTCCACAACGGCGCGACGCCGAAGATCGCAACTGACGCGGAGACCTACGCGGTGACGGCTGACGGCGAGCTTCTGTGACCTTGGAGTTGGTTTAATCGTAAGTATAGTCATCGCTTAAGGGGTGGCGTTCTTTTTTGCATATCTGCTTGCCTCGGTCGACACCTGTCTGTTCGCGATCGCTGGATTGTTTACTTATATAATCGCTCGGCAAATCGGGAAGTTGATTTCCAAAAAGTGATCACCCTAACGCGGCCAACGTGCGCCGAGCGCATCGACGCCCTCTCGGCAATGCGGCGGTCGGCTGAAAATGGCGTCGGAACCCCTTGGCGCATAATGAAACGCGGCCCAAAATGGCTGCCGTCGCTCGCGCGCCTCACTTCGGCTCCGCCGGCTCCGTCACCGAAATATCCCGCTCCCACCCTTCGTTCTCCAGCACCAGCCGCTCGATCGCGACGGCGCTGGAATTGGCGTCGAGGTCGGGCAGCGCCTCGTAGAGCCTGGGCCAGCAGCGGAAGATCTTGTAGGCGAGCGCCAGTTGCCCGGCCTCGTTGTAGAAATCGAGCGCGATGTCCTTGCGGAAATCGGCGAGCGCGACCTCGCTTCCCAATCCCGCGCCAAGCTTCCAGACCTTGTCGGCCCATTGCTCGAACGCGTGATCGTAGGTGACGCCGCGTTCGAGCGTGATTGCGTCGTATTGGGTGCGGCCCGGCGACTTGCGCGAGGTCGACGGATCGCCGCCCTCGCGATGCTCGACGACTTCGGTGACCCGCCTCAGCCCGCTCACGCGCGACACTCCGGCGATGTACCGCCCGTCCCATTTGAGGCGAAACTTGAAGTTCTTGTAAGGATCGAACCGCGTCGGATTGACAGTGAACTCCGCCATGATGGCCTCCAAGCGCTTTTACGCTCGTCCCCTCGCTCAAAAAAAGCCGCCCGAAAAGCCGACGGACAAGCGGCTCGGGCGCGCTTTTGTACACGAACGGCGCCATGCCTGTCCCCGCCCAGGGCTTAAGAGCGGCGTCCGGCGCTTTGCGACGATTTTCAAGGACATTGACTGCTGAAAATCGGAATTCATGGTAGGATGCGGGAACTAGCTCCGCTGCCGCGGCGGGCGCGCCCTCATTCTTCTCGCTTCTTCTCGCCGAGACCAAGGTCATCGCCGTTGCGCACATTCGCTTTGAGACGTCTCGCCATCGCCGCGCTGTCGGCGCTCGAATTGACCCGAGCTTCGTCCGCGTCGGCCGAGGCGCTGGTGAAATTCGACAGCGCCGCTCCCCGCCAGCTCGATCAGAATCGGGATGGCGACGGAGCCAGGCCGCTCACCCATAAGCCCGATCTTCAGGGCTATCTGACCAGGCCGAAAGGCGCCGGGCCTTTCCCGGCGGTGGTGTTGCTGCATTCCTGCCTCGGCCTGCCGGCGGACCGGCGGTCGATCGCCGGCAGGATCGCCGGCTGGGGCTATGTCGCGCTGTTCGTCGACGATTTCACCACCCGCGGGATCAGGGAAACCTGCGCCGTCGACTTCAAGCAGGCCCTGTCCGACGCCTACGGCGCCCTGGCCTTCGTTTCCACGCTCCCCTATGTCGATTCGGCCAGGATCGCCGCGATCGGCTTCTCGCAAGGCGCGGACACTACCCTCGAGATCGCCTCGCGGCGGTTCGCCGCCGATTTCGAACCCCCGGGCGGTCCAGAGTTCAAGGCCGCCGCGGCCTTTTATCCGCCCTGCGCGAACCAGGCGAATGTCAAGCTGGAGATCCCGACCCTCATCCTCATCGGCGCGTCGGACGAGGTGACCCCCGCGGCCGATTGCGAGCGGCTGGCGACCCGACAGGGCGCGCGATCCGATTTGAAACTCCTCGTCTATCCCGGCGCCCGCCATCTTTTCGACGATCCCGGTTTCACCGGCGGGAAGCGCGTCATGGGAATGTTGCTGGAATATGATCGAAACGCCGCCGAACGGTCGAGGTCCGCGTTGCGCGATTTCCTGGCGGCGAATCTTGCTCGATAGCCGCGCCTGGACGCGACCTTGTTCGCGCCACAGATGGGGCCGACCGTCGGCATCGATTGCGCGCCCGCGCGCGAATCTTTAATGCGTGCGCGCCAAAACTTCAGGGATCGTCATGCTTAGACGCGAATTTCTAACCGGCGCGGCGGCCAGCCTCGCCGCCGTCCTTCCGGCTTACGCCGATCCGCAGAGGCCGTTCCGGCCCGACCTCTGGCCGCCGATGGGGAGCCGCGCCGAGTTCGTCGCCTGGATGGCGGCCAATCGCGGCGAGGATGCGAGGTTTCTAGGCCGGCGCTTCGATCGCTATCAGGTGCTCCTCAGCTTCCATGACCTGTGGAGCAGGTCCGACAAGCGCGCCTTTCTGATGACGCCGCGCCAGGAATTTGTCCTGCCTCAAGATCGCGAAAACGCTTATGTCGGGCACTATCTCGATATCGGGTTCGGCGTCACCATCACCCCGCCAGGCACGATGGGCCGCATGACCAGCGCGCTCGGCGTTCGGCCGGGCGACAAGGTGCTCGAAATCGGCACCGGCTCCGGCTATCAGTCGGCTTTGCTGAGCTATTTGACCTCGAGGCTGTGGTCAATTGAAATCATCCCCGAGCTCGCGGCGCGCACGCGCGGCGTTTACGACCGGCTCATCGGCGAGGGCTACCGCGAGTACGCGGCGATCGCGACCCGGAGCGCCGACGGCTATTACGGCTGGGAGGAGGCGGCGCCCTTCGACAAGATCATCGTCACCTGCGGCATCGACCATATTCCGCCGCCGCTGCTGCAGCAATTGAAGCCCAGCGGAATCATGGTCATTCCCGTTGGGCCGCCCGGAGCGCAGCACATCCTGAAAGTGGTCAAGAGGATTGGGGCCGATGGCGCTTTCAGCGTCGCGCGGTCGGACATCTTTGGCGGCAAGATCATTCCCTTCGTGCCGCTGACGGGCGGCCACCAGAGTTGAGCGCTGAAGCCAAGGGACTGCGACGGATCGAACTGCGCCAATGAGTTTGGCCACGACGCCCGGCAATCCCGCTCCCGCGAACGCGATCGAATCGCGCATCAGCGCCGCCGACGGAGTCCGGCTTCGAACGGCGCGTTGGGCGCCTTCGTCGCCCGCCCGGGGAACGGTCGCGATTTTCGGCGGGCGCGGCGAGTTCATCGAGAAGTACTTTGAAGTGGTCGACGAATTGCTGTCGCGAGGCTTCGCGGTCGCGGTGATGGATTGGCGCGGTCAAGGCGGGTCCGACCGGCCGCTGCGAAACGCCCGCAAGGGCCACGTCGACGACTTCTCTCACTATTTGCGCGACCTCGACGCATTCGTGGGCGCAGTTTTGGAGCCGAACTGCCCGCGCCCATGGTTCGGCCTCGGCCATTCAATGGGCGGGGCCGTGCTGCTGAGCGGCGCCGAAGCCGGCCGATGCCCGTTCGAGCGCCTTGTCTTGACGTCGCCGATGGTCGCGGTAAAGGGGATCAACCACCGCGGAGCGCCGCCGTACATCGCGGAAGCGCTTGACATCATTGGTCTGGGCGGCGCCTTTTTCCCCGGCGGCGGCGGCGCGGCCAGTCTTTGGTCCGGCCCATTCGAGCGGAACGTTCTGACTTCGGACGCCGCCCGGTTCAAGCGCATCTCGGAAGTCTCAGAGGCGTCGCCGAGCCTTTGCCTGGGCGGACCGACGATCGGATGGCTCCACGCCGCTTTTCGTCAAATGAAGCGCTTTGACGAGCCCAATTTTCCACGCCGAATCACGACTCCGGTTCTCATCATTGCGGCTGGGGCGGATCGGGTGACGGACACCGCCGCGGCCGAACGGTTGGCCTCGCGCTTGCCGGCCGGACGCATCATCGTCATCGACGGTTCGCAGCACGAAATCATGATCGAAAGCGACGTCGTGCGGGCGCAGTTCTGGTCGGCGTTCGATCAATTCGTGCCCGGCTCCGAGCCGAAAGGACGCCGGTCCGCATGACGCTCGAGCCGACGTGGATTGGGGCGCGGGTCGAGGAACGGCGCGGGTCGGAGGAACGAAGCCGTCGTCTCGCCCTCGCAATCCTCTCGGGCTTCTTCGTCGCCCGGATCGCTTTTGCTTTCTTGCTCGGGCTCGGCGTCGACGAAAGCTACACCCTCGCCATTTCGCGGCGCTTGAGCCTCTCGTATTTCGACCATCCGCCGCTGCATCAGTGGATTGCGCATTTCGCCGCGCTAGCGGTCGGCGAAACCGTCGCTGCCCGCCTGCCTTTCGTCGCCCTGTTTTTTGCGACCGGCTGGATCTACTACCGGATGACCCTCGAGCTGTTCGGGCCTCTTCCGGCGCTGGTCGCGCTGTTTGCGCTGAACGTCTCGCCCTTCTTCTTCGCCTCGGCGGGAAGCTGGATCGTGCCCGACGGTCCATTGCTGTTGGCGTTGGCGGCGGCCGCATGGGCGCTGTCGCGTCTGTTTTTCGCCAAACCGCCCGATCGGGCGGAGGCGTGGCGACTCTGGCTCGTGGCCGGCGTCTGCATGGGCCTGGCGGGACTGTCCAAGTACAACGCCGCGGTCAGCGCCGCCGGGCTCGCCGGCTTCGTTATTCTTGCGCCCGGTCAGCGGCATTGGCTCAGACATCCGGCGCCCTATGTCGCGGCTTTCTTGGCGATCGCCATGATAACGCCAGTGATCGTATGGAACGCCCGGCACGGCTGGGCCTCGTTCGAGTTTCAGGGCGCGCGCGGGTCTCCCGGGAATGGCCTTCGGCCGGCGCAAGTCGCGGCGATGGCTTTGGGCGAGGTCGCCTACCTGTCGCCTTGGATCTTTGCCCCGCTCATGGCGGGGCTCGCCTCGGCCTGGCGTCAACGACGGGACGATCGGCGCCTGTTTCTGCTTTCCCTCAGCGCGCCGTCGATCGTCCTTTTCACTCTGACACCGCTTTGGGGCGCCCGCGGCCTTCCGCACTGGACCATGCCAGGATGGTTCTTCGCCTTCGCTTTGATGGGCGCCTGGGTCGGCGAAGCCCGACCGGCGCCTCGCACATTGCGTCGATGGGCGTTTGTTTCGTCGGCGCTGTTGGCCGGGATCGCAGCGCTTGCGATCCTGCAGGCGGCGACAGGCTGGCCGCTGCGTCCGACGAACGTCAGGTCTGGCCTTGCCGACCCGACGCTGGAGGCGTTCGACTGGCGTGCTTTGCGCGATGCGCCGATTTTTCGTTCTCCGCCAACGTTCGTCGTCGCCGCCAAATGGTCGGATGCGGGCAAGATCGCCCTGGCGCTCGGGCCGAAGATGCCGGTCGTGGTGCTGTCCGCCGATCCGCGAGGCTGGGCCTTCGTCTACGACAGCGGCGACTTCATCGGACGCAACGGCGTTCTTATTGTGCGAGCCGCAGAACTTCATGACGCGCTCACGGCCGCGAGGCCCTATTTCGCCTCGATCGGACAACCTCAAAAGCTAACTCTCGGGCGAGACGGCCGGGCGGAGATCGCGCTCACGCTCGTTCCCGTCGACGGCTTGACGCGCCGGCTTCCGATCCCTTATCCCGACGCGACCGTCAGATAGCGTTCGTTAACGCCGCACCAGATAAATGGCGTAGAATGTTTCCCGACGCAGCGCCGGCGCAATCGAAACCGACTCTTTCGGTCGTCGTCCCGACGTATCGTGAATCCGCGAACATCGCCGTGCTTTTCGAACGCGTCAAGGCCGCGCTCGACGGCTTGCCGTGGGAAATGATCGTCGTCGATGACGATTCCCCCGACGGCACCTTCCAGGTCGCGTTCGCGCTCGCAGCCTCTAACCGCCGGTTGCGTTGCCTGAGGCGCGTCAATCGCTCGGGGCTTGCGGGCGCTGTCATCGAGGGGTGGATGTCCTCAAGCGCGGATTTCGTCGCGGTCATCGATGGCGACCTTCAGCACGACGAAAGGATCCTGCCCAAAATGTATGCCGCGCTCGCCGAAGGTCCGTACAATTTGGCGATCGGAACTCGCGTGACCGAGGCGACCGCCGAAGACGGCCTGTCGCCGGCGCGACAGAAGCTGAGCAATCTCGGCGCCTGGTTCTTCCGCCGGATCGCCGGCGCCGCGGTCAGGGATCCAATGAGCGGCTTCTTCATGATTCGTCGCGACATCGTCGCTCGCCTGGCGCCGCGCCTTTCGCCGGACGGGTTCAAGATTCTGGTCGACGTCCTTCTCTCCGCCGGCGGCGACCTGCGCATTTTCGAGGCGCCCTATGTGTTTCGCAAACGGCTCGCGGGCGAATCGAAACTGACGCCGCTGGTCGGCATCGACTTTCTCGGCCTGGTCGTCCACCATGCGAGCGGCGGCGTCTTGCCTATCCGCTTCGTCCTGTTCGCCTCGATTGGAGCGCTCGGCCTCGTCGTCCACATCCTGGCGCTGTCAGCGATTGTTCACTGGCTCGGCGCTTGGGACTTCAATTCCGGCCAACTGGTCGCCACGCTGCTGGCGATGGCGAGCAATTTCATCCTGAACAACGAAATCACCTATCGCACGCTTCGCTTTCGCGGTCTCGGCCTGATTGGCGGCTTCGCGGCGTTCGCGATCGGGTGCAGCGTTGGCGTCCTCGCCAACATCGACATCGCGTCATTTCTCTACAAGTCGAACCAGACCTGGTGGGTCGCGGGACTCGCCGGCGCCTTGTTGAGCGTCGTCTGGAATTACGCCGTAAGCACCAATGTGATTTGGCGGCGCCGACGCCGCGGCTGAGAGTCGGGGAATCGACTGATGGCGGCCGATGCGATGATTGCCGACGCTTTTGACTCGCTGGCTCAGATCTTTTCGCCGCCATTTCGACGGGTCATGTGGAAGTCGCTCGCCCTGACGGCGGCGATCCTGGCCGCGGCGGTCATTGGGATGGATCGCCTCGCGCTGTCGCTGACGCATGTCGGGCCCTCGTGGCTCGCCGCGCTCTTGTCGGTCGCCATTGCGCTCGGTCTGATCGTCGGGATGATTTTCCTAGCGGCGCCGGCCGTTGCGCTGGTCGCCTCCTTCTTTCTCGATGACATCGCGGCGATCGTCGAACGCGAGATTGACCCTGAAGGTCCTCCAGGGCGCCCGTTGCCGCTAGCCCAAGGCGTTGCGATCGGCGTTCGTTTCACATTGCTTGCGATTTTCGTCAATGTCGTCGCGCTCGCGCTTACGCTTCTGACCGGCGTCGGCGTGGCGTCGTTCTTCGTTCTGAACGGCTATCTTTTCGGGCGCGAATATTTTGAGCTTGCGGCGATGCGTCACCTTCCGCCCCCGCGAGCAAGAGCATTGCGCCGACAATATCGGGGCCGAGTTTATCTGGCGGGCGGCATTATTTCGGCGTTCGTCGCGGTGCCGATCCTCAATCTGTTGGCGCCGCTCTTTGCAACGGCGTTGATGACGCGCCTGTACAAGCGTGTTTCCTAGCCGCGCCAATCGAAGCGTCTCCGCGTCGCCTTTGATGCTGACCAGTTACTCCAAATCGTGCGGCTTGGACTCTCGCGTTCGTCCATTGGCGGATCGCCTTTGTTGTGCATGGCCGCTCAGGTTGAACCTGCGCCGGCGGACTGCCGAAAACGCCAAACTGCCGCTGCCGCTCCGGCGTAGCCGGCCGGCCTTAGTCGCGCGCCGGGATTGAGCCACGGGAGATAGTCGCCATTCGCTTGTATCCGGGGCCGCCGCCGATTAGCTTTAGGCGGTTGACGCGAGACCAATCCCTTGCCCAAACGCCCTCTCGCCAAGCGCGCTGTCGCCTTCGCGGACGAAAGTCAGCGCAAAGGCGCGGGTGCGCTTCCCTCCCGCGAGGAACTCATCGCGTTCATCGGCGGGGCGGCGACGCGCGTCACCAAGCGCGACATCGCTCGCGCTTTCGGCGTCAGGGGCGATGCGAAGGCTGAGCTCAAGCTGCTGGTCAAGGACCTGCAGGCCGACGGCGTTATCGCACGCGGCCGCAAGGCTCTTCACGCTGCTGGGCGCCTGCCATCGATCGTCGTGGCGGACATTTCCGAGCGCGATCGCGACGGCGAGCTAATCGCCAAGCCTGCCGAATGGAGCGAAGACGGGCCGACGCCTCGCATTCTGGTGCGCCGGTCGCGCGGCCGCCGGGATAATGCGCCGGCTCCGGGAATGGGCGCGCGAGTGCTGATGCGCGTCGAATTCGAGTCCGACGCCGGCCCAAAGGACCCGGCCTATTCAGGCCGGGTGATCAAAATTCTCGACCGGATGAAACCGCGCGCATTCGCCGTCTTTCGCAAGGCGGACAACGGCGCGGGGCGCGCTTTGCCGGTGGAAAAGCGGTCCGCCGGACGCGATTATTTGGTGCCGAAAGGCATGGCGGGCGAGGCCGAGGATGGCGATCTTGTCGCCATCGAACCGTTGCGTGAAGGGCGCCTCGGCGCGCCAACTGCGCGCGTCGTCGAGTCGCTCGGTTCGGTCAAATCCGAGCGCGCGGTTAGCCTTATCGCGCTTGCAGCGCATCACATTCCATATGTCTTTTCGGCCGCCGCGCTCGCTGAAGCCGAGGGCCAGCGCCCCGCCCGTCTGGCTCCGCCGCGCGAGGATTGGCGCAAACTGCCGCTTGTCACCATCGATCCGCCCGACGCCAAGGATCACGACGACGCAGTCCACGCCGCGGCCGACCCCGATCCCGCGAACGCGGGCGGCTACGTTCTCACCGTCGCGATCGCCGACGTGGCGGCCTATGTCCGGCCGGGGTCGGCGCTGGACCGCGACGCTCTCGAGCGCGGCAATTCAGTCTATTTCCCCGATCGGGTGGTGCCAATGCTGCCCGAGCGCATCTCCAACGATCTCTGCTCGCTGCGCCCGCTGGAGGACCGGCCGGCGCTCGCCGTGCGCATGATCTTGGGCGCCGACGGGCGCAAGCGGTCGCATAAGTTTCACCGAGTCATGATGCGTTCGGCGGCCAGGCTCGCCTACGAACAGGCGCAGCGCGCCATCGATGGCGCGCCGGACGAGGCGACGGCGCCGCTCATCGAGAGCGTGCTGAAGCCGCTCTACGCCGCGCACGCCGTCATCAAAATCGAGCGCGGACGACGCAACCCGCTCGATCTCGATCTGCCCGAGCGCAAGCTCGTGCTCGACAAGCAGGGTCGACTGATCGACGTGCGCTGGCCGGCGCGCCTGGAAGCGCATCGTCTGATCGAGGAGTTCATGATCCTCGCCAATGTCGCGGCGGCCGAAACCCTGGAATCCGCGCGTTCGCCCCTCATCTATCGCGCCCACGACGCGCCGAGCGTGGAGAAGCTCAATGATCTCGTCGAGTTTCTGGCGAGCATCGGCGTCAAGCTCGCCAAGGGGGAGCACGTCCGCCCTTCGCAATTCAACGGCGTCTTGAGCCGGGTGCGCGGTCAGGCGGTCGAGGCGCTTGTCAACGAGGTGGTGCTGCGCGCCCAGGCTCAAGCCGAATACAGCCACGAAAACTATGGCCATTTCGGGCTCAATCTGCGCCGTTACGCCCACTTCACCTCGCCGATCCGCCGCTACGCCGATCTGATCGTCCATCGCGCGCTGATCCGCGCGCTCAACCTTGGCGAAGGCGGCCTTGGCGATATGCGGGGCGGCGAACTGGCGCAGATCGCGGAGCATATTTCGGCGGCGGAGCGGCGCGCCATGGCCGCGGAGCGCGAGACGGTCGATCGTCTCGTCGCGGCGCATCTGGTCGATCGCGTCGGCGCCGTTTTCCCCGCGCGTATCGCCGGCGTCACCCGGGTCGGACTGTTCCTTAAGCTCGTCGAGACCGGCGCTGACGGCTTTGTGCCGGCCGCGACTCTCGGCGACGAATACTTCCGCTTCGAGGAGAAGACCCGCGCGCTCGTGGGGACGCGAACGCGTCAGGCCTTCCGTCTCGGCGACGCGGTCGAGGCGCGTCTCCTCGAGGCCGCGCCGTTCGCCGGGGCGCTGCGCTTCGAGATCGCCTCCGACGGCGGTTCGCGCGAAGAACTGGGCCGCTCGGGAGCGCGCGGGCGAGCCGGCGCGCGCACGGGCAAGGTGGGCCGCAAAGGCATGCGCCAATGAACGACATGTCCCGTTTCCGAAACTTTCCCATGCCGAGGGGAAAGCGCCCGCTCGGCGAGGCGATCCGTCGCGGATTCATCGGACGCTGTCCAGCCTGCGGCCGGGGGCGCCTGTTCCGCTCCTATCTCAAGGTGGTCAATTTCTGCCCCATATGCGGCGAGGAGCTCAGCCACCACCGCGCTGATGACGCGCCGGCCTATGTGACAATGCTGATCGTCGGCCATCTGGTCGCTGGCGGCATCCTTTTTTGCGAGGAGGAATGGCCGCATTCGTCGCTCGTCCTTGTCGCTCTGTTCTGGGTCGCGGTGACGATCGTCACGAGCCTGATCATCTTGCCGCGCGCCAAGGGCGCCGTCGTCGGCCAGCAATGGGCGATGGGTCTGCATGGCTTTGGCGCCGGAGGAGACTGAGCGTGACCGGGCGCGAAAGCCGCGTTCATGCGACGCGCCCTCGCGACGCGGCGACGCTCATCATTGTCGACGGTTCGGGGCGGGCGGCGCGGGTGCTGATGGGCAAGCGTCACCAGGGGCACGCGTTCATGCCCGGCAAGTTCGTATTTCCCGGCGGCCGGATCGAGGCTGAGGATCGGCTGATGAGCGTCGCGGGCGCGCTCGATCCGAACGTCGAGGAAAAACTCAACGTCCGCGTGCGCCGCCCCTCGCCGGGCTTTGCGAGGGCGATCGCGCTGGCGGCAATCCGCGAGACCTTCGAGGAAACGGGGCTCGCCATCGGAGTCGGCGACTACGGCGCGCCCGATAATCCTCCGCCCGGCGCTTGGGCGCGGTTCGCCGCGACCGGCGTCTATCCGGCGCTCGAGGCGATCGACTTCCTTGCCCGCGCGATTACGCCGCCGGGACGTCCGAGGCGCTTCGACGCGCGCTTTCTCGTCGTCGACGCGCGCTTCATCGCCCGGCGCGTCGAAGGGGTCGTTCATTCCGATGCGGAACTGGTCGAACTCGTCTGGACGCCGCTCGACAAGGCCCGCGAACTCGATCTTCCAGAAATCACCCGACATGCGCTCGACGATCTCGCGCACGCGCTCGAAGGCGGCCTCGACAGGCGCCGCCGGCGGCCTTTCTATCGTCAGGAGCGCGGTAAGCGGCTGCGAGAAGAGCTTTAGACTGCTTTCTGGTCAAAATGAAACGCCATCTTGGGCGCGAGCGAAGCGCAGCAATCCGGGCCGCCGTCGCCAACCCGCGGCTGCCGGATTGCGCTTGCGTCCTTTGTCAACGCGGAACCAGCCTCCGCTTGAGAGCGGCGATATGCTCAAATTTCTAACGCGCTGGCGAGGTTGCGCAGATCGGCCCAGGCAAGTCGCTTCTGGCCGGGCTGACGAAGCAAGTAGGCCGGATGCAACATGGCGAACGCCCGAATTTCGCGGCCGCTTTCGCATCGATAGGCGAACCATGAGCCGCGCGCGCGCGTTATTCCCCCCTTCACGCCCAAAAGGGTCTGAGCCGCTGAACCGCCGAGGCAAACCAAAATCTCAGGATTGGCGAGCTCGATCTGTCGATTGATGAACGGCAGGCAGATCTGGGTTTCCTGCAAGGTGGGAGTCCGATTGCCGGGCGGCCGCCAGGGAACGACGTTGGCGATATACACTTGGCTGCGGTCGAGCCCGATGGCGGCCAGCATGCGATCGAGCAACTGTCCGGCTCGACCGACGAACGGCCGACCGACGCGATCTTCGTCGCCGCCGGGAGCTTCGCCGACAAACATGACCCGGGAGCCCGCCGCGCCATCGGAAAACACGATCTGGGTGGCGGTCTTTTTTAGCGCGCAACCTTCGAACCCGTCCATGTTCGCTCGCAATGTCGCCAAGTCGGGAGACGAGGCGGCGAGTTCCCGGGCGTCGGATTTCGCGACGTCGGGCGGCGCCATAGCGCCGGCGGCGCGGTCGAGGCTTGGATCGACCGCCGACACCGCGGGCGGAGCGTCGCGTGAAATGGCAGTTGCCGCTTCGACCGCGCGCCGGTCCGCGGCCGCGGCCGCGGCCTCTGCGAATTGATCATGAGGCGTTTCGCCGACGGCGGATTCGACCCCGGCCTCCAGCCACCACCTTAGCGCCCTCGCCGCTTCCTCGGCCCCGAGATGAGAAGAACTGGCGACGTTTGTCGGGACCGTCATGGATTCTCGCGGCTCTCGCGCGCTTGCGTACCGGCACGAAGGCAATTTAGCATGTCGCGGGCGGCAGCGCACCCAAACCGGGCCCATATGGCATGATCGACGAAGCAGGCCTTCCTCCGCGAGAGTTCGATGAGCTACGACGTTGTCGTCGTCGGCGCGGGGCCTGCGGGCCTGGCCGCGGCGATTCGGCTCAAATTGCTGAACCCGGATCATTCGGTCGTCGTCGTCGAGAAAGGCTCGGCCGTCGGCGCGCACATTCTCTCCGGGGCGGTCATCGACCCGATCGGGCTCGACCGGCTTGCGCCCGACTGGCGCTCCGATCCGGAATGCCCGCTGAAGACCGAGGTTTCCGCGGACCGTTTCTATTTCCTCGGAAAGACCGCAGGCGTGCGCCTGCCGAATTGGCCGATGCCGAAGCTGATGGGCAATCATGGCAATTTCATCGGCTCGCTCGGCGCTTTGACGCGATGGCTTGGCGCGCGCGCCGAGGGGCTGGGGGTCGAAATATACCCCGGTTTTGCCGCCACGGAGCTTCTGTTCGGCGGCAAGGGCGAAGTCGAGGGCGTCGCGACCGGCGACATGGGCGTCGGCCGGGACGGCAAGCCGAAGGCGAACTTCACGCGAGGCATGGAACTCCGCGGCAAATACCTCCTGCTCGCGGAAGGGGCGCGTGGGTCGCTGTCCAAGCAGGCGATCGCCCGTTACGGACTAGACTCAAAGAGCGGACCGCAAAAGTATGGGATCGGCCTCAAGGAACTGTGGCAGGTTTCCGCCGATCGATTTTCGCCCGGTCTCGTTCAGCATACTTTCGGCTGGCCGCTTTCGGGCGGGGCGACGGGAGGTTCGTTTACCTATCATTACGACGACCGTCTGGTATCGGTTGGATTCGTGGTGCATCTCAGCTACGACAATCCGACTCTGTCTCCGTTCGACGAGTTCCAGCGATTCAAGACCCATCCGTTCGTGCGCGAAACCTTCGCAACCGGCAAGCGCCTCGGATATGGCGCGCGGGTCATCGCATCCGGCGGCTGGCAATCCGTGCCCAAGCTCGTGTTTCCTGGCGGGGCCCTGATCGGCTGCGCGGCGGGGTTTGTGAATTTCGCCCGGATCAAAGGTTCCCACAACGCGATCCTGTCTGGGATGTTGGCGGCCGACAAGGCGCACGAGGCGCTGGCGGCAGGCCGGGCTAATGACGAATTGACCGCCTACGAAGAGGCGTGGCGGGCCTCGGATATCGGTCGCGACCTTTATAGGGTTCGCAATGTGAAGCCTCTTTGGTCGCGATTCGGTCTGATGCCCGGCATCGGGCTGGGCGCTGTCGACATGTGGACCAACGAACTGTTTAACCGGTCTCTTTTCGGCACGCTTAAGTATGGAAAGCCGGACAGCGCGACTTTGAAGCCGATTGGCGAAGTGACGCCGATCGCCTATCCAAAGCCTGACGGAATTGTCAGTTTTGACAAGAGTTCGTCCGTCTTTCTGTCGAACACGAACCACGAAGAAGATCAACCGGTTCACTTGCATCTGCTCGACCCGGCGATACCGGTTCGCGACAATCTGCCGCGCTACGGCGAGCCTGCGCGGCTCTATTGTCCGGCGGGTGTCTACGAGATCGTCTATGCGGACGAGGCGGCCCGCGCGGATCCTCGCTTCGTCATCAACGCTCAGAATTGCGTTCACTGCAAGACCTGCGATATCAAGGACCCGGCGCGAAACATCGAATGGACTCCGCCGGAAGGGGGAGGCGGTCCGAACTATCCGGACATGTGAGGCTCGGAGCCGGCGCAAATTTGCCGCTTTTTGCTGCGAGCTAGCGCCATCTGGGAGAGCGTCTGGAGCTCCGCCGGTCAATCGACCTCAAACCGTCTGGCCCGCGGCCGTTCGAAAACCGCCGAATATGGAGAAAGACCGCACGTGAAGAACCCAATCAGGCATGGGGCGCTGGCAGCGGGCGTTTTCGCTACGGGGGTCTTGGTCGCGCTCGCGGCGGCGACGGCCGCAACCCCCGCGCCGGGGTCGAAGGCGATAGGGCCCGAACTCGCCGACAGCCAACCCGGCAATTATCTCGCCGCGCTCATCGCCAGCGATGACCGCGATACGGCTTCGGCGGAAGTCTATTATCGCGCGGCGCTCAGCGTCGATCCCCGCAACCCCGATCTGCTCGAGCGCGCCTTCGCGGCGACGCTGGCCAACGGCGACGAAGCCGGCGCGGACTCCCTCGCCGAGCGGCTCGTCGCGCGCGATCCAAATAACAGCATGGCTCGCCTGATGATTGCGGTTCAAGCCATTCAGAAGGGACAATACGCCGTCGCGCGCACGCAATTGTCGATCGGCGACTCGCCGCGATCGCGCGACGTGACGACGGCGCTGCTGGTCGCTTGGTGCTATGCGGGCCAGGCGGATCTGCGTCACGCGCTAGACATTCTCGACCGGGTCCGTGACCCGGCGGTCGCCGCGTTTCGGGACTATCACGGCGGCCTGATCGCCGATCTGCTCGGAAACCCGGTTGAGGCGCGGCGCAGGCTCAAGGCCGCCTACGACGCCGACAAGAACAGTCTTCGTTTCGCCGAAGCCTATGCCTATTTTCTGGCGACGCACGGCGATTTGGACGGGGCAAAAAAGATCTACACCGACTTTTCCGTCCTGGTCCCACACCATCCGATCGTGGAGCGGGCGCTCGCGACTCTCAACGCGGGCAAGGCTCTGGATCCGGTCGTGCATGACGCGAAGGACGGCGCCGCCGAAGTGCTCTACGGATTGGGTGGGGCAGGCAGCCGGCAGCAAGGCGATGAAATTCCCTCGCTCATCTATCTTCGCCTGTCGCTGTATCTGCGACCGTCCAACGCCTTGGCCGCTGTGACGCTCGCTAACCTGTTCGACCAGCTCAAGCAGCCAGAGCGTGCGATCGCGGCCTACCAGCTGGTGCCGGCGACATCGCCTCTGAGGGATGGGGCCGACATTCAAAGCGCGCTTGAGCTCGAGGCGTTGGGCAAACCCGACGAGGCCATGAAGCGGATGACGGAAATTGTCGCTGAGCGGCCGCAAGACGTCGACGCTTTGAGCTCGCTCGCGGGGTTGCAGCGGGCGGCCAAGAAATATGCCGAGGCGGCGGCGACTTACGACAAGGCGATCGCGGCGGTTGGGATACCTCAGCGGGAAAATTGGACCTTGTTCTACTTTCGGGGCATTTGCTTCGAACGGGACAAGCAATGGCCGAAGGCGGAGTCCGATTTCAAGCGCGCGCTGGAACTTGTCCCCGATCAACCGCTCGTCCTCAATTATCTCGGTTACACATGGGTCGATCGGGGCGTCAATCTGGAAGAGGCCCTGAAGATGCTTCGCCGTGCGGTCGAACTGCGACCCGACGACGGCTATATCGTGGACAGTTTGGGCTGGGCTCACTTCAAGCTCGGGCAGTTTGCCGAAGCGGCGCAGACCCTCGAGCGGGCGATCGATTTGAAGCCAGCCGATCCGGTGCTGAACGACCATCTCGGAGACGCGTACTGGCGCGTCAACCGCCGGATCGAAGCGCGCTTTCAGTGGAACCACGCGCGCGACATGGGCCCTGATCCTGAGGATCTGCCCGCGATACTGAAAAAGATCAAGTACGGCCTGCCGGACCTCACATCAAATCAAGCTGCCCCGGGCGCAGCGCCTCAAGAGCACGGCGGCGGCTAGGCCCGTCGCCCGCCGGTCATGCGCTGGCTCCGCGCCCCGGCCAAGATCAACCTGACCTTGCGCGTGATCGGGCGGCGGGCCGACGGCTGGCATGAAATCGAGAGTCTCGTTGCGTTCGCCGGGACTTGCGACTGGCTCGGGTTCGAGGCCGGCTCCGATCTCGCCCTCGAGGTCGAGGGGCCGAGCGCCGCCGAGGCGGGGCCGGTTGATGAAAATCTGGTTTTGCGCGGCGCACGCGAGCTTGCCTCCCTGGTCCCCGGTCTGACGGTGGGCCGCTTCCGGTTGATCAAGCGCCTGCCGGTCGCGGCCGGCCTCGGGGGAGGGTCGTCGGACGCCGCCGCCGCCCTGCGCGCGCTTGCCGACGCAAATGGCCTATCCGCCGGCGACCAGCGCTTGCGCGCCGCGGCGATCGAGACGGGAGCTGACGTGCCGGTCTGCCTATGTCCGCGAGCCCGGATGATGACCGGAATCGGAGACCAGCTCGGACCTTCGATTCGCCTGCCGAGAATTTTCGCTGTTTTGGTCAATCCGCGGATCGCGGCGCCGACGCCGCAGGTCTTCGCGTCTCTTGGGCTCGAACCAGGGTCGAGCTTCACCCTCTCCGACCAGCCATACGCCGAGGCCGATTCGAAAGGGCCGCTTGTTCTCGCTTCTCTGGTCGAGCGCCGCAACGATCTTGAAGCCGGAGCGCGACGAGTTGTCCCGGCGATCGGCGCGGTGCTCGACAGGCTGTCGCGCTCGCCCGGGGCCAGGCTGGCGCGGATGTCGGGGTCGGGCGCGACCTGTTTTGCCCTGTTTGACGACCGCCGGAGCGCTGCGGCGGCTCGGCGGGCGATCGGCGCCGAAAGGACGGACTGGTGGGTCGCGGCGACATGTCTACGCTAGGAGCCTGTCTGAGAATTCGCGGATTTTGCTGGCGGGATTGCGACGAATTCGATTCTGCTTGCTCATGAGCAAGCGCTATCGCCCCTGGAAGATCGACGAGCCGATGCTGTTGCCAGCGACGGTTCAGGAGTTCGTCGACAAGGATCACCTGGCGCGGTTGGTTCTGCATCTGGTGGTCGAGGAGATTGATCTCGAGGCGATCGAGCGGGTCTACCGCGTCGATCGCGGGCAGCCGCCGTTCGATCCGGCGATGATGACGGCGCTTTTGCTCTATGGCTATTGCAACGGGGTCTATTCGTCGCGGCGGATCGCCAAGGCCTGTCGTGAACGCGTCGACTTCATGAGCGTCGCCGGCCTCGACGCTCCGGATTTCCGCACGATCTCGGAGTTCCGAAAGCGTCATCTGCAGGCGCTTTCCGCGCTGTTTTCACAGGTGCTGCGGCTGTGCGAGCGAGCCGGGCTGGTCAAGCTGGGGCACGTCGCGCTGGACGGGACGAAGATCAAGGCCAACGCCTCCAAGCACAAAGCCATGAGCTACGCGCGGATGGCCGAGCGCGCGGCGGAACTGGAGGCAGAGGTCGCCGGCTGGATGGACGCCGCGGCGGCGACGGACGCCAGCGAGGACGCCGCCTTGGGGCGCGACAAGAGCGGCGACGAGATGCCGGATTGGGTCGCCGACAAGAAGCGGCGCGCCGAGAAGATCCGCGCCGCCAAGGCCGAACTGGAGGCCGAGGCGAAAGCCGCCGCCGAGGCCGAAAGGCAAGCGCGGGCCGAGGCGGAGAAGAAACGAGAAGCCGAAGGCCGCAAGAAACCCGGAAGACCCGCCGCCCCGCCCTCAGAAGACCCCGACCCGAAAGCGCAGAAGAACTTCACCGATCCCGAGAGCCGCATCAAAGGAAACAAACCGGCGGCATGGGCGTCGGATCGCGGGTTGACCCGGCCACGTTTGAGGCCGCGTCATGGTTGACGCTGATTTATGGGATGACCTCGCGGGGGAGATCGGAATTGAGCAAAGTCGCATTCATTGGACTTGGGGTCATGGGGTTTCCAATGGCGGGTCATTTGAAAAGCCGCCGCGGCGACGAAGTCGTCGTCTACAATCGAACGACGGCCACGGCGTCCAGGTGGGTTGACAAATTCGGCGGTTCGAGCGCGCCGACGGCGCGCGAGGCGGCGGCGGATTGCGAATTTGTCATTGCCTGCGTCAGCGCCGACGACGATTTGCGATCGGTGGCGCTGGGCGAGGCCGGCGCCTTCGCGGGCATGCGGCCCGGCGCGGTCTTCATTGACCACACCACAGCGTCAGCCAATGTCGCCCGCGAACTCCATCGCGAAGCCGAGCAGCGAGGATTGGGGTTCGTCGACGCGCCGGTTTCCGGGGGGCAGGCGGGGGCGGAAAACGCCCAGTTGACAGTGATGTGCGGGGGCGACGAAACCGACTTTGCCAAGGCGGAGCCGGTCATCGCCGCCTATGCCCGCCTGTGCCGCCGCATGGGACCCGCCGGCGCCGGACAACTCACCAAAATGGTCAACCAGATTTGCATCGCTGGGCTGCTGCAGGCGCTCTCCGAGGGACTGAGGTTCGCGGAGGCGGCGGGGCTTGACCAGGAGTTGGTGATCGACGTCATCTCGAAAGGGGCGGCTCAATCGTGGCAAATGGATAATCGGCATAAGACCATGGTCGTCAAGAAATTCGATTTCGGTTTCGCGGTCGATCTGATGCGCAAGGATCTCGCAATTTGCCTCGATGAAGCCCGACACAACGGAGCCTCGCTTCCGGTGGCGGCGCTTGTCGACCAATTCTACGGCGAAGTTCAGACCATGGGTGGCGGACGCTGGGACACTTCAAGCCTGATCGCCCGCCTCTAATAGCGAGGTTGATTCCCGCTCCGTCGCCTTATTGGGACTTCGCTTGTCGCCGTCGAAGGGCGCGTCGCTCGCGCGACTCGGGCCTCAACGTTGGCGGATGCGCGCCTGCGAAGGGCCGTGGTAAACGAGCGGAGGCGCGAGCCGTAGGCGAGACAACGCGTTTCCGCGCCATTGGCAGCGCGGCGCGGGTCGGCTAAGGAACGTGTCGCTTTGGGCTTTGCGGAGCCCAAACAGGCGGCTCGTCGCGGTGCGCCGCGCGAGTCTGGGAATGCGAGATGATTGACGGAAAATCGATGTCCGTCGACGAAGCGGCGTCGACCGAACGGTTCAAGGACCCCCAGGACTTTTCCAACGTTCAGGGCTTCCAGGTTGTCGGCTTGGGGGTTAGGACCGCCATCGACGCCGGGCAATGCGACGACAGGTGGCGCGACGCTCTGACGCAGGAACTGGGTGCTCGCGCCGCGCGCTTCCATCAATCCGTCGACGCCTCCATCGTTCTTGCAAACGACGGCGTTATTCGGTGGCTGGGCGAACCGATCGCGAAGCTGACGCCGGGGCCTGACCTCCTCACTCCGCGGGCATTCATTCTCGCGGACGATGCGTTGCCGGAAGCAGCGCGCGAGATCGTGGCGGCGCGCCTGGAGCTCTGGCTCGCGGCGACGACTCGACGTCTGCTCGGGCCGCTCTTTGCGCTCCAGGCCTTGCAGGATGAAACGGACGCGGTGCGCGAAGTGGCGCGGAAGGTCGCACAGTCGCTCGGCATCCTGGATCGCGAACCGATCCGAAATCAGATCAAGCAGCTCGATCAGAGCGCGCGAGCGGCGCTGAGGAAGCATAGCGTTCGGTTCGGCGCGTATTATATTTACGTACCTACAGTGCTAAAACCGGCGGCCAGAGTCCTGGCGCTCCAACTGTGGGGTCTGCAATCGCCGAGCGCCGGCGTCGATGCGCTAGCGCAAACGCTTGCTCCCCTTGCTTCATCCGGAAGAACCTCGCTGCCTTATGATCCCTTGATCTCGAAGGAAAGCTATTGTGTCGCCGGATTCCGTCCCTGCGGCGATCGAATCGTGCGTGTCGACATAGTCGAGCGTCTGGCCGATATGATTCGCGCGGCCTTCATCGAGCGCTCGGCGAAAGACGATTCAGGACGCGTCGCTCGAGGGCCGCTGCGCGGGTTTGTCGTCAGCGGCCAGATGACGTCATTGACAGGGTGCTCTGGAGACCATTTCTCCTCGATCCTGAGGTCGCTTGGCTTTGAATGCGTCGAAACGAAGCGGTCGGACTTTTTCGTCGATCCGCCGGCGAGCGAGTCGCGGCCGCCAGATGCGCTGTCCGCCCCAAGCGAGGTCTTAGGCTCTTCAACGCTGCTGCCGGAAGAGCGGCTGTCCGAAGTATGCGAAGCGGCGACAGAACTTTCCGCCGATTCGGCTTCAGAGCCAGAAGCGCCGGCGCGAATTGAACCGAGTGCGGAAATCGGTTTTCGCGAGCTGGCGGCCGAGGGCGGCGCCGATGAACCGGAAGGCGAATCTGGGGGGCAAACAACCCTTCTTCCGACTGCGGTCGCGTCTTCGGCGTCTGCTTCGAGCGTTGAAAAAGAGACGATCCTGACCGACACGATCACCGTCTGGCGGCCGGCGCACAAAGCGCCTCACGGTCGAAAGGGGCGACCGGTTCGTCAGGCCGGAACCGAATCCTCCGGGAGGGCTTCGTCGAGCGCGCTGCGGCGGGACCGGGACCGAAATCGCGAAGGCGGCCGCTCGGACCGCCCCGCCCCGGTCGGCGAGCGGGACACTACCCGGCCCGTCACGGCCGAAACCGCGAGCATCGCCGATGCGTCTCCCATGGCGGAACGGTCGAACGGCCCGCCCGCGAACGAAAAACGTCGCCAACCGGCGGCCAATCGTGGTATGCACCGCGCGCGCTCAAATTCCGGGCCGGAGGAGAGACCGGCAGTCGACCCCAACTCTCCGTTCGCCAAGCTCGTTGAGCTTCGATCATTATTGGAAGCGCAGAGCAAGAAGCGCCCATAGGGCTGTGTTAAACTGGCGCCGCCACTGAATCCGAAGAGAAAAATAGGAGTTGGGTGGGAACTCGAGTACGAAGTTCGTAAACAATTGCACGAACTCCTATTCATGTAGGACGAAATAGAGGAACCGTTTATGACCTATGTGGTTGTTGATAACTGCATAAAGTGCAAGTATATGGATTGCGTGGAAGTTTGTCCGGTCGATTGCTTTTATGAAGGCGAAAATATGCTCGTCATTCATCCTGACGAGTGCATCGACTGCGGTGTTTGCGAGCCGGAGTGCCCTGCGGAAGCCATCAAGCCGGATACGGAACCGAACCTGGTTTCCTGGCTTAAACTAAACGCGGAGTATGCCAAGATTTGGCCAAACATTACAGTCAAACGAGATCCGCCCGCCGACGCCAAGGAATTCGACGGGCGTGCGGGAAAACTAGCCGAGTTCTTCTCGGCCGAGCCGGGACAGGGCGACTGACCGCAGGGCGCTGGCGGCGCATCCGGGCAGCGCTAACCAAACGGCAAGGCGGGGTTGTCCACCGCGCTATCCTCTTTGATTTGTGGACAATTTTGTGCTAAACAACAAATTAACAGGAAAAGGCCAAGGCTGATCGGAAGCTGCGGTCCAGCGCGCGGGTCAGTCCCGCCAAGGCATTTCCGACGATTAAGAGGATTGGCGAAGGCGCGCTACGTTCAGGAAAGCAGCGCCGGAAAACTGGCCGTGCGTGGAGTATAACAATGGCGACGCGTAAGAAGTCGACAAGCAAGACAAGAAAATCAACCCCGACGAAAACGAAGCGGGCGTCTTCCGCTGCGAAATCGGCGAAAAAGCGCGTTGCAGCGTCAGCGTTTTCGATGAGCGCGAAGAAGCGAGGGGCCCGGGCCAAGACGCCGGCGACCGCTCGTGGGGCGAGAAAAGTCGCAGCCGCGACGAGAACGGGTAAGAAGCTTGCCGACGTGACGCTGAAGCGCAAGCGCAAGGGCTCCGGTCCAGTCGCTTCGGTCGCCGCGCGAAGCACGACAAAGAGTTCGAGCCAAGGTCGCGGCGCGGAAAGCGGTTAAACCGAGGATCCCGGGCAAGACCAAGAAAGCGCCGAGCCGCTCGAAATCCGCCAGAACGGCGATGGCTAAAACGCCCGCGAAAAAAGTGGAAGCAAAATTGCGATCGAAGAATGACCGAAAGGACCAGAGGCCGCAAGCGCCGGCGCAGAATGCGCCGCCCCCGATTACTGCGGTGAAGGGTTCTCCCATGTTGAATGCCGCGCCGGTCGAGCCACGGCCTCATCAACCCGCCGGGGCGGCGGCGACGAAATCGCCGGCTGTGGCCAGGCCAGCCAAGCCGGCCGCGCGTGAGGAGGCTTCCCAAGCCTTGAAGCCGACGAAGCCCGCTGGGCAGCGCCAGGGATTCAAACTCAATGAGTTCGTCGTTTATCCCGCTCACGGCGTCGGCCAGATTGTCGCTCTCGAAGAACAGGAAGTCGCGGGGTTCAAGCTTGAGCTGTTCGTCATCAGTTTCGCGAAGGACAAGATGACATTGCGGGTCCCGACTTCCAAAGTCGCGGGCGTCGGCATGCGCAAGATTTCGGATGCCGACACAGCGAGACGGTCTCTGGATATTTTGACTGGCCGCGCCCGTGTGAAACGCACCATGTGGTCCCGCCGGGCGCAGGAATACGAGACCAAAATCAACTCTGGAGATATCAATGCGATCGCCGAGGTGGTGCGGGATCTGTACCGCTCGGAGGCGCAGCCGGAACAGTCGTATTCCGAACGGCAGTTGTATGAGGCTGCCCTCGATCGGATGGTGCGCGAAATCGCGGCGGTTCAGAAGTCGAACGAAATCGATGCATTGAAGACCGTGGAGGCGCAACTTCAGAAGGGGCAAAACCGCGGGCCCAAATCGGCGGGAGCGCCGAGCGAGGGTGGCGAGACTGAGATCGAAGAAGCCGCGTGAGGCGCGGCGCCTCGGCGCTTCATCGACGCGAGTGGCTCGTCGTTCTCTGTCTGCGGCGATCGCCCCGCTCCGTGCCGCGTCGAGTTCTGACGCCCTGAGCTTGGACGGCCGCAGGCTTGGTCCCTGTCGCGACGCTGTATGCACGTTCGAGGCGACTTCACGCGTAAGCCGGGTTGCCCAACTCGAAGATCAGCTGACGGGATTCCTTCAAATCCTTGGTGTCGAAACCCTCGGTGAACCAATCGTGGATCGGCCTCAACAGCGCCAAGGCGTCTCCCCTTCTCCCGCAATCCGCGAGCAGACGCGCGAGCGTTTTGGAGGCGCGGAGCTCCCATGATTTCGCCTGCTGGCCGCGGGCGACCGCGATGGCCTGGCGCAGGCTCGCCTCTGCATTTTCCCGCTCGCCTTGAATGATCAGAATCCAGCCTCTCAGGCGCAGCGTCTCGGCATAATGAGACCGCTCCTCGCCCGCCTCCATTCGCGCAACGCTCTCTTCGATAAGGCTCCGGGCTCGGTCGAGATTTCCTGTCAGGGCCACGCCTTCGGCCTGCAAGGCCCGCAAATACCAAATCCAGATGCGGTGGCCTGTGAGGGTCAAACGAGCGACGCCCTGATCGAGTTGAGCGACGCTGTCGGCAACCCGTCCTTCGCGCAGCCAGCCCACGCCGCGGCTGATCTCGGCCATGATTTGGCCGAGCAAGGCGACGCCGTGCTCATCGCCGATCCGTTCCGCCTCGTCGGCGCGTCGCAGCAGGGCGATGGAATCGCCGAGAAAATCGAACAATTGCGCGCCCAACGTCAGGGCCAATCCGAGATCGAAAGGATGACCGCGTCGGCGCGCGTTGGCTTCGGTCGCGTATAGCGCCTTGAGCGCCTGATCGGGGTGGCCCATCATCCACAAGTATTGTGGACGATAAACGCCTTCTCCGGTGAACGGATCGTTGTTGGTCAGCAGCGCGAGACCCCAGTGTCGCTCCCGGTCGTAAAGCTCGTGCACGCGATCGCCCGACCGACGCGCCGCGATGAAATCGCCGCGCCAGTAATGGCAGGCGGACGCGATCCGATGACCGACAATCTCCAGACCGTCGTCGTCATTCTCGGCGCCGGACTTCAATAGGGTGTCGGCCCAGCGCAGGGCCTCGGCCAATCGGTCAATGCACATATAGTGCAGCGACAGGGCGTTCAGGATCGGCAAGTAGGCCGCTCGCTGATTGAGCGCCTGGGCGAGCCTCCAGGCCGGTTCGAGCGTTTGGCTGACCTCGCCGTGGCCCCAACCCTGTTGGGCGACGAGCGCCGGGCCCAGCGCTGTTCTAAGCGAGAGCTCCATCTGATCGCGGTCTCTGGATGGCGGAAGTCTGGAGGTCGCCGACATCCCCGCCCGCAAGTGCGAGATCGCTTCCGGCAAGGCGAACCGCTGAATTGCGATTTCGCCCGCCTTGAGCCACAGCGGCGCGGCCAGATCGTAATGCTCCGCGGCGGTGTAATGATGGGCGAGCAATTCGGGCGCGGATTTGGGCGTGTCCCGCCAGCGCTGTTCCAAAAGACGGGCGACATCGCCGTGCAACTGCTTGCGTCGCGTCTTCAGCAGCGAGTTGTAAGCGGCGTCCTGAACCAGGGCGTGCGAGAAAGTGTACACAGCGTCCGGGATCTCGCCATGACTGGTCGCAAGCCCGGACGCGGTGAGGAGCCGCAGCGGCTCCTCCAGCTTGTCCTCGGTGTTCAAATCGAGGCCGGCAATCAACTCGTAACTGAACTCGCGCCCGATCACCGATCCGATCTGGGCGATTTCCTTGCTTTCGGGAACGCGGTCCAGGCGCGCTGTCAGCGAATCGCGCAGTGTTTCGGGGATCGTGATCCTGGCCGAGGATCCGGCGTAGGCGAAGCGGTCGCCGTCGGCGACAAGGTCACCCGATTCGAGGATGGTTTTGGTCAACTCCTGAAGAAATAGCGGTACGCCGTCGGC
The DNA here is from genome assembly GCA_963835955.1 of uncultured Alphaproteobacteria bacterium. Lineage (GTDB taxonomy): Bacteria > Pseudomonadota > Alphaproteobacteria > Rhizobiales > Beijerinckiaceae > Roseiarcus. The sequence goes on along the minus strand of CAWIHZ010000013.1, from coordinate 12,914 downwards.
GCGCGCGACGATCTGGTCGGCCAGGCCGGGCGGCAGCGCCTTGCCGCCCGCCAGTTCGTCGACCAGCGCGGCGCTTTGCGAGGGCGAGAGCTTGCCGAGATCGATGGCGACGACATCGTGACGCTCATTCCAGGCCGATGCGAATTCAGGGCGAGCCGTCACCACCAGGAGGGCGGTTGCTTCCGCGAGCTGATCCGCGAGCCGTCCGAGCCAATCGAGCGTTGAGGGGTCGGCCCAATGGGCGTCCTCGAACAGGATCAGGATCGGCCGAGCGCGCGCCTCCGTCCGAACGATTTCGACCAGAACGCGCATTGTGGCTTCTTTGGCGAGCTTCGGCGCGATTGAAATCGGGCCATAACGTTCATGGAAGGGAATGGACAAAATTGCAGCTACGAAGGGAAGATCGGCTTTGGGCAAACCCCAGCGCTTGAGGAAAAATTCTTCGAGTTTGGCAAGGCGCGACGCCGCGTCTTCGTTCCGGTCCAGCCCAAGCGTCCGTTCGAGCCAGGATCGGACCGGATAGAAGGCGCTATTGACGAAGAAGGGCAGGCACTGAAGCAGCAGCGTCTTCATCGGCTGCTTCTTGAGGCGCTCGCGCAGCGCGCTGACGATCCGGCTCTTGCCGATGCCGGCGTCGCCAGAAACCAGGGCGGCGCGCCCGCTCCCGGTTTCCTTGACCTGGCGCCAGAGCTCGAGGAGCGCGCCCAGTTCCTTCTTGCGGCCCACCGTCAACGTCACGCCGCGGTGCGTCGAGGCTTCGAAGCGGCTCTCGGCCGTGCTGACGCCGAGGACGCGATAGAGGCGAGTGAAGCCGCTGACCCCTTTCAGCTCCCTCTCTCCGAGGTCCTCGTATTCAAATTGGCCCCCAGCCAACCTTCGCGTGCGTTCGCCAACGACCACCATTCCCGGTTGCGCGGCCGCTTGAAGACGGGAGGCCAGATTCATGGTCTGTCCCACGGCGTTGCGCTCGCCGGTCGCCACCACGACCATTCCGGTCGCAATCCCTATGCGAACCTGAAGTTTCCCCATCTCTGGGAACTGGAGCCGAGCCATCGCTTCGACAATGTCAAGTCCGGCTCGGACGGCGCGCTCAGCCTCGTTTTCGTGCGCCAGCGGAAATCCGAAGAAGGCGACCACGCCGTCGCCCAGGAGGGTGAAGACGTAACCGTCGTAGCGAACGATGCAATTCGCGCAGGTGTCTTCATAGGCGCGAACGACCACCTGGAGCGTTTCGAGATCGAGCTTCTGAGCGAGGTCCGTGAATCCGACCATGTCGCAAAACAGCGTCGTCAACTGACGCCGTTCGCCCACTGGGGCGCGCGCAAGTGGCTCGACTGATCCAGACTTTTCCTGCCCCCGTTCATCGTTGATGAGATTCAAGATCCGCTTGCGCGGTCCGAACGGGAGACCAATTTCCTTCAGATCGCTCTCCGTCAGCAGCTGGAGCGTGGGGAGATCGACCTCATTTTCCTCGAACAAGGCGACGAATTGTCCGAGGCCGCAGGCCTCGAGCCATTCCGAGATTGACCCGGTCGGGATCACTGTGCTGCGCCCCGGTTCGCCGCTCTGTCTGAAACGCCATGATGGAACGACCAGGCCACGGTTGCCAAGCCTGATTCGACCGGGGGATGGATCGACTGACTCGGCGATTTGCATCGGCGCACGTTGATCTGAGCCGTGATCATGAGATGGCGGGATGCGGTCAAGAGGGGCGCTGCGCAACGGGGCGGCGATCCGTGAAATCGGAGTCGATGCCAGTTTCGGCGTTCCTCTCGCCCGACTGCGCTTTGCCCCGACCTGCCCAAGCATGACGCGTGCGCCGTTCTGTCGGCGTCGCGACAATGACTGTTTTCGGCTTGTCAACGAAGATCGAGGCGGTCTATTCAGTTGACGTCATCGAACGCTAGGCGACTGCCTGCGGCCTTTCCGGAATAGTAAGGGGTATTTTAATGCAAAACATCACACGCCGCGGCCTGATCGTTTCCGGCGCCGCCCTGGCCACGGGCGCCCTCTTGTCGCCTGCTGAGGCGGCGACCGGATCAATCGCGATCCATGTATTCAGCGCGGGATTTATTTTCGGCGTCAGTGGGGGAAGCGGAATCCTGACCTTCAGAGGCCATCAATATCCGCTGTCGATCGGGGGGATCAGCGCCGGCGCCACGATCGGCGCATCGGGCACGGACCTCGTCGGCACCGCCTCGCGCTTGCATCATCCGAGCGATATCGAAGGTGTCTATTCGGCGATCGGGGCCGGGATGTCGGTCGCCGGCGGCCGGTCTGCGGCCCAGCTCACCAACGCGCGCGGCGTGATCCTGCGCCTGAGGGGCCGGCAGGTCGGCTTCATGTTTTCGCTCGACCTCAGCGGCATGAAGATCGCGCTCAAGGCGTAGTCGCTTCGCTGAAGGGACGTCCAGTGGCCGCTTGAGCGGCCCCTTTTGCTTTGGCGTCGCGCGCGGCGGCGGATTATTGGCCGGCGCGCTGACCGTAATAGGCGCCAGCGCCGTGTTTGCGTTTGAAATGCTTGTTCAGGAGTTCCGTCTCGATCGATTCGAGGTCGGGCGCGAGCTGCAGCGACATCAGCGCCATGTGAGCGATGCATTCGACCGCGACCGCGGCCTCCACCGCCTTGGCGACGCTCGGCCCCCAGGCGAACGGTGCGTGCCGATTGACCAGAACTCCCGGAAAGTCCTGCGGATCGCAGGTCTGCATCCGTTCGACGATAACGTTGCCTGTCTCCCATTCATAGGCCGAGGCGATCTCCTCGGGCGTCATCTTGCGCGTGACCGGCACCTCGCCATTGAAATAGTCGGCGTGCGTGGTGCCGAAGATCGGAATCGGGCGGCCAGCCTGCGCGAACGCCGTCGCATGGGAAGAATGGGTGTGCACGACCCCGCCGACGGCCGCAAAAGCCAGAAACAGCCTGCGATGGGTCGGCGTGTCCGATGACGGATTGAGCCGACCCTCGACCTTGCGTCCGTCCATATCCACGATAACCATGTCGTCGGGCGAGAGCGCCGCGTAGTCGACGCCGCTCGGTTTGATCGCGAATACGCCCCTCGCGCGATCGATCGCGCTCGCGTTGCCGAAGGTGAGATTGATGAGGCCGTGCCTCGGCAAGGCGAGATTGGCTTCGTAGGCCTCGCGTTTGAGTTCCTTATGCATGACTTCTTCCTGGTCTCGCTGCGCGCGTCATGGCTTGCCCGAAGGCGCGCTATTCGGCCCGCCGTCAGGCGCGAAACCCTTGCGCGAGGTAATAATAGACGTCATTGTTGCGGAGATCCTGCTTGAGGGCCGCACGCGTGGTTTCCGCTCCGATCGCGACCATCTCAATTCCGGCGATTGTCGCGAAATCCTCGAGCATCTCCCGGGTCACGCTGTAGCTGAATCCGGTGTGGTGCGCCCCGCCGGCCAGGATCCAGGCGGCGCAGGCGGTCTTGAAGTCCGGCTTGCATTCCCAGACCGCTCGCGCGACCGGCAGCTTGGGGAGCGCCGGATGTTCGACCGCCGTCACTTCGTTCACCAGCAGGCGAAAGCGCGCGCCGAGGTCGATCAGGCTCGCGTTGAGGGCGGGACCTGGCGGCGCGTCAAACACGAGCCGAACCGGGTCTTCCTTGCCGCCGATGGAGAGCGGATGAATTTCCAGCGACGGCTTGCGCGCCGCGATCGTCTCGCAGATTTCAAGCATGTGCGCGCCCAGGACCTGATGACCGTCGGGCGCCAGATGGTAGGTGTAGTCCTCCATGAAGGAGGTCCCGCCGCGCAAGCCCTCGCCCATCACCTTCATCGCGCGCACCAGGGCAGCAGTCTTCCAGTCGCCCTCGGCGCCAAAGCCGTAGCCGTCCGCCATCAGGCGCTGGGGCCCGAGGCCTGGGAGCTGCCGCAGCCCATGCAAGTCCTCGAACGTGGTCGTGAACCCATTGAATCCGCCCTCGCCGAGAAACGCGCGCAGGCCCAATTCGAGCCGCGCTCCGTACAATAGCGACTCATGGCGCTTGCCGCCCTTGCGAAGTTCTGGGACGACGGCGTAACGCTCCTCGTATTGGCCGGCCAGCTGCTTGGCTTCCGCATCTGGTACGGCGTCGACGGCGGTCGCGAGCTCGCCCACGCCATAGCCGTTGGTCGAGAAGCCGAAGGTCATCTCGGCCGCGACCTTGTCGCCTTCGGTGACCGCCACTTGCCGCATGTTGTCGCCGAAGCGGCAGAATTTCGCGCCCTGCCAATCGTGCCAGGCGCGCGCGGCGCGCATCCACGCGCCGAGCCGGTCCTGAACTTCCGGGTCGGACCAGTGGCCGACGACGACCTTGCGGGCAAGGCGCATGCGGGTGTGGATGAACCCCGCCTCCCGATCGCCATGCGCCGACTGGTTGAGGTTCATGAAATTCATATCGATCGCGTCCCACGGCAGGTCGCGACTGAACTGGGTATGGAGATGCGCGAAGGGCTTCCGCAACGCGCCCAATCCGCGAATCCACATCTTCGAGGGTGAGAACGTGTGCATCCAGAGGATCAAGCCGGCGCAGTTCGGATCGGAATTCGCTTCGAGGCAGAGCTTGGCGATTTCATCCGGCGTCGTCAGCAACGCCTTGAAGACGGTCTTCAGCGGCAGCTTCGGCGATTCGGCGAGCGCTCCCGCGATTTCCTGCGCATCGGCGGCCACCCGCTTCAGGGGCCCGGGACCGTAGAGGTGTTGGGAACCGCAAACGAACCAGAACTCAGGCGTGGCAAGATTGATCATGACCGTCTCGAGTGTTTCCGTGTTGACAGTTTAACGCAACGCGCCGAGCCCGCCGCACGGGTTTGACGCCAATAGGGCGAGCAGTCATGCGCGCTGCGCGTACTTGATCTCCAGCAGGCTTTTCATCACCAGCGACAGGTCCGCGGACCTGGACAATCCTCCGAAGCTGTCGTGCAGATCGCGATAGAGCGCGTAAAGCCGATCATAGACAGCCCGATTCTCGGGCGCCGGCTTATATTGCGTCGGCTTCAGCGAGGTCATCGCCGCTTGCGCGGTCGCAAAGTCGGGATGCGCGCCCGCCAGAACCGCGGCCGCGATCGCCGAGCCGAGGGCGCAGGTCTGGCTCGAGCCGGCGACGTGCATGACGCAGCCCGTCACGTCGGCGTAAATCTGCATCAGCAACGGATTCTTCTCCGCTATTCCGCCGGTGCACACGACCTGATCGGTTCGCACGCCATATTCCTGAATGCGCTCGATGATCGCGCGCGCGCCGAACGCGGTCGCCTCGATCAGCGCGCGGTAGATGTCTGCTCTTGTCGTATAGAGGTCCTGCCCAAGCAGCAGCCCGGACAGCCGTTGATCGACGAGGATGGTCCGGTTGCCGTTGTTCCAGTCGAGCGCCAACAGCCCAGCTTGACCGGGCCGCTGCTTCGCCGCCTCCGCGGAGAGCCGCGCATGCAGCGCGGCGTCGCCGCCGCACACCCCCTCGACCCACCATTTGAAAATGTCCCCGACCGCCGACTGGCCAGCTTCGATCGCGAAGAAACCGGGCAGGATCGCGCCCTTTACGATGCCGCAGATGCCTGGAATGTCGGCGATGGGCTTGTCAGCCGAAACGACGGCGCAATCGCAGGTCGACGTTCCGATCACCTTGACGAGCGTGCCTTCGCTGACGCCGCAGCCGATGGCGCCGTAGTGCACGTCGAATTCGCCGATTGCGATTGGAATGCCGGCCGTCAGTCCAAGCTTCGCCGCCCAATCAGAGGAAAGCGAACCGGCGGGCTCGGTCGCGTCATAGGCCCGTTCGTAGAGGCGGTCGCGCAACCCGGCGAGACGGGGGTCGAGCGCGGCGAGAAAATCCGTGTCCGGCAGGCCGCCCCACTCGTCGGAATAGAGCGCCTTGTGACCGGCGGCGCAGACCCCGCGCTTGATCCGCCGCGGATCGGTGACTCCGGCCAGCACCGACGGCGCCCAGTCCGCGAGTTCGACCCAGGAATAGGCCGCCTCAAACGCCTGCGGATCGACGTTGAGGCAATGCCAGAGTTTGGCCCAAAACCATTCCGAGGAATAAACGCCGCCGCATTTGGCGATGTACTGGGGCCGAAGCTTGGCGCTGAGCTCGGTTATCTCGGCGGCCTCGCGCCAGCTCGTGTGATCCTTCCACAGCCAGCATTGCGCGGCGAGATTGCCCCTCCAGCGTTCGCTCAGCGCCAGGGGGCGATTGTGGTCATCGACAGGAATGGGACTCGATCCGGTCGTGTCGACGCCGATGCCGACGATCCTCGAGGCGTCGAAACCGGGCTTGCGCAAGGCTTCGACGAGCGCGCCCTTGATGCTCTCCTCGAGACCGAACAGATAGTCGCCGGGATATTGCCGAGCCAGATGGCCGTCGACCGGATCGAGCAGAACGCCCTCGGCGCCGGACGGATAATCGACCACGCGACTGCCGAATTCCACGCCGTCGGAACAGCGGACGATGAGCGCGCGCACCGAATTGGTTCCGAAATCGACGCCTAGGGCAAACATGACTGGTCCTGTGCTGGAGATCTCGATGGCGGACGCGCCAGGCGCGGCCGGCGGCCGGTCGGATCATAAGGGCAATGTCGAGCGCCGCTCCCGCGACCGGGCTCGGCCGCGTTCTGGCGCGGCGGCCTCGGCTCCCGGCAATCAACGGGTTCGGCTTAGAATCAGTCGATCGTTTCCTCCTCGATGGGCGCCGGCGCAGGGAATTCCCCCGGCTGGCGACCGGCTTGCGCGGGCGCAATTTCTTAAGCGTGTCGACTACGCACAGCCAAAGCCGGCGTCCGCCCCGCGAGACGACGGCAGCGCCGACCCCGCTTCCGCCCAACATAGCGTCATATGCTGTGAAAGCGAAATGGGCTCCCAGCGGCTGCCCCGGAAACGGCGCCCCGCGACTGTCGGCGATTCCCTCGTCCGGCGATTGCGGGAGAGCCGTGCTGTTCCGGCTCCCGATCGCCATCGCCGTCAGGGCTTGCCGAAGGTCTCGTCGAAGGCGTAGCCGGTCCCGCGCACAGTGCGGATCGGATCCCGCTCTCGCCCCCTCGACAGCGCCTTGCGCAGCCGCCCGACATGCACGTCGACCGTGCGCTCGTCGACTTCCGCCGCCCGCCCCCACACGCTGTCGAGCAGTTGCGCGCGCGAGAACACCCGCCCCGGCTTTTCCAGCAAGTATTCGAGCAACCGGAACTCGGTCGGACCAAGACGGACTTCGCGTGAGCCGCGCCGGACCCGCCGTCTCTCCCGATCGAGATCGAGATCGCCGGCAAAGAGGCGATCGGCGATGCGCTCAGGCCGGCTGCGGCGCAGCAGCGCCCGCACGCGCGCCAACAGTTCGGGCACCGAGAACGGCTTGACGACGTAATCGTCGGCGCCGACCGAGAGGCCGCGCACGCGTTCGGCTTCTTCGCCGCGGGCCGTCAGCATGATCACCGGCAGGGTGCGCGTGGCCTCGCGCGCCCGCAACCGGCGGCAGATTTCGAGACCCGACACGCCGGGCAGCATCCAGTCGAGAATGACGAGATCGGGCGAGCGCTCGGCGAGGCGCAATTCGGCTTCATCGCCCCTTTCCGCGCTCTCCACCACATAACCCTCGGCCTCCAGGTTGTAGCCGAGCAGCAGCGCCAGATCGGCCTCGTCCTCGACCACGAGAATTCTGGGCGCCGAGGCCGCGCCCGGGCGGGCGATGTCCTTGCGCGTCTGGTTCATCATGCGGCGCCCCCCGAGGCTTCGATGTCGATGTCGGTTTCCTGCCGTCCGTGCGGGCGCTCGGTCGGCAGGGTCGAGCCGGTGACCAGGTAGACCACGGTCTCGGCGATGTTGGTGGCATGGTCGCCGATGCGCTCGATGTTCTTGGAGCAGAAGAGAAGATGCGCGCAGAAGGAGATGTTGCGCGGATCTTCCATCATGTGGGTCAGTAGGTCGCGAAAGACCGAATCCTCCAGGTCGTCGAGCTCGACGTCGCGCTCCCAGACCCCGCGGGCGCGATCCGCGTCGCGTTGCGCATAGGCGTCGAGCACGTCCTTCATCAACTCGGTCGCGACCTCGTTCATGTGCTTCAGGCCAACGGTGGCGCGGGGCACCCGAGCCTCGACGCCGATTTTCACTGAACGCTTGGCGATGTTCTTGGCCAAATCGCCGACGCGCTCGAGGTCGGCGGCGATCCGAATGGCGCCGATGAGCTCGCGAAGGTCGATCGCCACCGGCTGCCGGCGCGCGATGGTCAGGACCGCGAGATCCTCGATTTCGTGCTGCAGCGCGTCAAGACGCGGATCCATCGCGATGACTTGATTGGCGAGAACGTTGTCGGCGCTGGTGAGCGCGTCCACGGCGTCGATCACCATCTTCTCGGCGATGCCGCCCATCTCGGCGATCAGCCGCTCCAGCGTGTCGAGTTCCTGGTCGTAAGCTTTGACGGTATGGTTGACCACGGCGTTGCCTCTCTCAGCCGAACCGGCCGGTGACGTAATCCTGCGTCCGCTTGTCCTTCGGCGCGGTGAAGACCGCGTTCGTCTCGGCGAATTCGACCATCTCGCCCAGATACATGAAGGCGGTGTAACTCGAGACGCGCGCGGCCTGCTGCATGTTGTGGGTGACGATCGCGATCGTATATTCGCCCGACAATTCGTCGATCAGCTCTTCGATTTTGGCTGTCGAGATGGGATCGAGCGCGGACGCGGGCTCGTCGAACAGGATCACTTCCGGGCTGATCGCCACCGTGCGAGCGATGCACAGCCGCTGTTGCTGCCCACCCGAGAGGCTGAGCCCGCTCGCGTGCAATTTGTCGCTGACCTCCGGCCACAGGGCCGCCCGGCGCAGGGCCGATTCGACGCGTCCGTCCAGTTCGGACTTCGGCAGCTTCTCGTAGAGACGGACTCCGAAAGCAATGTTGTCGTAGATCGTCATCGGGAACGGCGTCGGCTTCTGGAACACCATCCCCACCCGCGCGCGCAAGAGATTGAGATCGAGGTCGGGTGAAAGCACATTCTGGCCGTCGAGCAGGACCACGCCCTCGGCGCGCTGGCCGGGATAGAGGTCGTACATCCGGTTCAGAACGCGCAGCAGCGTCGACTTGCCGCAGCCCGAAGGGCCGATGAAGGCGGTCACCCGGCCCTCGAGCAAGGACAACGAAACGTCTTTCAGAGCATGCGTCTGGCCGTAATAGAAATTGAGGTCGCGCACGACGACTTTCTCCTTCGCCGCGGCGGCCGCCTTGGCGGGCTTTTCCACCTGGACGTCGTTGGGCATACGCTGGACCCTTCCACTTCTCATGTCTGCTTCGTCTGAGCGGTCAGCGCGCGAGCAATGATGCTTAGCGCAAGGACGGCCAGCGTGATGATCAAGGCCCCGGTCCAGGCCAGTTGCTGCCATTCCTTGTACGGGCTCAGCGCAAACTGGAAGATCACGACCGGCAGGCTCGACATCGGCTTGTTGAGACTCAAACTCCAGAACTGATTGTTGAGCGCGGTGAACAACAGCGGCGCGGTTTCGCCGCTGACCCGCGCAATCGCCAGCAGCACGCCGGTCAGCAGACCGGCCCTCACGGCGCGATAGCCGATGCGCTGAATCACCACGGAGCGCGGCAAGCCGAGCGCGGCGCCGGCTTCGCGCAATGTATTGGGAACGAGGTTCAGCATGTCTTCGGTGGTGCGAACCACCACCGGAACCACCAGCACCGCCAAGGCCATGGCGCCGGCGATGGCCGAGAAATGGCCCATTGGCGCCACCATGACTACGTAAATGAAAAGACCGATCACGATCGAGGGCGCGCTGAGCAGGATGTCGTTGATGAAGCGAACAACGAACGCGAGCCTCGAATAGCGGCCGTACTCCGCCAGATAGGTGCCCGCCAGCAGGCCCAGCGGCGCACCGACGACGACGCCGATCACCGTCAGGATCAGACTGCCCGCGATCGCGTTGAGCAGACCGCCGGCGCTGCCGGGCGGCGGCGTCATCTGCGTGAAGACGGCGAACGACAGACCCGAGAATCCCTTCCAGAATAGCACCGCGAGAATGAGGAACAGCCAGGTCAGGCCGAAGGCGGCGGCCGCGACGCTGAGGCCCATCCAGATCGAGTTTCGGCGACGCCGCCGCGGGTAAGCAGGGTTGAGCGACGCGGACATATCGCTACCTCCCCGCCTTGACGTCGAGACGCATCAGCATGACCTTGGCGATCGCGAGCACGACGAAAGTGATCATGAACAGGATCAGGCCGAGCGCGATCAGCGACGAAGTGTAGAGATCGCCGACCGCCTCGGTGAACTCGTTGGCGATGGTGGCGGAGATCGTGGTTCCCGGCGCGAGCAGCGACGGGGCGATCCTGTGAGCGTTGCCGATCACGAAGGTCACCGCCATCGTTTCGCCAAGCGCGCGTCCGAGCCCGAGCATGACGCCGCCGATGACTCCGACGCGGGTGTAGGGAATCACGATATTTCTGACGACTTCCCAGGTCGTGCAGCCGATGCCATAGGCCGATTCCTTCAGCATCGGCGGCACGGTCTCGAACACGTCGCGTGAAATCGAGGTGACGAACGGCAGGACCATGATCGCCAGGATGAGTTCCGCGGTCAGCATGCCGATGCCGTAAGGAGGCCCGGCGAACAGCGACGACAGCACAGGAACATTCCCGAACAGGGCGATGATGGCGGGCTGCACGTATTGTTGGAGAAACGGCGCGAATATGAACAGGCCCCAGATGCCGTAAATTATGCTTGGGATTCCGGCCAGCAGTTCGATGGCGATGCCGATCGGCCGGCGCAACGCGGGCGGGCACAGCTCGGTGAGAAAAATGGCGATGCCGAGGCCTACCGGAACGGCGATCGCCATTGCGATCACGGATGTGACGACGGTTCCGAAAATCGGCGCGGCGGCGCCGAACTTCTCTGTGACCGGATTCCAGACCTGAGTGACGAAAAATCCGAAGCCGAAGGCGCGAAACGCCGGAATTGAGCCGTTTATCAGCGATCCGATCACCCCGCCCAGGATCAGGAGAACGATCAGCGCGGCGCTCTGGGTCAAGCGCCGAAAGAAATTGTCGCTGAACGCGAACCGCCTTATTGTCTTTTGGAGAATTTGAGCCTTGGAACTCGCGGTTTCGATCCGCGGCATCGCCATCTCAGTCATGCTCGATCGTTCCTGTCGGCTCCCGCGGGAATCCGGCCGCAGGCTGGCCGGAACGCCGCGCTGGGAGAGGCGCCACGGGGCATCCGAGAATGATGCCCCGTTCGTTCGTCGTCCTGGATGTCACTTGGCGGCGTATACTGGCTTGCCGTCAGGCGCCTTTATGTTGGTCGCCCAAGTCTTTTCGATCTGGGCGACGACCGAATCCGGCAACGGCACGTAGTCGAGCGCTTCGGCGGCCTTGTCGCCGTTCTTGTAGGCCCAGTCGAAGAACTTGAGCGCCTCGGCCGCGGCGACGGGGTCGACGGGCTGCTTATACATCAGGATGAAGGTCGCGCCGGCGATCGGCCAGGTGGCCGCGCCCGGCTGATTCGTCAGAAGGACATAATATTGGTCCGAGTGCGCCCAGTCGGCGTTCGCCGCCGCCGCCTGGAATGAGGCGGAACTCGGCGAGACAGTCTTGGCCGCGGCGTTGATCAGGTTGAGGCTCGCCATCTTGTTCTCGAGCGCATAGGCGTATTCGACGTAGCCGATCGCGCCTTTCGTCTGGCTCACGTTGTTGGCGACGCCTTCGTTGCCCTTCGCGCCGATGCCGACCGGCCATTCAACGGCGGTGCTGGAGCCGACGTCGGATTTCCATTTTGGGCTGACTTTGGACAGATAGTTGGTGAAGATGAACGTGGTCCCCGAACCGTCCGAGCGATGCACGACCACGATCGCGTTCGAAGGAAGCTTGGCGTTCGGATTGAGTTTCTGGATCGCTGGATCGTTCCACTTGGTGATCTTGCCGAGATAGATGTCGGCCAGCGTCGGACCGTCGAGGACCAGAGCGCCCGGGCCGATGCCGTCGAGGTTGACGACCGGCACGGCGCCCCCGACGACGGTCGGGAATTGTATGAGGCCGGCAGCGGTCAAGTCCTGGGGTTTCAGCGGCATGTCCGAGGCGCCGAAGGTGACCGTCTTCGCCTTGATCTGCTGGATCCCGCCGCCCGAGCCGATCGACTGATAGTTCAGGCGGAAGCCAGTCTCCTTGTTATACATGTCGGCCCATTTGGCGTAGATCGGATAGGGGAAAGTCGCGCCGGCGCCCGAAATACCCGCGGCGCAGGCGACGCTCACCGTGGCCGCAAGCGCGGCGGCGGCGATCAAGGGTCTGAAGAACATGAGAACGTCTCCGACGTTGTTGAAAGTTGGGACGCGGGGCCCGGCCCGCGCATGAACGGCGCATTAAGCCGCCCGCCCTTCATAGCGCGCCAAGCACGGTCTTATATGACGTGAAGGCGAATGTTATGTGACAGGATTAGTTGTTGAAATATCTCATTAATCCTGAGTTTCGCCGTCTCTCTTGGGTCATTCGCTTGCATTTGGTATCCGGACGGCCGACTGGGCTATTCACTTGGCTATCGCGTTGATGATGTCGTCTTCGTTCCATGGCGCGCGATTGCGAGACTTGCTTGCGCGGCGAGGCAATGGGACGCACGCTCGAAGCTCCACGCGCCCGGCCAAGATTGATCGTGGCTCATGATTTCTATCAATCAGAAATTGCGCGATCTTGACAATGGCGATGTCCTTTTGTGCCGGGAGACCGCCCCCGGGGCCGCGCGCCGCCCCCGAAAGAGCGCGGGGGGCCAGATTGGGGACCGCGACCGGCCAAACCCTTGAAAAGGCTCAAAACGGCAATCGGCGTCTCTTCCTAACTCCCGAGCCGTCGGTTAGGCGGACAGGGCGTGGATGAGGTCGGCTGGGTTCGGGGGCGAGGGTCTGGGTATTGCGGCGGCGATTGCAGCTGTCCTGATATTGGTTGCCTTGGTCCGCGCCCTAG
>CAWIHZ010000012.1:0-128998 GCA_963835955.1 uncultured Alphaproteobacteria bacterium | reverse complement strand
CCCTGCTCGGCTTGCCTTAAGGCTCCGCCGCCCTTAAGGACAGGCGACAATCCGAGACATCCCCGATGGAAAGGCATGAATGGGCGAGCCGCGCCGCGCCGTATCCGCGCCCCGTATCGAGGGCGGGCGTTTTCTCGTTGTCGAGGCGCGCTATTATGAATCGGTCGGCGCGCGCCTGCTCGCGGGCGCGGCTCGGGCGCTAGAAGCCGCCGGCGCGACTTACGACCTGGTGAATGTCGCGGGCGCCTTGGAGATTCCGCCGGGATGGCTATCGCGCTCGACGCGGCCGTCGCCGAAGGACGGCCTTATGACGGCGCGGTCGCGCTCGGCTGTGTCATCCGCGGCGAAACCTTCCACTTCGAGATCGTCGCCGGCAAATCGGCGCGCGCTTTGATGGACCTGTCCGTGCAGCGCAAGCTGGCGCTCGGCAACGGCGTCCTGACGACCGAAACGATCGAACAGGCCGAAGAGCGCGCCGATCCGGAACGCGGCGACAAGGGCGGCGACGCGGCGAGGGCCGCAATCGGCCTCGCGCTGCTCAAGCGGCCAGCGGTCGGGCGATGAAAAAATCTGATCTTCGCTCCGCGGCGCGGCTCGCGGCCTCGCAGGCGCTCTATCAGATGGAGGTCGCGGACAAAGGCCTCAGCGACATTCTGGCGGAGTTCGAGGCGCATTGGATCGGCCAGGAAATCGAGGGCGACGCCTACAACCCCGCCGAACTGGCCTTCTTTCGCGACGTGGTCTCCGGCGTGCAGCGCGATCAGTTGCCGATCGACCGCGGCCTCGACGATACGCTCGCCAAGGGCTGGCCGCTGCGCCGGGTCGAGGCGCTGATGCGGGCGATCCTTCGGGCGGCCTTCTACGAACTGCGCAGCCGTCCCGACGTCCCCGCGCGCGTGGTCGTGACGGAATATGTCGACGTCGCCGCGGCGTTTTTCGCCGCCGAGGAAAGCGGCATGATCAACGCGGTGCTCGATGCGCTGGCGCGCCAGACGCGCCCGGCGGAATTCGCCGGAGTCCGGTGAACGCTCGCGCAAGGACTCGATCCTTACGATGCGTCAAGCAAAATCTTCGATTGCGATCGAATTTCCTGTTGAAAAACTGTTGCGCGCTTTCACTTCGCGTTTACCATGACGATTCAGAGTCATGGGCGATTCGTTTTTGCGACCGCGTGATTGGCCCAGCAAACCGACCCGCATTAAGGGTGGCCGCAATGTCGAAGTCCGACCTGTCCGAGGGTTTTTCAGGTCTGCAGGAATGGTCGGAGCCGCTCATTTTTGACCGCCTGCTCGACGCCTATCAGAGCCTGCTGCGCGACGACGTTCTGTCCCACGGTCTGGCGCGCATGCACGGGCGGGTCTGGCGCGCCCTCATTAGCGGCGACATGTCCGGGTTCGAGGCTCTGCGCGAAACGCTTATTGTCGCTCTCGAACCTTGCGGCCTGACGCTCGACCATCTGGCGGAGGTCGACGGCGACATCATGGTCGAACTGCTTGATGTCGTCCTTTCGCGATACCATCGCTCCCAGCGGATGGCCAGGGTCTATCATCTGGCGCTGATGCAGCTCGCCGGTCGACTGGGGCCGACGCCCGCCGCGGCGCGGGCGGCCTGACCTCACCCTCGCGGCCGCTTCCCGTTGCGCTGAAAATAGGCCCGTGATTTCAAAATTTTGCGGGCGTCGAGCCCGCAAGGTGGTGGGGGACGCAGTCCTCCGAAACCGGTCTCCACAGGTCAGTTTCCCTATTATACTCCGACTCATTGAGGAGGCGAAAAAGGGTTGACGGGACGGCCGAACGGGATTCGGCTGGAGGCATGATTCGCGGCGGGTTTCTCTCAGCATCAGACCGGCAAGTCCTGATCGGGATTGCGCGGGACGGGCTTGAGGAGCATCGGGTTGCCCGCCGAGCCAACGCCATCGTCCTTCTCGATCGGGGCTGGAGCTGCGAGCGGGTTGCGGCGGCATTGTTGCTGGACGACGATACGGTTCGCGATTGGCATCGGGCCTATGAGCGAGGTGGCGTCGAGGGGCTGAAGAGCTTTGGCCACGAAGGCGGCGGCAGCCACCTCACCGACGAGCAGGCAATCGCTCTGGGCGATTGGATCGACGCCCATTGCCCCCGCAGCACCCGGAAGATCGGGGCTTGGCTAAAGCGCTCATTTGGGCTGAGCTATAGCCGCTCGGGGCTGATCGCGTTGCTGCATCGCCTGGGCTTTGACTATCGCAAGCCGGAGGCCATGCCGCGCGGCCTCGACGACGCCAAGCAGCAAGCCTTCATCGACAAATACGAGAGCCTGCTCAACACAATGGGCGTCGATGAGGCCGTCGTCTTCGTCGATGCGGTTCATCCGACCCATCAGGTGAGGCCGGCCGGTTGCTGGGCCCGCAAGGACGTCGCCCTTGCGGTGGAGCAGACGACGGGCCGTGACCGGCTCAACATCCACGGCGCCATCAATCTTGAAACCGGCCAGACGCAGATTCTCGCCGTCGAGAAGGTCAACGCGCTGACCTTCATCAAGCTATTGGGCGAGATCGAGGGTACGCATACCGCGATGCGCCTCATCCACGTCTTCGTCGACAACGCCAGCTATCACAAGGCTGACGTCGTCAAACAATGGCTTGCGGCGGTCGGGCGCAAAATCGTGCTGCACTTCCTTCCGCCCTATTGTCCCCATCTCGATCCCATCGAACGGTTGTGGGGCTTGATGCACGAAAACGTCACCCACAACCGGGATTACAAGACCTTCAACGAATTCCGCCTGGAGATCATCATGTTCCTCCGGCATACCGTGCCCAAACAATGGAAGCGGTTCCGCGACCGAATCACGGACAATTTCCGCGTGATCCATCGCGCCGATTTTCGGGTTCTCGTTTAGCCGGCGTATAGCAGGGAATCTGACCCAGGCGACCAGTTCGCGGGAACTGGGTCCCCCACCAGCGTCCCAGCGTCGTCGCGCATTGTTGGAAAATTCCGACGCGCAGACATGCGAGAGCGATGAGGATCTCTTCCGGCGCGCAAGTGGCGGGCGGAGAATGGGCCCCTGGGAATTTGTCTTCGACCCAATTTCCTTGCAATGCTGCCAGTCGCGTTGCGAATCAGAGCGAAGGCGCGCGAAACGGAGACGGTATGCATTTGTCGGACCGGGGGTTGATCGTCATTTTGATCGTCGGGCTGATTGCCGGATGGTTGGCGGGCAAGGTTGTGCGCGGGAACGGGTTCGGCCTGGTCGGCGACGCGGCCGTCGGCATAGTCGGCGCGCTGATCGGCGACTGGCTCTTGCACCGCTTCGGCGTTCATTTCAGTTCCGGAATCACCGGCCTTGTCATCAACGCCGCGATCGGGGCGATCGTGCTGCTGCTGATTTTGCGGATTGTCGGCGCGGGCGGATGGGGCGGTCGCTAGTCGAGCCGTCGCGTCGTCTATTGGAGCCGCGACCGAATGGGACGCCGGCTCGATGTGTCATCCGGTCCCGCCGAAAGGGAAATCGATTTGTCATTTTAATAAATCAGAAGGCGCGCCATCACCTTTCCAATTTGTCGGAAATAGCTCCAGACGCTCTTCACATCCTGATTGGCCCGTCGCCGGACGCCATCGCGCGCAAGCGTTGCGGCTGTCGTCAAGGGCTATGAGAAGCAGGCTCATGTCTGAGATTCTGCGCATCGAGGGCCGGGAAGGCGCCTTCAAACCGGAGATTTTTTCGCGCCGGGGGCGATCCGCTTCGCGAAAGCCGTTATGACCATCCTCAGTCCTTGCTCTTCGATCAATGACACCGCCTTCGCGGGCGCGATCCATTGGAAAAGCCGCTGCTCGGATTCCGGCCATGCCGCGCTTTGCCGACGCACGAGCAATGGAAAGACCTTCACTTCGCATGTGACGTAAATGTCGCTCTCGTCGAGCAGTTTCGCGTAGGTGAAAAGGCCGATGGACTTCATCCCAATCTTTCCACGCACGCCCGCTTCCTCAAAGGCTTCGCGCGCCGCCGATTTTGCCGGCTTCAACCCCTTGATCGGCCAACCCTTCGGGATGATCCAACGCTTGGTCTGTCGGGTCGTGACGAGGAGAATTTCGAGAGTGGCGAGTTGTGTGAAGCGATAGGGCAGGGCGGCATATTGCACCCGAACGGCTGGCTTGACCTCCCGCGTGGCCGGTCTGCGAGGAATGTCGCATCTCCTTCAAGTGGCCGCCGGCGTGTTTGGCTTCGGCGGCGAGGTTGTAATTCAGCTCGGTGAGCCGGGAGCCACCCCAGGCCGGAGGGAACACTGGCGCTCACGCCATCGCTCCCCCTGTTCGGCAATGGGCGGCGACCCGATCGATAATATCGATATAATCCTCGGCCCGCCACGCCGCGCGGCCGATGAAGAGGCCGTCAATATTGGGCTGTTCTATGAGTTGACGACAATTGCCTGCGTTCACGCTGCCGCCATAAATCACGTCGAGCGCCGCGCGGGCGATTTGCAACGTTTCGTCCTTGATCCGCCGATGCTGATGGTCGGCGAAGGCCGGGTCGGCCGGGGTTCCGCCCTCTCCGATTGACCAGACGGGCTCATAGGCGATCACGACCTGGGAAAGGCGATTGGCCGGGGTTCGCGAGAGAGCCATGCGGGTCTGTCGGGCGAGGACTTCATCGGTGCGGCCCGCTTCGTACTCGTCGCGCGTATCGCCGATGCAGACCAGAGCAACGAGGCCATGGTTGACCGCGGCTTCGGTTTTCTTCGCCACCGTCTCGTCCGTCTCGCCAAAATTCGCGCGCCGCTCGCTGTGCCCAATCTCAACCAGGCGGGCGCCCGCGTCCTTGATCATCGAAGCGGAGATTTCGCCGGTCCAGGGGCCAGCGTGCGCCCAATGCATGTTTTGAGCGCCGATCATCACATCGCGCCCGGCGAGAATCGATGCGACCTCGGCGATGGCGGTGAACGGCGGAATGACAAAGAGCCGAGCCTGGACGCGCGCCGCGATCCCCAAATCCCTTACAGCCTCGGCGAAGGCGCGCGCTTCGGCCCGCGTCTTGTTCATCTTCCAGCTCGTGCCGATCCAGGGCGTCTTGGCCGTCATTTCCTCCTCCTCGGCGCGCGGGCTTCAGACGCCGCGGCCGACATCGACATAGGGCCGCCAGAAATCGACCAATTCGCGGGTCATGGGGATGACGCTGCGGTCTGACGGCTCGCGCTCGCGAAACGCAAGCTCCATGCAAAACTCATTGTCGACGCCGCCGCCGGCCCGAACCGCCGCGAGCAGCTTGTCGGGAACGATCCGGCCGTCCTGATTGCGGTCAGCGGTGAACGGCCAATGCCCCCCTTTGTTCATCGAACTCTGCTTGATGTGAATGATCGGGGAGCGCGCGGCGAAGACTCTCGCCCAGGCATAAGGGTCGGAGTCGGCGGGGTCGGCCGACGTTACGTCGCCGTGGTCGATATCGATCATTGGCTTGAGCGGCGTCGCCAGGTCCGCGGAGTCGAGAAGTCCTGGAGCCGAGCCGTGCTTTCGATCGTGTGGCCGATTTCGCGGCCGACAGACATCGGCTCCCAGAATAGAAATTCGAGCCCGACTGAGCTGGCGTGCTCTGCGACTTCCCGCCAGCAGTCGAGGGCCTGGTTCAGCCGCGCCGCGCGGCGTTGTTCGTCGTCGTAGTCGCGGTAAGTCAGGATGGCGTATTGAGTGCCGATCGCGGGACAACCGAGGTCGCGGGCGATGTCGGCTAGGCGCTTGAACCAGTCGACATAATGTCCGCGCACGTCCGCGTCCGGATGACCGAAATGATTGAGCCGCCCGTAGGGGCCGGTCATCAGAGATGTGACCCGAACCCCGTGCACGCCGCAACATCGCGCCATCTCCGCCGTCAATCGCAGTCTTGTCGGCAAAGGCCAATTCGGATCGATGAATTCATGGGTGAGCTGGATGTAGCCGACGCCGATTTCCTCCGCGATCGCGCCGATCAGATCGGAAGGCTCCGCGAACCGGTTGACCAGAGGATTGGTGTTGAGGGAAAGCCTGAACGGCTTTGGTTTCGTCATGGGAGAGAGCCGCTCCCGCGCCGCGCCGCGTCGAGCATGTCGATCGCCGCGACGTTGCCGGCGGAGGGACCGGTTGGATCGAACTCCGCCTCGAGCCAGACATCGACGATTGCTTTCGCGAGTTCCGGCCCGATCACTCGCGCGCCCATCGTGATGATCTGCGCGTTGTTCGATTTCGCGGCGCGGGAGGCGGAATAGGCGTCGTGAGTCAAGGCGGCGCGGATTCCCGGCACCTTGTTGGCCGATATGCAAACGCCAATGCCGGTGCCGCAAAAGAGAATGCCGCGTTCATGCTCGCCGGCCAGAATCGCGCGGCCGACCTCGGCTGCGACTTCGGCATAGAAGCCAGGCTTGCTGAGGTCCGCGACTTCAACGTCGGAACGCCCCGCCAAGTGCCCAGCGATCACATCTAACAATGGCTTTCCTGCGCTGTCCGCGCCGAGCGCGACCTTCATTGTCTCCTCCTCGTCCAGGTCTCCCCCAATTTAGGGTTCCCCCGACCCCCGCTTCCGGATCGCTACGATTGTTCCGTCCCGAATTCCTACGCAATCGCTCATGCCGGGGAGATTTGGCTGCAATCTCCTGAGGCCACGCAATCGCCTTCCAACCACCTTGACAAGATGGCGCCAAAATGAAAAAAACATCAAGTAAAGAAAAAAATAACAGGGAGGTCGTTCTGAATTTTGCCCCTTCATCGCAGCCTGTCGACGAGGAAGCAGAGCTTTGCGTCCGCGCGGCGTGGCTGCATTACGGCGCCGGGCTGACGCAGGGCGAAGTTGCAAAACGTTTGAATATTCAAAGTGTTAAAGCGCATCGACTGGTGGCCCGCGCAAATCGTCTGGGTCTGATCCACGTCTCGATCGACGGCGCGATCGCCGAATGCGTAAGGTTGGAAGACGAGATTTGTCAGCGGTACGGCGTCAAAATGTGCGAGGTATCGCCCGAAATCGACGATGAGCCGCTGCCGCTGAAGACACTTTCTCTGGCGGGCAGCCGTTTCCTTCGGCGCTCCCTCGAAAGCGGCGAGCACAAGGCGATCGGTTTTGGCCATGGCCGCACCCTTGCGGCTTGCGTCGCCATGTTGCCCAAGATGAACATTACGAACGTCAAGTTCGTCTCCTTGCTCGGCGGCCTGACGCGGCGCTATGCGACCACCCCCTTCGACGTCATCCATCGTCTCGCGGAGCGAACGGGCGCCGAAGCCTATGTGCTCCCGCTGCCGTTTTACGCGAACACGGCCGAGGACCGGTCGGTCTTTCTGGAACAGCGCGGAGTCCCGCAGGTCGTTCAGATGGGCATTGACTCGACCTTGCGTCTGGTCGGCATCGGAACGATGGAGGCGGACGCCTCATTGCTGTCGACGGGCATGGTCGAAAAAGAAGAATTTGTTACGACGCGCCGCCTCGGCGGCGCCGGTGAAATCCTCGGCCACATCTTCAGCCCGTCCGGAGAACTGATCAAGAGCGGGCTCTCCGCGCGCACCCTTTCTATGCCGGTCAATGAGATCGGTCGCCACAAGACGGTCGCCATAGCTGGCGGCCGTTCGAAGATTGAGGCCGTCAAAGCCGTTCTCGCGAGCGGTCTCATTTTTGGATTGATCACGGATGAGCGAACAGCAAAGGCGCTGATTGCTTGAAAAGTCGGGCGGAGATCCGGCAGTCAATAAAATGGCACCTATGCATCAAGGAGAGAGCGATGACTGACAAAGCGAAGGATTTTTTTGACGCGTTCAAGGCCGGGAAGATGAGCCGCCGCGAGTTGATGAGCGGCGCGGGCAGGCTGGGCATTAGCGCCGCAGCGGCGAATTTCATGTTGAACGCCGCGGGAACCCGGGCGATGGCGGCGGATTTCGATTGGAAGAAGTTCTCGGGTTCGAAGCTGCACCTGCTGTTGAACAAGCATCCCTACGCGGATGCGATGATCGCGGACCTGAACAATTTCAAGACCATGACTGGGATGGAGGTGACCTACGACATTTTTCCGGAGGACGTGTATTTCGACAAGGTGACGGCCGCGCTCTCGTCGAAGTCGAGCCAGTATGACGCCTTCATGACTGGCGCTTACATGACCTGGACCTATGGCCCGGCGGGTTGGGTCGAGGATCTCAACCAATGGATCAAGGACCCCGCGAAAACCAATCCGACTTACAACTGGGAAGACGTTCAGCCGGGATTGCGCGCCTCGACCGCCTGGGACGGCGTGCCGGGGTCGGAGCTCGGATCGGCGGACGCCAAGCAATGGTGCATCCCATGGGGCTTCGAGCTCAACTCGACGACCTACAATCGGAAAATGTACGACAAGATCGGAGTCAAGCCGGCCAACAATCTGCCGGAGCTCATGGACACCGCAGCCAAGCTGACGAAGGATCTCGGCGGGCCATATGGCATCGGCGTGCGCGGATCGCGCTCGTGGGCGACGATCCATCCGGGCTTCCTGTCCGGCTATTCGAATTACGGCCAGAAGGACTTTACCGTCACCAACGGCAAGCTGAAGGCCGCGATGAACACGCCTGTATCAAAGCAGTTCCACAAAATGTGGGTCAAGATGATCCAGGACTCCGGTCCGAAGAACTGGTCGACCTACACCTGGTATCAGGTCGGAACGGATCTGGGCGCCGGCGCCTCGGCCACCATCTTCGACGCCGACATTCTCGGCTACTTCATGGATGGCGGCGACAACAAGGAAAAGGGAAATCTGGGCTTCCACGCCTTCGCCGCCAATCCGGAGGCCAAGGCCCCAACTCCCAACGTCTGGATCTGGTCCTTGGCCATGAACACCTTCGGCAAGCAGAAGGACGCGGCCTGGTATTTCATGCAATGGGCGTCCTCGACCGAACATGACATGTTCGGCGCGAGGAAGATGGATTTCGTCAATCCGGTCCGCTCGTCAGTTTGGAAGGACGACGAATTCCGCAACCGCATCGCCAAGAGCTACAGCGGTTATCTCGAGCAATACGAGGCTTCCGCGCCGGGCGCGCGCATCTACTTCACGCCGCAGCCATTGTTCTTCGATGTGACCACCCAATGGGCGGCGACGCTGCAGAAGATGGTCGCCAAGGAAGTGCCGATCGACGACGGTCTCGATCAATTGGCCGCCTCGATCGACAAGCAGCTGAAGGAAGCCGGCCTCGGTTGAGGCTTTTCGGCCGATCATGGCCTGAACGGCGCCCGGGCTTCCTCCCTGCCCGCGCGCCGTTCAGGGACCGATCAAGAGTCTAAGTCGCGCGGGCGTCAAACCCCTGTCCGCGAGCCGTCGAATGCAAGGTTCAGGTCGTGACCGCCACTGCCGTCAAGCCCGTCGCAAACCCGACTCGCCGCAGAAGAACAAACCTTCTGCCCTATCTTCTGAGCCTGCCGGCGCTCCTCGTCTGCATCGGCATCCTCATTCCCTTTTTCACCTCGGTTTATTATTCGCTTTTGCGATATCGGCTCAACCTGCCGATGCTGAAGGGGTTTATTTGGTTTCAGAACTATATCGATTTGTTTTCCGACGCCGCGTTCTGGAACACGGTCCGCGTGTCCTTGCTCTATACGGTTCTGACGGTCGGAGTGGAGCTCGTCCTTGGCCTCCTGATCGCTATCCTTCTGCGGAAGCAGACCCGGATCAACAACCTAATATCGATACTGCTTCTCCTGCCGCTGATGACCGCGCCGGCCATCGCGGCCCTGATGTGGAAGTTGATGACCAACCCGAATTTCGGGATTCTCTCCTATTTCGTACAGTCTCTCGGCGTCAGCAATTTCAAATGGGCTTCCGACCCGAGCACGGCGCTGTTCACTGTGGTTCTCGTCGACGTCTGGGTCTACACGCCCTTCATCATGATCCTGTTGCTGGCGGGACTTCGCTCGTTGCCGCAGCAGCCGTTCGAGGCCGCGGCGCTCGATGGCGTTCCCAGGCAGTTCGTCTTTTTCCGGATCACGCTGCCCATGCTCACTCCCTACATCATAACCGCCGCGCTGTTCCGGCTGCTCGATTCGATTCAGCAATTCGACATCATCTATCCGATGACCCAGGGCGGACCCGGCGACACGCTGCTGGTCTTTCAGGTGCGCGCATATCTCGAATTTTATACATACACAAACATCGGAAGATCGGCGGCGCTCTTGATCATCCTTTGGGCCATCACCTATGCGCTGTCGAACGTCTTCATCAAGCAATGGCTGAAGCTGCGCGAACGCGCGCGCGGCCTGGCGTAAACGGAGGCGGATATGGAACACACGTCCATCGCCGAGCGAATGTTTCGCGGCGTCCTCGTCGCGCTGATCGTCGTCTTCTTTCTGTTTCCAATATTCTGGATTTTCCTGATGTCCTTTCAGACGAACGAGGACATTCTGCGCATTCCGCCAAGCCTGTTCTTTACGCCGACGCTCTCCAATTATTCGGCGCTGATCACCGGCAAGCTGGTGACCGTATCCGGGACGCTCGACATCGCGTTTATGAGGAACTTGTGGAACAGCGTGCTCCTGTCGACTCTGTCCGTCGCCATCGCGCTCATTCTCGGCGTGCCGGCGGCCTATGCCTTCGCGCGCTTCAAGTTTCGTCTGGGCGAGGACATCGCGTTCACTCTGCTGTCCTTCCGCTTCGCGCCGCCGCTGCTGGTTCTGCTGCCATTGACGCTCTATTTTCAGCAACTCGGCCTCACCAACACCTACGCCGGCTTGATTTGGGTCTATCAGCTCATCGCGCTGCCGCTCATTCTGTGGATCGTGCGCGGCTATTTTGAGGACATATCGCCCGATATCGAGTACGCCTATCGCGTCGCCGGACATTCGTGGTGGCGTACGTTCACCCGCATCGCGATACCGTTGGCGGGCCCCGGCATCGCCGCCGCGGGACTGCTCGCCTTCATTTTCTGTTGGAACAACTTCGTCTTCGCACTCATTCTCGCCTCCGCGGACAAGCAGCCCGTGACGGTCGGCGCGCTCGCCTTCGTGACCGCCTCCGGCATCCAATATGGCCAGATCGCCGCGGCGATCGTGCTGTCGGTCACCCCGACGCTCGCTCTGGCTCTCTATGCGCAGCGCTATCTCGTCGAAGGCCTGTCGCTCGGAGCGGTGAAAGGATAGGCCATGGCGAGCCTCGAACTCCAGGCGATCAGCAAGCGGTTCAAGACGGGCAAGGTGCTCGACGGCGTTTGGCTGGCGGCGGAGGACGGCGAAATCATCTGCATCTTCGGACCGTCGGGTTCGGGCAAGACGGTGCTTCTGCGTCTCGTCGCCGGTGTGGAGCAGCCCGACGAGGGCGCCATTCTGCTCGCTGGCAAAGACGTCACCGACGATGCGCCGGAGACGCGTGGCGTCGGCATGGCGTTTCAGAATTTCGCGCTGTTCCCGCATATGTCCGCCTTCGACAACGTCGCGAGCGCATTGACCGCTCATGGCGCGCCCGCGGATGTGATCCGCGCCAAAGTCGAGAAGGTCGCCGCCCTGCTGAAGATTGGTCACGTTCTGCAGCATGCCCCGCGCGAACTTTCGAACGGCCAGAAGCAGCGCACCGCGCTCGCCCGCGCGTTGGTCGGCGACCCCAAGATTTTGCTGCTCGACGACCCGTTGCGAAATGTCGATGCGAAGCTGCGCTACGAAATGCGCCTCGAACTGCCGTCGCTGCTGAAAACTGCGGGATCGACGGTTCTCTATGTGACCCAGGATTACAAGGAGGCGATGGCGCTCGGCGATCGGATCGCCGTACTGGTCGGCGGCGATTTTGCGCAAGTCGCCGAACCGGGCGAGATTTACCGACAACCCGCCACATTGGGCGTCGCGCGATTGTTCGGCGACCCGACGATCAACGTCATCCCGGTCGAGCCGCTCGCTACGCCGGCGGGCCTGAAAATCAGCGTCGGCGGCGCCTCGCTGTCGCTCCTGCCGAGTTACGCGCATACGGCCGGAAAGTCTTGCATGCTCGGGATCCGGCCTGAATCGATCGCTGTCGAAGCGCTGAATTCGCCGGAGAGTTTCGCTGTGGACGTAGTGGCGGTGACGCCGCTCAACGAAAAAACGCTGCTTCTGCTTCGCGCCGCCGACGGCCGCGAGATTCTCGCCTCCGAGGCCGAATTGGATGAAGCGCCGCGCCGGCACGGGCCGGCTTACGCCCGCTTCGACCCCAACGCCGTCCTTCTCTTTGAAGCCGAGAGCGGCAGGCGGATTCCGCCGCATTCAGCGTGAGCCCCATGACCGAGCCTGTCCTTTCGCTCAACAGCGTCGACAAGATCTATCAAAGGCGCGGCAAGCCTCCGGTCCACGCGGTGAAGACCCTGGAAATGAGCGTCGACAAGGGCGAGATCGTCGCCCTACTGGGCTCATCGGGCTGCGGCAAGACTTCGACGCTGCGCATGATCGCCGGCTTCGAGGATGTCTCGCACGGCGATATTGTCCTCGCGGGCCGGCGGGTCGATCGATTGCCGCCGGCGCGCCGCGGCGTCGCCATGGCTTTTGAAGGCTATTCCCTCTATCCGCCGCTGACGGTGCGCGACAATATCGCCTTCGCGCTCAAGAGCGCGCGCATGGCGCCGAATGAAGTCAAAGCGTCGGTCGCCGAAATCTCGCGTCTCGTTGAAATCGACGAAATCCTGGACCGCTATCCTTCTTCTATTTCGGGAGGCCAGCAGCAGCGCGCCAGCCTCGCGCGCGCATTGGTGCGTCGGGCCGATCTCTATTTGCTCGACGAACCGATGGGCCAGCTCGAACCGCAGCTGCGCGCGGTTTTGCGCGGACGCCTGAAAAGCATGCTGGTCGAGCGCCGCATGACGTCGATCTTCGTCACTCATGACCAGACCGAGGCCAACGCGCTCGCTGATCGCATCGCGGTCATGGAAGGCGGGGTCCTGCAGCAATTCGCGAGCCAGAAGGAGTTGCGCGACAGGCCAGCCAATCTCTTCGTCGCCACGTTCATTGGCGAACCGCCCATGAACGTCTTCGAGGCGAAGGTCTTCAATGGCGAGCGCGTGCGCTTTGCGATCGAAAACGGGCCGACGCTCGACTATTCTGCGTCCGATATTCCGCAAGGCGTCCGCGCGGCGATAGGCCGGCGCGCCAAGGCCGTCATCGGAGCGCGTCCGCACGCCATTCGTCTCGGCGCGGGGGTCAACGAGGCGCCGATCGTCTCCAATCAGTGGCTGGGAGATCAGAGTCATTTGGCGCTGGATGTCGCCGGAAAGCTCATGGTCGCGGTCTCTCACGCCCCGATCGCCGCGAAAGCGGGCGAAAGCGTCCGCTATGGCGTTTCGGCCGCGGACCTTCATGTCTTCGACGCCGCCACCAGCGCGGCGCTCTCACACGGTCTGGAGGCGGCGTGATCTTGGATCTCGCTCATGCGATTGGCGGGGCGGCGCGCCCATGAGCCGCGACATCCTGGTCGGCGTCGACGCCGGCACTTCGGTGATCAAATCGGTCGCGTTCTCGCTGACCGGGGAGCAGATCGCCGTGGCGGCGAGGCCGAATTTCTATGAGACGCCGGGTCCCGGCCAGGTCGAGCAGGACATGCCGCGCACCTGGGCCGATTGCGTGGCGACCCTGCGCGAACTCGGCGAACGGGTGCCGAATCTCGCCGCGCGCGCCGCGGCGCTCGCCGTCACGGCTCAGGGCGACGGCTCTTGGATGATCGACGCTGAGGGCGAGCCGGTCGGAGGCGGCCTGCTTTGGCTGGACTCGCGCGCCGCCGGCCTGGTGTCGGACTACATGAAAACTGACGCCTATGGGCCGCATTACGCCCGCACCGGGTCGGGGCTCAACGCCTGCATGGCTTCGGGCCAACTGGCCTGGATGAAGCGTTGGCAGCCCGAGCGGATCGCTCGCGCCGCGACATGCTTCCATTGCAAGGACTGGCTTTACTTCAAGCTGACCGGAGCGCGCGTCACTGATCCGGCCGAGGGAAATTTCACTTTCGGAAACTATCGCACCCGCCAATACGAGCTCTCCATTCTCGAAGGCATGGGCATCGCCGATTGCGTGCGCCTGCTGCCGCCGATGATCGAGGGCGCGACGCAGGCCGGAGCGCTGTCGGCCGCCGCGGCGGCGGCCAGCGAACTGCCGGAAGGCCTTCCTGTCTCGCTCGCGTATCTTGACGTTGTGTGCACGGCGCTCGGCGGCGGCCTCTATGATCCTTCTGGCGATGTCGGCGTGTCGATCCTGGGTTCGACCGGCATGCATATGCGCTATGCGCCGTCGGCGGCGGACGTGCGCCTCAACGACGATCGTTCCGGCTATACGATGTGCTTTCCCATCGACGGCGCGTGCGCCTCGATGCAATCCAACATGGCTGCGACGCTCAACATCGACTGGCTGATGGACATGGCGCGCGAGGCCGCGGCAATGGCAGGCGCCAGGACCAGCCGACAGGCGCTTCTTGCCGTTCTGGACGACAAGGTCCTCGGCGCCGAGCCGGGTCAGGCGATCTATCATCCCTATATTTTTGAAGCTGGCGAGCGCGGTCCTTTTCTCGATCCCAACGCGCGGGCGCAATTCAGCGGCCTCTCGACCAAGACGAGTTTCGCCGGCCTGGCTCGCTCGGTTTTCGAAGGCCTCGCATTCGCGGCTCGAGACTGCTACCTCGCCTCCGGCTCAATTCCCCGCGAGGTGCGGCTGAGCGGCGGGGCCGCGCGCTCCAAGGCGATGCGCTCTATCGTCGCCGCGGCGCTCGACGCTCAAGTCCGCACTTTGTCGCGAGAGGAAATCGGCGCCGCCGGCGCGGCGATGATGGCGGCGGTCAACCTCGGCGCATACGCCGACATGCAGGCTTGCGCCGAGGCTTGGGTCGCGCCCTCTCTCAATGAGATCACAGTTCCCGACCCGGGATTGAGCGCGCTCTATGCGAAGCTCTATCCGGTCTATCGCACGATCAGAGACGCCATGCCGCCAGCTTGGGCGCGCCTGGGAGGGGTCAGACAGGAGGTTGTCGCGTGAGCGCCGATCAGAGACGCGCGAAGGCTATCATTTCGATTATCGGCGACCGGTTCATGCTGCCGTCGATGTTCGAGAAGGCGATACGCGAGAGATGCGGCGAAGACCTCGAGATCCGGACGCTCGAAATGCCGTGGCCGGACGAGCCGATGCAGCATGGTTACGCCGTGCCCGGGATGGAGGGACTGAAAGAATATCAGGGAGACGCCGAGGACGTCGTCGCCCACATGGATGGCGCTGAAATCGCCGTCACCCATCTTGCGCCCTTCTCTGCCGGCATCCTCGCTCGACTGCCGAAGCTGAAACTGATCGCCGTTTCGCGCGGCGGCCCGGTGAACATCGACATGGCCGCGGCTCGCGAGCGGCAAATCCGGGTCGTCAATACGCCCGGCCGCAATGCTTCTGCGGTGGCCGAATTCACCATCGGCGCCATCCTGGCGCAGACCCGGCTCATCACCTGCGGTCACGACAGCCTGCGCCGTGGGGAGTGGCGCGGCGATCTCTATCGCGCGGATATCGCCGGCGAGGAGCTGTCCGAGATGACCGTCGGCGTCATCGGCTACGGCCATGTCGGGACCAAAGTGGTCCGCATACTGAAGGCTTTCGGTTGTCGCATTCTCGTATGCGATCCTTACGTTCAGCTTTCGGCGCGTGATTTGCAGGACGGAGTTGTTCAGGTCTCGCTCGACCGACTGCTTGGCGAGAGCGATGTCGTGACCCTGCACGCCCGCGTGACCAACGAGACGCGCGGCTTCATTGGGCGCGAGCAGTTCAGCGCGATGAAGCGCGGGGCCTATTTCGTCAACACCGCGCGCGGACCGATGGTGGATTATGAAGCGCTGACCGAAGCGCTTAAGAGCGGCCATTTGCGTGGCGCCGCGATCGAAACCTTCGCTGTCGAACCCACGCCGCCCGATCTCGAATTGCTGCGGCTCGAGAACGTGACCCTGACCCCGCACATCGCGGGCGCCTCGGTCAAGACGGTGAAATACGCCGCCGCGGCGGCTGCGGAAGAGGTTCGCCGCTACCTTGCCGGCGAAGGCCCCCTCAATCCCTGCTGAGCGGCCCTCCTGTGCGGCGCTTTTGATGGAAGTCTAGGGTTGGAATGATGCGGGACCTCGGCCAATTCGATCTAATCGTGGTGGGCGGCGGGATCAATGGCGCCGGAATCGCCCGTGACGCGATCGGCCGAGGCCTGTCGGTCCTGCTGTGCGAAAAGGACGATCTCGCGCAGGGCACGTCTTCACGTTCGGGCAAGCTCGTCCACGGCGGACTGCGCTATCTCGAATATTATGAATTTCGCCTGGTGCGCGAAGCGTTGATCGAACGCGAGGTGCTGCTGCGCGCGGCGCCGCACATCATCTGGCCGATGCGCTTCGTGCTCCCGCACAGCCCCGAACAACGGCCGGCCTGGATCGTCAGGGTGGGACTGTTTCTGTACGATCATCTTGGCGGGCGCAAAATGCTGCCGCCGACCCGGACCCTGGATCTTTCGAGCGCCCGCGAAGGCGATCCGATCCGCAAGAATTTCAGGCGCGCTTTCGAGTATTCCGACTGTTGGGTGGACGATGCGCGGCTTGTCGTTCTCAATGCGCTCGATGTGCGCGAGCGAGGCGGGCTGGTTCTGACCAGGACGCCCCTGGTCTCCGCGCGTCGCGGGCGCGCAGCCTGGAGCGTCGAATTCGAGGATATGCGCAGCGGGGATGTGTTGACCGCGACCGGCAAGATCGTGGTCAATGCGGCGGGTCCCTGGGTCGAGGATGTCCTCCGTCGCGCCGGCCGCAACACGGAAAATCGGGTCCGCCTGGTCAAGGGCAGCCACATTATCGTCCGCAAGTTTTGGCACGGCGATCAGGCCTATCTGCTGCAGCACGACGACAAGCGCGTTATCTTCGTCAACCCTTACGAAGGCGACCTGGCTCTGATCGGCACGACGGACATTCCCTTTGACGGCCGAGCGGAAGACGTCGAAATCACCCCCGACGAAGTCAGCTACCTACTTTCGGTCGTGGATCGCTATTTCGTGCATGCGCCCTCCGCCGCAGACGTGATCCATTCCTTCTCCGGCGTGCGTCCGCTCTATGACGACAAGGCTGCCAATCCGAGCGCGGTGACACGCGATTACGTGTTCGACATCGACGCGCCTGCCGACGCTGCGCCGATGCTGTCGATTTTCGGCGGCAAGATCACTACCTATCGCAAGCTCGCCGAGCACGCGCTGGAGAAGCTCTCGCCCTTTTTTCCGCAAATGCGCGGTCCGTGGACGCAGGACGCGCCGATGCGGGGCGGCGACCTGCCGGGGGCGGATTTTTCCCGTTTCTTGACTGAGTTTCGCCGCCGTCATCCCTGGCTGCCTGAGAAAATCGCCTGGGGTTACGCTCGCCGCTACGGCACAAGGGCCGATCACGTGCTCGACGGCGCAAAATCGCTCGGCGATCTTGGACGCCATTTCGGCGGGAGCCTCTACGAGCGCGAGGCGCGGTTTCTCGCCGCCGACGAATGGGCAAAGGACGCCGAAGACGTCCTTGAGCGGCGGACCAAACACGGCCTTCATTTGACTGAGGCCGAGCGCAAAGCCTTCGCGGCTTGGTTCGGCGCTCTCGCGCCGGAGTTGGCGTTATGACGGCCGCTATCGCCGGGGACGGCGAATATCGCGCGTTGCTCGAATTGTCGGCCGCGCTCGGCGCCGATCCTCTCAGCACCCAGGCGGCTGGCGGCAATACGTCAATAAAGCGCGACGACGTCATGTGGATTAAGGCGTCGGGAACATGGCTTGCCGACGCTTTGATCCAGGATATCATGACCCCCGTCCGGATCGAGCCGCTGCTTCAGGCGTTCGCCAACGGCGATCCGCGCGCCCAGAGCGCGGTTGATTTCGTTGACGCTTCGCAGAGTTCGCGCGGCCTGCGTCCGTCGATCGAGACGAGCGTCCACGCGGTCATTCCGTCCACGATCGTCGTGCATATCCATTGTGTGAACACCATCGCTCTGGCCGTTCGGAGCGACGCCGAGAACTCGGCGCGCGCGCTGCTCGAACCCCTGCGGGATGTCGAATTCGCCTTTGTGCCCTATGTGAAGCCTGGTCTTGCTCTCGCTCACGCGATTTCCGAGCGGTCGACTCCCAGGACCAATGTTTTCGTCCTGGCCAATCACGGGCTGGTCGTGGCCGGCGAAACGGTCGCAGAAGTCGCGGAACGCACGCGTCGCGTCTCAGCCGCCTTTTCCAGCCCCGTTCGCCGCGCTCCGGACGCTGACCTCGAGCGCCTTGCCGCGATCGTCGAGGGCGGCGACTACCGACTTCCCACGGATTGCGCCGCGCATGCGGTCGCGCTCGACGCCGCGAGCCTCGCCATCGCCCGACGCGGATCGCTCTATCCGGATCACGTGGTCTTTCTCGGGCCAGGCATTGTCGAATGCGCGGTGGTCGGCGATCGTCTCGAAGTCCCATCGAATCGGGATCGGCCTGCGCCGATGCTGGTCCTGCCTGGCGCCGGCGTGGCGCTTCACCGTTCGGCGGCGAAGGGCGCCGACGCTCTTGCGCGCTGCCTGGCCGATGTGTCGGCGCGCATCCCGGAAAACGCCTCGATCCGGACCCTGACAGCCGCCGAGGAGGGGGAACTCGCCAATTGGGAGGCGGAGGCCTATCGCCAGTCCCTCAATAAGCAGACGAGCGTCGCGTAATGCGCGCTCGCGTGATCGGGATCGACGTCGGCACATCCGGCGTCCGCGTGGCGGCGCTGGCGGAGGACGGAACGGCGGTCGGCGCCGGCGCCGTCGGCATGGCGGCGCTCGGGAGCGATCCCGCGGCGCCCGAAACATGGTGGCGGGGCGTCAGCGCGGCTCTCGGCGAGCTTCGCGCATCGTGCGACCTCGGCGGCGTGCAGGCGTTGGCCGTCGACGGCACCTCAGGCACCATGCTCGCGGTCGACGGCGCTGGCGCCCCCGTCGGTACGGCGCGGATGTACGACGAGCCCTGCGACGACGAAGACGTCATGCGCGCGATCGCCGAGAACGCGCCTGCCGCCAGCGCCGCGCGCGGGCGCGCCTCGGCGCTGGCGCGCATGCTGATGATGCAGCATCGGCCCGGCGTCCGGCGGATGCTGCATCAGGCCGATTGGATCGCGGGCAAGCTCAGCGGCAGGTTCGACCGCACCGACGCGAACAACGCGCTGAAAACCGGATACGATCCGATCGCGCGCCGCTGGCCCGAATGGATCGAACGCGCCGGCGCCGATATCGGCAAATTGCCGGTTGTTCTGGAGCCGGGCGCGCCGATCGGGCCGGTAGGCCCCGAGGCGCTCGCGCTCGGAATCCCCGCCTCCGCCATCGTTCATGCCGGGACGACCGACGGTTGCGCCTCGTTCCTGGCGACGGGCGCCGCGGAGATCGGCGACGGCGTGAGTGCGCTTGGGTCGACCCTGGTGGTGAAGCTGCTTTGCGAGCGGCCGATCTTCGCGCCGGAGTTTGGAATCTACAGCCATCGCATTGGCGCCGCCTGGCTTGCGGGCGGCGCTTCCAACACCGGAGGAAGAGTGATCGAACGCCTGTTCCCCCGTGATCGCCTTGCGCCGCTCTCCGCGTCTCTGACGCCCGACCGGCCGACCGGGTTCGACTACTATCCCCTTATCGCGCCCGGAGAACGCTTCCCGATCAACGATCCGACATTGGCGCCGCGGCTCGATCCCCGCCCAGGCGACGAAACGACCTTTTTCCAAGCGGTCCTCGAAGGGATCGCGGAGATAGAAGCGTTGGCCTATCGCAGGCTCGCTGAACTCGGCGCGCCGGCGCTGCGTTCGGTGCGGAGCGTAGGCGGCGGAGCCCAGAATGTCGGCTGGGCGCGGATTCGCCAGCGCAAATTGGCGGCGCCGTTCAAACAGGCGCGTTCGCAACACGCTTGCGAAGGCGTCGCCCGTCTCGTGCTGCGCCAGGCGCGGGTCCCGGCATGAAGCCCATATCCCGTTTCCTCGCGATCGCGGCATCGTTCGAAGCGGTCTTTTTCGACCAGTATGGCGTCCTGCACGACGGCCATCGCGCCTATCCCGGCGCCCGAGAGGCGCTGGCGGCGCTGAAGTCGCGCGGCGCAAAGATTGCAATTCTGTCGAATTCCGGCCGCCGCGGCAAAGCCAACGCGCAGCGCATGAC
Source organism: uncultured Alphaproteobacteria bacterium (assembly GCA_963835955.1). GTDB lineage: Bacteria > Pseudomonadota > Alphaproteobacteria > Rhizobiales > Beijerinckiaceae > Roseiarcus. Next base: position 108,949 of record CAWIHZ010000012.1, on the reverse strand, counting down.
GACTCTCGGCTTTGGACCGGAGCTCTATGATCGCTTCGTAACCTCCGGCGACGTTGCAAGAGACTTCCTGGAGAACGGGCAGGCGCCTTTGCCCCTCACCCCGGAAACGCGTTGCCTGACCATTTCGAGCGATGACGGCGACGATTTCGCCGAGGCGCTCGGCCTCGCTCGCTCGGCCGATGGAGCTCAGGCCGATCTTGTGATCATCAGCGGCAGTCAGGCCGATCATCTGTCGCTGGATGACTATCGCCGCATTCTCGCCCCGGCGGCGGCGCGCGGCGCGCCTTGCGTCTGCGCCAACCCGGACAAGCTGATGCTCACGGCGACGGGCGTCGCGCCGGGCGCCGGCAGCATCGCCGATCTTTATCGAGAGCTCGGCGGCAGTGTTTTTTGGATCGGCAAGCCGTTCCAGCAGATCTACCGGATGGCCGCCTCGCTGTCAGGCGTCGCCAATCCGCACGACATTCTGTGCGTGGGCGACAGCGTCGAGCATGACATCGTGGGCGCGCACCGGTTCGGGGCCATGGCCGCGCTCGTGCGGACCGGCATTCTCGCGACGCTCTCCGAACCCGAACTCGCGACCGAAATCGGCGACCATGGGGTGGTTCCGGACTTCGTGTTCGACGATCTGACATAGGCGCGATCATGACCTCTCTTGTTGATGAGCCTCAGACTTTCGCGGCGCGCGCGTTGGCCGGGTTTTGCTCGGTTCACCGGGGGCATGTGCGGCATGTCAACGGCGGCGCGGTTCGCGCTGCGCCAACGCCCGCCGGCAAGGTCGCCGTGGTCATCGGCGGAGGCTCCGGTCATTATCCCGCCTTCGCCGGCTATGTCGGGCCCGGCTTCGCCGACGGCGCGGTCGCCGGCGACATTTTCGCTTCGCCGTCCGCCAGAAGCGTCATCAATGTCGCCCGGATCGCCCATCGGGGCGGCGGCGTTCTGCTCGGATTCGGCAATTACGCCGGCGACGTTCTGCACTTCGGCGCCGCGGCCGAAAGACTGGCGGCGGAGGGCGTAGACGTTCGCCTACTGCCCGTGACCGACGATGTCGCGAGCGGGCCGGCGAATACAAAAGAGCTGAGACGCGGCGTCGCCGGCGATATCGCGGTCTTCAAGATCGCAGGGGCCGCCGCCGAGGCCGGCATGGATATCGACGAAGTGGAGCGCTTGGCGCGGCTCGCCAATGCGCGAACGGTCTCGTTCGGGGTCGCCTTTTCCGGCTGCACTCTGCCCGGCGCGCGCGAGCCTTTGTTTCGGATTCCTTCGGGCAAAATGGCGGTCGGCCTCGGAATCCACGGCGAGCCGGGCGTCGCGGAACTCCCGGTTCCCGCGGCTGCGGATTTGGCTCGGCTGTTGGTCGAGCGGCTCGTCGCGGAACGGCCGCAGGACGCATGCGGCCGCGTCGCCGTCCTCCTCAACGGGCTCGGCAGCACCAAGCAGGAGGAACTGTTCGTGCTATGGGGCGGCGTCGAAAAGGCGCTTGCCGGCGCGGGCCTGACCGTCGTGGCGCCGGAGGTCGGCGAACTCGTCACCAGCCTCGATATGGCGGGATGCTCGTTGACTCTGACATTCCTCGACCATGGTCTGGAGGAGCTCTGGCTCGCCCCAGCCGATGCGCCAGCCTTTCGGCGCGAGCGCGATCGTCCGTTCGAGCCGGCGAACGAGACCGTCGAGACGGACAGCCTCGCGCCAATTCCGCGCTCGAACGCGCCATCCCGAGCAGGAGGCCGCTGTATCGCAGCCGCACTGGCCCGGATCGCCGATGCGATGCGATCGGCGGAGGAAGATCTCGGAAAGCTCGACGCGCTTGCCGGCGACGGCGATCACGGTCAGGCGATGAGCCGCGGCGCGACCGCGGCCGCCGACGCCGCGGCGAGGGCGTCGGAGGGCGGGGCGGGCGCCGCAACATTGCTGGCATGGGCCGCCGACGCTTGGGCCGACCGGGCGGGCGGCGCTTCCGGCGCGCTTTGGGGAGCGGCGCTTCGGGCCTGGAGCGGCGCGCTTTCGGACGAGGCCGCGGTGACGCCGCGGCGACTGGTCCAGGGCGCCGAGGCGGCGCTCGGCGCCGTCGTTCGCCTCGGCGGCGCCAAGATTGGGGACAAAACGCTGCTCGACGCCCTCGCTCCATTCGTGGCGACGCTCTCAAGGGAGGCCGCGGCCGGTCGTTCGCTGGCCCCCAGTTGGGCCAGCGCCGCCGAAGCGGCGGCGTCCGCCGCCGAAGACACGGCCAAACTCATTCCAAAAATCGGGCGAGCTCGTCTTCACGCCGTCCGCAGCGTGGGCAATCGCGACGCCGGGGCGGCCTCGTTCGCGCTCTCCGTCAGAACCGTCAGCGATTTCCTCAACGACTCTGACGTCGGTTCCTTCTGAGTCCGGACCATCGCGCCAGGAAGGATTGCCGCATGTTCGCGCTTGGCGCATGACGGGCCGCCGGCGGGACGCTTAAATCGGGTTGCCGCCGCGCGGCCGCGACATTATGCTGCGGCGCGAAAATTTCTCCAGCATGAAAAAGGCATATGCCGCCATGGCCTTCATCGCCGACGTCCTTTCTCGCGTCAAGCCGTCCGCGACCATCGCGGTGACGCAGAAGGCGCGCGATCTCAGGGCCACGGGTCGACAGGTGATCTCGCTTTCGGTGGGCGAGCCCGATTTCGACACACCTGACAACATCAAACAGGCGGCGATCGAGGCGATCAGGCGCGGTGAAACCAAGTATCCGCCGGTGCTCGGTATTGCGCCGCTCAGGGAGGCGGTCGCGGCCAAGTTCAAGCGCGAGAATGGTCTCGACTACAAGGCCACGGACACGATTGTGGCCACGGGCGGCAAGCAGATCCTCTACAACGCCTTTCTCGTCACCATGAACGAGGGCGACGAGGTCATCATCCCGGCGCCCTATTGGGTCAGCTATCCGGAGATGGTCCTCATCAACCGCGGCGAGCCGGTGATCGTGCCGACGACGATCGAAAAGGCGTTCAAGCTGCAGCCGGAGGATCTGGAGCGCGCTATCACCCCGCGCACCAAGTGGGTCGTGCTCAATTCGCCCTCGAACCCGTCCGGCGCGGCCTATACGCGCGACGAGCTGAAGGCGCTGACTGAGGTGCTGATGCGCCATCCGCATGTGTGGGTGCTGACCGACGACATTTACGAGCACCTCGTCTACGGCGAGTTCGTTTTCACGACGCCGGCGCAGATCGAGCCCGGGCTCAAAGCCCGAACGCTGACGATGAACGGCGTCTCCAAGTCCTACGCCATGACCGGCTGGCGGATCGGCTACGCGGCCGGCCCGGCCGAACTCATCAAGGCGATGGACATGGTCCAGGGCCAGCAGACCTCGGGCGCCTGCACCATCGCGCAATGGGCTTCGGTCGAAGCGCTGAACGGTCCGCAGGACTTCATCCCCGAGCGGCGCAAGGCGTTCGAGGAACGGCGCGATCTCGTCGTTTCGATGCTCGGTCAGGCCCAACACCTGAAGTGCCCGAAGCCGGAAGGCGCGTTCTACGTCTACCCGTCGTGCGCCGGAGCGATCGGAAAAAAGGCCCCATCGGGCAAGGTGATCGGGAGCGATGAAGATTTCGTCACCGAACTCCTGGAGCGGGAGGGCGTCGCGGTCGTGCACGGCAGCGCCTTCGGCCAGGGCCCGAACTTTCGCGTCTCCTACGCGACTTCGCTCCAGCTGCTTGAAGACGCATGCAAGAAAATCCAGCGCTTCACCGCCGAATTGCGGTAAAGCGCCGCGTTGCGGCAAACGTCGACGCAATGCTCGACCGCCCCGCGATCGAGCGTCCGGAAGCGCGAGCCCGTTGGCGTCACTTCCCAACCTCGGTGAGAAACGTGGTCCAGTCAGGCGAATCCAGGGTGTCGATCTCGGCGAAATTGACCGCCTGCAGGCCGCGCCGCCAGCAATCGTTGATCCCGTAAACCTTGAACTTGCCGCGGTCGACGCACATCGAAACCGTGCCCTTGAGGACGTCGGCATTGTCGATGTTGGTGGCGTAGAGGTAGACGTAGCGTCCCGTCAGCCGTCCGCGGATCGGGGTCGCGCATGATCCCGGCGTCACCGTCCACCACCCTTCAGTCGCAAATTCGCTGCCGGCGTTCACTCCGACGGCGAGGTTGATCAACACTCTCGTCTTGTTGCAGACGCGAAAATCGGCGCGCGAGGGAACGCGCCACCAGATCAGAAGCACGAGCGAAAGCGACGTCCGCCAAAGAGCGCGCCCTCGCTTGCGCGCCGGGGCGACGGCGAACTCGGCTGGCGCGGTCGCCCAACCCTCTTCGCCGTCACTCGTCCTCGGCGTCATCTTGCCCGCGATAGAGTTCGCCCCATTCGCTTTTCCAGATCCCGTCGGGATCGGCGACGACGATCGCCAGTTTCAGCTCATTGGCGAGCCTGACCGCGCCGGAGAGAGCGTCCTTGGGCGGGATTGGCTCGCTCACCCGGTCCGCGTTCAGCGATTCGTGGGCGCTCTTCGGGCAATAAACCTTGGCCCACTGCCCGTCTGGCCGCTGTGCGAGAACGATCGTGATCGCGTCGCCGACAACCTCGTCGACCCGTTCGAAACGATTGGCCATGGCTCGCCCCCTTTCGGCCCACGGCATGATGCGATTTCGTGCAATCGCCTCACGCTCTAGACCCTCTGAAAACGCGGGATTTTGCGAAAAACCGGGATCCATTTTTTCTCGCGTCCTGCTCCAAGCAGGATTTCGGAAAAGTGGACACCGGTTTTCCGATAAAAATCCTGCTTCTTCAAGGGACTCTAAGCAGGGTTTCGTTGGCTGCCAACGAAACCCTGCTTAGATTACCAATGCGGCGGCGACCCTCAGTTCACATCGTAGACGAACGCTCCGTTCAGCGCCGACACCCGTGCTTCGTGGATGTCCTCGCGGGCGAGCGAGCGCCCAAGAATCTCCCGCGACAGCGCGGGCAGGATCGTGTTGGTGATGATGTTGTCGATCACGCGTCCGCCCGAGTCAGGATCGTTGCACAGCGAGACGATATGATCGATCGCGCTCTGGTCGGCGGTAAACTTGGCGCGATGGTTCTCCTCGATCCTCTTGCCGATCCGGCCGAGCTGCAGCCGCACGATGCCCGCCAGCATCTCCGGCGACAGGGGATAATAGGGAATGGTGACGATGCGTCCGAGCAGGGCCGGGGGGAAGACCCCCAGCAGCGCGGGGCGCAATTGCCCGGCGAGCGCCTCCGGATCGGGCGCCGCGCCGCTTTCGGCCGCGCGCATGATGACCTCCGTCCCGACGTTCGAGGTCAGCAGGATCAGCGTGTTCTTGAAATCGATCCGCCTGCCGGTTCCGTCCTCCATCACCCCCTTGTCGAACACCTGGAAGAAGATCTCGTGGACGTCGGGATGGGCCTTTTCGATTTCATCGAGCAGGATGACGCTGTAGGGCCGCCGTCGCACAGCCTCGGTCAGGCGGCCGCCTTCGCCATAGCCGACATAGCCGGGAGGCGCGCCCTTCAGCGTCGAGACGGTATGCGCCTCCTGGAACTCCGACATGTTGATCGCGATGATGTTCTGCTCGCCGCCATACAATGTCTCGGCGAGCGCGAGCGCCGTCTCGGTTTTGCCGACGCCTGACGGACCGCACAGCATGAAGACGCCGATCGGCTTGTTGGGGTTGTCGAGCTTGGCGCGATTGGTTTCGATGCGCCTGGCGATCATGTTCAGGCCGTGGCTCTGACCGACGATCCGGCGGTTGAGGATGTCGGCGAGATGGAGCACCGTCTCGACCTCGTCGGCGACCATCTTGCCGACCGGAATGCCGGTCCAGTCCGAAACAACGGACGCGACCGCCTGCTCGTCGACGACGGCGTAGATCATGCGCTTGTCCGGCTCGATCGCGCCGAGTTCGCCGACCTTGGCGAGCAGGGTTTCGCGTTCGGCCGGCGCCGCCTCGCCCTCCGGCTTCGAGGCCTCGGCGGCGGGGGTCGGCGGCGCGTCCGCGCCTTCCGGCGCCGCGGCCGGTCGAGCCGCGTCGCTCGCGATCTTGCCGCGCAGCGCCAGGATTTCCTCGACCAAGGCCCGCTCCTTCTTCCAATCGGCCTCGATCTTGGCCAAACCTTCGCGCCGCTCGGCGATCTTGGCCTCGATCTCGGCGATGCGCGCCTCGTTCGCCGCCCCGAGATCGCGTTCACGCGACAGCGACAGCGATTCGCTTTCGAGCGAGGCGATCGCCACTTCGGCGTCCTCGACCGCCGCGGGCTTAGCGTTCTGGCTGATCGCGACCCTTGCGCAGGCGGTGTCGAGCAGGCTGACCGCCTTGTCGGGCAATTGCCGGGCGGGAATGTAGCGATTGGAGAAGTTCACCGCCGCGACGATCGCTTCGTCGGTGACCCGGACCTTGTGGTGCTTCTCCATCGGCCCGACGAGGCCGCGCAGCATGACCGCCGCGGTGGCGACGTCGGGTTCACCGATGAAGATCGACTGGAAGCGGCGCGTCAGCGCAGGGTCCTTCTCGAAATATTGCCGGTATTCGGCCCAGGTGGTCGCAGCGATCGTGCGCAGCGCGCCGCGCGCCAGCGCGGGCTTGAGAAGATTGGCCGCGTCTCCGGTCCCGGCCGCGCCGCCGGCGCCGATCAAGGTGTGGGCTTCGTCGATGAACAGGATGATCGGCGTCGGCGAGGACTGAACCTCGTCGATCACCGAACGCAGCCGCTGCTCGAATTCGCCCTTCATCGAGGCGCCCGCCTGCATCAGACCGACGTCGAGCGCGCACACCTTGACCCCGCGCAGCGGCGGCGGCACGTCGCCCGAGGCGACGCGCTGCGCGAAGCCCTCGACCACCGCGGTCTTGCCGACCCCCGCCTCGCCGGTGAGGATCGGATTGTTCTGGCGCCGGCGCATCAGCACATCGACGATCTGGCGGATTTCCTCGTCGCGGCCCAGGATCGGATCCATCTCGCCGGATTTGGCCCTGGCGGTGAGGTCCTGGCTGAAGCGGTCGAGCGCGGTCGTGCCCTTGGCGCCCGGCGCGGCGGTCGTGCCCTCGGCGCCCGCGGCGGCGACGCCCGAGCCGTCCATCGGTCGAAGGTTCTCCTCCTCCGACTGCGCCCAGATCGAGCGATGGCCGACCGCGACCTCGTCGACCGGAATTTTGGAGAACTCCTGCGAGATTCCCACCAGCGCGCGCCTCAGTTCGATCGATTTGAGCATCGCCACCAGCAGGTGGCCGGTGCGGATCTGCGTCTCGCCGAACAGCAGCGTCGCATAGTGCCAGCCGCGGTCGAGCGCGTCGGCGACCTGGTTGGAGATGCCCGGCATCTCCGTTTCGTTCTTGCGGAAGCTGTTGACGACCGCCGTCGCGTCGGCGAGCAGCTTCGCGCGACTCAGCTTGAAGCGATCCGCCGTCAGAGCGAGATCGGTCCGGTCCTTCTGCAACAGATGCAGGATCCAATGCGCGAGCTCGATGTTGCGATTGCCGGCGCTCTTGGCCTGCCGCAAGGCCTGGATGAAGGTCTCGTAACCGATACGGTTGAGCTTTCCGGCCACCGACTCGACGCTGATGTCCGCCGCCATCGCTCCTACCCCCGACTAAATCTTGTCCGCCGCCCGGCGGTCGCGGCCGAGACGGCTGACCACGTGAAATCGCGCGTCCTTGCGGATCGTTTCATCGGTCTTCGACCAGTTTGGCGACATCCAACTCGTCCAGCCGAGCTGGACGCCTTGACCAAGCCGGACCGCGGTGATTTCCCCGGCCGGAATCGCCAGCTCCATATCCCAGTCGTATTCCTCTCCGACGTAGAGGTATATGGCGTCGGCGATTTCGCGCGCGAGCGGCGAGCCCGGCAGGAATTGTTTGAAATTCTCGATATCGCGCGCGTAGACGCGAACCCGGAACTTGTCGCTGACGCCGTACATACTCGCGCCGAGCATGCAGTCCATGCCGAGCCGGCTGCTCGTCGCGCCCAGCCGCGACCGTTCGCCGGGTTCAAATTCGAGCCAGGCGCCGGTGAACTCCTCGATTTCGACCCGCGCCTTCAAGAGACCCGAGAGGAACGAGCGCAGGCGCGAGGCGCTTTTGACTCGCGGCGCGAGCAGTCCCGCATATTCCATCTTGGCGAAATCCGAGATCGAGTCGGCGTCGCGGAAAGCGGCCGTTCCGATCCCGATCATCGAGCCGACATAGGCGCGAAAGCGATCTTCGTTCGGGCGATCGTTCTGCGCGACCGGGCGCGGGTCCGCCCAGGCGCGGAAGAACAGAGCCAGGAATTGCCGCTGGAAGACATCGGCGAACCGCGCGAAGGCGTCGTCTCTTTCGCGAAGCCAGGCGTAAGCCTCCTCCGTGGTCGTCAGCGGCAGCGCGCCTTGGGGGCCGAACATGCCCAGAAACCTGGCCTTCAATCGAACCCGGCCTTGAGGCCCGATCTCGGCCGCCTCGAGGGTCGAGGCGGGAAACTCCAGATAAGGGTCCTGCGACAGGACGACGTAGTCGTCGGCGAGCTTTCGAGCGTCGCCGATGCGCGGCTTGTCCGGATTGTCCCGCTCCAGGCGCCGCAGCACGCCAAAGAGATCGAATCGCCAGGGCTCGGCGGCGAGCTCGTCGCGAAACCTCATGCGACGCCTCTTAATCCCAGCCGCGGCGGCCAGCGCATGATCTCGCCGCGTTCCGTGCTTCGCACCACCGTCTGCGTGAAATGGTTGATCGCCACATACTCGGCGAAGAAACGATCGAGGATCGCGCCCAGAAGAAACACGCCCGAACCCTCGAAGGCCTTTTCGTCCAGCAGCACGGTGATCTCGAGCCCGCGGGCGGCCGCCGATCCCTGGGCGTGGCGCAGCCGTCGCACGATCGGCCGCGCGTCGACGCTGCGGACGCCGCGGATCTTGCGGTCGGTCGCGTTGTCGGCGAGATCGGCGAACAGGATGAGGGTCTCCCGAAGCGCTTTGGCGCCGCCGCCCGCCGCGCGACCTGTCAGGCCCAGGTGATTGAGGCTCAGCATGCTGACGAGCCGCCATGCGACCTCGCCGGTCGAAGCGTTCTCACCCTTGCCGTCGAGGACGGTCAGCGCCGGTTCGAGCGGCCGGGTCGGGCCGGCGACGCAGCGCAGCTCGATATCGGTGTCGTCGAGGAAGCGAAAATCGGCCCCGCTCTCGCCGACCGGGAGATGTTCGGCCAAGTGCCGGTTGGAGCAAAGGGCGTCGACGCTGAGCTCCGCCACGCGCCGCGTCTCCTCGGGATCGGAGCGCTCGCCAAGCGACAGGAACACGTCCGTCCCGGCATAGTCGGACGCCGGCCCGTACTTCTTTTCTTCGATCGTGCGCCGCCGGGGCAGCCGCCGGATCGTGTAGCTGAGCCCGGTTTGGCTGCGCGCGGCGGTCGCGGAATAGAGCGGCTCGACCGGAACCTTCTGCGGCGCGCCGGGAATATGGGCGAACACTCTGATGATTCGGTTGGTCTCGAATTCCAGCGGACGGCTGCGGTCGGGGATCACCAGAAATTCATGCTGGTTGGACTTGACCGGAATTCGATCCAGTCTCTTTTCGAACAAATTGACGCCCGGGGCCGCATAGAGCGCGAAAGAGTCCTTTCGCACCGCCGCGGCCAGCCGGGGGTCGACGTCATCGAAAGCCAGCAGGATGTCGACCGTCTTGGCGTTGAGGCGCGGCGCCACCGCGCCGAGACCGGTCAGATCGAAACCGAGAAAACGGGTCGGAAAAGCGAAATACTCGCGCAGAAAATCGAAACCGCGGAACAATCGGCTGTCATTCGGAATCAGGGTCTCGCTTTCCTCGAACCCGATCTGCCGGATCATGCCGGTGTGGCCGGGGGCGACAACCGGATCGCCGAAAGCGTCGAGGATGCGAAAATAGACGCCCCGACAATGGGCGAACAATTGCTCGTACAGGGCGACCGCGTCCGCCTCCAGGCCGAGCAGGTGGAAGCGCAGCGATTTCACCCGGCATGAGGAAAAGCGAAGCTCGGGCCGCGCCTGCGCCTCTTTGTCGTCGGGCTCGTCCTCCAGGCGCGCCGCCGCGCGCACGGTGAGTTGCAGTCGAAGGCTGGCGGCGCAGTCGACACCGACGCCGGGAATCAGGGCCTGCAGCGGCCCGGCGCTGGGGAAATACTCGGCGTTGACGATATCGAACGGCAGTAGATTGATCGGTTCGGCCAGCGTGAACCGGCAGGCGATGTCGCGTTGCGCTTGGCGATAGGTCGCCTCGAAATTGGCGCCGCGCGCCACCGTGCGGCCGTCGCGCAGCGCCGGGTCGCCGTATTTCGGCCGCGCCTCAATCAGGACGAACGACGGCGTCGGCGCGAGATAATGCGGCGCGAGCTGGTCGAGCAGATTGGTGGTGAAATCTGCGAACTCGTGTTTGATCTTGAGCTGGACTCTCGCCGCCAGAAACGCCGCCCCCTCGAGCAGACCGCCAATCATCGGATCCACGCGATCGTCGAGCAATCCGCCCAGTCTCTCGGCGACGCCTGGATATTCCTCGGCGAATTCCGCCGCCTGTTCGCGAAGAATGGCGAGTTCCTGATTGTAGAATTTGAGGAATTCCCGATTCATCGCCTACAGCCGATCGACTTTGATCTTGCCGGACTCGAGTTCAACTTCGGCGACGAACTCCATTTGAAGGTTGGCCGGCTGGACGCGAAGCTCCGCGCTGACCAGAAAACGAATGCGCAATTCGTCGGCCGCCACCGTATTGTCGCGGCGCACCTTGATCAACTCGCGCGCCAACCGAGGCTCGAATGCGCCGAGCGCCGTTTCGATTTGTTGCGCAATGTCGAATACGCCCTGGTCGTCGATCGTGCGCCGCGCCAGGTCGGGAAAGCCAAAATTGAGAATTGACCTGCCCACTTCCGGAGCGGTCGACAGATCTTCGGCCGAATCGAGATTGGTGGTGTTGAGGAGCGCGACCAGATCGGAATTGACCAGCCGGCGCAGTTCCCGCTCGGAAATCGGGGCGCGCGCAGTCACGCGCCGCGAAGCGATGACTCGTTCTCCCTGATCCCGAATATCGATCGCAACCTTCGCGTCACGCTCCAGATGCGCAGCGCGAAACGCGTGCATCAGCGGCGGCGCCACACGATCGTTTTTTGGCCCGGCCATCGACGTCGCGACGCCTCATTGAATGACAACCAGGCTCTCGGGCGGGGGTCGGACCTTTTGGGCGAGGACCGGCCCATGCGCGCAATCAAGCCGTGTAGTTCTTGCTCGCCTTGAGGTCCCAGCCTTTCGGATTGGCGGCGTCGAGGGACCCGTCCTTCTTCTGCGGGCTATACTTGAACTCGATCTTCGAGAAGTTGAGGGACGCGCTATCCATCGGCAGGCCGGCGCCGTCGCTGCCGCCGTGGCTGAAGCTCGCGACAAAAACCTCCTCCATCGTAATCGTCAGATATTCTTGCGGATTTTCGCCAGCCTTGCGAATGTGGACGATCGCCTTGTCGATGTGTGCTCCATTGGCGCAGCTGATGAAGAAGTTGGGCGAGGATTTATCGACATGTTTCTGAATGCTCAAGTCGCTGAAGCTCGCCTTGCTGGTGCCCGAGCCGCCGCCGACGGCGCCCGATCCGGCGTTCGACACGCCGAGGGAAAACGACAGGATCTCGATGGTGTCTTTGTACTTGTCGTCTTGCGACTCGCCCTTGAACGAATTTTTGCCCTGAAACTCCAGAAACGTGTCAGCAGGCATGACAAACCCTCCTTGTGATTAATCTCTATTCAAATCTGGCCCAGCGCCCGACCTCAACGGGCGGCGGGCCAACTTTCGCGTTTTTCACGGACTCCGGCGCCGCCCCCCGTCCTTGACGTTGAATTCCTACCCCGGCCTCAAGACGTTTCGAGCGGCAGTCGAGAGACAAGGCTCATGCCGATGTCCATCCCCTCGAGCTGGAAGTGCGGGCGCAGATAGAAGTTCGCGGCGTAATAGCCGGGGTTTGCTTCATCCGCGACCACCTTGACGCTCGCCGCCGCCAACGGCAGTTTGGCTTTGGTCTCCTCGCTCGAATGCTCAGGATCGCCGTCGACATAGAGAGTGATCCATTCGTTCAGCCATTTCTCGAGCTGATCCTTTTCCTTGGTCGAGCCGATCTTGTCGCGAACCATGCATTTGAGATAGTGCGCAAAGCGCGACACCGCGAACATGTAGGGAATGCGCGCGGACAGATTGTCCGCCGCGGTCGCCTCGACCTTGTCGTAGAGCTTCGGCTTGTAGACCGACTGGGCGCCGATGAAGGCCGCCTTGTCGGTGTTCTTGCGGTGGACGATCGAGATCAGCCCGACTTTGGACAGTTCCGCCTCCCGCCGGTCGGTGATCGCGATCTCGGTCGGGCATTTCAGATCGACCCCGCCGTCATCGGTCGGGAAGGTGTGGGTCGGCAGGTTGATGACCTCGCCGCCGGACTGAACCCCGCGAATCCGCACAGTCCAGCCGTATTCCTTGTAGGCGCGATTGATGTTGGCCGCCATCGCATAGGCGGCGTTCATCCAGGCGTATTTCTCGCCCTTATGGCCGTCGGTCTCCTCTTCGAACGCGAATTCCTCGACCGGCTCCGATTTCGCCCCATAGGGCAGGCGGGACAGCACGCGCGGCATGCAAAGCGCGACATAGCGGCTGTCGACAGCGTCGCGCAGACCCTTCCACGCCGCGTAATCGGGCGTATCCATCAGCTTGCCGATGTCGCGCGGGTTCATCAGCTCGGTCCAGGAATCCATGCCGAGCAGGTTTGGATCGGCTCCGGTGATCAGGGGCGCGAGCGAAGCCGAGGCGACCTTGGACAGATCGCGCAACAGCTGCACGTCGGTCGGCGCATGGCTGAAATGGTAGTCGGCGATCAGCGCCCCATAGGGCTCGCCGCCCAGCTGGCCGAATTCGCTCTCGTAAACGGCCTTGAACAACGGGCTCTGATCCCATCGGGCGCCGGGATAGAGCTTGAGATTGCGGTAGAGCTCAGTCTTGCCGACGTTGAGGACCCGTATTTTCAGGGTCGCGTCGGTCTCCGAATTGTAGACCAGATAGTTGAGGCCGCGCCATGCGCTTTCCAATTGCTGGAATTCGGGCGCGTGCAGGATCGCGTTCATCTGGTCCGACAGCTTTTCGTCGAGCCTTGCGATCATTTCCTCGATGGTGTCGATCACGTCGGCCTTGACCAGGCTCGAATCCGCGAGCGCCTGGGTGACCAGCGTTTGCACCGCGCTCTCGACTTCGCTTGCCGCCCGATCGCTGCGGGGCTTGAAATTCTGCTTGAGCAGCGCGGCGAATTCGTCCGCTTCGGCGAGGGCAGGCGCGGGCGCGGAGACGTCTTTCTGTTCCTGCGGCGTAGCCATCAGGCGATTCCCCTATTGGGTTGAGCCGTCGTCGGACGGCGTCTGATTGAGTTTGGTCTTCATCGCCGCCATCAGTTCGGGGTCGGCGAGCAGCTTTTTCAGCGCATCCTCGGCCGCGACCTTGCCGTCCATATAGCGCAGCAGATTGGTCAGCTGCTCGCGCGCCTGCAAGAGCTTGGCGGTCGCCGGCACTTGCCGGGCGACCGCGGCGGGCGAGAAATCGTCCATCTTGTTGAATTTGAGATTGACCGACAGCTTTTCGCCGCCGTTGCCGCCGAGCTTGTTGGCGACCTTCATCGAAACCGCCGGCTCGATCGCTCCCATCCGCTTGTCGAAGTTGTCCATATCGAAATCGAGAAATTTGCGCTCGTTCATGTCCGGCTTGGCGACTTGCGAGGCGTTGCCCGAAAGGTCGGCGAGCACGCCCATCACAAAGGGCAGCTCCACCAGCCGCTCGGCGTCGTATGGATCCTCGTAGGTGATGTGAACCCGCGGCTTGCGGTTGCGCGAAATGAATTTCTGTCCGGAATTGCTGTTCTTGGCCATGGCGTCAATCTCCCCGCCCCCACGACACTAGCGTCCCTAACGGCGCATAAGCATAATACTTTTGTCGGCCGACGCAATCGGGCCGAAGGCGGGGGAGCGAGCAAAGCGCCGATCGGGCGCCGGCCCCAGCCTCCAGCCCTGCATCAGCGCCCGCGCCAAGGCCGGCGTCAGAAAACCTTCACAGGAGCGGTCCTTCGCCAAGAGCCGAGTCAACACACGAATCAGGCTTGTCCGCGGCCGGACACGCCGCCGAGACTGAGTGATTATTCCGAAAAGTTATGTGGAGCGCGGCCATGGACGTCGGCGGGTGGCTTCGCAGTCTCGGCCTCGATCGATACGAGGTGAATTTCCGCGAAAACAAGATCGATGCAGACGTGCTGCCGCGGCTGACGGCGGACGACCTGAAGGATATTGGCGTATCTGCAGTTGGCGATCGGCGCAGGCTGCTCGACGCAATCGCCACGCTTGCTGGCGCAATTCCCACGGAGGCGTCCCGCCGCGCGCCTCAGTCCGCTCCGCCGAAGAGTCCCCAACTCGCGGCCGAGCGCCGCCCAATCACGGTCATGTTCTGCGATCTCGTCGACTCGACGAGTTTGGCCGCCAAGCTGGACGCCGAGGACTGGAGTAACCTCGTCAACGCCTATCTCGATCAGGCGACCGCCGCGGTCACTGGGCTCGGTGGCCATGTCCTGAAGAAGCTCGGCGACGGGTTGATGGCGCTCTTCGGCTATCCGCAGGCCCAGGAGAACGACGCCGAGCGCGCGGTGCGCGCCGCTCTCGCCATCCAGCGCGCGCTCGGCGAACTCAACGCCCGCAACGCTTCGGGCGCGCCGGAGCTCTCCGCCCGCATCGGCCTCGATTCCGGCCCGGTAGTGGTGGACGCGACGGGCGAAGTGTTCGGCGAGGCGCCGAACGTCGCCGCCCGTGCGCAAGGCGTGGCGGATCCGGGCGCACCCGCCCCGCTGTTCGCGAAGCGGCAAGACGGGGACGCGGGCTCGATCCTGCTGACGGGGCCAGGCGCCGGGGTCTGACGCGATTTCAATCCAGGACGATGGGCGGGGTCCTCGTCCTGGCCGGCGGATTTCTGAAAAAGCGTCATTTTCTTGCCTTGCGGGCAGGGTCATGTTTTACTGTCCGAAGACGGCGCGCCGGCGCGAATTTCGGGCGGCGAGGATTGGAGCGGATTATAAACTCTATGCTTTCGCTAATTCATCATTCGGACCAAATCTTGGCGATTTCGCGCCCGACGTGAATCCGTGGCCGCGGCTCGCGAGGCGGGAGGCGCGGTCGAAAGCCCAGGCGGCGGGAATTGCTTTTTCTTTGGAATTGGGTTTAACCCCTTGAAAAGTCTCGATTCGTGGAAATAAAATCCTTTCTTTTCCTTCCTCTTTATTTTCTTCTGCTTCCCCTTTGGCTTTCGTTTTCTTCCCTCTAACTTTCCTTTGCTTCCCTTAGGCGTGGCGGCTTGAGGGCGTGCGGGCAGGCGTCTCGTCTCACGTCTTGCCGGGCGCTCTTCGGCTGACGAGCGCGAGCGCGATCGCGCAGGCGTTGGAGACGTTGAGGCTCTTGATCGCGCCGGGCAGGTCGAGCCGCGCCAGGAGGTCGCAGCGCTCGCGCGTGAGCCGCCTCAGGCCCTTGCCCTCGGCGCCCAGAACCAGAGCCAGCGGACGCGGCAGCGCGGCCTCGGCGAGATCGTCCGGCCCCTCAGAATCGAGCCCGACCCGCCAATAGCCCATGTCGCCCATCTCGGCGAGCGCGCGGGCGAGATTGGCCACCCTGCAGATCGGCACATGTTCGAGGCCGCCGGAAGCCGATTTGGCGAGCGCGCCGGAAAACTCCGGCGAGTGGCGTTCGGCCGTGACGAGCGCGTCGACCGCGAAAGCCGCGGCGGTGCGCAGAATCGCCCCGACATTGTGCGGATCGGTGATCTGGTCGAGAACGACGACGAGGCCTTCGGGCGGCAGGTCGGCGAGGTCGATCGGCGCCAGGGGCCTCGCCTCGAGCACCACCCCCTGGTGCGCCGCCCCATGTGGCGCGCGGGCGGCGACCGCCTCGAGGCTCATGATGCGGGTTTCGACCGCGCGCGCCGCGATCTGCGGGCTAAGCCGCGCCGCCGCCGCCTCGGTGGCGTAAAGGCGAACCAGTTCGCGGCGCGGCGCCTCGAGCGCTGCGGCGACGCTGTGAAAGCCATAGATGCGCGCCACCTCGGGGTCCCGCCGCTTGCCCGCGGCGTCGCGGCGGCTCGGCTTCGCCCCCGCCTGCGGCGACGCGGGCCGCGGGCCGTTCCGCGCGCGCTCAGGCTGGGCGGGCGCATGGACGCGCCGGTCGCGATTGCGTGTCATGGCGGCAAACGCCCTTGAGGCCCTGTCAGGCCGGTCGGCGCTTTTACCCGCCTTCGTCGCGCCTGAACAGAAGGGCGCCCGCGGCGCCGGCGCGGAAAGGGCGGAACTTTCCAGTTGACATGGCGGCGGGCAAGGCAACATAAGCCCCGCCGTCGCGCCTCGGCCTGCCCGGGGCGTTTTCGTCCGCGGCCCGACCGCGCGGACGTGGGGGGGAGTGTCCCGAGCGGCAAAGGGGGCGGACTGTAAATCCGCTGGCTAAGCCTTCGTAGGTTCGAGTCCTACCTCCCCCACCACCTTTATTTTCAATGACTTATGGAGAAGGTCGCCTCGCCGGGCGGCCTTTTTCATGTTGCAAGGGCTTGCGAAGCGATTGCAAGCAATTCCGGGCGATTCCAAGGAATGCCGGCGAGTTGACGCAACATGAAACGCAACATGGAACGGCCGAGAGCCGCTATCGTGGTTTAATTGAAGCCATTAGGATGGCTTGACACTCGACGGCGATTCTCGTAATCAGTCGGGCATGGGCTACCAGAGATCGCAAATCATTGTGTCACTTTGGACGGCGTTCGCGCCGCGGTTGGCGACACCCGATATGCGGTTGAAAAGCGTGCCCAAGATTTTTGCGCGCCGCGTCCGCAATCTGCTCGATCGAGGAGTTGGAATTACCGACGATCGCCGCGCCGGCCAGAAGGGAGTTTTTCAGGAGTACGAAGTCGCCGATGCGGCCGAGTTGGGCATCGGCCTGTCTCTTCTGAACGCGGGCCTTCCTCAAGCGGAAGTGGTCGGTTTTCTTCGCGCGTTTCAGGAACAGATCCGGGCGCACATTGACTCGGTGCCGACCTCATCTGTCAACGCAGAGTTTCCGCATTTTTTGATCGTCAAGCCGCTCGCACTGAACGAAACACTCAGACTATTCGGCCCTAAACCGACACTAAAGTCTGAAAATCTGTCGTTTTTTGAGCCGATATTTGCTTCAAGTAGAGAAACCTTGCTGTCAGTTGTTAACGATATAGGTAAAGATGTCAATCAGGTTATTCTAGTGGAGATCGGGGATCTTGTGTCTAGTCTCCATAACACGCTTCCTGACTCGGTAGGGACGCATAGAGGACGTCAGTAGTTTTTTTTGGCCAAATAAACCCATTCGTAGGGCTTCAAAAGGAGTGAGTATGATGAGCAAGAAAGCGAAGACCAGCGGTGAAGGGGCGCCCATGGGAGAGAATTTATCGCCCGGCGCTCCGCTGGGACATGATCTGATTTGGGGTGTCGCCGCGATCGCGGCCGAAATCGGTCGTAATCAGCGGCAGACGTTCCACCTGCTCGAGCACGGAAACATCCCGGCCAAGAAAGTTGGCGGGCGCTGGTGCGCGCTACGATCTACTCTTCGGCAGTTTTTTGAAGAGCTCGCCGCGAGCGCGGCGGCGTGACCGATGCCCCACCATACGGCGCGGGGGCCGACGCCTGAAAGCGTCGACCCCCGGATTGTCGAGCAAGCTGGCCAGCCGCTCGATCCCGCTGATACCGAAAATCGGGCTCCACAGCAACCGCCAGGCGCGCTCCGGCCGCACCAGGAGCGCGCGATCGGGGTCGCTATGTTCGAGAACGGTGCCGCCGCGGCGGCGTGGCGCGCCGCCTCTCGATTGATGGGCTGGCGACGATGAGCGGCGCCCTCGCGGCCAGTCCGCAGCCGCTCGCGCTGCGCAGCTACCAGCTCGACGCGGTCGAGCGAATCCGTGCGGCGTTCGCGTCCGGGCGCCGGCGTGTTCTTTTCGTCTTGGCGACGGGCGGAGGAAAAACCGTTTGCTTTTCGTACATTGTCGCGGGCGCCGTGAGGCGCGGGCGTCGCGCCCTGGTCCTTGGGCATCGCCAAGAGATTCTCGACCAAATCGAAGGCGCACTGAGCCTGGCCGGCGTGCCCTTCGGGATCATCGCGCCGGGCCACGTCGAGACTGACTCGCCCGTGCAGATTGCGAGCATCGCGACGCTGGCGCGCCGCCTCAATCGCTGGCGCGACAGGTTCGATTTTGCGGTCGTAGACGAATGTCACCACGCGGTCGCGGGCTCCTGGGCGGCCGTGCTCGCGTCGCAGCCGCGAGCGCACGTCCTGGGCGTCAGCGCGACGCCGCAGCGATTAGATGGTCGCGGCCTGCGCGAGCAGTTTGACGAGATCGTAATCGGCCCGTCGACCGCGGAGTTGATCGAAGCGCGATGGCTCTCGCCCTTCGTCGTCTATGAGCCAACTTCGGCGCCGGACTTATCGGCCGCCCGCATGAGAGGCGGCGACTTCGCGGTCGAGGATCTGCGCGCCGCAATGGACGGCGTCGTGATCGGCGCGGCGGTCGCCGAATATCAGCGTCTTTGCCCCGGCGCTCCGGCCGTCGCTTTCTGCGTCGACGTCGCCCATTCTCAGGCCGTCGCCGCGGCCTTCCGTGATCACGGCGTGAAGGCCGCGCACGTCGCCGGCGACACGCCCGCGGCCGAGCGCCGCGCGGCCATCGCCGCGCTCGGCAATGGCGGCCTGGACGTGCTTTGCAATTGCCAACTATTCACCGAGGGCGTCGACATTCCGACGATCGCCGCGGCGGTCCTTTTGCGGCCGACCGCCTCGGTCACGTTGTTTCTGCAGATGGTCGGTCGCACGCTGCGCCCGGCGCCGGGGAAAGCGCGCGCGGTCATTTTGGACTTCGCCGGCAACGTCGCGCGCCACGGCCTCCCAGACGACGCGCGCGCATGGTCGCTCGACGCCAAGCGCCGACGCCAGCGCGAGCGCGCCGAGGGGTCCGGGCTTCGCCGCTGTGCGGCCTGCGCGGCGCTCAATCGCCCGTCCGCGCAGTCGTGTGTCGAATGCGGCGGCGATCTCAAAACGCCACGCGAGAGGCGCGAGGTCGAGGTCGCGTTGCAGGAGGCGAAGCGCCGCGAGCTCGAGGACGCGCTCGCGCGCATGTCGAAATTCGAGCGCCTCGCATGGGCGGGAGCGGACGAGGATCGCCTGCGGCTTGTCGCCCGGGTGAGCGGCTATCGGCCCGGCTGGATCTACTTCCGACGCCGTGAACTCGCCGAGTTGCGTCTAATTGCGGGAGGCGTCCAATGACCGAAGGCGTCCACGACGACACGCCGCACGATCCGAGAGCGCCAGCATTTTCGGACGAAGCTCTCGCCCTCCGATTCGCCGAGCGCCATGCCGACGATCTACGCTTCGTCGCCGTGTGGAACAAATGGCTGATCTGGACCGGTAGACACTGGCGGTTCGACGACACACTTCAAGCGTTCGACCGGGCCCGCGAGGTCTGCCGGGAGGCATCTGCCGCGTGCAACGAGGCCAAGGCGGCCGCGATCGCCAGTGCGCGAACCAGAGCCGCGGTTGAGGGCCTGGCGCGGTCCGACCGGCGCCTTGCCGCGACCGTTGATCAATGGGACGCCGACCCGTGGTCGCTGAACACGACGGATGGCGTAATCGACCTCAGGGCGGGGAAGCTTAGGCCGCATCGATCCGACGATTACATGACAAAGATCACAGCAGTGGGGCCGGGCGGCGACTGCCCGCGCTTCCTCGGATTCCTCGACAAAATCACCGGAGGCGACGCGGAACTCGTGGCCTACCTCCAGCGTGTGCTGGGCTATTCGCTCACCGGCATCACGCGCGAACACGCACTATTTTTCGCCTACGGTACGGGCGCCAATGGCAAGTCTGTCTTGCTCTCGACCGTCGCCGGTATCCTCGGCGAATATCACCGCACCGCGCCAATCGAGACGTTCGTGGTCAGCAACGGGGAGCGTCACCCAACGGACCTCGCCGGCTTGCGTGGGGCGAGACTTGTCACGGCTACGGAGACGGAGGAGGGGCGCCGCTGGGCCGAGGCGAAGATCAAACAGTTGACGGGCGGCGACGCGGTTTCGGCGCGGTTTATGAGGCAAGACTTTTTTGACTACCGGCCCGCGTTCAAGCTTGCAATCGCCGGCAACCACCTGCCGAGCCTGCGCAACGTCGACGAAGCAATCCGCCGGCGCTTTCATCTCATACCTTTCGCGGTGACAATTCCGGCCGATGAGCGCGACGAAGAACTGACCGAAAAGCTCAAGGCGGAATGGCCGGGAATTCTCTCTTGGCTCATCAAGGGGTGCGGGCAGTGGCAGACAGCAGGGCTCCGGTCGCCGCGGGCCGTCCGCGAGGCGACCGATGCCTATCTATCGGCGGAGGACGCCCTCGCGGCGTGGATCGATGAGACGTGCGAGCGCGGGACGAACGAATGGACCGCACTCTCAAGTCTATTCCGATCGTGGTCCAAGTGGGCCGGAGCTGCTGGCGAGGTCGCCGGCGCAATGAAATCGTTCGCGCAAGCCCTCGACGCGCGCGGTTTCGTTCGCCACAAAAGGAAAACCGGGCAAGGGTTCTACGGCCTCCGCCTAAAGCCCGATGAGGTCGCGCCGCCGCATTGGCAGGCTGAAAGGTGACGCTGGTGACGCTCCATCCGTTATCGGCGTCACGCGCGCGCGCACGCGCATACGTGCTAATCAGTTTGATCGTCACCAGCGTCACCCTCATCGGATCGGAGGGGCGCGCACACTTTCCGCTTGCGCGACGCAATCGACGGGGGTTCGCGACCAAATGGCCTCCGGCCGGGCGGCCTTCGGCGGTCGCCGCGCCTCCCGCGCCAGACCCTTCATTTTCAAGGCGCTGGGCGCGGCGAATCGCGGCGGTTTTGGCCGGTCCGCCGCCGTCCCTTCGGGCAAGCGGGGCGCGCGATCGATCGATATTTCGCACGTTTGGTCGCCTCGCCGTCGCGCCCGAGGAGGGCTGACCAGCGGATTACGTATCCGTGGTGCTTTATCACATTCCAATTTTCTCCAACTACTACAATGAATTACGATATCTTACATGTTGCATGTCGCGTGCATGTTGCTATGATTGCCGCGACATTTTTTCGCGCCGATCGCCGGAGCGCCGCGCATGACCGAGAACGAGACGATCGCCGGCCGATGGTTCGCTCGCAAACGGACTGCTGCGTCCGGGTCGAGCGCCGCCCCCTCCCCGCGCGATCGAAAACCCCCGACGCTTTCACACGAGGCCAGCCCATGAATGACAACGCCAAACCCCCGGTCGCGGGCGCGATCGCGCCGCCCGCCGCGACTTTGAGCGAACTCCGGGCGCAGCTGCAGGATGCGCGAATCAAGGTCGACCGATTTCAAGCCTTCAATCTCCGGCTTTCCAACGCGACCGCGTCTCTCGACCGCGCCGAGCGAGCGCTGGCGTCGTTTCGAACCGCCGAAGCCGAGGCGCTGGCACAATGGGCCGAGGCCGGCGACGGGCCGCCGCCGCGCGCCGACGACGCGGCCTACGCGCAATTGAAAATCGCACGCGAAGCAGCGGTTCGAGACCGCGACGACGCCGAGAGCGCCGCCCGCGCGGTCGCGCCGGCCAATCTCAAAGCGATCCTCGCGGCGAACGAGATCCAGGAGCGGATCGAGGCACGCCTGGCCCAGGCCGTCGCCGACGAATTCGCCCGCTTGGCGGCGACGCTCGACGCCGACCTCGAAAGCCTTCAGACGCGGCTGGCGACGGTCTTGGGCGCGCAGAAAGCCCTCGCGGACAGAGCGGCAACGATCGATCGCACTCGCCGGCCGGCGCTCGCCGCCGCGATCGGGCGCATGGCGCACAATCTCGACTTTCCCTCGGCGCTCTCGATCTCGGCGACGCAAGCCGAGGTTTTTCGAAGCGCGAGCGAGTGGAACGCGAAGCTTCAACCACCCGAACCCGCGTAGCCCGCGAGACACCGCGATGGGCATCTACAAATCTTCCCCGCCTCCCCTGCACAGGTCAATCCGACCTTCGAAACGCGAGCGTCAAATGGAGCGAAAAATGAACCGGAAAACTTCGACACTCGACAAGCTTTACCGACCTTCGCTACGCAAGCAGCTTGAAGCTGGCGTCGACGACGTCCAGTCCGACGTTGCCGCGCTGGCGAAGCAACTCGATCGGTTCGACGCGCAGATCGAAGCCATCAAGTCGGACCTCGAAACCCTGGTCGAGGCGGGCGCGCGGCGCGAGAGCGAGCCCGCACCGCGCGTCACCGCCTTCGGACCGGTCGGCTCGGTCGGCGCGCGCATGACGTCCGCCGAGATCGCGAAACTCGTTCAAAACTGAGAAGCAACATGAACCGCAGCCCCGTCTTTCCCCGCCCTCGCCCCGTCACGGTCTCGCCGACGGCGCCGGTGAGACCCACGCCGATCGTACCATTGCATGTCCCGCAAAACGGTGAGCCGACGGCCCCGCCTTCGGCCCCGAGCCCGGCCGTGCGGCCGCCCCTGGTTCGCTAGAAAACGATCGAGCACGCGCCGGACCCGCGCGCCCCCCTTCGTACCCGGGAGAAAAAATGCCAAACGAATTTTTGCTCTCCAAGTCCCGCCGCGCCCTCGATCGTCATGCCGTCGCGAAGGCCGCGGGCGACCGGCTGGCGATTGCGGCCGCGCGCCGCGAACTTGAGCGCGTCCAGAAAGACCTGGAGCGCGCCCGGGCCGAGGCCGAGGCGCTCGCCTCGATCGCGAAGGCACTGCGCACGCCGCTGCGCATGGGCTGGTAGCAGCCAATGGCCGCTCGCCTACGAAAGCCCTCCACGTGCACGATCTGCCGGCATCCGGAGCGCGAGCGCATCGAGGCGCTTCGAGCGTCCGGCGCGTCGCTGGAAAGCCTTGCGAGAAAATTCAAGGCGCACAAAGACGCAATCTGGCGTCATTGGAAGGATCACGTCTCTCCGGATCTGAAAACGAGCTACCTGGCCGGCCCGGCGACGATCGCGGAGTTGAAAGAGCGCGCGGCAACCGAAGGCGGCTCGATCCTCGATCATCTCAGCATCTTACGAAGCATTCTCATGGGCGCCATCGTGGCGAGCGCCGAGGCCTCAAGCGCCTTCGACCCTGGGCAATGCTGAGCGGGCCGACTCGTCGAGATTCTGCGAGAAATTGGCAAAATCACGGGCGAGATCGAGCGATTAAATCCCGGCGTCAACGTGAACATTCGCGATCGGGACCGACCCGCGGATGATCGAACTCCAGGCCGGCCTGTTACAGATCGCACGCGCTCATCCGGCCGCGCGCGCCGATCTGATCGAACTGTTGCGAAATTTCAGATTCGCGGAACGCCGCCGCTGTCGCGCGGCGCGTCGCCGCCGCTGATCGAGTGCGAGAGCATCGATGCAGCATGACCAATCGATATTCGGCACCATCGCCGACCAGATCGAATCCGACTGGCGCTCGATCGCCCGGCCGGAGCAACTGCCTCCGCCCGGCGATTGGAGCACCTGGCTAATTCTGGCGGGCCGTGGGGCCGGCAAGACGCGCACCGGGGCCGAATGGGTCCGGGGCCTCGCCGAATCCGCCACCGTCGCGCGCATCGCGCTTGTCGCGGCGACGACGGCGGACGCGCGCGACGTCATGGTCGAAGGCCAATCGGGTTTGCTCTCGATCGCCCCGAGCTCAAACCGGCCGTTGTACGAACCAAGCAAAGCGAAGACTCATGTGGCCCAACGGCGTTCAAGCGACGTTGTTCTCGTCCGAAGAGCCCGATCGCGCTTGCGCGGGCCGCAACATAACGCGGCGTGGTGCGACGAATTGTGTTCATGGCGCAATGTCCGCGAGACTTGGGATAACCTGCAATTCGGCCTTCGCCTCGGCAAACGTCCGCGCCAGGTGATCACGACAACACCGCAGCCGATCAAGCTTCTCAAGGAATTGGTGAGCGCCAGCCAGGATATCGACCGTCACCCGCGGCTCAACCTACGACAATCGCGCGAACCTTGCGCCGAGCTTCATTTCTCAGATCGTGAAACGCTACGAAGGCACCCGCCTCGGACGGCAAGAGCTCAACGCCGAACTGCTCGAAGACGTCCAAGGCGCATTGTGGACGCGCGACCTGATCGAGGAAGGCCGGCGAACGAAGGCCGACCTGCCGCCGATGCGACGCGTCGTCGTCGCGATCGACCCGGCGATTTCGACCGGCGCGGATTCCGACGAGACCGGGCTGATCGTCGCCGGCCTCGGCACCGACGATCACGGATACATTCTCGAAGACGCGAGCGGGCAAATTCTCGCCGATCGAATGGGCGCGGCGCGCCGTCGCGCTCTACCACAAACACAACGCCGATCGGATCGTCGCCGAGGCAAACCAAGGCGGATTGATGGTCGAAACGACCATCAGGACTGTCGACCAAAACGTCAGCTTCAAGGCCGTGCACGCGAGCCGTGGCAAAATCACGCGCGCGGAACCAATCGCCGCCCTTTCGGAACAATTCCGCATCCATCTGGCGGGATCATATCCCGAATTGGAAGATCAACTTTGCACGTACGCGGCGGGATCGCCGGGATCGCCCGACCGTCTCGACGCTATGGTGTGGGCTTTCACAGAATTAATGGTCGCTCAGACCGCCACGACCGGTTTCCTTGACTACTACAAAGAACTCGCCGCCGACGCCGGCTAACCTCCGACCGCGACCGCCAGTCACGTCGCCTCATCGCTCCGAACCCCCAGCGTCCCGCGCGCGATCGCCGCGTCCTCCGCAAGGGCCCCGGCGACGATCGCCTCGAGCGCGTCCACTCGATTGCTCCGCACTTCCTTTCCGAGCCGACCGAGGGTCGCCAGGTCCTCGGGCGAAAGCCGCATAATGACATAGCCGCCCGCGCTCCAGGGCGTCGGAAACGGAAAGATCGAGGCCAGGATTCGCATGACGTCGGACTTGGTCGCGCCGACCGCACGCGCGATGTCGGCCGGGGCGTAGCCAGAAAGCAGAATCTCAACGATGCGATGCTGGCGTTTTGCCTTCTGCTCGCGTTTCGCCTTGTGACGCTCTCGCGACGCGAGTCGCGCGGCCTTCGCCGCTTCATCGTCTGGCGACGACAATGTCTGTGCGCATGAGCCCCCGGGCATCGAATCGCTCCCGTCTGCATCGCCATTTTAGGGGTCGAGAGCGTGGGCGCACAGCCCCGCGCCGGCGGTCGCGATGGTTGTCCACAACCCGTGGCGAGCGCAAATTCGTTGCGATATTGTCAAAGTATTGCAAAAATCACTACTACGCAGTTGCGATCATTGCAACAGACATGGCGGTGAAAGCATGGTATAGATTGAGAGCATGAAAGGATAAAGCCATGCTCGCAACCATGAAGACTTTAGAGAGGGCAGACGCTCGCCACGAGGCCGATCTCATTCTGGCCGAGGCGGAGGACGAAATTCAACGGTGCATGCGCGACCTGATCGTCCTCGCCGACAAGGGGAAAGTCTAATGCCAGGCGAAGAGGCGAACGATTGGCTGCTCGATATGATCCAGCGGCGCAAGACCATGCTCGAATGTCAGCTTGTGACGGCTCCGGAATGCCTGCGGGGCGGCCTCCGCGAGGATATCAAGGCCTGCGGACAGTTGCTCGTCAAGTTCGAAAGGAACTTCCGCAAGCAGCGCGAGCGTGATGACCGAGAGCATGATCTGCCGGCGCCGGGCGCGCTGCTCAACTGACTGGTTGACGCCCCGCGCCCGCACGACAGGGGTTACGGCGCGCTCGCAATCGCCGTGGGCGCCAGGCTATCGGAACGGGCGGCCTGACGCCGGACCTGGGCCGGCATGACGGCCCGCGCGGTTCCAGCCGCGACCCAACCCTACAGACCGGCCGTCGGGGCGACTCGGCGGCTGTTTTGACGTGGACGTCGGGGCTCCAAGTGCAAGGACATTTTCTTGCCCTTCCGCCGGTTTGGTCACATAATGCGAGCCTGCCCAAGACGTTTGAGGCTCGGGAACCTCTCGCATCGAGACTGAGATCCTGCTTCGACGGGGTTTTTCTTTGTGGGCTGAAGAACCGGAACCGTCACTCTTGACTTCCTGACGCCCCGCTGCGACGCACGCGGTCGCAATAACCGCGTTGGAACTCATGGATCACGCAACCCGGAACAAGATCTACCAACAAATCGAGGCACAGCGGCAAACGAGGGTGATCACCTTCGTGACGGGCGACAGGCCCGGAATGGAGACGCAGATCGCGCCGAACTCGGTGAACATCTTCGTCGACCTGCTCGACGATATAGGGCCGACCACAAAGATATCACTTATCCTTCACACCAATGGAGGCCAGACCTCGGCAGCATGGCAAATCGTCAATCTCCTTCGAACTTTTTGCGACGAGCTAGAGGTCATAATCCCGCTGAAGGCAATGAGCGCCGGCACGCTAATTTCACTTGGAGCAGATCGGCTTGTTATGACGAAACAGGCTGCCCTCGGTCCAATTGACCCAAGCCTTAATCACCCGCTCGCTCCCGGCGTCCCCTTGGGGCCTCAGCTCCAGCGCGTCCCGGTCAGCGTTGAAGCCGTGCGCGGCTACTTGGACGCGGCTAAGGACGACCTTCAGGTCAAGGATCCCAACGTCCTGGCGAGCATCCTAATCGACCTCTCGAACAAGATCCACCCTCTGGTGCTCGGGGAGATCTTTCGGTCGCGCGCCCAGATACGGTACCTGGCTGACAAGCTGATCCGACGGCAGGTGACTGACGAGGTGAAGATCAAATCCATCATCGATTTCCTATGTGCGGACTCGGGGAGTCACGATTATACGATCAACAGGCGCGAGGCGGCCGAAATGGGCCTTAGCGTTGAGAAACCGTCGATCGAATTTTACAAGACCTTAAGACAGGTACACGCAAGTTACACGGAGCAGATGAAGCTCTTGGAACAGTTCTCTCCCCAGACGGTTCTTGGCACGAATCCCGCTTCGGCATATTCCGCCATTCGAGGACTACTTGAGAGTACGAGCGGGGGGTGCTACGCTTTTGTGTCCGAGGGCACGATGACAAAATCTATGGTTGCACTCCCGCCGTCGGGAGTGATGCAAGAAGCCATAACGGACTCTCGGACTTTCGAAGGTTGGAGGAAACTTCTATGATAGTGACCGAGGGAGTGAGGCAGACCGCCGACGCGACGACGGCCTACCGCGAACGCTCCAGCGTCAACATTGCTCGCGCCAACTCCACCGCGCAGGATGGAACAATAGCTAGCTTCGCTCGAGACAACACGCTCGTCGTATCGTCCACGACCTTCTATCCGATGTGCGTCTCGCCGGATGTCGTTTATGTGCAGAAGCTCGAAGAGCTGATCGAGCCACAGTTCCTTCCGCGCTGAAGTGCGGCGGTCAGTTTTTCCTTCCGCACGCGCTGCGAAGTCGGCACCGCGCTGAGGAATGCGCAAGGCTGGCGATCGAGTCGGCCTCGATACTTCTACACGGATGGCATCCGGACGCCGATCAAGACGATGCGCGCAAGGGAATGCTCGCCGCAAGGTGGCGGAGAGCCGGGCCAGACAAGCTCGTGCCGGCCGTCGGCGCCCGTGATCCGGAATTGCGCTCGATTAGGACAGATTTATCGACCCGAGGCGAAGTTACAACCCCGATCTGGATCATTCGTCAGCCGGCGCTCAATTCCCGCTCTTGTTTTTCCTGCCTTTCTTGGACAGCTTTCGTTGCTTCCATTATTTGCGCGGCATGTGCAATACTCGCTCGATCTGCATCGGTGCCGTCTAGCATCTTTTTTATCTCGGCAAGCAATAGTTTTTGGATGTGATCAAGAAGATGATAATATGCATTCGGGTCATTTGAATCTATGAATTGTTCCATATGAGGGATGGTCGCTTTGAGCAAATTCTTGATATTATCGTCTTTTAGTAACGATAAAGGGTTGTCAATGCCTGACGCCAGTAACTTTGCTTGCAAAAAGGAATATACGACGATTGTTCGATAAGATGAAAAATATGCCCAAACTGGCTCCGTTACGAATGGTTGCTCACTGGCCGCGAAGTCATCCGTGTTGGTAGTGTTTGGGACGGCTTTCGTGATCGTCTCGAAGAATGACTTTATTCTCGGATCTCCTGAAGCATACTTTGTGACAGCTTTGAGATTTATTACGGCCATCGATTGGGCCACGCCTCGGTGGGGCGCTAACGCGATAACCGCTTTCCAAATTCGCTCCGCCGCGTCAAACCTTCGGCGATCCAACATTGCTCGCCGATTTGAAGCTCCGCTGAAGACATTCTCCCGGAGCGTCGAAATTTCGACTTTTCTCTCTTGCAAAGCCTTCCTGAAACTCTCTTCTGAGTTTCGGAGCTCGGATCGAAGGCGCTCCAGCTTTTCATCGAAGCGGTATTGGACACCACGCTCTATGCGCGCCTTTAGCCAATTCCTTCCCAGGAATAGCGAGCATGCGATGACAGCATTGACCGCGAGCGTCACAATCAAAGCCTGAAAGCTTGGGGTCAAGAGGATACCTCGGTCGGTCGGCTTTGCCGGAAGCCGCTCTCGCCAACCTACAGTAAGTCGGCCATCTGAGCGACGCCTCCGTCTCAATCCGGCGATTAGATACCCAAGACAATCTTTCACGCGCACATTGACCAGCGGAGTTTTTTGCAACATAACGTAGCGGCTGGAAATGGGATGGAGCCGCCGCAATGTCAGTCCGCAAGCGAGCCTGGAAAACCGCAGAGGGTATCGAGAAAGAGGCGTGGGTTGTCGACTATGTCGACCAGGCGGGCAAGCGCCGGCTCAAGACCTTCACGAAGAAGAAGAGCGCCGACAATTACGCGGCCACGGCCAACGTCGAGATCCGGGCGGGGGTCCACACGGCGGACAGCGCGAGCGTGACGATCGCCGAGGCGGGCAAGCTTTGGATCGAGACAGGCGAGGCGCGCGGCTTAGAGCGCGCGACAACGGCGGCCTATCGCCAGCACTTGCGGCTGCATATCGAGCCCTACCTCGGCAAAGTGAAACTTTCCCAGCTCTCGGCGCCGATGGTGCGTGAATTCGAGGACAGGCTTGCGCGCGGCGATATGCCGGCGGGCGCCGAGCTGCAGCCGCGGACGCAAGTCATGGTCCGCAAGGTTCGCGTCTCGCTGTCCTCGCTGTTGAGCGATGCGCAAGAGCGAGGCCTCGTCTCGCGCAACGTCGTGCGCGACCTTCGAAAGACGCGGCGCCGAGGCGCCGAGCGGCAGGCCGAGCGTCGCCAGAGAGGCAAGCTCAAGGTCGGCGTCGACATTCCGACGCGGGAAGAGATCAAAGCCATTGTGGGGGCTGCTGAGGGCCGCTGGCGGCCCTTACTCTTGGCCGCGATCTTCACCGGCTTGCGCGCTTCTGAACTGCGCGGCCTGCGTTGGGAGGACGTCGACTTCGATAAGCGCGAGCTCCATGTCCGCCAGCGCGCCGACCGCTATAGCGCGATCGGGAAGCCGAAGTCTGAGGCTGGCGAGCGCACCGTTCCCTTGACGCCTATGGTCCTGAATACCCTGAGGGAGTGGAAGCTTGCATGCCCTAAGAGCGAGAAGGGGCTTGTGTTCCCGTCGAGCGGCGGTTTGGTCGAGCATCATAAGAACATGGTCGAGCGCGGACTGGCGCCGACTCAGATCGCGGCAGGGGTGACGATCAAACAGAAGGACAATGACGGCAAGCCCGTCGAGCGGGCGAAGTACCCAGGCCTTCATGCGCTGCGCCACTTCTACGCGTCCTGGTGCATCAATCGCCGGGCGGATGGCGGGCTCGAGCTTCCCCCGAAGGTCGTGCAAGAGCGCCTCGGGCATTCGTCGATCATGATGACGATGGACGTGTACGGCCACCTGTTCCCGCGCGGCGACGATTCGGAGGAGCTTGCGGCGGCCGAGCGCACGCTGCTTGCGTAGCAGGAAAGTCTGATATTTTTCCGCTGGTCAGACCGCCAGAGGCGCGCCGCGTCAAGAGTCGACGGCAAGCCGTTGGCAGAATTACACTTTGTCAGTCGGCAGAATAGACGCGACATGGACGCAACATGGCCGCACACTCTTGCAAATATAGCCATAGATTTCAATAACTTGACGTCATGGGCCAGAGGCCTGTAAATCCGCTGGCTAAGCCTTCGTAGGTTCGAGTCCTACCTCCCCCACCAACAAGCACCTGATTGGTGGGCCGGGCAGGACTCGAACCTGCAACCAGACCGTTATGAGCGGCCGGCTCTGACCATTGAGCTACCGGCCCGACGGAGGCGCCCGAGCGCATAAAGCGCAAAACGCGCGGCGGCGCAATCGCTCCCCCACGAGGCTGCGCGGGGTCGTGTCCCAAGGCGTGGTGTAGGAACGGAGCCATCGCCTATCGCCGGCGGAGCCGGGTGGTCATGCTGCCACGGCGGGCAGGGTGACGATGGGATTATCGCTGATGGGGGCGATGGTTTCCAGCGTCATGTAGCGGGCGCGCTGCACGGCCCATTCGTCGTTCTGCTCCATCAGGATCGCGCCGACGAGGCGAATGATGGCGTCGTCGTTGGGAAAGATGCCGACGACGTCGGTTCGTCGTTTGATCTCGCCGTTGGGGCGCTCGATGGGGTTGGTGGAACTGATCTTGTCCCAGTGCTCCCTGGGAAAGCTCATGAAGGCGAGGACGTCGACCTCGGCCTCGTCGAGAAGGGCTGCGAGCTTGGGCAGCTTGCTGCGCAGTTGATCGGCGACCTGACGCCATTGCGTGCCGGCGGCGTCGGCCGAGCTTTGCGCGAAGGCGGTGGCGATGAAGGCCGAGACGACGCGCCGGCCGTTCTTGTTGGCGTGGGCGAGCGCATTGCGCATGAAGTGGACGCGGCAGCGCTGCCAGGACGCGCCGAGAACCTTGGCGGCGGCGGCCTTCAGCCCCTGGTGGGCGTCGGAGATGACGAGCTTGACGCCGCGCAGGCCGCGCCGGGCCAGCTTGCGCAGGAATTCGCCCCAGAACGTCTCGGCTTCCGAGGGGCAAATGTCGAGGCCGAGCACTTCGCGCCGGCCGTCGCCATTGACGCCGATGGCGATCGCCACTGCGACCGAGACGATGCGGCCGCCCCGGCGGACCTTCAGGTAGGTTGCGTCGAGCCAGACGTAGGGCCAGTCGCCTTCGATGGGGCGGCCGAGGAAGGGTTTGACCTTCTCGTCGATCTCCTCGCACAGCCGGCTGACCTGGCTCTTGGAGATGCCGTCCATGCCCATGGCCCGGACCAGATCGTCGACCGAGCGCGTCGAGACGCCGTGCACGTAGGCCTCCTGCACAACCGCCGCGATGGCCTTCTCCGCCAGCCGGCGCGGCTCGAGAAAGCTCGGAAAATAGCTGCCCTTGCGCAGCCTGGGGATGCGAAGCTCGACCGTGCCCGCCCGCGTCTCCCAGTCGCGGTCGCGGTAGCCGTTGCGCTGAACGAGACGGTCGGGCGACCGTTCGCCATGTCCCGCGCCGGTGCGGTTCCCGATGTCCAGCTCCATCAGCCGCTGGGCCGCGAAGCCGATCATCCGGCGCAGAAAGTCCGCGTCCGGGGTCTTCTCCAAAAGAGACTGAAGGGCCATTCTCTCGTCGGTCATCGTCGTGTTCCTCGGTTGCGTTGAGAATCGCAACCCGACCCTACCGGAGAATCGGCGATGACCGCCGCAAGCCGCTCGCTCGCTACGGCGCTATGGAGAGCGCGCTTCGCGAGCGGCTTGCTCCGTCCGAACTACACCACCAGTTCGGACACGACGCTGCGCGGGGACAGCAGGAGGGCTCCAATGGCGCCGGAGCAGGCCCTTTCGTCCTGGGTCGCAAGCCTCCGGGCGAGGGCTTCCGGAGTCGCAGCGATCGACGCCAGGACAATGGCTCGACTATTGGTCCGCAATGCGATATGAGCCGCGACCTTAAATCAAAACAGCGCGCCAAAGCGCTCGTCGGGTCCTCCCCTGGTCCGGCGCACGGCAGGAGTCCACGCAATGAATGTCATCGAGACGCTCGAGTCCGAGCACGCGGCCAAGTTGCCTGGAGCCAAGTTGCCGGAATTCCGTCCCGGCGACACCGTCGTCGTCAACGTGAAGGTCACCGAGGGCGAGCGCACCCGCATCCAGGCCTACGAAGGCGTCTGCATCGCCCGCAGCGGCGGGGGACTGCAGGAGAATTTCACTGTCCGCAAGATCTCGTACGGCGAAGGCGTCGAGCGCGTCTTTCCCGTCTATTCGCCGATGATCGATTCGGTCAAGGTGCTGCGGCGCGGCAAGGTGCGCCGCGCCAAGCTTTACTATCTGCGCGATCGCCGCGGCAAGTCGGCCCGCATCGCCGAGCGCACCGACAGCTCCGCCGGCAAGGGAAAAGAGGCCGCCGCCATAGTGGCCGCCGCCAAGGAGTGAGTCCTCCGCCAAAGTCGCCCGCGACAGTTTTCTTGAAGCGAGAAGATCTTGAACACGCCAGTCGTCGCCCAGAAAGGGCCCTACGCTCGGGCCGTCGAAGCCGGCAAGACCTATTTTTGGTGCGCCTGCGGCCGATCGGCCAACCAGCCGTTTTGCGACGGCTCGCACAAGGCGGTCGGCCTCGCGCCCAAGCCCTTCGTCGCGGAAAAGAGCGCGACCGCCTATCTTTGCGGCTGCAAGCAGTCGAAGAACGCGCCCTATTGCGACGGATCCCACCAGAGCCTGTGAGCTGCGAGTCTGCTGTGAGATGAAAGGAGGCGCAGCCCGATGGGCGCGCCTTCTTTTGTTGAGGCGCGCGTTGTTAGAATATGGCTGGCCCGCTCAATTCGAATTGAATTGCACTGAGACTGGACGCGGGATCAGTCACCGGTAGACGAGGGTTCCGTCGTCGAGGTCAGCCGCCGCCAGCGCTTTCTTGTCGGCCTCGTAGTCATGCGTGTGCCGCCACTCCGGCTTGTCGCCTCGTTTCGGCAGCAAATGCACGCCGCGCGTCAGATAGCCGGGATTGAAGTCCTCCGGATCGACCCAGGGGGACAAAGGCATGTCCTTGTCTTCGGGGCGCAGGCTCGGGACCACCTTGTTCGAGCCTTTCTCCTTCATATGATTGAGAAGCCGGCAGACGAAATCGCCGACCAGGTCGGCCCGCAACGTCCAGCTCGAGCGAAAATACCCGAACACCCACGCCATGTTGGGCACGCCAACGAACATCATGCCGCGGTAAGTGACCGTTTCGGAGAAATCGAGCGGCTGGCCGTCGATGACAAAGTCGATGTCGCCCAGCACATTGAGATTGAAGCCTGTCGCTGCGACGACGATATCGGCTTCGAGGAGCTTGCCTGACTTCGTCAGGACGCCCGCCGGCGTGAACCTTTCGATTTCGTCGGTCACCACCGAGGCCCTGTCGGCGCGAATCTCGCGGAAGAGATCGCCGTCCGGAATGAACGCGATGCGCTGCCTCCAGGGCCGATACTTCGGCGTGAAGTGGGTCTCGACGTCGTAGTCCTCGCCGAGATAGGCGCGAACCGCCGAAAGCAGCTCCTGTTTGACGGCCTCAGGTTCGCTGAAGCAACGCCGGGTGAACGCGGCCTGATCGAAGAGCACTTTCCTGCGCGTGATTTCGTGGATCCACTCCTCGTTGACGTCGAGCTCCCGGAGCGTATCGGCCAGCACGTTGGCGTTGCGTCCGGTAATGTAATAGGTCGGCGAGCGCTGCAACATCGTCACGTGGCGGCAACGCCCCGCAATCGCCGGAATGAGCGTCGCCGCGGTTGCGCCGGAGCCGATAACGACGACGTTCTTGCCCGCGCAATCCAGATCTTCCGGCCAGGATTGGGGGTGAACGATCCGCCCTTCGAACGTCTCCATCCCGTCCCACTCGGGCGTGTAGCCCTGCGCGTGCTGGTAATATCCCTGGCACATCCAGAGAAAATTCCCGGCGAATCGAATGCTCTCGCCGTTGTCCGTTCGGGCGCCCTCGAGCGTCCAAACATTGTCGGCGCTCGACCAGCGCGCCGTCGAGATGGCGTTCCGATAGCGAATGTGGGCGTCGAGCCCGTTTTCATCGATGACTTCGCCGACATACGCTAGAATTTCGGCAGCGGTCGCAATGGGTTTGCCGGTCCAGGGCTTGAAGCGATAGCCGAATGTATAGAGATCGCTGTCCGACCTTATGCCGGGATAGCGATGGGTGATCCAGGTGCCGCCAAAGCTCTTCTGGGCCTCGAGGATCAGGAAGCTCGTCCCCGGGCACTGGGTCCTGAGGTGATAGGCGGCGCCGATCCCGGAGATTCCGGCTCCGACGATCACGACGTCGAAGCGCTCGAGTTTTTCGGATTTGGGATCGGCGGCCGGCGCGTTCTGGGTCATCAATTCGCTCCGGTCCCGTTTGTGGCCGGCCTCTGCCGGCAATGCGTCCACCGGATATTTCGGGAGAGCAAGGGACCACTTCCGGCGGCGTCTGGCAACACGAAGCCGTCAATCGGTCCCAGCGGTCAAAGGTTCTTCCGCTTGCGCCGGTTCCTCTCGCCGCACCTTGCCCCGGCGCCCCGCGCCCATGCTAAACGTCCTCATGCCTTCGCCCCTCGTCGCCGCAAACGCCTCGCCGCCCGGCGTCGTCGTCGACGTGCTGGCGCCGGTCGCGGTCGACACCGCCTACAGCTATCGGGCGCCCGCCGGGCTCAAGCTCGAGCCGGGCGCGTGGGTCCGCGTGCCGCTGGGAACCCGCCAGGCGACCGGCGTCGTCTGGGCGGTGCGTCCGGGCGGCGGCGACAACCTCAAGTCCGTCGCCGGGCTGTGCGACTGGCCGCCGCTTCGCCAGCCCTTGCGCGACTTCATCGACTGGGCAGCGCGCTGGACTCTCAGCCCCCGGGGCATGGTGCTGCGGATGGCGATCCGGGCGCACGAAATCATCGAGCCGCCGGCGCCAAGGTTCGGCGTGGTCACGACCGGCAAGGCGCCCGCACGGATGACCGAGGCGCGCGCCCGCGTGCTGGCCGCACTCGCCGCCGTGGAAGCGCCGACAGCGAAATCCGCGCTCGCCGAGCGCGCCCAATGCTCGACCAGCGTGATCGACGGCCTGATTGATGACGGCGCGCTGACGAGCGTCGCGCTCGCCCCGGAGCCGGTCGCGGCGGCGCTCGATCCCGAGTTTTGCGCAGCGTCGCTCAACGCCGATCAGCGCGCCGCGGCGGACGATCTCGCGACGCGGGTCGCCGAGCGCGCCTTCTCCGCGACCCTGCTCGAAGGCGTAACTGGGTCGGGCAAGACGGAAGTCTATTTCGAGGCGGTCGCCGAAGTCCTGCGGCAAGGCCGGCAGGCGCTGGTGCTGCTGCCCGAAATCGCGCTCACCGCCCAGTTTCTCGACCGCTTCGCCGGGCGCTTCGGCGCCCGGCCCGCCGAATGGCATTCGGGCCTCACCGAGCGCCAGCGCGAGCGCGTCTGGTCGGCGACGGCGAGCGGCGAGGCGCGGATCGTCGTAGGCGCGCGCTCGGCCCTCTTCCTGCCGTTCGCCGACCTCGGGCTGATCGTGGTCGACGAGGAGCACGAGGGCGCCTACAAGCAGGAAGACGGGGTCGTCTACAACGCTCGCGACATGGCGGTCGTGCGTACGCGGCTGGAAAAGGCGCCGATCGTGCTCGCCTCGGCGACGCCCGCGCTCGAGACCCGCCACAACGCCGAGACGGGGCGCTATCGCTGGCTCAGGCTCCCCGCGCGATTCGGTCTGGCTACGCTGCCCGACGTCGCGACAGTCGATTTACGCCGCGAAGGCCCGCCGCGCGGACGCTGGCTCTCGCCAAAAGCGGTCGCCGGGGTTGAGGAGGCGCGGGCGCGCGGCGAGCAGGCGCTCCTCTTCCTCAACCGGCGCGGCTATGCGCCCCTCACCCTATGCCGGGCCTGCGGGCATCGTTTCGAATGCCCCAATTGCGCGTCATGGCTGGTCGAGCACCGCTTTCGCGCCGCGCTCGTCTGCCACCATTGCGGGCACGTCGAGGGTCGGCCGAAGCTCTGCCCCGCGTGCCAGGAGACCGACAGCCTGACTGCCTGCGGGCCTGGCGTCGAGCGGCTGGCCGAAGAGGCCGCGATCCTCTTCCCCGACATCCGCACGCTCGTGCTCTCGTCCGATTTTCCCGGCGGGATCGAAAGCCTGCGCGCCCAGCTCCAAGCCGCCGCGCAGGGCGCCTGCGATCTCATCATCGGCACCCAGCTCGTCGCCAAGGGGCACAATTTCCCGCTGCTGACCTTCGTCTGCGTGGTCGACGCCGACGTCGGGCTCGCCAACGCCGATCCGCGCGCCGCCGAGCGCACGTTCCAGCTCCTGCGACAGGCGACGGGGCGGGCCGGACGCGGCGAGAAGGCCGGCCGGGCGCTGTTGCAGACCTGGCAGCCCGAACATCCGGTCATCGGCGCGCTCGTCTCGGGCGACGCGGAACGGTTCTACCGCGAAGAGACCGAGCAGCGGCGACTAGGCGGCCTGCCGCCGTTCGGCCGGCTCGCCGCGATCATCGTTTCGGCGCAGGATCGCGGCGCGGCGGAACACCACGCCCGCGCACTCGCCCGCGCCGCCCACGCCCTGCCGGTTGGCAAGGGCTGGCGCGTGGCGCCGCTCGGCGGGCCCGCGCGGGAAGACGAGATCACCTTGCTCGGCCCCGCAGAGGCTCCGATCGCGGTCCTGCGCAAGCGCCACCGCTTCCGGCTCGTCGCCAAGTCGCCCCGCTCAGCCGACCTGCAGGGCTTCTTGCGCGCGATGCTGGCCGCCGCGCCGCCTCCGCGCGGCGGGGTCAGGGTCACAATCGACGTCGATCCGCAAAGCTTTCTGTGAGGGCTATGCGCGCGTGACAGACGGCGCTCCGGTGCTAGACTGAGGCTTTGACGCATTCCCGCCGCAAGCGGCGCGAGACCGCAGCTGTTTCCGTGCTTCCGGCGATCTGTACGGCCAACGCCAGCTCTGGAGCCCGACATGACCGATCATCCCGTCGCGACCGAAGACGAATGGCTCGCCGCGCGCAGGCAGCTGCTCGCCGAGGAGAAGGATTTCACCCGGCTGCGCGATGAGCTGAGCGCAAAACGGCGTGCGCTGCCGTGGATGCGCATCCAAAAGGACTATCGGTTCGACGGAGGGGAGGGACGATACCTCGCGCTCGGCGACCTGTTTGGCGGGCGGCGGCAGCTCATCGTCTATCATTTCATGTTCGCGCCCGACTGGGACAAGCCCTGCAAGAGCTGCTCCTTCTGGGCGGACGGCTACAACGGCGTGACCCAGCACCTCGCTCAGCGGGACACGCGGCTCGTCGCGGTTTCGCGCGCGCCGCGCGACAAGCTCGCAGCGATCGCCAAGCGAATGGGCTGGACCTTTCCCTGGTATTCGTCTGACAGCGGCGACTTCAACTACGACTTTCACGTCTCCTTCCGCCCCGACCAGGTCGCTGGCGGGGCGATCCGCTACAATTTCGCTCCGACCCAAACCAACATGACCGACCTGCCGGGCGTCAGCGCCTTCATCAAGCAGCCGGATGGATCGATTTTCCGCACCTATTCGGCCTACGCGCGCGGCCTGGACATGCTGAACCCCGCCTATCAGCTGCTCGACATCACCGCCCTCGGCCGGCAGGAGGACGACCTGCCTCATTCGATGGCCTGGGTCAGGCTGCACGACGAATATGTCTGACCGCAGGCTGGCGCGACAATCGGCCGCGCGCCGTTATCCGCGGGACGTTCTTCCTGCTGCCGATCATCCTCATGCACATTGGCTGGTCGTATTGGGTGACCCGCGGCAAGGTTCGCAGCAAGATCGGCTATGACTGAGAGGTAAAACGACCGCGCGCGGCGATTGCGCACGGCCGGCAAACGTCCGAAAATGCGCTGCTGAGAGAGGGCGCGCGTGACCGAGTTCGCATCCATTTTCGACGTCGTCGTCGCCGGCGCTGGCGTCTCTGGTCTTGCGCTCGCCGCCGCGCTAAAGCAGGCGCTCGGAGCCGGCCTGTCGATCGCGCTCGTCGATCCGGCGCCCTCTCCCCTACCCGACCCCGCGCATCCGCCGTTGCGCACGGTCGCGATCGCCGAGGGGCCGCGGCGGCTTCTTGAGCGCGTCGGGGCCTGGGAGGAGCTGGCGCCCAAGACCCAAGCCATCTTGTCGATGGCGATCATGGACGGGCGCGCGCGCGACGCGGTGCGTCTGCCGCATCTTCATTTCGAGGCGGCCAAAGGCGGTCCGCTCGCTCACATGGCGTTCAACGACGACGTCGTTTCGGCCCTGTCGGCGCTTTCAGACCGCCTCGGCGTCACGCGGATCGCGACCTCGGTCGCACGTTGGCGCCCCGGCAAGCGCGTCGCCGAGGTATCGCTCTCCGACAGCCGAAATATTCGCGCCCGGCTCGCCGTCGCCGCGGACGGGGCGCGCTCAAAACTGCGCGCGCTCGCCGAGATTCCGACCTACGGCTGGGACTACGACCAGTCCGGCATCGTCGCCACGATCGCGCATGAGCGCGATCATAAGGGCCGCGCGGAGCAGCATTTCCTGCCGGCTGGCCCCTTCGCCATCCTGCCGCTGCCCGGACGCCGGTCGAGCATCGTCTGGAACGAAAAGCGCGCCGACGCCCGCGCGCTTCTTGCGCTCGATGCGGACGACGTCGTGCGCCAACTCGAGTTCCGCTTCACCCCAAAACTCGGCGCAATCTGTCTCGCCTCGCGGCTCGAAGCGTTCCCGTTCCGCTTCCAGATCGCGCGGCGCTTCGTTGCCGAGCGGCTGGCGCTGATCGGCGACGCGGCGCATGTCGTTCACCCGATTGCGGGCCAGGGGCTCAATCTGGGCCTGCGCGACGTCGCGGCGCTGGCCGAGACGATCGTCGGAGAAATGCGACTCGGGCTCGATCCGGGCTCTTCCCAGGCGCTCGCCTCCTACCAGCGCCTCCGGCGCTTCGACGTCGCCGCCAGCGGTCTTGGCATGGACGCGCTCAATCGATTGTTCTCCAATGACATCGCGCCCTTGCGTTTGGTCCGCGATCTCGGCCTTCGGATCGTCGATCGCGCGCCCGCGCTCAAGGAGATGCTGATCGCGGAGGCGACGGGGGCGGGAGGCGGCGCTCCACGGCTGCTTCGGGGTCTCGCCTTGTGAGCGAGCGGCCGGAACTGAGCCCGCGCACCCTCGCGGCCCAGGCGCTCGGCCGAATCGACGAGCAGACC
This sequence comes from uncultured Alphaproteobacteria bacterium, assembly GCA_963835955.1. Lineage (GTDB taxonomy): Bacteria > Pseudomonadota > Alphaproteobacteria > Rhizobiales > Beijerinckiaceae > Roseiarcus. The sequence continues at coordinate 69,896 of CAWIHZ010000012.1, read as the reverse complement.
CGCGCGCTCGTGCCCCCGATCCATATTTCCTCGACCTTCATCCGCGACCCCGACAATCTCTATCGCAGCGGCAACATCTACGGCCGCCCCGACAACGAGACCGTGCGCGAGGCGGAGGCGGTGATCGGCGCGCTCGAAGGCGCGTCCGCGACGCTTCTCTTCGGCTCGGGCATGTCGGCCGCGATTGCGCTCTTTCTGTCCCTGGGCGCGGGGTCGCATGTCGTCGCGTCGCAGGCGATGTACTGGGCCTTGCGCGCCTGGCTCGCCGGCCAGGCGCCGGCCTTCGGATTGCGCGTCGACTTCTGCGACGCCGAGGATCCGCGCGCGCTCGATCGGGCGGTGAAGCCCGGAGCGACGAAGCTCGTCTGGCTGGAGACGCCGAGCAACCCGCTATGGGGCGTCAGCGATATCGAGGCCGCGGCGCGAATCGCCCGTGCGGCGGGCGCGGCTCTGGCGGTCGACTCCACCTGCGCGACCCCGGTTTTCACCCGGCCGCTCGCGCTCGGCGCAGACGTCGTGATGCATTCGGCGACCAAATATCTCAACGGCCATTCCGACGTGCTGGCGGGCGCGCTCGGCTTCGCGCGCGACGATGCGCTTGCCTCACGCGCGCGACAGATCCGCCAGGCGCACGGGCTGATCCTGCACCCGTTTGAAGCGTTTCTGCTGACGCGCGGCTTGAGAACCCTCGACCTCAGGGTGCGGGCTTGCGCGGCCAACGCGATGGAGCTTGCGAACCGCCTTTCCAACCACGCTTCCATCTTCGCCGTGCTCTATCCGGGGCTGCCGCATCATCCCGGCCACGAGGTCGCGCGCCGGCAGATGCAGGGCGGGTTCGGGGGCATGCTGTCGGTTCGCGTCCGCGGCGGGGCCGAAGCTGCGATCGCGGCGGCGGCGCGGGTGAAGGTATGGAAGCGGGCGACCTCGCTCGGCGGCGTCGAGTTGCTGATCGAGCACCGGGCCTCGATCGAGGGACCGGACTCGACATGCCCGCCCGACCTGCTGCGTCTCTCCGGGGGAATCGAAGACGTCGAGGACCTGTGGCGCGATCTCGATCGGGCGCTCGCTTGATGAGCCGATCAGTCGCGCGTTTCGCCTTCCTCTCGGGAAGGCGTCGGAAAGGATGTCCGATGAAATTCCCGCCGCCCGCGATCATGGCGCGGTTGCCGGGCGCGCGCGTCCAGGGCGCCGAGATGGGGATAGGCCCGCGATTGCGGCTTTTGCCGCCGTTTACCGAATCCGGTTAAACCGGCGGTTATGTATCGCAACATCTTCTCCGTCGGCGGCTGGACGATCGTCTCCCGCCTGACCGGCTTCGTGCGCGACATGGCGCTGGCGGCGCTGCTCGGCGGCGGGGCGCTCAACGACGCCTATGTCGCGGCGATCAAGCTGCCCAATCAGTTCCGCCAGATCTTCGGCGAAGGCTCGTTCAACGCCGCCTACCTCCCGACTTACACCAGCGTGCTGGAGACGAAGGGCGCGCAGGAAGCCGGGCGATTCGCCAGCCAGGTGTTCACCCTGCTCATCCTGTCGCAAATCGCGCTGCTGGGGCTCGTCTATCTCGACATGCCGCTGTTGGTCCGGCTGACCTCGCCCGGATTTGTCAGCCAGCCCGACAAGTTCGAGCATGCGGTCGCGATGTCGCGGATCATGTTCCCCTATATCGCCTTCATCGCGGTCTTCGCCCTGCATCAGGGCACGCTCAACGCCAACAATTCCTGGAGCGTGCCCGCGTTCGCGCCGGTCGCGGCCAATCTGTGCATGATCGCCTTTCTCGGCTTCGCCGGCCTGTTCCCGAAGATCTCGCCGGGGGTGGCCAGCATGGCGAGCTGGGGATTTTTGGCCTCGGGCGCGACGCAACTCGCAGTCGCGATGACGGACGCGCGCCGGCGCGGGCTTTTGGAGCGGTTAACCTGGCCGCGCTGGACGCCGGAGGTCAGACGTTTCTTCTGGATGCTGGGGCCGGCGATCGGCATTTCCGCAAGCTACCAGATCGGCGCGCTTGCAGACCAGATCGTCGGCTCGCTGCTGCCGACCGGCGGTCTGTCGGCGATCAGCTACGCCGACCGGCTTTATCAATTGCCCGGCGGCGTCATCGTCATCGCCGTCGGCTCGGTGCTGCTGAAGGAAATGTCGAGCCTCGTCGCCAAAGGCGACGAGCGCGCCGCGCTTTACGCGCAGAACCGCGCGGCCTCGCTGACGCTCGCGCTCGGCGCGCCGTTCGTGGTCGTCTTTCTGCTGATTCCCGATCTCGTCGTCGCCGCCGCCTTCGAGCGCGGCGCGTTCAGCGCCGGCGCCACGCATCGGGCCGCGAGCGTGCTCGCCGCCTACGCCCTGGGGATGCCGGCGCTGTTTGTCGACCGTATCGTCGCGGCGAGCTTTCTGTCGCGCGGCGACACCGCCACGCCGATGAAAGTCACGCTGGTCGGCGTCGCCGTCAATGTCGGGCTCAAGATCGCGCTCTATCGGCCGCTCGGCGCGCCGGGCCTGGCGCTCGGCACCGCGGCCGGCCTTTGGATCAAGGTCATCGGCGTCTTCGCGCTCGCGCGCCGGCGCGGCTGGACCGCGCCCGACAGACGCTTCATCGCCACCGCCGCCGCGACCCTGTGCGCCGCCGGAGCGCTGGCGCTGGCGTTGGCGCTGGCCGACGCGCCGCTGATCGCGCTGCTTTCCGGCTTGCCGCGCTTCGCCCGCGAGGCCCGTCTCCTCATTCTCGCCGCGATCGGAGTCGCGGTCTATTTCCCGGCGCTGGGCCTTGGGCTGTGGCTGACGGACGCGGCGCCGCCGGATTCTGTCGGGCGGATGCTGCGGATGCTGAAGCGCCATCCGGCCGCCCGGCCTTAAGCCGCGCCGGCCCTCGCCGATAACCGCCGTCGGCGACTTGACGCGCGCGTCCGCAAGGCCTCCTGTTCTCGCAAGGGGGAGGATCGCCGATGAGCATTGAAGCACGCGATCTGGCGACGGAGTTCGCCTATCGCTTCGGCCGCGCGCCGACCGTCAGCCGGGCGCCAGGCCGCGTCAACCTGATCGGAGAGCATACCGACTACAATGACGGCTTTGTCATGCCGGCGGCGCTCGAATTCGCGACGCTGACCGCGGCGTCGCCGCGGCCCGACCGGCGCTTAAGCGTCTATTCGATGTTCATGGACGAGACGCGGGAGTTTGATCTCGACGCTCCTGCCGCGGCCCCGCTCGGCGACTGGTCCGATTATGTCTTCGGCGTCGCAGTGATGTTGGAAAGAAGCGGGCGGCGCCTCCCGGGCGTCGATCTCGTCGTGTGGACCGATATCCCGATCGGTTCGGGCCTGAGCTCGTCGGCGGCGATCGAGGTCAGCTCGGCGCATGCGCTGCTGACCGCGGCCGGACTGCCGTTCGAGCCGGTCGAAGCCGCCAAAATCTGTCAGCGGGCCGAGAACGACTTCGTCGGCATGCGCTGCGGCATCATGGACCAATACGTCTCCTGCCTCGGAGTTGCCGGCTCGGCGCTGTTGATCGACTGCCGGAGCCTGGAGTCGCGCAACGTCGCCGTCGCGCCGAACCTGCGGCTTCTGGTCGCGGACTCCTCGGTGCGCCATCAGCACGCCGGGGGCGAATATAACGCCCGGCGCGAGGCTTGCGAGGAAGGCGTTCGGCTGTTGCAGCCCAGCCTCGGCCCGATCAAGGCGCTGCGCGACGTCACGTCCGCTCGGCTCGAGGCCCATCGCAAGGAAATGCCGGACCTGATCTATCGCCGCTGTCGCCATATCGTGACCGAGAACGCGCGGGTTCTGGAGGCCGAGCGAGCGCTTCTCGCCGGTGATTTCGCCGCTTGCGGGCGGGCGATGAACGCGTCGCACGCCTCGATGCGCGATGATTTCGAGATCACCTGCAAGGAGATCAACTTCCTCGCCGATCTCGCGCAGACGATCGAAGGCGTCTACGGATCGCGAATGACCGGGGGCGGCTTCGGCGGCTGCACGGTCAGCCTGGTCGAGGCGGCCGCGGTCGACAGGGTTTCGAGGATCCTTGTGGAAGGGTATCGGGTCGGAACCGGCCTCGACGCGGAGGTCTTCGCCTGCTCTCCGGCCGACGGGGCGCGGCTGGTTTCGGTCTGAAGGGGGCTCAGTCGAAGCTCATGGTGAACCTAAACGTCTTTCGCGACGCCTCTCATCGTCGCCTCAATCCGCTGACTGGCGAGTGGGTCCTGGTTTCGCCCCACCGCACGGACCGCCCCTGGCAAGGCAAACGTGAGGCCGCGGCGGCCCCCGTCGCGCTCGCGCACGACCCGAACTGCTATCTCTGCGCCGGCGCGCTTCGCGCCAGCGGCGCGCGCAACCCCCATTATTCCCACACGTTCGTGTTCGACAACGATTTTCCCGCGCTGACAAGCGATGCGCCGCTGGCGCTCGAGGATGACGGGCTCTTGGTGGCGCATAGCGAATCCGGCGCCTGCCGCGTGCTGTGCTTCTCGCCCCGCCACGACCTCACGCTGGCCGGCATGACGGTCGCCGACATTGAGCGCGTCGTCGACGCCTGGGTCGAGGAGACGGTCAATCTCGGCCAGCGTCCCGACGTGGACTCGGTGCAGATATTCGAAAACCGCGGCGAGATCATGGGGTGCTCGAACCCGCATCCGCACGGGCAAATCTGGGCGACCCGCCATTTGCCGAACGAACTCGAAAAGGAAACGAGAGCGCAGACAGATTATCTGCTCAGAGCCAGGCGGCCGCTGCTCGTCGACTACCTCGAGCGCGAGCTCGCGCTCGGCGAGCGGATCGTGTTCGCCAATGAGGATTTTTGCGTGCTCACGCCATTTTGGGCGATCTGGCCGTTCGAGACGATGATCCTGCCGCGCCGGCGCATCGGCGGCCTCGACGAGCTCAGGCCACGCGAAAGAGCCTCGCTCGCCTCGGCGCTGTCGCAACTGACCAAGCGCTACGACCGGCTGTTCAATGTGTCATTTCCCTATTCGATGGGCTTCCACCAGAAGCCGACCGACGGCGCAGTGCACGCGGAATGGCAGATGCACGCCCATTTCTATCCGCCGCTGTTGCGCTCGGCGACGGTGAAGAAATTCATGGTCGGCTTCGAAATGCTGGGGACGCCGCAGCGCGACCTGACGCCGGAGGCGGCCGCGGCGCGGCTGCGCGAGGCGGGGGACTGAATCCTTCTCCCGCCAACGGAGGAACGGCATCGGCGACGCGGCGTCTTTGCCGTTTGTCACCACAAGCTGCGGTGATGGCGGCGCATCCATTCGGCCGAGGCCCTCGCCCGCTCCTTGCTCAAGTCGTTCATCTTCCTCATGCGGTCCTGGTAGGAGTCCGACCGCTTAGGCACATAGTCGAACTTGTAGGTCGAGGCCGCCGCCGTCTGCCCGGCCTCAGCGAGGAAGGCAAGAGGCGCGAGCGCGATGATGGTGACGAAGCCGAACGAGGCGATTGTCCTGGACATTCTGCTTCTCCAAATCGAGCCGTTGGACGGACGCGTCGAAGTCGAGGGCGCCCGCCATCGGGATTGTTTCTAAAACGGTCGCGCGCAGCCGATTGTTCCGGTCTTTCCGATCCGTCGCGACGGCGGGAACCGTCGCCGCCGCGTTTTGCCGGCGAGAAGGCGCTCGCGGTCGCCCGTGCTCCGTGACGGCGCCAAGCCTCGGCGCAACCTCATAGGGTCATCTGGGTCTGCGACGTCAGCGCGATCAGCCTGCCGTCCTCGGTCTCGACCCGGGTCTGCTAGACCTGGGTCCGCCGGCCGCGATGGACGAGGCTGCAACGGCCGACCACGGTCGAGCCGGCCGGCGCGCCCCGCTATACCGCCAACGTCCAGTTCGACGCGCACGGCGGCTTCGGCAAACGCAACCAGCGCCGCGCCTGCACGCTGACGTTCACGAAGTCCTGAACCGCGCCGTTTAGGGACGCGGTGATGAAGCCCTCAGTCGGGAGAAAGGAGATTAAGCAAACGTCCCCGGCGACTGCGGCGCTCGAAAAGACCGGCGCTTTTGTAAGCGATCCAATGTCTTCAATCGCTTGGGCGCCAAATTCTGCAACTCTGGCGTCCCTTCGTCGTCGCTTTGTTCTCCCGAGGCTCCCGGAACCGTTGTTTTAAGTTCCGCTAAGGGGCTGGCGCCATTTTCAGCCGCGGATTGCGTCTTTTCAATCGCTTGCGGCGCCATTCGGCGCCGATTCGTCGACCGCTTGCCCTTAAGCGAGACCCGTGAGCTGCGCTTCGCCCCCGGATCGATCATCCCTAAAGACTAAGGATTAAGGACCGGGAGCCGGACTGGGCTTTGCTTAAGACGTTTCGGCATGGGCGTCCGCTCGGAACCGATTCCGGTTTCGAATCCGAGCAAACGAGGCGCCAGCCCCAAAACCATGCCGAGAGCTTAAGACTTCGCGTCCCTTGCCGTTGTTCAGCGTGTCAACCCGCCCGCGTGAGGCCTTAAAGCGGCCGCTGCCCTCGGCGCGCCAGGCGCGCCTCGATCCAGCGACGAGGAAGACCATAACACGACTTCTGATTTTCTCAAAGAAATTGTCGAATAAAATTGATTTTCATAAAACGCCGCCTCCCGCCTCCTGCCCCGCCATCCCGGAGCCCGGCAAGCCGCCCACGGACCCCGTCACTCAATTGATGCGTCTCGCCCGAGAGGCGCAGTCCGAATCAACGAAAGTAGGGGAAAACTGCAAGTGTCGCTGTAATAAGCCGCCGTACCACCGCGCGTCACTGCGAGCGACGCGAAGCAATCCAACGACCTCCGTTGCAGCCCTTCGATACCCTGGATTGCTCTTCGCCTCGCTCCTCGCGCTGACGCGCTCGCGTGACCGCTCGGCACTCTTGCTATAAGTGTCCCCATGCGCCCCTCCCTCCTTGATCCGCTGTTCGCCCCAGCCGGCGCCCTGCCGGGGATCGGGCCGAAGAACGCGAAGCTGATCGACCGCCTGCTCGATAAGCCTGAGGGCGCGCGGGTCGTCGACGTGCTGTTCCACCTGCCTTACGCGACCCTCGACCGGCGGGCGCGGCCCAAGATTGCTGACGCGGTCCCGGGCGCGATCGTGACCATCGAGGCGCGGGTGACCGAGCATCGCGAGCCGCCGAACGCGCGCTCCCGCGCGCCGTTCAAGGTGCTGGTCGAGGACGACACCGGCGACGTGGAGCTCGCATTCTTTCTCGCCAACCACGAATGGGTGCGCTCGCGGCTGCCGGTCGGGGCGACGCGCTGGATCTCCGGCAAGCTCGAGATCTGGGACGGCTATCGCCAGATCGTCCATCCCGACCGGGTGCTCAACGCCGAGGAGTTCGCCCGCCTGCCCGCGGTCGAGCCGGTCTACGGACTGACCGAAGGGCTTTATTTGCGCACGGTCGCGCGCGCGGCCGAGGGCGCGATGAAACGGCTGCCGCTTCTGCCGGAATGGGTCGGCGCGGAGACCCTAAGCAAGCTCAAGCTGCCGGGCTTCGCCGAAGCGCTGAGGGCGATGCACCGCCCGAGCGCGCCGGAAGACATCGATCCCGCCGGGCCGGCCGCGACCCGTCTCGCCTATGACGAGCTGCTGGCCAACCAGCTGGCGCTGCTGGCGATGCGGGCGCGGATGCGCGCGATCGCCGGTCGCGCCCATGTCGCCGCCGGGACCATAGGCCGACGACTCGAGGCCGCGCTGCCGTTTTCGCTGACGTCAGCCCAGCGCCAGGCGGTCGGGGAGATCCGCGCCGATCTCGCCGCCGGCAAGCGCATGATCCGGTTGCTGCAGGGCGATGTCGGCTCGGGCAAGACCGTGGTCGCGCTGATCGCGATGGCCGACGTGGTCGAAGCGGGTCGGCAGGCGGCGATGATGGCGCCGACCGAAATCCTCGCCCGCCAGCACTATGAGCGCATGGCGCCGCTGGCCGAAAAAGCGGGTCTTAAGATCGCGCTCCTGACCGGCCGCGACAAGGCGGCGGAACGGCGCAAGACGCTGGCCGCGCTCGCGAACCGCGAAATCGACATCGCGGTCGGCACCCACGCCCTCATCCAGGAGAGCGTCGCCTTCGCCGATCTCGGGCTTGCGGTGGTCGACGAGCAGCATCGGTTCGGCGTGCGCCAGCGCCTCGCGCTCGCCGCCAAGGGCGAGGCGGTCGATCTTATGGTCATGACCGCGACGCCGATCCCGCGCTCGCTGGTGCTCGCCTATTTCGGCGACATGGACGTTTCCGCGCTGCACGAGAAGCCGCCGGGGCGCCAGCCGATCGACACTCGCGTCCTGCCGATCGAGCGGCTCGAGGAGGTCGTCGCGCGCCTCTCGTTGGCGGTCGCCGCCGGCGCGCGCGCCTACTGGATCTGCCCGCTGGTCGAGGAAAGCGAAACCCTCGACGTCGCGGCGGCCGAGGAGCGCGCGGCGGTCTTGCGCGCGCTTTTCGGCGACGCCGTCGGGCTGATTCACGGGAAAATGCCGGGGCCCGAGCGCGACGCCGCGATGGAGCGATTCCAGCGCGGCGACACCAAAATCATCGTCGCGACCACGGTCGTCGAGGTCGGGGTCGACGTGCCGGAAGCGACGATCATGATCGTCGAACACGCCGAGCGCTTCGGACTTGCCCAGCTCCACCAGTTGCGCGGCCGGGTCGGGCGCGGCGCGGGCCGCTCGGCCTGCCTCCTCATTTACAAGGGTCCGCTCGGCGAGGCGGCGCGGGCGCGGCTCGAGACCTTGCGCGAGACCGACGACGGCTTCCGCATCGCCGAGGAGGATCTAAAACTGCGCGGCGAGGGCGACGTGCTCGGCGCCCGCCAGGCCGGCGTCCCCGGCTTCCGCTTCGCCCGGCTCGACGTCCATGGAGGCCTGCTGGCGCACGCGCGCGAGCAGGCCCGCGCCGCGCTCGAGCGCAGCGAACGGCTCGCCGGCGACGAGAACCGGGGCCTCAGACTGCTCCTCTATCTGTTCGAACGCGACGAGGCCGCGCGCCTGATCGAGGCGGGATGAGCAAGGCGCCCGACGCCCGGCGCCGCATTCGACGACGAGGGAATTCGCCGCCGCCCCGAATAAAACGCAAAACGGCCTCGAATGAATTAATCGCCAACGGAAAATTGATCGCCCCGCTCGCTCGTCGAGGCGGGATAGGCGCCTCCTCCCGGAAATGTGATTTGCTCGCGACGGCGAAACAGATAAACGCGTGTCGAACTCGAAAGTGTTCAGCGGCTGTTCAGGGGCGACGGCACTAAGTAGCTGGCGACTTTGTAAGGCGAGATGGCGCCGCTCTTGGAGCGAACCCCAACATGGCGAACCCGAACCGTGTCAGCAGCATCGATTTCTGGCGGGGCGCGGTGCTGATCGCGATCCTCGTCGATCACATTCCGGGCAACCTGCTCGAATTTGCGACTCCGAGGAACTTCGGGCTTTCCGACAGCGCGGAGGCGTTCGTGTTTCTTTCGGGACTGTCGGTCGGCCTGATTTATCTGCCAAGAGCGCGAAAGCACGGCTTTGAGACGGTCGCGCTCGCTTGCCTCAAGCGCGCGTTCAAGCTTTACCGCGTGCATCTCGCAATGACGCTCGGCGCTCTGGCGATTTTCGCCGTCGCCTATAGCATGAGCGGCGTCGACAAGCTGATGGCGATGCACGGACGTTCGGTGGTCTTCGGGTCGCCCGCAAGCGGGCTCACGGGCCTGGCGCTGCTCAGTCATCAAATCGGCTATTTCAACATCCTGCCGCTTTATATCGTCCTGATGCTCTGGGCCCCGCTCGTGCTGGCGCTGGCGCTGCGCGATCCGCGGCTGGCCCTTGCGGTGTCAGCGGGCCTCTATCTGGCCTCGCGCGCGCTCGGCCTGCATCTGCCGAACTGGCCGGAGCCAGGCGGCTGGTTCTTCAATCCGTTCGCCTGGCAGCTCGTGTTCACGATCGGCCTGCTGTGCGCCATCGTCTGGCGGGAAGGCGCGCCGCGACCCTCGCCCGCGCTTGTCGCGCTCAGCGCGGCGCTGGTCGCAGCGGCCGCGTTTGTCGCGACCGACGCCGCCGGGCTTGCGCCGGGCCTTCGCGCGGCGATGGGCGGGCATCTCGACCTCGGCAAGCAGGATCTGGGACTGGCGCGGCTCGCTCATTTCATGGCGCTCGCCTACCTCATCGCAGTCGCGCCCGGGCTGACCGGCTTGATCGGCGGCGCGCTCGGCCGCGCCGTTCAGAGCCTCGGCCGGAACAGTCTGGCGATCTTCGCCGCGGGCTCGCTTCTGAGCGCCGGCGGACAAGCGGCGCTAACCGTGGCCGGGGAAAATGTCCCAGTCGAGGTTGAACATTTCATCGGACTCGCTTACACGCTGACATGTGTCGCCGCCCTGTTCGCGCTTGCCCGCTGGATCGAGTGCAAAAATCAACCTGCCAGAGCTGTTTTGACCCCCGCCGGCTCCCCGTCGCACTGACGCGCCTGGCTGGCGCGATTTTGTTCCTATTCTCTGCGGTTTCGGCGTGTGGCGCCGAAACGGCCTGCCCCGGCGCCGCCGGTGTGCTCGATGCGAACGGCGCCGTGCTTGCGCTGCCCAAAGGCGGCGCCGGTCCGCTCGACATTCTGGCGATCGGATCGTCCTCGACCCAAGGAATCGGCGCCAGTTCGCCTGCGAACGCCTATCCGGCGCGTCTCAAGGACGAGCTCGGCCAGCGGGACGGCATTGCCGTGAACGTCAAAAATGCGGGCATCGGCGGTGAAATGGCCGTCAAGACCCTCCAGCGGCTGAAAAGGGCGCTGAAGTCCGGCTGGGCGCGGCTGGTGATCTGGCAGGTCGGCACCAATGACGCGCTCGTCGGCGTCGACGAGGCGGCGTTTCGCGCGACTGTGGAGAGCGGCGTCGCGGCCGCGCGCGCCGCGGGGGTGCCGCTTCTGCTCATCGACCCGCAATTCACGCCCATAGCCGCCAATGGGCCTCGCTACGAGCGATTTGTCGCGATCGTCGACGAGGTCGGCGCGCGTGCCCATGTCCCGGTGCTGTCGCGTTACGCGATGATGAAGCGGCGGGGGGCCAAGAACGCGCTTGCCCTGCTCTCGGGCGACGGCCTGCATATGAACGACCTCGGCTACCGGTGCGTCGCCCACGCGCTCGCCGAGGCGATCGGCGGCGCGGCCGGAGCCAAGCTCTAGAGTCCCTGAAAACACGGGATTTTTGCGAAAAACCGGCATCCCGCTTTGGCGCCCGCGAACGCGAGCGGGGCGTCCGGGTCCTGGACTTGACCTGCGCATCATGAAGCCATCAAAGCGTCGCCGCCTTCCCTGACGATGAAACGAGGTTGCGAGCGATGCGGCGACGGCGCTTTGGGCGGAACGGAACGGTCTCGGCGATCGGCTTCGGCTGCATGAGCTTCGGGGGCTTCTACGGGCCGACGAGCGAGCGCGACACAATGCGGGCGCTGGCGCGGTCGCTGGAGCTCGGCGTCGATTTCTGGGATACGGCCAATGTCTATGGCGAAGGGGTCAGCGAGACCCTGATCGGGAAATTCCTGGCGCAAGACCCAAGTCGCCGGGCGAAGGTGACGCTCGCGACCAAATTCGCCATTCGCCGCCGCCCCGACGGCTCGCGGGTGTTCGACAACAGCGCGGCTCACCTGCGCGAGAGCCTCGAAGGGTCGCTCGGGAGGCTCGGCGTCGACCATATCGATCTTTACTATGTGCATCGCATCGACAGAAGGGTCCCGATCGAGGATACGGTCGGAGAGCTCGCGCGCTTCGTCGAGAAAGGAACGATCGGCGCGATCGGCCTCTCCGAAATCGCGCCCGACACGTTGCGGCGCGCGCGCGAGGCGCATCCGATCGCGGCGGTTCAATCCGAATATTCGCTGTGGACGCGCAATCCCGAACTCGGGCTTCTGCAGGCGTGCGCGGAGGCGGGCGCGATCCTGGTCGCATTCTCGCCGCTGGGGCGCGGATTCTTCGGCGGCCTCTTACGAGAGGTCGAGAGCTTCGACGAAAAGGATTTTCGCCATTCGAACCCGCGCTTCCAGGGTCTCGATTGGCGGCGCAATCGCGATCGCTTGCCGCCCTATCTGGCGCTCGCCAAATCCTGGGGCGCAAATCCTGCCGCGCTCGCCCTCGCCTGGACGCTCGCCAAAGCGCCCCACATCGTCCCCATCCCCGGTTCCCGCACCGCGGAGCACCTCGAGGAATGCGCCGCGGCCGCGGATTTCGATCTGACCCCCTCCCAGCTCGCCGAGATCGAACGCGTCCTGCCAGTCGGGTTCGCCGCGGGGGAGCGCTATTCCGAACGGCAATGGGCAGGGATCCAGAAATACTGAGGACGGTATCGCGCAGCCGCTCGCGGCCGGCCGCAGGCCGTCGGCGTATCGCTGACCGCTCAGCGAATCGACAGCGGCGCCTGTTCCGACGACGACACGCCGAACAGCGCCCGAATTCCAGCCAGCAGGCTGCGCGCCGGCGGACCCTCGACCAGAGTCGAGAGATAATCCTCCGCCCATTTCTTGATGTCGTATTCGATCAGATGAGCGAGCATCGGCTGATGGCGCTCGCGCCGCTCGGCCAGCGGCATCTCGAGCGCGCGTTTGAGCGCGGCCGCAACCGCGTCGGTCTCGTGTGGATTGACGATCAGCGCGCGGTCTAGCTCCTTTGCCGCCCCCGCGAATTGCGACAGGACAAGCACCCCGGGGTCGTCTGGATTCTGCGCCGCCAGATACTCCTTGGCGACGAGGTTCATGCCGTCGCGCAGCGGCGTCACCATCGCGACGTCGGCCGCGCGATAGAGGCCAGCCAGAACGGTGCGCGAATAGGAACGGTTGACATAGCGGATCGGCGTCCAGGCCGCGTCGCCGAATCGCCCGTTGATCGTGCCAATCAGGCCCGTCACCTCGTTTTCGATGTCGCCGTATTGCTTGATGTCGGAACGGCTCTTGGGCGTGATTTGCAGCAACGTCACTTTCCCGCGCCACTGGGGATTGTTCTCGAGCAGTCGTTCGAACGCCTTCACGCGGTCGGGAATGCCCTTCGAATAGTCGAGCCGATCAACTCCGAGCACGAGGCGGCTCCCGCCGAGGCTCTCCCGCACCAGCTCGATCATCGCCGAGCGCCCGGCGTTGCGCGCGAGACGCATATACGCCTTGGTCTCGATGCTGACCGGGAAGGCGCCGAGACGCACATGCCGGCCCTCGAACTCGAGCGCGCCACCGCGATTCTGGACCGCGCCCTGACCCGTCAGGTAGTGGGCGAAATTGTCGCGGTCGTTTTCGGTCTGAAATCCGATCAGATTGTAATAACTGAGGCCGCCGAGAATCGCCCTGTGGTGGGGCAGGGTCTGGAGGATGTCGGGCGGCGCGCACGGCGTGTGGAGGAAAAATCCGATGACGTTACGATGGCCGCGCGAGCGCAGCTCGCTTCCGAGCAGCATCAAATGATAGTCGTGGACCCAAATGACGTCGTCGTCCTTGATCAGCGCGCTGAGGCGGTCCGCGAACATGCGGTTGACGCGCATGTAGCCGCTCGCGTCGACGCGGGAATATTCCTGCAAATCGACCCGGTAGTGGAGAATCGGCCACAGCACGCTGTTGGCGAGGCCGTTATAGTATTCTTGGACGTCGTTTTTCGACAGGTCGATGAGAACGTAGGTGACCTTGTTCACCTCGACCGCCTGCGGCTCGTTGACCGGGTCCTCTGAGACCTTGCCGCTCCAGCCGAACCACATCCCATTGCGATTCTTCAGCGCGGCTTTCACCGCCACCGCCATCCCGCCGGCGAGCGGCGCGCCCGCCGAATCCGGAACCGCAACGCGATTCGAAACAATGATCAGGCGCGCGCCCATACGTCCTCCCAACTCGACGACAATCGCGTCGCCGTATTGATGATCCCCGCCATGGAATAGGTCTGCGGCAGATTGCCCCAGAGCTCGCCGGTTTCCGGATGAATGTCCTCCGAGAGCAGGCCGTAAGAATTGCGGCTCGCGAGCAAAGATTCGAACATCTCGCGCGCCTCCGGCGCACGTCCGATCTGTCGAAGCGCGTCCATATACCAGAAATTGCACGCCAGGAAGGCGGTCTCCGGGGCGCCGAAATCGTCTGGCGCGACATAACGCATGATTCGGCCGTTGCGGGTCAGCTCGCGGCCGATCGCCTCGCATGTCCTGACGAAGCGCGTGTCGGTGGGCGCAAGCAGACCGAGCTCCGAGACCAGCAGGATGCTGGCGTCGAGGATCGGCTCGCCGAAGGCGCCGGTCAGCGCGCCCTGCTTTTCGTCCCACGCCTCGGCGAGGATGCGCTCGCGCAGGGCGCGCGCCTCCGGCTCCCAGTATTCGGCGCGCTCGGTGAGATGGAGCCGACGCGCGATCCGGCCAAGACGGTCGCAAGCCGCCCAGCACAGCACCGCTGAATAGGTGTGGGCGCGCGCGCGGCTGCGGTATTCCCACAGGCCTGCATCGGGTTCGAACGCCAGCGCGAGCGCGCGCCTGCCCAGCGTTTCAAGCATCCGAAAGAGCAACTCGTCTCCCATCTTGGGCAGACGCTCGTCGAAGAACATCTGCGTCGCGGCGAGCACGACGCTGCCGTAGACGTCGTTCTGGGTTTGCAGGGCCGCCTGGTTGCCCACCCGAACCGGCCCGTGTCCGAGAAAGCCCTTTAGATCCGGCGCGATCGTTTCCTCCAGCGACGTGAATGGCACGACTCCGTGCACCGGCTGCATTCTGCCGGAGTCGGTCGCGATGGTGGTAATGTAGTGAATATAGGATTCCATCGTCTGGGTCTCGCCAAGTCTGTTGAGCGCGTCGACGACGAAATAGGCGTCACGCAACCAGCAATAGCGATAGTCCCAGTTTCGCGTCGACGACGGCGCCTCCGGAATCGACGTCGTATGCGCCGCGATGATTGCGCCCGTCTCCGTGAAACTGCAAAGTTTGAGCGTGATCGCAGAGCGCACGACCGCCGATTGCCATTCAAACGGCACGGCCAGGTTGCGCGACCACTTGTGCCAATTGTCGCGCGTGCGGTCGAGAAATTCCCGGCTGGTCGCATCGATGGCGCTCAGGAAAGGCTCGTCCTGCCCAAAGATCAGGTTGATTGGACGGGTAAGCGGGAACGCGATCTCGCTGACGATATAGGAGAGCGGCGCATCTGTCGTCAGCCGCAGCACCTGAGGCCCGCCGACGTAACGGATATGATTGGAGCCGACGACCACATTGGTCGTCTGGCTGCCGTAATTGTGGGTCGGCCTGACGCGGATCGAGATTCTGGGCAGGCCCGCAATCGGCTCGATGCGGCGTATGATTTGCGGCGGCCGATATTCGCGTTCGAACCGCTCGAAGCTCGGCGCGAAATCGGAGATGCGCGCCTTGGCGCCCGCCGCGTCGGTCAGGGTCGTCTCCACGATCGCGGTGTTGCGCACGTAATGCGACTCGGTTTCAACTCGCCCTTCGAGAACGAAGTCGCAAAATCCCTTCTCCTCGTCTGCCGCCAGAAGGCGTGAGAACACCGGATCGGAGTCAAAGTACGGAAAGCACCACCACACAATGCGCGCGTTGCTGTCGATCAGCGCCGCGGCGCAGCTGTTGCCGATCAGCGCCAGATCGAGGCTCTGGCCCGCCGCAACATGCCGCCCCGTCATGCACCCTCGCCACGTTCAGCGAAATGGGCGAGCCAGTCCCGCACCGCGGCCGGCTCGTCGAAGGAGCCAATCGCGCCCGGGCGCCGCCGGCCGACAGAATAGGCCTGGCCTCCCAGCGCCGAGACCACGGCGAAGCCCGCCTCGTCGGTCTCATCGTCGCCGATGAAGATCGGCGTCCGGCCCCGGAATGGAGGCGTCGCGAGGAACGCCTCGATCGCGCGTCCCTTGTCAAAGCCCGGCGCCTTCAACTCGATCGCGAAATGGGCGTTCATCATCTGGATGTCGGTGCGCCGCTCGGCGGCGACGAGCTTCGCGATCCGCTCGCGCAACGGCGCTTCCGCCTGCGGCGCGAGGCGATAGTGAACCGCGAAACTATAGCGCTTGTTCTCGGCGAAGGTTCCGGGGAACTCGCGCAAGGTTTCGCTCACCGCGGTCCACAGCGATTCCGGCAAAGCGACGGCCCCCGACGCAGCGCTGGGGGCCTTGTCCGGATCGAAGCGCACTTCGGCGCCATGGACGCCGCTTGCGCGCAGGCGCAGCGGCTCGAACAGCCGGTCGAGTTCCTCAACCGTGCGTCCGCTGATCAGCGCCAGCGCGCCTTCGAGCCTGCGTTCGATTTTCCCCAAGGCCGGGACAAGCCCGGTCGGGGTCTCGACCGCGCCCGGCCAGTCGGCGAGATCGAGAAGCGTGCCGTCGACATCGAGAAACAGCGCGACCGGCCCCTTGGACGGAATTGCGACATGCCGTTTCGCCGCCCTCCGGGGCGGCGCTTCAGTTGTAGCGCTCAACGCGCGCCTCCTTTAAGCCTTTTAAGCCTTTTGTCCGGACCGAAGCGTGGCCTTAGGCGAAATCGTGGCCACACTGCGGGCCCGCGCGCGCTCTCGCGAGTTCTCTCTGGTTCTGATGCCGCTCCGCCGCCCCGCATTATAACCGAAATTTCGCAGATTTGTTCCGGGCGCGCCGCGAACCCGCAATGCCTCTGAAAGCCGCGGGTGCCCAGGATGCGTCAGGATGCTTAACACGAGAAGAAGCGCAAACGGCGCCTAATGGCTTGCACGTCGCCCGGCGACGCGCAAGATGGGCCATTGTTTTCGGACCTGATCGATTGGGCGACGATCGCACCATCACCGTCATCCCGGACCCCTCGCGTGCGCTGGCCTTCGACGCCGTCGTGCGCGACGCGCGCGGAGAGTCCCGGCATAAGGTGACGATTTCGGCCGACGATGCGGCCCGCTGGGGCAAGTTCGGCGCCGGACCAGCCGCATGCGTCGAAGCGGCGATGCTGTTCCTGACCGACCGCGAACCGAAGGAATCCATCTTGGCCGCGTTCGACATCCGCGTCATTCAGCGCTATTTTCCCGAATTCAACGACGCTTTTCCCGGCTATCTCGCCCATCTCGGAGGCGAGTCAGGAGAACGCGCGTGAGACGATACGCCAGCCGCGGGAGAATGCTTTCATGACCGTCGCGCTCGCCCGGTCGGAGGCGACTCTCGAATCCCGTTATTCGTCGAGCGAAGGCTGGTTTTACATGACCGGCATGCAGGCGCTGGTCCGACTGCCGATCCAGCAGCGCCTGCGCGACGCGGCGGCCGGCCTCAACACCGGCGGCTATATCTCCGGCTATCGCGGCTCGCCTCTGGGGCGCTACGATATCGAGCTGTGGCGGGCCGGCGCTCAGCTCAAGAGCCACAATATCGTCTTCCGTCCCGGCCTCAACGAGGATCTGGCCGCGACCGCGATCTGGGGCGCGCAACATCTGACCAGCTTTCCCGGCGCGACCGTCGACGGCGTGTTCGGCGTTTGGTACGGCAAGGGACCGGGCGTCGATCGCTCCGGCGACGCGTTGCGCCACGCCAATTTCACCGGCGTCTCGCCCAAGGGCGGCGCGATCGCGCTCGCCGGCGACGATCACGGCGCAAAATCCTCGACCGCGGTCAATTTCTCCGACACGTCGTTCATCGCCGTCGGCATGCCGGTGCTCTACCCTTCGAACACCCAGGAGCTGATCGACTTCGGCCTCCACGGCATCGCGATGTCGCGCTTTTCGGGCTGCTGGGTCGGCGTGAAGGTGGTGACCGACGTCGCCGAGGGCGGCGGCACGGTCCATGTCGGGCTCGAATTCGCCTTCGGTGGTTATCCCCGAGCGCCCGAGCCATCCGCCTGGCGGCGTTGGCGCGCGGGCGATCGACATGCCGCTCGCCCAGGAGGAACGGCTCTACAACCACAAGCTTCCCGCGGCCCTCGCCTATGCGCGCGCCAACGGGCTCAATCGCCTCGCGGGCGGGAGCGCGGAGGCGCGCGTCGGCGTCGTCGCCGCCGGCAAAGCCTGGCAGGACCTGTTGCAGGCGCTCGGCCAGCTCCGCCAGGCCGGCGCCGGCGTCGCGCCGGATCTGCAACTCCTGAAAATCGGCATGGTGTGGCCGCTCGATCCCGTCATCGTGCGCGAATTCGCGCGCGGGCTCGATCTCATCGTCGTCATCGAGGAGAAGCGCCCGCTGCTCGAGGAGCAGGTGCGCTCGATCCTCTATGGCGCGGAACGCGCGCCGCACATTGTCGGCAAATATTTCGGCGGCGCGGCTTTCGATCCCGCCCATGGCGCGTCCGCCATTCCCAATTTCGGCGAGATCACCCCCGAACTGGTGGCGCAAGTGCTGGTTGGGGCGCTCCGCGCGCATAATCCCGATTGCACGCTCGCTTCCCCCGAGCTTCCAGGCAAGACGCTCGGCAATCGTCCCGCTCCGGTGCGCGCTCCCGGCTTTTGCGCCGGCTGCCCGCACAACCGCTCGACCCGCGTGCCCGAGGGCAGCCGCGCGCTCGCCGGCATCGGCTGCCATACGATGGCGATGCTGATGAACCCGTTTCAGACGACGACGGTCTCGCACATGGGCGGCGAGGGCGCGATGTGGCTCGGCCAGCAGCCCTTCACCAGCCAGCGGCATGTGTTCGCCAATCTCGGCGACGGCACCTACGCCCATTCCGGCTCGCTCGCGATCCGTCAGGCCGTCGCCGCCGACGTGCCGATCACCTACAAGATCCTCTACAACGGCTTCGTTTCGATGACCGGCGGCCAGCCGATCGAAGGCGGCATGACGCCGGCTCAGATTCTGGCCGAACTCGCCGCCGAGGGCGTGAAGAAGATGGCGCTGGTGGTCGACGAGCCGGAGCGCTACGCCGGCGTTGCGCTGCCGGCCGGCGTCAGCCTTCGCCATCGCGACGCGATGGACGAGACGCAGCGCGAATTTCGCGAATTCAAGGGCGTCTCGGTCATCCTTTACGACCAGCCCTGCGCGACCGAGCGCCGTCGCCTGCGCAAGCGCGGCAAATGGGCCGATCCGGCCATCCGCACCTTCATTCATCCAGAAGTGTGCGAAGGGTGCGGCGATTGCGGGCGCGTCTCCAACTGCATGGCGATCGAGCCGCTGGAGACCGAATTCGGGCGCAAGCGGCGCATCAACCAGTCGAGTTGCAACAAGGATTTTTCCTGCGTCGAGGGCTTCTGTCCGAGCTTCGTGACCGTTCATGGCGGAAGGTTGCGAAAAGTCGACGTCGCCACGCCTTTGAGCCCCTATCTGCCGGCGATCCCGGAGCCGGTCCTGCCCGAATTGGGCGAGCGCTACAGCGTGCTGGTGGCCGGCATCGGCGGATCGGGCGTCGTCACCATCAGCCAGACGCTCGCCGTCGCCGCCTACCTCGACGGGCTTTTCAGCTCCAATCTCGATCTCACCGGGCTCAGCCAGAAATATGGCGCGGTGACCGCGCATGTGCGCATGGCGCGCGCGCCGGACGCCCTGCACGCGACCCGCATCGCCGCGGGCGAGGCTGACGCGCTGATCGGCTGCGACCTCATCGTCGCCGCGGGCGACGAATGCGCCGCGAAGCTCAACCCGCGAACGCGCGCGGTGATTTCGGCCGATCTGACGCCGACCGCCGATTTCGCCCGCAATCCAAACTGGAACATTGACGCGGAAGCCTTGATCGAGCGCCTCAAGCGCGCGCTCGGCGACCGGGCGCTCATCCTCGACGCGCAACGCCTCGCCGAGGCGCTGCTGGGGGATTCGATCGCCGCCAACATGTTCATGCTTGGGGCCGCCTGGCAGAAAGGCCTGGTTCCGATCCGGCGCGCGGCGATCGATCGCGCGATCGAACTCAACGGGGTCGCGATCGAGGCCAACCGGCAGGCCTTCGAATGGGGCCGCCGCGCGGCGCACGATCCGGCAAATGTCGAATCGCTAGTCGCCGGGGATGAGCCGCAAGTCGAAGCAGCGCCGTCGCTCGACGCCTTGATCGAGCGGCGGGCGGCGCATCTGGCCGACTATCGCGACGCCGCTTACGCGGCCCGCTACCGGGCGCTCGTCGAGCGCGTGCGCCGGGCGGAGAAAAGCGCGGGACACGGCGAGGCGCTGACGGGCGCGGTCGCACGCGCCTATCACAAGCTGCTCGCCGCAAAGGACGAGTGGGAGGTCGCGCGCCTGTTCGCGGCCGCCGAATTCCAACACGCGCTGGCGCGCGAGTTCGAGGGCGACTATCGCCTGCGTTTCCATCTCGGCGCCTGGCCGTTCGCCCGGCGCGATCCCGTGACCGGCGTCATGAGCAAGGGAGAGGCGGGCCCGTGGGCGATGACCGCCTTCCAAATCATGGCGCGGCTCAGGTTCCTGCGCGGAACTTGGCTCGATCCGTTCCGCAATAGCGACGAGCGCAAGCTCGAGCGCCGGCTCGTCGGCGAATTCGAAGCGGACGTCGAAGAACTGCTGGCGCGGCTTTCTCCCGCCAACCACGCCCTCGCCGTCCGCATGGCCGGTCTTTATGAGGCCATCCGCGGCTACGGCCGGGTCAAGGAGGCGAGCGCCGCGGAAGCCGCCAAGGCGCGGGCAAACGCGCTTCGCGAGCTGCGGGCCGACAAGGCGATGCCGGACAAGGCGGCCTAGGCGCCGGAAGACGTCCAGAGGGAAGAAGCCGATGCGCGGCAAGACGATCGTGGTGACCGGCGGATTTGGCGCTCTCGGCGGCGGCGTCGCGGCGGCGGCGGTCGAGCGCGGCGCCTCCGTCGCTGTCCTTGACGTCGGCCCGTCGGCGCCGGCCGCGCTCGCCGAACGCCTGGGGCCGAACGCGCTGCTGCTTGGCCGCGTCGATCTCGCCTCGCCCGAGGGCGCGCGGAAGGCGATGGCCGACGTCAACGAGAGGTTCGGACGGCTCGACGCGCTTCTCAACATCGCCGGCGGCTTTCGATGGGAAGAAATCGGGGGCGGCAGCGCCGAAACCTGGGAACGCCTCTATGCGCTCAACCTGAAGACCGCGCTCAACGCCTGCCAGGCCGCGCTGCCCTATCTTCTCGAGAGCGGCGCCGGGCGCATCGTCAATGTCGGCGCGCAATCCGCGCTCAAGGCCGCAGCGGGCATGGGCGCCTACGCCGCCAGCAAATCCGCGGTGCATCGGCTGACCGAAGCCCTGGCGGAGGAGTTGAAACGCAAAGGCGTCACCGTCAACGCCGTGCTGCCCTCGATCATCGACACCCCGGCCAATCGCGCCGACATGCCAAAGGCCGAGTTCGATCGCTGGGTTTCGCCCGCCGACCTCGCCGCCGTGATCCTGTTCCTGGCGTCCGACGAAGCCAGAGCCGTCACCGGCGCGCTGATCCCGGTCTCGGGGAAGGTGTGACGGCCTCAGCGGCGCCTCGATACCGGTCCGTTTCATGGACTCCCCGCAGGGCCGGCTGTAAAGTTGGAGGCGTCACCGGGGCGTCGGCGCGACGGTCTGGCGACTGTCTCTCCCAGCAAAAAAGAACGCGGGGGGATCGGGATGGACACGATCATTTTTTTGCCGGGGGGCGGGGGCTCGAGGCTTGCGCTGCGGGGTCAAGAGATTTGGCCGCCCTATTGGTGGGAATTCATCACCGGTTACACCCGTCTCCAACAGTTCCTGGATCCGGGCGCCACGGCGACCGGCATCGTGGACGCTATTCCGCTGGGGATTCCAATCCTTCGCTATGAGGTCTATCAGCCTCTGCTTGACGACCTCAATTTCATCGCTCAGGCGATGAATCGCCAAAGCTTCAACTTCCCGTATGATTTCCGGAAGAATGACCTTCTCTCGGCGCGCCGGCTGGCGGCGTTTGTCGAGCGTTGCGTCAACGAGGGCAGCGAGGCGATTACGCTGGTTTGCCACTCGACCGGCAACCTCGTCGCTCGAGCGCTTCTGGAAGGCGGCATCTATTCGAACAGGACTTGGTTCAGCAAAATAGGGATGTATGTTGGTATTTGCGGACCTCACTTTGGAGTCCCTTCCGTTCTGGAATATGGGCTCGGTCTTGACGGATGGCTAAGCATATCCAGCACCGACATGAAGAGTTTCAGCACCGATCATAGATATCCAGGTTGCTACCAATTGTTCCCATTCCCTGGATACAACGTGCTGATGGACGTTCGGCAAGGGTCGCAAAATTTTTATATTCAGGCGATCGCAAATAGGTTCGCTCTCGATTGGAAGAATATCGTTAAGGCGCGAAGTCTTCAAAAAAAACTGAGTTTCAACCAGAAGCCGCCGGGAGTCCAATACGCCATTGTCGCAGCGTCCGAGCAATTGACAGATCAAACAATCGAATACGACGGGCAGAATTGTGTCGGGATCCGTCAAGACTACTCTGGAGATGGGACCGTGCCCCTCTGGAGCTCCGCCCCCGGACAGCTCAACCCATATGTCACCCCAGGAGATCATATTGGCGTATTGAAAGTTTATCCCTTTCGCCAAATCCTTTATGATATCCTGACTGGCGGTACAATAAACCCGCCGTAAGCTCGCCGATCTGGAAGGCTGCTCCCATGCCAGGCGTCACTCTGTCGGTGAACCGGACCACATATACTCCGGAAGAACCAATTTCGGTGCTGGTGATTCCGGATCGCGACGCTGAAGAAATTTCTGGAACGCTGCAAATTGCGCGTGTGCCGGAAACGGAAGAGGGACGGCCCCAAGTTCGCGAAGAACGGCCTGTGGCCTATCGCGGTCCGCCGATCCAATTCATCAGTTCGACTTTTTCGGCCCCGCCGGAATCGGGCGCGTATCTGGTGACCTTCGCTGGCTCGCACGAAACTTCGCCGCGGACCGCTGCGACCTTCTTCGTTAGCACCGTCACTGGTCGCTCGCAGCCCCGGACTGTGCGGCCGCGAGGCGATGCCCCCTCGACCAGTCCCTCGCGTCGATAAAAGGTTTGATCGGGGCCGGCGGCCCCCGCCTTCAGCGCGCTCGCACGTTCGTGCTATAGGCTCGGCGCGCGTCAGCGCGCGCGCGCAAAATAAGGTCATCCGCACATGGGCGTTCTCCAAAAGGGATCATGGCGCGCCGAGGGCGATTTCCCGCACGACAAGAGCGGCCATTTCGTCAGGCCCGACGCGCCGTTCCGCAACTGGGTGACGGCGAGCGGCGAGCCGGGACCGACCGGCGTCGGCAGCTTTGCGGCGGAGCCGGGCCGTTACCATCTGATCGTGTCGCTCGCCTGCCCCTGGGCCCACCGCACGCTCATCTTCCGCCGGCTCAAAGGCCTCGAGGGCATGATCTCGCTCTCGGTCGTCCACTGGCTGTTGCGCGAGCGCGGCTGGACCTTCGACGAAGCGGCTGGCGTCATCCCCGATCCGATCTTCGGCGCGAATGTTTTAAGCGAATTCTACGTCAAGGCGCGGCCCGATTACAGCGGACGCGTCACGGTCCCGGTGCTTTGGGACAAGAAGACGAACACGATCGTCAACAACGAATTGTCGGAAATCATCCGCATGTTCAACAGCGCGTTCGATGGAGTTGGCGCGGCCGAGGGTGACTACTATCCGAGCGGCCTGCAGCCGGAGATCGACGAGGTCAACGACCGCATCTATCGAACGGTCAACAATGGCGTCTATCGCGCAGGTTTCGCCACCTCGCAGGAGGCCTATGAAGAGGCGTTCGGGGAGTTGTTCGAGACGCTCGACTGGCTCGAAGCGCGACTCACGAGCCAGCGCTTCCTGTGCGGCGATCGTCTGACCGAGGCGGACTGGCGCCTGTTCACGACCCTTGTCCGGTTCGATCCCGTCTATTTCGGCCATTTCAAGTGCAACCTGAGGCGGATTATCGACTATCCGGCGCTCCAGCGCTATCTCAGCGAACTCTATCACTGGCCGAAAGTCGCCGAGACCGTCGACTTCTTCCACATCAAGCATCACTATTACGCGAGTCACTTGAGGATCAATCCGACCGGGATCGTGCCGCTCGGGCCTGAGCTGAGCCTGTAATGCCAACGCACAGGCGCGGATAAGGGAGAAACCTACCATGGCGGCTCCGTCCGGCCCCGCCCCAAGCCAAACGCGAACAATCGCCATCGCCGCGCTCGCTTTAGCCGCCGCGGCGCTCGCCGTCGCGCTCTTTGGCGCGATGGCCGCCCGGCCCACGTCGGCCACGCCGTCGCTCGCGATGGCGACCTGCACCGGCTCGATCGCGGTGTCGCCCGACGAGGAATTTTGGAAGATTCCGCTCGACAAATGCGACGCCGCGATCGACGCCGATCGACGTAAGAAGCGGCTTCGTCACCAAATGGACGATCTGCGGCGGCGCGAAGAGCTTCGAGGTGTCGCTCAACCCCCGCGCGGTCATCGTCAGCAGCGACCATGTCCACTGTTCGAGCACGCCTTCGGAAGCGAGTGTGACTTTTGTTGGGTCGCCGAAGGAGTAGGGCGGACCACCACGCGCCCAAGGATTGATTTATCTCACGGTTGATCTTTTCGCTTCGTTGCCGGAGCGGCCTTGAGTTTGACCATGATGATTTTCGGGCGGTCGCCGCTGATGTCCATGTCCACGAGCCCAGAAGCCGCGACCAGCTCGGAGAGGCGCGCGAAGCCATAATTGCGAGCGTCGAAATCCGGAGCCTGCTTCGCCAGATGCCCGCCAACACGGGCGAGGTTGGCGCGGCCATCCTCGTCGGCTGTCGCGATGACAGCTTTGGTCAGCATGTCGAGAGCGGATTTGTCGAGCGGCGGCTTTGCCGACGACGGCTTGGAGATTGGCGGCGCGGCCTCCGCCGTCGCGACCGGCTTGTGGGCTTTAGGCTCCGTGGCGGCCGATGCTTCCACTTCCGGCGCCGCCGCGCTGAGCACATCGAAATAAACGAACTTGTCGCAGGCGGTGATGAAGGGGCGCGGCGTCTTGCGCTCCCCGAAGCCGTAGACGGTCACGCCCTGCTCCCGGAGCCTTGCAGCCAATCTGGCGAAATCGCTGTCGCTGGACACGATGCAGAAACCGGAGAAGCGGCCCGTGTACAGCAGGTCCATGGCGTCGATAATCATCGCGCCATCGGTGGCGTTCTTTCCTGTCGTATAGGCGAACTGCTGGACCGGCTGAATGGAATGCTCAAGCAGGCATGCTTTCCAGCCTTTGAGGTTCGGCCCTGTCCAGTCGCCATAGATGCGTTTGACGCTGGCGACGCCATAGCTGGCGATCTCGGCGAGCAGGCCGGTGACGATCTTCGGAGAGGCGTTGTCGCCGTCGATCAGCAAGGCCAGCGTTCCGGCCGTGTCATTCGCCATGTCTACCCCTCCCCTATGTTGTTTCTAGCGTGGCGTGATGGATGCGGCCGAGCGGATGCCCGAGGCGCGCAGGCATGCTGTCGACCGGCGGCATGTCGCCGTCGGGACCGAGCATGACATTGATCGGGTCGCCGAAGAAGGGATCCGCGCCGCGGCGCGCCAGCCGCTCGCTTGCCGACGCCCGTCCGCGCATGCCAAGGGAAGCCGATGAACGCAGAACCAGAACGCGCGGGACATTCCGCCCCGCGCATTTCCTTCGTCTCGCTCGGCTGCCCGAAAGCGCTGGTCGACAGCGAGCGGATCCTGACTCGTCTGCGCGCCGAAGGCTACGAACTCGCGCGCACCCACGCCGGCGCCGACGCCGTCATCGTCAACACCTGCGGCTTTCTCGACAGCGCGAAAAAGGAGTCGCTCGCCGCGATCGGCCAGGCCATGAACGAGAACGGCAAGGTGATCGTCACCGGCTGCATGGGCGCCGAGCCCGACGCGATCCGCGAGGCTTTCCCGAACGTCGCGGCGATCACCGGCCCGCAGGCGTTCGAGAGCGTGATGGAGGCGGTGCGCGCAGCCGCGCCAGCGCCCCGCGATCCGTTCGTCGATCTCATCCCCGGCGAAGGGGTGCGGCTCACGCCGCGCCACTACGCATACCTCAAGATCTCGGAGGGCTGCGACCACCGCTGTGCGTTCTGCATCATCCCGAGCTTGCGCGGACCTCTCGCCTCTCGCCCGGCCGGCGAGGTGATGCGCGAGGCGGAGAGGCTGGTGAAGGCCGGCGTGAAGGAACTCATCGTCATTTCGCAGGACACCAGCGCCTATGGCCGCGACCTCAAATACGCGGTGAGCCTGTGGCGCGACCGGGAGGTCGCTGCGCGCTTCCTCGATCTGACGCGCGCGCTTGGCTCCCTCGGCGTCTGGGTCAGGCTGCAATATGTCTATCCTTATCCGCATGTCGACGAGGTGATCGCGCTGATGAACGGCGGCGACGTGCTGCCCTATCTCGACGTCCCGTTCCAGCACGCGTCGCCCAAAGTGTTGAAAGCGATGCGCCGGCCGGGCGATCAGCAGAAGACGCTCGAGCGGATTAGGCGCTGGCGCGCGATCTGTCCGGAGATCGCCATCCGCTCGACCTTCATCGTCGGCTTTCCCGGCGAGACGGAAGAGGATTTTAAATTCCTGCTGGAGTGGCTCGACGAGGCGAAGCTCGACCGCGTCGGCGTCTTCCAGTACGAGCCGGTCAAGGGCGCCCGGGCCAACGATCTCGGGCTCGAACCTGTCCCCGACGAGATCAAGGCGAGCCGCCACAGGCGCTTCATGGAGCGCGCGCAAGCGATCAGCGCGCGGCGCCTCTCGGCGAAGGTCGGCCAACGTCTGTCGGTCATCGTCGACGAAGGCGGCGCGCACTCGGCCAAGGGACGCACCAAGGGCGACGCGCCTGAGATCGACGGCGCGGTCCAGATCTCCACCCGCCGCCCCTTGCGCTCCGGCGACATCGTCAGCGTGAAGATCGAACGCTCGGACGCCTATGATCTGTGGGGGACGGCGGCATAAGGGCCTCGGCCCCCTACCCCCGCCGCTCGTAGTCCACGAATTCGAAATCCGCCTCGTCGCGCGGGCCGCGCTCGCCGTTCTCGCGCCTGACCTCGCGCCAATGACTCGGGTCGATCGGGGGAAAGCGCACGTCGCCTTCAGGGTCGAGCGCGACCTCGGTGATGAAGAGGCGGCTCGCGCGCGCGATCGTCTGCGCGTAAATCTCAGCCCCGCCGGCGATGACGATGGCGTCCGCGCCCATCGCGCGCGCGCGTTCCGAAGCGAGATCGAGCGCCGCCTCCAGGCTCGGCGCGACGAGCGCGCCAACCGGAGCGAAAGCGGGGTCGCGGGTTGCGACGATGATCTGGCGCCCCGGCAGCGGACGGTCGATCGACAGATAAGTCTTGCGCCCCATCACCAGCGGCTTGCCCATCGTCAGCGCCTTGAACCGTTTCAGGTCGCTCGACAGGCGCCAGGCGAGCCCGCCATGCGCGCCGATGATGCGATTGCGCGCGACCGCGGCGAGGATGACGAGGGGAACGGCCATGAGCGCCGGCCCTCATTCGGCGCTTCGCGCCGCCCTCACCCGCAAGCGGGAGAAGGATAGCGCCCGCTCTCGCGCATAGCCCGTCGGGCGACGGGCGTCTTTCGACGCCCTTTGCGGTCGAGGGTCGGGGTGAGGGCGCGCCACCTTAGCTCACACCGCCACCGGCGCCTTGATCGCCGGCCAGGGATCGTAGCCTTCGAATTCGACCGCCTCGGCGTCGAGGTCGAAAATCGAGCCGACGTCGCCGAGCTTGAGCCGCGGGAGCGGGCGCGGCGCGCGCGACAGCTGCTCGCGCGCCTGGTCCTCGTGGTTGCGGTAGAGATGAGCGTCGCCGAAGGTGTGGATGAACTCGCCCGCCTCGAGCCCGCATTCGCGCGCAATGAGATGGGTCAGCAGGGCGTAGCTCGCGATGTTGAACGGCACCCCGAGAAATATGTCGGCCGAGCGCTGGTAGAGCTGGCACGACAGCCGGCCGGCGCTGACATGGAACTGGAACAGGCAATGGCAGGGCGGCAGCTTCATCCGCTCGATGTCCGGCACGTTCCAGGCCGAGACGACGAGGCGGCGCGAATCCGGGTTGCGGCGGATTTCCTTCAACAGCCAGGCGATCTGATCGAAGGCGCCGCCGTCCGGCCCCTCCCAGGCGCGCCATTGCTTGCCGTAGACCGGCCCGAGGTCGCCGTCCGGCGCCGCCCATTCGTTCCAGATCGAGATCCCGTGCGCCTTCAGATAGGCGATGTTGGTGTCGCCTCTCAGGAACCAGATCAGTTCGCGCACGATCGACTTGAGATGCAGCCGCTTGGTGGTGACGAGCGGGAAGCCTTGCGCGAGATCGAATCGGATCTGGCGGCCGAACAGCGAGCGCACGCCGGTCCCGGTGCGATCGGGCTTGACCGCGCCATTGTCGAGCGCGTCGCGCATCAGATCGAGGTAAGCGCGCATGTCTGGCGATCCTTGAAGCTGGCGGATCGCCCCCTTCTATCCGATTCCGCCGCGCCGGACACCGCCGGCGCGAAGTTTTCTCCACAATCGCGAAGAAGTCAGTGCAGGCTGACGGTCTGCAGCTCGTGCTCCCAGGCGTTGGCGATCGCCGCGTCCCTGGAATCGGTCAGCATGATCGGCGTGCCGTCGGCGCCGAGCAGCGCGAACAGCTTGATCCCGGGCCGCAGCGCGGGCGCCTGCGGGAACAGACGCGCGACATCCTCGGAGCTGATCGTCTTGACATAGGCGAGCGCGCCATCGCCCAGATGGGCGAATTCCTGCGGCGTCAGCGCCGTCGTCTTCTCGCTACCGTTTGTCATCGCTTCGTTCCTTTCCGGCGATCGTTCAAGACCCGCCTTTCACGCGCATCGTTCAATCGCGCGCGGAAATCTCAATCTTCTTCACCACCCGCGCCGGTTGAGGCCGCACGAGGTCGATCGACAACAATCCCTGGGCGAGATCGGCGCTCAGGACCTGCATGCCTTCGGCCAGAAGGAAGCTGCGCTGGAACTGCCGCGCGGCGATGCCGCGATGCAGAAACTCGCGCTCCTTGTCCTCCAGCTGCCGGCCGCGGATCGTGAGTTGGTTCTCCTCGACCGTGACGTCGATCTGATCTTGCGAGAATCCGGCCACCGCCAGCGTAATGCGCAACTTTTCCGGCGCGCCGCCCTCGGCCGCGACCCGCTCGATGTTGTAGGGCGGGTAGCCGTCCGCGGCCGTCTTCGAAACCCGGTCGAGCGCCCGCTCGATGTCGTCGAAGCCGAGCAGAAGCGGAGAGCTCAACGCCGTCACGCGCACCATTTCCGAAGCCCCTTTCAGGCGCTTCATGGCCTCGAGCCTTCAATGAGAAGAAGCGCTCCGGCCACGTCTCCTATCGTATCGCCCGGCTTTCGGAGGCATTGCCCTTCCGCCGGTCAAATCGATATAGGTTCGCGAACGGGGCATTCAAGTCGAGGGCCAGGATGTGCGTCAAACCCCGGAAGATATTGCCTTTTCCGCTGATCGAACGCGCGTAGTGCCAGACCGCCGGCCGCGCCTTCTTCTTCAATTCTGCTAAAATGCTGCGCTCAAATTCTGAATCAATCGTTGATTCGGGGAGGGTGGCGGCCGGAGGGGCGGACGATATTGGCCAAGAGGAAGATGGCGTTCGGAAGGCTCGGAACCAAGCGTCTGTGTCTGGCCTGCGGCGCAAAATACTACGATCTGGGCCGCAAGCCGCCGGTCTGCTCGCGTTGCGGCGCGCGAGCCGCGCCGAAGCCGGCCGCGCCGAAGCCGGCCGAGGCGCAGGCCCCGCCTCCGCCCGCGCCGGCGAAGCCGATCGGCCGCGAATGGTCGCGCGAGCAGGCCGAGGCGATCGACAGGGTCGCAGGCTGGCTCAAGCAGGGCGAGCCGCAGATCTTTCGCCTGTTCGGCTACGCCGGGGTCGGCAAGACGACGCTGGCGCGCCACGTCGCCGAGGGCGCGCAAGGGGGGACCGCGTTCGCCGCCTTCACCGGCAAGGCGGCGCTGGTGATGCGCGCCAACGGCTGCGCCGGCGCGACCACCATTCACGCCCTGATCTATCGGGCGAGCGAGGGCGCCGATGGCGCGCCGACCTTCACCCTCAACGAGGACGGGCCGGCCTCGCGCGCCGGGCTGATCGTGATCGACGAATGCTCGATGGTGGACGCGGAGCTCGCGCGCGATCTGCTCTCCTTCGGCAAACCGATACTGGTTCTGGGCGACCCGTTCCAATTGCCCCCGGTCAAGGGCGGCGGCTATTTCACCGAAAGCCCGCCCGACGTGATGCTGACCAGGATCCACCGCCAGGCAGAGGACAATCCGATCATCCGCCTGTCCGAGATCGTGCGTTCCGGCGGCGAGCTGCGCGAGGGGCAGTACGGCGAAACGCGGATCATGCGCCGGAGCGCTATCGACGCGGCGCAAGTCATTGGCGCCGATCAGGTGCTGGTCGGGGTCAACCGCACCCGCCGCGCCTATAACCAGCGCATCCGCGATCTTCTAGGCTTCAAGGAGCCGCTGCCGGTCGCGGGCGACCGGCTGGTCTGCCTGCGCAACGACCGCGCCAAGGGCCTCATCAACGGCGGGCTGTGGCGGGTCGAGGCGCTCGGCGGGGTGAAAAAGGACTTCGTCAAGATGACCTTGCGCTCGGAGGACGAGGGCGCCCGCGCCTCGGTCAAGGTCGCGGTGCTGAAGGCTTTCTTCGAGGGGACGGAGGGGGAGCTCGCCTATCCGCTGCGGCGGGAATCGGACGAGTTCGATTTCGGCTACGCGCTGACCGTCCACAAGGCCCAAGGCTCGCAGTGGGACGACGTGATGCTGTTCGACGAGAGCTTCGCCTTCCGCGAGCACCGCGCGCGCTGGCTCTACACCGGGCTGACCCGAGCGGCGAAGCGGCTGACGGTGGTTCGTTGACCGGCTTCCAGCGCAAGGACAGGCGCCATGAGCGCCGGTTTCCGCTTGCGTGTGATGACACGCTTCGGCAGTGTCATCCAAATATGTGAATGTGAGGGAGGGAAGCGCGCATGTTGAACCGCCGGGAGACGCTGAGGTCTGTTCTGGCGGCGGGGATCGCAACCGTCGGCGGCGGCAAGTTCGCATTCGCCGCCGCGCCGAACGAGATGGTTACCCTGCCGATCGGCAATGGCGAACGTCCGCTGGTCGCCTATCCCGGCAAGCGGCCTCTCATCCGCCTGACCTCGCGCCCACCGCAACTGGAAACGCCGTTCAGCGTGTTCAATGAGGGCCTCATCACCCCCAACGACGCGTTTTTCGTGCGCTACCACCTGGCCGACATTCCCCTCAGCATTGACCCCGATGCTTTTCGGGTGACGATCCAGGGCAAGGTCGAAAAAGTCTTGTCCCTCTCGCTCGCCGAACTGAAGACGGGCTTCGAGCCGGTGGAGCTGACTGCGGTTAACCAGTGCGCCGGCAACAGCCGCGGCTTTTTCGATCCGCGCGTCGCGGGCGGACAGCTGGCCAACGGCGCAATGGGCAACGCGCGCTGGAAAGGCGTTCCGCTCAAGGCGCTGCTGGCCAAGGCCGGCGTGCGGGCCGGAGCGGCGCAGGTCTCCTTCAACGGCCTCGACCGGCCCGTGCTTCCCGGGACGCCTGATTTCGTGAAGGCGCTCGACATCGACCATGCGCTCGACGGCGAGGTCATGGTCGCCTACGCGATGAACGGCGAGGATCTGCCCTGGCTCAACGGCTATCCGCTGCGGCTCGTCGTTCCGGGCTATTACGGCACCTATTGGATGAAGCACCTCATTGAGATCACGGTGCTCGACGTCACCTTCGACGGCTTCTGGATGAAGTCAGCCTACCGCATCCCGAACAATGCTTGCGCATGCACCGAGCCGGGCAAAGCCCCTGCGCACGCCGTCCCGATCGGCCGTTTCGACGTCCGCTCGTTCCTGACCAACATCGCCGACGGCGCGACGGTCGCTGCCGATAAGGATCTAACCCTCCGCGGCATAGCCTTTGACGGGGGCCCGGGAATTTCCGACGTCGTGGTTTCCGCCGACGGCGGCAAATCGTGGGTCGCCGCGACGCTCGGCGAGGACCTCGGCAAATACTCGTTCCGCGAGTGGACGGCGCATCTGACCCTGCCGCCGGGCAAGCATAAGCTGATGGTTCGCGCCGCCAACCGCGCCCGCCAATCGCAGCCGCTCGAGCCCTTGTGGAATCCCGCAGGCTATATGCGCAATGTCGTCGAGGTCACCAACGTGACGGCAGCGTGAGAGGTTGGGGCCATGAACCGCATCGTGATCACTTCTCTGCTCCTGATCCTCGCCCCCGCGGCGCAGCCGATGGCCGCGCCCGTCACCATTCAGCTGCCGGAGGAGACGGCCGCATTCCGGCCCGGCCCCGGCGCCGAGACCGCGACCGCCAACTGCCTCGCCTGCCATTCCGCCGACTACATCAGCACCCAGCCGTCGAAGAAGGGTAAGGCCTTCTGGGAGGCCGAAGTGCAGAAGATGATCAAGGTTTTCAAGGCGCCGATCGAACCCGCGGACGCGAAGACGATCGCGGGCTATCTGGCGGCGACCTACTGAGGACGAGGCCTCCTGGCGACTGGGGCGAACTGCGAACGGCGACGGTGAGCGCCGCAGCCGCGGCTCTTTTTCAGCACGGGTCGCGCCACAACTCCCCCGCGTTAAACCCCCTCGACTCCCGCGCCTCAGTTGCGCTAGACTGACGTTGCGGCGCCGGAGAACATTCCCATGCGTAACTCCCTCCTCATGAGGGCGGCCCGCGCGTCTATCGCGGGAGCCCTCTTTTTGTCTTTTGGCCTCGCGCCCGCCCTCGCTCACATGGCGGGTTTCCCGCACGCCGGACCGGCCGGCCGCCCGGGAATGGGCTACGGCCGCGGCCACGCGTTCGCAGCGCCGGGCCTCAACCGTAACGGCATGAACCGCGGACCGAACCGGGGCGTCGTCGACGGCCGGGGCCGATTTACCCGCAACGGACCGCATGGCCGAGGCTCCGGGTTCAATCAGGGCCTGACATACGGCTGTTGCGGCTGGGGCGGCTGGAGCGGCTGGAACGGCCCGGGATCAACGCCGATTGCGCCGGACGCGCCGGTCGTCGTCGGCGGCGGCCCGGCGTTCGTGTTCAATCTCCCTCCCTCGGCGAATGCCGGCGACGGCAACGGCGGTTACGGCGGCGGCTGCGTGATCCACAAGCTCCAGTTCGACAGCGCCGGGAAATATATCGGCGAGCGGCAATATTCCGAGTGCTGAGGCTCGGCCGGGCCGGCCAGATTGCGCAAAGGGCCCGGCCGCGAATGTTGCGGCGCGGCGGCGCTGGCCGCCCGCCGTCGGGCCTCGGACGCGCGAATTTGAAGCTGCTATCGGCTTCGCTCAACTGGCGCTTATGGCGTCAGCTGTTGCTCGCCAAAAAATCGGGCCATTGGGGCCGAAGACCTGCAAGGCTTCAACGCGTCACGGCTAGGGATCGAAGGCGGGCCAGGATTGCGGCCGACCAATAGCTGACGCTAAAGGCGCCAACATTATCTTCGGGAAAATCAAAAGCCGTGTTAGTGTGCCTCTCGTCATGGGCAAAGCAATCGCCAGCGTAAGGCCGAGGGACAAGGGCGAAAGCCGCCTGTTCGACGCGCGGGCATATATCACACGATACGGATGGTCTTTATTAACTCTGACGAGTTTTTTTCGCTTGGAATCGCCGCAACCCCTTGAAAAGTCCCGATTCGCACGAGAGAATCCAAGCAATTCCAAGCAAATCCAAGCATTTTTTCTGTTGGATTTCCTTGGTTTTGTTTGGACTGGTTTGGCTTAGCTTGGATTCTTTTGGATAAATCGGAGCCCGCCGGGAGTTCGGCGAGGGTTCGGCCCTTTCGCCTAATATATCACATTGATTATGTTATATAAAAGTAGTTATAGGCTTCTAACGTATAATATGCTATGGGCTTCCGTCACGGCGCCCGGCGCCCTTTGAGACGCCTCAATGCCCGATGTCATCACCGCCAACCGCCTCGCGGATGGCGTGGTCGTATTCCTGAGCGCCGACGGCTGGAGCGAGGATTTTAACTGCGCCGCAATATGGCCCGACAAACCGTCGACCGCCGCCGCCCTGGCCCGCGCGAAGGACGACGAGGCGCGCAATCTCGTGGTCGACGCCTATGAGGTCCCGGTCGAGCAACGCAACGGCCATGTCGCGCCGAAAGCCCTGCGCGAGGCGATCCGCGCCGCCGGACCCACAAACAGGCGCGATCTCGGCAAGCAGGCGCATGGCCTTGCGCCGCATTCCGGCCCCAAATCCGCGACAGAGCCCGACCATGTATCATTATGACAGTTTCGACGCCGCCTTCGTCGCCGCCAGGGTGGAGCAGTTTCGCGACCAGGTCGCGCGGCGCCTCTCCGGCGAACTGACCGAGGAGCAGTTCCGCCCGCACCGGCTGATGAACGGCCTCTATCTACAGCTTCATTCCTACATGCTGCGCGTCGCCGTGCCCTACGGCACCTTGAACTCGCGCCAGGTGCGCAAGCTCGCCGAGATCGCGCGCCGCTATGATCGCGGCTATGGCCATTTCACCACCCGCCAGAACATCCAGTTCAACTGGCCGGCGCTGAAAGACACGCCCGACATCCTGGCCGAGCTCGCCAGCGTCGAGATGCACGCGATCCAGACTTCGGGCAACTGCGTCCGCAACGTCACCGCCGACCACTTCGCCGGCGTCGCCGCCGACGAGACCGCCGATCCCCGCCCCTACGCCGAAATCCTCAGGCAATGGTCGTCGCTCCATCCGGAGTTCTCGTTCCTGCCGCGCAAGTTCAAGATTGCCGTCAACGGCGCGGCGCATGACCGCGCGGTGATCCAGGCGCATGACATCGGTCTGCAGGTCGTGCGCAACGACGCCGGCGAGATCGGCTTTGCCGTCTATGTCGGCGGCGGGCTTGGCCGCACCCCGTTCATCGGCCGCAAGATCCGGGAATTCCTGCCCGAGCGCGACCTTCTCGGCTATGTCGAGGCGATCCTGCGCGTCTACAACCTCGAAGGCCGCCGCGACAACAAGAACAAGGCGCGGATCAAGATTCTGCTGCACGAGAAGACCCTCGAAGCGCTGCGCGAGGCGGTCGAGGCGGAATTCGCGGCGAGGGACGAAAAGGCGCTCGACCTGCCGGCCCGGGACGTCGCGCGCATCGCCGCCTTTTTCGCTCCGCCTGAGCTGGAGCCCAAGAAGCCGGTCAGCGACCGCGTCGAGCGCCGCAAGACCAAGGATGCGCGTTTCGCCAGCTTCTTTTCCGCCAATGTCGTCGCCCACAAGACCCCGGGCTATGCCGTCGTCACGGTGTCTCTGAAGGCGATCGGCGCGCCGCCGGGCGACGCAAGCGCCGACCAGTTGGATGCGGTCGCGGACCTGGCGGAAGACTATTCGCACGACGAGGTCCGCGTCTCGCACGAGCAGAACCTCATTCTTCCCTACGTCGCCCTCGACGATCTGCCGGCGGTCTACGACCGTCTCGCCTCGGTCGAACTTTCGACGCCGAACGCGGGCGCGATCAGCGACATCATCGCCTGCCCGGGCCTCGATTATTGCTCGCTCGCGACCGCGCGATCGATCCCGGTCGCGCAGCGCATCGCCCAGCGCTTCGGCGACGGCCCCCGTGCGCGGGCGATCGGCCCGCTGAAAATCAAGATCTCAGGCTGCATTAACGCCTGCGGTCATCACCATGTCGGCCATATCGGCATTCTGGGCCTGGAGCGCGCAGGCGAAGAAACTTATCAGATTACGCTCGGCGGCTCGGCTGACGAGAACGCCGCGATCGGCCAGATCGTCGGCCCCGGTTTCAGCTCGGAGAACGTCGTCGAGGCGATCGAAACCGTCGTCGACACCTACCTCGGGCTCAGACAGGGCGAAACGGAGACCTTCCTCGAAGCGTTCCGGCGCGTCGGCCTTACGCCGTTCAAGGAGGCGCTGTACGAAAGAAGCGCCGGATCGGACATCTGATGAGCGCGCATGACATCAGACTGTTCGGCGACCAGATCGCCGCGTCGCGGCTGGAAGGCCGGTTCGCGCGCCTGAAGGCGTCCTCGCTCGTCAGGCTTGCGATCGAGGATCTCTACCCCGGCCGGATTGCGCTGGTCTCGAGCTTCGGCGCCGACGCCGCCGCGCTCCTGCACATGGTTTCCCGCATCGATCCCCGAACGCCGGTGATTTTCGTCGACACCGGCCAACATTTTCCGGAGACGCTCGCCTACCGGGACATGCTGTGCGAGACTCTCGGCCTGACCAATGTTCTGGTTGCGGGGCCACGCCCCCTTGCGGTCGAGCGGGAGGACCCGGAGAAGTTTCTGTTCGCCAGCGACCCCGACCGCTGCTGCGAGATTCGCAAGGTCCGTCCGCTCGCCGAGGCGATCGAGGGCTATGACGCCTGGATCACCGGCCGCAAGTCATTCCAGAGCGCAACGCGGGCGAGCCTGCCGCTGTTCGAGGCCGAGGGCGATCGGGTCAAGGTCAATCCGCTCGTCGGCTGGAGCGCCGGCGACGTGCTGAACTACATCGCCGAGGCCGGCCTGCCGCGACATCCCCTGGTCGCCAAGGGTTTTCCCTCGATCGGCTGCATGCCCTGCACCAGCCGGGTAGCGCCCGGCGAGGACGAGCGAGCCGGCCGCTGGCGCGGACGGGGGAAGACCGAGTGCGGCATTCATGCGCCCTCGCTCGACGCCGGACTGGACATCTGATGGCGCTGTGGCGGCGCGACGGCTTTATCGAGAACGTCTGGACTCTTCTCGCCGACGACGCGCCGGCGCCGGCCGAAGGCGCGGTCGTCGTCTCGCTCAAGAGGTGGTCCGTCGAGGGGGAGGCGC
Organism: uncultured Alphaproteobacteria bacterium; assembly: GCA_963835955.1. Taxonomy (GTDB): domain Bacteria; phylum Pseudomonadota; class Alphaproteobacteria; order Rhizobiales; family Beijerinckiaceae; genus Roseiarcus. The sequence continues at coordinate 33,454 of CAWIHZ010000012.1, read as the reverse complement.
TGGCGGCGCGCGCCTCGCCGGTCGGGGTCGCAGTCGAGGCGAGCGCCGATGCGCAAGCCCATCTGGCCGAACTCGCCCGCCGGCCGCTGGTCGCCCTCGCCTTCGCCAAATTCGCCGACGGCCGGGCCTTCTCCTATGCGCGAATCCTGCGCGACAGATACAAATTTGGCGGAGAACTGCGCGCGACCGGCGATGTGTTGATCGATGAAATCCCGCTGATGCTGCGTTGCGGCTTCGATTCCTTCGAGGTCATCAACGCGCCGACATTGCGCGCGCTCAAGGCCGGTCGCCTGCCCGGACCGCCTATCCACTACCAGCCCAGCAGCGGCAAAGACGAGGCCCCGGAGGGAACCCGCCCGTGGCGGCGGTCTGAGGCGGGGCGCGGCCGCTAGAGCCGGATGACTTGAAGTCTGTTCGTAGCCGGCGTTGGCGAAGGAGTTCGCGCGTTCCTTTGCGGTGAGCGCTCACGTGGAGAATGTGTTTCAAAACACGTCTGGCGCTCGCTCAAAACCCGAAAAGGTGTATCTAAGCGGCGACGCCGACGGCCGCGGGCGAAAGGCGGCGTCGGCGAAGTTTGCGCCTTCTTCGGCGAGAAACGCCTGCAACAGGCGCTCGGCTATCGCCCGGCGATGGCCGGCTGGCGCGAAGACGCAACTCCAGCAGCCTTGCGGACCACTGGCCAATCGGTGGAACTTCAGGGTAAACTTGCAAATATCGCCCGCCGGGCCCATGTGACACGAAACTGGGAACACATTTTGGCCGCGAAGGCTTATATGGTCGGCTCCAGCGCGCGGGAGGGGCGGATTCACTGAAACGGAAGACTCATGCCCACAATCGCACTGGTCGACGACGACCGAAATATCCTGACGTCCGTGTCCTTGTCCCTCGAAGCGGAGGGCTACCGGGTGCAAACCTATACCGACGGCGCCACCGCGCTCGACGGGTTGAAGGCCACGCCGCCTGATCTCGCGATATTTGACATCAAAATGCCGCGCATGGACGGGATGGAACTGTTGCGCCGACTTCGACAGAAGTCGGACCTGCCGGTCATCTTCCTGACTTCCAAAGACGAGGAGATCGACGAACTGTTCGGTCTCAAGATGGGCGCCGATGATTTCATCCGCAAGCCCTTTTCGCAGCGCCTGCTGGTTGAACGGGTCAAGGCGATCCTGCGTCGTTCCAACCCGAAGGACGCCGCGACGCAAAAGGAAAGCGAGGCGAAGATTCTCGAACGAGGCCGGTTGAAGATGGATCCCGAGCGCCATACCTGCACGTGGGATGAGACACCGGTCACGCTGACGGTGACCGAATTTCTCATTCTGCAGGCTCTTGCGACCCGTCCCGGAGTAGTCAAGAGCCGCAACGCCCTCATGGACGCGGCCTACGACGATCAGGTTTACGTCGACGACCGCACTATCGATAGCCACATCAAGCGACTGCGAAAGAAGTTCAAGGTGGTCGAGCCGGAATTCGAGATGATCGAAACGCTATACGGCGTCGGCTATCGGTTTAAGGAAGGGTAAGCCGCTCGGGTCGAGCCGATATCATGAACGTTGAAGCACGTCGCGACCGCATCGTCGATTCCGCGATTTCGCGGCGGCGGCGACTGTGGCTTCGCGCGCGCGCGGTGTTCGCGTGGCGGTTGCTGACGGCTCGGTTTTCATCCTCGCTCACGCGCCGCATCGTGGTCCTCAATCTCGGCGGTCTCGTCGTTTTGGTGATCGGCTTTCTTCTTCTCAATCAGTTTCGAGCCGACATCATCGCGGCCAGGGTGCAAAGTCTGACGACCCAGGCCAACATCATCTCGGCCGCGATCGCGGCCTCCGCGGCGGTCGACACCGATACCATCACAATTGATCCGGACAAGCTGCTCCAACTTGCCCCGGGCGAAAGCTTGGCGTCTTCTCCGAGCGACGACGACGCAATTCAATTCTCGATCAATCCCGAGCGCGTCGGTCCGGTGCTGCATCGGCTTGTCACTCCGACCCACACGCGAGCGCGTATCTACGATCGCGACGGGCGGCTGCTGCTCGATTCGCGGTCGCTCGCCATGCGCGGAGCGGTCATTCGCTCGGATCTGCCTGAATTGCCCGAGCGAGACGGGTTCCTGGAGCGGGCGAGCGATGCGTTGCGGAAGTTCTTTTATGCCCCGGCCAAGCCTCGGAACAAGGACCCCTGGCTCGTCGACAGCAAGTCGATGCCGGAAGTCGTCGCTGCGCTGCAGGGCAAGACGAAGTCGGTGGTGCGCGTCAACGACGAGGGCGAAACGATCGTCTCGGTCGGCGTGCCGATCCAGCGCATGACGGCGACGCGCGGAGCGCTCCAGCTCTCGACCCAGGGCGGCGATATTGACCACGTGATCGCTTCCGAGCGATGGGCGCTGCTGCGTTTCTTTCTGGTGCTCGCGGCGGTCATGCTGATCCTCTCGCTATCACTCGCCAACACGATCGCCGAGCCGGTCCGTCGGCTCGCCGAGGCCGCGGAGCAGGTGCGCAGAGGCATCCGATCACGGCAGCAAATACCGGACTTCACTTCGCGGTCCGACGAGATAGGCCACCTGTCGCGCGCGTTGCGCGAGATGACGCAGGCGCTCTACAACCGTCTCGACGCGATTGAGAGCTTCGCGGCCGATGTCGCGCATGAGCTAAAGAATCCGCTGACTTCGTTGCGCAGCGCGCTCGAAACCCTTCCCCGTGTGAACGCCGGTCAGTCACGCGATCGGCTCATCGCGGTCATGCAGCACGACGTGCGGCGGCTTGACCGATTGATTTCCGACATCTCCAACGCTTCACGCCTCGACGCCGAACTGACGCGCGGCGACGCCAGCCCCGTTGACGTCGCGGCGTTGCTGCGGGCTGTGGTCGCGATGGTGCAGGATTCGCCGCGCAGCAACGGCGCGCGGATCGAACTTTCGATCCCTGTGCGGCGCGGCAAGCGCGCAGGGGGAGACTACTTCGTTCTTGGGCACGATTCCCGCTTGGCTCAAGTCATCACGAATCTCATCGACAACGCCTGTTCGTTTTCGGAGCCGGGCGGCGTGGTCGGTGTCACGCTCGAGCGAACGAACGCTTCGCTCGAGCCCGAAGGCGGAGCGCGCGAGGATAAAATCCTCATCACGATTGACGATGACGGCCCTGGCATTCCACATCACGCGCTGGAGAGAATCTTCGAGCGATTTTATACCGACAGGCCGAATCAGGGCTTCGGCCAGAATTCCGGCCTTGGACTGTCGATCTCACGCCAGATCGTCGAGGCGCATGGCGGGCGAATCTGGGCTACGAATTGGCCCGCAAATTCGACCTCGGGCCGCATCGCCGAGTTGACCGACGAAGATCGCGACGAGGCCGGCGGGCAAATCGCCGGCGCGCGTTTTATTGTCGAACTGCCGGCGTTCCTGGCATGAGCGCCAAGCCCGAAGCGCGAGCAACTGGCGTTCACGCGACGGCTGTTGTATATGGCGAGAGCGGTGTGCTGATTCTGGGACCGACGGGTTCGGGCAAGAGCGCGCTGGCGTTGGCTCTGCTGGCGCGTGCGCGCGGCGCCGAGGCGTTCGGCGCTCTTTTGGGGGATGATCGGGTCTATGTGCGGCAGGCGACGGGACGGCTCATCGTGTCCGGGGCGCCTCACATGGCGGGAATTATTGAGCGGCGCGCCGCTGGACTGATTGCAGTCGGCCACGAACCCGCGGCAATCGTTAGGTTGGCAGTCGAGCTCAGCGAACGCGGTCGGACGTGGCCGCGGTTGCCCGAGTCTACAGACAATCTGACGATCGCGGGAGTTGGACTGCCCCGGCTGGCGCTCGACTCCGGGCGCTGCGCCGCCGACCAGGCGCTCGCGGTCGATGAACGCTTGAGGATTTTGGCGGCGGACAATTCCGAACTTACCCGAATTTCGCTTGAACATTGCGCCGCAGTGCACAAAAATGAGAGTCTTGGGACTTCGCCACCGGCTCGACCGGCGCCGGACGGGTGAGCCGATCGACTGATGGAACATTGATGATTGGAATGGTCCTCGTGACCCACGGACAGCTCGCCGCTGGCTTTCGGGCGGCTCTCGAGCACGTCGTGGGACCGCAGTCTCAACTCGAGACGATCACGATCGATCCCGACGACGACATGGAACAGCGGCGTTCCGATATCCTCAACGCGGCGGCGCGCGTACAGGACGGCGGGGGGGTGGTAATTCTGACCGACATGTTCGGCGGCACGCCGTCTAATCTCGCGATTTCGGTCATGGACGGAGGCCGGGTCGAAGTGATTTGCGGCGTCAACCTGCCGATGCTTATCAAGCTCGCGACAATGCGCGAGACGGTCGACCTCGACCATGCCGTCGTGGAGGCCCGGGACGCCGGGCGCAAATACATCACGATCGCCAGCAAGGTCTTGGCCGGACAATGAGCCAGCCGGCGTTCGAAGACGACTGCCCGCCGCCGCCGGAATTCCCAGGGGCGGTGTCACGCGAAATGCGGATTACCAATCGCAAGGGGCTGCACGCACGCGCAACTGCGAAATTCGTGCAGTGCGTCGAGCGCTTCGACGCCCAAATCAAGGTCACTCGATGCGGCGACACCGTCGGCGGCGATTCCATCATGGGCATATTGACGCTCGGGGCCGGCCTCGGATCGACTATCACCGTCTCCGCTTCGGGGGTTGAGGCGCAAGCGGCGCTGAACGCGCTGGACGAACTGGTCTCCAGCCGGTTCGGCGAGGACGAGTGAACTCATATCTGCGCGGCGCGACATTCGCAGTCAGCCCCTGCTTCATCGGCTACATGCGGAAGTCTTCACCGAGATAGAACCGCCTGACGTCAGGGTGGGCGATGATCGCCTCTGGCGGCCCTTCGGTCAGGAGTTGGCCGGTGTGAATGATGCAGGCCCGGTCGATCAGTCCGAGCGTTTCGCGCACGTTGTGGTCGGTGATCAGCACGCCAATCCCGCGCTGTTTGAGGTGGCGCACAAGATCCTGGATATCGCCAACCGCGATCGGGTCGATGCCTGCAAAAGGCTCGTCGAGCAGCATGAATGACGGTTTGCACGCCAGCGCGCGCGCGATCTCGCAGCGCCGCCGCTCGCCGCCCGACAACGAGATCGATGGCGCCCTGCGCACGCGGGCGATGTCGAATTCGGCGAGCAGCGATTCAAGCGTCGCCTCACGAGCCGCGCGGTCGGGCTCGTTGACCTCGAGGACGGCGCGAATATTGTCTTCGACGTTCAGGCCGCGGAAGATCGAGGCCTCCTGCGGCAAATAGCCCACTCCGAGTTCGGGCTCTCTGAAACATCGGCAGGCCGGTCACGTCGTGGCCGTCGAGTTCGATCTGGCCTTTGTCGGGCTTCACCAGGCCGGTGATCATGTAAAAGACTGTGGTCTTGCCCGCGCCGTTGGGTCCGAGCAGCCCCACCGCTTCGCCGCGCCGCACCGAAAGGCTGACATCCTGGACGACCATCCGGCCTCGGTAGCCCTTCCCGAGATGGTGCACCGCCAGAACGCCCTGACTGTCGGGAACGCTCCACGGCTCGGCGGCGGTCTGTTGCGCGCGGCCGACTGCGAACCATTTTCTTCGTCGCCTTTCTGGCGCGTCGGCGCTCTCGCGCAGCAATTCCTCGCTCACGAGCAGGCGCTTCTGTCGGACGGTCGGGGCGGCGTACGAAAACCCGGCAACGCGTCGACTCCTATTTCCCCTTCGTCTGGTCCGCGCCCGACGGGATGAATTGACCGTGGACGCGTCCAGACTTGGCATTGGTGTCGATCGTCGCCTCGCTGGTCTTGAGGTCGTAGATCAACCGATCGCCCTTGGTGACGTTCTGTCCATCGCTGAGGGTGACGTGCCCGATGAGAAGCACCCTGTTCGCCGCCTTGTCGTATATGGCGTTGTCGCCGGTGGCGACCTGGGTCTTGGAGACGACTGTGACCGGCCCCGCGGCCTCGAGGCGCTTTATGCCCGAATTGGCCGAGGGACCGCCCTGAGCGGCTTTGGCCTGGACTGTTCCTTGCGCGGGGGAGCGGTCGAGATAGACGGTCATGGTCGAGCACGTCATTTTCGTGTCGCCCTGAATGACGACCACATTTCCGGAATAGACCGCCTTGCGCTCCTTGTCGTAATAGACGAGCTTGTCGGCGTCGATCGAGATCGGCTCCTTCGAGTTCGTTCCGGGGAGGATTTGGATCGGGCTGGCCCCACCCGGCCCCGCGGGCTTGGTGTCAGCCTGCGCGCCGCTGAACGTAAGGGTCAGCGCCAAGGCGAAAAAGGCCGTCCCGAGAGCACCGATCGGCGCCTTTGTCATCGATCGTTCCTGTTTGCGTCAGCGCCGGGCGGGGCTTCGGCGTAGGGGATGATTTTCGTTCTGACGTGGCCCTCGAATGTCAATTCCTGGCCGTTGTTACGCGCCGCTGCGCGGTCGCATGTTATCGTCGTACCGTCGCCAACATGAACCTCGACAGGTTCGTTGCTTTTATAGACGCCCGTTTTAAAGTCGATCTCGGCGCTTCGCAACCGCACATCGAAGCGCGCATTGCCGATTCGCACGTTCTTGGTCAGTTTCATCCGCTCGCGTACGCTGTCATAGACGCCGGCGTCGGCGCTGAGGTGTGTCGATTCTCCCTGCGTTTTGCCGATTTCCCCGTCGAGCTTTACCAGCTCCAACACCGTCGGGTTCGCGATATCCTGAAGCGCCCGCTCCGCCGTCAGATCGTAGGGCTGTCCATCGCTGCGAAACCCGGCAAGCTTTGGCCGGACCATCGTGATTTTGGTTCCATCGACCGAGAGGTTCGAGAAGCTAAGCGCGCCGAACTTGGTCGCAAACGGATTGAAAATCGCGATTCCGATCATCGCCGCCGCCGATCCCAGACCGCCCACGAGGATCGCCGCCCGCAAAAACCGCACGCGCGCTGTATGGCGCCGAGCCTTGGCGAAGGCGCGCTCGCGATCGGGCGACGGCGTGAGAACCAAGCGAGGAGCGCCGGCCCGCTCGGACGGCGACGCCCGCCACGCATTGTCGACGCCCAAAGCCCCCGCGCCGCCTCGAAACGCCGCCGTCGAATTTCGTTCGTGTGCCACAGTCCGCGGAGGAAACCGAAATGGATGGCGAAGTTAGGGCCGGAAACCACAAATGACCAGAGCAATTTTGGCAGGCTGCGTTTGGCGGCTTCTCACTTGAAGGGGCCCCTCGAAGCTCAATCAACCAACATTCGGCGAAATGTCGCCAGGTCGCCCGAACGCGGCTCAGTTCAGCTCCGATCCGTTCCGATCCGCTTTTCGAGCGCGTCGTAGAGCGGGTTCCGGGCGTCGAACACCTGCTCCAAAGCGGCGACGCCGACGCGTTCGGCCCCTTGAGCGAGGAGCCAGGCGGCGAGTTCGGCGACCTTAGCGCGATCGCAATATAGGGCGACCAAGCCTTCCGATTCGACCTCCTGGCCGGCAGCGGGAACCGCCGCGAAGCGCTCGCGGGCCGCCGTCACGATCGGCTGGATCAAGCCTGGAAGCTGTGCACGAACCTCGCGAGACTGGCGCGCTTGCTCGCTTGCCACAATACGGTCGAGAATAGCCCGCGCGCTGGCCCGGCTCTCCGGACTCCATGGCGCCGTAAGCGAAGCGACCAGCGTCGCCTGCGAACGAAGGATTACGCCATCGTCGAGCGTCTTCAAGGCGTTGGCGGCCAGGGTCGCGCCCGTCGTCGTGATGTCGACTATCAGTTCGGCCGCGCCGACGGCCGGCGCGCCTTCCGTCGCCCCGAGGCTTTCGACGATGCGGTAATCCGCAATGCCATGCGCGGCGAAGAAACGCCGGGTGAGGTTGACGTATTTTGTCGCGACGCGCATTCGCTTTCCGCGCGCGGCGCGATAGGCCGAAGCGACATCTTCGAGATCGATCATGGAGCGGACGTCGATCCATGCTTGGGGGACTGCGACGACAACGCTGGCGTGGCCGAATCCCAGCGGGGCGAGAAGCTCGAGACGCTGATCGGCGTCATGAACCTTTTCGCGCAACAAATCCTCGCCGCAGACGCCGAAATGGGCCGCGCCTGCGGCGATGTGGCCGACGATCTCGGAGGACGAAAGATAAGCGACCTCCACGCCAGGGAGGCCGGCGAGCACGCCGCGATAGTCCCTGGCTCCGCGCGCCTGCACGAGTTCGAGCCCGGCCCGCGCGAAGAAGGCGTTCGCGCTTTCCTGCAGGCGTCCTTTGGACGGCACGCCTAGAACGAACGAGGCCTCGGCGCGGCCCGCGACTTTCGCGGTCGTCATGGCGTTCCCCCATTGGCGATTCGGTCGATCGCGATCGCGGCGCCGACGGCGGGAATATCCTGTCCGGCGCCGAGACGCCTTGCGAGACCGTCGTAGCGTCCGCCCGCGAGCACAGGCTTCGCGTCAGGCGCGGCGGGATCCCGCGCCTCGAATACGAAGCCGGTGTAATACTCGAAGTCGCGTACGAAAGCGGCGCTGAAACGAGTCTCTGCGATGGCGACGCCGCGCGCGGCTATGAAGCCGTTTCTCCTTTCAAAAGCGTCAAGCGCGGGACCAAGCTCGAGCCGGGCCGAATCCGCGAGCCGCCGCAACGTCTGCGCGGCTTCGTCGGGATCGCCCGAGATCGAGAGGAAGGTCTCCAGCACCTCGCGCTTTTCCGCGCCGATCGGCTCGCCCGACCGCAGCGCGGCCTGCTCTAGGAGACGGTCCGCGATTTCGCCAGCGGTCCGACCGCCGACCGACTCGACTCCAGCTATCGCCAGCAGGTCCTGGACCAGCGCCTTGGCTCCCGCATGGTCGGCGCTTTCCATCGCCGCCAGTACGCCAGGCTGCGCGAGCGCGCTCTGACCATGTCCATCCAGGATGGCCGCAAGGCTGCGTCCGTGAGAGACGCCCCGGCGCAGACGTCGGCGCCATAAGTCCGAAATCGCGAGCGAATCGAGCGCGCTTTCGAAGAGACGCGCGTCGCCCAGCCGCGCCGCGAGAGAGCCACTGGTCGCTGTCGCGGCCTCCAGAGACAGAGCGAACACCTCCGCATCGGCGGCTTCCGCGTCCCTTCTGCCGAAGCTCTCGAGCCCGGTCTGCGCGCTTTCGCCGCCTTGGCCCGCCTGAGCGCGAAAGACAGGGCCAAGATAGGAATATTCAGCTATTCCGCCCGTTCGGTCTGAGGCGAGATAGGAAAGGCAAACCGGGATCGTGTATTCGGGCCTAAGACATAGCTCCTCGCCCGCGCCGCCGGATGTCAGGAAAAGGCGGCTGCGGATTTCCTCACCCGACATGTCGAGAAAGATCGCGGCGGGATAAAGGATCGCTGGTTCCGTCCGCTCGAAGCCGGCGGCCAGAAAGAAGTCGAGCGCGCGTTGGCCCGCGCTTCGCGGAGATCGGCCAAAAGCCTCGATCGGGATCGCTGTCAAGGGATTTTCCTCAAATTCGCGGCTTGCTTTAACAAAGCCGCATGAACGGCGCAGCCCTTTTCCGCTTTGAAGGTGAACACAGCCGTTGACCCATTCAAGGCTGTGGTTGTCGCCGCGGCTCCGCCATGGTCGGATGCGGTAAGGAGTCCGTTGGTGAATCACCGTTTGGCAGTATAGTTCGCGATGAGGCTTCAGTCCGTATTTCGCGTTTTGCGCTGGGTCTTCCTTGCCGCGGCCCTCTGCGCGCCGTGGCGGGCAGCGGCTGAAGAATCGCCCCCGTTCAACCTCGAGGCGACTCGCGCCGCGCTGACCGGCGTCGAAACGGCGCTGAAAAACCCGAACCTCTCCGATGCGGAATTGGAGCATCTGCGCGGCGAGAACGATCCGCTGGCGGTCGTCTTGCAAGCGGCCGTCGCCGATCTCACGCCGCAACTTGCGGCGTCCGCCAAACGACTGGCCGAACTTACGCCCAAATCGAAGGAATCCGCACCTGCGACCGACGCCGCAACCGCGGAACTCGCCGCCGAAAAGCAAAAGCACGACGCGCTCGACGCTAAACTCCGCGCCGCGCGCGCCATGCTGCTGGAGGTCTACGACAACGCCACCCGGATCAGCGCCGCGCGGCGCGATCACTTCGCGCGGCAGACCTTCGCCAGATCCTCGAGCGTTCTCAATCCCCAACTGTGGCTGAGCGTCTGGCGCGAGGCGCCGCTCGACGCCACCGCGATAAGGCTGAAGGTCGGCGCATGGCTCGCCGGTCTCGGCGGTCGCCTCACGCTCGCCCAGAAGCTCGGGATAGCGGCGGTCGCGGGGTTTTTGGCCCTGATCGCAATTCCCATTCATTGGGTCGCGCGGCGGGTCATCCACCTCGATCCCGACCTCGCCGCGCCCAGCCGACTGCGCCGCGCGATCGCCGCGGCCTGGACGTTCCTGGTTCTCGCCTTGCTGCCCCTGCTCGCTTTGAGAGCGCTGGCGATTGCGCTCGACGCTTTGGATATTCCCGAACCGCAAATGCAAGGCCTTCTCGACGCCGCGCGCGTGCTGATTATTTACAATGCGCTGGGCCGCAGCATGCTGTCGCCGAAAGCAAGCGCCTGGCGGCTGGCCGCAATCAGCAATCATTCCGCGGCGCTGATCTTTCGCGGCGGCATGGCGATCGCGGCGATCTGGGCGGTTGAGCGCCTGCTCGAACCTTTGGCCGATTCAGTCGCGTCGCTCAACATCGCCATCGCAGGGCGCGCGCTCGGAGCGACTCTGATCGCGCTCGTGATGGCCGTCACTTTGCGGCGCATCGCGGGACCGCTGATCGGGGCTGGAGGCGCGCAGCCGGGCGAGGTCTGGGCGCCGTTGCGAACGCTCGGCTGGGCGGTGACGCTGCTCGTTCTGGCGGCGACGCTGAGCGGCTACATCGCATTCGCTGCTTTCCTGGTGAAGCAGGCGATTTTCCTGACCATCCTCGCAAGCTTGTTCTATCTCTTCGATGTCATCGTCCAGGACGGAACCGAGGCGCTCGCCCGGCCTGACTCTCCGGCCGGCGCTCGGATTCTGGCCATGCTCGGCCTGCGCCGAAACGTGCTCGCGCAAATCGCGGTGATCGTTCAAGGCTTGGCGCGGTTGGCGATCCTGGTCATGGCGACCGCCGCGGTGCTGAGGCCCTGGCGTCTGCAGTCGGAGGATCTGTGGACCACCTTGCGCGCGGCCTATTTCGGCTTCGCCGTGGGCGGCGTCACACTGTCGTTGTCCTCGATGGTCGGGGCGGCGGCGGCCTTTGCGTTCGTCGTCATCGCCACCCGAGTCATTCAGAATTGGCTCGGGTCGCGGCTCTTGCCGCAAACCCAACTCGACGCGGGCGTCAGCAACTCGATCAGCACGATTTTCGGCTACGTCGGCTACATCGTCGCTGTCCTCGTCGGCGTGTCGCAGATTGGCCTCGATATCCAGAAGCTCGCCATCGTCGCCGGCGCCCTGTCGGTCGGAATTGGCTTTGGCCTGCAGACGATTGCCAACAACTTCGTTTCCGGCCTCATCTTGCTTTGGGAGCGCGGCATACGCGTGGGCGATTGGGTGGTGGTCGGGACGGAGCAGGGTTTCGTACGCCGCATCAAGGCCCGCTCGACGGAGATCGAGACGTTCGATCGCGCAACCCTGATCGTGCCGAATTCGAATCTGGTCACCGGAATCGTCAAGAATTGGTTCCACGATGATCGCATCGGACGGATCGTCATTGCGATCAACGTCGCATACGAAAGCGACGTCGAGCAGGTGCGCGAATTGCTGATCGCCGCTGCGAAGGCGCAGGACCTCGTCCTCGCGATCCCCGCGCCAGCGGTGTTGTTTGCTGACTTCGGCGACTGGGTGCTCAAATTCCACCTCGTCTGCTTCGTCGATGACATCGAAATGGCCGAGCGGATCAAGAGCGATATGAATTTCGACATCCTGCGCCGAATGAAGGACGCCAATCTGCGCATCCCCTATCCGAAGTGAGCGCGCGTCAGCGCCGGGAGCGAACTCAGCGGCGCGCGTCAGGCGCCGCCCGCGGTCCGCCCCGCTTCCCAACCGATGATCGCCTGTTTGCGGACGAGTCCCCAGTGGTAACCGTTGAGCGCGCCCGAGCGGCCCAGAACGCGATGACACGGCACGACGAAGGATATTGGATTGCGGCCAACCGCGGCCCCGACCGCGCGGGCCGCCTTGGGCATTCCCATCTTGCACGCGATGTCGGAATAGGTCGTCGCGCGGCCTATGGGCACGCAAAGAAGCGTCGCCCAGACACGGACGTCGAAGTCCGTGCCGATCATCACCGCGCGCAGCGGCGCATCCGAGCGCCAAAGCGACGGATCGAACGCGCGAGCGGCATATCGGAGGGTCGCTCGAGCATCTTCAACGAACCGCGCGCGCGGCCAGCGCCGGACCATGTCGGCGAGCGCGGCCTCTGCGAGCGATGCGAGATTTTCTCGCGGCCATCGCGCGAGAGGCGACGGCCCGAGCGGCGGATTTGGTCGCAGCAAACCCCTACGTGCGGTCGAGCACGCCCGTAGGCAGACCGTCAATGCTGACAACGTTCGCCTCCCGGCGATAGGCTTCGAGCCCGTCCTCGCCCTTGGAGCGGGCCCAGTTGTCCAGCGAAGGCCGCTCGCCGCGATAGTCGAACAGCGGCGTCCCGTAGCCGCAGGAGGTCTGAACCCGATCGACGTGCAGCCGAACGATCTGCCGGGCCCCAGGCGGCTCGGCGCCGGCAAAAGCGCTCGCCAGAACGTCGCCATAGGCCACGCTTCCGCGGGGCAGGATCTCGCCGCGCCCATAAAGCCGCAGGATGTTGGGCGGCCCTTCAAAAGCGCAGAACATCAGCGTCAGGCGACCATCTGCCTTGAGATGGGCGGCGGTCTCGTTGCCGCTGCCAGTTTTGTCGAGATAGGCCACCGTCCGCTCGTCGAGGATTACGAGCGCGTTAGTTCCGCGAGGAGATATATTCACCCGCGCTCGGGGCGCGGCGGAAGCGGCGAAGAAGATGCGCTGCCGGGCGATGAATTCCCTGCAGCTTGCGTCGATGTCGGGAAGCACTTTAGCCATTCTAGTTATTCTATCGCAAATCGGTCAGCGCGTCCCAGCCCCACGTGAGCAGGGGCAGCGAATCCGAGGCGAATGCGCAGAAGTCGTCGACCAGATTCGGCCCCCGGATCACGGCCTCAGCGATCGGGCGGTCGCAAACCATGCTCTTGAGCCGGGTCGCCCTGGCGATCTCCGGATCGTCGATGGCCTCGAAGCCGCGCGGCGCGCGTTTCAGCGCATTTTCTTCGGAAAGCGCCAGACTCGCGCGCGCCAATGTGGCGCTCATCCGCTTGAACGCCTTCGGCGCCCGCGCCGCGGCGGTCCGCAGCCGGCCCAGCTGTTCGGAATCTGGCAAATAAAATCCGGCGGCGAAGAAGCACCCCTCAGGCGAGAGGTGAAAATAGAGCAGGCCGGGATCATTCTTGGACCCGCTCCGCGTCATCACGAGGCCAGCGTTGGTCTTGTATGGGTCCTTGTTCTTCGAGAACCGCACGTCGCGATGCGGCCGAAACAACGACGATCTGCGATCGCCCTTGATCGTGATTCCGGCCTTGGCCAGACGGATCGCCACATCCTCGACCAGATCGCCCAGCGGCCCCTTGACGGCGCTCTCGTAAGTCTGGCGATTTTCCTCGAACCACTCCTTGCTTTGGTGGAACGCCAGAGCCTTGAAAAAAGGCAGCGCCTGAGATCCGAAGCCTTGAAAGATCATGATCGCTCTCCGAGAATCGACGCGACCGAACCGCCGCCGCGCAGACGCGTCAAGCCAACGCCGCCGGCGCCGGGCGCCGCTTGCCCACTCCAAATGGTCGACCACCTGCAAGACCTGCGTCGAGGTTCCCGAAGCAAACTGTGTGATGCAGGCGGCGATTACGCCGATGCGCGGCGGAATGCGGCACGAAACCGTCCACTCCGCGCGTCCCGCGCCGCCGGCACGGCGCCCTTCGCCGCTCCTCAAACCGTGACCGGCTGTCTTGACATGCCGGCCATGCCGAAAACACGCCGATAGCGCTCGACCTCTTGAGCCGGTCCCAGCGCTTTGTTTGGATTGTCCGAAAGTTTGACTGCTGGGCGCCCGTCGGCGTCGGCGACCTTGCAAACCAGCGAGATCGCCTTGAGCTGTCCGTCCGCGTTCGCTGGCGCGCAACCGATAAAGTCATTGGTCAGATTTGTGCCCCAGCCGATCGAAAGATTGACCTTTCCACGCAACGCCCGCACCGACTCCTCGATCGATTCGATATCCATCGCATCCGAAAGCACGATCAGCTTTTCGCGTGGGTCGCGTCCTCTTCGCTTCCACCATTCGATGAGTTCGAGCGCGCCGGAAAGCGGGGGCTTGGAATCGGGCCGGCCGCCCTTCCAGTCGGAGACCCAGTCCGGCGCATTTTGAAGGAAGGATGTCGACCCAAAGCAATCCGGCAGTACGACCAGCAGATTGCCGCCATACATCCGCGCCCAGTCCTTGAGAACATTGTATGGCGCCTGGCGCAGATCTTCGTCCTCCTCGGCGACCGCGGCGTAGACCATCGGCAGTTCGTGGGCGTTGGTGCCAATCGCTTCGAGGCCGGTATCCATGGCGTGCTTGACGTTGGAGGTGCCGACGAAGCTGGCGCCAAGACCTTCCTGCATCGCCTCAACGCACCATCGCTGCCAGAGAAAGCCGTGGCGCCGTCGGGTTCCGAAGTCAGAGATCCTCACCGGCCCTTCGCGCTCAAGAATGCGCAGGCGCTCGACCTTGGACCACAGCTTCGCCTTGGCCCGCGCATAGAGCACGTCGAGGTCGAACCGGCTCATGCCGCGCATCGCCGCCCGCGCCCTCAGCTCGCTGATAATGGCGAGGGCCGGGATCTCCCACATCGTCGTGCCTGTCCACGGCCCGGCGAATCGAAGCTCGTATTGACCATCGCGCTTCGTCAGCTCGTATTCGGGGAGCTGAAACGCGCTGAGCCATTCCATGAACTCCGGCTCGAAGATTTGCCGGGTTCCATAAAAAGTGTTGCCCGCCAGCCAAATCATTTCGCTCTTGGCCAGCCGCAATGTTCGCGCATGATCGAGTTGGTCGACCAGTTCGCGTTCGTCGACGATGTCGGCGAGCCGAACTTCTGGCGATCGATTGACAAGCCGAAACGTAACCTGACGCTCGGGATGCATTTTCCAGATCATCTGGAGCATCAAGAGCTTGTAAAAGTCCGTATCGAGCAGCGTACGAATCGCGGGATCGATGCGGAAGGTGTGATTATAGACGCGAGTGGCGATGTCCGTGGCCATAATCTCAAGCTTATGGAGCCGCGGGCGGGGCGACAAGGGCTACCGGCGTTCCTGCCGGCGTGGCGATGGAGGGCGGACAAAACTGGACTGAGATGATGACCGCCGGAGTCAGGTCGCCGCTGCCGGCCTATGATCTCGGCAAGTGGTTCGCCGCCAAGGAGCTCGCGCTTCGGGCGAGCGGCGACTTCGAGCTTTGCGGCCACATCGCAAGCCCAGGGCAATGAGGCTTCCTCGCCGCAAGAAAGCCGTGGTGCGAATTTAGTAACCAGAACAAGCTTAATAGGAGGTAGCCGCGCGCCCCCGATATTGGCGCGCCGGCGCGTTTGGATCGATCTCATGCGGTTTCGCGTCACAATCAGCTGGGCTTCGGCCGGTCTGCTCCTGATCGCATCGGGCGCGTTGGCGCAAACGCCGCCACAGCCCTTCATGCCGGGCGCAGCCGCCGCCGCGGACAGCGCGTCCAATGGGCCGGCCTCGCCAATAGCGGCGCCCCCTGCGGCCCCCGCGGCCCCGGTCGCGCAAATGCCGGCAGCCACCGCCGCTTCGCCAATCGCGGTCCCGGCCCCGGCCGCCCCCGCCGCGTTGACCCCGGCCCTCCCGTCTCCGACCGCCGGCGTCCCGCCGACGATCGGGGGCGGCCCCCGGCATGACAATTCTCCCGCGGCCGGCGAGGCCGCTCCGATAAGAACGAGGGCCGCGCAAAGGGCAAGGAGGACGGCGCCGCGTCCGGCCGCGCGCGAAACGGCCCTGTCGGAGGATCCTCGGCCGACATTGCAGAGCAACACCTTTTTTGCGACCGCCAAAGCCTCTGAGCGCTATGGGGCGATCGTCGACGCCGGCGGCTGGCCGACCGACATCGTCGCTTTGCGTCCGGGGGCGAGGGGACGGGCGGTGGCGCAATTGCGCAAGCGTTTGTCGATAGAGGGCTATCTCGACTTGAATGGGGCCAGGGGCGAGGTTTGGGACGCCGGGCTCACTGACGCTGTCAAGCGCTTCCAGTCGCATATGGGACTGCGCCAGACCGGGGTCGTCGCCGGAGCGACCCTGAAGGCGATCAACGTGCCGGCCAGGGAGAGGTTCAAACAGCTCGCCTCGAGCGCCGACCGTCTGGCGGGGATCAATTTCCCGTTCGGCGATCGTTACGTCGCCGTCAATTTGCCAGCGACCTCGGTCGAAGCGGTCGAGAACGACCGGGTCGTGCGCCGCTACGTCGCTATCGTCGGCGACCCCGCGCATCCGTCGCCCGAAATCGCGGCGCAAATCCAGGCGATCAACATCAATCCGACCTGGACAGTGCCGAGTTCGATCATCAGGAATGAGATCATTCCCAGAATGCAGCGCGATCCCGGCTATCTCACGCGCGCCAAGATCAGAATCCTGGACGGATCGGGCAAGGAAATCGATCCGAGGGCGGTCAACTGGAGCACCGAGCGGGCGGCCGACTATACGTTGAGGCAGGACTCGGGCGCCGGCAATTCGCTGGGGTCGATCCGGATCGGCATGCCCAACAAGCTCGCCGTCTACATGCACGATACGCCCTCGAAGCGGCTGTTCGGCGCCGACTATCGGTTCTTGAGCCACGGCTGCGTGCGCGTGCAGGGCGTCTTCGATCTGGCCGCGTGGCTGTTGCAGGGGACCGGCGGCGCTCCCAACGGCGTCTGGGACCAGGCGGCGCTGGAGGCCAAGGTCAGGCAGGGCCTGCGCGAGGATATCAGGCTGGCGAGGGCGGTTCCGGTGATCTGGGTCTATCTCACCGGCTGGTCGAACGACGACGGCCCCGCCAACTTCCGCAACGACGTCTATGGCCTCGACACGGTCGGCGAAGCCCAGGCGAGCGTCCAGCCGCCGCGCGCGGCGGCGCGGTGAGCCCGGACATCGCCAGGTCTGAGCGCAATTGTTCGACTTGACGCCTTGACGGCGATCCTCGCCCGCGGGCTAATCGCGATCCATGCGGCCTATAGTCTTAAAGGGAGGCGACGATGCTGCGCTCCATGGTTCTGAGCGTCGCGATTTTGACCGCGATGATTTCGGCTGCGCTGGCGGCGGACGTCAGGGGCGAGTGGACGCGCGAGGACGCCAAGACCAGGGTGCGCTTCGCCAGTTGCGGCGGCGACGCGGTCTGCGGTTCGATCACCTGGCTCAGCGACCCGAAGAGCCCGGCCACGGTCGGGCAGAAGGTGTTCTTCGACATGAAGCCGAACGGGCGGAACTCCTGGGCCGGCACGGCGTTCAATCCGGACGATGGCAAAACCTACGCCGGCAAGATGACGCTCGACGGCAACCATCTCGTCACCGCCGGCTGCGTGCTCGGCGGCCTGATCTGCAAGTCGTACAACTGGACCCGGGCGCGCTGAGGCGCAGGGAGGTCCGGGGGGACGAGCCCGGCGGAAGCGCAATCCAAGCCTGAGGAAGCCGGATCAAAGCCTGAGGAAGCCGGATCAAAGCCAGGGGAAACGGAATCCAAATGATTCCCTTCCGCGAATTGAGCCTATTCAACGGGTTACGCCGGAATCCAAATAAAAAACCAACTCCCCGGCTCGCGGACCCCCTCCGGAATCGTTTCGCGCCCGTCCTGACGAGCGACGCCAAGCGGCGCCTGCGCCTCGCGCCTTCGCGGCCGTGCGACAGTAAACCATGACTTCGGCCGCACGGCAAGAAATTGCCGGTTTTTCAGAAGACTGCCGAGTGGCACACCGCTTCGATGTTGTTCCCGTCGGGATCGAGAACGAAGGCGCCGTAATAGTTGCGGTGATAGCGCGGCCTCAGGCCCGGCGCGCCATTGTCGCGGCCGCCGGCGGCGATCGCCGCCCGGTAAAAGGCGTCGACTTCGGCGCGGGTGCGCGCCGCGAACGCGACATGCGCGCCGCCCTTGGGGCTGGGGCCGGTCCCGATCCAGAAATCCGCCTTGCCGCCGGCGCCGAAGCCGGCATGGGCCTCGCCGCCTGTCTCTTCCGCCGTGAACTCCTTGAGGACGGCGATCCCGAGCGGAGCGAGGGCGTTCCGGTAGAACGATTTGGCGCGCGCCATGTCCGCGACCGCGAGGCCGAGATGGTCGATCATGTCCGGGGTCCCTGGTTTGCGACTGATCTGATGACCTTCATTGCGCCACCCCTGCCGATTCGCTTGCCCGGCGGGCCGGAACCGGAAGCTCGGCTGTCCGGTTAGGACAGACGCCCGGCACATATAGACTGGGCGGCGCACAGCGCCAACACCGTCTGATCGGCGAAGCAAAAAGAGCCGCTTGCGCCAACCTACATCCCGATCTCCCGTTCGATCGTTCGGACAGTCTCCATGAACGCGAGCGCCGCAGGCGAGAGGGTCCGGCCGCGCTTGGTAATGAATCCGTAGTTGAGGCTGAGCCAGGGCGCGTCGAACGGCAAAGTCAGCAGACGCTTTTCACGCAGTTCCTGCTCGATCTGGCCCTTGATCGCGGCGCCCAGGCCGCGCCCGGCGAGGACGATTTCTTTCGCGGCGGCAAAGGTCTCGACGAGGATGCGCGGATGAAAACGGTCCGAATCCGGATCGAACCATCCGAACGGTTTGTCAATGTTCGGAATGGCGGCGCGAATCCGGCCGGGATAGCTCGGCCCGACCCAAGGATATTCAAGCAAATCTTCAAGCGCGACGCGCTTCATCTGGGCGAGGGGATGGTCGGCGGCGCAGAAGAAAATCCCTCGGGAGTTTCTGACCGCCTCCGTCCGGAGGTCAGGATCGCGTTCGGCCTCCGAGATCTCGGCCAAGCCCAAGTCGATGCGGTTTTCGAGGATGCCCTCGGCGATGCGGCTCCAATCGGCGATGCTCAGTTCGACGGTCAGCCCAGGATGCTGCGCCGTTAGGACGCCGATGGCGCGCGTGGCTGAAATATTCGCCGGGTAGGCGCCCGCCGCCACGCGCAACTCGCCAATCTCGATCCCCTTGGTGAGCGTGATCTCCCGCATCAGCTCATGAAATTCGGCTGCGGCCCGTTCGCCGTGGCGCAGCACGATCTCGCCAAACAATGTGGGCGTGACGCCCTGCCGGTCGAAGAGCGAAACGCCGAGATCGGCTTCGAGCTGCTTGAGGCTGCGGGTCAGCGCGGGTTGGGAAATGCCGAGGGACTTCGCCGCGAGCCCGAAATGGCGGTGCTTCGCCAGAGCCTTAACGATTTCAATCTGACGGAAGGACCGCAACATAGCTATCGGATTCCGGGGTGGGATTATGACGCGTTATCGTGCGATACCAAAATTGGTATTGGATTTCCACACTCGTTTCATACTATCGTCACGTGGTCTGAATATGAAGGCCCAAGTGCGGGTTCAACTCTGGCTGGAGGGAGATAGAATGTCATGTAACCTGGGATTCAGCGGGTTGGCGGCGATCGCCGCAATCCTCGCGTGTGCGCCGGCTATAGCCCAAGAGAAGCGGCCGAACGTCGTCATGCTGATGACCGACGACACCGGCTGGGGCGATTTCGGCGCCTATGGCGGGGGCGAGAACCTCGGCCACCCGACCCCGAACATCGATCGCGTCGCCCAGGAAGGAGCCCTGTTCACGAGCTGGTACGGTCAGGCGAGCTGCACCGCCGGCCGCGCCTCGTTCATCACCGGACGCATCCCCATCCGTTCGGCCCTCTCCGTGGTGGTTGTGCCCGGAGACGAAAATGGCCTGACGAAGGCCACGCCGACGATCGCCGAATTCTTCCAGAAGAACGGCTACGGGACCTATTTTTCGGGCAAATGGCATCTGGGCGATCAGCCCAAGTTCTATCCGATCGAACATGGCTTCGATGAAATGAAGGAGTTCGCCGCCTACTATCCGGGCGTCTATACATATGACGACACGGACAATTTCGCCCACCCCTGGTTCCCGAAATTCAACGCCGCCTACTGGGACGAATACCAGAAGATCGTCAATCTGTACGAGTGGGAAGGCACGGCCGGGAGGCTTATCCCGCTGTCCCAGGTTGGCCTAGATGTGGTATGCGGGCGCAGTTGAGTCGGTGTTCGAGGCGGCCGCGACGGGGCGCGCAATGGCCAAGGGCCGATCGCTTTCGCAGTTTCAAGAGACGTTTCCCGACGAGACGAGCTGCGCCGCCTTTTTGTTGGAGCGGCGTTGGTCGAAGGGTTTTGTTTGTCCCGGCTGCGGCGAGCAACGCGCCGCGGCGCTGAAGAGCCGGGCGTACACATACGAATGCCTCGATTGCGGTCGACAGACTTCAGCCACGGCGGGAACGGTGATGCATCGTTCCAAGCTGCCGCTGACGACGTGGTTCTGGGCGGCGCATCTCATGGCGACACATTCCAACGGCATGTCGGCGCGGCAATTGGAGGATCAACTCGGCGTCACTTACAAGACCGCTTGGCTGCTGACGCAGAAATTGCGCCGGTCGATGGTCGACCCGGATCGCGATCCCTTGGAGGGCGTCGTCGAAGTCGATCAGGCGGAAATTCCCTTCCGCGAAGGCGACGCCTTCTTCGAGCGCGGCAATGCCGGCAAAATCCTCGTCGTCGGGGCCGTCGAGGTGATCGATCGCGACACCAATCAGCCCAAGCCGCGACGCAAGCACGCCAAATACCTCGATACGCGCTCCGGCCGAATACGCCTCGCTATGATCGCCGACAATTCCGCGGCGTCGATCGAGGCCTTCGTGAGAGCCAACGTGAAGCCTGGAGCCACGCTCCTCACCGACGGCCACACGTCCTATCCTGGACTGACCGACTACCGGCACGATCCGCGCATCATCGGCAAAATGGCGGGACATGTTGTCCTGCCGTGGATTCACCGAGCCTTCTCATTGATGAAGCGATGGAGCCTGGGCACGTATCACGGCCTGCGCCGCACGCACGTCGACACCTATCTCAATGAATTCGTCTTTCGCTACAATCGCCGCTTCCACCGGCATGTTTCGTTCGAAGCCTTGCTCGGGCTGGCCGCACATCATCCGCCTGCGAGCTACTGGGACATCGTCAAACGAGACAATCCTCGAAAGGGCGTCCAAACGATCAGGCGAACGCCGCGCAGCCGCAAGACGGCCACCGGAATGCGACAGGATGGTGCGCCGTCAGCCGCCGGCCACAATCAACCCATCAAACCAGTGCATCCACTACATATAGACGAGCCTGGGACAACGGGATAAGCCTCACGGCCGGCAAACCCGCGACCAAGGTCGCCCGCATCGACTACGATTATCTGCACGAGTTCGACGTTCGGCAGGCCGATTCGGCTGTCGAATACATCAAGCAGCATGCCAAGGACGCCAAGCCGTTCTTCATGGATGTGAATTTCATGAAGATGCATAATCCAAACATCCCGGCCAAGGCGTTCGTCGGAAAGTCGCACCTCGGCAATTACTCGGACGCCATGCTGGAGCTCGATTCCAACATCGGCAGGATCATGGACGAAATCCGGGCCGAGGCTCCCGACACTATCGTCATCATCACCGCCGACAATGGCGCCTGGCAGGATGCGTGGCCGGATTCTGGCGTCGTTCCGTTCCGTGGGGAAAAAGGTACGCCGTTCGAGGGCGGCTTCCGGGTGCCGGGCATCATGTGGTGGCCGAGCCATATCCCGGCGGGCGCGCATTACGGCGAGATGATGTCCCACATCGACGCATGGGCGACCCTTGCTTCCATGGTCGGTCTCACACCGCCGCCGCATGGCGCCTGGAAGGACAACGACGGCAAGCCGATCTATTTCGACTCAATCGACAACAGCGCCTACATCCTGGGCAAGGCAAAACATTCGGCGCGCACCTCATGGATCTATGTCGACGGCGAGAGCTTTGAGGGCGCTCGCGCCGACGTCGGCGGTGACGGCCCGGACGCCGACATCCATATGGCCTGGAAAGAGCTCTTCACCGCCAAGGACACTTGGCTCGGGCCGCAGCAGAATCTCGGCGCCATCGGCTCGTATTACAACCTCACCATGGACCCATACGAGAAATACGACATGACGTTCAACGGCGCCGTCAGTACGCGGACGCCGACCACCTCGCCGGGGCGCTACGCCGGCTATGACAATGGCTGGGTCATTTCGCTGCTTTCGGGGCCGATCACGGAGTTTGACAAATCCATCGTCGATTTTCCGAACATCAAGCGCTTCCCCGGCGGGGCGTCGAACGACATGAATCCGAATCTTCAACATCCGGAAAATCCCGTCCCTCTGATGGATATCCATAAAATCGTGAAGACGATCGGCTTGGGCGACTAATCCGATTTGAACTGGCGAGTTCGAATAATAATGTCTGCGCGGAGCGGCGCCGCTCCGCGCAGACATTTTGAAGACGGCTGAATTACGGTGATGGTGTGGAATTACGGTGACGCAAACCGAATTACGCGAATTACGGTGACGCAACCGTCTTTCCCTTTTTGCGCGGGGTAGTGAACTTGGTCGTATGAGCCGCACGCTCAGCGGCGACACCGTCAGATCGGCCGCTTACGACCCGCTGCGCACGTTACCGGTCAATCCAATGAACAGGCGAAATACGCAAGTAGAGGTCATTGAAGCGACAGCGTCACGCGAGCTGCGCGCCGGTCTTGCAGACGGCGCCGCAATGCCGGCGCGGACCGGGTCAGCTCAAACTCCGGCAGGACACTCGCGTTCCAAAAAGAGTACAATGCTCTTCGGAATGGCGCAGGACGCGAGCATGGAGCGACGGCTTACCGCGATACTTGCCGCCGACGTCGTCGGATACAGCCGCCTCATGGGGGAAGATGAGGTTGGCACGCTGGAGCGATTGAAGACCTGCCGTCGGGAGCTGGTCGATCCCGCGATCGAAGAGTTCCACGGTCGCATCGTCAAGCTCATGGGCGACGGCGCGCTGGTGGAGTTCGCGAGCGTCGTAGGCGCTGTCCAGTGCGCCGCCTCGATCCAGAGGCGAATGGCCGACCACGATCAGGACGCCCCTGAAGGACGACGAATTCGGTTTCGCATCGGCGTAAATCTCGGCGACGTCATCGTCGACGGAAATGATATCTACGGGGATGGGGTCAACGTCGCCGCGCGCCTGGAAAGTTTGGCCGAACCTGGCGGCATTTGCGTTTCTGGCACCGCCTTCGATCATGTGGTGAACAAAGCGGATGTTGGTTTTGCGAGCCTCGGAGAGCAGCGGCTGAAGAACATCGCCGACCCTGTTCGAGTCTATCGCGTTCTGCTCGATCCCAGCAAGGCGGGAAGAAAAGCTAGTCGGTCATAT
Source organism: uncultured Alphaproteobacteria bacterium (assembly GCA_963835955.1). Classification (GTDB taxonomy): domain Bacteria; phylum Pseudomonadota; class Alphaproteobacteria; order Rhizobiales; family Beijerinckiaceae; genus Roseiarcus. The sequence continues at coordinate 10,091 of CAWIHZ010000012.1, read as the reverse complement.
TGGCCGGGCGCTCGGGTCATGGCCCTGGCAGGGACCGGCGCGCTTCTGATGGCCGTGCTCGCGTTCGTGTTTGCATGGCAGAAGCCATCCGCGCCGCAACGGCCCTCCGTCGCGGTGCTGCCGTTCGCGAATCTCAGCGGCGATCCGAGCCAGGACTATTTCGCCGACGGCGTCACCGATGCGCTGATTACCGACCTGGCCAAGCTTTCCGGACTCGATGTCATCGCCCGCAACTCCGTTTTCGCCTACAAGGGCCGGCCGGTCGTCTTGGCCGACGTGGCCCGCAATCTCGGCGTCCGCTACGTGGTCGAGGGCAGCGTCCAGCGCGCCGGGGACCAAACCCGCATCAACGCGCAACTGATCGACACGACCACTGGCGACCACCTGTGGTCCGATCGGTTCGATCGTGGCGCAGCGGCGCTTTTTGCCGTCCAGGACGAAATGAGCCGAGATATCGTCAAATCGCTCGGCATAAAGCCGACAGCGTCGGAGGCGGAGCGAATGGCGCGCCCGCCGACCGCCAATCTCGAGGCCTACGACGACTATCTCCGAGGCGAACAGGCAGCGCGCACCGGCCGCCCGTCGGCCCTGCGCGAGGCGCTGGGTTTCTATGCGAAGGCAGTTGCTCTCGATCCATCCTTCGCCCAAGCGTTCGCGGCCGACGCCCGCACCGCCGTCTATATCTGGCGCAATAGCTTAGACGATGTGCTGCAAAGCGCCCTGGCGCGCAAGCGAGCCTACGAGAGCGCCGGGCGAGCGCTGCAACTGAACCCGGATTTGTCCCTGCCCTATTCGGTGCTCGCCATCCTTCAGGTCGTGGAGCAGCGCTACGTGGAGGCGGTCGAATCGGCCAAGCGCGCCGTCGCGCTGGGACCAGGAGACGCCGAGGCCCACGTGGCGCTCGCCTACGTCTACCTTTTCGACGGGCATTTTGCAGAGGCCGCCACCGCGATAGAGACTGCGCTGAGGCTCAACCCCAATCTTTCGCCAATCGACCGGCTTGTGGCGGGCCTCGTCTTCTTTTTCAACCGCGAAAATGATCGTGCGATCGCAGCGCTTGAACGCGCCCGCGATGAAGCGCCGGGCGTCAGCCCGATCCTCATTGCGCTTGCCGCAGCCTATGTGCGGGCCGGACGCCTGGCCGACGCTCGCGCCGCGGTCGCCCAAGGCATTCGATTTCCTCCCAATTATACTTCCCTTTCAGCCGTCCGGCTCAACTGGAAGCACTTTCGCAATGGCAAAGACCTCACATTCCTTGTCGACGCATTGCGGAAGGCGGGCCTTCCGGAATGGCCGTTCAACTTCTCCGCCGACGAACGCGACCGGCTAAATGGCGAGGCGATTGCGCGCCTGGTTCTGGGTCACACCCTGCAAGGACGGATCCAACCGGGGTCGCCGGCGCTGATGCAAATCGGCCGGGACGGCCAGGCGGCGTTCCGCACGTCAAGACAGTTCTTTACCGAGACCGTCTTCGTGGATCGGGACGAATTGTGTGTGAAGAGCGAGAGCGCGTTCGGGCGTGCGGACTGCGGTCCCGTCTACAAGCGGAGCGCCGATGCTGACAAGCTAGGTTATACGTACGTCAATTCAGGCAAGGTGTTCTATTTCTCGCCCGTAAAGTAGACTAACACGCGCCTGTCAGAAATGCTTGTCCAACTCCAGCCGACCTTTGACTTTTGGCCAATTCGCGTCTGCCGCCGCGAGGTTTTCGCTGGCATGGGCGTCAAAATCGTCGGCGTGCGGTTTGTCATAGATCAGATAGAGCTTGCCGTCGATGATCTTGAATGCATTCGGATCAATATCGACGGTGACCGAGCCACCCACGACCTCGGCGGCGCAATAGCCTCCGTATTGTGGCGCGTACTTAATTGGATCAGCTTTAAACATTTCCTCGTGCTCGCGGCTGGCGAACTGCCAAGGGGTGCCCAGCCATTCATAGGTATATTTCTCGGAACCTTTGACTGCCCGATTATCTGTGAAATAGGCCACAGGGTCATAGCCCATGATCGCGACGCCGCCGAAATATCCCGTATTGACGGACTCGTCGGCGAGAACCGGCTTTGTTTCAGTGGAGACGACGATGGCGGCCAAAACGCTCAAGCCCCACAGTCGCGCCATTCGCCCAGCACGCTCTTGTAGCATGATGCTCATGGTCCGCCTCCGCCTATTGGCCAATCTCCATGCACTGCCGATACCATCCTTCGCCCCCAAGAATTTGGGCGGATGGGCACACGGCGCCGTGGCTCTTGTAGAGCCGGACGATGTCCTTGTTGCCTTTCCATAAAGCTCGGGTAATCGGCAGGTAACCATGAATCTCGGGGTGGCTCACATCTGCCCCCTTCGCGAGGAGGAACTCAGCCAACTCAAGGCGATTTTCCTCTCCCGCCACCATCAGGGGCGTCACGCCCGCCTTGTTGTCTGCATCATCGAGGACAGCGCCCTTCCCGAGCAGGAGCTTGGCGATCGGCACGCTGCCGGCATAGGCCGCCGCGTGCAGCGGAGTAAAGCCGCCTGAATTGCGGGACGTGACGCTGGCTCCCTTGCTCAGAAGCATTTCCGCAATGACGGTCTGGTCGCCGAGCGCGGCGGCCATGAGCGGCGTCGCCTGATCCCTAGCCCGGCTGTCGACATTCGCTCCACTGGCCAGAGCCTGCTCTATAGCGCTCGTATCGCCGGCCGCGACGGCATCGAACAACGGATCCCCCGCGGCGGCCGTCGCCGCCGCAAGCACCAACGCAAGAACCGCCAAGACCCCGCGCATGACGTAGCGCTAGCACGCATCCGGAGAGGACACAAGTTTACGTTGTTGCTGCAAGACGGCGCCTCTCAGTCCAGAATCCCGCGAAGCTTGCCCTAGGCCGACTCGCAAGCCGCGTTGCGGCGCCCAATATGTCGCGCCATCGTCACGAGGGGAGGCGCCGCGGTCCCTTGCCCGGCGGGGTCCCCATCCCCCCAAAGCAGCCCTGTCCGTCCGGCGCCGAGCGGTTGATTTCCACCGCTGGCGATCCGAACGTTTCGCGGGTCCTCCCCGCGAACATTGGTCTTGGCTTGCGGCCGGGAAACCGGCGGGTTACAAATGTTGGGAAAAGCTTTTCCCGCCTCCGCCGAATGAGAGGGCGGCGCCGGCGCGGCGAGAGAGGCCTTTCTCGCCAAAATCGCGAAAATCACGCGAAAACGCCTGGAAAACGCCTGGCGAAAACACCTGGCGAAAACACCTGGGAGGAACGCCATGAGGTGTTTTCGCGGGTCGACAATCCCGACGCGCTTTGTCTTCTGCCCGATGACAAAGCGGGCGCGATGCTGGCGGTCCGCCACCTCGCTGCGCTCGGCCGCAGGCGAATCGCCCACATAACCGGCCCTGAGCGGTTCGAGGCCGTGCGCCTGCGCGAAGCCGGCTATCGCGCCGCGCTCGCCGAGGCCGGTCTCGCCGCGCGAACCGGCGACTGTCTTCCCGGCCATTGGTCGGAGGCCTGGGGACGCGAAGCGGTCCAGCGCCTGTTCGCGCGCAAGCGACCGCCTCCGGAGGCGCTGTTTTGCGGCAACGACCAGATTGCGCGCGGCGCCGTCGACGCCCTGCGCGAACTCGGCCGCTTCGTCCCGGCGGACGTCGCCGTGGTCGGGTTCGACAATTGGGAAGTCATGGCCAACGCCGCCCGGCCGCCCCTCACCAGCGTCGACATGAATCTCGACGCGCTCGGCCGCGCGGCCGGGGAGTGCCTGCTCGAAATGATGTCCGGCCGAACGGTCGCCGGCGTGCGCCGGCTGCCCTGCTCGCTCATTGTCAGGGAATCGTGCGGGGCGCGGACAAATCCACCGGCGGAGACCTAAGGCATGAGCGAACGCGGCTTTTCTCCCGTCCCCTTCGCAGAGGTGAAGCTGGAAGGGCGGTTCTGGCGCGAGAGGCTGGAAACCGTGCTGTCGCGCACCATCCCCAGCCAGCACGCCAAGCTGGAGGAAGTCGGCATCCTCGAGTCGCTGAAACTGCCGATGCCGGTCCCGCCGCTCAAAATGCCGCGCAACAACCACGGCTTCACGGTTCAGGTCTTTTGGGACTCCGATGTCGGCAAATGGATCGAAGCGGCAAGCTACGCGCTGTCCCACCGGCGCGACGCCGAGATCGAGGCCAAGATCGACGCGATCATTGACGACCTCGCCAAGGCGCAGGCGCCGGACGGCTATCTCAACTGTTGGTACAACGGCCGCGAGCCCGAGCTTCGTTGGACCAATCTGCGCGACAACCACGAACTCTACAACGCCGGCCATCTGCTCGAAGGCGCGATCGCCTATTACCGGGTCACCGGGCGCCGCCGGTTGCTCGACGTCATGGAGCGCTATGTCGACCACATCGCCGCGACCTTCGGCGACGGGCCGGGGCAGAAGCGCGGATATCCGGGGCATCAGGAGATCGAGCTTGCGCTCGTCAAGCTTTATCGCCTGACTGGCGACCGGCGCCGGCTCGATCTCGCCGCCTATTTCATCGATGAGCGCGGCCGCCAGCCGCCGCACTACTTCACCCAGGAAGCGATCGCGCGCGGCGACGATCCGGCGAACTACTGGGCGGGCACCTATGAATACAACCAGTCGCACATCCCGGTGCGCGAGCAGACGAAAATGGTCGGCCACGCGGTCCGCGCCATGTACATGTGCTGCGCGATGGCCGATCTGGCGGCCGAACTCGGCGACCAGGGCCTGAAGCGCGCCTGCGAGACGCTGTGGCGGGACGTGACGACGGCGCAGATGTATGTGACGGCGGGGCTCGGCCCGAAGGAGACCAACGAGGGCTTCACCGAACCTTACGATCTGCCGAACGAGACCGCTTACGCCGAGACCTGCGCTTCGGTCGCGCTCGCCTTCTGGGCCCATCGCATGCTGCATCTCGACCTCGACGGCCATTACGCGGACGTGATGGAGCGCGCGCTCTACAATGGCGCGCTGAGCGGTCTCTCGCGCGAAGGGACCCGCTACTTCTATTCAAACCCGCTGGAGAGCCGGGGCCAGCACAGCCGCTGGGCCTGGCATGTCTGCCCCTGCTGCACGATGAACGTGTCGCGGCTCGTCGCTTCGATTGGCGGATATTTCCTGTCGACCCGCCAAGACGGCGTCGCGTTTCATCTCTATGGTGGCATTGAAGCAAGGGTCGCGATCGCGGCGACGACGGTGGCGTTGCGGGAGACGAGCGTCTATCCGTGGTCAGGGGAGATCCGGATTGAAATCGACCCCGAAACGCCGACAATTTTCGAACTGAAATTGCGCGTTCCCGACTGGGCGAAAAAGGCCACGGCGACCGTCAATGGCGAACCGGTCGCGCTGGCGGTCACACGCGGCTATGCGACGGTCCGCCGCCTTTGGTCCAAAGGCGATGTCGTCGGGTTAAACCTGCCGATGCCGCCGGAGCGGCTCTACGCGCATCCGCGCGTGCGCATGGATGTCGGGCGCGCGGCGCTGAGGAGAGGTCCGCTCATCTACTGCGCCGAGGAGGCCGACAATCCCGGCCAGCCGGTGCAGACGCTGGAATTGCCTCGCGGCGCGGCCCTTGCGGCGCACTGGCGGTCCGATCTTTTCGATGGCGTCGTTATGCTCGCAGCGCCGGCGAAGCGCCTCGTCTGCGACGACGCCGAGGGCGCCCTCTATTCGACCAAGCCGCCGGCGACCCGGGACGCGGCGCTGACCGCCATTCCCTATTTCCTGTGGGCCAATCGCGATGCCGGCTCGATGGAGGTCTGGATCACGGAGGGCCGGTGACCTCGGCGCCGATTGGCGAAGGCGATCGCGTCCGCTCGCCGCCCTCGGCGGACCGGCGGAACCGGTGCGTCTGGGAACCGCATCGCGCGGGGAGGCTTCCGGCAAGGCATTCCGGTCGCCGCTCCGAAGGGCCCGGTTTGGCCCGTGCAAGGAACCGCGATCGCGGGACATGAACCCGCCTTGAGACCCTGATCAATGCGCCCGATTGAGGGCGCCGGGCAGCGACGGCGATTGCTCCCGCCTTCGCGATTGAGAATCCCGGCGACGACCTGGTTCTCGTTTATCTTCGGCGTTTTCCGGGTCTGGCCCAGCCGATTTGATCATCGTTTGCGATCTGGCTATGGTCGCGCGCCGAGAGCCGACGCCCGACGCTATCGAAGCGGACCAGCCGACGGGGGGCCGATCACGGCATCGGCGCGGATCAAACGCCCGAGGCGGAAAGAGGACAGCGCACATGTACTTATACGTTGAACTCTGGAACGCCAGGGCGTCGTGGCTTGGGCTCGGACCCGGCGATCGCGCCGCTTTCATGAAGAAGGTGGACCAACTCTTGAGTGAGCTGATGTCGGATGACGTGAAGCTTATTGGCTGCACGATGAACGACGGAAGCACCGCTCCTCGTCTCGATTACCGCTATGTCGCGGTCTGGCAGATGAAGGATATCACCGGCACGCATAAGGTCGCCGACGGCACGGCGCGCATCGGCTGGTACGACTACTTCGATCAGGTGAACATCGGCGGCGACTGGGTCGATGCGGACGCCCTGGTCAAGGAGATGATGTCGCTCTGACCCAGTGACCTTCGGTTAGCTTTCGCCGCCGCTACGGTCTCTTCGGGCATTACGGCAATGGGCTGGCGATGCTCGTCGAAAATGCGGACGTGCGGTCGCCCTGGACCTGGAGCCTCGGCGGCGCGGATCGGCCGAACCGGCTCAAACAACCATGGCCAGGGGCGGAAATTGAAATGGAGATTGAAGTAGCTGTCACCTTGATATCGGCCTTCCACGATGTGAGGCTCGTCACTGCGTCCTGTTGAGGCCTTGCTAGAAACGGGGTGGGTGCTAGACTTTTTTTGTCACGATAGCGAATGGCGGGGCTCGTCCATGAGCAGGATCGCGAGCTTTTCGGTGGCGATTGCTCTCATCCTACCGACGGCCGCATCGGCGGCGCAGACGGCGACCCTCGGCTGGCCGGAAGTCATCGACGATCTGACGAAGGAGCGGACCCAGGCGGAAACCTGCGTCGGCCTGATCAAGTCGAGCGGCGATGAGAGCGCAATCGCTAACGCCAAAATGAGTTATGGAGCGGCGAGGGCGGAGATGGACGGCGTCATCGCCGGGCTCACGACGGCGCTGGTCGAGGGCGGCAAGCCGGAGAGCCTGCCGACGGTCCGGGCGAGCCTCGAGAGCTCGGGAAAGAGCCTGAAAGCGATCTGCGACGCCGCGACCAAAACCGTCGCCCCCAACACCAAGGGCGTGTGGGAGGAGATCGCCAAGGGAGCGATCGAACCGGTGGTCAACAAGATTTCCGACGGGATCGGTGCGCTGTGGACGCATCACGCCGAGAAGGACAGGCTCGCACTCGAGACGAAGAAGGCCCAGTTGGAGGCCGCGAGATGGCCCGAATTTGGAGACGTCGCCGCGCGATAGCCGCGGCTTTGTGGTCATTGGCCGGTCTGGTCCTCGCGCCGGCATTCGCCGCGGATCAGGGGCCGAACGCCAGGACGGATCTCTACGACCGCCCGGTGCTCGCCGTCGACCCGGGGATGCATACGGCAACAATCTGGGCGCAAGCCGCCGACGAAAAGGGGCGGTACGCCGTCACCGGCGGCGCCGACCGCACATTGCGGATCTGGTCGGTCGCGGACGGCAAGCTGCTGCGCACGATCTTTATTCCGGTCGGCCCCGATCCGGTTGGCGCCATCTATGCCGTGGCGATCAGCCCCGGCGGGTCGACGATCGCGGCCGGCGGCTGGACTGAGAAGATGCAGAGCAGCACGGTCATCTACCTGTTCGATCGCGAGTCCGGCGCCCTCGTCCGGCGGATCGGCGGCCTGCCCGATGTCGCCCGTTTCCTGACGTTCTCGCCGGATGGACGCTACCTCGCGGCCACGCTCGGCGGCGCGAAGGGTCTGCGGGTTTTCGATCGGGACAACGGCTGGAGCGAGGCGTTTCGGGACGACCGCTACGGAGACAACAGTTACGGCGTCGCGTTCGCGCCAGACGGCCGTCTGGCGACAACGTCCTACGACGGCAAGATTCGCCTCTACCGGTATGACCGCGAAGCCGCCAGCCCGAACTTCCGCTCCGTCGGTGAGCCGGTCGAGGCGCCCGGCAGGAGTCCTCCGCGGGGAATAGCATTCAGCCCCGACGGAAACAGGCTCGCGGTCGGGTACGAATTCGTGGCGGCCGTCGACCTGCTCGACGCAAGAACCCTGGAACGCGTTGGCGGGCAGAGCCCCGCGGACGCGACGCCGTCCCCTGTCGGGCTTTCGCAGGTCGCATGGTCGCGAGACGGGCGGACGCTGTACGCGGCCGGCGCCGTGAACGACGCTCAGGGCCGGAGGCCGCTTTTCGCCTGGGATTGGGGCGGACTGGGCGGCGAGCGGCGCATGACCTATTGCGCGCAAGACACGGCGACGGACGTCAACGCCTTGCCGGACGGGCGTATCCTGATCGCCTCGCTGGCCCCGTGCCTCGGCCTCATGGACGCCCGCGGCCGGCCGGTCTGGGCACACGAACCGCCCGTCCTCGATTTCCGCAACCAAAGCGACGTGATGAAGGTCTCGCCCGACGGCAAGGTCGTCGAATTCGGCGATCGCGGATCAGCCGGTGCGATTTTGCGATTCGATCTGCGCTCGCTCGCATTGTCGCCCGCTCCTCCGAACGACGACCCCACCCTCCCGCCGAACCGCAAGGGGTTGGCGATCGACGGCTGGCTGAACGGAACCCGGCCGACCCTGAATGGCCATTCGCTTCCTCTCCGGAAGTATGACATCGCCCGGAGCCTCGCGATCGCCTCGGACGCCAAGCGCTTCTTCCTTGGCTCGAGCTACGCCCTCGCCTTGTTCGACGACACGGGAGCGCAGAAATGGCGGCGGCCGACCCGAGGCGAGGTCTGGGCGGTCAACGCTAGCCGGGACGGACGGATCGTGGTCGCGGCGGAAGGCGACGGGACGATCCGCTGGTATCGCGCCGACGACGGGCGCGAATTGCTCGCGCTCCAGGTCCTGCCGAACAAAAAAGATTGGGTGTTGTGGACGCCGGAAGGCTTCTATCAGGCGACGCCGGGAGCGCAGGATGTGCTCAAGTGGGTGACCAATCACGGACCCGACAAGCCCGCCACGACGCTGCCGGTCTCCGCCATTGCCAGATTGCACCGGCCGGACGCGCTGCCACTCGTTCTCGACGAACTCGAAACCGCGCGGGCGCTCGGGATCGCCGACGTGGCCGCCGCCCGGCTGGACGTCCAACGAGCGACCGGGAGCGCCAAGCCGCCCGGCGGGGTGTTGCACGTGCTGGCGATCGGCATCGACAAATTCGGCAAGGCCGCGGGCGGCCTCCATCTCGACTACGCGGCCGAGGACGCCCGCGACGTGGCGAACGCGCTGCTCGACAGCCAGAGGGGCGCGCCGGGCAAGCCGAGCCTCTACGCTGGCGTCAGCGTTCAATACCTGCCGAACGATCAGGCCAGTCGCACCGCCGTTCTCGACGCGCTCGACGCAGTGGAGGAATCCATGCGCAAGAGCGGTCCGGATCAGGACGTGGCGGTCATTCTCGTGTCGAGCCACGGCGAGATGATCGACGGCCAGTTCTATCTCATCCCCTATGATTTCGACGCCAAGTCGCAGAACGCGGCTGCCGGGAGCGCCGTCCCGGCGAGCGCGTTCGCGAAAAAGGTGGCGTCCATCGCCAGGCACGGACGGGTCCTGCTGCTGCTCGACGCCTGCCATTCCGGCGCGGTCGGCGCCGGCAGCTGGGCGACCGACCCCGACGCCAAGGTCCTGCAGGACGCGATGGACATGGAGAATGTCACCGTCTTGACCTCATCGAGGAAGAATGAGCTTTCCGAGGAGCTTCCGCGCTGGAGGCATGGCGCCTTCACCCAGGCGTTCCTCGACGCCCTGGCCGGCGGCGCGGACCCCGAGGGTCACGGGCTGATCTCGATGTCCGAGCTCGCCAGCGCCATGAGCCTGGACCTCGCGGCCTTGACGCACGACAAACAACACCTTGGGCCACACGTGAATTTTCTCGGCGACCTGTTCGTGGTAAGCCGTTGAGGGGACGCCGTCGATGGCGCGTTCGAGGCGTTACGGGATTCCGGTAAGGACGCCCGTCACTGAGCGCCCCA